>CAWHIZ010000009.1:0-137384 GCA_963829405.1 uncultured Actinomycetota bacterium
CGCACTTCTTCGCCACCATTGCATTGTCGACGGGCCAGCCGACGACGATCAGGGAACTGCTGGCGTGACTGCTAGCCGACGACCCAAATGGCTTCTGCTGCAGGACTTCCCAGATCGACGGTGGCGCCCGGATCGTTTTCCTTGGCGTCGGCCGATTTGATCGCCACCGAGATCATGCCCGCGAAGTCGCGACGGGCCAGCACCATCAGCCGCGAATCCAGGGTGATCCCGACGCTGTCGAAGTACCGCAGCATCTCCGGGTCGGCATCGGAGATGCGGGCCACGATTCCCGACTCGCCGTCGGAGCACACCGACAGCTGGCGGGCGTCCGGCGTCGGCACGTGGCCGTCGGCGGCGGGTATCGGATCGCCGTGCGGATCGCGCTTCGGGTAGCCGAGCTTGGCGTCGATGCGGTCCAGCATGCGGTCCGAGACGGCGTGCTCGAGCACCTCTGCCTCGTCGTGCACCTCGTCCCAGCTGTAGCCGAGCATGCGGACCAGGAAGGTCTCCATCAGCCGGTGCCTGCGCACCATGCCGAGCGCGGCGGTACGGCCGGCCTGCGTCAGGGTCACCGCGCCGTACTTCTCGTGGTCGACGAGGCCCTGGTCGGCGAGCTTGCGGATCGACTCCGATGCGGTGCTGGCCGACACCCCGATCCGCTCGGCGAGCATCTTGGTGCTGACCTTCTCGTGCGACCACTCCTGCGCGGTCCAGATGGTTTTCAGGTAATCCTGAGCGACCGCGGTCAGGTCGCGCGGGTTACCGTTCGGACTCACGCTTATGAAGTTTAGGCAATGGTCGCCTGATCTGGGGATGTGGCGGAGCCAGGCCTGTCGGCGCGCCGTACGCTTGGCACTGTGCAGCGCTGGCGGGGCCAGGACGAGATCCCCACGGACTGGGGGCGATGTGTCATCACCATCGGCGTGTTCGACGGGGTTCACCGCGGACACGCCGAGCTGATCAACCATGCGGTGAAGGCGGGCCGGTCCCGCGGTGTGCCGACGGTGCTGATGACGTTCGACCCCCATCCGATGGAGGTTGTCTTCCCCGGCAGCCATCCCGCGCAGCTGACAACCCTGACCCGGCGTGCCGAACTCGTCGAGGAGCTGGGCATCGACGTTTTCCTGGTGATGCCGTTCACCTCGGACTTCATGAAGCTCACGCCCGAGCGCTACATCCACGAACTGCTGGTGGAGAACCTGCACGCGGTCGAGGTGGTCGTCGGGGAGAACTTCACCTTCGGCAAGAAGGCGGCGGGCAACGTCAACCTGCTGCGCAAGGCGGGGGAGCGGTTCGGGTTCGCGGTCGAGGGCATGTCGCTCGTCTCCGAGCACCACAGGGACGAAACCGTCACCTTCTCGTCGACCTATATCCGGGCCTGCGTGGACGCGGGCGACGTCGTCGCCGCCGCCGAGGCGCTCGGCAGGCCGCACCGGGTCGAGGGCGTGGTGGTGCGCGGCGACGGGCGCGGCAAGGTGCTGGGCTATCCGACCGCCAATGTCGCGCCACCGATGTACTCGGCGATCCCGGCCGACGGCGTGTACGCGGCCTGGTTCACCGTGCTGGGCCACGGGCCTGTGGTGGGCACCGTCGTACCGGGTGAGCGGTATCAGGCGGCGGTCTCGGTGGGCACCAATCCGACGTTCTCCGGGCGCACCCGCACGGTCGAGGCGTTTGTTCTCGATACCGAGGCCGACCTGTACGGACAGCACGTCGGGGTGGACTTCATCGCCCGAATCCGCGGCCAGGAGCGCTTCGATTCGGTGGATGACCTGGTCACGGCCATGGGCGGCGACACAGAGCGGGCCCGCGCCATCCTCGCCGCGCAGTGATGTCTTGCGCGGCGATGCTTCGGCGCGATTCGGCTCCGGCCCAGGTCCGCTGCTAGACTTCACCCCGACCAAGCGTGTGCTGCAGTTCGCGGCGGCTACGTTTTTCGGGGTATCAAGCCCCTTCTCGCGGACCGATTGATGGAGAGATTGTTTCGTGGCGCTCACTGCCGAACAGAAAAAAGACATCCTGGGCTCGTATGGCCTGCATGAAAGCGACACCGGTTCGCCGGAGGCGCAGGTCGCGCTGCTCACCAAGCGCATCGCCGACCTGACCGAGCACCTCAAGGTGCACAAGCACGACCACCACTCGCGGCGCGGACTGCTGCTGCTTGTCGGCCGTCGCCGCCGCCTGCTCAAGTACGTCGCCCAGGTCGACGTGGCGCGCTACCGCTCCTTGATCGACCGCCTTGGCCTGCGTCGCTGACGCATCCGGGCGTGTCGGCCGCGGCGTTGCCGCGGTGTAACATGAATGCGTTCGGCAGCCGTTTTCGACGCCGCTTAGGCGGCGACATCAGATGCGGCAGCGCGAACAATCGGTGCGGTTCTCGCAGTCCGCGTGCACCGCTCCTGCGTGTCCCTGGCGGACCCCGCCTGATCGGGCGGTCTTCGGTAGTGGCAGCCGGGAGCCCCAAGAAATTGGGTTCGAGCCTCCGGCAGCTTCGACTGACGGCCGTAGCCGTATCAAGGCCCGTGGTCTGACAGGCTGCTCAGCGTACTGAGCTTGACGACGCGAAACAGCTGAATAAGACCCAGAGAGGCCTTACGGACACCTATGTCTGTTGCAGAAATTGAGGACGGCGTTTTCGAATCGACCGCCGTCATCGACAACGGGAGCTTCGGCACCCGCACCATCCGCTTCGAAGCGGGCCGGCTTGCCCAGCAGGCCGCAGGCGCCGTCGTCGCCTACCTCGACGACGAGACCATGTTGCTGTCGGCGACGACCGCCAGCAAGACCCCCAAAGACCATTTCGACTTCTTCCCGCTGACGATCGACGTCGAAGAGCGGATGTATGCCGCCGGGCGCATTCCCGGCTCGTTCTTCCGCCGCGAGGGCAGGCCGTCCACCGACGCGATCCTGACCTGCCGCCTGATCGACCGGCCGCTGCGCCCGACGTTCGTCTCGGGTCTGCGTAACGAGATCCAGGTCGTCGTCACCATCCTGAGCCTGGATCCCAAGGATCTGTACGACGTGCTGGCGATCAACGCCGCGTCGGCATCCACGCAGATCTCCGGGCTGCCGTTCGCCGGCCCCGTCGGCGGCGTGCGCGTCGCACTGATCGACGGTCAATGGGTGGCGTTCCCGACCGTCGAGCAGCTCGAAGGAGCCGTATTCGACATGGTCGTCGCGGGTCGCAAGGCCGGTGACGACGTCGCCATCATGATGGTCGAGGCCGAGGCCACCGACAAGGTCATCGAGCTCGTCGCCGGCGGCGCCGGTGCTCCGACCGAAGCCGTCGTCGCAGAGGGCCTCGAGGCCGCCAAGCCGTTCATCTCCGCGCTGTGCACTGCCCAGGAGGAACTGGCCGCGCGCGCGGGCAAGGAGACCGGCGAGTACCCGTTGTTCCCGGAATACCAGGAAGACGTGTATTACTCGGTGTCCTCGGTGGCCACTGAGGAGCTCTCCAAGGCGCTCACCATCGCAGGCAAGGAAGAGCGCAACGACCGCACCGACGAGATCAAGGTCGAGGTGCTCGAGCGGCTGGCCGAGCAGTACGCGGGCCGCGAGAAGGAGATCGGCGCCGCGTTCAGGGCGCTGACCAAGAAGCTCGTCCGGCAGCGCATCCTCACCGACCACTTCCGCATCGACGGTCGTGGCATCACCGACATCCGTGCGCTCTCCGCCGAGGTGGCCGTGATCCCGCGGGCGCACGGCAGCGCGCTGTTCGAGCGTGGCGAGACCCAGATCATGGGCGTGACCACGCTGGACATGGTCAAGATGGCCCAGCAGATCGACTCCCTCGGGCCGGAGAAGTCGAAGCGCTACATGCACCACTACAACTTCCCGCCGTATTCGACCGGTGAAACCGGTCGCGTCGGCTCGCCCAAGCGGCGTGAGATCGGGCACGGTGCACTGGCCGAGCGGGCACTCATGCCCGTCCTGCCGAGCGTCGAGGAGTTCCCGTACGCGATCCGCCAGGTGTCGGAGGCGTTGAGCTCGAACGGCTCGACGTCGATGGGCTCGGTGTGTGCGTCGACCTTGTCGCTGCTGAACGCAGGCGTGCCGCTGAAGGCTCCGGTCGCGGGTATCGCGATGGGTCTGGTGTCCGACGACGTCGAGGTCGAGGGTGGCGGTACCGAACGCCGGTTCGTCACTCTCACCGACATCCTCGGTGCCGAGGATGCCTTCGGTGACATGGACTTCAAGTGCGCTGGCACCAAGGACTTCGTCACCGCGCTGCAGCTGGACACCAAGCTCGACGGCATTCCGTCCTCGGTGCTGGCAGGCGCGCTGGCGCAGGCCAAGGACGCCCGGATCACCATCCTCGAGGTGATGGCCGAGGCCATCGACGGTCCCGACGAGATGAGCCCGTACGCGCCTCGTGTCACCGCCATCAAGGTGCCGATCGACAAGATCGGCGAGGTCATCGGCCCCAAGGGCAAGATGATCAACTCGATCACCGAGCAGACCGGCGCGTCGATCTCGATCGAGGACGACGGCACGGTGTTCGTCGGTGCGACCGACGGCTTGTCGGCACAGGCCGCGATCGACCTGATCAACGCCATTGCCAACCCGCAGCTGCCCAAGACCGGTGAGCGGTTCCTCGGAACCGTGGTCAAGACAACCGATTTCGGTGCGTTCGTCTCGCTGCTGCCTGGCCGCGACGGACTGGTGCACATCTCCAAGCTCGGCCGCGGCAAGCGCATCAACAAGGTCGAGGACGTGGTGAAGGTCGGCGACAAGTTGCGCGTCGAGATCGCCGACATCGACAACCGCGGCAAGATCTCGCTCATCCTGGTTGCCGAGGAAGACTCGGCCGAGGAAGCGTCGCCCGCTGATTCGCCTGTCGATGCCACGACAGGCAGTTAGCGGTAAGGCGGGCCTGCGAAGGGTCCGCCGCGGCGCCGAGTCCGCGACGAAGTCCACACTGCGACGCACCACCCTGCCGGGTGGTCTGCGCGTCGTCACCGAGTACATCCCCTCGGTGCGCTCGGCTTCGGTCGGAGTGTGGGTGGGCGTCGGTTCGCGTGACGAAGGTGCCAGCGTCGCGGGCGCCGCGCACTTCCTCGAGCACCTGTTGTTCAAGTCCACTCCGACGCGCAGCGCGGTGGAGATCGCCCAGGCGGTGGACGCGGTCGGCGGTGAGCTGAACGCGTTCACGGCACGGGAGCACACCTGCTACTACGCGCACGTGCTCGACAGCGACCTCGAACTGGCGGTCGACCTGGTCGCCGACGTGGTGCTGCGGGGCGTGTGCGCAGCCGAGGACGTGGAGCTCGAGCGCGCCGTGGTGCTCGAGGAGATCGCGATGCGCGACGACGATCCGGAGGACACGCTCGGCGATGTCTTCCTGTCGGCCGTCTTCGGGGAACATCCGGTCGGACGCCCCGTGATCGGCAGCGCCGCATCGGTTTCGGCGATGACGCGGTCCCAGCTGCATTCATTCCACGTCCGCCGCTACACACCCGAACGGATGGTGGTGGCGGTCGCGGGCAACGTCGACCACGATCAGGTGGTCGCATTGGTGCGTCAGCACTTCGGAGCGCACCTGATGCGCGGCCGCACCGCGGCGTCACCACGAAAGGGCACGGGGCGGGTCACCGGCCAGCCGCAACTCGAGGTGGTCACCCGCGACGCCGAGCAGACCCATATGTCGCTGGGCGTACGTGTGCCGGGTCGGCACTGGAACCACCGGTGGGCGCTTTCGGTGCTCAACACCGCACTTGGTGGCGGTCTGAGTTCTCGCCTGTTCCAACAGATCCGCGAAACCCGCGGGTTGGCGTACTCGGTGTATTCGACGGTGGACACCTTCTCCGACAGCGGAGCGCTTTCGGTGTATGCCGCGTGCCTGCCCGAGCGATTCGCCGAGGTGGCCCGGGTCACCACCGACGTGTTGGAGACGGTGGCGCGAGACGGGATCACCGAAGCGGAGTGCCGGATCGCCAAGGGCTCATTGAGCGGCGGACTGGTACTCGGCCTCGAGGACTCCGGATCGCGGATGAACCGCATCGGCCGCAGCGAACTGAACTACGGCGATCATCGCACCATCGACGAGACGCTCGAGTTGATCGACACCGTCACCCTCGACGAGGTCAACGCGGTGGCGCACCGGCTGCTGACCAGGCCATACGGCGCGGCGGTGCTGGGGCCTTACCGAACCAAAAGGTCTCTGCCGCAGCCGCTTCGGGCCATCGCGGGCTGATCGGTACCGTGGGAGCGGTGAATCGACTCTCCCGACGCAGCGTGCTGGTCGGCGGGTTGGCTGTGGCCGGCCTCGCCGCGTGCTCTGCAGAAATCCGTCCTCGCCGACCCCGCCGAACCGGTCCCCCCTGTCCATGACCAAATCGAGGCGCTGCAGCGGCGGCACAACGCGAAGATCGGGGTGTACGCCGTCGACTTCGACTCCGGCCGAACGGTGTCCCACCTCGACGGTGAGTCGTTCGCGATGTGTTCGACGTTCAAGGGCTATGCCGCGGCGCGGGTTCTGCAGATGGTGGGCAACGGTGAGTTGACGCTGGACCGGCAGATCGTCGTCGACCCCAAGTGGGCGGCGCTGCCCAACTCGCCGAGGACCGCGCCGAATTCCGGCGGTCAGATGACGCTGGCCGACCTGTGCGCGGCGGCTGTGCAGGTCAGCGACAACTGTGCGGGCAACCTGCTCCTTCAGACCATCGGCGGGCCTTCCGCCATCACCGATTTCGCGCGCAGCATCGATGACGACCGCACCCGGCTGGACCGGTGGGAGATCGAGCTCAATTCGGCGATACCGGGCGATCCGCGCGACACCAGCAGCCCGGGTGCGCTCGGCGGCGGCTATCGCACCCTGCTGACGGGTGACGTGCTGGCACCGCCGCAGCGGCAGCAGCTGGAGGACTGGATGCGGGCCAACGAGACGTCGAGCATGCGCGCAGGCCTTCCCGAGGGCTGGACCACGGCCGACAAAACCGGCAACGGCGATTACGGCAGCACCAACGACGTCGGGATCGCCTACGGGCCTGCCGGTCAGCGGCTCCTCCTGGCGATCATGACGCGCTCGCAGGCCGATGACCCGAAGGCGCCGAACAACCGCCCGTTGATCGGCGAGGTTGCTTCGCTGCTGGTGCCCTGGCTGCTGGGAAACTGATCCGATGACGACGGCCGCCCCGACGTGTTACCGGCATCCGGACCGGACGACGTATGTGCAATGCACCCGGTGCCAGCGCTACATCTGTCCGGAGTGCATGCGCGACGCGTCGGTCGGCCACCAGTGTGCGGAATGCGTCAGCGCAGGAGCGAAGGCGGTGCGCCAGCCCAAGGCGCGGTCCGGCGGCCGGTGGGGTTCGACGATGCCGGTGCTCACCTACGTGCTGATCGCGATCAACGTGGTCGCCTTCGTCATCCAGATGGCGTCGCCGCGTCTGGAGGCCGCGTTCGTCATGTGGTCGCCCGCCGTCGCCCACGGCGAGCTGTACCGCATGTTGACGTCGGCGTTCCTGCACAGCGGGATCACCCACATCCTGTTCAACATGTTCGCGTTGTTCGTGGTGGGTCCGCCGCTCGAGATCTGGCTGGGCCGACTGCGTTTCATTGCGCTGTATCTGTTGAGCGCGATCGGTGGCTCAGTGCTGATCTATCTGTTCTCGCCGTTGGATGTGCCGACCCTCGGTGCGTCGGGTGCGGTGTTCGGGTTGTTCGCGGCCACCTTCGTCGTGGGTAAGAAGGTCAACGTCGACATCCGCTGGGTCGTCATCATGATCGTGATCAACCTGGTCATCACGTTCACCGTGCCGTCGATCAGCTGGCAGGGTCACCTGGGTGGGCTCGTGACGGGTGGCTTGGTGGCCTACGCCTATGCCTACGCGCCCGCGAAGGCGCGAGTGCAGGTGGAGGTGGGCGCGACGGTTGCGATCCTCGCGTTGTTCGCCGTGCTGATCTGGTGGCGCACGAGCTATCTGCTTGCGCTGGTCTAGCGCAGGCGCAGCGAGTCGTCTCGCGTCAGCACAAAGAAGTACGGCTTCTCCGAGCCGCGCAAATCCATTGCCCCGATGACGCTTTCGTCGTCCAGCTTGCGGAACACGTCGTTGATGGGCAGCTGATCGTAGATCATCGTCGCGGTATCGACACCGCGGTAGCGGGTCGTGCGCAACCGCGCCTTGGGGCTGCGGGTCCGCAGTAGCGGGCTCACGGCGTTGATCGTGCCCGCGTGGTTGCGGTGCCGCAGCCCAGGAATCCTGGTGAGCGCACCGAGGCCGCCGAACGCCAGGACCGGGTTGACCGCCCACAACGCGCTGCCGTCACCGGTGGGAAACAGCAGCGGGTGGACGGTCTCGCCGTCGACGAACTGCTTTCCCCACCAACCGCTGGCCTGCAGAAGACCGTCCAAGCGGTGTCCCGTCGGCATTTCGGCGCCGTGCCAGGTGCCGATCATGAACTCGGTGTCGACCGCCGGGCGTTCGTCGAAGAGTGCGAGCGCCTGGTCCGTCGTGGTCGGGGCGTTGGGCAGCACGTCGGCGAGATGCATGCCCCCAAACCTACTTGACAGGTGTCAAGAATGGAATCGGCAAGACTGTGATCCATGTCGGCTACCTGGGGGCACCTCCCGCTTGCGGGGGATGATTGCCCGTGTGGCAGCGGCGAGATGTTCGGACGGTGCTGCGGGCCCCTTCATGCGGGAGAGCGGGTGGCGGCGACCGCCGAGGAGTTGATGCGGTCGCGCTACAGCGCATACGCGGTGGGGGATCTGGACTATGTCTGGCGGACATGGCATCCGCGCACGCGGCCCGAGACGGTGACGCCGTCAGATGAGGTGTGGACGGGCCTGGAGATCGTCGACACTGTGGCGGGCGCACAAGGCGACGACGAGGGTGTCGTCGAGTTCCGCGCGCCATTACCGCCGAAACGCGGACGAAGCGGGACGCTGCATGAGCGGTCCCGCTTCGCCGTTAGAGCCCGTCGTTGGTTTTATGTGGACGGGGAG
The DNA here is from genome assembly GCA_963829405.1 of uncultured Actinomycetota bacterium. Classification (GTDB taxonomy): domain Bacteria; phylum Actinomycetota; class Actinomycetes; order Mycobacteriales; family Mycobacteriaceae; genus Mycobacterium. Next base: position 8,948 of record CAWHIZ010000009.1, read on the forward strand.
ATGTTCAGTTGATCGATCAGGCCAGAACGGTGGCCGGATCGGTGAAGGGCAGGTCGAGGTCGGCGGCCACCTGCTCGGAGAGCAGCGCGCCCTCGTGCGTCGAAAGGCCCTTGGCCAGAGCGGAATCGGCCGCGCAGGCCCCCTGCCAACCCCGCTCGGCGAGCTTGACCACATACGGCATGGTCGCGTTCGTCAGAGCGTAGGTCGACGTGCGCGGCACGGCGCCGGGCATGTTGGCCACGCAGTAGAAGACCGCGTCGTGCACCGCAAAGGTGGGGTCGTCGTGTGTGGTGGGGCGTGAGTCCTCGAAGCAGCCGCCCTGGTCGATCGCGATGTCGACAAGCACGGAACCCGGCTTCATGTGCGCAACAGTCGAATTGGTGACGAGCTTGGGCGCCTTGGCGCCTGGCACCAGGACTGCGCCGATCACCAGATCGGCCTCCTTGACTGCGTCCTCGAGATCGAGGCGCGACGAGTAACGCGTCTCGATGCTGCCGCCGTACTCGGCGTCGATCTTGCGCAGGGTGTTGATGTTCAGGTCGAAGACGGTGACGCGAGCGCCCATCCCCTTGGCGACGGCGGCGGCGTTGTCGCCGGCCATTCCGCCGCCGATCACCACGACGTTGGCAGGCGCCACGCCTGGTACACCGCCCATCAGGACGCCGCGCCCGCCGTGGGTGCGCATCAGATGGTAGGCGCCGACCTGTGCCGCGAGTCGGCCCGCGACCTCGCTCATGGGCGCCAACAGCGGCAGCGCGCCGTCGGCGGTCTGCACCGTCTCGTACGCGATCGACGTGGTGCCCGACGACATGAGCGCATCGGTGCACGGCGCCGACGCCGCGAGGTGCAGATAGGTGAAGAGAGTCTGGCCCTTGCGCAGCCGCTTGTACTCGGCCTCGATGGGCTCCTTGACCTTCAGCAGCAGGTCGGCCTCTTCCCAGACCTCGTCGACGTTGTTGATCATCTGGGCGCCTGCGCGCTTGAAGTCGGCGTCGGAGATCGCGGAGCCCTCGCCCGCGCCTGCCTGAATGATCACCTCATGGCCGCGATGGACCAGTTCGGCCACACCAGCGGGGGTGATGGCAACTCGGAACTCGTTGTTCTTGATCTCGGTCGGGATGCCGACGCGCATGACTACTCCTGATCGTCGATGGAATGACTAAAATTGTGAAGAAAATTCGAGTAGGACGCAATAGATCTGCTAATCATTCGATATTATCTGGGTATGACTGAAGAATCCTCGATTATGATGGCGAGTCGGCCGCGTCCGTCGAAGGATGTTCGGCCGCCCGAGATCGACGACGTCGATCGCCGCATTCTGATGCTCCTCCACCGTGACGCGCGCATGCCCAACAGCGCGCTCGCGGACGCCGTCGGCATCGCGCCGTCGACCTGTCACGGCCGCGTTCGCCGCCTGCATGAGCTCGGCGTCATTCGCGGCTTCTACGCCGATATCGACCCGGCCGCCATCGGCCTGTCGCTACAGGCGATGATCTCGGTCAACCTGCAGGCAAACGCCAGGGCGAAAATCCGAAACTTCATCGCCCAGATCCGGAGCAAGCCTCAGGTGATGGACGTCTACTTCCTGGCGGGCGCCGACGACTTCATCCTGCACGTCGCCGCGCGCGACACCGAGGACCTGCGAGCGTTCGTCGTGGAGAACCTCAACGCCGACGCCGATGTCGCGGGCACGCAGACGTCGCTGATCTTCGAGCACCTGCGGGGCGCGTCGCCGCTGTAACCCCCGTCCCTATCTATGGGCATGGAAAAGACGAAGAACTCAACGAAGTACGTAATGACCGCGACCGCAATGGCATTCGCCGCCGTGGGGCTGGCCGGTGTCGCGAATGCGGCGCCGTCGGGGCCCGAATCCGCGTCGCAAACCGTTAGCACCCTGCAGGCGCACGGGTTTCACGTGATCCTCAACAAGACCGGCACGGCGCCGCTCGACAGCTGTGTCGCCAACGGCGTGCGCCCCGGCCCGACCTTCGCCCGGGTGGACTCGGGGGCGCCCGGTGCGGGCAGCAGCATCGTCACCACCGTCACCTCGAAGACGGTCTACGTCGACGTCGTGTGCTGACGTGCAGTGCTTTGTCTCAAGTGCAGTAGCCCACTACTCAGGGCGATCCGTCAACGAGGTCGGAAAATTGTTGATGACCGTCCGACCGACCGACCAGATGGAGAACAGCGATGAAGGTCTCGCAAGACACAGGATTGGCGCGGATCAAAGAGGTGCTGCCGACGATCGGATGGATCGATGACGCCGATCAGGAGCAGAAGAATCGGGCCATGCTGACGATATGGGCGCAGACCGCCCCGGCCAAGCACGTGCGACACGTGATCAACACGATCAGCATCACCCGATTCTCGGACTGAGCTCGCCAAGGCCGCCTGGTTCTCATCGACACGGTGGGGGCATGCGTGGCGCCGGACTAGGGTGAATCCATGCGAGTGGGGGTGCTGGGCAGCAAGGGCAAGGTCGGCGCGACCATGGTCGCCGCGGTCCGTGACGCCGACGGCCTGACCTTGTCGGCCGAGGTCGACGCAGGCGACTCACTGAGCCTGCTGACCGAAGCGGACACCGAGGTCGTCATCGACTTCACCCACCCCGACGTGGTGATGGACAACCTGCAAGTTCCTCATCGAGAACGGCATCCATGCCGTCGTCGGCACCACCGGCTTCGACGACAAACGGATCGGGCAGGTGCGCAGCTGGCTCACCGCCAAACCCGATGTCGCGATCCTCATCGCCCCGAACTTCGCGATCGGCGCGGTGCTGTCGATGCATTTCGCGCAGAAGGCGGCGCGCTTCTTCGACTCGGTCGAGGTCATCGAGCTGCACCATCCGCACAAGGCCGACGCACCGTCGGGAACCGCGGCCCGCACGGCCCGCCTCATCGCCGAAGCCCGAAAAGACATGCCGCCCAACCCCGATGCCACCAGTACGGGGCTGGACGGCGCCAGGGGAGCCGACGTCGACGGCATACCCGTGCACTCCATCCGGCTGGCCGGGCTCGTTGCGCACCAGGAGGTGTTGTTCGGTACCGAAGGCGAGACGCTGACGATCCGTCACGACAGCCTCGACCGCACCTCGTTCGTACCCGGTGTGCTGCTTGCGGTCCGGAAGGTGAAGGAACACCCGGGCCTCACCGTCGGCATAGAGCCGCTACTCGACCTGACATGACATGCTGAGGGTGGGCGCGCGCTTCGCATCCAGCTGCTGATCGGCTTCATGTGCGTCGCGATGGTCGTCTACTTCCTTCTTCTCGGCCGGATCGCGTGGGCATTCATCACGTCCGGAAGTGGCGCCGCGATCGGCCTCGGCGTCGCGATTCTGGTCATGCCGCTGATCGGCATCTGGGTGATGGTCAGCACGCTGCAGGCCGGCCTCGCGCACCAACGGCTGGCGCGACTCGCCCGTGAGGGCGGGATGGATCTCGATGTCAGTGAGCTGCCGAGGATGCCGTCGGGCCGGATTCAGCGCGACGCCGCCGACGCACTGTTCGAGACCGTGCGCGACGAGGTGGAGAGCGAGCCGGACAACTGGCTGCGGTGGTACCGGCTGGCCCGGGCCTATGACTACGCAGGCGACCGCAGCCGGGCGCGTGAGGCGATGAAGAAGGCCGTCGAACTGCAGGAGGCGGAAGACGAAGAGGCTGTTGATCGTTCATCACACGCCGTCGCCCCACACGCACGAGATGTTCGAGGCCGTCGTTGTCGGGTGCGACCGACCCCGAGATCGAGGGCGTAGAAGTGGTCCGGCGTCCGGCGCTGACGGTGTCGGCGACCGACATGCTCGAGGCCGACGGCTATCTGCTGGGCACCCCCGCCAACCTCGGGTACATGAGCGGCGCGATGAAGCATGCGTTCGATGTCTGCTACTACCCGTGCCTCGACACCACCGGCGGGCGGCCGTTCGGCGTCTTCCTGCACGGCAACGAGGGCACCGAAGGGGCCGAGCGCGGAATCGACTCCATCACGACCGGGCTGGGCTGGACGAAGGCAGCCGACACCGTCGTGGTTTCGGGCAAGCCGAGCAAGGACGACCTGGAAGCGTGCTGGAATCTCGGCGCGACGGTCGCCGCTCAGCTGATGGAATGACGAGACGACGGAAGATGACGAACTTCAGCCGAAAGCCGTCAACAACCGTAGTCTCGATGCGCCCATGACTCGTGAAGGAGCTGGCTATGCCAGGTATCGCCGAACTCGCCTTGGGCGCAGCGCCGATCGCGGGCGGGGCGCTGTTGGGCGCCGCTGCGGGAAGCTTCAAGGGACCCGATGTCCGCGCCATGATCGACAAGGACATGGACCTGCTCGAGCGGATTCCGGATGATCAGCCTGAGCTGAAAGCCCGGCTGAAGGCCAGCATCGACGAACGCATCGACGACCTGATCGCAGCGACGGAGAAGAGTCGCGCCCTGCGAGAAGCCGCGGTTTCCTACGGCGGCAATTGGCGCGACATCGTGGTGTTCATCTGCGCGATCCTCTTCACCATCATCTGGTGGAACGTCAGCCACAGCCGGACCAACTGGCTCATCATGTTCATCGTGATGATCATCGTGTCGGTGGTCGCCGCCATCTATGCGGGCCGCGGTTTGGCGCGCGCAATAGCCAATTTCATGCACAGGAACGATCGCGACGAGGAACCGCCGAAGGCTCAGTAGTGGTAGGTGTCCGACGGCGCAGGGATGTGTGCGGGGTCGTCGACGTCGTCGAACTCCGACGGTTCGATACCGTACGCGCGGGCCAGGTCGATGATTTTGTTCGCGCGGGCGATACGCGGCAGGTCTGAGCCGTTCCGGATCTCGCCGCCGTCTCGCTCGAACTCGGTGAAAAACTCCTTGGCCCAGGCGATCTCTTCGACAGACGGCGACAGCCCTTCGTTCACGGTTGCGCACTGGTCGGGCGTCAGGCAGATCTTGCCCGTCATGCCGAACTCGGTGGAAACTGCCGTCGCCTCGCTCAGCTTCAGGGCGCTCGATCCGACGGTGGGGCCGTCGATGGCGCTCGGCAGATGTGCGGCCTTCGCGGCGATCGTGAACCGCGACCGCGCGTAGGCCAGCGTCATCGGGTTGTCGCCGAAGCCGGTGTCCCTGCGGAAGTCGCCGATGCCGAACGCCAACCGGAACGTGCCCTTCGCCGCAGCGATCTCGGTAATCCGCTCGAGCCCGCGGGCCGTCTCGACGAGCGCAACGATCGGGATGTTGGGCAGCCGCTTGGCCGTCTCGGTGACGTGGTCGACGGACTCGACCATCGCGAGCATCACGCCGCCGACCGAGGTGCCCGACAGCAACTCGAGGTCGTCCTGCCACCACTGCGTTCCGAAGCCGTTGACGCGGACCCAGTCGTGCATTGCCCTCGCCGAGCCACTTGATCACGTTGGTGCGGGCCGCGGCCTTGTCCTTGGGGGCGACGGCGTCCTCGATGTCGAGGACCACGATGTCGGCGCGGGACTGGACGGCGGGTGCGAAGCGCTCATACTGCGCGCCGTTCACCAGCAGCCAACTTCTGGCGAGCACGGGGTTGATCCGCGACCCGATGTCGGTGTCGTCATGGGTGGTGCTGACCTCGTTGTCCACCCGAATATGGTCGCGCACTGTGACCGCCGAGCCAACAGCGGGTCCGTCCCTGGTCAGGGCAGGGCGGCGAACAGCTTCTCCAACGCGGCCCAGTGCCGATCGGCGGCGGCCTTGTCGTACGGGGGATTGTCGGGCACCGCGAACCCGTGCCCGGCGGGATAGAACTCCACCATGTGCTCGACACCGGCCGCCGTCAGCGCCTTGTCCAGGGTTTCGGCGTTATCGGTGGTGAAACTCGCATCGTTTTCCGCTCCGGCGACGTAAATGGTGGCGTCCATCTTGTCGGCAAGCAGATGCGGGCTGTTCGGGTCGTCGGTGACCAATCCGCCGCCATGGAATGAGCCGGCGGCGCCGACGCGTTCGGGGACGCGCCCGGCCGCGATCACGGAGGTGCGGCCACCCATGCAGTATCCGAAGACGCCGAATCGCGAGCCTTTGACCTCCGGCCGAGAATCGAGGAAGTCGAAGTAGGCGCGCGCGTCGGCGGCGATCATGTCGGGTGTCACCGACCCGACCATCCCCATCAGCCGGGTGCGCTCCTCCTGGTCGGTGAACGCTGTGCGCATGTCGAACGGCTTCCAGTCGCCGTGCCGGTAGTACACATCGGGCAGCAGCACGGCGTAGCCGTAGCCGGACATTCGCTGCGCCATCTCGGACATGCTGTCGCGGACGCCGCCCGCGTCGACGTACATGACGACGCCCGGCCACGGGCCGCTGCCGTCGGGGGTGTGCAGGGTGACGGGGCAGGTGCCGTCGGGTGTGGTGACGGAAGCTGAGACACTCGGCATGCTTCCGTTCTACGCCACCGGTCTGGACGTAAGCTGGGCGGCGTGCCGATCGCCACCCCCTACGAGGATCTGCTGCGCGTGGTGCTCGATCGTGGCACACCGAAATCGGATCGCACGGGCACCGGCACCCGCAGCCTGTTCGGCCACCAGCTGCGCTACGACCTTTCGGCGGGCTTTCCGCTCGTCACCACCAAGAAGGTGCACACCAAGTCGGTGATCTACGAACTGCTGTGGTTCCTGCGAGGCGACTCGAATGTCCGTTGGCTGCAGGAGCACGGTGTCACCATATGGGACGAATGGGCCAGCGAGGCAGGCGATCTCGGCCCGGTCTACGGCGTGCAGTGGCGATCCTGGCCGACGCCGTCCGGTGAGCACATCGACCAGATCAGCGCCGCGCTGGAACTGCTGAAGTCCGATCCGGACTCGCGGCGCAACATCGTCTCGGCGTGGAACGTCGGCGAGATCCCGCAGATGGCGTTGCCGCCGTGCCACGCGTTCTTCCAGTTCTATGTGGCCGACGGCAGGCTGTCGTGTCAGCTCTACCAGCGCAGCGCCGACCTGTTCCTCGGTGTTCCGTTCAACATCGCCAGCTATGCGCTGCTCACCCACATGATGGCGGCGCAGGCGGGGCTTGATGTCGGTGAGTTCGTCTGGACCGGCGGCGACTGCCACATCTATGACAACCACGTCGAGCAGGTCACCGAACAACTCAGCCGTGAGCCGCGGCCGTACCCGGAACTCGTTCTGGCGCCGCGGGATTCGATCTTCGACTACACCTACGACGACGTCGTCATCAAGAACTACGACCCGCACCCCGCGATCAAGGCGCCCGTAGCCGTATGACGCTGGGCCTCATCTGGGCCCAGTCGCCCTCCGGTGTGATCGGCCGCGCAGGCGGTATTCCGTGGCAGCTGCCCGAGGACCAGGCCCGCTTCAAGGAGCTGACGCTGGGCCACACCGTGGTGATGGGGCGGCTGACGTGGGAGTCGCTGCCGAGCAAGGTGCGCCCGCTGCCTGGTCGCAGAAATGTCGTAGTGACCCGGCAAGCTGACTACATGGCCGACGGAGCGACGGTGGTGGGCGGCCTCGATGAGGCGCTCACAGACGACGAGGCATGGGTGATCGGCGGCGAGCAGATCTATCTGCTGGCGCTGCCCGCGGCGACGCGGTGTGAGGTGACCGAGGTGGAGGTCGACCTGCGCCGCGAGGACAGCGACGCCGTCGCACCGGTGCTCGACGAATCGTGGGTTGGCACCACGGGGGACTGGCTGACCAGCCGCTCCGGTCTGCGTTACCGGTTCCACAGCTACACCCGGGCATGAGCAGGCTGACCGCCGGGCAGGCGCGGCGCATCGCGGTGGCTGCGCAGGGCTTCCACGAACCGAAGCCGCGCGGTGCCGTGACGCGCGCGCATCTGCGGCGGCTGATCTCCCGGATTCAGGTGCTGCAGCTGGATTCGGTGTCGGTGGCGGTGCGCGCGCATTACGCGCCGGTGTTCAGCCGACTCGGCCCCTACGACCGCGATGTGGTGGACCGCGCGGCGTGGAGCCACAGCGCGCGGTCGCCGAGACTGCTCGTCGAGTACTGGGCGCACGAGGCCGCGCTGATGTCGGTCGACGACTGGCCGCTGCTTCGCTGGCGGATGCGGGAGTACGCCGACGGTCGCTGGGGCAAGGAGATCGTCAAGAAGAACGCGAAGCTGGCCGAGGGCGTCGTCGCCGCAGTAACGGAGCTCGGGCCGTCGACGGCGGGTCAGATCGAGGCACACCTCGAATCGGAACCGCGTGGACGCAAGGGCCCGTGGTGGGACCGCAGCGATACGAAATGGGTCGCCGAGGCGCTGTGGTCGGCGGGGGTGTTGACGACGGCGACGCGGGTCGGCTTCGCCCGGCACTACGAACTGACCGAGAACGTTTTGCCGCCCGAAGTGCTGGCGCGCGAGGTCGAGGACGACGAGGCGATTCGCGAGTTGGCGCTGCGGGCAGCGGGTGCGCTGGGCGTCGGGACAGAAGCCGACATCCGCGACTACTTCCGGCTGGGTGCGGGGCAGGTCAAGCCGGCTCTCGCCGAAGCTCGTCGCCGACGGCGAGCTCGAACACGTCGAGGTCGACGGCTGGAAGGCGCCCGCGTATCTGCGTGTGGGCCAGATCATTCCGCGTTTCGAGCGTGGGACCGCGCTGCTGTGCCCGTTCGATCCGCTTGTGTGGTTCCGGCAGCGGGCCGAGCGGATGTTCGACTTCCACTACCGCATCGAGATCTACACGCCCGCGCCCAAGCGCCAATTCGGTTACTACGTATGGCCGTTCATGCTCGACGGGCAGCTCGTCGGCCGTGTGGACCTGAAGGCCGAACGAGCGACAGGCGCGCTCAATGCCGTCGGCGCATTCACCGAACCGGGCCAGGAGCGGTCGCGCGTGGCGAGGCGTTGGCGGGGGAGTTGCGGTCGATGGCGTCATGGCTCGGGCTGGGCGATGTCACGGTCGGGACGCGGGGAGATCTAGTGGGGGAGTTGCGCCGCGCGCTGGTCTGACTGTGCGGATTCGAACGGCTGGCCCGTGTGTCGCGTACGCCGCCGCACGGTCGCTTGCCAAAAAGATGGCGCGGGCGGGGAACGGGCCGCCCGGAAGTGCCGTCCCGGTTGCGGTGTTCGGTGTCTTTACGTCGAAAATCCAAACAGTGTCTTGCAAGACGACGGCACCGAACAGATCGTCGAGAAGTGGCCGCCCCTCAGGAATCTGGATGCCGAAACGATCGCTTCGACGATGGCCGCCTCTTCGGGCGAGATGTCTCGCCAATTACGATCATTAGTCACGCCGTGAATGCCGTTCCGACGTCTAGGGTGCTTGTCGACCACGCTCGCCGCCTGGAATCGGCTCGTAGAGTTGCGGCGTCTTGTCGAACCCGTCCCAGTAGATCCACAGATGATCGCTGACGGGACAACGAAACGCGATCGTCCCGGCGAGATATAGCTTCTCCACATCGATCTGGCCGCTGTACTGGTCGAACTCGACGTCAGAAAAGAGCTTCCACTCGTTGTCGTTCGGAATGTCGCCACTTGTACGAATCTCTGTACCGCACACGCACACGAATTTTGCCATTCTCACCCAATTACGATTATGTCGCTGATCTTGTCGGTAATGCCCCGAACTCGCGGGAGGAGGTCACCGACCTGTTCAGGAGTCAACGGAGAATTTCTGAGGTCGAGCACGATACCCCCTCCGTGAACTTGACTGCTCTTGTCGGCGATCGCGCCCACCAGACGGTCTATGTTGCCGCTCCTCGGCGTGTAGACATCGTATGGCACACCATCGACCATTAGGTCAGACATTCTGCCTGCGGATGGATCCGCTTGCCGCAGAAGGACATCGTGACCGCGGTTGGCCAATTCTTCTGCGGCCTCCCGCTCACTTGCGGAAAATCCTTGCCCACTGACCGTCAGATTGCCGTTCTTCAGTACCGGCGAAGCGGGTCCTCCGGGTTACCTTCCTCGCAAGGTTCTTGATGCGTTCGAGGCGCTTGCGCACGCCGGCGATGTCGTGGGCCTTCTTGATGCCTGATTCGTTGATATCGTATGCGCTGATGGCTGATTGATGGGCTTGGTGAACTCGCTGATCGTGTGCGTCTTGGCTGCCCGGCTACCGCGCCGACGCCGAGCGACGCACGCGGCGAAGATCGTGATCGTCGCGCCAACCGCCAGCTCGATCGCGAGATCGGTCAGATGCCTTCGAGTTGGTCGCGCAGATCATCGAGCGCCGCGCGGTAGTCCTTGCACGACTGCGCCACTCGCTGCACCCGCCAGGATCGCCGACGTCGCATCCCGCAACTCATGCAGGTCCGGACGATGAACTTGACCTCGGGGGAGTGCGTGTCGCTGAACGCTCGGGCATCGACTCGAGCGCCTCGACGACGGTGGTCGTTTGATACACCGTCGTCAGCCGATCCCACGCCTGGGCTGCTGTATCGACTTTGACGGTGTCGCCGTCGGGACCGGACTCCGACCTGCTCGACCAACCCCAGCGCTTGTCGAACAGACCCTTGCCGGGGCCGCCCGCCGACGGCGGCTCGACAGCACGCCGCGGTGCTGGCGGGTTCGGGTGGACGCTGCGGCGGCTCACCCGCTGGCTTGCGGTGGCGTTGTATTCGGCGACGGCGTGGTTGTAGCCGGCCTGGATGACAGGCCGCCGTAGCTCTGCATCGCCAGGGTCAGGTCGTTGACCGTTCCAGAACTTCCTTGCGCGTGCGTCATACGACTCGCCCACGCGGTGCCCGCATCGTCGGTGCCTGCCATCGCACCGGTGCCGCCGAGGATCTGCATGTTGACCGCGCAAGTGTTATAGACCTCGCCTGCCAACTCGACAGCCGACCGCCGACCGCGTAGAACGTGTCGGAATCGACGTCCACAGTCATGTCAGCATGGCCACGTTGAGTTCGATCGCCTCGGTGTAGTTGCGGTGGGCGTTGTGTGCTGTTGTCTTCAAGTGCCCATGCTTCTCGCATCTGCGGACAGCGGCTATCAGTCGTGGTGCTGCGTGACAGCCCCACGGCTCCGTCCCGTCCACGAGCTGTGCAGGTCGCGACCTGGTCATGACGATAGCGATCGCTTGGCTGTTCGATCTTGAAGCTTGTCGACGACGCCAGTAGCCATCGAGTTCGACGCGGTAGGCAGAGGTCGACTCGCGGGAACCGAGCGCCGGCGCGGACAGAGGCGGCCTCCTGCTCGTCGTAGCCTTCGCGGCGCGCTCCAACAGTTGCGATGATTGTGCGAGGCGCTCGACGAGCTGGAAGCACCGTTATGCCTTCCTCCCATGGTTGGCGTATGACGACGCGGCAACACCCGACCAGCCCGACAGGACATCGCCCCATGTGCGAGAGCGCGGCGTTCGGCCCGCAACTCATCGGCGTCGCCGGCTACGGCATGAGAAATCTCGACCGCGCGGGGTGTGTCTACCCGTACCTTGACCACATATCAAGCGTATGAGCGGCGCAGAGTCACTCTTGCACTAATTTTGCCGACTCCGAATCAGCGGCTTCGTCATCGCGCTCGTCGCGGAATTCCGGTACGCCGCGGCCGGTCATCCTGTTGACGATGAAGACCACCGCGCCGACCGCCAGCCACACGATGCCGCCGATCTTGGCGAGTGGATCGGCGTTGAACAACACGTAGCCGATGATCAGGAAGCCGAGCGTCGGCACCACCAGGTGCAGCAGGTAGTTCTTCGACTTCTTGTGACCGATGTAGTACCAGACGACCGAGATGTGCAGCAGGCAGAACGCGAACAGCGCGCCGAAGTTCACCAGCGACGAGATCAACCCGATCTGGCCGACGAAGAACAACACGAGCACGACGCTGAGCGCGCTCACCACGAGGATCGCGTTGATCGGGACCTGGCGAGCACTGATCTTGGACAGGAATCCGGGAAGATGGCGGTCGCGGCTCATCGAGTACAGCAGCCGGCTGGTCGCGGCCTGGGCGGCCATCGCGTTTGCGAACCCGACGGCGAGCACGTTGACGACGAAGAACGCATTCATCCACCGGTACTCGACGCGGCTTCGACCAGTTTGAAAAATGCGTTGCCCACCTCGTCGTCGCTGAACGATTCGCGGCCGCCTGCGAGCAGGCTGGCCAGCCACGTCTGCACGATGAACAGGAAGGCGACGATGAACAGCGAGCCGATCATTGCCTTGCCCGCCGGGTTCCGCTTACCCGTCGATTCCTCTGCGAGTGTCGAAATACCGTCGAAACCAAGGAAACTCAACACCGCGATCGACAACGCCGACGCGATCAACGGCGCGCTGACGAGTTCGGAGTTCCAGATGGGCGTCGTGCTCCAGCCGACGTCGGGCAGCGACCGCCGCTGATCGCGCGGAACGCGATGTAGACGAAGATGACGACGAAGACCAGTTCGATGGCCAGGAACACGCGGTTGGCCATCTTCAGCGAGTCGACGCCGAGAAGGTTGATCACCGTGTTGACGATCACGAACACGATCGCCCACAGCCAGCGCGGCGTGTCGGGGAACAGGCCGATCATCGACTCCGCGGCGAAGACGTACAGCAGTGTCGGCACCAGCAGATAGTCGAGCAGGATCGCCCAGCCCGCGAAAAAGCCTGCGCCCGGATGGATTCCGCGGCCCACATACGAGAACACCGACCCTGCGAGCGGGAACGATCGGGCCATCTGCGCATAGGCCATCGCGGTGAACACCATCGCGATCAAACCGATGAGATAGACCAGCGGCACCATGCCCGACGCGCTGTTGTAAACAGTGCCGAAAATCGCCCACGGGGCGATCGGCACCATGAACACCAGGCCGTAGATGAGCAGGTCTACGGTCGCGACCGAGCGGTGCAATTCCTGCTTGTAGCCGAATGATTCGAGGCTGCGCTGACCTTCCATGACTGTCCTGTCGGCTCGAAGTGGGGTTAGACGCGGGCTGTGGCGTCGTGACGGGCGAGGAATGCGGCGACGACGGCGCGAACCTCTTCTGGCTTCTCGAGATGTGAACAGTGGCTGGTGTCGGGGAAGACATGGCTCTCCGCACCGGGGATCTGGTCGACGTAGGGCTGCCACGCCTCCGGAGTCGCCTCGTCGAACTCGCCCGCGATCACAAGCGTCGGCGCGGTGACCTGCGGGAGTCGGTCGATGATGCTCCAGCCGCGCAGAGTGCCGAGAACGTGAAACTCGTTGGGGCCGTTCATGGTGTGGTAGACCGTCGGCTCGGCCTCCATCTGCTCGATGGTGTCGACGAGGTCCTGCGGCATCGGCACGACCCGGCACAGGTGAAGCTTGTAGAACTCGTCGGTCGCCGCCAGGTACTCCGGATCGGTGACGGTGCCCGCCTCCTCATGACGGATCAGCGCGTCCCGAATATCGGGCGGCAACGCATCGACCAACTGGGCACATCCGGCCATCCAGAGCTCCATCGACGCAGGGGAGTTGCAGATCGCCACCGATTTCAGCCCTGGTGGCGCAGGACAGCGATCTCGGCGCTCAGCATCCCGCCCCAGGACTGGCCGAGCAGGTGGTACTCGTCGATGCCCAGCGCTTCGCGTACCGCGTGGAACTCCTCGACGAACAGCGCGGGTGTCCAGAAATCGGCGGGTGCATCCGGTAGGTGCGTGCTGTTGCCGCAGCCGATCTGGTCGTAGTGGATGACGGTGCGTCCCGTTTCGTCGGCCAGGTCGGCGAAGTTGCGGACGTAGTTGTGCGCCATGCCCGGTCCGCCGTGCAGAACGAAAAGGGGAAGTGCGTCCGGCTGCGGATGGGCGGGCTCGGTGATCTGGACCCAAGTCTCGTGGCCGCGGAACGGAACCGTCCGGGTGGTCTGAGGCATGAATCTCAGCATGGACCTGGAAAGGTCTCATGACAAGACCATTGATCGGGATTTAACATTTGGTCTGACGACAAGGAATGACGCATGGCGCACAACGGCGCACTGACAGGATTGCTACATCAGCAGCGAGATACGCCAACCCGCATCGACGAGATCACCGATCGCCTGATCACCGCGATCGCGATCGGCGAGTACCTTCCTGGCGCCCGGTTGCCGGTCGAACGCGACCTGGCCGCATCGCTCGGTGCGGGCCGGATGACGGTTCGGGCTGCGCTGGCACGCTTCTCGATCGCGGGCTCATCGAGACACGACGTGGCCGCGGCGGCGGGTCCTACGTCTGTAACCAGTGGCCGGACTCGTCCACTGACGCGGTCGGACGCACGCTGCGGGCTCGCCTCGGCGAGTTACGCGACCGCTGCGACGCGATATGCCGCCTGCAGGGCACCGTCAGCCGGGCGGCCGCAGAGTGCCGCACGGACCACGACATATCGGTCATCAGGGCCAGGTTCGACGAATACCGATCCGCGGAGAGCGGGCTGGCCGCCCAGCAGGCCGACAGCCGGCTTCATCTGGCGATCATGGACGCCGCGCACAACGACGTTCTCAAGCAGGTGCTGCTCGACGCGAAGGCGACCGTGAGTATCGGTGCGCCTGCGCACCTCTGGGGAGAGCCGTCGACCATGCGCGACATGGAATTACGCGCTCTGCACGAGCACGAGGAACTGATCGATGCCATCGCCGACGGCCGCGCCGACGATGCCGAACGGCTTGCGCGCCATCACGGGCTCATCGACATCGAGCTGATCACCACGGCGATGCGGCGCGCCGGCGTGCTCACCGATTGACCCGCGCGTCGAGAAATCGCCCACTCAGATCGAGATGTGAGGAGCCCGACCATGGCCGAACGCACGGTCCGCCTGACCAAGCACTCGCCTGGCCTATTGGCGGGTGACGTTCGACATGCCTCCGCTGAATATCTTTGGGCCCGATACCATTCCGCAGCTCGATGAGGCCATCACCGCGCTGGAGACCGACGAACACGTCAAGGTCGTCGTCTTCGACAGCGCCGTCGACGGGTTCTTCATCACCCATTACGACTTCGTGGCGCCGCTCGAGGAGTCGGCGAAGTTCCCCGCGGGCCCGACGGGTCTGCAGGCGCTACCCGACATGCTGGCGCGGCTGAGCCGCGCACCCGTCGTGTCGATCGCCTCGATCCGCGGGCGTGCCACCGGCGTCGGCAGCGAGCTCGCCCTCGCCAGCGATATGCGATTCGCCAGCCGGGAGAAGGCGCTGCTGTCTCAGTGGGAGGTGGGCGCGGGCCTGGTCCCCGGCGGCGGCCCGATGGCGCGGCTGCCGCGGCTGATCGGGCGCGGCCGTGCGTTGGAAGTCCTGCTGAGCGCCGACGATATCGACGGCGACCTCGCCGAGCGCTACGGGTACGTCAACCGGTCCTTCCCCGACGCGGAACTGGACGACTTCGTCGACGCGCTCGCCACGAGAATCTCGTCGTTCGACAAACAGGCCCTCGCTGAGACGAAGCGGTTGGTCGACATGAACAGCCTGCCTCCCGACGCGGAGATCGTCCCCGAATGGGATGCGTTCCTCGCCGCCCTGCAACGGCCGGCCGCTCAGGCGCGCATCCAGAAGCTCTTCGAGCGGGGATTCCACGAACCGGGCGACGTCGAAACCCGGCTCGGCCACCACGTGGGGCTCCTGGGCGACGACTACCGGTCAGCCCTGATGCTCTGTGGGCCGCTCGGACCGGAACAGCGGGACCGCTGCCAGCGCCGCGACGGCGGCGGCGCCGCCGAACAGGAGAAAGGCGGTCGTGAAACCGGTCCACGTGAAGGCGATCTGAAAAATCAGCGCACCGATACCGAACCCGGTGAAAAGCGTGAAGGCGTTGAACCCCATGGCTTTCCCACGCGACCCGGGCAGATCGGTGACGATGCCGGCCAGAGGCGGCTGCGTCATGTCATAACCGAGCGACAGTAAGACGATCGCGATCTGTGCACCAAGGGCCGGCAGCGGCGCAGCCAAGGCAAACGCGCATACCGCTGTCAATGCCACCCCCGCAGGGATGACACGGGCGCGGCCCCAACGGTCAGCGGCGCGACCGATCACCGGGCCGAGAACGAATCCGGGGAGGCCGTAACCCAGCATCGCCAAGCCGATGCCCACCTCGTCCAAGCCGTAATGGAGGTGCAGATACAGGCCGAACCAGCTGTAAATACCGGACTGCACCAAGGCGTTGATGAGCACATATCCGTACGTGCGGCGCCCGCGCGCGGTGCGAAGAAGCGTCAAATACCCCGCCGACGAGGCAGCCGGCGCGTCCGCGGCCGGCTCTGCGTGCGACGGGATCGCGCGCAGAACCGTCGCAGCGATGACAAGTACCAGCCCGAACGCGGCGGCGACCCCGAACAAGCCGCGCCATCCGAGCAGCGGTTCGGCGAGCGCGCCGCCCGCCGCGCCGAAGGCCATCCCGCCGGCCATCCCGCCGAACAGCCAGCCCAGCGCGTGCCCGCGCTGCTGGTAAGGAACGAGGTCACCGACCAACGCCAGGGCGATCGGCACCACTCCACTTGCCGCCAACGCGGTCAGCATGCGCATCGCGAGGAAGGCGTTGGCGGTCGGGGCGAGTGTCGTCAAGGCCGCCAGTACAACGAAGGCGATCAGCGAGCCCATGATGACCCGCCGCCGACCAAACCGGTCCGAAATAGGCCCCCACACCAACGTGAGCACTCCGTGAGGGATCAGATAAAGCGGTATCGCCAGACCGATATGGCCCGGAGTGGTGGAAAACGCCTGGGCCAACGCAGGCAGCACCGGGGCGATCATGAAGATCTGCGCGAAAATGACGAAGGCGGCCGCAGCCAACACAGCGACCATCGCTCGAGGTGCTCCAGTCACCGTGGAGTGCTCGTCGGTATGCACGATGGCCCTACCGCGCCGGGCTGCGCACCGGCCGATTATGCCGCGTAACTGCAGCTCGGTCTCGGTGTTCGGCAACGAGTTCAGTTGAACGGAATGTCGTTGTCGCGCCTTGGACGCCTGATACTGCTCCGACAGCGCCGCATAGACGTCGCGGATCCGCTTGTCCTGTTCGCGCAGCTTGGTCCGCAGTGGCTCGGTCTCGGTTTCGACCAGTGCGCCGATCGAGTACGCCGTCCAGAACTCGTTACTTCGCCGGTATGCGCCGTCGTCCACGCCGAATACCTCTTTGAGGATCTTCAGGTCGTGAGGGATACCGAAGGCGTCGCGGGAATCCTCGTAGGTGAAGAAGTAGTAGAAGTTGTCGAACCCACACCAGGTGATCGCCGAAAGGCACAGCGGGCACGGCTCGTGGGTGGACAGGAACACCAAGTCGCGCGTCGACGGCCGGGCGGGCCGTTCGTAGAACTGGTTCAAGGTGCTGATCTCGCCGTGCAGCAAAGGGTTGTCTGTTTCGCTGTTGGTGCCAGCGATGACGACCGAGAAGTCGGATTTACGCAGCAGTGCCGCACCGAAAATCTTGTTGCCTGCTGCGACGCCGCGTTCGGTCATCGGCAGGATGTCGCGCTCCAGCACATCGAGGAGGCGGGAGGCCACGGTGTTTTCCGCCATCGCGCAACCCTAGCGCTGCCGGTGCGGCGATACGCCAGATTCCAGCGCTGTGAACGCACTGCCAACGAGCGAGATGAGGTCCGCCTCACCGTCCTCGGCCCACGCGGACAGCGCAGGCCCGATCGCACCGAGTGCGGCGGAAGCTTGAACGGTGGCGGTGAGGTCGGGTTTGGTAAGTCCGGCCCGCCGCGCCAGGGCTCTGGCGAACAGGTCGCGGGTGGTGTCCTGAGCGATGAGATTCCGGCTCCGCAGCACCGGGTTGTCCAGGATCAACCTGGTCCGGATGAGAAGTGCCTCGCGATCGGTGCGCAGCACAGCCTCCAATCCGGCGCGGATAGCGTTGTGCAGAGCGGTGATCGGCGCTTCGTCTGGTGGGCGCGCCGCGATCAGGTCTTCCAGCAGGGGGTCGTATTCGTCGTATTCGACGACCTCCTCCTTGCGTGGGAAGTACCGGAAGAACGTCATATGCGACACTCCGGCCGCCGCGGCGATCTCGTCCACAGTTGTTGCTTCGTAACCCTTCTCGACGAATAGCCGCAGCGCGTGGTCCTGGATCGCGTGCTTGGTCGCGGCCTTCTTGGCGGCGCGCCAGTCGTCGGTCATGGGGCAAGCGGCCTTTCGGGGCTGCCGAGCGCGCCATCGAGCCAAGCCCGAAGCCCGACAGCATCGGTGCCTCGCCACGCAAGGTGCCCGTCGGGGCGAACCAGCATCGCGTCACCGTCGGCGCGAAGGGCAACGACGTCGCCGAGCCGCTCACGTGCGATGTCGGCCAGCTTCTCCGCACCGAGCAGCGCCCAGGCCGGCCCGAGGGCGCCGTAAAGCCCCTCGCGGTCCCCAACACGATCGCCTGCCCTTAGCCCCGGCAGCCGTCGCCACCGCCCAGCGCCCAGCGGCCCGTTCCGGTAAGAGACCTGCAGCTGCGACGCCTTCGCCCCGATGTACCGCTGCACCCAGTCGAGGTTCAAAAGGGGGACTCCGACACGGTCGCGCACGAACCGGGAAATCGCGCTGTCGCCGACCACGATCTCGGTGAGGCCGCTGGTCGACTCGAGAACATCCTTGGCGATCGGGCGCCGCTCGGTCTCATAGGTGTCGAGCAGGCTGTCGGCCGCCCGGCCGCCGATGACCAACGCGAGCTTCCAGGCCAGGTTCTCGGCGTCGCCGATCCCGGTGTTCATGCCCTGGCCGCCGAGCGGGCTGTGGATGTGTGCGGCGTCGCCTGCCAACAGCACGCGTCCTCGCCGATAGGTGTCGGCGAGGCGGCGCTGGATTCGGAACGACGACGTCCACTCAACGTCGCCGATCGAACCGCCTTTCTCGGCGCGAAGGCGGTCGCCGAGGAAGTCGACGATCGTGTCCTGCTGGGGCTCGTCGCCGAAACTCGGAGGCGCAGGCGCCATCAGCCGCCAGAAGTCGTCGCCGGGTAGCGGGAACGCGGCGAGCAGGTCGGTTCGGCGTATCCACGTCACCGCCGCATCGCGTGGCCGGTCCAGGTCGGCGTGCACATCGGCAAGCAGAAACCGCTCGACGAGCGGCA
The DNA here is from genome assembly GCA_963829405.1 of uncultured Actinomycetota bacterium. Taxonomy (GTDB): domain Bacteria; phylum Actinomycetota; class Actinomycetes; order Mycobacteriales; family Mycobacteriaceae; genus Mycobacterium. The sequence continues at coordinate 27,792 of CAWHIZ010000009.1, forward strand.
CGCCAGGGAACCCGACGTTGCACGCCTTACGGATGACACTGTGGGCGCCGTCCGCCCCGATGACCCAAGCGGCATCGATCTCCGTGGCGTCGTCGAGGCGAACGGACACACCGTCGGCCCTGAGGTTGAGGCCGGCGACACGATGTCCCCACTCGACGGTTCCGCCGAGTTCCGCCAATCGCTCGCGCAGCTGGGCTTCGATCTCGGCTTGCGAGATGATCAGGCCTGTTCGCCCGCCCAGCCGTTCCATGGCCGCTCCGACTTTCAGCCGGGCCAGCTCACGGCCCTCGACGATGATCGAGACCTTGTTGATCGGAAGCGCACGTTGGGGCAGATCACCCAGCGCGCCGAGCCGGTCGAGTACTTCGACGCCGCGTGGCTGCAGACCGAGGGCGCGGGACGTCACGGCCGGCTCGGCCGCGCCGTCGAGCACCCGCACCGCGACCTCGGCGGCTCGAAGCCCGCATGCCACCGCGAGGCCGGTCGGCCCCGCTCCGACCACCACGACGTCGGTTCTCATGTCGCTTCCCCTTGTTAGTTAACTAACATGTTAGTTGACTAACAGCATGGTCGGCAATGGTGTCACGCTAGGGTGAGCCGTGGCCGAGACCGCGCCGCTGCGCGTGCAGTTGATCGCCAAGACCGAGTTCTTGGCCCCTCCTGACGTGCCGTGGAGCACCGACGCCGACGGCGGACCCGCGCTCGTGGAGTTCGCAGGTCGGGCCTGCTACCAGAGCTGGTCCAAACCCAACCCCCGCACCGCGACCAACGCGAGCTACCTGCGCCACATCATCGACGTCGGACACTTCTCGGTGCTCGAGCACGCGTCGGTGTCCTTCTACATCTCCGGGGTGTCGCGATCGTGCACCCACGAGCTGATTCGCCACCGCCACTTCTCCTATTCGCAGCTGTCTCAGCGCTACGTCCCCGAGGACGACTCGCAGGTCGTGTTGCCGCCGGGCATGGAGGACGATCCCGAGCTGCAGGAGATCTTCGAGGCGGCCGTGGACGCCGGCCGCGCGACCTACTCCGAACTGCTGACCAGGCTGGAGGCCAAATTCGCGGGCGATGAGCCTGGCGGGCGGCCGAGCGCGATCCGGCGCAAACAGGCCCGTCAGGCGGCCCGCGCCGTGCTGCCCAACGCGACCGAGACCCGCATCGTCGTGACCGGCAACTACCGGGCGTGGCGGCACTTCGTCGCCATGCGGGCCAGCGAACAGGCGGACGTCGAGATCCGCAGGCTGGCGATCGCCTGCCTGCGCCAGCTCATCGACGTCGCGCCTCAGGTGTTCGCCGACTTCGACATCGCCACGCTGGCAGACGGCACGGAGGTGGCCACGTCGCCGTTGGCCACGGAAGCCTGAACGCAACCGGGTAATCTTGGTGGCCGTGAGCACCAGCGGATTCGACGTGCAGGCCCGGTTGGGCACCGTGCTGACCGCGATGGTGACGCCGTTCAAGCCCGACGGCTCACTCGACACCGCCACCGCCGCACGCCTGGCCACCCACCTGGTCGACGCAGGCTGCGACGGCCTGGTGCTGTCGGGCACCACCGGTGAGTCGCCGACGACGACCGATGACGAGAAGATCGCGCTCCTGCGCGCGGTGTCTGGACGCCGTCGGCGACCGCGCCCGCATCATCGCGGGCGCCGGAACCTACGACACCGCGCACAGCGTGCATCTCGCGAAGGCATGCGAGGCCGAGGGCGCGCACGGACTTCTCGTGGTCACCCCGTACTACTCGCGCCCCTTGCAAACCGGGCTCGCGGCACACTTCACGGCGATCGCCGATGCGGTGTCGGTGCCGATCGTGCTCTACGACATCCCGATTCGATCGGGCATCCCGATCGAATGGGACACCATCCGGGCACTGGCCGAACACCCGAACATCGTCGGGATCAAGGACGCCAAGGGTGACCTGAACGGCGGCGGCCGGATCATCGCCGAGACCGGTTTGGCGTACTACTCGGGTGACGACGCCCTCAACCTGCCGTGGCTGGCGATGGGTGCGGTCGGATTCATCAGCGTCTGGGGACACGTCGCCGCGAGCCAACTGCGAGAGATGTTGTCGGCGTTCACTTCCGGCGACATCGCCACCGCGCGCAAGATCAACGTGACGCTCGCGCCGCTGGCAGACGCACAGACGCGACTCGGTGGTGTGACGATGTCGAAGGCCGGGCTGGCGCTGCAGGGCTTCGAGGTCGGCGAGCCGCGGCTGCCGCAGGTGCCCGCGAGCCCGGACCAGATCGAGGCGTTGGCCGCCGATATGCGGGCTGCCGCGGTACTTCGCTAGTGGATACGGATCTCACACCGCCGGGGCCACTGGCCCAGGGTGGTTTGCGGGTTACCGCGCTGGGTGGCATCAGCGAGATCGGCCGCAACATGACGGTTTTCGAACATCTCGGCCGGCTGCTCATCGTCGACTGCGGGGTGTTGTTCCCTGGACACGACGAGCCGGGCGTCGACCTGATCCTGCCCGACCTGCGTCTGATCGAGGACCGCCTCGACGATGTCGAGGCGCTGGTGCTGACCCACGCGCACGAGGACCACATCGGTGCCATCCCGTTCCTGCTCAAGCTCCGGCCCGACATCCCGCTGGTCGGTTCGAAGTTCACGCTGGCGCTGGTGGCGGAGAAGTGCCGCGAACACCGCATCAAGCCGGTTTTCGAGGAAGTCGCCGAGGGCCAGAGCTCGATTCACGGCGTGTTCGAGTGCGAGTATTTTGCGGTCAATCACTCGATTCCCGGCTGCCTGGCGATCGCGATTCACACGGGTGCAGGCACCGTGCTGCACACCGGGGACATCAAGCTCGACCAGTCGCCGCCCGACGGCAGGCCCACCGACCTGCCCGGCATGTCCCGCCTCGGCGACTCGGGCGTTGACCTGTTCCTGTGCGACTCGACGAACTCCGAGATTCCTGGCGTGGGTCCGTCGGAAAGCGAGATCGGTCCGAATATGCACCGGCTGATCCGCGGCGCAGAAGGTCGGGTCATCGTCGCGTGCTTCGCCTCCAATGTGGGGCGGGTGCAACAGATCATCGATGCATCGGTGGCGCTTGGCCGCAAGGTGTCGTTCGTCGGCCGCTCGATGGTGCGCAACATGGGGATCGCGAAGGAGCTGGGCTACCTCACGGTCGACGATGACGACGTCATCGATATCGGCGCAGCGGAGATGATGGCGCCAGAGCGCGTCGTACTCGTCACCACCGGAACGCAGGGCGAGCCGATGGCTGCGCTGTCGCGGATGTCGCGCGGCGAACATCGCAGCATCACACTGACGTCGGGCGATCTCATCGTCATGTCGTCGTCTCAGATCCCGGGCAACGAAGAGGCGATCTTCGGCGTGTTGGACGCGTTGGCCAAGATCGGCGTCCGTGTCGTCACCAACGCCCAAGTGCGCATACATGTCTCGGGTCACGCATACGCCGGCGAGCTGCTGTTCCTCTACAACGGGGTGCGGCCGCGCAATGTGATGCCGGTGCACGGAACCTGGCGGATGTTGCGGGCCAATGCGGCGCTAGCCGCCCGCACGGGGGTTCCGAAGGAGAACGTGGTGCTGGCGGAAAACGGCGTCAGCGTCGACCTGGTCGCGCGCAAGGCGATCGATTTCAGGTGCGGTGCCCACCGGCAAGATGTTCGTCGACGGGCTGATCACCGATGATGTCGGCGATGCCGTTGTCGGCGAACGGCTCACGCTGTCGTCGGGATTCATCGGGATAACGATCGTGCTGCGCCGCGGAACCGGGCGGACGGCCGCGCCGGCGCGGCTGCACTCGCGTGGCTTCTCCGAGGACCCCAAGGCGCTGGAGCCGGTATCGGTCAAGGTGCAGGAGGAGCTGGAATCACTTGCCGCCGATAACATCACCGACGTCGCCCGGATCGCCCAGGCGGTACGCCGCACCGTCGGCAAGTGGGTGGGGGAGACGTACCGCCGTCAGCCGATGATCGTGCCGACCGTCATCGAGATCTAGCCGACGGGCTCACGGTTCTCTGTGATGGTTCCCGGCGGCAGATCGACAATCGGCGTCAGCGTTCCGGCGGGCAGACCCCCGGGCGGGTGCCACACCTCGGCTTGGTCCTTCGGCGGCGATTCGCACCCGCCGTTTCCGGAGTACTTGTAGACACCGCCTGACTTGTCGCAGCACATCTTCATGTGGTCTTCCCAGCGCTTGAAGTCGGCGGCCGAAGTGGCGGGATTGCCATCGAACGAACCGACGCACTGGTCGTAGACGCCGATGTCCCATTCCCTTGGCTCCGCGGACGCGACTGGTGAGACGAGTGCAACGGCTGCGGCGGCGATGACGAGCGTTGCGGTGCGGATTGAACCGGTCATTTCTTCGTTCCCTTCTCATCGACGGTGATGTCGTGGGAACGAGTGTGTGTGGGCCGACAATCGACAGGAAGGGGCAAATGCCCCATATTGACGACGCTAGGATGTGACCGGTGGTCACCGAGGAGGGATTGGCGTCGGCTACAGCGAGCGGGGAGGGGTTATCGAAAGTGGTCGTGCGTAGGACAGATCGGTACGGTCCGGGTTCGACGAGATAGCCCTTTGGCGTGAAGAACTCCGACTGCAGCACTCGAGCATCGGCGATGAACATTCTCGACGTCGACCGACGCACCGCGATTCGCCACTGGTCATCGCGGCGTTAAGGCGATCGATATAACGGCCTGTGATGAATTGAGCTGTGCGGCTATCGGTTCCGATCAGCACGACAATGACGTAGCTTCCGCATGAGCAGTATGGCCATCGATTTCGCAACTGTGAGTGGTGATGTTGTGAATGTGGACCTGCGAGTCTCGGCGTGGGTGGCGTTTGCCCACTGGGCCGTACTGGGGTCCCGGATTGATGTCATTGCCATGTTCATCAACGCCATCATCGTGGTATGCCGCGGTAATGAGGTCTATGTCGTGACGGTCGCAGCCGCGGGCATGACGCGAGATGCAGTCCAAAATCGCCGTGCGGTCCATCAGGTAACGCACGTCCTGTTGCAGAGCATCCAAGCTGGCTTCGTCGGTCATCGCTTTCCCGTTAACTAGCACACTGTACGACTGTACAGCACGTTCGGGATGTCAGAATATTGGCAATCGATAGCGAGGAGCCTATGACGGCATCTGCTCGGAGAGTTGGCGCCAAGACGTCCAAAACAAGAGACGCTCTTCTTGATCACGTCGAGAAGATGATGCTCGACGAAGGTTATGCGAGCGTCTCCTACCGTGCCTTGGCGGCGGCGGCAGGCGTTGCACCAAGCTTGGTGCAGTACTACTTTCCGACGCTGGACGACATCTTTCTCGCCGCGATTCGCCGGTACTCCGAACGTAATCTGCGCCTCCTTGCTTCGGCTCTTGAATCGCGTGTTGACGAACCGTTGCGCGCGCTTTGGGAGTTCAGTCGCGGGGAGGCCACGGGCGCGTTAATGACTGAATTCATGGCGCTGGGCAACCACTGAAAGTCCATTAGGTCCGAGATCGCCGGAGTCACCGAGCGCGTCCGTGAAGTTCAACTCGATGCGTTGGTCGCCAAATTTGGCAAGAATGCCAAGCCAGGTGGACATTTCTCGTTGCCTGCTCTGCAGTTGTTGATTTCGGGACTACCCAAGTTCCTGAATCTCGAGGAGGGGATCGGGGTCAAGACCGCGCACAAGGAAGTGACCGCCGCCTTCGAGCAGTATCTCGACTGAATCGAGCCGCCCGAAAAGCCGAACCGTAAACTCGCGCAACGGCGCTCACGTTGACTCGACCACCACGCCGTCAACGCATCACGTGTGAGGCCTGCCGGTGTGGGTGGACATCGAACATCTCGCGGTAGGACGGCGGTTGACGACCACCCTCATCCTTGATGCCGTACTTGACCGCGAGCTCGGCGCCGATCAGCGTCTGCCCACTCAAAGCCATTAGATCGGAATCGTTAGAGAGCTCCCAGAGGACGTGGCCTGTCAATTCGGGCGTCTCGGCGGTATCAAGAATGTGGCTGAACTTCTCGGGGTTGGTCGCGATGATCGTGCGCACTCGATCGGTAAGCAGCGATCCCATCCATATCGAAATGGATGCGATTCCGAAGTCCTTGAAATCGAAGGCCATGTCGGCGGCCATCTTGTCGACTGCCTGCTTTGGGCACTCCGTAGGCAGGCCCGAATGCGTAATGCACCGCGCCCGATGACGAGGTGAATGCGACCAGCCCACGGCGCTGAGAAAGCATCAGTGGTGCTGCGTAGACGGTGGCGACATAGCTGCTCCGCAAGCCGACGTCGAGCGTGTCGATGACGTTGATCGGCTCTTCCCAGAACCTGGTGCGGCCCATCATCTCGTCGCGAATGACGGCGGCATTGTTGACAAGGATGTCGAGCTCGGCCGTGTTCGCGCTCGATCTGGGCGAAGAGCGATTTCACCTCTTCGTCATCGCGGTGATCGACACGGACCGCGATGCCCTGCCCGCCGGCGGTGGTCACCTTTTGCGCGGTCTCGTGGATTGTTCCTGGCTGTGCGGAGTTGGTCGCGGTTTCGCTGCGGCCGGTGACATAGACGATGGCTCCATGGCTGCCGAGGGCGTGCGCGATACCGGCACCGGCACCTCGGCTGGCTCCGGTCACTACTGCAATTGGTGGCCCTTGCGCACTTGACTCAGACAACTGCGCCACCGTTGACGCCGATTACCTGCCCCGTGACGTAGCCGGCACCATCGGAACACAGGTACGAACACAGCGCTGCCACGTCGTCAGGGGATCCGAGGCGGCCTGCTGGTATCGCCTTTGAAAGATATTCAGCCGGTGGCAGTTTGCCGCCGCTTGCTGCTTGCGCAGCATCGGTGTGTCGATCACGAACGGTGGCACGGTGTTCGCGGTGATGCCCTTTGCGGCATAGTCGAGTGCAATCGTCTTCGTCATCGCAATCACGCCGCCCTTGCTCGCCGAGTAGTGACCTTGTCCAGGAGCTCCCTGCTGTCCGCAGCCGACGAGATGTGACGATGCGTCCCCAGCTGGTCAGCCACCATGTCCGACAACGCAGCGCGCACGGCTCAGGAACGTTCCGGTGAGATTGACTGCCAGGTAACGGTTCCACTCGTCGAGAGCGATCTTGTCAAAGCGGGTGAATCCGGAAATCGCCGCGCTGGTAACCAGTATCGCTACGGGTCCCAGCTGCTCGCGCACGGAGGCGAAGGCGGAGTTCACGGAATGCTTCGTCGGACACATCGACTTCGGTCGAAACGTGCTTGCCCCCCGTTGCGTAATACCGCCGCCGCCACACTGGTCGCCGCTATCAGCATCGATGTCCAGGACCGCGACCGATGGCCATCCTCGGCAAGCTTGGTGCAGATCGACTGACCCAACCCGGACCCGCCGCCGGTCACCACTGCCACTCGGCTCAATTCGCCACTCCTTCGTGAGGTGTCATCGCTAGACTCCGGCGGGGCCGGGTGCTCCGTGCATATAGAGCGTTTGGCCCGAGCAAAAACTCGACGCGTCCGAGGCGAAAAACAGCACGCCGTAGCCGATTTCATCCGGCTCTCCGAGACGGCCAAGTCCGTTGGTCATTGCGATCGCGTCGGGGTCTAGGCCATAGCGTGCGGCGTCTTCTGTCAGAGTCGCAGCCCTTACCGCCCCAACGGCTATGGCGTTGACGCGGATGCCCTTTTTTGCCCACGCGGCGGCCATTGAACCCGTTAGATTGTTCATCGCCGCCTTGGCCGCTCCGTAGGGTGCGGCTTGCGGCATCGCCAGCAGGCTGGCACCCGATGAAATGTTCACGATCGCGCTCTTGCCCTGCTCGATCATTGGTTTGGCGACAGCTCTCGACAGGTGCCATACGGCCTTGAAGTTCAAGTCGAGAACATGCTCGAAGTCTTCATCGGACCATTTGAAAATCGGTTGTGTTGCAGCTCCTCCCGCGCAGTTCACCAGGATGTCGACGCGACCAAATTCCGAGACAGTCGTGTGCACCAGCTGACGGCACTCATCGGCGCTGGTGACGTCCGTGGGGACCGATAAGTGTCCGGCGACCGAGTTTGTCGATTTCCGTCGCGGTGGATTCCAGCGGGTCGGCACGACGTCCAGCTAGTACGACGTCGGCACCACGTTCTGCGAGAACCACAGCCGATCCACGGCCAATTCCTGTGCCGCCACCTGTGATGACGGCGACGCGGCCAGCCAGAGTCGAACCGATCAGACAATTTGGAAACCTCCTGCTCTGAGGATGTTTTGGATCACGGATGTGCTTGCTGTACGAGCGTACAGCACTGTGCTATACACTCGTGCCAACTTTGAAGGAGCGGACATGAGCGATCTGTATTACGACCCGTGGGCCGTTGACATCGACCTGGACCCCTACCCGACTTACCAGCGGCTGCGCGACGAGCAGCCGCTCTATTACAACGAGCGACACGACTTCTGGGGTCTGAGCAGATACACCGACGTCGACACGGCACTGCGGGACGCTCCGGCTCAGCTCTGCCAAGGGCGACATCCTCGAAGTCGTCAAGGCCGATCCGGTGATGCCGCCGGGCGTTTTCATCAACGAGGACCACCCCTGCACACGATCCACCGCGCGATCGTCGGGCCGAATGTTCACTCCGAAGAAGATGCGTGCGCTCGAGGATAAGGTGCGCGCGTTCTGCGCGGCGTGCCTCGACCCGCTCATCGGTAGCGATCGGTTCGACTTCGTCCGCGACTTGGGCGCCGAGTTGCCGATGAAAACCATCGGCATGCTCGCGGGCATTCCAGACGCCGATCAGCCCTCAGTAAGGGCGCACGCGCACGCGACGCTGCGCAACGAGCCCGGTGAGCCGCTACCGGTGGACAAGGACCACTACTTCGACGGCGACATGTTCATGGAGTACATCGTGTGGCGGCAGAAGAATCCCTCCGACGACCTGGTCACAGAGCTGCTCAGCGTCGAGTTCGACGACGAGACCGGAACGACCGTCATTCGACGTACTGACGAACTGTTGGTTTTCCTCGCGGTGATCGCCGGTGCCGGTGTGGAGACGACCGGTCGACTGTTCGGCTGGATGGGCAAGGTGCTCGCAGAGCACCCCGATCAGCGCGAGGAGCTCGCGGACGACTATCGCTGATCCCGCCGGCCATCGAAGAGCTGCTCGCTACGAGCCGCCTGGACCGCACGTCGCGCGGTACGTAGCCGATGCCGACGTGATGTTCCAGGGTGAGACCGTACCCAGAGGGCAGCGCATTGCTGCTCATGTTGGCCTCAGCCAATCGCGACGAACGCCATTCGACGACCCTGATAGCTTCAACATCCGCCGAAAGCCAGGCGGGCACTTGACTTTGGCCGCGGCGCCCACTTCTGCGTCGGCGCGCCATTGGCACGATGGAGGGAAGGCTGGCGCTCGAGGAAGTGCTCAAGCGATGGCCCGAATGGGACATCGACATGACACGCCCGAGCGGTCGCGGACCTCGACTGTGCGAGGCTGGGACACCATGCTCGCGATCGGTCAGCGCTTCTCGCAGTACGCGGCCCACTCCAGATCGGAGGCGGCCAGATCGCGCCCGGCCGGTCGGATGTAGTGCTGCTGGTAGTAGTCGGGACCCGCCTGTTCGACCAGTCTCCAGCCGTATGCGCCGACGAACTCATCGATCTCGTCGGGCGCGAGGCCGAACTTCCACACCTGCTGCCGCTGCCTGAAGCGCTTGTACAAGCACCGTCGCGCCGTACATGTTGGTGCCGTCGATGAAGTCGCTGCGGACGTAGGTGAACACCAGCCGGCTTCCGGAAGGGGCGCCCTGCAGCGCGGCGAGCGTGGTGCGCACGGCATCCTCGGTCAGATACTGCGTGACGCCTTCCCAGACGAAGAACGTGCGGGCGTCGGTGCGATAGCCGTTCTCGGTCAGCGTGCCGATGAGGTCGTCGCGCTCGAAGTCCAACGCCTACCAGATGAACCGAGGTGGGAATCTGCCGTGATCGCGCGTTGGACCGCGGCCTTCTTGCGCGCGATGTTGACCGGCAGGTCGACCTCGAAGACCGGGACGTCGGATCGCCGTGCGAGGCGAAAACCCCTGGTGTCCAAGCCCGATCCAAGAATCACGACCGCGTCGATGTCGGAGAGCGACTCGGCGAGCTTGTCGTCGATGAAGCGCTTGCGGCACGCGATGATCGTCCACGCGCCGGGCACCGTCCGCTCACCCAACGCGATCGTCAGACGGCGCAGCAGCGGCCACCGCATCGCGCGAACGACGGCACGCTGGCCTGCAGGCAGGATCGCGGCGGCGAGGTCGTCGTCGACCAGGCGGCGTTGCGGCGGTTCGTACTGCTCGACCGCCACCTGCACCATCGGGCCGAAGGCGGTCTGGGCGGCGGGATTTCGCGCCATCAGCGTTTGTTGGCGTATCCCGCGTCGACGGGCAGCGTCACGCCTGTGATGTACCAGGCCTCGTCGGATACCAGCCACGCGACCGCGGCGGCGATGTCCTCCGAGTCGACGGCCTGCACTGGCAATCGCCATGCCGAAATCGACAGGCGCGTCGTTCTCCTTGGTGATCCGCTCCAGCCACTGCCTGGTGAACTCGTTGTTGATCATCGGCGTGTTACACCGCCGCCGGATGAATGGAGTTGACCCGGATACGGTGCGGTGCAAGGATGATTGGCGTAGGCCCGCATCAGCCCGACGACGCCGTGCTTGGCCGCCGTGTAGCCGAGTGAACCCGCATCGTCGCCGCCGATCCCGACCAGGCCCGCAGCCGAACTGGTCAGCACGATCGAGCCCCCGTCGCCCTGTTCGACCATCGTCGGTATCGCGACGTCGACGGTGTGGATGCACGCCTGTGAGGTTGACGTCGACGACATCGCGCCAACCCTGGCCGCCCGACTGCATCGGAGCGATGCCCGCGTTGGCGATGACGATGTCCAACCTGCCGAACTCGTCGAGGCCGGCCTGCAGTGCGGCGCTCAGCGCCGAGTGGTCGCGGACATCGGCCTCCCGTGCCACGATCCGCGCGCCGGTGTCCTCGACGAGCTTGACCGTCTGTGCGAGATCGTCCGGCGTGGCCATCGGGTAGGGCACCGAGGCGATCTGGTCACAGATGTCGACCGCGATGATGTTGGCGCCGTCGGATGCCAACCGCACGGCCTCCGCGCGCCCCTGACCCCTGGCGGCACCGGTGATGAAGGCGACCTTGCCGTCGAGCGAGGCCATCAGGAACGGATCTGCCCTTTGGCGGGGTCGCCCGCGACGATCGGCTGCAGCATCTTGATGTCGGGTGCCCCGTCCAGGTGCTCGCCGATGGTGCCGAAGAGGGCGCCGACGGCGGGGGCGGTGCTGTGCGTCTTCAACGCGTCGGCGTCAGCCCACTGCTCGACGAATACGAAAGTCCCGTCGGCCTCGTGCAGCGCGTAGAGGTCGCATCCCGGCTCCTTGTGGACCGCTTCGACAGCCTTTGTGCAGGCCTCCCGCACGGCGTCGACGGACTCTGGTTTGGCCTTCATGGTGGCGACGACGACGATCGGATTTGGGCTGGGCATGGGGAAAGTACTCCTCGATGAGTGGGGACCGGTCAACTGAGCACCCTACTCAGCGAAACTAACTAAATTTCGACACCTAACTGTGACCCGTGTGGCTGATGGTGAATTTGGGGCATCTGCGACTAGGCTTGAGGCCATGCCAAGTAAGACCGCTGCGCGCTCCGGTGCTCGTTCGAGCAGGTCAAAGGCCGGTTCGAAGTCCGGGTCCCGCGCGGCCCGGCCCGCGCCGCGCCGCAAGCCCGCCAAACGTCGCAACGCGTCACCCGTTCCCGCCGCCGGACTGGCCATCGGCCGCGGCGCCCGCGCGGGCTGGTTCATGCTCGCCAAGGGGGCCGGATCGACGGCCCGATCGGTGGGCCGCGCCCGCGACATCGACCCCGGCCACCGCCGGGACGGCATCGCGCTGGCGCTGCTGGGAATCGCGGTCGTCGTCGTCGCGAGCTCATGGTTCGACGCCGCACGGCCGGTCGGCGGATGGATCGACAACTTCCTGCGCGTGCTGATCGGCTCGGCCGTCCTGCTGCTGCCTGTCGCGCTCACCGCGATCGCGATCCTGCTGATGCGCACCGAGCCCGACCCCGACACCCGGCCGCGGCTGATCCTCGGCGCGGCGATGATCACGCTGCCCGTGCTCGGCCTGTGGCACCTGTGGGCCGGCTCGCCGGACAACCCGGCGGGACGCCAGCACGCCTCGGGGTTCATCGGATTCGCCATCGGCGGCCCCCTTTCGGAGGGTTTGACCCAGTGGATCGCCGCGCCGCTGTTGTTCATCGGCGCGCTGTTCGGTCTGCTGCTGATCACCGGCACGACGATCCGCGAGGTGCCCGACACGGTGCGGGCGATGTTCGGCACCCGGCTGGCGTACGACGACGATGATTACTACGACGACGAGGACGTGGCGGATCACCCCGACGCCGAACCCGACGACCTCTCCGACGGCTACTACGACGACCCGGGCTACAACGACGACGAGGCCCAGGCGTGGCCCGACGGAGCCGCACCGGCGGCGACATTCAACTCAGGCACGCCGATGGAGAACTACCCGCTCGACGAAGAGGCGCCGACGATTCCCGAGCCCACTCGCGCGGCCAAACGCAAGAAGGCCAAGCCGGCCAAGCCGGTGGCCGACCGCGTCGTCGAGGGTCCATACAACCTGCCGTCGCTGGAACTGCTGCAGAAGGGCGATCCGCCCAAGAAGCACAGTGCATCCAATGACCGCATGGCGGAGTCGATCACCGAAGTGCTGCAGCAGTTCAAGGTCAACGCCGCGGTCACCGGCTGCACGCGCGGCCCGACCGTGACGCGATACGAGGTAGAGCTGGGGCCGGGCGTCAAGGTCGAGAAGATCACCCAGCTGCAGAAGAACATCGCCTACGCGGTCGCCACCGAAAGCGTCCGCATGCTCGCGCCCATCCCCGGCAAGTCCGCCGTCGGCATCGAGGTGCCGAACACCGACCGCGAGATGGTGCGCCTCGCCGACGTGCTGACCGACCCGTCGACCCGGCGCGACCACCATCCGTTGGTGATAGCCCTGGGCAAAGACATTGAGGGCGAATACATTTCGTTCAACCTGGCAAAGATGCCGCACCTGCTGGTGGCCGGCTCCACCGGCTCGGGCAAGTCGAGCTTCGTCAACTCGATGCTGGTGTCGTTGCTGGCGCGCGCCACGCCGGAGGAGGTCAGGATGATCCTGATCGACCCGAAGATGGTGGAACTGACGCCCTATGAAGGCATTCCGCATCTGATCACCCCGATCGTCACGCAGCCCAAGAAGGCGGCCGCGGCGTTGACGTGGTTGGTCGAGGAGATGGAGCAGCGCTACCAGGACATGCAGGCGTCGCGGGTGCGCCACATCGACGACTTCAACGCCAAGGTGCGCTCGGGGGAGATCACCACGCCCCTCGGCAGCGAGCGCGTGTACAAGCCCTACCCGTACGTGGTCGCGATCGTCGACGAGTTGGCCGACCTGATGATGACGGCGCCGCGGGACGTCGAGGATGCGGTCGTGCGGATCACCCAGAAGGCGCGTGCCGCAGGCATCCACCTGGTGCTGGCCACCCAGCGACCCTCTGTCGACGTGGTCACCGGCCTGATCAAGACCAATGTGCCGTCGCGGTTGGCGTTCGCGACGTCGTCGCTGACCGACAGCCGCGTCATCCTCGACCAGCAGGGCGCCGAGAAGCTCATCGGCATGGGCGACGGCCTGTTCATCCCGATGGGCGCCAACAAGGCGATCCGACTGCAGGGCGCCTATGTCTCCGACGAAGAGATCCACGCCGTCGTCAGCGCGTGCAAGGACCAGGCCGAGCCCGAGTACACCGAGGGCGTCACGGCGGCCAAGCCGAACAGCGAGCGCACCGACGTCGATCCCGACATCGGCGACGATATGGACGTCTTACTGCAGGCCGTCGAGCTGGTGGTGTCCAGCCAGTTCGGCTCCACGTCGATGCTGCAGCGCAAGCTGCGGGTCGGCTTCGCCAAGGCGGGCCGGCTGATGGACCTGATGGAGACCCGCGGAATCGTCGGCCCCAGTGAGGGTTCCAAGGCGCGCGAGGTGATGGTCAAGCCCGACGAGCTGGCAGCGACGATCGCATCCATCCGAGGCACGTCTGGAGGCGACAGCGACGAGATTGACTAGATCCCTCGCGCCGGCGAACCGCGAACGTAACGGCACGGCGAATTTCGGCCGATTTTTCGCCGTGGCGTTACATTCGGCGACCGACGACGACGCTATTTGAGCGTCAACAGCATCCGGGAATTGCCGAGGATGTTCGGCTTGACGTAGGACAGGTCGAGGAACTCGGCGACACCGGTGTCATACGAGCGGCACATCTCCTCGTAGACCTCTGCGGTCACCGGCGTGCCCTCGATCTCGGCGAATCCGTGCCTGCTGAAGAACTCGGTTTCGAAGGTCAGCACGAAGATGCGCCCCAGGTGCAGTTCACGGGCCACATCGAGTAACCGGTCGACGATCAGGTGTCCCACGCCCTGACCCTTGACCCTCGGATGCACCGCCACGGTGCGCACCTCGGCCAGGTCCGCCCAGAGCACGTGAAGGGCCCCGCACCCGATGAGGTCGCCATCCTGTTCTGCGACCCAGAACTCCTGAACGCCCTCATACAGGGTGACCAGGTTCTTTTCCAGCAGAATGCGGCCGGAGTAGACGTCGACGAGCGCCTTGATCGCGGGCACATCCGACGTCGTGGCGCGGCGCACCACAAGCCCGTCGACCCGCAAACCATGCTCGGACGGGCCCTCGGGCGGGGAGCTGTTTGGCCCAGCGTTCACAGGTGCGAGGGTATCGGTTTGAGCAACGGATATTCTTTAGCGGTGTCGGGCCAACCTTCCACCGATCCGGTGATACCTCAGGCGAAGGTCGCGAACATCGCCAATGTCCTCACCGGCCTACGGCTGGTGTTGGTCCCGGTGTTCCTGATCGCGCTGTTCGCCGGCGATGGCCACGAAACAGCTTGGCGTGTCACTGCTTTCGTTATCTTCACGGTCGCGGTGATCACCGACCGGTTCGACGGGGCATTGGCCCGCAGCTACGGGATCGAGACCGACTTCGGCAGGCTGGCCGATCCCATCGCCGACAAGACGTTGATCGGGGCGGCGCTGATCGGCCTGTCCATGCTCGGCGAGTTGCCGTGGTGGGTGACCGTGGTGATCGTGGTCCGCGAAGTCGGAATCACGGCGCTGCGCTTCGCGGTGCTGCGGCACGGGGTCATCCCGGCCAGCCGCGGCGGCAAGCTGAAGACGCTCGTGCAGGCGGTGGCGATCGGGCTGTTCGTTTTGCCGCTGTCGGGCCCGTGGCTGACCGGCGCGTGGGTCGTGATGGCCGCCGCGATCGTGCTCACCGTGCTCACCGGCGTCGACTATGTGGTCTCCGCGATCCGCGATTCGCGAGGACGAGACGCAGGTCAGTGACCGTCTGACGACGAATTCTTGCCAGAGGTGGCCCACCGGGAACCATCTCGGCGGTTCGTGGCGTTGCTTTAGTACTACCCAAGTGAAGGAGAGCACGATGGGGACATTGCTGCGCGAGGTGATCGGCGACGTGTTGCGTCGTGCCCGCATAGACCAGGGCCGCACGCTGCGCGAGGTGTCTGACGCCGCTCGCGTGAGCCTCGGCTACCTGTCCGAGGTCGAGCGTGGCCGCAAGGAGGCGTCGAGCGAACTGCTCAGCGCCATCAGCGGCGCCCTGGACGTACCGCTGTCGCGGGTCCTTTCCGCCGCCGGCGACGAGATGGCCCGCGAGGAACACGACGCTTTCATCCGTCAGTCGGCGACCGCGACCAATATCGACGCCACCACCAAGGTTGTCATCCCGCACGCTGTGTCGATGGCGGTCGCGTAGCTGTTCCGATCTGCGCGCAACCGATAGGTTGGCATAAGTAGTCAGCAGCAGTTCCAGACACGAAGGCGGAATGAACCCATGGCCAATCCGTTCTCCAAGGCGTGGCGCTATCTCATGGCGCTATTCAGCTCCAAGGTCGACGAGTACGCCGACCCCAAGGTGCAGATCCAGCAGGCCATCGAAGAGGCCCAGCGCCAGCACCAGGGGCTGACGCAGCAGGCGGCCCAGGTCATCGGCAACCAGCGCCAGCTGGAGATGCGGCTCAACCGCCAGCTCGCCGATATCGAGAAGCTGCAGGTCAACGTCCGGCAGGCGCTCACGCTCGCCGATCAGGCGACCGCCGCGGGCGACGCCGCCAAGGCCACCGAGTACAACAACGCCGCTGAGGCGTTCGCGGCGCAGTTGGTGACTGCGGAGCAGAGCGTCGAGGACCTGAAGGGCCTGCACGATCAGGCGCTGCAGGCGGCAGGTCAGGCCAAGAAGGCCGTCGAGCAGAACGCGATGATGCTTCAGCAGAAGATCGCCGAGCGGACCAAGCTGCTCAGCCAACTGGAGCAGGCCAAGATGCAGGAGCAGGTCAGCGCGTCGCTGCAGTCGATGAGCGAACTCGCCGCCCCCGGAAACACGCCGAGCCTCGACGAGGTGCGGCAGAAGATCGAACGCCGGTACGCCAACGCCATGGGTGCCGCCGAGCTCGCGCAGAACTCCGTTCAGGGCCGGATGCTCGAGGTCCAGTCGGCCAGCGTGGAGATGGCCGGGCACTCGCGGCTGGAGCAGATCCGCGCGTCCATGCGTGGCGACGCTCTGCCATCAGGCGGGGCTTCCGGCACCGCCGCCCCGGCGAGCCCAGCGTCGACGCCCGAGCCGACGCCCGAGAAGCCGATCGGCCAGTAGCCGGTCGATGGGAATGCCGTGAAGCAGCGCTCGACACCAAGCAGTAGGCCGGAGGCATGGCGGTCATTGGCGCAACGCGGGATCGACACCGCCGCCGAGCTGTCCGACGTGCTCGCGCAGAAGCTCAATGCGGTGGCCGACCCGCGGGCCAAGCAACAGCGCAAGCGCAAGTGGGCACTGGGGCTGACGCTGTTCTTCGGGGTGTCGTGCCTGATCTGGATCGGCGTGACGGTGCTGCTCGCGACATGGAGCACACCGGCGTGGGCGTTGTTCATCTCGGCGCCGATCGCGGTCGGTGCGGCCTTCCTCGCGACGCTGTCGTTCCTGCGCTACCGCTGGCTGCGCGGGGAGCCGCTGCCCCCGCAGCGCTCCCGCGCCACCCGAAGGCTGCCACCGTTCGGCTCGACCGCCAGACAGCCGATGGCCGCGCTCGCCGCATCCGAACGCGGATTGTTCTCGCTGATCAGCGTGATGGAGCGAGGCAGGATGTTGCCTGCGGACGAGTTGCGTGAGCTGATCGCGGTGGCCAACCAGTCCGCGGGAACCATGGCGGCCACCGCAGATGAGGTGGTGTCCATGGAGCGGGCGGTCGCCAACGCTCCCGGGTCGCGCGCGCACCTCGCGCCGACGATCGCCGCATTCACCGCGCAGCTCGACAACGGTGCCCGCCAGTACAACGACATGGTGACCGCGGCAGCGCAATTGGTGTCGGCCGCCAACAACGGTCCGATGCCGAGTTCGCCGATGTCGCAGCAGCGCTACCGTGACGAACTGGTCAACGCCACCGACCGGCTGACCGGTTGGGCGCAGGCGTTCGACGAACTGGGTCAGCTGAAGCGGGCCTAGCTACATCCTCGGCCGCAGCGACGGCACGACTACGCCGACCAGTCCGCGCACCGTTCCCTTGATCACGTCGAAGAGATCGAAATAGTCTCGCCACAACGTGATCTTCCCGCCGTGCACCTCGAACGCCCCGCACACCCAGAACTGAAGGCGCACAGGGCCGATCACCAATGCATCGGTCCGCTCGGTCAACACCGCGTTGCCCTCGGCGGCGATCCGGTGGAACTTGACCTCGAAGCCGCCACGCCCTTCGCCGCGGCGGAAGATGCTCATGATCCGTTTCCGGCCACGGATGCTGGGATAACCGACGTTCTGCCAGAGGATGTTGTCTGCCATGACGGCCTCTGCCGCGTCGAAGTCCTGATCCTGCAGCGCGTAAAGGAAGGTCTCCACCGTCCGCGCGTTTGCCGTGGTGTCCACTGCTGAAGTCGTCTCGGTCATGCTCGCGAGCCTAACCGCGGAGCCCTGTGGCAGGGTGACCGCATGCGCGTCGCCGTGGTCGCCGGACCCGATCCCGGACACGCCTTTCCCGCGCTTGCGCTGTGCCTTCGGTTCCTGGCCGCGGGAGACGCGCCGACGCTGCTGACCGGCACGGAATGGCTGGACACCGCCCGGTCGGCGGGGGTGGACGCGGTGGAGCTCATCGGGCTCGACCCCACCGAACTCGATGACGACACCGACGCGGGCGCGAAGATCCACGGGCGCGCGGCACGGATGGCGGTGCTGAACGTTCCGGTGCTGCGCGACCTCGAACCGGATCTGGTGGTGTCCGACGTGATCACCGCCTGCGGTGGGTTGGCCGCCGAATTGCTGGGCATCCCGTGGGCCGAGTTGAACCCCGCGCCGTTGTACCGGCCGTCGAAGGGGCTGCCGCCGATCGGCAGCGGGCTGGCGCCGGGGGTCGGGGTTCGGGGCAAGCTGCGCGATGTCGTGCTTCGGGCGATGACCGCACGGGCATGGCAGGCCGGAATCCGCCAGCGCTCGGCGGTCAGGGTCGACATCGGCTTACCCGCAACCGACCCCGGTCCTCTGCGCAGGCTCATCGCCACCTTGCCCGCGCTCGAGGTGCCCCGGCCGGACTGGCCGGAAGAGGCCGTGGTCGTCGGGCCCCTGCACTTCGAACCGACCGATGCGGTGCTGGAGATTCCGCCTGGCGATGGCCCGGTGGTCGTCGTCGCACCGTCGACGGCCAAGTCGGGCACCCGCGGCATGGCCGAGGTGGCACTGGAGGCGTTGCGACCCGGGGAGGTGCTGCCCGACGGCGCCCGAGTGGTGGTTTCAAGAATCGGCGGTGACGATCTCGACGTGCCGCCGTGGGCTGTCGTCGGACTCGGCAGGCAGGACGAACTGCTGTCGCACGCCGATCTGGTGATCTGCGGGGGCGGCCACGGCATGGTGTCCAAAACGCTGATGGCCGGGGTGCCCATGGTGGTGGTGCCCGGTGGCGGCGATCAGTGGGAGATTGCGAATCGCCTTGTGCGACAGGGAAGTGCACGATTGATCCGGCCGCTGGAGCCCGAAGCGTTGTCGGCTGCGGTCGAGACGGTTTTGGCCTCACCGCAATACGCCGAGGCCGCCCGAATGGCCGGGGCGACCGCGGCGAACGTGGAGGATCCGGTACGGGTGTGCCACGAAGCGCTGGCGCCGTCAGCGTAGGTTGGCTCTGTGCGGTTGACCGAATTCAACGAGCTTGTCGATGGCAAGTTCGGACCAGTGCGCGGCCAGTCATTGCTTGTCGATCATGTGTTGACGGTGCTCGGCGGCCGGACGGCGGTGCAGGCCATCGAGGACGGCGTCGATCCGCGCGACGTCTGGCGGGCGCTGTGCGCCGACTTCGACGTGCCGCGTGATCAATGGTGAACGGCTAGCGGTCCTCGGCCCGGTGTCGACCGCCCGCAGAGGGCTCCGCCTCAGGTGGCGGCTCGTTGGACCCCACGCCCCGGTCCTCGCCCGATGCGCGATGCCTGCCGGCTGACGTCTCACCGTCACCGAACCGGTCCTGTGGGCTGTTCATGACTACAGGGGCTACCCGGGATCGACCATCCGAAACGGGACCCCGGTTGACCAGGTCCAACACCTGATCTGTCGCATCGGCCAGCGCGGTGCGCTCAGACTCCGTGAGCGTCGCGCACACCCAGTCCCAGTGCGCGGCGACGAGATCGCCGTGCTTCGGTGCAGGTGCCAGCGACGTGTTGTCCTTGCGCCACCGCACCCGCTCCTGGCGGGCGTCGCCGAGCCCGAGTGTTTCACCGTCGAACGTCAGGGGCGGTGACGAGATGACGACATGCTCGTCGTCGACGGACTCGACGGTGCCCCATCGGATCCGGCAGGCCTGCATGACGCGGACCGGAGTCGCCGGTTCGCGGTGCAGGAATCGCACCCACGGGTAGACGACGAAGACGTGAAAGCTGTGATGGGCCAGGGCATTGCCGGGCATTAGGTCGTCGAGCATGCCGGTGACCTGGCCGGTGAATGCGCTTCTCAGGCGGGTCAGCAGTTCGTCGGGGTCGACCTTGTCGAGCAGCGGGCCGCCGACCCAGTAGTTTTGGACCACGCTGTCATCGAGCGGGTCGGCGATTCCTGCCGCATCGGCGATCGCCTGCAGATAGGGCCACGCACCGTCGAACTCCTTTGCGTGCGAGGCGAGTTCGGCCTGTGTCGTGTCGGCGGGACCGCAGTACCCTAGCTCGTTGGGCGGGAACGCGTAGCAGGCGAACAGTTCACGACCAGTCATTCAGCAGATCCGTGGAAGCTGCTCGCCGATCGGCAGGTCGACGACGCGGGTGCCGCCAAGCGCCGTCTTGGCCGACACCATTCCCGGGTGGTCGGCGACGCACTCACCGATCACCGTTGCGCGGGCACCCTGAGGATGGGCTCGCATAGCGGCCAATACCCGGTCCGCGTCCTCGCGGGGCACGAACGCGAGCAGCTTGCCTTCGTTGGCCACATACAGCGGGTCAAGGCCGAGGAGGCCGCACGCATCACGGACCTCAGCCGGAATCGGAAGTGTCCGTTCGTCCAGCGAGACACCTACTTTCGCGGTCTTGGCGATCTCGTTCAGCGTCGCCGCCACACCGCCACGAGTCGGGTCGCGCAGCACGTGCACGTCGGCGCCGGTGTCGAGCATCGCGGCAACCAGTCCGTGCAGGGGCGCCGTGTCGCTGGCGATGGTGGTCGCGAACTCCAGCCCTTCCCGGCAGCTCATCACCGCGACACCGTGCACACCGATGTCGCCGCTGATGATGACCACATCGCCGGGGGTCGCCCGCTGCGGGCGGATATCGGCCCGCTCGTCGACAAGGCCGATGCCCGCCGTGTTGATGTAGACACCGTCGCCGTGACCGGAATCCACCACCTTGGTGTCGCCGGTGACGAGCTTGACGCCTGCCGCCATCGCCGCCGTGCCGAGGGCTTGCGCAATCCGCGCGATCTCGTCAAGGGGAGTGCCCTCCTCGAGGATGAACGCGGTGGACATCACCATCGGCCGAGCGCCCGCCATCGCCAGATCGTTGACGGTGCCGTTGACGGCAAGGTCGCCGATGGTCCCGCCGGGAAACACCATCGGTTTGACGACGAAGGAGTCGGTCGAGAACGCCAGGCGCGCACCGCCGATGTCCACCACCGCCGAATCGCCCATACCTGCGTCGGCTGCGGGCCCGAACGCCGGCAGGAACAGATGCTCGATCAGTTCAGCCGACATCGCCCCGCCGCCGCCGTGACCCATCACGATGTTCGGTGCGTCCCGCAAGGGGGCCGGACACACCCACGACTCCATATCGATGGTCGTGGGCTCCTCAGGCATTGGTCACCTCGAGCCTCCGGTAGAGGTAGTACGCCGCACACGCCCCCTCGGAAGAAACCATGGTGGCGCCAAGGGGATTACGGGGAGTGCACAGGGTTCCGAACGCCTCGCACTCGTGCGGTTTGATCTGCCCCTGCAACACCTCACCGGACCGGCACACCGATGACTCCTCGGTGTGGATGTCGGTGACGGCGAACCGGTGCTCAGCGTCGTAGTCGCGGTAGGCGTGCGACAACCGCCAGCCGCTGCTCGGGATCACGCCGATGCCGCGCCACGCCCGGTCGGTCACGTCGAAGACGTCGAGCAGCATCGCCTTTGCAGCGGGATTCCCCGTGTTCTGGACGGCCCGCGGATAGGCGTTCTCCAACTCGTGGCTGCCCGACTCCAACTGCAGCACAGTGCGCCGGATTCCCTCAAGGATGTCGAGCGGCTCGAACCCGGTCACGACAATCGGGATCCCGTACTTGTCGCACAGCGGTGGGTACTCGTCAGTGCCCATCACCGTGCAGACGTGCCCGGCAGCGAGGAATGCCTGGACGCGACATGAAGGCGACTCCATGATCGCCGAGATGGCCGGTGGCACGAGTACATGGGACACCAGCAGCGAGAAGTTCTCGATGCCACGCCGTTTTGCCTCGTACACCGTCATCGCGTTGGCGGGCGCCGTCGTCTCGAACCCGATACCGAAGAACACCACCTGCTTGTCGGGGTTGTCCTTCGCGATCTTGAGGGCATCCAGGGGGGAGTACACCACCCGGACGTCGCCGCCCTGGCTCTTGACCTGGAACAGATCCTTCGCGCTGCCGGGGACGCGAAGCATGTCGCCGAACGAACAGAAGATCACGCCGGGTCGTGATGCGATCTCCAATGCCTTGTCGATGACCTCCAGCGGGGTGACGCAGACCGGGCACCCGGGACCGTGGATCATCTCGATCGTGTCGGGGAGCAGTTGGTCGATACCGTGCCGAATGATCGAATGGGTCTGCCCGCCACACACTTCCATGATCGACCAGCGTTGAGTCGTCGCGCTCTTGATCTCGTCGACGAGCTTGCGGGCGAGTTCGGGATCGCTGAATTCGTCCAGATATTTCATGACAACACCTCCGGATTGGTGAGCCCGGCCTGCTTGGCGGCCAACTCGAACCCGTCGCCGAACTCCTCGTTGAGCACCCCGAGGTGCTCGAATTCGGCCAGCGTTCGGATCGCGGACTCTTCGTCAAGTCGCTGAAGCGCGAAACCCACATGCACCACCACGTACTCGCCGATCTCGGCGTCGGGTATGTACTGAAGGCACACGTCCTTCTTGATGCCACCGAAGTCGACGATGGACATCAGCGTCCCGTCGCGGTCCTCGATGCTGATGATCTTCCCCGGTACCGCCAGGCACATGAGCGCCTCCCTTCCTAGCCGGAATTCCCCACGAGCAGTTGCCCCAGTGCGAGGCCGCCGTCGTTGGGTGGAACCAATCGATGCGTGATGACCTCGAAACCCCTCTCGCGCAACGCCCGTGAAACCTGCCGCAGGAGCAGCGGGTTCTGGAACACACCGCCGGACAATGCGACGGTGTGCCGTCCCGATGTGACCGCCGCGGCCAGCTCGACCACCATCGTCGCCACGGCGCGGTGGAACCGCGCACCGATCACGCCAGGCCCTACGCCGGCATGGACGTCGGAGACGACGGCGGCAAGAACCGGTGCCGGGTCGATCACCGCCGGCGTCTGGTCCGTGTCGACCGCGAACGCGTACGGGGTTGTGCCGCTGTCGAAGTCACGCGACATACCCTCCAGTTCGATCGCCGCCTGAGCCTCGTATGCGACCGTCTGCCGGACGCCTGCCAGCGAAGCGACCGCATCGAACAGCCTGCCCATGCTGGATGTCGGCGCGCAGCCCAGCCCGGTCTCGAGTTGATGCCGCAGTATGCGGCGCTCGTCGTCGGGGCATGCGCGCACCGATGGCAGATCGTCATCCCAGCCCAGGCCGGCAGCCCACAGATGTGACAGCGCCATCCGGTACGGGCGAAGAACGCTGACATCGCCGCCGGCCAGCGGGACGTATTTCAGCTGTGCCAGCCGTTGGTAGCCCTTGTAGTCGGCGAGCAGCATCTCGCCACCCCAGATCGCTCCATCGGGGCCGTAACCTGTTCCGTCGAATGCGAAGCCGAGCACGCGCTGTGCGCCGTCCAGTCCATGCTCGGCCATCACCGCGGCGATGTGGGCGTGGTGGTGCTGAACAGAATGGACCGGGCGCCCGCGGGCATTGCGGTGCGCCCACGCGGTTGACCTGTAGCCCGGGTGTGAGTCCGCGACGATGGTCTTCGGCCCGACGCCGGTCAGCTTCTCGAGGTGCCGCTCGGCGGAGTCGAATGCCGACAACGTCGCAAGGTCGTCCATGTCGCCGATGTGCTGGCTCAGCCACGCGTATTTCTGGTCGGCGACCGCGAAGGCGTTCTTCAGGTCGCCGCCGACGGCCAGCGACGGCGGCACCGACACCGGCAGCGCCACCGGCAACGGCGAGTAACCGCGGGAGCGCCTGATGGGCAGTTCCATCCCGTCCACGACGCGCACCACGGAGTCGTCGCACGGCACCAGGATCTCCCGGTCGTGCATCAGCCATCCGTCGGCGAGGTGTGAAAGACGTTTCAGCGCATCGTCGTCGGAGAAGCAGATGGGTTCGCCGCCGAGATTGCCTGATGTCATCACCAGGACCGACGGGCCCGGTTCGTCGCCCGGCAGTCCGAACAGCAACGCGTGCAGCGGGGCGTAGGCCAGCATCACCCCGAGATCGGGATTGTGAGGCGCGATCGAGTCGGCCAAGGGTGCGGCACTGCGGCGCGGTACCAGCACGATGGGCCGCCGCGTGCCGGAAAGCAGTCGCGCCGAGACGTCGTCGATGTCCGCGACGCCGTGCGCGGTACCCAGATCGGGCACCATGACCGCGAACGGCTTGTCGCCGCGGCGCTTCCGGTGCCGTAACTCCGCGACCGCGACCTCGTTGCCTGCGTCGCAGGCCAAGTGGTAGCCGCCGATGCCCTTGACGGCGAGAATGCCGCCGCCGCGCAGCAGCGCTCTGGCCCTGTGCAGCGCGGACTCGCCCTGTGTGACGCGGTCGCCGGTCCAATAGCGCACTGTCGGACCGCAGTTCGGGCAGCAGACCGGTTGCGCATGAAAGCGGCGGTCGGCGGGATCGTGGTACTCGCGCGCACAGTCCGCGCACATACCGAAGCCGGCCATCGTCGTGTTGGCGCGGTCGTAGGGCAGCGAGGCGATGATGGTGAAGCGCGGGCCGCAGTTGGTGCAGTTGACGAAGGCGTGCCGGTAGCGCCGGTCGGCCGGGTCTTTTTGTTCTGCCGCACAGTCGGCGCACATCGCGACATCGGGGGAAGCAAGCGTGCGCCCGCCGTCGGACCGCGACGTGTCGGCGATCACGAAGCCCGTTCCGCCGATGACGGGGAGGTCCTGTGTCTCAACCGATTCGATGACGGCCAGTGGCGGAGCGCGATTGGTGAGGTCGGCCAGGAACTCGTCGACGGCTGTCGCCTCGCCCTCGACCTCGATGATCGCGCCGGAGCTGTCGTTGCGCACCGAACCGGTCATGGCGTGCGCGGCGGCGCGGGTGTATACGAACGGCCGGAAGCCGACGCCCTGGACGACGCCGTGTACGCAGACCCGGATCCGGCGCCTGCGGGTCCCGATCATGGCGTGGCCTCGAGATCCTCGCCGCTGCCCATCATCTTCAGCCCGGCCATGGCGGCGTCGGCGCCTGCCTCGTCGGTCTTCTCGACGGCGAATCCCATGTGGATGATCACCCAGTCGCCTGCCGCGAAGGTCTCCTCCGGCAGCATGCCGATGTTCACCTTGCGGTGCTCGCCCGCGACGTCGACGAGCGCGAGTTGGTCGCCGTAGCCGTCCAGCATCCGTACGACCTGACCGGGAATTCCGAGGCACATGGCTCAGCCGACCTTCGCATCGTTGACGAGTCGGTCGACGACTTCCTCGATCGCCGTGACGGCGTCGGGCACGGTGGCGGCCACCGCGGGGGACAGGCCCATCCGCTCGTCGATGTCGTCGACCTCGCATCCGATGACGACGGTGTACGGCGGTGTTCCGCCGAGTGCGGCGAGGCTGGCGAAGACGGCGGCCGGATCCATTGCATGCGCGTCGAGACCGATTTCCGCAGAGAGCGTCTCATGATCGGCCTCGAAGACGTGCAGGGTGCCGGGTGCGCCGCGGTCGGGGAGGGCATCGACGAGGATCAACGCGTCGTATTCGTCGAGAAGGTCGTAGGCGAGGTGCATACCTCGGATTCCATAGTCCACCAACCGGACTCGCGGACCCGCGAGGTGTTCGGGCACATGACGCATCACCTCGGGGCCGAAGCCGTCGTCACCGAGGAAGATGTTGCCGATGCCGGCTACCAGAATCTGAGACGTGATGTGCACCTCTCAAATCGCCTACATGCGCCGGATCTTCAGGTACCGCTGCAAGTCCGGAATTGAGCGGACTCCAATAACCACGGCGCCGAGGACAACTACCCCGGCTATCACGCTGGCCGTAATACCTACTGCTTGCATGTCGGATTCCTTTCACTCAACGGTTCGACCTCATCGGGTGCGAAGTACAGATACCGGCCATACCACTCGTGCAGGTCGGCGGCCGGGTCGTCCTCGATGACGACGCCAACGTGTTGATCGCCGTCGACGGTTTCGTGCACCGAGGTGACCCGTGCGATCTTTTCCGCGAAGAACAGGTCTTGTGCGTCGGCGCGTCTGGACGGATGCAATCGCACCCGACTGCCCTTGCTCACCCGTACACCGTTCACCAGGACTGCGTCGATATCGGGTGCTACAGCATTGTCGGCCAACGGATCCCACCAGTCGACACCGTCCGGTATCTCCGGGATCAGGCCGGCGGAGTCGTCGGCGCCGTGCGGATTTCGCAGGACGCCGTGCAGGTTGAGCATGGCCTCGGGGGACATGGAGTCGCACCGGTCGATGATCTTCGCGGCGAGCGGATCGGTCGCGCGCGCATCCGCCTTCTCCTGATCGGTCATCGTCATGATGCGCAGGGTGAGGATCTCGTCGATCTCCGTCGAGTCGAAGAGTGCGCCGTCGCTCTGCTCGGCGATCTCGGGATGGTCGTAGAGGATGATCGGCGACACCAGCATCAGCGCATGGTCACCGGCCGGCCCGGCCAGCACGGGGAAGCAACGATGGTGCCGGCATCGGGCGACGGCGTTGTCGGCCGATGCCGGTGGCTCGAGAAGCGAAACGAAGTCGCCATCGATTATCGCGGCTACGAGGTGCGTGCCGATGAGCGACACGGCGATGGCGTCGTCTTTGTCATCAACGGGCGCAGCGGTATTCCGCACCGCCATCGTCAGGCGCACGAACCCGTCGTCTGGCTCTGCCGTGACCTCCAATTGCGCGTGCAGTGCGCGACGGCTGCGGACCAACCTGCCTGCGTCGACCGTCTCGACGTCGGTGCCCGCGTCGACGTCGATCGTAAGGTCCTGCGGCAGGCCCGATTCGATGTCGAACGGCCCGAATGAGATTTCCCGTTCGACGGCCTCGTCCCAGCTCACCCAGGACTGCGCTCCCGATACGAGTTCGTCGACCGGCTCGTATGCGCCGCCGCCCATGTCCTTTTCGACGCTCCGGTGCTGCAACTGCAGGAAGCGCACCACGATCGACACCGTTGCCTCGCCCCGCGGCGCGACCAGCACCTGCGCGGACAGCGAGTCGTCCTCGCCGATGCCGGCGTCGGCGGCGCCCGAGGGTCCGAGCACGCCGAACTGCCACCGTGACTGGTTCTTCCGGGAGTTGGCGCGATACGGGTAGAGCAGATAGCCCTCGTAGAGCACCGCATCGGCGATGGCGCGGGCCCGGTCCCAGTCCGCGGGGTCATCGGATCTCCTCGCGCGGTGTGCTGCAGCCAGCAGCGAAGTGATGGCGTCGTCGATACCCGAGCAGCCCGCGCGCCGACTTGTACGTCGCAGCGCGTCGAGGGTGTCGCGGTCCAGTCGCAGCCAACCGGTGTTCGGGTAGTGCTGCTGCATCAGATCGCGCCACACCGACACCGGCAGGTCGTAGCGGTCTTCGCGGTCCCACGGCACCTGCTGCACCGCGAAGTTCCCGCGACCCCTTGGCTGAAAACCGTTCCGCTGAAAAGGAATAGCAACGGCATCGTCCCGTCGCGCAGGGCATGCAGATACTTCGAGGCCGTCACCTCGAAGTCATACGTGCACTCCAGCGGCAGGTCGACCTGGGTGGCGCCGGTGAACCCCTGGACCATCGCGGTGGTCTGCATCCATTGGAAGGTGTGTTGGCTGGTGGCCCACCGCTCACGGGGCCCGAACAGGTCGAGCAGGCCGGCGGCCTCGTCGTCGGTGTAGCCGCGGCGCAGTCGGGTCGATGCGGACCTGGCAGCGCAGCGCGATCGCGTGCACGGGGTCGTCGCCGTCGGCCGCGATGCCTACTCGCGCGGTCAGAGTCGGCGTCACCGCATAGGGTTCCGGCGCGACGTCGACCACTGCGAACGTCACCTCGGTCATGTGGGCTGCACCGCCTTGCCGCGCGATGCGATGTGATCGAAGAACTCGTCGATGAACTCGCGCACGTGCTGGCCGCCGTCGAAGCCGTGCCACAGCATCCGCAGTCTGGCCGACGAACTCGTAGCAGGCGTCGATGGGCACCAGATGGCACTCGGGCGGTCGCTGTATCGTCTTCGGGCACCCGCACCAGCAACGCTTCGGTGTCGGCGGCCAGCATGTCGACCCGCGGGGTCGGCCGCGCGGATGCCGTTCCAGGCGTCCAGGTCCAGCTCCGACTCGGTGGCGCCTGCCGGACCGGGATAGAACGCGACCGTTCGGTCCAGCGACGAGTTGCGGAAGAAGAACGCCAGCCCGACCGGGATCTGCAGTGCCTCCCAGTCGCCGGCGGTCCGAGCGCGAAATCCGGGAACGACAGGTAGCGGTCGGGGACGGCGCGAAAGCGCAGCTGGCGCGTCGTCGTCGGTGAACAGCAGATAGCAGCCGCGGCACACGCACATCAGTTGCCGGCCTTCGACGTTCACGACATGCTGATGCTCGTCGGCGATCTGCTCCGCAGCACATCTCGCACCGTTCGCCTCCGCCGCGGCGGCCGCGTGCGGCGCGGATGCGCGCCAGACGTCATACGCGCCCGTCATGCCATACGCGCTCACCGCTTGCTCCGCGGCGACCGCGATCGACAGCACACCGTCACGCACGAGGACCGGCAGCGGCTCGAGATGCGCATCGACGCATCGCCGTTTTCGTCGATACAGGCGCCGGCGTGCACGACGTCGAAATGCGCGCGGCACTGCGGACAGCGCAGCACCGCGTCGCCCACGGCCGCCCCCATCCGGCGATGCAGCGCGGCCCCGGCCAGCGAGTCGGCCGCAGTGCGCCGCAGCGGTCGCGGTAAGCGAACAGCTCGTCGCCGACCCGGCACACCAGCACCGGGTGCCCGCCACCGAGAATCCGCCGACCTCACCGGCCGCGAGGTCGGCGAGGTCGGGCACCGGATGCCACACTGACCGCGGCGTGACCGTTCTGGTGGACGCGGGTCAGCAGCGATTCCGCGGGAATCACCGTGGCGCTCGGTCCGCGTCGGCAGCCACCACCTCGATCGAGGCGATCTCCGGTGCGGCGGCCCGCACCGCATCCTCGACGGCCAGTTCCAGCGTGACCGCCGAGGACGGACAGCTCTTGCAACTGCCTGCGAACTGAAGGCGGACGACATCGCCGTCCACCGCCGAGCAGCTCGACGTCGCCGCCGTGCGAGCCCAGGTAGGGCCGCACACTGTCGAGCGCGTCCGCGATCGCCGACTCGACGTCGTGCGGATGCAATCCGTGCACCAGCAGCAGGCTGGCCACGAGGTCGTCGGCGACGAACGCGTCCGCGAGGGTCGGGTCTGCGTCGCGACCGCGATGCCCAGCATACGCTGCAGACCGGCGCCGTAGAGGTCGGTCACCTCACGGACCAGTTGCTCGGCGCGCTCGCGCGCGACGGCGCCGCCGATCGAGCTCGCGTCGAGCAAGGTCTGTATCCGATCGCCCGCCGTGCGCCACTGCGCGTCTTACTCCACGTTCCTCCGGGCGACTGCGCCATACGCTATTCCCCGGTCACGGACTGGGTGGGGGAGTGCAACCGTCTCCAGGGTCTTTCCCTTACCCAGATACATGTGCACGCCGCAGGGCAGGCACGGATCGAAACTGCGGACCGTCCGCATGATGTCGATGCCCTTGAAGTGCTCCCGGTCGTTCTCCTCGAAGATCGGCTGACCCTGCACCGCGTCCTCGTACGGCCCCGGCGTGCCGTAGCTGTCGCGGGGATTGGCGTTCCACGGGGTCGGCGGATACGGGTGGTAGTTCGCGATCTTGCCGTCGCGAATGACCATGTGGTGACTGAGCACTCCGCGCACCGCCTCGGTGAAGCCGCAGCCGATGCCCTCGTCGGGGACCTCGAACTTCTCCCACGTCTTCGTGCGCCCGGCGCGGATCTCGGCGAGCGCCTTCTCGGCGAAGTGCAGCGCACACGCCGCCGCGTACGCCTGGAAGTAGGTCCGCGCGCGGTTGCGCTCGATCGTGTTGCTGCCGTACTGCGGGATCTTCCATTCGAACTAAACCGGGCCCTTCAGCGCGGTCTTCGGCAGGTTGATCTTCACGCTGTGACCGGTCGACTGCACGTAGCCGATGTCGACGAGGCCCGCGAGCGCGGTACTCCACAGTCGGGCCAGCGGCCCGCCGCCGGTGTCCAGCGCGAGGTGGTCGGTGCCGTCGAACCACCGCGGCGACATCACCCAGCTGTACTTGTCTTCGAAGTCGCGTTTCTGCGGGTGCGGGTTGGTGTGCTGGTTCCACGGATGCCGGCGGTCGACCGGGTTCCCGAGCGGATCGTTCTTGACGAACATCTCCTGGTCGGTCCAGTCGTCGTAATACGAACTGCCCAACAGGATTCGGATACCCAGATTGATGTCGACGAGGGAATTGGTGAGCAGTTTGCCGTCGACCACGATGCCGGGCGTGACGAACATGGCCGTTGCCCCACTTCTCCATGTCCTTGTAGGCGAAGTTGCAGACCTCGGGGTCCTGGAAGGAGCCCCAGCAGCCGAGGAGCGTCCGGCGCAGGCCGACCTTCTCGTAGCCGGGCATCGCCTCGTAGAAGAAGTCGAACAGGTCGTCGTGCATGGGCACGACCTTCTTCATGAACTCCACGTAGCGCATCAGCCGCGTCATGTAGTCGGTCATCAACTGGATCGTCGCGGCCGTGCCCACGCCACCCGGATACAGCGTGGACGGATGGACGTGCCGACCTTCCATGAGGCAGAACATCTCTCGCGTCCACCGGCTGACCTGCAGCGCCTCCCGATAGAACTCGCCGGTGAACGGGTTGAGCGCACGCATGATGTCGGCGATGGTCTTGTAGCCGTGCTCGTCGGCGTGCGGCGCCTGCGTGTTCTCGGCCTTGGCGAGCACCCTCGGATTGGTCTCGGACGACCATCTTCTCGCAGTAGTCCACCCCGACGAGGTTCTCCTGGAAGATGTTGTGGTCGAACATGTATTCCGCGGCCTCGCCGAGGTTGACGATCCACTCGCCGATGTGCGGCGGCTGCACGCCGTAGGCCATGTTCTGGGCGTAGCACGAACACGTCGCATGGTTGTCACCGCAGATCCCGCAGATGCGGCTGGTGATGAAGTGGGCGTCGCGGGGATCCTTGCCCTTCATGAAGATCGAATAGCCGCGGAAGATCGACGAGGTGCTGTGGCACTCCACGACTTCCGTTCTCGAAATCGATCTTCGTGTAGATGCCGAGGCTGCCGACGATGCGGGTGATCGGATCCCACGCCATCTCGACACTGGCCGGGATCCCGCTTGTGCGAAGGTTCCGGGATGATCGTTGTCATCGAAGTACCTCTCGTTGTATGGTGATGCGCCACAGGCTTCGCCGTACGGGCTACCGCCGCCGAGACGCCGAGGCGACCCGGACCTACCAGGTGCGTGTGGCGCCCGTGGTGAGTTTCGTACCCGAGTGCGCCAGTTCGGCTCTTTGTCCAAGGTGCGTCCCGGTGATCTTGCGGAGGCTGCGGATAGCGATCCGTACAGTCCGGACGCCGTAGTGGAGATCTTGCCGCCCGGCGGTTCGTCCATGAACGGCATGAACTTGTCCGGGAATCCCGGCATCGTGCACCCGATGCAGATACCGCCCACATTCGGGCAGCCACCGATACCGTTGATCCAGCCCCGCTTCGGGACGTTGCACTTGACGACCGGACCCCAGCACCCCAGCTTCACAATGCATTTCGGCGAGCCGTACTCGGTGGCGAAATCACCCTGCTCGTAGTAGCCGGCGCGGTCGCAGCCCTCGTGCACCGTGGCCCCGAACAGCCACTTGGGACGCAGAGCGTCGTCGAGCGGAATCATCGGCGCCTGCTCGGTGGCCATGTAGAGCAGATACGTCAGCGTCTCCGACATGTTGTCCGGATGGGCCGGGCAGCCGGGCACACAGACGATCGGGATGCCCGCCTTCCACTTCCAATCCCAGCCGAGATAGTCGGGAACGCCCATCGCACCGGTCGGATTCCCCGCCATCGCGTGGATACCGCCGTACGTGGCGCACGTTCCGGCCGCGACGATCGCGGTCGCCTTCGGAGCCAGACGATCGAGCCATTCACTCGTCGTCATCGGCTGACCGGTCTCGGGATTGTTGCCGAAACCGCACCAGTAGCCCTCGTCGTGAAGTTGCTCGTTCGGGATGGAACCCTCCACCACCAGGACGAACGGTTCGAGTTCGCCGCGATCCGCCTTGAAGAACCACTCCAGGAAGTCGTCGGCGCCGCCGTTTGGGCCGCACTCGAAATCGATCAGCGGCCAGTGCACGGCGATTTTGGGCAGCCCGGGGAGCGCGCCAAGAGCGATCTCCTCGACACTGGGTTGCGTGGCGGCAGTCAGCGCCACAGAATCGCCGTCACAACTCAGTCCCGCATTGATCCACAGCACATGAATCAAGGTTTCTTCCGCTTTGACTGCTGCCTCAGTTGGCATATGTCACAGCTTTCCGGACCCGGGCTGGGGGCCCAATCGCCACACGGAGTTGGCGTCCGGTCCCCGGGCGCTGATTCTCGTTTACTCCGGAGCGTATGTCTTGTCAACGGATCTCGGGACATGTCAGTGTTTGCCGAGGCGCTCACCTGCGTAGCGATCCAGTCGTACCACTCCTGAATACCCTCACCTGTCGTCGCCGACAACGGCAAAATATTGACGCCGGGGTTAACCGACCGCGCGTAGCTGCAAGATTTTTCGAGATCGAAGTCCACGTACGGCAACAGGTCGGCCTTGTTGATGATGACGAGTCCCGCTGCGGCAAACATGTGCGGATACTTGAGCGGCTTGTCCGCGCCCTCGGTCACCGAGATGACCACCACTTTGCTGTGCTCACCGAGATCGAACAGCGCCGGACAGACCAGGTTGCCGACGTTCTCGATGAACAGCAGCGAGTCCGGCTCCGGGTCGAGCGCGTTCAGCGCGCGGCGCACCATGTCGGCGTCGAGGTGACAGCCCGCGCCGGTGTTGACCTGCACGGCGCGAGCCCCTGCGGTCGGATGCGTTCGGCGTCGAGCAACGTCTCCTGGTCGCCCTCGATGACGGCGACCGGACGGTCGTCCTTCAGCTCTCGGATGGTGCGCTCGAGCAGCGTCGTCTTGCCTGCGCCCGGCGAACTGGTGACGTTCAGCGCGAGAATGCCGCGGCCGGCGAGCCAGTGCCGGTTGCGCTCGGCGAGGAGATCGTTCTTCGCCAGCACCTTCTGCTCGAGCGTGATCGTCTCGGTGTGGGTGTGCTCGTGCGTCGTGATGGTCGTGGTCGTGGTCGTGGTCGTGTGGTCGTGGTGGTGTCGGGTGCTCGTGACCGGCCACCGTGATCACGGCGCCGCCGTCGCCGCAGCCACAGGTTGCGCACATCGTCAGCTCACTTCCATCGAGAGGATTCGTAGTTCGCGACCGGCCAGGACCTCGACGTCGGCACTTCCGCACGGGCACAGCAGGACCGGGTCGTGAGCTCGAAATCTCGTCGACATGTGCGGCAGCGGGCCGCGCCGGCCCGCATGTCGAGGTCGAGGAGGGCGCCGTCGGCGACGGTGCCCTTCGGTGGCCAGCTCGAAACAGAACTGCATCGAGTCGGGGACCACGGCGCACAACTCCCCGACCTCGAGCTTGACACTGTGCACCGGCGACCCGCGGCGTGCTCGCACACCGCGTCGACGACGCTCTGCGTGATCGCCATTTCATGCATGTCAGTCCGCTCTGTGGAGCCGGTGACCCCACGATAGGCCGATTTTCCGTCGACCCGTCAGCGATCGGCGTGTCAGCTTGAATCGAACAGGTGTTCGTCTACTGTGGGCGACAGCGGAAACGACGACTTGTCGGCACCTACCTCTAACGTCACGGCCAACCGATCGAAAACGATCACCACGAGGACGGAGATCCACCCATGTCGCAGGCCCCTGATCGCGAGAAAGCCCTCGAGCTGGCTCTCGCACAGATCGAGAAAAACCACGGCAAAGGCTCGGTGATGCGGCTCGGTGACGAGGTCCGTCAGCCGATCTCCGTCATCCCCACCGGCTCGATCGCGCTTGACGTGGCGCTCGGCATCGGCGGTCTGCCAAGGGGCAGGGTGGTCGAGATCTACGGTCCGGAATCCTCGGGTAAGACCACCGTCGCGCTGCACGCGGTGGCCAATGCCCAGGCTGCGGGCGGCATCGCGGCGTTCATCGACGCCGAGCATGCGCTGGATCCCGAGTACGCCAAGAATCTCGGCGTCGACACCGACTCGCTGCTCGTGTCCCAACCCGATACGGGTGAACAGGCGCTGGAGATCGCCGACATGCTGATCCGGTCCGGCGCATTGGACATCCTTGTCATCGACTCGGTGGCCGCACTTGTGCCGCGTGCCGAGATCGAGGGCGAGATGGGCGACAGCCATGTCGGCCTGCAGGCCCGGCTGATGAGCCAGGCACTGCGCAAGATCACTGGCGCGCTGAGCAATTCGGGCACCACCGCGATCTTCATCAACCAGCTCCGGGAGAAGATCGGCGTGATGTTCGGCTCGCCCGAAACGACAACGGGTGGAAAGGCTTTGAAGTTCTACGCCTCGGTCCGCCTGGATGTCAGGCGAATCGAGACCCTGAAGGACGGCACCGACGCGGTAGGCAACCGCACCCGCTGCAAGGTCGTCAAGAACAAGGTGTCGCCGCCGTTCAAGCAGGCCGAGTTCGACATTCTCTACGGCAAGGGCATCAGCAGGGAAGGCTCGCTCATCGATATGGGTGTCGAGCAGGGATTCATCCGCAAGTCCGGTTCCTGGTTCACCTATGAGGGCGAGCAGTTGGGCCAGGGCAAGGAGAACGCCCGCACCTTCCTGATCGAGAACGTCGACATCGCCAACGAGATCGAGAAGAAGATCAAGGAGAAGCTCGGCATTGGAGCCGTGGTGACCGCTGATGACGAAGTCCTGCCCGCCCCCGTCGACTTCTGAGTCGGCTGAGCTTTCTCGCGAGGAGCAGGCGCGAACGCTCTGCCTGCGCCTGCTCACCGCGAGAGCACGCACCCGAGCCGAACTGGAAGGCCAGCTGACCAAGCGCGGCTATCCCGACGATGTCAGCACCCGGGTGCTCGATCGGTTGGCCGATGTCGGACTGATCGACGATGCCGACTTCGCCGAGCAGTGGGTGCGCTCGCGCCGGGTCAACGCCGGAAAAGGCAAGCGCGCGTTGGCCGCCGAGCTCCGCATCAAGGGTGTCGACAACGAAGTGATCACCGCCGCACTGAGCGATATCGACGCCGGGGCGGAGCGCGAGCGCGCCGAGCAGCTGGTCAACGACAAACTGCGCCGCGAACGGAACACCGAGGACGAGGCCAAGCTGACCCGCCGACTGGTGGGCATGCTCGCCAGGCGTGGCTACAGCCAGACCATGGCCTTCGACGTGGTCAAGGTTGCGCTCGCCAACGAGCACGAGCGCCGCAAGGTCTAGTGCGGTCTGACCGCGAGTCGCGGTAGGTTGCCGGCATGCTGCTTTCGGCCAAACTCGCTCCCACATTCGACTACCCCGTGATGGAGCAGTTCTGGCGCACCGCAGACGAACTCGGCTTCCATTCGGTCGCCAACTACGACCACTTCTACGGGTTGATCGACAACAGCGATCCGACGCTGGAGGGGTGGACAACACTTGCCGCAATGGCCGCAGTAGTACAGCGGGCGCGGGTGAGTTGCATGGTCAGCGGGGTCACCTACCGCAACCCGGCGGTGCTGGCGAAGATGGCCGTGACGGTCGACCACATCAGCGGCGGGCGGCTGGACTTCGGGCTCGGCGCGGGTTGGCATGAAGCCGAGCATCGCGGGTACGGCCTCGAGTTCCCCAGCGCGGGAACACGAGTGGCCATGCTGGACGAAGCGCTGACTCTGATCAGGAGACTGTGGACCGAAGAGGCGGTGACCTTCGAAGGCCGCTTCTATACCCTGCGCGACGCGCTGTGTGAACCCAAACCGCTACAGCGGCCGCATCCGCCGATCATCATCGGGGGAGAGAAGCCGAAGATGCTGCGGGTCATCGCCCGCCACGCCGACGAGTGGAATGTGCCCAGCCATGGCGACGTCGACGAGTGGGCAAAGACCAGCGCCAACCTCGACGAGGCATGCGCCGAGGTCGGCAGGGATCCCGCCGAGATCACGCGCTCGGTTCAGCTGTTCATCCAGCCCGCCAAGGAGGGGCACCTTGACGAGCAACTGGCCACGCTTCCGCAACTGGCGGCGGTGGGCTGCCGGCATGCGGTGCTGTCGTTCTATCAGCCACCGACGACCCGGCAACTGCAGGACTGCGCCGAGCGCATCACGCGCTAGATCGTGCCTCCGCCGCCTGCGGCGAACGTGCCCTGCGTGACGGGCGCGTCGACGTGCATGGGTGCCGGGCCCTTACGAGATCGCCGCATTCGGCCCTCGACCCACACCGCGAACTGTGACAGCGCGAAGTTGACGGCGATCATCAGGACCGCGATGACGATCAGCGCGGGAATGTAGTTGCCGTAGGCCGAACCGACCTGCGTGCCCTGCCGCACCATCTCCAGGAAGGTGATCTGGTAGCCGATCGCGGTGTCCTTCAACACCACCACTAGCTGCGAGATCAACACGGGCAGCATCGATGTGATGGCCTGTGGCAACAGGATCGACCGCATGGTCTGACCCCACCCGAGACCCAACGAGGACGCCGCCTCCGCCTGTCCGCGGGGAAGCGCGTTGACACCTGCCCGCACGATCTCGGCGATGACGGCGCCGTTGTAGAGGGTCAGGCCGGTGATGACACCCGCCAACGCGAGGTGCTTCGACGGGAACACGTCGTAGGCCGCGTACAGGAAGTACGCGAAGATCATCATGATCAGCACCGGCACTGCGCGGAAGAACTCCACGATCACCGAGCAGGTCCACCGGATCGCGTTGTGGGCCGACATTCGGCCGACGCCGAGGACGAAACCGAGCAGCAGCGCCAGCACGATGGACACCGCGGCCGCGGTGAGTGTGCCCTGCACACCGGGCAGGATGTAGGTCTTCCAGAGGTTCGCGCTGACGAACGGCTCCCACTTCGCGGCGGTCAGCTGACCCTTTGAGTTCAGCTTGGAGTAGATCACCCAGATCACCAGCAGCGTGACCACGACGGTTACTACCGAGATCGCATGGTTCCGTAACCGCGCCCTCGGACCTGGCGCGTCGAAGAGGACCGATGACCCGGTCACCGCGCCACCGCCAGCCGCTTACCAAGCCATCCAAAGAACAGGCCTGTCGGCAGTGTGAGCAGGATGAACCCGCCCGCGAAGATCGCGCCGACGGTGATCAAGGCCGCCGTGTTCTCGATCATCTCCTTCATCAGCAGCGCGGCCTCCGCGACGCCGATGGCCGACGCGATCGTGGTGTTCTTGGTCAGTGCGATCAACACCGAGCCCAGAGGGGCGACGACGGCACGAAAAGCTTGTGGCAGCAAGACCACTCGCAGATTCTGGCCGAACGTCAGGCCAAGCGACCGGGCTGCTTCGGCCTGGCCGAGTGGAATCGTGTTCACGCCTGAACGCACCGTTTCGCACACGAACGCCGCGGTGTAGACGGTGAATCCGAGTACCGCGAGCCGGAAGTTGCTGTCCTCGATCGACGTCGCCGACTGGGAGTCGACCAGGGTGATGCCCAGCGTCTGTGCGAGTCCGAACGAACAGAACAGGATGATCAGTGTCAGCGGAGTGTTGCGCACGACGTTGACGTAGGTCGTCCCGATCCAGTTGAGCATCGGCACCGGCGCCAGCCGCATGGCGGCCAGCGCCGTGCCGAGGATCAGCGCACCGACTGCCGAGAACACCGTCAGCTGGATCGTCGTCCAGAACGCCTCGAGGATCTGGCCGACGGTGAAGCCGGGTAGCACCTCGGTGTTCACGGGCGACTTGTCAGCTGTGTCGGTGTCAGCAGGCGGCGGGAGTCGGCGGCGCCGGGGCGGCGAGGCCCGCGGGGCCGAGGTTCTTGTCCCACGCTTCCTTCCATGCGCCGTCCGATTCCATCTTCTTGAGCGCGTCGGTGACCTTGGTGCACAGCTCGGTGTCGTCCTTCTTCAGGCCGATGCCGTAGTTCTCCTCCGAGAACGGCTTGCCGACGATCTTGAAAGTGTCCGGGGTCTGCGCCGCGTAACCGGCGAGGATGACCTCGTCGGTGGTCACCGCGTCGATGGCCCCGTTCTTCAGCGCCTCGATGCACGCCGAATAGGTGTCGTACTGCTGAAGCTGCACACCCGGGTACTTGTCCTTGATCCGCTGGGCAGGCGTCGAGCCCGACACCGAGCACAGCTTCTTGTTGTTCTGCAGCGACTCCGCGCCGGTGATGTCGGTGTTGTCCGCCTTCACCAGCAGGCTCTGCCCGGTGACCAGGTACGGCCCGGCGAAGGTTACCTTCTCCTTGCGGGCGTCGGTGATCGAGTAGGTCGCGGCGATGAACTTGACCTGGTCGTTCTGGATCAGCGTCTCGCGCTGGCCCGAGGGCGATTCCTTCCACTCGATCTGCTCTGGCGTGTAGCCGAGTTCCTTGGCCACATAGGTGGCGACGTCGACGTCGAACCCGCTCATCTTTCCGTCGGGGTTCTTCAGGCCGAGGCCGGGCTGGTCGAACTTGGTGCCGATGACGATGGAGTTCTCGTCGCCACCGCCACCGCCGCCGCCACAGGCCGATACCGCGAACGGCAGTGCGATGGCCAGTGCGACGGCGCCTGCGACGCGCAATGGGAAGGACGGCATATTCGGTTCCTTTCGCCGGGGGGCGTTAGTGCTCTTAGTGCTTGAGGATCTTTCCGAGGAAATCTTTGGCGCGATCGGACTTTGGGTTGCCGAAGAACTCCTTTGGCTCGGCCGCCTCGACGATCGCGCCGTCGGCCATGAACACCACCCTGTTGGCGGCGCCGCGTGCGAACCCCATCTCGTGGGTCACCACGATCATCGTCATCCCGTCCTTGGCCAGCGAGGTCATCACGTTGAGCACCTCGCTGATCATCTCCGGGTCGAGCGCGCTCGTCGGCTCGTCGAACAGCATCACCTTCGGGTCCATCGCCAGCGATCGGGCGATGGCCACCCGTTGCTGCTGGCCACCGGATAGCTGCGCGGGGTACTTGTCCGCCTGGTTGGCGATCCCCACCCGCTCCAGCAGCTCCATCGCCCGCTTGCGCGCATCCTCCTTCGAGGCCTTGCGGACCTTCCTGGGCGCCAGCGTGACGTTCTCCAGAATTGTCTTGTGCGCGAACAGATTGAAGGACTGGAAAACCATGCCGACGTCGGACCGTAGCTGCGCGAGCTTGCGCCCCTCGTCGGGCAGGACTTCGCCGTCGATCGCGATCGTGCCGGACTCAATGGTCTCGAGGCGATTGATGGTGCGGCACAACGTCGATTTGCCCGAAC
The DNA here is from genome assembly GCA_963829405.1 of uncultured Actinomycetota bacterium. Classification (GTDB taxonomy): domain Bacteria; phylum Actinomycetota; class Actinomycetes; order Mycobacteriales; family Mycobacteriaceae; genus Mycobacterium. The sequence goes on from CAWHIZ010000009.1 coordinate 67,141, forward strand.
CGGACGGCCCGAGCACCACGATGACCTCGCCCTTGTCCACGTCGAGGTTGATGTCCTGCAGCACATGAAGGTCGCCGAAGTGCTTGTTGACGGCCTTGATCGAGACCATCGGCGTGCCCATGGGTGCTGACCTTACCCAGGGAAAGCGCAGCTTGTCTCCAACTCGTGAATCCGCTCGATTAACGCTGGATTGCCGCCCGTAACATGGGCCGGGTGACATCGATGGCGGTTAAGGAGAGGTGGGCGCACCTACCAGGTGCGCACCTACGGCTGCCAGATGAACGTGCACGACTCCGAGCGGTTGGCTGGTCTGCTGGAGGCGGCGGGCTACCGGCGTGCGGCCGACGGCGCCGACGCCGATGTGGTGGTGTTCAACACCTGCGCCGTGCGCGAGAACGCCGACAACAAGCTGTACGGCAACCTCAGCCACCTGGCGCCCCGCAAGCAAGCCGACCCCGACATGCAGATCGCCGTCGGCGGATGCCTGGCACAGAAGGACCGCGATGCGGTGTTGCGCCAGGCGCCTTGGGTGGACGTCGTCTTCGGCACGCACAACATCGGATCGTTGCCTACGCTGCTGGACCGCGCCAGGCACAACAAGACCGCACAGGTCGAAATCGTCGAGGCCCTAAAGGAATTCCCGTCCGACCTGCCGGTTGCACGGGAATCCGCCTATGCCGGTTGGGTTTCCATTTCGGTGGGCTGCAACAACACCTGCACGTTCTGCATCGTGCCGGCACTGCGCGGCAAAGAGGTCGACCGCAGACCAGGTGACGTGCTGGCCGAAGTCCAGGCGCTGGTGGACCAGGGTGTTCTCGAGGTGACTCTGCTCGGGCAGAACGTCAACGCCTACGGAGTCTCGTTCGCCGACCCGGAGCAGCCGCGCGACCGCGGCGCGTTCGCACAGCTTCTTCGCGCATGCGGGCGGATCGATGGGTTGGAGCGGGTGCGGTTCACCTCGCCCCACCCGGCCGAGTTCACCGACGACGTCATCGAGGCGATGGCGGAGACGCCGAATGTGTGCCCGGCCCTTCACATGCCGATGCAGTCGGGGTCCGACCGGGTGCTGAAGGCGATGCGCCGCTCGTACCGCTCCGAACGGTTCCTTTCCATCCTCGAGAAGGTGCGCGCCGCCATCCCGCACGCCGCCATCACCACCGACCTGATCATCGGCTTCCCCGGCGAGACCGAGGAGGACTTCCAGGACACCCTCGACGTCGTCGCCGCCGCGCGCTTCAGCACGGCGTTCACATTCCAGTATTCGAAGCGACCAGGAACGCCTGCGGCCGAGCTCGACGGCCAGCTGCCCAAAGCGGTCGTCCAGGAGCGCTATCAACGGCTCATCGATCTTCAAGAGCGAATCTCGCTGGAGGAGAACGCCGCTCAGATAGGACATACCGTCGAGTTGCTGGTGGCCGTAGGGGAAGGGCGCAAGGACAGTCGCACCGCACAGGATGTCCGGACGCGCACGCGACGGCAGGCTGGTGCACTTCACCCCGTCGGGCGCCGACATCCGGCCGGGGGACATCGTCACCACCGTCGTCACCGATGCCGCGCCGCACCACCTGATCGCCGACGGCGCGATGCGCCAGCACCGGCGCACGCGTGCGGGCGACGCGCATGAAGCGGGCCTGCGACCCGACGGGTGTGGGTCTCGGGATGCCGGCATCGGGGCACCGGCAGGCGCGCCGACGGCCTCTGGATGTGCGCGGTGACCGCCGGCGACCCCGGAACGGCGACTTCGACGATTTCAAGGGCGACCTCGAGGCGGCCGAACGCCGCGTCGCGCGGGAAATCGACCCCGGCGCAAGGGCATTGGTCATCGCCATCGCGGTCTTCGTTCTGCTGCTGACGTTCATCCTTCCGCACACCGGCGGTGCGAGGGGCTGGGATGTGCTGGCGGTAACGACGCCGCGGTCGGCGACGGGATCTCACTGCCGTCGCGGGTGTTCAGCTGGCTGGCGCTGGTGTTCAGCGTCGGCTTCTCGATGCTGGCGCTGCTGACCCGGCGGTGGGCGCTGGCATGGATCGCGTTGGCCGGATCCACCGTTGCGTCCTTCGCGGGTCTGCTGGCGGTGTGGTCACGCCAAACCGCGCCCGAACCACATCCCGGACCCGGCATCGGGCTGGTCATCGCCTGGATCACCGTGATCGTGCTGACCTACAACTGGGCCAGGGCGGTGTGGGCGCGCACCGCGCTGCAGCTGGCCGCCGAGGAGGAGCGCCGCAGGGCCGTGGCCAAGCGTCAGACCAGAGGGCTGCTGGACAGCTTCGACGACCGCGACGACGACGGCGACGGACCTCGGAAGGCCTAGCCCTTCTTGCCGAGCGCCTCGGCAGCGGCTTCGGCCCACTGCCGCCACTGCTCGGCGCTGGCCCGCGCCTGTTCGGCATCCTTGGTGCGCCCCGCCGCCGCGGCCTTTTCCGCCTGCCGCTCGTATTGCTCTGCGCGCTCGCGGAATTGGTCGGCACGGGCCTGAGCCTCGGGATCGACACGGTGGCTCGGCGCGTCGCGCACCTTCTTCTCGACCGCCCGCAGCCGCCGCTCGAGATCGGGCCTCGTTCGCGCGGCACCTTGCCGATCTTGTCCCACTTGTCGCCGATGGTGCGCATGGCGGCACGTGCGGCGTCCAGGTCGGAGGTGTCGAGCTTCTCCGCCTCCGCCAGCAGCGCCTCCTTGGCGTCGGCGTTCGCCTTGAACTCGGCGTCGCGTTCGGCGGACACTGCGTTGCGGGCGGAGAAGAAGGTGTCCTGGGCGGCCTTGAACCGCTGCCACAGCGCGTCGTCGACGTCCTTGCTGGCGCGGCCCGCCGCCTTCCACTCCGCCAGCAGGTCGCGGAACGCGGCGGCCGTCGGGCCCCAGTCGGTGGAGTCGGCCAGTTCCTCGGCCCGTTCGCACAGCGCCTCCTTGGCCTGCCGGGCGCCGGCCCGCTCGCGGTCGAGATCGGCGAAATGAGAGCCGCGGCGACGGTTGAACGCCTCGCGGGCAGCGGAGTACCGCTTCCACAGCGCGTCATCGGTCTTGCGGTCCAGCCCGCTGATGGTCCGCCACTCCTCGAGGATTTCGCGCAGCCGGTCGCCCGCGGCCTTCCACTGGGTGGCGTTGTTCGCCAGGTCCTCGGCCTCGGCGGCCAGCGCCTCCTTGCGTGCGGTCTGCGCGGCGCGGTGTTCGTCGCGCTTGGCCTTGTCGGCGGCTGCCGCGGGCGTCCGCGTGCTCGACGATCGTCGTCAGCCGCGCCGCGAGCGCGTCGACGTCACCGAGCACCGAAGCGGTCGGCAGGCTCTCGGCAAGCGCAGCTGCGGCCGACTTGATCTTGCGGGCGTCGCCGGTGCCCGACTCAGCCGGCTCTCCATCAGCGCGACCTCGGTGTCGAGGTCGTCGAAGCGCCGGCCGAAGTGGGCGAACGCGGCCTCGGTGTCACCCGCCTGCCAGGAGCCGATGGCCCGTTCGCCTGCGCCGCTGATCAGCCAGACCGTGCCGTCGGGATCGACGCGGCCGAACCGGTGCGGATCGCTGGAAGCCGGATGCGTGGGATGCCGGCGGCAGTGTCGGACCGGGCCGGGGGCCTGGGCGCGGCGGTCCTGGACGGGGAGCGGGTTTGGGGGCGGCAGCCGCCGATTCCGAGGTCGTCTCCGTGGCCTCCGGCGCGGAGGAGCCCTCGTGGCTTTCCTCTGTTCCTTGGGCGGGGGCCCAGCCTGGTTCGCTTGTCGTCATCTCGGTACCTCGTAACCTCCGCGCGGACATCTCCGCGCACCTGCCGCGCGACGCGGCGCCCATCACTTCGCCCGTTATTCAAACAGGTCGACCGGCGTCCGTACGCCGATGCCGCCATTTGCCTACGCTCATCACAGACGAGGACGGGAGGTGAGAGATGGCCAAGGCGGATATCGCCGCCCTGCTCGCCCTCGGCGCCGCCTTCTTCATCGCGATCGGCGACGTCATGCATCAGCGCTCCGCGCATGAGGTCACCGACGAACCGGTCAGCCACCTCGCGCTGTTCACCCGGCTGCTGCGGGATCGCCAGTGGTGGCTGGGCAGCCTGGTCGCAGCCGCAGGCTTCGCGCTGCAGGCGGCGGCGCTCGGCTTCGGCTCGGTGCTCCTGGTGCAGGCGCTGCTGGTGACGTCACTGCTGTTCGCGCTGCCGATCCACGCACGGATCAGCCGCACGAAGGGTCAGCCGGTGGGAGTGGCTGTGGGCGGCGCTGCTCGCCGCGGCGGTCGTGGTGATCGTGATCGTCGGCAATCCGACCGCGGGCCATTCGCGCGCGTCCCTCGGAACGTGGACGGCAGTGGTAGCCGTCCTCGGGCCCGCGCTGGTGCTCTGCGTGGTCGGCGCCGGTGTCGTCAAGGGACCGGCGAGTGCCGTACTCCTCGGCGGTGGTGTCCGGGGCGCTGTGGGGGCTGTTCGCGGTGCTGACCAAGGGTGTGGTGGACCGGCTCGACGACGGGTTGTTGGCGCTGCTGCGGACACCCGAGCTGTACGTGTGGGCGCTGGTCGCCATCGCGGGCACCGCCTATCAGCAGGCATCCTTCCGGGCTGGTTCGTTGACGGCGTCCCTTCCGACGATGACCGTCGCCGAGCCGGTGGTGGGGTCGGTGCTCGGCGTCGTCGTGCTCGGCGAAGCGCTGCGTCCAGGCGACGCCGGCTGGTTCACCCTCATCGTCGCGGTGGCCGCGATGGTGCTCGCGACGGCCGCGCTGGCCCGCGGCGAGGCCGCGAGCGCATCTGCCGAACAACCCGCCTGAGGCCTGCCCGATAGTTTGGTTGCGTGCTGAGCGCCATCGCGATCGTGCCGTCGGCTCCGGTCATGGTTCCCGAGCTCGCGTCGTCGGCCGCCGCCGAGCTGGCCGACCTCCGCGCGGCCGTGCTCGCCGCCGCCGCGACGCTGCCGCCGCGGTGGATCGCGATCGGCGTCGGACCGACCGACGACGTCATCGGCCAGGACCGGACCGGCACGTTCGCGGGCTACGGCGTCGACCTGCGGGTGGCGCTGTCACCCGGCGCCGTCGATGCGGGCGAACTGCCGCTGTGCGCACTGGTCACGGGCTGGCTGCGCGGGCAGGCAGATGCGCAGGCTCGCGCCGAGGTGCGGGTGTACTCCGACGACCTGGGCGACGATGCGGCGCTGACTCACGGCAGGCGGCTGCGCACCGAGGTCGACGAGGGGGACGAAGCCGTCGGCGTGCTCGTCGTCGCCGACGGTTCCATACCCTCACACCGCCCGCGCCCGGCGGATACGACCCCGGCTCCGTCCCCTTGCAGGCCGACCTCGACGTCGCGCTGGCGACGGGCGACACCAAAGCCCTTGAGCACCTGCCGCGCGGTGTCGTCGGCAGGGTCGCCTACCAGGTCCTTGCGGGCCTGGGAAGGCCCCGGTCCGCCAGGGAGCTCTTCCGCGGCGCGCCGTACGGCGTCGGGTATTTCGCCGGCGTCTGGCACCCATGAGGCCGCTCGCGATCATCGGTCCGACCGGTACGGGGAAGTCGGCGCTGGCGCTTACGGTCGCCGAAAGGCTCGGCGGTGAGATCGTGAACGCCGACGCCATGCAGCTCTACCGCGGAATGGACATCGGGACCGCGAAGCTGCCCGTCGCCGACCGCCGCGGAATCCCGCACCACCAGCTCGACGTGCTCGACGTCACCGAGTCGGCGACCGTCGCCCGCTACCAGGAGGATGCGGCCGCCGACATCGAGCGGATCGCGGCCGAGGGTCGGTGCCGGTCATCGTCGGCGGCTCGATGATGTACATCCAGTCGCTGCTCGACGAATGGACGTTTCCCGCCACCGACCCGGCGGTCCGGCTGAAGTGGGAGAAGCGACTCGCCGACATCGGCGTCGCGGCGCTGCACGCCGAACTGGCGCGGGTCGATTCCGCCGCGGCCTCCTCGATCCGGCCACCGACGGCCGCCGCATCGTGCGCGCTCTCGAGGTGGTCGAGCTCACCGGTCAACCGTTCGCCGCGTCGGCGCCCACGATCGGCGCGCCCCGCTGGGACACCGCGATCGTCGGATTGGATTGGGAACCGCCGTTCTCGACGAGCGTCTGGCGGTGCGCACCGACACGATGTTCGACGACGGCCTCGTCGCCGAGGTGGGCGCGCTCTTGGGCGAGGGCCTGCGCGACGGGGTGACCGCGTCGCGCGCGCTCGGCTACGCGCAGGTGATCGACGACCTCGACAACGGCGGCGACGGCTCGGCCGCGCGTGAGCCGACTTTCATCGGAACCCGCCGCTACGTGCGACGTCAGAGGTCCTGGTTCCGCCGCGATCACCGCATCACCTGGTTCGACGGGGCGGACGTCGACAACGTCTCCGACACCCTTCGGCTATGGCGGCACGTATCCTGATCAGGTGATGTTCGCCAAGGGCCACGGCACCCAGAACGATTTCGTGCTGTTGCCCGACCTGGACGGCAGGCTGCCGCTGCGGCCCGCCGCGGTGGCCGCGCTATGCGACCGCAGGCGGGGGATCGGGGCCGACGGCGTGCTGCGGGTCACCACCGCGGGCGCGGCCGCGAATGCGGGCGTCTTCGAACGGCTGCCCGAAGGCGTGGCAGCCGATGACTGGTACATGGACTACCGCAACGCCGACGGCTCGATCGCGCAGATGTGCGGCAATGGCGTCCGGGTGTTCGCCCACTATCTGCGGGTCAGCGGCCTCGAAGACCGCGACGAGTTCGTCGTCGGTTCGCTGGCGGGCCCGCGGCCGGTGGTGCTGCACGAGTGGGACGCCACCAACGCAGACGTCACCGTCGAGATGGGCAAGACCAATCAGCTCGGCACCGGTGAGGCGATCGTCGGCGGCCGACCGTTCGCCGGGCTGGCCGTCGATGTCGGCAACCCGCACCTGGCGTGCGTGGACCCCGGGCTCACCGCCGCCGAGCTTGCCGCGCTCGATGTCGCGGCGCCGGTCCGGTTCGACGAGCGGCAGTTTCCCGACGGCGTCAACGTCGAGGTGCTGACGGCTCCGTCGAATGGTTCGGTATCGATGCGGGTACACGAGCGGGGTGTCGGCGAGACCCGGTCGTGTGGAACGGGAACCGTCGCCGCCGCCGTCGCCGCGTTGGCGTATTCGGGCGCGACCACAGGGACGCTGGCGGTGCGTATCCCCGGCGGGGAGGTCGCCGTCACGGTCACCGACGCCAGCAGCTACCTGCGCGGACCGTCGGTTCTTGTGGCAGGCGGTGAGATCTCCGAGGAATGGTGGCGTGCGCAGCAGGCTTAATTCGGATGCGCGAAATCCGCTGAGCGTGCACCATTTCTGGTAACCCATGACTTCTTCCGACTTTCCCATCAGCGGTATCCCGAGCACGGGTGAGCTGGCCCTCGAAGACCGCACGGCGCTGCGCCGCGTGGCCGGTCTGTCGACCGAGCTCACCGACGTCTCCGAGGTCGAGTACCGCCAGCTGCGGCTCGAACGCGTCGTGTTGGTCGGTGTCTGGACCGAGGGCAGCGCCGCCGAGGCCGACGCCAGCCTCGCCGAGCTGGCAGCGCTCGCCGAGACGGCCGGTTCCGAGGTGCTCGAGGGCATGATCCAGCGACGCGACAAGCCCGATCCGTCCACCTACATCGGCTCGGGCAAGGCCCAGGAGCTTCGCGACGTCGTCGTGGCGACCGGAGCCGACACGGTCATCTGCGACGGCGAACTCAGCCCCGCCCAGCTCAACGCGTTGGAGAAGGCAGTGAAGGTGAAGGTCGTCGACCGCACCGCGCTGATCCTCGACATCTTCGCCCAGCACGCCACCAGCCGGGAGGGCAAGGCGCAGGTGGCTTACGCCCAGATGGAGTACATGCTGCCGCGGCTGCGTGGCTGGGGTGAGTCGATGTCGCGGCAGGGCGGTGGCGCAGGCGGCAGCGGCGGCGGCGTCGGCACCCGCGGCCCCGGTGAGACCAAGATCGAGACGGACCGCCGCCGCATTCGCGAACGGATGGCGAAACTTCGTCGCGAGATCAAGGACATGAAGAAGATCCGCGACACCCAGCGCAGCCGCAGACTGGGCAGCGACGCGGCGTCGGTCGCGATCGTCGGCTATACCAACGCGGGCAAGTCCAGCCTCCTCAACGCGCTCACCGGCGCGGGTGTGCTGGTGGAGAACGCATTGTTCGCAACGCTCGAACCCACCACGCGCCGAGGCGAATTCACCGACGGCAGGCCGTTCGTGTTGACCGACACCGTCGGATTCGTCCGCCATCTGCCCACCCAACTGGTGGAGGCGTTCCGGTCCACGTTGGAGGAAGTCGTCGACGCCGACCTGCTGGTGCACGTAGTGGACGGTTCGGATGTCAACCCGCTGGCGCAGATCGAGGCGGTCCGCGAGGTGCTCAACGAGGTCATCGCCGATCACGATAGTCATCCCGCGCCAGAACTGTTGGTGGTCAACAAGACTGACGCGGCTGACGGCCTGACGCTCGCCCAGTTGCGGCGCGCGCTGCCAGGTGCGGTGTTCGTCTCCGCGCATACCGGCGACGGCCTCGATCAACTGCAGCAGCGGATGGCGCAGCTTGTGACGCCGACCGACACGATGGTCGATGTGACGATTCCGTACGACCGGGGTGACCTGGTCTCACGGGTACATGCCGACGGTCGGGTGGACGCCACCGAGCACAGCGCCGAGGGCACGCGCATCAAGGCGCGGGTGCCGATCCCGTTGGCCGCAAGCCTGAGTGAGTTCGCGACGTTCTAGTCGCGGCCCATCAGCCGGTCGATGCGCACGAAAATGGGGCACCCCTCGGCGCCCCATTTCCGTCATTCGTGTGTCTAGTCCTGCTGCTCGGCCTTCTGGCGTTCCTCGGCGACCTTGGCGGCACCGCGGGCGCTTTCGGCCTCGGCTTCCTTCTGGGCGGCGTTGCGCTGCGCGTCGGCCTTGTCCTGCTGGGCCTTGCCCTCGCTGTAGAGGTCGTCGCGACCGGTGACGGCGCCCGCGACTTCCTTGGCCTTGCCCTTCACGCCCTCGACGACGCCCTTGATGGCTTCCTCGGGTCCGCTGTTGTTGTCAGCCATTGCGCAATTCCTCCTTGCAATCGGTTGGTTGCCTCTCTGATTCCCCGAACCAACGGTTCACTAAACGCACAACGTTTCAGGTGGCGCAGCTCACACCATTGCGCGGAGGCTTCAGTCGCTCGCGATATCGAACAGGTCGGCGGCGGGCGCAGCCATCACCTTTGTGCCAGGTCGGCTTTCAACTCGTCGAGACGGCGCTCCTGCACGGCGTTCCTGTTCTCGGTGCGGGCCATGTCGATGAACTCGTCGGTGACGAAGCCGTCGCGCAGGAGCAGCGTGGCCACACGGTCTCCGATGGAGAGCTCGAAGACGAAATCCTCGAGCAGTCGGCCGCGATCCGCCCGCACCAGGGACCGGTCGACCATGTAGCGGCCGTCGGTCACGCCCCGGGTGACGGCTTCGAACCCGTCGCGCGCGCCCGGTCCGCGGAATGCGGTGCGCACGGTGACTTCGCGCTCTCGGTGGCGGACCGTCGGGGGAAAGCTCGACGAACGCACGCTGCATGACCTTGAACGCCATCGCCACACCGGCAGGGGAGTGCGGGCCGTGGTAGCGCAACATGTCGTCGAATGTGAAGGTGATCGTCTGCCCGAGTTCGCTAACCTCGATCGTCTCAGTCATGGGCTACGCCAGCGTCGGAGCCGTGGATTCCGGCGTCGTCGAGGCGACATCGCGCTCCGGCGGCCTCGTCGGCCGACAGACGCCGTGGGCGCGGCAAGGTACTCGAGTAGTTCGGCGATGGGCATCGGCCGACCGCAAAAGTAACCCTGTGCCACGTTGCAGCCGCAGGAAGCAAGGGCCAGCGCCGTTTCGTAATCTTCGACGCCTTCCGCCACCACCGTCAGACCCAGGACGTCGGCGAGATCGATCACGGTGCGGACGATTGCCGCCGCGCGGCGATCCACCGTAATCGGTGCGATGAAGGAGCGGTCGAGCTTGACCTCGTCAATGGGGAGCTCACGCAAATAGGACAATGCCGAGTAACCCGTGCCGAAATCATCGATGGCAATGCGGACACCCAAGGCGTGCAGCTCATCGAGCACCTTGAGCGCACGGTTCAGGTTGCCCAGGAGGAAGTCTTCGGTGATTTCTACGACCAGAAAACCCGGGCTCAAATGGCGGCGGGACAACGCGTCTGCGATTTGCAGCGGCAGATCGAGATCTCCGAGACTCGGGGGGAACAGATTTACCGCAACGGGTAGCGGGAACCCACGTTCGCGCAAGTGCACGGCGCCGTCGAGTGCCTGATCGAGAACGACCATCGTCATCGCGCGCATTAGACCGTTTTGTTGCACCGCGGGAAGGAATTGGTCCGGTGCCATCAGTCCATGCTCTGGGTGGTCCCAACGGACAAGGGCCTCGACGCCGACGACTGCGCCCGATCCCAGGTCGACCTTGGGCTGATAGTGCACGCACAGTTCGCGTTTCACCACCGCAGTACGCAGTTGGTCGAGCAGCCGCAACCCAGCTCGGGTGGTCTCGAGCGCTCCATCGCTGGCGACTTCGCTGGTGTAAAACAGATAGCCGACCTGCTGCCGCTTGGCGCGGTACATCGCGATGTCAGCGTGGCGAAGCAACGTGCCGACGTCATCTCCGTGCGTCGGGCTGGTCGCGATCCCGATGCTGCCCGTGACCTGTATCCGCAGACCTTCCAGCGGCACCGGTTCTCCTACAACGGTGAGTAACCTGATTGCCGTTTGGGCTGCGCCCGCAGTGTCTGCGTCCGGTATTAGCACGGCGAACTCATCACCGCCTAGGCGGACGAGCAGGTCCTCGTCGCGCAGGCTGGCGTTCAGCCGGGCGGCGACGACACACAGCAGTTCGTCTCCTGCGGCGTGGCCCAGGGAGTCGTTGACGTCTTTGAAGTGGTCGAGATCCAAGAGCAGCAGTGCCGGTGAACGCAAAGTACTTACTTCGTGGCCCCTGCCGGGTAGCAAAGGTGCCGCTCGGGCGTAGAAGCCTCGCCGATTGGGAAGCCCGGTCAGATCGTCGGTCCGCGCGAGATGCGCGTGCTCGCCGGCCGGACCCGATTCCCAGTACGCGGCCAGGATGCGGCCCATCGACGCTAGCACCGTGGCGAGTGCGAGATACGCCGCGGCCGGTGTGACCTCGACGTGGTCGTCGAGTAACAAGATGGAGAGGCCCACGCAGGTAGCCATGACCGGTACGGCCAAGGATACTGCGCGCGGGACACGGGCGATCGAGGCCCGTCGATGCCGTCCGGGCGCCAACGCGATGATCGTGGCTGCAAGGACGGACGCTCCGTCGACGAAACCGCCGTACCCGTAGCTGTCTTCAACGACCTCGATCAGATAGACCGAGTCGACGAATGCGAACAGCGCCGACCCCAGAGCGAGCCACCACAAACCGGGCGGCGGGTGCCACCGGAACACCGCACAGGCTGCAAGGATGGCGGCCAGCAACACGACGTCAAGAATCGGGTAGGCGAGAGTCATCGCTACTACGACGACACCGCCGCCCAACTCTGACAACGCCGCGGGTAGCACCAACGCGGCCGCCACCGAGGCGGTTCCCATCCCCACCAGGACGCCGTCCAACCCGACGGTCAGCGGGAAATGATCGATCCGAGAACGGACAAGCAACAACACTGCGAGTAAGGCGCACGGGTAGTACGCCAGCCAGAGCACATCCGTCAGTGTCGGGAAGGGTTCCGGCACGATCGGCTGGATGAACCAGCACCAGTAGGTGTTCGCCAGCGCGCAGAATGCCAAGGCTGCCGCGACGAGTTGCCAAGCATCTCGGTCGGGACTCGACGGTCGAATTCGTACGAGGCACAGCATCGCGGCCGCCCCGTAGGCGAGGTTCTGCCAGATCCCGTCAATCCACCACGAGTAATCGCGGTCGCCACGAAATGAGGGCAGCGTTGTGCACAGAAACGTTGCGATAATCGTTAGCAAGGGGAATTGCAGTCGTCTGCGCCATCGTCGGCCCGCCCGCGCCTCTTTCGGATCGGGTGGCACCGGCCTTGGGAACATGGATATCGACTCGGCGCTGGCTGCGATCTTGTGGCAAATCCCCACGTCGCTCCCAACCGGACCGAAAAACCAGCATTACGACCCTTAACGGTATTCCTACGAGTACACCATATCGGTCTTATGCACGACAAATAAGCGAGATTCGCCATGGGGAACTTGATCGGCGGGTGCTGCAAGGAGAAGAAGCTGGCGCACAGCAGCGATTATGGCAACTAACTCATGTCCACCACCGCGCGGCGGTATCAGTGCAGGCCGGTAGTGCTCAGTACCCTCTGGATTGCACGGCCCCGCTTGTCGATAAATTCGCCCGCTGGGTGGTGGGTCGACCGGCGAGTTTGCTGTAGTCGCAGGTGGTGGATTTCCTGCGCCCGTGTCGTGGTGCGTCGATGACCGGCAGGTGGTCCGCGCACACCGGGCAGCGTCTGCGTGAACGTCTCCACCTGGCAGCGTCTGCGTGAACGTCTCCACCTGGCAGGCGCGCCGGGAGTTCCCGACCATCCGGTTGGGTGGTATATGGTCGTGGCCAAAGCCCCCGCTCACTTCTGGAGGTTCGCCATGGGCAACGTCGTCAAGTACGAACGCACACTCTTCGAGCCCGAGCACGACTTGTTCCGCGAGTCGTACCGGGCATTCCTCGATCGCCACGTCGCGCCGTTCCACGAGCAGTGGGAGAAGGACAAGATCGTCGACCGCGGCGTCTGGCTGGAAGCCGGCAAGCAGGGCTTCCTCGGCATGGACGTGCCCGAGGAGTACGGCGGCGGCGGCAATCCCGACTTCCGCTACAACTGCATCATCACCGAGGAGACCACCGCCGGGCGGTACAGCGGCATCGGCTGGGGCCTGCACAACGACATCATCGCGCCCTACCTGCTCAACCTCGGCACCGACGAGCAGAAGCAGCGCTGGCTGCCGAAATTCTGCTCCGGCGAGTATCATCACCGCGATCGCGATGACCGAACCCGGCACCGGCAGCGACCTGCAGGGCATCAAGACCCGCGCCGTCAAGGAGGGCGACCACTACGTTCTCAACGGGGCCAAGACCTTCATCACCAACGGCATCAACGCAGACCTGGTGATCGTGGTGGCCCAGACCGACCCCGAGAAGGGCGCGCAGGGCTTCTCCCTTCTGGTCGTCGAACGCGACATGGAGGGCTTCGAACGCGGACGGCAAGCTCGACAAGATCGGGCTGGACGGTCAGGACACCGCCGAGCTGTCGTTCACCGACGTGAAGGTGCCCGCCGAGAACCTGCTCGGCGAAGAGGGCATGGGGTTCATCTACCTGATGCAGAACCTGCCGCAGGAACGCTTGAACATCGCGGTGATGGCCGCCGCGGCGATGGAAGCCGTGCTGACCGAGACACTGCAATACACCAAGGAGCGCAAGGCTTTCGGCAAGCCGATCGGCAGCCAGCAGAACAGCCGCTTCCTGCTGGCCGAGTTGTCGACGGAGGCGACGGTAGTGCGCATCATGGTCGACGAGTTCATCCGACTGCATCTCGACGGGAAGCTGTCTGCGGAGCAGGCCTCGATGGCGAAGTGGTACTCCACCGAGAAGCAGGTGCACCTCATCGACCGCTGCCTTCAGCTGCACGGCGGCTACGGGTACATGAGGGAGTACAACGTCGCGCGGGCGTATCTGGACGCCCGCGTGCAGACCATCTACGGCGGCACCACCGAGATCATGAAAGAGATCATCGGGCGCTCGCTGGGCGTGTAGCTCCATGGTGAGAATTGCGGTTCGGCTAGAACCGCCGAACCCTATCGTTATCGTGTCTATCTGACGCACGGCTGACGAACGCGCTAGTTTCAGGGGGACTTTGCCGTAACACGGGGAGGGTGGATGAGTGGGGAACGTGCCCTGCTGAACTCCGTTTTCGGCCGCACAGCGGCTGCTGTACTGGCCGCGACCGTTGCACTCGTGTTGTCGCCGGTCGCGGCGGCGACCCCGGAATCCGACGCCGCGGACGCCATCAACCGCGCGTACGACGCCAGCGGGGGTGTCACCGGCCCGATGGGGCCCGGCGACGGCGGCGTCTATCCGGTCGGCGGCGGCTTCGGGCAGAACTACGCGGGCGGCAAGATCCTCTTCACCCCTGGCACCGGTGCCCATCCCATGGCAGGCGCGATCCTGCAGAAGTACGACTCGCTCGGCGGCGCCGCAGACGGTGACCTCGGCTTTCCCACGATCGACGAGGGTGCGGGCAAGGCTCCCGGCAGCCGCAACACCACATTCAGCGCGGCCGACAAACCCGTCATCTTCTGGACGCCGGACACCGGCGCGCACGTCGTGCGGGGTGCGATCAACGCGGCATGGGACAAGCTCGGCGGCTCGGCGGGGGTATTGGGCGTACCGACCGAGGACGAGGTGTTCAAGGGCGATCTCGTCTCTCAGAAGTTCACCGCCGGTGAACTCACCTGGAACAGGTCCAGCAAGGAGTTCACCACCGTGCCCCCGGAGCTCGCGGGGCAGCTGGCCGGCCTGACCGTGCCCGACGACGCCACCTCGGCGATCAACGCGGCGAGGCGCGCTGCAGGTGGGGCACTGGGGCCGCTGGGGGCCAAGCAGGGGCAGCAGTACGCGATCGGGCCGGACGGCGCGGGACAGGACTTCGCCGGCGGCAAGATCTTCTACAGCCCGGCCACCGGGGCCAACGTGGTGAGCGGCCAGGTTCTGAAGAAGTACGAGTCCGTCGGAGGCGCGCAGAGCGACCTCGGCCTGCCGACGAGCAACGAGGCCGACGGCGGGCTGAAGACGGGGAGTCGGGTCAGCACCTTCTCCGCCGAGGACAAGCCGCTGATCTTCTGGACGCCCGATTACGGGGCGTTCATCGTGCGCGGCGCGATGAACGCGGCGTGGGACAAACTCGGCGGCGCCGTCGGCTCGCTCGGGCCTCCCGTGGCCGACCAGACCGAGGACGGCAACGTCATCTCGCAGCGTTTCACCGGCGGCGAGATCTCCTGGGACAAGCAGACGAACAAGTTCAGCTCCGAGCCGGCCAATCTGGCGTCCGGCCTCGCCGGTCTGACGGTGCCCGGTTTCGAACCGCAGGAGGCTGGGACCTCAGCCGAACCGAACTCCAAGGACCGCAACTGGTTCACCCCGTCGTGGTGGTGGCTGCTCGCCGGTATTCCGCTGCTGGTTCTGGTCGGCCTGATTCTGGTGGCGACGCTGCGCAGCCGCGGCGGCGACGATATGGATGACCCGCTGGACTCCGACTTCGACGTCGACACCGACCACGACACCGCCGCCGAGGCCGAGGCGCTACGGCTGGCGGGGTCCGAAGAATTCGGCAGGGCACGACTGGCCGAGAGTTACGCACGCCCGTCGGGTTCGGCGCTGCTACGGACTCGGCGGCGGCCGAGATCTTTTCGAGGAACCGGACCTCGACGAGTCGGGCGACGACGGTGACGAGTTCTCCGAACTCGAACCCGAACCGGACGACTCCGACACCGCCCCGACGCCCATCGCGTCCGAATCGGACCCGAATTCGGGCCGCCACTCGTCGATTCCGTCTCGACGACGAGGAGCCCGACGATTTCGACGAACCCGTCGTTCCACCCCCGCCACCGGAGCCCGACACCACTGCTTCGCCTGCAGTGCAGACCGCGTTCCGGCTACCGCTCGACGATCCGTACACAGCCCCAGGCGGCTACCCGATCAAGGCGGACACCAAGTCCGGGTTGTATTGGGGGCCGGAAAGCGATCTGTACGACCACATTCCGGCCGACGTCTACTTCGTCAACGAGGAATTCGCGCGGGCCAACGGGTTCGTCAACGCCGACTGATCGGTTCAGATCTTCCGGATCACGGTGACGATCTTGCCGAGAACCGCGGCGTCATTACCCGGAATCGGGTCGAAGGCCGGATTGTGCGGCATCAGCCACACCTGGTCGCGGGTGCGCTTGAAGGTCTTGACCGTGGCCTCGCCGTCGATCATCGCCGCGACGATATCGCCGTTGTCGGCGACGTTCTGCTGACGCACGACCACCCAGTCCCCGTCGCAGATGGCGGCGTCGACCATCGAGTCGCCCACCACCCTGAGGAGGAACAGCGACCCTTCGCCGACCAGTTCGCGCGGTAGCGGGAAGACGTCCTCGACGGCCTCTTCGGCCAGGATCGGGCCGCCCGCCGCGATACGGCCGAGTACCGGCACGAACGTCGGCTCCGGAAGCGCGTCGGAACCCGCGACATCGGTGTTGACGATCGGCGTCACCATTTCATCGGCACCGCGGACGTCGACCGCGCGCGGCCGGTTCGGATCGCGGCGCAGGTAGCCCTTCTTCTCCAGCGTCCGCAGCTGATGTGCGACCGAGGAGGTGGACGTCAGCCCCACCGCGTCGCCGATCTCCCTGATGCTCGGGGGATACCCGCGGCTGGTCACCGAGGCGCGAATGACCTGCAGGATCGTGCGCTGACGCTCGGTAAGGACGCCGTCGGGCGTGCGCCGGTCCTCACTTTTGTCCGGGCCTGTCGTGCTGCGCTGAGTGCCGGTGCTGTCCTCGCTCATGGCGCCGAATGTAGTCGCCTGACGCTCGATAATCAAACATGTGTTCGAGGCGTGTCGCGATCGGCGGGTGGACGAACGGCCGTGGCGGAATTTTGTCGGTGGCGTGTTCTATCGTTCTGCAACAGTTCGATCACATGTTCTATTAATCGAACACCTGATCGAGTAGGGTTCGAACATAAGAGCGAACCAGCGGACCGAAAGGCGAGGCAGATGACGATTCTGGACACACGGGAAGTCCTGGCAGGACCGGTTGTGCGGCGGCCTCAGCGCCCGTCGGCGACGCGACGGCCGCATCGCACACCCCAGAGTCGGCGCAGGCCCGGCGGGGCGCCGATGCGCTACCGCGGCCCCGGTGTGGTGATGTCGCGCGCTTCGCACCGCAGGCGTCCCGATCACGCCCGCCACCACCGTCGGGCTTGCCGTGCTCGCCGCGCTGATCACCGCATGGCTGGGCGTGGTGGCGCAATTCGGCGGCGTCGTCGGTACCACCGGCTCATCGGCCCCTGTGCCTGACTCGCTCTCCGTGGTCCAGGTGCAGGCGGGGGAGACGCTCGCGCATGTCGCCCACCGGGTTGCGCCGGATGCGCCCGTCGCCCACGTGGTGGACCGCATCCGTGAACTCAACCAACTCGAATCCGCCTCGCTCGATGCCGGGCAGACTCTGATCGCACCGGTGGGCTGACCGCATCATGCGCGGTGAATCGCGCTGCCGCACAAGGACCATGGCGCCTGCGCAGGCCCGACATGCCTCAATCGCGCGTACTTTCGGATGTGACGGGAGTGCAAAGGTACGCTCGGAAGCGTTCGAATCGAATGTACTTGGTCGGCGCGGCGAAGGAGCAGTCATGCACTGTCCGTTCTGCCGCCACCCCGATTCCCGGGTCGTCGACTCCCGAGAAACCGACGAGGGTCAGGCGATCAGGCGTCGCAGGTCGTGCCCGGAGTGCGGGCGCCGTTTCACCACTGTGGAGACCGCTGTACTCGCGGTCGTCAAGCGCAGCGGTGTCACCGAGCCGTTCAGCCGCGAGAAGGTCATCAAGGGTGTGCGCCGGGCGTGCCAGGGCCGACAGGTCGACGACGACGCCTTGAATCTGCTGGCGCAGCAGGTGGAAGACGCCGTCCGCGCCACAGGCTCACCGGAAGTGCCGAGTAACGAAGTGGGGCTGGCGATCCTCGGTCCGCTGCGCGATCTCGACGAGGTCGCCTATCTGCGATTCGCCTCCGTGTACCGGTCGTTCTCCTCGGCGGACGATTTCGAACGCGAGATCGAGGCGCTTGCGGGCGCATCGCGGGGTCCCGAGCTCCGGCTGATCGCCCCTGGGCGTCAGTCGATCTGCCGTGCCCCGTCGTCGACCACCCGGCCCGCGACCCGGACCCAACCGTCGGCGCTCCACTGCGTCTCGATGACCGAACCCTTGCCCTGCACGATGGTGAGATCGCGGCTGAGGTAGTCGGTGATGCGAACCGCGGCCGCACCCGTCGCCTCGTCCTCGGGTACGCCGAGGCCGACAGCGAACATCCGGGATCGTATTTCGCCCTTGTCCTGATCGGTCCACGTCCACAGATAATTCTCGACGTCATCGGAGTAGTCGTCCGGTGTCGCTGCGAACAGTTCGTCGGTGGAGTCGAGGTCGTAGATCGCGAAATCCGGCGCCCACTCGGCCCGTGCCCTGACTGCGGTCACGTCGCCGTCGTAGCTCACCTGTACGACGCCCGCGGGCACCGCAAGGGTGTGCACCGGCCGACCGATGTCGCGCAGCCACCACGACGCGCCGACGGTCGGATGGCCTGCGAACGGAAGTTCGGTGGCGGGGGTGTAGATCCGGGCGTGTGCGGTGTTCGCTCCGGTCTCGGGCAGGTCGATGAATATCGTTTCGCTGTAACCCAATTCGGTGGCGACCCGCTGTCGATCGGCAGGAGCGACCGTACTCGCGTCGACGACGCCGAGGGGGTTGCCGAACTTCCCGTGCGCATCGGTGAAAACGCGCAGAACTGTCACGTCGATGGCCATGCGCCGATGCTACGGCGTGAAGGAGAACCGCAGCTCAGGTGGCGCTGCGTTCGTCGGTGCCCATCGCATCCAGCACCGCGACACGGGTATCGATCGACCCGGTGATCGTCTGCTCGGCCAGGCCGTTGCGCAGCAGTCCCCGCAGCATGTCCTGGTCGTGGGTGGCGGGTTCGGTCGAGTCGATGAATCGTTCCATGATCTCGACGAAGCGGTCGGGGTCGTCGTGAAAGGGGAAGTGCCCGGAGCCGTCGAAGATCTCCAGCTGGGAACCGGGCATCGCGGCATGGGCAAGACGGGCGTGGCTGACCGGGATCACCGAGTCGTGCGAACCCCAGATCAATTGCACTGGAACGGATTCGGTCAAATAACATCGGTCGAGCATGGTGACCACCTGCCCGCGCCAGTCCACGACGGCCCGCAATGTGCGCGCGAACGCCGAGGATGCGGTCGGCTCGGGCAGATCCTTGAGGATGCGCAGCATCTCGGGTAGGTCGCGGCCCAGTGCGGTCTTACCGATCGCGAGTCCCGCGACCTTGCCCGCCGCCTGTACAGCGGGTAACACCAACGGCAGTCGCAGTACCGCGAGCGCTTCTGTGCCCATCGGAAGGGAGGCGATCCGAAGCGCGAAGTTGACGTCCTTGGTCACCCCGCCCGCGCCGACCAGAATCAGCCGGTCCACCAGTTGCGGGAATTGATAGGCGAACTGCATCGCGACGCCGCCGCCGAGCGAATGCCCGACCACCGTCACCCGCTCGATGTCGAGGACGCTCAGCAGGTCACGCATTCCGTTCGCGTACGCCGCGACGGAGTAGTCGGCGCGCGGTTTGTCGGACTTCCCGTGCCCGAGTAGGTCCGGGGCGATGACCGTGAATCGTTGCGCAAGAGTCGATTGCACGCTGCTCCACGTCGTGGAGTTGTCACCGATGCCGTGGATCAGCAGGATCGCGGGACCCGATCCGGCGATGCGGTACGCGCGCCGGTAGCCGTGGATGGTGCGGTACTGCAGGGTGGGCGTCAGCTCACGCACGGGCCGGAGATTGGTTTTTCGGGACTTTCGAGCTGTCATCTCGCCAACCTCGTCGTCGGACCGGGTGGCGGCCTAAAGGCCGTCGTCCCCGTCTTGGAAGCCTTCTTTTCTCTTGTCCCGGCCCTGCTCCGCGAGAAAGCGTTCGAACTCGGCTCCGAGCTCGTCACCGCTGGGCAGATCCTCGTCGCGGGCCAGCAGCGATTTGTTCTCCTGGGCCTCGATGAAGGCATCGTACTGGCGCTCAAGGGCCTCCACCACTTGAGCGACCTCGGTGCTCGAACCCACCTGTTCCTCGACTTTCGCCGCCACCTCGGCCGCGGCCTCGGACAGCGCCGCCAGTGGCAGCTGCAGCGAGCCGGACTTGGCCACCTGGGCCAGCAGCGCCTCGGCGGCGGCCGGATAGTCGGTTTGGGCGAGATAGTGCGGCACATGCACGGTGAACCCGACCGCATCGTGTCCGTGCTGGGCCATCCGGTACTCCAGCAGGTTGGACACGCTGCCGGGTACCTGCACCTCGCCGACCCACGGGGTGTGACCGGCGATCAGCTCCTTGTTGTTGGCGTGCGCGGTCAACGTGATCGGGCGGGTGTGCGGCACCGCCATCGGGATGGTGCCAAGCCCGATGGTCTGCCGCACGCCGAGCCGTTCGGCCAGCAGTCGCACGGCGGTGATGAAGCGTTCCCAGCGCAGATCGGGCTCCATGCCTGCCAGCAGCAGGAACGGGGTGCCGAGGCTGTCGCGAAGGGCGAACAGGCTCAGCGAGGGTTCCTCGTAGTGGGTGAAGTGGTCGGTCTTGAACGTCATCAGCGGCCGCCGCGACCGGTAGTCCAGCAGCTCGTCGATGGCGAACGACGCGACCAACTCGGTATCCAGCGAGTCCTTCAGGTGCTGCGCGGACAGCCGGATGGCGTGTCCGGCGTCCGAGAAGCCCTCGAGGGCGTGGACCAGCACCGGCCCGCGCCCGTCCGTCGAGGACAGTTGGGGTGCGGGGAACTCGAGCTCATACATCCCGCTCTGGTCGGGCTCGTAGCGCTGGTCCTGCTTGTCGTGCTCTTCGCTGATCGGGCTCACCTCCTAGAACACCACGACTTCCAGTGTCTCATCTGCCGCAGCGTGCGCCCTGAAGTCCATGAGTACCGGCGCCACATCATGGTGATCGGGCAAGATCAGCTTCCATGCGGGTGTCGGCGGTTCTGGTGGCGGGGCTGCTGCTGGCGTCGACTGCCGGCTGCGGCAAGGGGTCCCCGCCGCCGGAGCAGCACGCGCCGAGCCAGACACCGACGGCGACCAAGATGTCGGCGGCCCCGGTACCGCCGGACGCGAGGATCGGTGCGCTCTTCCTCGGGGCGGGCGACCTGCACACCTGCACCGCGGGCGTGCTCGACTCGAAGGGTGGCGACCTCGTTGTCACCGCGGCGCACTGCGTCGCCCAAGACGTCGACACGACGTTCGTCGCCGGCTTCTCCGACACCGCGGACCCGGCCGACGTCTGGCGGGTCGACGCGATTTATCTCGACCCCCGATGGGTGCAGAACCAGGACCCCTTGGCGGACTTCGCAATTCTGCGAGTGGCGCGCGACAGCGGTGGCACGGTCGAGGCGGAGGCGGGCGGCGGCCTGACGATCGGAACCGCGCCGAACGCCGGGGACCGAGGTCACCGTGACCGGATACGGGCTCGGTGTCGGGGGCGGACCGATCGGCTGCACGACCGCAACGGAGTTGGCGCCGGGGGGATTCCCGTCGTTGCCCTGCGGCGGGCTGGTCGACGGCACCAGCGGCGCGCCATGGACGACGGGGACCACCGCTCCGACCATCATCGGACTTGTCGGCGGACTCGACGGCGGCGGATGCGACGAAAACATCTCGTATTCACCGCCATTCGACGACGGAGTGGTCGCGCTGCTTGCGCGTGCGGAAGCGGGTGGGCCCGCGGACGCAGCGCCCGCGGTGTTCGACGACGACTGCTGAACCCCGCGCACGTGAGGAGCAGATCGGGCTACGTCCGGAACTGACTGAGCGCGCGCAGCTTGTTCATCACGTCCAGCGCGGCGACCTTGTAGGCCTCCGAGAACGTCGGGTAGTTGAAGACGGCGTCCACGAGGTACTCGACGGTGCCGCCGCAACCCATCACGGCCTGGCCGATGTGCACCAGCTCGGTGGCGGCGGTGCCGAAGATGTGCACGCCCAACAGCTTCAGGTCCTCGGTGGAGACCAGCAGTTTGAGCATGCCGTACGAGTCGCCTGCGATCTGGCCGCGGGCCAGCTCGCGATACCGGGACACCCCGACCTCGTACGGGATGGAGTCGCGCGTCAGATCCACTTCGGTTGCGCCGACGTAGGACACCTCGGGGATGGAGTAGATGCCGATGGGCTGCAGCTCGGTCATGCCCCTCACCGGCTCGCCGAACGCGTGATAGGCGGCCAACCGCCCCTGATCCATCGACGTGGCGGCCAGCGCGGGGAAACCGATGACATCGCCGACGGCGTAGATGTGGTCGACCTTGGTCTGGAACTGGTCGTCGACGAAGATCCGGCCGCGGCTGTCGATCTCCAGCCCGGCGTTCTCGGCGTCGAGGTGTTCGGTCTGGCCCTGTCGCCCTGCCGAGTACATCACCGTCTCCGCGGGGATCTGCTTGCCGCTGGCCAGCGTCGTCACCGTTCCCGCGGAGCCGACGTCGACAGCGGTCACCTCCTCGCCGAACCGGAACGTCACCGCAAGGTCGCGTAGGTGGAACTTCAGCGCCTCGACCACTTCGGGGTCGCAGAAGTCCAGCATGCTGTCGCGCTTCTCCACCACCGTGACCTTGGTGCCAAGCGCGGCGAACATCGATGCGTACTCGATGCCGATCACGCCCGCACCGACCACCACCATCGACGTCGGCAGCGACTTCAGGTCCAGGATGCCGTCGGAGTCGAGCACCCTGTCCTCGTCGAACTCGACGCCCGGCGGTCGGGCCGGTTTGGTGCCGGTGGCGATGACGATGAATTCGCCTCGGACGGTTATTCTTTCGCCTCGGGTCTGGTCGTCCACGCAGATGGTGTGGTCGTCGAGGAATCGGCCGTGGCCGGTGTGCAGGTCGACCCGGTTGCGCATCAGCTGGCTGCGCACCACGTCCTGTTCCTTGGTGATGACGTGGGTGGTGCGGGCCAGCAGGTCGGCAGGCGTGATCTTCTCCTTGACCCGGTAGCTCGCGCCGTACAGCTCGCGCTGGCTCATGCCGGTCAGATAGACGACCGCTTCGCGCAGCGTCTTGGACGGGATCGTCCCGGTGTTCACGCAGACTCCGCCGAGCATCTTGCCGCGTTCGATGACCGCGACCGTCTTGCCGAGCTTTGCCGCCGCGATGGCGGCCTTCTGCCCGCCGGGACCTGAACCGATGACGACGAGGTCGTACTCCAGCACCGAAGCCATATGTGAAGGTGTACGCCGATTGGGGCGATCTCGCATGCCGACGCGGTCAATGGCGGGTGAACAGAAGTCTGCGGATTCCCCGTCGAACCCTCCTCAGCGCGCCTGAAAGCGGGCGAGTCGAGCCGGTGCGACGATGGACGACAATGGTGGGCACGGTTCTGAGGGGTTCGCGGCTGCCCGTCGTCTGCGGTGTCCTGCTGACGGCGGCGGCACTCGTCGGTGGATGCGCCCGTGTGGTGACCGGTGCCGCGCAAGCCGGGGATCCGCAGGTCCGTCCCAGCCGACCGATTCCGGTGGCCGACTTGCTGATCGAGCCGACACGGTTTCCCGCCCAATATGCGGCGGCTGTGGTGCCGCCCAAGGATGTGGACCGGGTGATGGGCGAAATCGACGGTGTCGCAGCCGGATCCGAGGTGACGCCGCCGGAGTGTGCGCCGCTGCCGGTGCTGACCGATCAGCAGGCCGCCGTGCAGGGAACCGACGACGAGAGCGGTGCCAGGCTGACCGTCACGGTCATCCGGCCGGTGCCGTCGGTTCGCGCAAGGGTCGCCCAGCTCTCCGAATGCCCGTCGTTCACCAGCGCGACGGCCGGGGATGTCGGTGATGTGTCGGAGGTGACCGTCGATCTTCCGCCCGCGCCGCCGGTGGACGCCGATGACACCTACGCCGTCGACCAGACCGTCAAGCCGGAGTCCGCCGACAAGCCGGATACCAGGACATTGACGCTGGTCGCGCTGATCGAAGACGTTCGGGTGACGGCGTCGTGGCAGCAGAGCGGCTCCTCGGACGACTCACCGGACACCCAGGCGCTGGACACGCTGTTCAGCGACGCGGTGCTCAAGGTGCGCAAGGAGATCCCGCGCTAGCCGCGTCATACCCAGTCGCGCATTCATCCACAGCCGCCGGGGTTTCGAGGCGCGCTCGCGCGCCATCGGGTCGGTCGGCTCTACGACTGTCGGGGTATGACGACATCGCAATCCGATTTTCAACTCAACCGACCAGGCGCGCTGATCGCGGCGCTACCCGCTGTGCTGGGCTTCGTGCCCGAGAAATCACTCGTTCTGGTGACCATCGACAGCGGGGAGTTGGGTTGCGTTATGCGCGTGGACCTTTCCCCTGAGCTTGTCGACAACGTCGGCCACCTCGCCGACGTCGCCGCGGCGGCGGGACCCGATGCGGCGATCGCGGTCGTCGTCGACGCAGAGGGGGCGGGCTGCCGGTTGTGCAACGACGAATACCGGGCACTTCGTGACGTGCTGTCGGAGTCTCTGGCCGCTCACGCGATCAAACTGGTCGACTTCCACGTCGTGGACACCGTCGGCCCGGACGGTCGATGGCACGGCGATGGCGGCAGTTGGGGCACGGTCGACGATCCGTCGGCCTCGCCGCTGGCGATGGCCGCGGTGCTGGAGGGTCGACGGCTCTACGCCCGCCGCGAAGACCTGCAGAAGGTCATCGAGGTCACCGATGTCGCTGCGTGCGAGGCGCTGGCCGACACCATCCGGCCAGGACGACACCGACGCCGACGCGATGCGTGACATCGAGTACGCGATGGCAGCGGCGACGCGGGCCGCAGCGGGGAAGACGCTCGCCGACGTCGGTGATCGTCAGGCTGGCGCGTGCACTGGTCGACCCGCAGATCCGCGACGTGTTCTACGCGCTCGCCGTCGGTGACCGGGCCGCCGACGCCGAGGCGCTGTGGGCCGTGCTGGCCCGGACACTTCCCGCGCCATGGCGCGTCGAGGCGCTGGTGTTGCTGGCGTTCTCCGCGTACGCGCGCGGCGACGGGCCGCTGGCGGGCGTATCGCTCGAGGCGGCGCTCCGCTGCGACGTCACCCACCGGATGGCGGGCATGCTCGACACCGCGCTGCAATCGGGGATGCGCCCAGAACAGATTCGCGAGCTCGCCACGTCGGGATATCGGCTCGCCAAGCGGTTGGGCATCGAGTTGCCGCAACCGCGGAACTTCGGCAGGCGAGCCGGCTAAAAGGGTTGCGGCTGAAGCTCTTTAGACCTTTTCGACCTTCACGGCGTGGGCCATCTCGTGTGGCAGCTCGACCTGCTCATGGCCCGGAATCACGATCATCACTCCACCGTTGGGGCCGGTCTCCACCGTCACGCGCGCGTTGGGCACCACGCCGGCTTCCTTGAGCCGCGCGATGAGGTTGACGTCGCCCTGGACGTGCTCGGTCAGCTGACGCACCACCACGGCCACCGGGAAGCCCGCGGGCAGCTCGGTCAGTCGCACCAGGTTGCGGTCCTCGGCTCCGAACGAATCCCCGACGCCGAGATCCGACAGGCCGGGGATGGGGTTGCCGAACGGCGACACTGTCGGGTTGTCGAGCACCTGAACCAGACGCCGTTCGACGTCCTCGCTCATCACGTGCTCCCAGCGGCAGGCCTCGGCGTGGACTTCCTCCCACGGCAGCCCGATCACGTCGACAAGCAGCCGCTCGGCGAGCCGGTGCTTGCGCATCACGGCGACGGCCAGCCCGCGGCCCTTGTCGGTCAATTCGAGGTGCCGGTCGCCTGCGACGTGCAGAAGGCCGTCGCGCTCCATCCGGGAGACGGTCTGGCTCACTGTGGGCCCGCTCTGCTCAAGACGCTCGGCGATGCGCGCGCGCAGCGGCACTACGCCCTCTTCTTCGAGGTCGTAGATGGTGCGCAGGTACATCTCGGTGGTATCGACCAGATCGTTCATGGGCAACCCTTCGTCATGGCTGAGTCTACCGGCCTAGCTGCGCGAATAGGTGTTCTCGGTGGTCCGCGTGTGGCAAGAAGGCCCGCCGGCGTTCACCGGCGGGCCTTCTTGGAGGGGGTCGTTCAGCTGGCGTAGGAGCGCAGGCGGTCGGCGCGTTCGCCGTTGCGCAGTTTCGCCATCACCTCGCGCTCGATCTGGCGGACACGTTCCCGGGACAACCCGAAGAGCTTGCCGATCTGGTCGAGTGTGCGGGGCTGGCCGTCGTCGAGCCCGAACCGGAGCCGGATCACCTGCTGCTCACGCTCGTCGAGCGTGGCAAGCACGTGCCGGATATCGGTGTGCAGGAGCTCGGAGATGACCGCGTTCTCGGCGGACATCGCCTCGGCGTCCTCGATGAAGTCGCCAAGCGGCGCCTCTTCGTCGCTGCCGACGGGCATGTCGAGGCTGACCGGGTCGCGGCTGTGCTCGAGCAGATCGTTGATCTTCTCGACCGGAATGCCCGACTCCTCGGCCAGCTCCTCATCGGTCGCCTCGCGGCCGAGGTTCTGGTGCATCTCGCGCTTGATGCGGGCGAGCTTGTTGACCTGCTCGACGAGGTGGACGGGCAGCCGGATGGTGCGGCTCTGGTCGGCCATACCGCGCGTGATCGCCTGCCGGATCCACCACGTGGCGTACGTGGAGAACTTGAAACCCTTGGCGTAGTCGAACTTTTCCATCGCGCGGATCAGGCCGAGGTTGCCTTCCTGGATCAGGTCGAGCAGCGGCATGCCACGGCCGGTGTAGCGCTTCGCCAACGAGACCACGAGGCGCAGGTTGGCCTCGAGCAGGTGACTGCGCGCCGCCCGGCCGTCGCGCACGATGACCGCGAGGTCGCGTTTGCGGTTCTCGCCGAGGCGTTTACGGGTCTCCAGTAGATGCTGGGCATACAGGCCGGCCTCGATGCGCTTCGCTAGCTCAACCTCATCGGCGGCGTTGAGCAAGGCCGTCTTGCCGATGCCATTCAGATACACGCGCACCAGATCAGCGGCTGGACTCTGAGCATCCAGATCTTGGTCATAGCGGCTTAAAGTGGCATTTGCCATCGGGGCCTCCTGCTCGGCTCGAACTGTCAAGTACTACAACGCCCAATAGGTACGAAGAGTTCCCACGAACCGGCGGGTTCACACGTGTTGATCTGCGGTTTTGGCCGCGAAGGCCTGAGAATCGTCTGAGAATACGACGAGAGCTCGCTCAGGAAGGAACGTCGTCCGTCCGATCGCCGCCGTCGGGTTGCGACGCCCGCGGCGGTCGCTGCTCGAGCGCGGGGCGTTCGGCTGTCGGGAACAGCGGTATGCGCCGCGCTGCGTAGCGTCGGGGCTCCTCGGCGCGCAGCGGCGGCCGGTCGTTCGCGATGAGAACGGCGATCCACGGCAACGGAATCGACAGGATGATTATCGCCAGCGATACGAGGCCGTTCTCCCATATGCCGTAGGCCACTGCGGCAAGGATCAGCGCCGGGATGCGGAACGCCATGATCGTCAGGTACTTGCGTACCCGTTCCCGGTGCTGCTCTTCGTATGCGGGTGCGGCGGCGGTGATGAGGACGGGACGTCCGTCGTCGTCGAAACCCAGCTCTGGGCCGTGTTTCATATACCCCACTGTTCCACACCTGCGCGTCGTCAAACGGATCGGTTTCTTACCGATGTATTGCCAGGCACAATGAACTCATGCAAACCCAGACGACGACGATCGAGCGCACCGAGACCGACGAGCGCGTCGACGACGGGACTGACAGCGACACCCCGAAGTTCTTCCATTACGTCAAGAAGGACAGGATCGCCGAAAGCGCGGTCATGGGTACGCACGTGGTCGCGCTGTGCGGTGAGGTGTTCCCGGTCACGAAGGCCGCCAAGCCCGGTTCGCCGGTGTGCCCGGACTGCAAGCGGATCTTCGAGCAGCTCAAGACGTAGCGGCGTCGCCCTTGGGCGTGGCCGCCACGGGCGCCTCCGATGCGGCCGAGCCGCCGTTGAACGAATCGAACGATTCGGCGGCCTTCCCTTCGAGCCACCACCGGAATCGTTTGGCATGCGTGTCGGGGGCGGGCCACTCCTCTTGAACCGCTGCGTTGAGTTCGGCGCCGATCATGATCGCGAAACCCAGGAAGAACGCGAACAACAGGAAGGCGATCGGCGTCGCCAGCGCCCCATAGGTGTAGCCGGTGCTGGTGATGTAGGTCAGGTAGATCCGCAGTCCGATGGTGGTGACCAGGAATACCAGCGTGGCGAGCACCGCCCCGAGCACGAGCCGATGAGACGGCAGCGGCTTCGGTAGGGACACCCGGTACAGGAACGTCACCGACACGATCAGCGCGAACACCAGGGCGGGGTAGTAGCCGTACTGCAGGACGTTGTCCCAACTCTGCGGGATGTGCTCGCCGATCTTCAGCGGGCCGAGTGCGACCAACGGGGCGGTCGCGATCGCCAGCACCAGCATCACCACGTAGAGCCCGAGTGCGAAGAAGCGCTGGCGCACCGGATGCCGCAGCGGTGTCTGGTCGTGCGCTTCGGTGATCGAGTCGACGAACGCGGAGACAGCCGACGACCCGGCCCACAGCGATATCACGAAGCCGAGCGAGACCACTTCACCTCGCGCGCCCTTGACGATGTCGCGGATGGTCGGCTCGATGATCTCGCTGACCACGTTCGACGAGAAGAACCTGCTCGCGGTGTTGATCAACTGTTCTTGGATCACCGGAAGCGTCTCGGGCCCGAACAGCGGCGCGATGTAGGCCAGGCTGCCGAGCATGCCGAGAAGCAGCGGTGGCAGCGAGAGCGCGCACCAGAATGCCGCCTGCGCGGACTCCGAGAAGATCGAGTCGTCCCAGCTTTTCGACAGGGTGCGCTTCGTGATCGGCCAAATATGGTGTTTGGCCGGCTTCACCGGAGGCTGGTCACTCATGACCAGACCAGCATTCCTGACGGAACGTGGTCGTGCCCAGCCGGGAGGGCTGGTGTGTCAGGCGTCCACCGGGTCGGCAGGCCTGACTTCGAGGACGGCAGCCAACTCGATCAGCTTGGCTTCGTGCTCGTTGGCGTGATGCTGGCAAAACAACAGCTCTGCGCCCGACGGCAACTTTGCCCGTACGCGAGCAGCGGCGCCGCAGCGATCGCAGCGATCAGCCTTGGTGAGTTCCGGACTGGTCAGAGTTGCGTTCATGGCTCCTCCGTCTCTGCTCTGCTCGTCGTGCGACCGGTTAATACCCGGTTTCACGCATGTCCACTCTCTCAGACGTATGAGGTTTCAGCGTTGTTCCCGGGCCGTACACGGGTGTGTCGTTTTTCACGCTCAGCGAAGTTGCGGGCAGGGCAGGGTGGGGAGATGCTTTTGCACATCTGTGCCGCGGACGAGTGGCGAGTCGCCGAGGATAGCGGCGAGCACCGCCCCGACTCACTGGACGCAGTCGGCTTCATTCATCTTTCGGCGCCTGAGCAGGTGCATCTGCCGGCCAACCGGCTCTACGCGGGCCGGACGGACTTGCTGCTGCTCCATATCGATGCCGACCGATTGACCGCACCGGTCCGCTGGGAGCCGGGTGTGCCGTCCGATCCGGAGTCGATGCTCTTCCCGCATCTGTACGGTCCGCTGCCCGTCGCGGCTGTGACCAGCGTCACGCCGTATCAGCCGGACGCGGACGGTTCGTTCCCGCCGCTGATGTAGGCGTCGGCCTCGATCTCCACCATCAGGTCGGGCGAGATCAGCGCGGCGACCTCGACCATCGTCGTGACCGGACGGACGTCGCCGAACACCTCGGCATGCACCGCTCCGACCTCACGCCAGCGGGAGATGTCGGTGACGAACATCCGGGTCCGCACCACATCGGACAACGAGGCGCCGGCTTCGATGAGCGCGGTCTCTATCCGGCGCAACACCTCCCGCGCCTGTGCGGCGATGGTGTCGCCAGGGGCAGTGGTCCCGGAGACCACGACATGCGGCCCGATTCGGACCGCGCGCGAATAGCCGACCTCGGCTTCGAACTCCGATCCGGACGACACGTTGCGGCGATCGGTCACGTTACAAATCTAGTGCGGACTGTCGTGCTCGCGGAGCCGACTACATACACTGACCCACCGTGAGCATTCTGGTGGGCTTCGCGCCGTGGATCGTTTATTGGGTACTGGTCGGCAACGTCCCCTTCGAGGCCGCGGTGCTGGTGGCTCTCGCCGTTGCGGTGGCGTCGTTCGTGATCGGACGCGCCAAGGGGACGCCGGGCCGAACGCTCGAAATCGGCGCCATCGGAACCTTTGTCGTGTTGGCGATCCTGACGTTCACTCTGAGCCAGTCGTTCATGGAGCAGTGGATGCAGCCGCTGAGCAACGCAGGCATCTTCTTGGTCGCGCTGACCGGGGTGCTGATCGGGCGACCGTTCGTGCGTGAGTTCGCCGAAGTCGACCAACCCGAGGAAGTGATCGAGAGCGAGACGTTCGACGCGGATCACCACGCTGCTGACCTGGATCTGGATCGGCGCGTTCGCCGGGATGACGGTCTCCTCGGCGATCCCGCCCATCGTGTACGGCGGCGCAACCATCCTCGACACGAAGACGCCGCTGTCGTTCCTCTGCTACTGGATCATCCCGTTCACTCTGCTCGGGCTGGCCGCGCTGGCCTCGCGGGTGCTGCCCGAGAAGATGGGCCCCAGCGACGACGAGGAACGCAAGACGTCGTTCGTCACGTTCGCCGAGGCGGAGATCGACCAGCTGATCTATGCCGCCACAGAAGCGGTCAACCGTGAGGTCGGCAAGAGCAAAGAGGCTTACGACATCAGGATCGGGAGTAAGGGCATCCCGCTGTCGGGCGACGAAACCCGCGAATCATGGCCCGCCACATACAAAGTCCGCCCGAAGCGGTAGCGAATCCGGCGGCCGATGTACGATAAGCGGCAAACCTTCGCAGGTTAGCCACGAGTAATCAACGACCTCGTCAATTGTTGACTTGAGGGTTTGCCGGTAGTTGGCTTAGTCAATTGTCGGAACCTGGGGTCGGGTTTTGGGGAGGACGTCGATGTCCGATCGAGCCACCGTGCGCGGATGGATGGCACTGCCGGCTGTAGTGGGCCTGTGTGTCGCCGCACTCGTGATGAGCCCGCAGGCCGCCGCCAAATGGGCGGCCGCCGAACCGTGCGTCTCGTCGAGCGGTCTGACATTGACTCAGCAGTACGGCTACTCGGCCTCGGTCGTCAGCTCCGACTGCACCCAGATCCCCGTCGGCGACAACTGGGCTGTCTCGATCCCCTGGATCGTCGCGTCGAGTTTCGAACAGAAGCCGTCCGGCTTCACGACCGACCACGCCACACCGGTGGACGATTTCCGCAAGAAGCTACAAAGCATCGAGTACACGGTCGACGCGGGAACGGCGCATCAGGCAAACCGGTCGTTCCCCGGCGACAACAAGATCTGGACGGGTCAGCTGCCCTCGGCACCGGGTCAGCAGGCGGTCAACACGGTCGGCCTCGGCTCGATCGATCCGCTACCGATCGGCACCCACACCGTCGAGGTCTCGTGGAAGCTGTCCGCCCCGCATTGCGACGGGTTCACCGCCGACCAAGGCGCGAGTTGTCTGCCCCAGGGCGAGACGGTGGTCAAGCGCATCACTTTCACGGTCGTGGACCCGCACTCCGGCAGCGGTCAAAGCTAGGGAATCACCCCATATCTTGGTTGCTCGTTTGTTGTTAACGTCCGGCGCATGTCTACTTCGTATGCCAAGAAACTCATGGGCGGCGCTGCGGCAGCGGCGGCGGCTTCCGTCGGACTCCTGATCGCTCCCGCGCCGGCTCAGGCGGGACCCGAGCCAGACTGCAACGGATATCAGTTCCCCGGGGGCGCAATCACCATCTTCTACCCGAACATCAACGCCAAAACCCAGTTCGACACCATCGCCGGTGGCACACACGTCGACACCAAGGTGACCACCGTGTACCCGCAAAGCAACATGCCGGGAACCGATCATCGGCGACATCAACGGGAACAACATCCACCTCAAGGTCACCAGGGAAGGGACCTCGAGGGACTATCCGCCGTTGATTCTCGATGGCGAGGTCGGCCCCGATGATCGGGGGCACGGACGGTACACGTACGAGCAGGGATCAGGAACCTGGGACAGCGACGCGCCGCTGAAGTGCATTCCCAAGCCCGGCCGCCGCCGCCGCCCGCAGGCGGAACCGGAGCCGGTCGGCACCGTGCTCCGGCACCCGCAGGACACGCAGCCAACCGAGGCGCAGGCTCCGCCGCCTGAGGAGGCCGCGGCCCCACCGCCGGAGGAGGCGGCCGGGCCGAATCGGACCCTGCATCCCGGATCCCTTCGACCTGAACTTCCTCGGAGCGTGCTGACAGTCCCGCGCACGACTCAGCAATGACCGAAATCTGACATCTGGTCGGTTTAGGTGTGCCGGAGCCGAAACTGGGCAAACATGAGCTAGATGAGGGGAGTATCTACAGGGGGAGGGCGCGGTGCTGCATTCTGTCAACGGTTCATCGTCCGGCTGTCCGGTCTGCGGAGGGCCTGCCGACGAGGTCGAGGTGTCAATCGATTTCTGGCGAGGCGGGGTCGAACCGCTGACGATCTGGGCGTGCCACGACGTCACATGCGAGGCCCATTACGCCATGGTGTCGCACAACGTTTGAGGCCCTTGGGCCGTCGCAGCAACTAGTCGAGGTAGTCGCGCAGCACCTGAGAACGGCTGGGGTGGCGCAACTTCGACATCGTCTTGCTCTCGATCTGCCGGATGCGCTCACGGGTGACGCCGTAAACCTGGCCGATCTCGTCGAGTGTGCGTGGCTGGCCGTCGGTGAGGCCGAACCGCAGCCGCACCACACCCGCCTCGCGCTCGGACAGCGTCTCGAGCACCGACTGCAGCTGATCCTGCAGCAGCGTGAAGCTCACCGCGTCGACGGCGACGACGGCCTCGCTGTCTTCGATGAAATCGCCCAGCTGCGAATCGCCTTCGTCGCCGATCGTCTGGTCGAGCGAGATCGGCTCACGCGCGTACTGCTGGATCTCCAGCACCTTCTCGGGCGTGATGTCCATTTCCTTGGCCAGCTCTTCAGGCGTCGGCTCGCGGCCGAGGTCCTGAAGCAGCTCGCGCTGGATACGGCCGAGCTTGTTGATCACTTCGACCATGTGCACCGGGATGCGGATGGTGCGGGCCTGGTCCGCCATCGCGCGGGTGATGGCCTGGCGGATCCACCACGTGGCGTAGGTGGAGAACTTGTAACCCTTTGTGTAGTCGAACTTTTCGACTGCGCGGATCAGGCCGAGGTTGCCCTCCTGGATCAGGTCGAGGAATGCCATGCCGCGGCCCGTGTAGCGCTTGGCCAGTGACACGACGAGGCGCAGGTTCGCTTCCAGCAGATGGTTTTTCGCGCGATCGCCGTCACGGCAGATCCACGCCATGTCGCGGCGCTGCGCAGCGGGCAGCTTCTCGCCCTTCTCGGCGATCTCGCCCATCAGCTGGGTGGCATAGAGGCCCGCTTCGATCCGCTTCGCCAGCTCGACCTCTTCCTCGGCGTTGAGCAGCGCGACCTTGCCGATCTGCTTGAGGTAGGCGCGCACGGAGTCGGCCGACGCGGTGAGCTCGGCGTCCTTGCGGGCCTGCCGTAGCGCCTCGGATTCCTCTTCGTCCCAGACGAAGTCGCCAGAAGCCTTGTCCTTCTCGCTCGGCTCGGCGATCTCTTCGTCCTCTGCGGCAGGTGCCGCGGCCTTGGCCTTGGCCTTGGCTTTGGTCTTACCGTCGCCCTTGGCCTCGTCCTCGTCGGCGGCGTCATCCTCGACTTCGAGATCTTCGAGCTCGACTTCCTCCTCGACGAGTTCGTCGGGCTCACCGTCGAGTTCGTCGGTGGTCTCGACTTCGTCGTCCTCGGTGCCGTCGGCCTTGGTGGTCGTCGGCTCCGCCGAGGTCGCCTTCTTGGCGCGGCCACGCGGCGCGGGGCCGTCGCTCTTGGCCCGGGTCGCCTTCGCGGCGGGTTGGGTCTTGGTTGCCGCGGCCTTCGCAGGCTTGGCTGCCGCGGTGCGCGTCTTCGCTGCGGGTTTGTCCGCCTTGGGCGCGCTCGCGGCCGCCTTGGTGGCTCGCTTGGCGGGTTTGGCGGGCGCGGAACCGTTGGTGGTCTTGGCTGCCGTGACCTTCTTTGCGGGGGTCTTGGTAGCGGTGCGCTTCACCGTCTTTGTGGCTGCTGGGCTGGACTTTGTCGCTGCCACGTCACCCTTTCGGTCATGAGGATTTCGATGGCCTTGGGGGCATGCACCATCAAAAAGCGTCTGTTATGTCGAATTGGCGTTGATATCTGCTCGGGATACTTGCCGCTTTCCGGTCGCGGCCGCCGTTGACCATTGTAACGACAGTGTCGGGTAACACCGTGCCGAGCGGCAAATTTGACACCACGGCGAGCCGTGAATTCAACGCCGTCGGGCGTGCCTACTTGGCAGTAGCGGTGACGTCGACGTCGGCGGCCATCGCCGCGCCGACGATCCCCGCGGTGTTCTGCAGGGTGGCGGCCACCACCGGCGTGCGGTTCTTCAGCAGCGGAATCCACTTGTCGGCCTTGCGACTGATGCCGCCGCCTGCGATGAACAGATCAGGCCAGATGGCGTTCTCGATCGCCACGAGCACCCTGGTGACCTCCTTGCACCAGCGCTCGTAGCTCCACTCCTTGGTCTCCTTGATCGAGGACGCCGCACGGTGCTCGGCTTCCTTACCGCCGACCTCGAGGTGGCCGAACTCGGTGTTGGGCAGCAGTACGCCGTTGTGGATCACCGCCGACCCGATGCCGGTGCCGAAGGTGAGCAACACGATGACGCCCGTGTTGTCGCGACCGGCGCCGAACCTCTCCTCGGCCAAACCGGCGGCGTCGGCGTCATTCAGCACGGTCACCCGCTGTCCGCCGAGCTCCTTGCCGAAGAACTCGCTGGCGTTGCACCCGATCCACGCTTTGTCGACATTGGCGGCGGTTCGCACGACGCCGTCGGTGACCACACCCGGATAGGTGACGCCGACGTTGTCGGTCCAGCCGAATTCGCGCACGACGGCGGCCACGGTCTTGCTGACCGCTTCTGGTGTGGCCGGCTGCGGCGTGGCCAGCTTGAAGCGCTCACCGATCAGCTGGCCGGTGTCGAGGTCGACGATGCCGCCCTTGACGCCGCTACCGCCCACGTCGACGCCGAGCCCTCGGCGTTGCGAACCTCCGTTGGTGCTGGGATCGGCGGCGGGTGAATCGGTGGCGGTCATGTGCCCACACATTAGTGGCTCCGCAGTGCTTTGGTAGGCGTGCTGGGCATCCGTTATCGACAATTTGTGCTGCGATGAGGCGGTGGAAAACCTCGAGCTCGACCCGGCCGAACTTCGATCGGTCGCCGAGCGGTTGGCGACAGAGGCCGCCGACTTCGTGCGGCGCCGTCGTGAGGAGGTCTTCAGCGGCGAACCGCAGCGCGAATCGACAGGAGAAGCGGTGCGCGCCAAGAGCACGCCGACCGACCCCGTGACGATCGTGGACACCGAAACCGAACGGCTGCTGCGCGCCCGGCTCGCCGAGTTACGACCCGGCGAGCATGTTCTCGGCGAGGAGGGCGGTGGCAGTTCGGACGATTCGGCGGGCCGTGCCACCTGGGTGGTCGACCCCATCGACGGGACGGTGAACTTCGTTTACGGGCTGCCCGCGTACGCGGTTTCGGTGGCCGTCCAGGTCGACGGCCACTCGATCGCCGGTGCCGTCGCAAACGTCGTCGACGGCGCGGTGTACTCGGCCGCCCGCGGTCACGGCGCGCATGTGCGACGCGGCTCGGCGACGGTGCCGTTGCGGGCAAGCGTCGTCGATGACCTGTCAATGTCGTTGGTGGGCACCGGATTCGGCTATGACCCGGAACTTCGTCAACGTCAGGCGTCGGTACTCGCGATACTTCTGCCGCAGGTTCGCGACATCCGACGGCTGGGTTCGGCGGCGCTGGACCTCTGCCTGGTCGCCGCGGGGCAACTCGACGCGTACTACGAGGACAACCTCAACGCATGGGACTGGGCGGCGGGCGCGCTGATCGCCGCCGAGGCGGGTGCACGGGTGCGGGTGCCGCCGATGGGCGCGCCCGCCGCAGGCAGGGGACTGGTCGTCGCGGCAGGCCCGGGAATCAGCGATGCGTTCACCGACGCGCTCGCCGGGGCGGACGGCAGCTGATCCGCCAAAGGAAAACGGAGACAGTCGGTTTCGATCAGCAGGCGGTGCTGTGGATCTTCGAGATCAACGTCGGATCGGCGGGTTGGGTGGCCTCCGGTCGCAGGCTCGACAGCACAGCCTCGGTGTCGTCGCTGCGGGCCAGCTCGGTGAAATCGGTGCCGATCGCGAGGTCCACGGTGTTGTCGGGACGCTGGTCCTGAAACAGCTCGACGCACGGGGCCACCAGCCAGACCGTGGCGGCCGCCGCGCGTCCGCCGGGACCGAAGCGGATCTGGCCGTGGCACGCCAACCGGTTGTTCGTATACAGCGGGTCGTTCTCCGCCGTCGGCTCGGCGAATCCGAGATCGCGCAGCTGCCCGGCCACCTCCGCGGCCTGACCGCCCTGACCGCTGGCGTTGAGCACCCTGATCTTGGTGTCGGCCAGGTTGGCGGGGCCGACCTCGGTCATCGAGGCCCGCGTCACCTGCTCGCCCAGCTTTGACTGCGTCGGGTCGCTCGTGGTGTTGTCGGCGGGCGGGTTGCACGCCGCGGCCTCGGTCACGTCCGGCGGGCGGTTGAGGGCGATCACCCAGATGATCATGGCTCACCACGGCGAGCGCGGCGAACGTCACGATGCCCGGCATGTAAGTTCCGCCGGCGGAATGGCCGACCCTGTTTGTCGAAGGCCGTGCCTTCTGTGATGTGAGCGACCACATGTGCACTCTAGAGGCCGCATTGTCGCCGCTGGGGAGGCCTTCGCGACTGAGTGTGATGCAAATCACACTTGTGGAAGTGCGATTCCGGGCACGAATCGTTTGGTAGATGCGTTCGACGCTGGTACAAAGCTCTGGTTCACGGAGGGGATACGAATGGCTACCGACTACGACGCCCCACGGCGTACCGAGACCGACGATGTCTCCGAGGATTCGCTCGAGGAACTCAAGGCGCGACGCAACGAAGCGCAGTCCGCCGTTGTGGATGTCGACGAGTCCGATTCCGCCGAAAACTTCGAACTGCCAGGCGCCGATCTATCCGGCGAAGAGCTGTCTGTGCGGGTGATTCCGAAGCAGGCCGACGAGTTCACCTGCTCGAGCTGCTTCCTCGTGCATCACCGCAGCCGGCTGGCCAGCGAGAAGAACGGCGTAATGATCTGCTCGGACTGCGCAGCCTGAAAACGGGTCAACTGCGCAGCGCGGATAACACCCGGTCCGGACGACGACAGCTCACCAGCCAGTACGGGGTTGGGTCGTCCGGATCGTCGAGCACAACGAGCACCATCGGGCCGACCCAGGCGCGGTGCACCACATAGGCCGCCGGATCCAGCTGCCGGCCCAATGCGGCCGATTTCGCCGACCTCGGCACTTCCGCCGACCGGGAGATGACGCTGACGGGCAGGTGTGCGTCGCCGACCCACAGCTCGGTCTCCGCGGCAGGATCGTCGGGCGCGCCGCTGACCACCCGCACCTCGGTCTTGCTGAACCAGAGCAGCACGGCCCCGGCCACAGGCAGCAGCACAGCGAACGGCACCCAGTTCGGCAGGGCCCGTACACCCTGATTCACTTCGAGCGCGATGAGCGCGGCAAGGGCCAGCGCGGGCAGCCACCACCACCACGGCACCCACAGCCGTTCGCAATAGCGCACGACTTGCGGTGCTGCTCGCGTGTCCGACACGCCGCCAAGGGTAATCTCATGCGTCGTGTCCACCCCTTTGGCAGTCGTTCGCCTCGATCGCGACCTGCCGATGCCCAGCCGGGCTCATGACGGCGACGCGGGCATCGACCTGTTCAGCGCGGTCGACGTCGAGCTTCCGCCCGGCCAACGCGACCTCGTGCCGACGGGGATCGCGGTGGCCATCCCGCACGGGATGGTGGGGTTGATACACCCGAGGTCGGGTTTGGCTGCGCGCGTTGGACTTTCGATCGTCAACAGCCCTGGCACGGTCGACGCGGGCTATCGTGGTGAGATCAAGGTGTCATTGATCAACCTCGATCCCGCGCAGCCCATCGTCATCAGCCGCGGCGATCGGATCGCCCAGCTGCTGGTGCAGCGGGTCGAGTTGCCCGACCTGGTCGAGGTGACCTCATTCGACGAGGCCGGCTTGGCAAGCACTTCCCGTGGCGACGGCGGCCACGGTTCCTCCGGCGGACATGCGAGTTTGTGATGGCATTTGGAAAACACGCCAGACCCGAAGACAACGACCTCGACGAGGTCGCTGAAACGGCTCCTGGCATCGGTGACGACGAGCTCGACGGCCCGTTCGATATCGAAGACTTCGACGACCCTGCGACGGCAGCACATGCCCGGCTCGATCTGGGCTCGGTGCTCATCCCGATGCCCGAAGCCGGGCAGGTGCAGGTCGAGCTCTCCGAGGGCGGGGTGCCCAGCGCGGTGTGGGTGGTGACGGCCAACGGCCGGTTCACCGTCGCGGCCTACGCCGCACCGAAGAGTTCGGCGCTCTGGCGGGAGGTCGCCACGGAGCTGGCCGACTCGCTTCGCAAGGACACACCCGAGGTGCGTATCGAGGACGGCCCGTGGGGCCGGGAGGTGGTCGGCGCGGCACCCGCGGGTGTCGTTCGGTTCATCGGTGTCGACGGTTACCGGTGGATGATCCGCTGCGTCGTCAACGGACCGCAGGAGACCATCGACTCGTTGACTGGCCAAGCACGGGAAGCTCTGGCGGACACCGTCGTTCGCCGCGGCGAGACGCCATTGCCGG
This sequence comes from uncultured Actinomycetota bacterium, assembly GCA_963829405.1. GTDB lineage: Bacteria > Actinomycetota > Actinomycetes > Mycobacteriales > Mycobacteriaceae > Mycobacterium. The sequence goes on from CAWHIZ010000009.1 coordinate 105,681, forward strand.
TGCGCACCCCGCTGCCGGTACAGCTGCCTGAGCCGATGGCCGAACAGCTGAGAGCCGCTGCTGAGCAGCAGGCGGCCGCCGCCCAACAGGCCGCGCAGCAGGAACAACAGCAGCAGCCACCGGAGGCGCAGCCGGTCGCACGCCGCAGCGAGCACGGGTCGGCGATGCAGCAACTGCGCACCATCACCGGCGGCTGAACGCCCTAGGCGTCGACCAGCGCGGCCACGCACGCCGCGCCGAGCGCTGACGGGTTCACGCCCATCTCGCCGAGCGTGACCGTGCGCAACGCCGCCCTCGGCGCGGCGGCGGCCCATTCCACCGCGACCTCGAGCGGATGCACCGGATCGTCGGTGGCCGCGCCGACGCCCATCGGAACTGTCAGCGCCGCCAGCTCGGCGTTGGTCGGTGAGACGTACCGCGACGCCGCCTCCATCGCATCGGGCAGCGACGGCCACTGTCCGAGCCAGGAGCGGGCCAATTCGTCGGCAAGCCATGGCGGGCTGGATGCGCGCATCTGTGAAGTCGCCGACACCAGCCCGTCCCTGCGCAGCACATCGGCGGAGTACCGCGCGGCCTGTGCGGCGGGTGCGGACTCGGGGGAGCCCGTCCACGGCGGAAGGGCGGCCAGCACCGCCACGGCGCGGGTCGGATTGGCCAACGCCCAATTGGCCGCGACGGCGGCGCCGATGGACACCCCACCGACCGCGATGGCGCCGTGCCGCGCCGCGGAGTCGAGCTCGCAGACGTAGCTCTCGATCAGCCGTTCGGGCTGTGGCGGCGGCGCAACGACGACGGCACCGGCGTCGTGTAGGGGGGCCCCGAAAGCCCGGTAGACGTAGTCGTCGTCGGAGCCGGTACCTGGCAGCAGAACCGTCGTCACGCCGCGCAAATCGACCGTCATGATCCGATCGTGCCGTGTGGCATAAATCACCGGCGTGGCGGGTAACCCCCAGCGTGGCATTGGGGAACTAACAGGTCTACCGTGGCGTTGGTTGGGGATCCACGGTGGATTCACAGATTGGCAGGAGACGCCATGGCTACGGCCGAAGGGTATCTGCGCCGGCTCACACGCCGACTGACGGACGACCCGGAGCAACTCGATGTCGACGAGATGAACGAAGAAGCCGCCGGCACCGGCGCGCAGAAGGCGGTCGACTGTCAGCGGGGCCAGGAAGTGACGATGGTCGGGACGCTGCGCAGTGTCGAGGCCAACGCGAAGGGCTGCGCGGGCGGCATCAAGGCCGAGTTGTTCGACGGCACCGAGGCGGTGATGCTCGTATGGCTCGGCCAGCGCCGCATCCCCGGTATCGAGTCGGGCCGCACACTGCGGGTGCACGGGCGGGTGGGCAAGCTCGAAAACGGCACCAAGGCCATCTACAACCCGCACTACGAAATTCAGAAGTAGTCGCTTGCCCACGTACCGTTGACTCGTGTCCGATAAGCAAACCGGCGCTCAAGCCATCCTCGAGCAGATGGGCGGCGTCAGCGGCCTGATCTATTCGTCAGTGCCCGTTCTGGTTTTCGTCCCCATCTCCTCGGCCTTCGGCCTGATGCCCGCGATCATCTCCGCGCTGGCTGTGGCCGCGCTGATCCTGGTGTGGCGGCTGATCCGCAAGGAGTCGGTGCAGCCTGCGATATCGGGCTTCATGGGCGTCGGGATCTGCGCGCTGATCGCCTACATCGTCGGTGAGTCCAAGGGCTACTTCCTGTACGGCATCTGGATGTCTCTGTTCTGGGCTGTGGTCTTCCTGGCCTCGGTTCTGATCCGCCGACCGGTCGTCGGCTACATCTGGAGCTGGGTCAACGGGCACGACCGCGGTTGGCGCGACGTCCGCCGTGCCGTGCTGGTCTTCGACATCGCGACGATCACCTGGGTGCTGGTGTTCGCATCGCGCTTCGTGGTGCAGCGCCATCTCTACGACGCCGATGAGACGGGCTGGTTGGCCACTGCGCGCATCGCGATGGGCTGGCCGCTGACGGCGGTGGCCGCGCTGGCGACGTACCTGGCCATCCGTGCGGCCCAGCGGGCACTGCACGCCCACGCCCCTGCCGCGGCGGACGATGACCCTGCGCAGGAGGTTTCCGACGCCGAGGCGGCTCCCGAGGCCGAGGACGCGGTCCGGGAAACGTAGTTGGCGGACACCCGCGAGGCCTCCGACGGGCCGCTGCTGGCGGTCGCGATCCTGGCCTCGTTCGTGGCGTTTCTGGACGGCTCGGTGGTCAACCTCGCGCTGCCTGCCATCAACCGCGAGTTCGGCGGGGGTCTCGCGCTGCAGCAGTGGGTGGTGGACGGCTACCTGCTGACCCTCGGCGCGCTCATCCTGGTCGCAGGCGCGATCTCGGATGCCTTCGGGCGACTGGTCGTGCTCAGGTCGGGGCTCGCCGTATTCGCGACAGCCTCGCTGTTGTGCGCGCTTGCTCCCAGCGGCTGGGTGTTGATCGCCGCGCGCTGCCTGCAGGGCGTCGGCGCCGCGTTCCTCGTGCCGAGTTCGTTGGCGATGCTCAATGCGCGGTTCTCGGGCGCAGCGCAGGCGAGGGCGATCGGCACCTGGACCGCTTGGACCGGAACGGCTTTCGTGATCGGCCCGCTGCTCGGGGGAGTCCTCGTCGACGCGTTGAACTGGCGATGGATCTTCGGGGTGAACGTGGTGCCGCTTGCGGTGACGCTGTACTTGACGACCAGGCTCTCGCGCGCCGAGTTCCGATCCGAGCGGCGGGCGAGCATCGACGTGGTCGGTGCGGTGCTGACCGCGGTGGGGCTGACCGGTGCGGTGTACGCCCTCATCGAGCAGCAGCGCCTCGGAATATCGCACCCGGCGGTGCTGACCAGTCTGGTCGTCGGGGTCGGATGTCTGGTCGCGTTCCCGTTCTGGGAGCGCCGAACAGCCAATCCGATGATGCCGCCGCACATCTTCTCCGCGCGGAACTTCGCCGTCGGAAATCTCGCCACCGTGTTCCTGTACGCCGCGGTGTCGCTCGGCACCCTGCTGGTGGCGCTGTTCCTACAGGAGGGCGCGGGCATGTCGGCCACCAAGGCCGGCTTGGCGACGCTTCCGATCCCGGTGCTGTCGTTCTTCCTGGCGCGCTGGTTCGGCACGCTGGCGGGCAGGCACGGCCCGCGGCTCTACATGGCTCTCGGCCCGCTGATCGCCGCGGCGGGCTATCTGTTGATGACGCGGGTCGAGGTGCCGTTCGATTTCTGGACTCAGTTGCTGCCCGGCCTCGTGGTGTTCGGGCTCGGGCTGTCGATGACGGTGTCGCCTCTGACGGCGGCGATCCTCGCCGCGGTGGATCCGGCGCAGAGCGGGATCGGCTCGGCGATCAACAACGCGATCTCCCGCATCGCCGGTCTCATCGCCATCGCCTTCACCGCCGTGATCATCGGCGGCTCAATGGATTTCGCGGGATTTCGGCAGGGCTCGTTCGTCGTCGCCGCGCTCTTGGTGATAGCCGGCCTGGTGTCGTGGGCGGGTATCCGCAACGACGAGTGCGACTACGGGCGCGTCTCGCCGAAGGCGGCCGCGGAATGTCACGACAGGGCGACACCACCGCCCGCATACGCAGACGGTGATCGCTAGCGGTTCTGCGGGTGCAGCAGGAGTTCGCGCAGCTCGTCTTCGACCTCGGTGACCGCGACGAAGAGCAACTCGTCGCCGCCCTCGAGCGGCTCGTCGCCCTCGGGCACGATCACCCGTGAGCCGCGCAGGATGGTCACAAGCGCCGCATCGCGGGGGAGTTGCAGCTTGCGCAACGGCTTTCCGCCCCACGGCGTGTCGACCGGCAGCGTGATCTCGATCAGGTTGGCCTGCCCGGTGCGGAACTCCATCAGGTGCACCAGGTCGCCGACGGCGACGGCCTCCTCCACCAGCGAGGCCAGCATTCTCGGGGTGGACACGGCGACGTCGATACCCCACGCCTCGTCGAACAGCCACTCGTTGCGGGGATCGTTGGCGCGGGCCACCACCCGCGGAACCGCGAACTCGGTCTTGGCGAGCAGGCTGACCACCACGTTGACCTTGTCGTCGCCGGTCGCGGCGATCACGACGTCGAAGTCCTCCAGGTGGATCGACTCGAGCAGGGTGAGCTCACAGGCGTCGCCGAGGCGCCAGTGCGCGGCAGGGGATGGCGTCGACGTCGATGTGGTCGGGGTTGCGTTCGAGCAGCGTGACCTCGTGGCCGTTGTCGATGAGCTCCCGCGCGATGGATCGTCCGACGGCGCCTGCGCCGGCAATCGCCACCTTCACTAGGAGCCCTCGCTGTCTTCGGTCGGCGGCAGCGCGGCGATGGCCAGCGCCTCGGCGATTTTTCCCGAAACGGCGGCGATGTAGACCTGGTCGCCTGCCTGGATGACCGTCTTGTGGTCGGGCAGCAGGCCGCTGCCGAACCGGATCACGAAGGCGACGCGGCCTCCTGTGGCGGCTTCCAGATCCGTCATCCTGCGGCCCACCCACGCTTCGTGCAGCGCGAGCTCGGCCACGCCGACGTTGCCCGACGGGTCGCGCCACTTGGTGGTCTCGGTCTCGCGGGTCAGCACGTTGAGGAGCCGGTCGGTGGTCCACGGCACGGTGGCCACCGTCGGAATGCCGAGCCGTTCGTAGACCTTCGCGCGTTTGGCGTCGTAGATGCGGGCCACCACCCGCTCGACGCCGAACGTCTCGCGGGCCACCCGCGCCGAGATGATGTTCGAGTTGTCGCCGGAGGACACCGCCGCGAACGCCGACGCCTCCTCGATGCCCGACCGCAGCAGCACGTCGCGGTCGAAACCCATGCCGAGCACGCGTTCGCCAGGGAACTCGGGGCTGAGTCGGTTGAACGCCGTGCTGTCACGGTCGATGACGGCGACATCGTGGCCGATGCGGGCCAGACCGTCGGCCAGTGATGCGCCCACCCGGCCGCATCCCATCACCACTACTCGCACCTTTGCGGTCCTCTCGGCGACATTTTTACTCTGCGCACTGGGAACGCTACCGCCAAAGTCGTCTGGGCCTACTGTTGGCTCTCGTGTCCAAGCTTTCGACCGCCGCCCGGCGGCTGGTCCTCGGCAGACCCTTCCGCAGCGACAAGCTCTCGCACACCCTTCTGCCCAAGCGGATCGCGCTGCCGGTCTTCGCTTCCGACGCGCTGTCGTCGGTCGCCTACGCACCAGAGGAGATCTTTCTCGTGCTCTCGGTGGCGGGCATGAGCGCGGTCTCCATGGCGCCGTGGATCGGGGTGGCCGTCGGCGTGGTGATGCTGGTGGTGATCGCCAGCTACCGGCAGAACGTGCACGCGTACCCGTCAGGCGGCGGCGACTACGAGGTGGTGACCACCAACCTCGGCAAGACCGCGGGGCTCACAGTGGCCAGCGCGCTGCTCGTCGACTACGTGCTGACCGTCGCGGTGTCGATGGCGTCGGCGATGTCCAACATCGGTTCGGCCGTGCCGTTCATCAACCAGCACAAGGTGTGGTTCGCGGTCGTCGCGATCCTGCTCCTTGCCGCGGCGAACCTGCGCGGTATCCGCGAGTCGGGCACCGCCTTCGCGATCCCGACCTACGCGTTCATCGTCGGCATCTTCATCATGCTCGGCTGGGGCTTGTTCCAGATCAACGTGCTCGGAACCGATTTGCGCGCCGAGTCGGCCGGTTTCGAGTTGCATTCGGAGCACGGCGACATCCTCGGGTTCGCGATGGTGTTCCTCGTTGCCCGCGCATTCTCCTCGGGCTGCGCGGCGCTGACCGGTGTGGAGGCGATCAGCAACGGCGTGCCTGCGTTCCGGAAGCCGAAGTCCCGCAACGCCGCAACGACGCTGCTGCTGCTCGGCGGCATCGCGGTGACGTTGTTCATGGGCATCATCCTGCTGGCCAAGGAGACCGGCGTGCAGATGGCCGAGCGGCCACACGAGCAGCTGATCGGCGCCCCGCCCGACTACCACCAGAAGACGCTGATCGCCCAGCTGGCCGATGCGGTCTTCCACGACTTCCCGGTCGGCCTGTATCTGATCGCGGGCGTCACCGCGCTGATCCTCGTGCTGGCCGCCAACACGGCCTTCAACGGCTTTCCGGTGCTGGCGTCGATTCTCGCGCAGGACAGCTTCCTGCCCCGCCAGTTGCACACCCGTGGCGACCGGCTGGCGTTCTCCAACGGCATCCTGTTCCTCGCGTTGGCGGCGGTCGCCTTCATCGTCGCGTTCCAGGCGCAGGTCACCGCGTTGATCCAGCTCTACATCGTCGGCGTGTTCGTCTCGTTCACGCTCAGTCAGATCGGCATGGTGCGGCACTGGACCCGGTTGTTGACCGTCGAGAGAGATCCCGCGGTGCGGGCGAAGATGCAGCGTTCGCGGGTGATCAACACCATCGGGCTGCTCTGCACGGGCACGCGTGCTGATCGTCGTGGTGGTCACCAAATTCGTTGCGGGTGCCTGGATCGCGATCCTCGCGATGGGCGGCCTGTTCGTGCTGATGAGGGCGATCCACAAGCACTACAACACGGTCGCGCGCGAACTGGAGGAGCAGGAGGCCGCCGAGGAGGGCGGGATCGTGCTGCCCAGCCGCAACCACGCCATTGTGCTGGTGTCCAAGCTGCACCTGCCGACGATGCGCGCGCTGGCCTACGCGCGCGCCACCCGACCGGACGAACTCGAGGCCATCACGGTCAGCGTGGACGACGGCGAGACCCGGCAGCTGGTGCACAAGTGGGAGGACAGCGATATCACGGTGCCGCTCAAGGTGATCGCCTCGCCGTACCGCGAGATCACCCGCCCGGTGCTCGACTACGTGAGGCGTATCAGCAGGGAGTCGCCGCGCACCGTCGTCACGGTCTACATCCCCGAATACGTCGTCGGCCACTGGTGGGAGCAGGTGCTGCACAACCAGAGCGCGCTGCGCTTGAAGGGTCGTCTGCTCTTCATGCCGAACGTGATGGTGACATCGGTTCCCTGGCAGCTCAATTCTTCGGAGCGGCTGCGCAAACTCGAGCCGCACTCGGCGCCGGGTGACGCCCGTCGAGGCTTCCTGGATTGATCGACGAACTCACGCTGACCACCGGGCCGCCCGCCAACGGCGGCAGCTGCGTCGCGCGTCACGAAGGCCGCGTGGTGTTCGTCCGCTACGCGCTGCCCGGCGAACGGGTCCGGGTGCGGGTGGTCACTGATCGCGGATCCTATTGGCACGCAGACGTTGTCGAGGTGCTCGACGCCTCACCCGATCGGATCGACTCACTGTGCGAAATCGCGGGCGTCGACGGGGCAGGCTGCTGTGATCTCGCCTTCGTCGATCCGGAGGCGGCGCGCAGGCTCAAGGGTGCCGTTGTGGCGAATCAGCTTGCGAAGCTTGGCGGGTTTCACTGGTGCGACGAGTCCGAGGCGTCCGCCGAACCCGTCGGCACCGGTGAGTCGACGGGATGGCGCACGCGGGTCCGGCTCGACACCTCCGACGACGGCCGCGCAGGCTTCCACCGCTACCACAGCGCGGAGCTGGTCACCGACCTGCGCTGCGGCCAGCTGCCTGTGGGTGCACTCGACGGCATCGGCGACACCGGCTGGCCGGCAGGCGCGCAGCTGCACGTGGCGCTCGACGACGACGGGGAGCGCCACGTCGTGCAGTCCGGTCCGCGCGTCGGAAGGCGTACGGCGACGCACGTCGTCGAGGGCAGCTACGAGGCGACGCAGCGGGTCAACGCACGGGTCTGGCGGGTGCCGGTGACGGCGTTCTGGCAGGCCCATCGCGACGCGGCGAGGGTGTACAGCGATCTGGTCGGCGCAGTGGGCACAGCTGACCGAAGGAGCGGTTGCCTGGGACCTCTACGGCGGCGCAGGGATATTCGCCGCAGTCCTTGGCGAGGGTGTCGGTGACACGGGCCATGTGGTGACGGTGGACACCTCACGCGGCGCTTCGCGGGCGGCCCGCGCCGCGCTGGCGGATCTGCCGAACGTCTCGGTGGTCACCGACTCGGTGCGTCGCGCTGCTCACCGCGCAGCCGCGCCGCGCCGACGTGGCGGTGCTCGACCCGCCACGGTCGGGTGCGGGCCGCGAGGTGATCGACATGCTCGCGGCCGCAGAGGTGCCGCGGATCATTCACATCGGTTGTGAGGCGGCGTCATTCGCCCGCGATGTCGGCTTGTATCGTGCGCACGGCTACCAGGTGGAGGAGTTGCGGGTGTTCGACTCGTTCCCGCTGACCCACCACATCGAGTGTGTCGCGGTGCTGACGCGCTGACGCCGCACCGCGGGAGTTGGGAATCCTGAGGGAATCAATCCCCGCCGAAGTGTCGCCGTAACCGCCGCTGCCGATGGCTGAACAGTGCGCCGATGCCAGCCGTGACGATCGGTGTCAGCAGCCGCAGCGGGCCGCGTAGCTCGAACGTGAGGCGATCGCGGACAACGGTTTTCGCGTCGCCGTCCGGTTCGAGGGTACGCTCGTGGCGCCACAGCCTCATCGACAGCATCGTCGACTCCTCGTGGAAGCCGCGGCCAGGCCACAGCTCGACGAGCTTCAGGTCGTCGTAGTCGAACGGCAGCACGCCGAACAGTCGCATCCAGCACCGGCCCACCGGCGTGCCGATCGGGATGGTGTCGATAGTCAAAGACTCGCCACCGCGCGGCATCGACATCGTCATCCAGGGCCGCAGTTCGTCGTTGATGCCCTCCGGGGTAACGATGCGTGCCCACACCCGGTCCTGCGGCGCATTGACGATGCTCTGCCGCTCGATGATCGTCATGGGCCGACGGTAACGGGGCGCGATGCTGTTGGGGCCGTTACGTCTGGCGGTGCTCGTCGTGCCAACGCTCCAGCAGGGTGGGGATCTCGCTGAGGAGGAAATCGTAGAAGTCGCGCATCTGCGTAAGGCGGTGGTGCGCGAGGCCGCCGCCCGGTGCTTCCGCTACGCCTGCTTCAGCGGCCTTCTGCATCGCGGCGAGCACTTGGTTCTGGTTGGTGTATAGAACTGCCCATGCGTTATCCCGCAGCCGATAGTGATCGCGGCGGCTGGCAGGTGCTGGCACCCGCTCTACCAGGCCCACCGACGTCAGCATTTTGATCGCACCGGATACCGCACCGGCACTGGCCTGCAGTAGGTCGGAAAGATCACCGGCCGTCGTCGTCGGCTGCTCGGTGAACAGGAGAGCGGCCAGCACCCGAGCGGTCATGCGCTGGAGCCCGTGGTTTGTCAGGACGAGCGCGAGCCGCTCTGCTGCGTCTTGATGATTGCCGGAAGACATAGTGGTCCCAGTATTCACGAATCTCTGAAATTTCAGTATATTCGTCGATGGTGCTCCGGGAAGTCTGGTCGGAACTCGAATTCGCGCGTCGAAAGGTTGACCCGGCCATGGAAACCGATGTGATCAGTGTCCGCGGGCTGACGTTCTCCTATCCGAAGACCGACGAGCCCGCGGTGCGCGGGATGGACTTCACGGTCAGCCGTGGGGAGATCTTCGGCTTTCTCGGGCCCAGCGGGGCCGGCAAGTCCACAACGCAGAAGCTCCTCATCGGCCTGCTGCGCGGCCATGGCGGCGAGGCGACGGTATGGGGCCGGGATCCGCTCGACTGGGGGCCGGACTACTACCAGCGGATCGGTGTGTCCTTCGAGCTGCCGAACCACTATCAGAAGCTCACAGGCGTCGAGAATCTGCGGTTCTTCGCGTCGCTCTACTCCGGCGAAACGGCGGACCCGTTGGCCCTACTCGATCGGTGGGCTTGGCTGATGACGCCGACACGCGAGTTGCCAAGATATTCCAAGGGAATGCAGATGCGGCTGACCTTCGCGAGGTCGCTGATCAACAACCCGGAGCTGTTGTTCCTCGACGAACCGACGTCGGGCCTGGACCCGGTCAACGCCCGCAAGGTCAAGGACATCATTCTTGGACCTGAAGGCGCGCGGCCGCACAGTCTTTCTGACCACCCACGACATGTCGACCGCCGATGAGCTGTGCGACCGGGTGGCGTTCGTCGTCGACGGACGGATCCAGGCGATGGACAGTCCCGCGGAGCTGAAGATCGCGCGGGGCCAGCGACTCGTACGCGTCGAATATCGCGGTGGGAATGCGGGTTTCGAGACCGCCGAGTTTGACATGGACGGCCTGGCAGACGACGACGCGTTCCACACCCTGTTGCGTACCCACCACATGGAGACCATTCACAGCAGGGAGGCCAGCCTCGACGATGTGTTCCTCGACGTGACCGGTCGGCAGTTGTCATGACGCGACTCTTGAATACGCTTCGGCTCGAGTTCACGCTTCAGAGTCGGCAGGGTTTCCTGCTACGCGGCGATCTTCTCCGGGCTCATCTGGCTGTCGGTGCTGCTGCCCATGCCGCGCACTCTGCGTCCGATCGCGGAGCCGTACATCCTGTTGGGCGACACCTGCATCATCGGGTTCTTCTTCGTCGCAGGCACTGTGTTCTTCGAGAAGCAGGAGCGCACCCTCGGCGCGGTCGTCTCCACCCCGCTGCGGTTCTCGGGAGTACCTCGCCGCGAAATTGACACTTCTCGTGCTGATCTCGCTGTTCGTCGCGTTCATCGTGCCGACGATCAGTAGCGGGTTCGGCTACCGCCCTTTGTCGTTGGCGGTCGGCGGTGGTGCTGGGGACGATGCTGATGTTGCTCGTCGGCTTCGCTAAGCTCGCTGCCGTTCGCGTCGATCAGCGACTGGTTCCTCGCGGCGACCATCCCACTCGCCGTGATGACGGTCCCACCGGTTCTGTACTACTCCGGGGTATGGCCGAGCCCGCTGGCATACGTGATTCCCACCACCGGGCCCGCTGCTGCTGTTGGGTGAGGCGTTCGGACAGAGCGATCTCGAGCTGTGGCAGGCGATCTACGCGGTCGCATACCCGATCGTGTTCGCCGCGTGCCTGTGGTGGGTGGCCAGGGCGTTGTTCGTGCGGCACGTCATCGCACGGTCGGGAGGAGTGTGATGAGTGACTGCCGTGAAAACGCTGATCGCATTCGGCCGCAACGACGTTCGCGGCACATATCGTGAACCTTTGTTGGTGATGATCGTCGTCGCCCCGGTCATCTGGACCACAGGCGTCGCGTTCCTCACGCCGATGTTCACCGAGATGCTCTCCACGCGTTACGACTTCGACCTCGTTCCCTATTACCCGCTGGTGCTCACGGCGTTCCTGCTTCTGACGAGCATCATCATCGTCGGCGGGCTGGGCGCCTTGCTCGTCCTGGATGAGGTCGACGCCGGCACGATGACCGCGTTACGCGTCACGCCGGTTCCGCTACGCGACTTCTTCGCGTATCGGGCAGTCACGGTCATCGTCGTGACAACGGTCTATGTGATCGCGACGACTGTCGCTTAGCGGGATCCTGGCACCCGGCATGTTTCCGGCCCTGATTCCGATCGGGTTGCTTTCGGGGTTGTCGGCGGTCGTATGCTGCTGCTGATCGTTGCGGTGGCGAGCAACAAGATCCAGGGCCTCGCAATGGTGCGGGCACTCGGCATGCTGATCGCCGGGCTGCCGTGCCTGCCGTGGTTCATCGACTCCGCGTGGAACCTCGCGTTCGGTGTGTTGCCGCCGTATTGGGCGGCCAAGGCGTTCTGGGTTGCCAGCGATCACGGCACTTGGTGGCCGTACGTCGTTTTCGGCGTCGGTCTACAACATGCTTATCGGCTGGCTGCTGTTCCGCCGCTTCCTGGCCAAGAACACGTGACGCAACCCTACGTGCGGTGTCGCCGGCTGTCACCGGCGCGTACGGCGCCGGATCGATGTCGGGGCGGCGGCCCTCGATCAGGTCGGCGAGCATGCGGGCCGAGCCGCACGCCATGGTCCAGCCGACGTGCCCGTGGCCGGTGTTGAAGTACAGGTTGTCGTGGCGGCCGAGGCCGATCAGCGGCGGCCCGTCGGGCGTCATCGGGCGCAGCCCCGTCCGGTAGCGCGCGCTGTCCCAGTCGATCGCCCCGGGGAACAGTTCCTCACCGGCGGCGAGGATGCCCGCGTAGTCGGCAGGCGTCGAACTGCGGTCGTAGCCAACGAATTCCGCGGTGGCCGACATCCGGATATCTGTACCGAAGCGGGACCATGCGACCAGCGACCGCTCGTCGATGCCGCCGACATGCGGCGCGCGGTCAGGATCCTTGATCGCCGCCGTCAGCGTGTAGCCCTTGGCCGGGTAGACCGGAATCCGAACGCCGATGGTTCTGGCCAGCAGGGGGCTTGCCGCGCCGGCGGCCAGGACGACGGCGTCCGAGCCGATGTTGCCGTCGGCGGTGGCGATGCTCGGTGACGCTCGACCCGTCGGTCGTCATTCCGGTGATGGCGGTCGACAGGTGGAACTGCACACCGAGCCTGCGGCAGGCCTCGGCGAGAGCGACGGCGAACCGTTGCGGGTCACCGGTTGCATCGGAGGTGTCATGGATGGCGCCGGCGAACGTGCGCTGGCTGCGTCGTCAGCGCAGGCTCGACGGCGATGAGTTGTTCGGTATCGAGAACCTCCTGATTCCGGCCGTGGTCGCGGAGCAGCGCTGAATTGCGTTCGGCTGACACGGAGTTCCGACTCATCGCGGTATAGGTAGAGCACGCCGCTGCCGGTATGCCAGAACTGGAGACCCTCGCGGTGCGGCGAGTTCGTCGGTGAGTTGCTGGCTGTAGCGGGCGAGCTCGAACTTGGCCAGTGTGTTCGCCCGTGACCGCGACGGCGTGCATTCCCGCAAGAAACGAAGGCCCCATCGGATCAGGTCGGCGTCCGCCCGCGGTTTCACCCGGATCGAGGTGTCGGCTCCGAGCAGGGACCGCAGCAGCATCCGCGGCGCCGTCGGGGACGCCCAGGCGTAGGAATGGCCAGGGGCGATCAGCCCGCGGTGCTGGCGCTGGTATCGGAGGCGACTTCGGAACGGCGGTCATACACGTGCACCTCGTGCCCTCGCTCGGCCAGCGCATGCGCCGACGCGACACCGACGACGCCGGCCCCGATGACGGCGATCTTCACTTTGCGGGCTCCGAGTCATTGTCGTTGCCTCGCACCACTTCCTGGACATAGAAGCGCCATCCCAAGAAGCCGACCCACAGGGTGACCGCGATGACGAGGCCGGGAACGCCGTAGTAGAGCAGGTTGGCGATCATGCGAGTTCTCCTTCGGGGACAAGTGCCGGTTGGCGGCGGGGTGGATAGCGGTTCGCCGTGACGGTCGCGACGACGGTGAAGACGATCAGGTTGGCCAGCACGCCGGGGATGAGCCCGTCATCGAGACCGAACGGGGCGGGCAGGACCCACTGCCAGACGGCGGTGACAATCGCACCCGCGGCGATCCCCGACAGTGCCGCAGGCGCAGAACGGATTCCGAACAGCACGGCCGCGAACAGCGGGACAATGATGGTCGGCGCCCAGAGCGTATAGCTGTAGAGCAGCGCGTCGACGATCGTGGGCACGCTCAGCGCGAAGATCGTTGCGGCGGCTCCCACGATCACGCTGGTGGCGCGTTCGATCGTCAGTTTGCGGGCCGGACGAGACCGGCGACGACTTGAGCGGTTGATAGATGTCCTTTGTCAACACGACCGCGGTGGAGTTGAGATATGAACTGGCGGTGGACATCACGACCGCCAACAGCGCCGCGATGACGAGACCCAGGACGCCGATCGGCATCAGATTCACGACGACCGTCGGCAGCGCCTCGTCCGTTTCGATGTTCGGATAGAGCACCAGCGCGATCAGCCCGAGCGACGCCGAGACGAAGTAGAAGGCGAACGAGAAGAAGCCCGCCATCGTATAACCAATTCGGGCGTGCCGGCCGTCGGGAGTGGAGAAGGCGCGCTGCGCATACGGCGGCACCAACGTCTCGCCGAGCAGCAGTGCGCAGAACAGCGTGAGGAACTGCAGCGGCGTGTAATCGCCGAGCACGGTGAGATGCGCGGCGGGCACCTGGTCGATCAGCGAGCTCGGGCCGCCGACCGCGTCCAGGCCGATCAGCAGGGCGACCGGCAGGAAGACGCCGAGGAACACGAACTGCAGCATGTCGGTCTGGATCACCGCCCATGCGCCGCCGAAGGACGAGTACAGCACGACGATGCCCATACCGATGAGCACCGCGGGCACCGTCGGAACATCGAGGGTCGCGTTGACCACGGTTCCGATCGCCAACGCCTGTGCGCCCAGGATGCCCGAGCATAGGGCGAGGGACAGCACGCCGGTCACGATGCGAGCCGGCTTGCCGTAGTGCTCGTGCATGACGTCACCCAACGTGTGCGCGCCGACGTAGTTCTTCAGCCGCGGCGCGATGAACCAACCGACGAGCACCGTCTGGATGCCGAACGCACAGAACGCGAACATGTAGACGTATCCGTCGCGCATCGTCGCGCCCGCGATTCCGATCGATGCGCCGCCGCCGAGGAAGGCCGCCGCGAGGCTGCCGAACAAGACGGGCCAGACAACGCGGTTGCCAGCGACGGCGAAGTCGTCGGGGTTCTTCACGCGTCGCATCGTCTGCACGCCGATGAGGATGAGCAGGGCGAAGTAGCCCGCCAGCAGGATCCAGTCCAGAGGTGTCATGCGAACTCCTTGCCGAGGATTGCCCAATCGTATGGACCGGATGTGACTGCAGTCACTAGGCATACCACCTAGAGTTCGGCTTATATAGGATAGAGAAATTAGGCGAAGTGCCTAACTCAACTCCATGGAGGGACACATGCTCGGACAGGCTCTGGCTCAGCAGATCGCCAACGAGATCACCGACGTGATCGGGCACAACGTGCTGATCACCGATGAATCCGGAATCGTGGTGGGCAGCGGCGACGAGTCCCGTGTCGGACAGTTCCACGAGGCGTCCGTCGAGGTGGTCCGTAGTCGGCGCACTATCGCTCACTCGGCAGAAGACGTCCGTGATCTTGTCGGCACGCTGCCGGGCGTCACGATCCCATTGGTCATCGATGACTCGGTGGTCGGAACGATCGGGCTGTCCGGCTCGCCCGACGAAGTCGTCCAGTTCGGCCTCGTCGTCAAACGGCAGACCGAGATCCTCATGCAGGAGGCGGCCAGGATCGGGACGCGCTTGATGCACGAACGGGCGACCGCTGAGTTGCTGCGTGAGATCTGCGAATGGCATCACTCTCGGGTGCCGAAAGCCCAACTCCTGCAACGAGGTCGCACGCTCGGCCACGATCTGACCCCGCCCCGCCGGATCGTGCTTATTCAGGGGATCGACGTAACCCATACTGGCGCTGACGCCGAGCGCGTCGTCAGTCATGTCGAGGAGGTATTCCATTCGGCGGGCAACCTCATCGCGCCGCTTGCGCGGATGGTGGTCGCAGTGGCGACACCGGACACCGATGACTCGGTCATGGGTCTCTGTCACGACGTGATCGCTGCGACGGAGGCATGGTGACTTGGTTGTTCGCATCGCGATCGGATCGACCGGAGCGGGCATCGGCGAACTGAATGTCGCATCGAGGGATGCTTTCGACGCACTTCAATTAGGGCCGATCGTGGAGCCGCAGAACAAGATTCACCAGATCGAACATGTACGACTTCATCAAGCCCTATCGGTCGTGCCGATCGATTCTCGAGCCCGCCTCGTCGAAGGCTTGCTGTCGCCCTTGCTGAAAGACCGCGAGTGGACGACCCTGCGTACGACGCTCATCGCATGGGGCGACAGCGCATTCAACATCACCAGAGCAGCGCAGCGCCTTCACGTGCACCGCAACACGCTCATCTACCGACTCGACAAGATCGCGCGGTGCGTTGCGGCGGTCACTGGATGAGCCCGGCCTGGCAGTCGCCCTATACGTCACCTGCGTGATCGATGAACTGGGCGGGCAACGTCGGGTGGACACGGGTCAACGGACCAGCGCGGGAATGAGCTCATAGAGAGCCCAACCGAACAATGCTGTCATCAGGGCGATCTCGCGCCAGGCCAGCGCGGGCCGCGCCTGGATTGCGTAGGACATGACCTTGCGCGGGGCCGCTCCTTCTTCCGGCGCCCGGTCCCCGGTGAGAGGTTCGCTGAAGCGGTGGAAGAAGATCTGAATGATGAGCATTCCGGCGACCAGGCCGGTGATGAAGCTGAGCGGTTGCATATCTGTCGAGAAGAGCAGGACGACCAGCGCAACGATGATGACCAGCGTGACGCTGTCGTAGCTGCTGATGATGCGGCCGTCGCGGCGATAATAGGAAGAAATCCGCGCCATCCGTGTCTGGTAGGGCACGGCGAAGCCGACGACGAATTTCATGAGCCCCTGCACGCAGAATGCGATCAACAAGACGATCAGTGCGGTCGACACGCGAACCCCCCTAGCCGAAGACGAAGTAGCGCAGCCACAGATAGACCGCGGACAGCGCGATCGACACCACCGTGACACGAAGCCTTTGCGGGTGAACTCCCAGAATGAGATGGGATTGTCTGCGCGGCGGGCGATCCCGAGCATCACGACGTTCGCGCTGGCGCCGACGGCGGTCAGGTTGCCGCCGAAGTCGGCGCCGAGGGCGAGCGCCCACCACAGCGCGTCCGGGTGGGCGAAGTCCGGCATGCTGGCAACGCAGTTCGGCGACGATCGGCGTCATCGTCGCGGTGTACGGGATGTTGTCGATGATGCCCGATACCGGCGCCGACACGCCGAGGATCAGCATCACGGTGAGCAGCGCGATTTCCGTCGGTGAATTCGATGGCGGATCGCGCGAGCTTGCTCGACGACGCCGGTCTTCACCAGCGCGCCGACCATGACGAACAGTCCGGCGAAGAACAGCAGCGTTTCCCATTCGACGCTGGCGAGGTAGTCCGAGCGCTCGAGCCGGGAGATCAGGATCAGGACGCCTGCGCCGAGCAGCGCGACGACCGACGGCTCGATGTGCAGGATCGAATGCAGGATGAACGCGGCGAACACCAGCGAGCAGGACGACGCCGCATTTGATGAGCAGGCGCGGATCGCGAATGGCCTCGCGCTCATTCAGCGACATCACATCGGCGACGCGCGTCGGGGTCGACGTCGAACGAGCCGCGAAAGAGCAGCGGCAACATGGCGATGAAGACGATCATGACGATCAGCACGATCGGCGTCATGTGGATCAGAAAGTCGTTGAACGTCAAGCCCGCCCGACTGGCGATGATGATGTTGGGTGGATCGCCGACCAGGGTCGAAGCGCCGCCGATGTTGGAGGCGAACACCTCGGCGATCAGGAACGGAATCGGGTTGATCGCCAGCCGTTCGCATACCAGCAGCGTGACGGGCGCGATCAGCAGGACCGTGGTGACATTGTCCAGCAGCGCCGAAGCGACTGCGGTGACGAGGACGAGCAGGATCATGATCCGCAGCGGCGAGCCGTTGGCGCGTTTGGCCGACCAGATCGCGACGTACTCGAAGATGCCGGTCTGCCGCAGCACGCCGACGATGATCATCATTCCGAACAGCAGGAAGATGACGTTCCAGTCGATTCCGGTCTCGTGGGAGAAGAACGCGTCGTCGGCCTCCACGACTGCCGACGGCGAGCACGATCCGCGCGCCGACGAGGGCGACCAGGGTCTTGTTGACCCGGTCGCTGGCGATGAGGCCGTAGGCGACCACGAAAACGGCGATCGCGATTATGGCCATGTCGCGGTCAGTGCTTCACAGCCGCGGCCAGCAAGCGCGAAGCGGTGATGACGCCGTGCAGCTTGCCGTCCTTGACGACGGCGATCAGCGGGCTCCTCAGTCGCGCCATCAGCGCCGCCACCTCGATGATGGTGTCGTCCGCCTTGCGCCGACGGGATGTCCTGTGAGATGTTCGGGCAGCACGTCACGAACCGTCTTGTCTGCCAGTTTCTCGGCCGCCTTGATCGGCCCACGACTCGTCGATCACACCCGCAAGCGACGGATCGTCCTGGACGTAGGACGGCACGATGAACCGCACCACCTGGGAGGCGGGCAGCACGGCGTACGGCAATCCGGACGAGTCGGTGACGACGATGCCGGGCAGCCGGTGTTCGGCCATCATGCGCGCTGCGTCAAGCGCGTTGGAGTCGACGGATACGACCGGAAATTCTTCGACGATGTCCTCTGCGTGCATGTGTCGCCTTTCTGGGTCGGCCCAACCAATCGCCGACCAGACTTCCCGGCGCACCTGATGAACCTACTCCACTCGAAACGTATCACCTCAGTAGGATCGGGCCAATGGCAAGCGATTCGCGGCTGCTCACGCGCGGCTCGTGGCCGGAGATCGCAACGTTTCGCTGAGATCCTCCGCAAGGAGACCGTCGGCGGTGTGCTGTTGTTGGTCGCCGCGGCGGCTGCCGCCTCGGTTGGGCGAACTCGCCGTGGTCAGCGACCTACAAGAGCGGTCTCGGAGTTCTCCTTCGGCCCGAAGTCGCTGCATCTGCACCTGAGTGTGTCGTCGTGGGCTGCCGACGGTCTGCTGGCGATCTTCTTCTTCGTCGTCGGGCTCGAGCTCAAGCGCGAGTTCGTCGCGGGCGATCTACGCGACCCCGCACGCGCCGCACTTCCGATCGCGGCCGCCGTCGGGGGCATGGTCGTCCCCGCCGCCGTGTACATCGGCATCAATCTGGCTGCCGGGCATCCCGAGAAACATCGACGGGTGGGCGGTACCGATCGCGACCGACATCGCGTTCGCGCTCGCCGTGCTGGCGGTGCTGTCCACGCACCTACCGACGGCGCTGCGCACCTTTCTGCTGACCCTCGCCGTCGTCGACGATCTGCTCGCCATCACGGTGATCGCGATCTTCTTCACCGACCATCTGTCGCTGGGCCCGCTGGCGCTGTCACTGATTCCCATCGGATTGTTCACGGTGGCCGTTCAGCGCGGTGTGCATCACTGGTGGCTGTTGGTCCCGCTTGCCGTGGCCGCGTGGGCGCTGGTGCATGCCAGCGGGGTGCACGCCACCGTCGCGGGCGTCCTTCTCGGATTCGCCGTGCCGGTGCTCGGTCGCCATGGGCGCCCCACCGCCGAACTGTTCGAACACGCCATGCGGCCGGTGTCGGCGGGTTTCGCGGTCCCGGTGTTCGCCTTCTTCGCGGCAGGCGTGACGGTGGGCGGGTGGTCCGGGCTCGGCGCGTCGCTACTGCACCCGATCACCGACGGCGTGATCGCCGGCCTGGTGATTGGCAAACCTTTGGGCGTCTTCGCCACGGCATTCCTCTTGGCCAAATTCACCCACGCCAGCCTGGACGACGACCTCGCGTGGCGCGACGTACTCGGCGTCGCACTGCTCGCTGGGATCGGGTTCACAGTTTCGTTATTGATTGGCGAATTGGCCTTCGGCCACGGCACCGAAGCGGGCGTCGACGTCAAGATCGGCGTCTTGGTCGGGTCTGTTGTCGCAGCTCTGCTGGCTGCGGTTGTATTGCTCAGCCGTAACGCCGCCTACCGGCGCATTCACGAACTCGAGATCCTCGATGCCGACCACGACGGTGTGCCCGATGTCTACCGAACTCGGCGCGACTGACACCTCTGACGGTGCGTAGACTGACGAAATGCTTGAACAGATCCGCGGCCCCGCTGATCTGCAGCACCTGAGCCAGTCTCAGCTAAGTGATCTGGCTGGCGAGATCCGACAGTTCCTGATCCACAAGGTCGCTGCAACCGGTGGACACCTCGGCCCCAACCTCGGTGTCGTCGAGCTCACGCTCGCGCTGCACAGGGTGTTCGACTCACCCCACGATCCGATCATCTTCGACACCGGCCATCAGGCCTACGTGCACAAGATGCTGACCGGTCGCTGCCACGAGTTCGACACGCTGCGTAAGAAGGACGGCCTTTCGGGCTATCCGTCGCGCGCCGAGAGCGACCACGACTGGGTCGAGTCCAGCCACGCCAGCTCGTCGCTGTCCTACGCCGACGGGCTTGCCAAGGCGTTCGAACTGACCGGGCACCGCAACCGTCATGTGGTCGCGGTCGTCGGTGACGGAGCGCTGACCGGTGGCATGTGCTGGGAGGCGCTGAACAACATCGCCGCCTCGCGCCGCCCCGTCGTGATCATCGTCAACGACAACGGCCGCAGTTACGCGCCGACCATCGGCGGATTCGCCGATCACCTGGCGACGCTGCGCCTGCAGCCCGGCTACGAGAAGGTGCTGGAGGAGGGCCGCAAGGCTGTCCGTGGCGTGCCGCTCATCGGCGAGTTCTGCTACCAGTGCATGCACAGCATCAAGGCGGGCATCAAGGACGCGATCGCCCCGCAGGTGATGTTCACCGATCTCGGCCTGAAGTACGTCGGGCCGATCGACGGTCACGACGAGCACGCCGTCGAGGTGGCGCTGCGCAACGCGCGCGGCTTCAATGCCCCGGTGGTCGTGCACGTCGTCACCCGTAAGGGGATGGGTTACGGACCCGCAGAGGCCGACGAGGCCGAGCAGATGCACTCGACCGGCGTCATCGACCCGCAGACCGGACTGGCCACGAAGGTGGCGGGGCCGGGATGGACCTCCACGTTCTCCGACGCGCTGATCACGTACGCCGGTAAGCGGCGCGACATCGTCGCCATCACCGCGGCCATGCCGGGACCGACCGGGCTGACCGCGTTCGGCAAGAAGTTCCCCGACCGGCTGTTCGACGTCGGCATCGCCGAACAGCATGCGATGACGTCGGCCGCAGGCCTGGCGATGGGCGGCCTTCATCCGGTGGTGGCCATCTACTCGACGTTCCTGAACCGGGCGTTCGACCAGATCATGATGGACGTCGCGCTGCACGAGCTGCCGGTGACGCTGGTGCTCGACCGGTCCGGTGTCACCGGGCCCGACGGCGCGAGCCACAACGGTATGTGGGACCTGTCGATGCTGAACATCGTGCCGGGTATGCGGGTGGCCGCACCGCGCGATGCCGCGCGGCTCTACGAGGAGCTCGGCGAGGCGCTGGAGATCTCCGACGGGCCTACCGCGCTGCGCTTCCCCAAAGGCGATGTCGGCGAAGATATTCCGGCACTCGAGCGGCGAGACGGCATCGATGTGCTCGCCGTTCCGGCCGACGGGTTGTCCGACGACGTGCTGCTCGTGTCTGTCGGGGCGTTCGCCTCGATGGCGAAATCGGTCGCCGAGCGGCTGCGTAACCAGGGCATCGGCGTGACCGTGATCGACCCGCGCTGGGTGCTGCCGGTGCCCGAGGCGATCGCGGGGCTCGCGAAGAACCACAAGCTGGTGGTCACGTTGGAGGACAACGGTGTTCGCGGTGGTGTCGGTTCGGCCGTTTCGGCCGCGCTGCGCAGCGCCGAGATCGACGTTCCGTGCCGCGACGTCGGGCTGCCGCAGGAGTTCCAGGCGCACGCCTCACGCGGCGAGATCCTTGCCGATGTCGGGCTGACCGACCAGGTCATCGCCCGCCAGGTGACCGGGTGGGTGGCCGCGCTCGGAAGCGCGGTCTCCGAACACGAGGTCAGCCGCCAGCTCGACTGAGCGAAACCCGTCCTGCTTCCTCCAGCGTCGCCGACCTGCGCGGCTGTTCGAAGAACACCTGTGCGCTGCGGTCGTCGATCTGCACGGTGGCGATGGTGTTCCCGAACAGCGGACCGCAGACGTTGCTCCACGTCATGGGTGGTGCGGGCACCCCGCGCCGACGCACCCACCACCGGATGACGGCGGCGGCGGGCCTGCTCCAGCCGAGGGTGAACGCAGGCTTGATGAACAGCGGCACATAGTTGTGCACCGGGGAGCACACCAGCTGATGCACGATCGACCCGTCCGGTGACACGCCGTCGACCTCGGCGCGGGCGGCGTAGGAGTGGTGGACATCGCCGGACAGCACGCTGATCGTGGCGGGCCGCTCGGGGTGGTCGGCGATGCGCGCGATCATCTCACCGAGTCGCACAAACGATTTGTAGAACGCCGCCCAGTGTTCGAAATCGCCTGCCTTTCTGAGCTTTTCGCCCAACTCTCCGCGCCAGCCGTCGCGGTCGGCGGCTCTCTCGTTGAGTGCCTCGAGGTCGCCGATGGCGGGCGGCATCAACCACGGCACCGACGAGGCGAGCAAGAGGTGGTCGAGTGACTCCGGATCCTCTTCGGCCTTTTCCTCCAGCCAGCGGAATTCGTTCTCGCCGATCATCATGCGTTCGCCGGACTCCAGGATGCGGCCGTTGCGGGAGTCGATCATGATGAGCCGGGTGCGTCCGAGGTCCCAGCGGTAGCTGAACCGGATTCCCTTGTTGCAGTCGACCTCCCGGTCGGCTCTTTCGGCCAATTCGGCAAGAAGCGGCCATGTATCGCCGTCGGTGTCCACCAGACGTCGGTAGTCCTCGTTGTCGGCCAGCTCGTCGGGGCTCAGGTTTCCGAGGTGCTGGTACACCCAGTAGGACGCGAGCCCGGCCCGGATCCGGTCGTGCCACCACGGCAGCTTCGCCATCTCGGCGCGCCAGGACTTCGAGGTGTTCCAGTCGTCGCGGATGTCGTGGTCGTCGAAGATCATCGCCGTCGAGACGGTCGACATCAGCCAGCGGATCTCGGGGTCACCCCAGGAGTGCCGGTAGAGCCGCTCGTACTCGGCGAAGCTGACCACCTCATCCGGCGGGCGGTCGCCGTGCCTGCTGTGTCGCCGCCGGTTCACCCGGTGCTGTTCGTCGGGTGGAAGCTCGTCGGCGTAGAGCTGGTCGCCGAGCAGGATCAGCGCGTCGGGCCACTCCTCGATCGGGCGGCCGGCCATCCGGGACGCATACGAGTCCAGCGCATCGTGGCGGAGCTTCTTCTCGATCTTCTTCACGTCGGTCTTCGGATAGCGGCACGACCCGAAGATGGCGCGCAGCCGGTGCCCGCTCGCGGGCCCGCGGGTGCGGATGACGCTGGGTGGGAACTTCGAGAACGTCTCGTCGTCGATGGGCCACTCCGTCGCGCCGTCCACGCTGACCTGGTACTCGGTCACGCTGTCGGGCGCAAGGCCGGTCACCAGGACGAGGGCGAAGTGGTAGCCCTGCACCTCGAAGGTCTGCGCCGAGCAGCCGAGAACCTCGACAGTGCAGGCATTTTCGGTCTGCACCCAGACCAGGGCGGTGGTGTCTGACACATGCCGCAGAGCCGGGCCGAGGAGCAGTCCCATCGAAATCGACCCTAGGGCAGACCCGGTCACTCCGTTACGGGTGGCGTCAGTCCGTCGAGAGCCGCGGCGAGCACCGGCACGACCAGCTCGGCGTTGCCACGGGCGGGCCTCGGCGGCCTGCAGAAAATCGTTGACCGCGGTTTCGGTGTCGCCCGCCTGCTGCCAGTCCCAGCACAGTCGGCGCACCACCTCCGGGGTGACCAGGTTCTCGGCGGGCACCGTGACGCGGCCGGACAGCTCGGCAAGCGCGGCACGGGCGGCTTCAAGGCGCGCGGCCGCCTCAGGTTTGCGGCGGGCCCATCGGGATGCGGGCGGGGGACCGTTCTGCGGTTCCGAGACTTCCGGCTGATCGGCGTTGTCGCGCGCGCGGCTGAGCGCATCCAGCCATACCTGGGCGCTGCGCCGCTGCTTCGACCCGCCGAATATCGGCAGCGCGGTGAGTTCGTCGACGCTCTTCGGGTCGGCGCTGGCGGCGCTGATGATCGCGGAGTCCGGCAGGATCCGCCCAGGCGCGATATCGCGCCTGCGGGCGATGTGGTCGCGGGTCGTCCACAGCTCGCGCACGGCCGCCATCGCGCGGCGGTCGCGGACCTTGTGGATGCCCGACGTGCGCCGCCACCGGTCCCGTCGTGTCGGTGCCGCTTCGAAGGTGCGCAGGTACTCGAACTCCTGGGCCGCCCATTCGGACTTGCCCTGCTCCTCGAGCACGCCCGCGATGGCGGTCTCGAGTTCGACGAGCACTTCGACGTCCAGCGCGGCGTAGTTCAGCCATTCCGGCGGCAGCGGTCGCTTGGACCAGTCCGCGGCGCCATGCCCCTTCTTCAGGCCGAGGCCGAGCAGCCGCTCCACCATCGTCGCCAGGTTCACCCGGTCGAAGCCGGCCAGCCTGCCCGCCAGCTCGGTGTCGTAGAGCTTCGTCGGCCGCATGCCGATTTCGGCGAGGCACGGCAGGTCCTGATCGGCCGCGTGCAGTACCCACTCGTCGGTGCTGAGCACCTCGGCGATCGGCGCCATCGTGGTCAGCGTGTCGGCGCCGTGGTAGACGGGGTCGATCAGCACGGTGCCCGCGCCGTCGCGACGGATCTGCACCAGATACGCCCGGTTGGAGTAGCGGAACCCCGACGCCCGTTCGGCGTCCACCGCGAACGATCCGTGCCCGGACGCCAAAAGGTCTGCAGCCTGCTTGATTTCGTACGGTGTCACGGATACCGGCGGAACGCCGTCCGCAGGTGCGAGCAGCGGTGTGGCTTCGGGTTCTGCGGTGTCCGCTGGCTCGGCTCCGCCTGAGTCGGCGTCGGTCATCTCAGGCGCGCGTGCGCGACTTCAGATCGGTCACCCCGGAGGGTGGCAGGCCTGCAGCGTGCTCGAGCACCGAACAGAATGCGGCGACGTGGGGTCCCAGCTCGAGCGTCGTCGCGGTCCAGGACGCGCGCAGTTCGAGCTGATGGGCCCGCGGCGGGCCGGAGATGTCGCCGTAGCGCACCGAGGTGGTGGCGGTGACGGTGCCGCCGAGGGCGGTTACGTGCTCGGTGTTGGCCTCCAGCGCGTCGACCAACCAACTCCATGCCACCTCGGGCAGCAGCGGGTCGACCGCCTCGCTCGAGTCCAGGTCGGCCTGGACGTAGGCGACCAACCGCATCGTGCCGTCCCAGGCTTCGGCGCCTTCGGGGTCGTGCAGCAGGATCAGCCGTCCGAATGCGTCGCCTTCGGACTGCTCGGGCACGATGGCCGATTCGGGGTGGCGAACCTCGGCGCCGAGGGCGTAGCTGAACGGTGCGAGTCGCTGAGGCGGACGGATCGGGCCGAGCTCGATCTCCGGTCGCACGGCGGTGGCATTCATCGCCGCGACCGCTTCCCGGAACTGTGCCGGTTCGGCGGTGGTCACCGAGTTGACGGTAGACCATCTGGGCAGGTCTGTGCGCAGGCGCGCCGTATCGAGCACGGGCGGACGCCCGGCGGCCCGACGGTCCGGTCGCCATGGCAGCATTGGTGCTGATGAATAACCGTCGTGAGCTGCCCGAGTCGCCGTATCTGGCCGCTGCGGGTGGCCGTAAACCGAGTCGGGTGCCCGTGTGGTTCATGAGGCAGGCCGGACGTTCGCTGCCCGAGTACCGGGAGCTGCGCGCGAAGAACACGATGATGCAGGCCTGCTTCGACGCCGAGCTGATCACCGAGATCACGCTGCAGCCGGTGCGCAGGCACGGGGTCGACGCCGCCATCCTGTTCTCCGACATCGTCGTGCCGCTTCGGGCATCCGGCATCGAGCTGGACATCGTGCCCGATGTCGGGCCGGTCATCGACCACCCGATCCGGACTGCCGCTGACGTCGCCGCCGTGAAACCCCTTGATCCCGAGCGCGTTGCGCCCGTCGCGGATGCCGTCGGGCAGCTCGTCGGGGAGCTGGGCGACGTCCCGCTGATCGGCTTCACGGGCGCCCCCTTCACGCTGGCGTCGTATCTCGTCGAGGGTGGCCCGAGCCGTAATCACGAGCGCACCAAGGCGATGATGCTCGGCGAGCCCGACACCTGGCATTCGCTCATGGAGGCGTTGACGGATATCACGACCGCTTTCCTGAAAGTGCAGCTCGACGCGGGTGTCGACGCCATCCAGATGTTCGACTCGTGGGCCGGGACGCTGTCGCTGGCCGACTACCGCACCCACGTGCTGCCGCACAGCACGCGGGTGTTCGAGGCGCTCGCAGGCGCGGGGGTGCCGATGACGCATTTCGGGGTCGGCACCGCGGAGCTGCTCGGCGCGATGTCTGAGGCGGTGGCTCCCGCCGCCAGCCCGGTCGTCGGCGTGGACTGGCGCACCGCGCTGACCGACGCCGCGGCGCGGGTGGCCAAGGGGACGGCCCTGCAGGGAAACCTCGATCCGGTGGTGCTGCTCGCGGGCCTGCCGGTGGCCGAGCGCGCGGCCCGCGCGGTCGTCGAGGACGGGCGGCGCGCACTGGACGCGGGTGCGACGGGTCACGTTTTCAATTTGGGTCACGGCGTGCTGCCTGGGACCGATCCGGGTGTCATCACCGAGGTGGTGGCTTTGGTGCATTCGCTGTGAGGCCGCGCACGCGAGGAGCAGAATAAGATGTCGTATTGCGTTGTCGGCGGCGGTATCTCGGGGCTTGTGGCCGCGTATCGGCTGCGCGCCACCCTCGGTGACGACGCGGATATCACGGTGTTCGAGCCCGCCGACCGGCTCGGCGGCGTGCTGCGCACCGAGCAGCTCGGTGGCCAGCCGATCGACATCGGTGCCGAAGCGTTCATCGCCCGTCGCCCCGAGATGCCCGCCCTGCTCGCCGAGCTGGGCCTGACGGGCAGGCAGATCGGCACCACGGGAGTGCGGCCGCTGATCTACAGCCAGGGGCGCCTGCACGAGCTGCCGCGCGACACCGTGAACGGCATCCCGACCGACCCGTCGACGATGACCGGGCTGGTCGACGCCGCCACCGTCGCGCGCATGCGCGATGAACCGTCGCGGCCGCTGAACTGGCGGCCCGGCGCGGACCCGACCGTCGCCGACCTCGTCGGCGACCGGTTCGGGGACCAGGTGGTGACGCGTTCCGTCGACCCGCTGCTGGCGGGGGTGTACGCGGGATCGGCCGCGACGATCGGGCTGAGGTCGGCCGCCCCGACCGTGGCCGCGGGGCTGGATCGCGGTGCGCGCAACCTCACCGAGGCCGTCCGTGGGGCGCTGCCGCCACCGAAGGCCGGGTCGGTTTTCGGCGCGATCGACGGCGGCTATCAGGTGTTGCTCGACGAGCTGATCCGACGGGCCGACGTCGTGTGGGCGCAGGTCGGGATCGATCGGGTCGAGCGTTCGGGCAATGGGTGGCAGCTGATCGACGACGAAGGTGGCGACTGGCACGCCGATGCGGTGCTGCTCGCCGTCCCTGCACCCCGGTTGGCGACGATCGTCGCAGGGCGTCGCACCCCGCACCGCAGCCGCGGCACGACAAGTGGATGTGGCGTCGACGGCGTTGGTGGCGTTGGCGCTACCCGGTGGCGCCCCGGTTCCCGACCGCTCGGGTGTGCTCGTTTCCGCGTCGGAACCCTTGCACGCCAAGGCGATAACGCTGTCGTCCCGTAAGTGGGGTCCGCGCGGCAACGTCGAGCTGGTCCGGCTGTCGTTCGGCCGTTACGGCGATGACCTCGCCCACCGCGTCGGCGACGACGACCTGCTGTCATGGGCGGCCGAGGATCTCGCGTCCGTCTTCGGGGTCACCAGCGAGCCGTTCGACTGCCTCGTGCACCGATGGATCGATGCGATGCCGCAGTACGGGCCGGGCCACGGCGCGCTTGTCGCCGAGCTGCGCGCCGGCCTTCCGCCGTCGCTCGCGGTGGCAGGCGCCTACCTCGACGGCATCGGGGTGCCCGCCTGCATCGCGGCGGCCACAAGGGCTGCGGCGTCGCTGGTTTCCACCCGCGTGGAAAACTAGAGCGTATGGCTCGCCTCGATTACGAAGCTCTCAACTCCACCCTGCGCTACCTGATGTTCTCGGTGTTCGCGGTGACACCGGGTGCGCTCGGCGACGAGAGGGCGGCGGTCGTCGACGAGGCCGCGACGTTCTTCAAGCAGCAGGAGGACAGCGGTGTCGTGGTGCGCGGGCTCTACGACGTCGCGGGCATGCGTGCCGACGCCGACTTCATGATCTGGACCCACGCCGAACGGGTGGAGGCGTTGCAGGCCACGTACTCGGATTTCCGCCGCACCACCGCGCTGGGCCGGGCCACCACGCCGGTGTGGAGCAACGTGGCGTTGCACCGCCCCGCCGAGTTCAACAAGAGCCACATCCCGGCGTTCCTGGCAGGAGAGGATCCCGGCGCCTACATCTGCGTGTATCCGTTCGTCCGGTCGCTGGACTGGTATCTGCTGCCCGACGACGAGCGCCGCCGCATGCTGTCCGAGCACGGGATGGCCGCCCGCGACTACAAGGACGTCAGGGCCAATACGGTGCCCGCGTTCGCCCTCGGCGACTACGAGTGGATCCTGGCGTTCGAAGCGGCCAGGAACTACACCGCATCGTCGACCTGATGCGCGATCTGCGGGCCACCGACGCCCGTCGCCACGTGCGCGAGGAAACCCCGTTCTTCACGGGTCCCCGCATCGCCGTCGAGGAACTGGTCGCCAAACTCCCCTGACAGGGGCGCTGCCATTTGCTGACGAATATCAGATCGGCATGTATCCATCGTTGTCGTTAATTTTGGCAACACGCATGCTGCGGTATCGGTTGAGCTACCAGTGCGAAAAGGCGCGAAACCGCACAAATCGGCAAATATGACACGAGTTTGCTGCGGATGGTTTCGGTACGGCGCAATTGTTGCTAGTTTTGCACGGTGTCGAAAACAGCGTGGGTGGGGGTTGGCGCTGTCGCCGTAGGCGTCGCGTTCGCCGCTTCGCTGATCACGCAATGGGGTGGCGAGCGCGGTGGCGCTGCAACGTCTCGCAGATCGGTCTGCAGGCGTTCGCCACATTTGCCGTCGTCTGTTGCGCAATGGCAGCCCGGTCCGCGCAAGGCAGACAACGAAAAGCCTGGATAGCCATGACCGTCGGCGTAACCGGCTGGGCAATCGGCGCCGCGCTGTGGATCTACTACGAATCGATTGCCCATCAGCCGCCGTTCCCGTCGCTCGCCGACGCCGGATATCTGATGTTCCCCGTCGGAGCGGCGCTCGCGATGATGCTTTTTCCGGTCGGCTATTCGGGCCATTCGCGCATTCGATTCGTGCTCGACGGGTTGATCGTCGCAGGGGCGCTGTTCGAGATCTCCTGGGTATTCGTGTTGCGAAGCATGTTCGAATCCGACGCCACGAGCCGGTTCGCATTGACGCTCGCGCTCGCGTATCCGGTTTCGGAGATCGCGATCGTGACAGTCGCGGTGCTGGTTCTCGCCAGAGCACGAACGGGACAGCGCACGACGCTGGCGATGCTGACCGTCGGTGTCATCTTCATGGCGCTCTCGGACAGTGCGTTCGCCTACCTCACAGCGAAGGGCATGTATGCCAGCGGCGACTTTGTCGACATCGGCTGGGCGGTGGCGTTCCTGACGTTCGGAATGGCGGCGCTGATCAGTCGCCGGGTTTCCGAAACCGAGGTGGTCGTCTCGCAGATGCCGTCCCGGCTCTCGATGTGGCTGCCCTATGTACCCGTCGCGATCGCCGCCGTTGTGTGTATTTACGCCTATTTCCCGACACCTGGCCTCGGCCCGGTCTTCGTGTCGTCGACGTTGTTGATGACCGCGGTGATGGCGAGGCAGTACATGGTGGTGCGGCAGAACCAACGGCTGCTGAAGATGGTCGCCGACCAGGCGCTGCGCGACACACTCACCGGGCTGGCGAACCGCGACCTGTTCAACGACCGACTGATGCACGCCGTGCAGTTGCACGAAAACGACAACCAGTCCGTTGCGGTGCTGTCGATGGATCTCGACGATTTCAAGCTCGTCAACGACAGCCTGGGGCATCCGGCGGGGGATGCCCTGCTGATCCAGGCCGCCGAGCGGTTGCAGGGCTGCGTGCGGACCTCTGACACGGTGGCCCGCGTGGGCGGCGACGAGTTCGCAGTCCTGATGGAGGGTCTTCCCGAGCTGTCGCGGCTGGTGGCGCACCGGGTGGTCGCGGCGTTCGAGGAGCCCTTCGTCATCGACGGGCAGCAGCTGTTGATGCGGCCGAGCGTCGGGCTGGCCGTGGCGTCATCGGCCAACCCGGACCTGTCGGCGGACGTGCTGCTCAAACAGGCCGATGTGGCGATGTACTCGGCCAAGCGCTCGAAATCCGGTGGCCTGCACACGTTCACACCGGATATGGCGCTGGCCGACCCAGGCGAGGTCGAGTTGCCGATCGACGCGAGCGGAGGCGCCGAGCCCGGTGCGGCCGTGCGGCTGCTCGGTGAGCTGCGTCATGCGATCGACCACGGCGATCTGACCGTCTTCTACCAGCCGAAGTACGACCTGCGCACCGGTGAAATCGTCGGGGTCGAAGCCCTGGTCCGGTGGCCGCACCCCAAGCGCGGGCTGCTCGGGCCCGCCCACTTCCTGCCGCTGGTTCGCAAGCGCGGCCTGATGCGGGCGGTCACCGACCTCGTGCTGACCCAGGCCCTCGACGATGCCGCCGAATGGCAGGCAATGGGCATCGGCGTCCCGATAGCGGTGAACGTCTTCGCGCCGTCGCTCGGGGACCTGGACCTACCGACGCATATCGCCTCGGCCCTCTCGGTGCGCGGACTGAACCCAGAAGACCTGACCATCGAGATCACCGAGGACTTCCTCCTGGACAATATCGACCGGACTCGTTCTGTGCTGGAACGGTTGCGGCAGAGGGGAATTCGGATCGCGATCGACGATTTCGGCAGCGGCTACTCGGCGTTGTGGTACCTGCGCGAGCTGGCCATCGACGAGGTGAAACTCGACAGGCACTTCATCGCGCCGATCCGCGTCGACCCGCGAGCGGCCGCCGTGGTGCGCGGCGTCGTCGACCTCGCCCACGTGCTTGGCGTCACGACAGTCGCCGAGGGCGTCGAGAACATCGAAACCGCGGAGCGGCTCCGCGAGTTCGGCTGCGAGGTGGCGCAGGGGTACTACTACAGCCCGCCGGTGAGCGCCGCGGCGATGATGAACATGCTGGCCGCGGGCCAGCCGAAGCGCGCGACGCAGGTCGAGTTCGAGAAGCTCGGGGCTAGGAGCCTTCAGGCACCAGTCGCAGTGAAATCGAGTTGATGCAGTAACGCTGGTCGGTGGGCGTCGGGTAGCCCTCACCTTCGAAGACGTGGCCGAGATGGCTGTGGCAGTTGGCGCACAGCACCTCGACGCGGGTCATGCCCATCGAATCGTCGGTCCGCAGGATGACCGCATCCGACTCTGCCGGATCGTAGAACGACGGCCAGCCGCAATGGGATTCGAACTTCTCTGTGCTGCGGAACAATTCGGCACCGCATGCCCGGCACTCGTAGACGCCTTCGGCCTTGGTGTCGGTGTATTCGCCGACGAACGGCCGCTCTGTGCCCGCTTCGCGCAGCACCGCGTACTCGTCTGCGGTGAGCTTCTTGCGCCACTCGTCGTCGGTGAGTTCGACTATTGGGCCGTGGAGTGGTCATGAGTCCACGCTAGCGCAGTCAGTCCGCGGCGACGTCCCGCAGGAATCGCCGGCCTGCGAGGAAATAGAAGACGATCGCGAGCATCTGCATCGCAGGCACGACGAGCAGCAGTGCGCGCCCGAGTGACATGTTTCCCATCTCGGGCTTGAGCGCATCACTGATGACGCCGGTGAGCAACGGCCCAAGCGATCCCGCCATCGCGCAGACGAACAAAAACACCGCTGACGCCGTCGCGCGTTGCGCGGCATGGGCCAGCCGCTGAATGGCAGCGATGGACGGGGCCATGTAGGCAATTCCGGCGATACAGCTCAACGCGATGAACCAGACGGCAAGCAGGCTGCTCTCGACGACGAAGGCGAACCACGAGAACGGAAGCATCGCGGCGATCATCACAATCGTCAGCCACATCAGCCACCGGGGATCCCGTGCCGAGAGCCGGTCGGCCAGTCGGCCGATGATGAGCAGACTCAGGATTCCGGTCACGCCCGCAGCGACTCCGTACTGCACGCCGACCTGGCCGAGCGACAGGCCGTGTACGCGCATCAGGAAGGCGGGCGCGAACGTCGTTATGGAGTAGCCGGCGATCGCGATGCACGCGGCAGCGCAGAGGATGGTGAGAAAGCTCGGCGTCTTCACCAGCTCCCATACGCCGCGCAGGTGCGTGCTCTCATCGACGTCGTCCGCGGGCATGGGCTGGCGT
>CAWHIZ010000010.1:0-170319 GCA_963829405.1 uncultured Actinomycetota bacterium
CGATTCTCGACGGTGCACCGAAGTTCGATGTCCGCAACCAGACCGGTGCCGCCCAGCGTGGTCAGTTCGGCTTCAACAACGACTTCGCGGGTCTGCTCCCGATAGACGGCCAGCCCAACCGGTTCCTTCTTGTCACCAACCACGAGTACGTCACCCCGACGTTCATGTTCCCCGGCTACAAGGAAGACGCGCCGACCCGCGAGCAGTTCGACGTCGAGATCGCCGCGATCGGCATGGGCGTCGTCGAGGTCGAACGGGTGCCTGGCGGCGGCCTCGAACCCGTGCTGGGGCGATACAACCGGCGCATCACCGCCGACACCCCGATGACGCTCGTCGGGCCCGCGGCAGGCACAGACTTCGTCAAGACGGCCGCCGACCCGGGAGGCCGCACGGTTGCCGGCACCTTCGCCAACTGTTCGGGCGGGGTAACCCCTTGGGGCACAGTGCTATCCGGCGAGGAGAATTTCCAGGAGTACTTCGGCGCGGTCGAAGGCTCGGCGAAGCCCAACCCGGTGGACGCCGACCGCTACGACCGATACGGGATTCCGCTGGAGCCGTCCGAATTGCGGTGGGAGACCTTCGACCCGCGCTTTGACGTGAGTAAGACGCCCAACGAACCCAACCGCTTCGGCTACATCGTCGAGGTCAATCCGTGGGACCCGAACTCGATTCCGGTGAAACACTCCGCGATGGGCCGGTTCCGCCACGAGGCCGCCAACATCTACATCACCGACGACGACACCGTCGTGGCCTACAGCGGTGACGACGAACGCTTCGACTACATGTACAAGTTCGTCTCGAGCAAGAAGATGCAGCCGGGGCGCGACGCCGCGACGCTCGCGCACAACATGACGCTGCTCGACGAAGGCACGCTGTACGTCGCCAAGCTGTCCAGCGACATCCCGCCCGCCGAGATCGACGGCTCGGGCACGCTGCCCGCCAAGGGCGCCTTCCGCGGGACAGGGACGTGGCTTCCGCTGCTGCGCTCGGGCCCCGCCGGTCAGGCCGAGTCGCTGGTTTCCGGTGTGACGGCGTCAGAAGCGGCAGTGTTCACCCGGTTCGCCGCGGACAAGGCCGGCGCCACCAAGATGGACCGCCCCGAGGACTTCGAGGCGAACCCGAAGACGGGCAAGGTGTACGTCGCGCTGACCAACAACGATGAGCGCGGCGCACCGGGCGAGGCTGGGCCGGATGCCGCCAACCCACGCAACGACAACAAGAGTGGACAGATCCTCGAGCTCACCGACAACCACGCAGGCACGGACTTCACCTGGGAGCTGCTGCTGGTGTGCGGCGACCCGGCGGCCGCGGACACGTACTTCGCCGGGTTCGACAAGTCGAAGGTCAGCCCGATCTCGTGTCCGGACAACGTGGCCTTCGACAGCCACGGCAACCTGTGGATCTCCACCGACGGCAACGCGTTGGACTCCAACGACGGACTGTTCGCCGTCGCGCTCGACGGTCCGAACCGCGGCGAGACCAAGCAGTTCCTCACCGTGCCACTCGGTGCGGAGACCTGTGGGCCCGTCATCACCGACGATCTGGTGACCGTGTGCGTCCAGCATCCCGGCGAGCACGACGACAACGACATCGACAACCCGCTGTCCCGTTGGCCGGAGGGCGGCAACGGGACGGCGCGCCCGTCGGTCGTCGCGGTGTGGAAGACCGACGGCCAGATTGGCGTGTGACCAAATCGGGAATGATGGCGTCGTGCCAAAAATTCGTATCGGCGTGCAGCTGCAGCCGCAACATTCCACCCAGTACAGCCATATCCGTGATGCCGTGCGGCGATGCGAGGACATCGGCGTCGATGTCGCATTCAACTGGGATCACTTCTTCCCGTTATACGGGGACCCCGACGGTCCACATTACGAATGCTGGACGATGCTCGGCGCCTGGGCTGAACAGACGTCGCGCATTGAAATTGGCGCGCTCGTCACTTGCAATTCGTATCGCAACCCGGAATTGCTCGCCGACATGGCGCGCACCGTCGACCACATCTCCGACGGCAGGCTGATCCTGGGCATCGGGTCAGGCTGGAAGCAGAAGGACTACGACGAGTACGGCTACGAATTCGGCACGGCAGGCGGCCGTCTGGACGATCTCGCCGAGGCGTTCCCCCGCATCAAGTCCCGGCTCGGCAAGCTCAACCCGCAGCCGACACGCGACATCCCGGTGCTGATCGGCGGTGGCGGAGAGAAGAAGACGCTGCGCCTGGTGGCCGAATACGGCGATATCTGGCACTCGTTCAGCGACAGCGGCGAATACCCGCAGAAATCCGAGGTGCTGGCTCGGCACTGCGCCGATGTCGGTCGCGATCCCTCGGCGATCGAACGCTCGGCCGGTGTCTCGGGCAAGGGAACCGACGCGCTGCTCACCGAGGCGGACGCGCTCGCGGGTCTCGGAGTCACGCTTCTGACCGTCGGCGTCAACGGCCCCGACTACGACCTGAGCGACGCTGAAGCGTTGTGCCGCTGGCGCGATCAGCGAGCTGAAAAATAACTGAGCTTAGGCTGCGCGAACCGGGCGACGCGAAAGTGTCTCATTCTGTCATTTTTGTCCTAGCGACGAATTCGCGTGATTAACTTGCGCCGCAATGCCGAAGAGGTACGGGGTAAAAGAAAAGGACCAGGTTGTTTCTCACATCATCAACCTGGTGCTGACTGGCAAGCTGCGTTCGGGGGATCGGGTCGACCGCAATGAGATCGCGCAGGAGCTCGGCCTGAGCCGTGTGCCGATCCAGGAGGCCGTCGTTCAGCTCGAACACGACGGCATCTTGTCCACGCGGTATCACCGCGGCGCGTTCATCGAGCGCTTCGACGAATCCGTCGTCCTCGAGCACCACGAGCTTCACGGCATCCTGCTCGGCATCGCATCTGCGCGCGCCGCTGTCGATCCTCGTCCGCAGGTGCTGTCCCAACTCGACACGCTGACCGATTTCATGCGCGCCAACCGCGAGTCGCGCGCGTTTCAGGAGTCGGCCTGGCAGTACCGGCAGACCATCAACGAGGAGTACGCGGGTCCGCGGCTACTTGCCGAGATCCGCGCGTCACAGAGCTTCATCCCGCGGTCGTTCTGGGTGACCTACCTGAACAACCACGACGAGATGATGCCGTTCTATGAGGCCGAGACCACCGCCATCCACACCCGCGACCCCGACGGTGCGCGAGCCGCTTGCGCGGGCCGGTCGGAGGCCATGGGGCGGATCATGGTCGCCGAACTGGTTCGCCGCGGCGTGTTCAACCCATCGGCCCTGGCCAGGCAGCCGTCGGTTGCGTTCTGATTGAGCGCAAGCCGGTTCCAACGCCTGCCCGGCGGCTACTTTGACTTGAATGACCCCCTTCACGGGCCGGACAGGTAAGGCATTCGCACTCGCGCTGATCGCGCTGCTGGTCTTCAGCCTCCCGATGGCCACGCCCGCACTCGCCGACGCCGATCAATGCGCGCCGCCCGGCGTCGACAGCGCGAGCGCCGTCCCGACCAACCTCGCAGCTGCCGCCGCCGGACCCGCCGAGGACAAGTACACGACGCCCACCGTCGCGCCGCTGGACACCGTCAACACCAACGCGCTGGGTCTCGGCACGCCAGGGGTGATCACCGTCGGCACCCTGTCGGACGCGCCACCGAGCATCTGCATCAACTCGAAGGGCGACTTCACCGGGTTCGACAACGAGCTGCTGCGGGCAGTGGCCGAAAAGCTCGGTCTGCGAATCAATTTCGTCGGCACGGAATTCTCCGGCCTGCTCGCACAGGTGGCGTCGCGTCGGTTCGACGTCGGCTCCTCGTCGATCACCACCACCGATGCACGGCGACGCACCGTCGGATTCACCAACGGCTACGACTTCGGCTACTTCTCTCTCGTCGTGCCGACGGGGTCGCCGATCACCGGATTCGACAAACTCGCCGCGGGGCAGCGCATCGGCGTCGTGCAGGGCACCGTGCAGGAGGCCTATCTTGTCGACTCGCTCAAGCTGGACCCGGTCAAGTTCCCCGACTACAACACCGTCTACGCCAGCCTGAAGTCCAAGCAGATCGATGCATGGGTGGCGCCATCGCAGCAGGCGCAGGGCACCGTGCAGCCCGGCGACCCGACCGAGATCATCGAGAACACCTTCAGCCTGGACAACTTCGTGGCGTACGCGGTCGCCAAGGAGAACAAGCCGCTGATCGACGCGTTGAACTCCGGGCTGGACGCGGTCATCGCGGACGGCACCTGGTCGCGGTTGTACTCCGATTGGGTGCCGCGCGAGCTGCCGCCCGGCTGGAAGCCCGGATCCAAGGCGGCGGCGGTGCCGCAGCTGCCGGACTTCGCTGCGATCGCGGCCAGCCACCAAGGCGAGCCATCGGATTCGTCTGCATCCCAACCGAAGTCGACGCTGTCACAGCTGGCCGCCTCGTTCCTCGACTGGGAACTGTACAAACAGGCGATTCCCGACCTGCTCACGACGGGTCTGCCGAACACGTTGATCCTGACCGTCAGCGCCAGCGTCATCGGCCTGCTGCTCGGCATGGGTCTGGCCGTCGCGGGCATCTCCGGTTCCCGCTGGCTGCGCTGGCCCGCACGCATCTACACCGACATCTTCCGTGGCCTGCCCGAGGTCGTGATCATCCTGCTGATCGGCCTCGGCGTCGGGCCCATCGTCGGCGGCCTCACCGGCAACAACCCCTACCCTCTCGGCATCGCGGCGCTCGGCTTGATGGCCGCGGCCTATATCGGCGAGATCTTCCGTTCCGGCATCCAGAGCGTGGAGTCGGGCCAACTCGAGGCCTCGAGGGCGCTCGGCTTCAGCTACCCGTCATCGATGCGGCTTGTCGTTGTGCCGCAGGGGATTCGGCGAGTGCTGCCCGCACTGGTCAACCAGTTCATCTCACTACTCAAGGCCAGCTCGCTGGTGTACTTCCTCGGACTGGTCGCCAACCAGCGTGAGCTGTTTCAGGTGGGCCGCGACCTCAACGCGCAGACCGGCAACCTGTCGCCCCTTGTGGCCGCGGGCCTGTTCTACCTCGTGCTGACGATCCCGCTGACCCACCTGGTGAACTACATCGACGCCCGTCTGCGCCGAGGCAAACCCGCAGAACCGGAGGACCCGCTGTCGCCGCTGAACCCCGCATCCCAGGAGATGATCTGATGCCGGCCACACCCGCACCAGTCTCATTGGCCGGCAGGGATATTCACCTGTCCTTCGGCCCCAACGCGGTGCTCCGCGGCGTCGACGTCGACGTGCCGGCGGGCACCACCGCCGCGGTGATCGGTCCCTCCGGATCCGGCAAGTCGACGCTGCTTCGGACGCTCAACCGGCTCTACGAGCCCGACAAGGGCGACATCCTGCTGGACGACAAATCGGTGCTGCGCGACAACCCGGACGCGTTGCGCCAACGGATCGGGATGGTGTTCCAGCACTTCAATCTCTTCCCGCACCGCACCGTGCTCGACAACGTGACGTTGGCGCCGCGCAAGCTCAAAAACCTCAGCGCCGACGCGGCCCGTGAACTCGGGTTGGCTCAGCTGGAGCGGGTTGATCTGCGGCACAAGGCCGATGCGCGACCGGGCACCCTGTCCGGTGGACAGCAACAGCGGGTCGCCATTGCCCGCGCGCTTGCGATGACACCCCAGGTGATGTTCTTCGACGAGGCCACCTCCGCGCTGGATCCCGAACTGGTGAAAGGCATCCTTGCGCTGATCGCCGACCTCGGCGCCGACGGCATGACGATGGTCGTGGTGACGCACGAGATGGGGTTCGCCCGCTCGACATCGGACACGGTGGTGTTCATGGATCACGGCAAAGTCGTCGAATCAGGTCCGCCTGGGCAGATATTCGACGGTCCGGAGACCGAAAGACTACAGAGATTCCTGTCTCAGGTTCTGTAACCACAAACATTGCGTGATTACATACCGTCAGACACTGACAGGTTAGACTAGCGAACTATGGTGGAGACCGAGGCGCAGGTCGACGAGTTGGCAGCTGAGCTGCAGCGCGTCCTCTCCAAGCTGTTCTCCGTCCTTCGCCGCGGCGACGCCAACCGCGGCACCGCGGGCGACCTGACGTTGGCCCAGCTGTCGATCCTGTTGACACTGCTGGAGAAGGGCCCGATCCGGATGACCGATCTGGCGGCCCACGAACGCGTCCGCACCCCGACAACGACGGTGGCCATCCGCAGGCTCGAGAAGCTCGGTCTGGTGAAACGGTCGCGCGACCCGTCCGATCTGCGCGCCGTCCTCGTGGAGGTCACGCCGCGCGGCCTCGTCCAGCACCGCGAAGCGCTTGCCGCTCGGCGCGCCGCGCTGGCCGCGATGCTCGGGAAGCTCACCGAAGACGACGTCGAAACCCTGACAAGGGCTGTCGGCTCGATGGAGCGGTTGGCCGAGCAGGAAACCGGCCAGGGCGAGGGCTAACCCAGCCAGTCGAGTACCGCCGCGGCGGTCCACGACTGCTGCATGCTGCCGAGCGGTTCGCCGGTGAACGGCTCGTAATACTCGGCGAACGTGCCGTCGCTGGCCTGTCGTAAACCTTCGCGCCGCAGCATCAGCGACCGCTCGGCCCAGCCGCGGCGGGCGAACGCCCAGGAGAACAGCCAGGTCATCACCGGCCAGACCGGTCCACGCCAGTACTCCCTCGACCGGAAGTCGCGTGACACGGGCGAGGTCGAAGGGATCAACCCGTACTTCAGGTCGGGGTGCCCGCAGAAACGCGGACCCTCCAACAGCTTCAGCAGCGTGCGCTCCTTGTCGTGCGGCAGGCCGCCGCACAACAGCGGCGCGAACTGCGCGACGGTTTCAGTCGCGATCACCCTGCCCGCGCGGACGTCGTAATCCCTTGCCGCCCCGGTTCGTTCGTCGGTCATCTCGATGACGCCCGCGCGGAACCGATCCGCCCACGCGTAGAGGTCCCTGACATCGGCGTGCGGCCGCTTGTAGTCCTCGCCGATCTCGGCGAGCACCGAACATGCCACCGAAAGGATCGCCGATACGAACACGTCCTCGACCGCGAAGCTCATCGCCTTCGGAAGAAGCTCGTCGTCGTAGTGCGCCGACTTCATCTCCTCGACCAGCCACAGGTAGCGGTCGTATTCGGTATCGGACGGCCGCTGGCTGGCGTCGGTGACGATCGCGTTGTCCTCACGCTGATACTCGGGCACTATCCCCGGAATCACGTTGGCGTACGCGGCATCCCACCGCGGCGAGTTGTCCATGCCGGACTCCCAGCCGTGATAAACCGTGACGCGACCGTGCCCCTTCTGGTCGCGGGCTTCCGCCAGCCAGCGGTGCCAGTTCACAAGATCATCCCAGCGGCGGTCGAGAAATGCTTCCGCCACCGCACGGGTGGATCGGCCCCGCGAGCGGGCGTGGTCGAGGATGCGCTGAACGGCGATCGCGTGCACCGGTGGCTGGGTGATCCCGGAGGTGTGCCGCGACCGCGGCGCGTTTGCGGCCAGCGCGGAGGTCGCCCACCGGGCCGGTCCAGGGAAGTAGCCGTCGACGCCGTTGGCGAAGACGATGTGCGGAATCATGCCGTTGGCCCATTGCGCCGACAGCAGTGTGTCGAGTTCGACGACGGCCCGCTCGACGCTGAGCGGCGCGAGACCGATGGAGACGAAGGCGGCGTCCCAACTCCACATATGCGGGTAGAGCAGCGGCGCCGCCGTGGTCATCACGCCCAGGTCGTTGCCGCGCAGCAGGTACGCGGCGCGTGCCGCGAGCTGAGTGGGAGCGAAGCTGGGATCGGGTGCCATCTGCTCAATGATCGCAGTCGGTAGGGTGACCGGCATGCCGACCGCCTTCATCACCGGGCCGGCGGGCGGCCTCGGTACGGCGATCGCCGATGCGCTCGCACCCACTCACACGTTGTTTCTCGGAGGTCGGCCGTCGGACCGGCTCGACGCACTGGCCGAGCGACTCGGGGCCACGACATGGCCGCTGGATCTTCAGGACACCGACGCCATCGGATCGGTCGTCGAACCGATCGACGAGCTCGACGTGCTGATCCACAACGCGGGCGCCGCCTTCCCCGGACGCGTTGCCGAGTCGGAGGTTGACGAGTGGCGCATCACCATGGAGGTCAATGTCATTGGTGCAGTGGCGCTTACGCTCGCTCTACTGCCCGCACTGCATCAGGCCCGCGGCCACGTCGTGTTCATCAACTCCGGCGCGGGGATCAACGCCTCACCCGGTTTGGCGTCCTACACCGCAAGCAAGTTCGCCCTTCGCGGCTTCGCGGACTCGCTGCGCAACGACGAGCCGTCGCTTCGGGTGACGTCGATCCATCCGGGCCGGATCGCGACGGTGATGCAGGAGGGGCTGGTCGCCTACGAGGGCCGCGACTACGACCCGGCTCGGTTTCTGAGCCCCGAAACGGTGGCGAAAGTCGTGGCCGACGCGGTCAACGCCCCGCCCGACGCCCACATCCACGAGGTCGTCGTCCGCCCCAACGGGTGAATTCGGCGCGAATTGCGACGCTGAGCGTCGGTTGGCGCGCCAGAATCGCTGTATGGGCACGATCAAGGAAACCGCGGAGCAGTTCTTCGACGCATGCGAGACCGGTAAGGGCTGGGCCGGCTGCGCCCCGTACTGCCACGCCGACGCGACATTCACCAGCCAGACCGATGCACTGGCCGAAGTGGACACCCTCGAGGCGTACACCGAGTGGATGAAGAACCTGCTCACACCGCTGCCCGACGGCGTCGCGGAGCTGAAATCGTTCGCCGTCGACGATGCGCGCAACAAGGTGGTTGCCTTCGGCGTCTTTCGCGGGACGCACAGCGGCGAGGGTGGCCCTGTCCCGCCGACCGGAAAGAGTGCGGCCGCCGACTACGTCTACGTCATGGACTTCGACGGGGACAAGATCCGCCACATGACGAAGATCTGGAACGACGGCTACACCATGCGCCAGCTGGGCTGGGGCTAGCCCCCGTTGGGAAGTGCGGGCGCACAGCGGCGACGAGTACGCGGCGCTGCGTTGTGCCACTGAGGACGTCGCCCTTGGGATTGACCCCGCCGTACGGCGGGACAATGCTGAGGTTGTCGCCGCACGGCAGCCGATCACCCTACGGTTTGGGAGGGTCATGAGCTCAGAGCATGCAACGGAGCAGGTGCCGCTGTCCGAAATTCAGGAGGGCGACACGATCCAAGATCCTGTGTCGGGTCAGTGGTTCACCGTCACCAGTACGGCGGACGGCACAGAGAGCGTCACGGACGATGGCTCGCCACGCGATACGAAGATCCTCGAGGGTTACCGCATGTACTACGGCGACGAACGTGAAGGTGAACAGGTCGATTCTCGGTGCGTCATCGATTCCCGGTCCACGAAAGGTCTCGTGACGCGACAGGTGCGGGAGTAGTCCCGAAGGTAGTCACCTTCTATCGATAACCGGGCTCGTACCTCCCGGTGGAGTCGACAAACTTCTGGAGAAGTGCGGCCGCAAAGCGGCGGCGAGTACACGGTCGAGTGCGCGGTCGGGCAGGACGCGGACCAAGCGGGTGATCATCGCGGCGTCGCGGCCGACGGTGTAGCGGGTCCGCGGTCTGCGCGCCGTCACCGCCTTGGCGATCACCGTGGCCGCGGCGTCGGCGGGCAGGCCCGACTCGGTGGACGACACGGCCTGCGCGTTGACCGCTTGCACCAACGCGCCGTAGCGCGTGCTCTGCTCGGGCGTCATGGCCGACATCGTCTCTTTCGCGGTGGCGATCGCCCTGCCGAGCATCTCCGTACGCACGGCACCCGGCTCGACCACGACCACTCCGACGCCATGCGGGGCGAGCTCGCGTCTCAAGGCGTCACTGACCGCCTCGATCGCGAATTTCGTTGCCGCGTAGGGACCATAGGTGGCCATGGCGACCTTGCCGCCGACCGAGCTGATGTTCACGACGCGACCCGAGCTGTCGATCAAGGCAGGCAGCAGCGCCTGGGTGACGGCGACCTGACCGAAGAGGTTGACCTCGAACATGCGACGCCACTCGTCGATCGCGAAGGCCTCGATCGGCACATTGGCCTGGATCGCCGCGTTGTTCACCAGCGCCCGCAGCGCCCGGCCCTGCGGGTCTTCATGCACCCGGGCGGCCAGCGCCGCAACGTGGTCCGGGTTGGTGACGTCGACGATCACCGGCTCGATACCCGGCCAACGGATTGCGTCGGCATCCTGGCCGCGCCGGACGCCCGCGAGGACGTGGAACCCGCGCCGCGCGAGTTCGCGGGCCGTCGCCGCGCCGATGCCGGTCGACGTACCGGTGACGACGGCGAGCGGCCGAACTTCAGTTGACGCTGTCATCTCGACAACCTAGCATCTCAGATGACAGTGTCAACATAGGATGGGTGGATGACGAGCCGCCTCGAGTCCGCCGCCGCCACGCGCCGCGCACTGCTCGACAGCGCCGCCGAACTGCTCGACGGCGGCGGTCCCGGCGCAGTCACGCTCCGCGAGGTGGGCGGGCGTGCAGGCGTCAGCCGCGGTGCGCCCTATCGGCATTTCGCCGACAAGGAGAGCCTGCTTACCGCCGTGGCCGCCGAGGGCTGGGAGCGCGTCGGCGATCACATGCACGCGCTGCAGACCGACTCGCGACTAGCGCCCGCCGAGAGGCTGCGCGCGGCGCTCATCGTCTTCGTCACCATCAGCCGCAAGCAGCCCCACCTCTATCGATTGATGTTCAGCGCACCGGCGGGGGACCCGGCCGCCGTGGTCAAGGCCGCGCAGCGCGGTTGCGACGAGTTCCTGGCCATCGCCGCACCGGTCGTCGGCGAACAGAACGCCAAGCGCTACGGGGCCGTCCTGCTGACGGGCGCGCACGGTGCGGCGGGTCTTGGCTCGAGTGGCCTGCTGCGCACCGATAAATGGGACACCACCGCCGAGGAACTCATCGACACACTCGTGGCGATGGTGACCGGCTAGACGACGAGGTTGACCAGCCGGCCCGCGACGACAATGACCTTCTTCGGTGTCGCGCCGCTCAAGAACGCCTGCACCTTTTCGTCGGCGAGGGCGGCCGTTTCGATCGCGTCGGCGTCGGCATCGGCAGGCACCGTGACGTGGCCGCGCACCTTGCCGTTGACCTGCACAGGTAGCTCGACGGTGTCGACGGTCAGGTATGTCTCGTCGGCGACGGGGAACGGGCCGCGCGCCAGCAAGTCCTCATGCCCGAGCCGCCGCCACAGCTCTTCGGCCAGGTGCGGCGCCAGCGGGGCGACCATCAGCACCAGCGGCTCGACGGCCGCGCGGGGCACCGCGCCGGCGTGCTGTCTTCGTCAGGTGATTGGTGTACTCGATCAGCTTGGCGGCCGCGGTGTTGTTGCGCAGCGCCGTGTAGTCCTCGGACACCCCCGCGATCGTGCGGTGCAGCACCCGCAGCGTCTCCTCATCGGGCGCATCGTCGCCGACCCGAAGCTCGCCCGTCTCTTCGTCGACGACCAGCCGCCATACCCGCTGCAGGAACCGGTACGCGCCGACGACGTCCTTGGTGGCCCACGGGCGCGACGCGTCCAGCGGGCCCATCGACATCTCATAGACCCGCAAGGTGTCCGCGCCGTAGTTGTCGCAGATCTCGTCCGGCGACACGGAGTTCTTCAGGCTCTTGCCGATCTTGCCGAACTCCTGGTTCACCTCGACTTCGCCGTCGGGCCCCGGCCAGAAGAACTTCTTGTCCCGCTCGACGACCTCCGCGGCAGGCACGTACGTGCCCCGCGCGTCGGTGTAGGCGTGCGCCTGGATGTAGCCCTGGTTGACCAGCCTTCGGTAGGGCTCCCTCGAGGACACATGGCCCAGGTCGTAGAGCACCTTGTGCCAGAACCGGCAATACAGCAGGTGCAGCACCGCATGTTCGACGCCGCCGACGTACAGGTCGACGCCACCGGGATCATCCTGGCCGTGCTCGGCAGGCCTCGGGCCCATCCAGTACGCCTCGTTCTCCTTGTCGCACAGGGCTTCCGAGTTGTGCGGGTCGGTGTAACGCAACTCGTACCACGAGCTGCCTGCCCACTGCGGCATGACGTTCGTGTCGCGCGTGTAGTGCTTGAGGCCGTCGCCGAGATCCAGCTCGACGTTCACCCAGTCGGTCGCCGTGTTCAACGGCGGCGACGGCACGCTGTCGGCGTCGTCGGGGTCGAACTGCACCGGCGCGTAGTCGGGGATGTCGGGCAGTTCGACCGGTAGCTCGGATTCCGGCAGCGGGTGCGCGCGGCCGTCCTCGTCGTAGACGATCGGGAACGGCTCGCCCCAGTAGCGCTGCCGGGCGAACAGCCAGTCCCGAAGCTTGTACTCGACGCGGGTGGTGCCTCGGCCGTCGGCCTCCAGCCTGGCCGTCACCGCCTCCTTCGCCGACGCCACGCTGAGGCCGTCGAGATAGCCGGAGTTCACCAGCTCCCCGTCGCCGTTGTAGGCCGCCTGCGAAATATCGCCGCCCGCAACGACTTCGATGATCGGCAATCCGAATTCGGTGGCGAAGTCCCAGTCGCGCTGATCGCCGCCGGGCACCGCCATGATGGCGCCGGTGCCGTATCCGACAAGGACGTAGTCGGCGATGAAGACCGGGATGCTCGCGCCGTTCACGGGGTTGATCGCGTAGGCGCCGAGGAACACACCGGTCTTGGTCTTGTTCTCCTGGCGCTCCAGATCGGACTTCGCCGCGATCGACGCACGGTAGTCGGCCACCGCCTCGGCTGGCGTCGCGGAGCCGTTGGTCCACCGCGCGTCGACCCCGTCGGGCCAGTCAGACGGCGGTCAACTGTTCGACAAGCGGGTGTTCGGGCGCAAGCACCATGTATGTCGCGCCGAACAACGTGTCGGGTCTGCGTGGTGAACACCTCGATGTCGCCTGCGTCGGTGCCGAACAGCACCGAGGCGCCCGTCGATCGGCCGATCCAGTTGCGCTGCATCGCCTTGACCTTGTCCGGCCAGTCCAGCACCACGAGGTCGTCGAGCAACCTGTCGGAGTAGGCGGTGATGCGCATCATCCACTGCCGCAACCGCTTCCGGAACACCGGGAAGTTCCCGCGGTCACTGCGGCCGTCGGAGGTGACTTCCTCGTTGGCCAGCACGGTGCCGAGTCCGGGGCACCAGTTGACCATCGAGTCGGCGTGGTACACCAGCCGGTACGAGTCGACCAGATCGGCGCGTTCGGCGGCCGACAACGCCGACCAC
Source organism: uncultured Actinomycetota bacterium (assembly GCA_963829405.1). Classification (GTDB taxonomy): domain Bacteria; phylum Actinomycetota; class Actinomycetes; order Mycobacteriales; family Mycobacteriaceae; genus Mycobacterium. The sequence goes on from CAWHIZ010000010.1 coordinate 13,126, forward strand.
TGCCTGCCGTCGTCGGGACTGCGCTGTCCGGACTCGAACTCGCCGACCAGTTCCTCGATGCGTCGCGCCCTGTTGAGGTCCCTGTCGAACCACGCGTTGTAGATCTGCAGGAAGATCCACTGCGTCCACTTGTAGAAGTCGACGTCGGTGGTGGAAAAGCTGCGCCGCGCGTCGTGACCGAGCCCGAGCCGCCCGAGCTGACGGCGGAAGTTGACGATGTTCGCCTCGGTCCTGGTGGCTGGGTGGGTGCCCGTCTGCACCGCATACTGCTCGGCGGGCAGACCGAACGCGTCGAACCCCAATGCGTGCAGCACATTGCGCCCCGCCATCCGGAAGTAGCGCGCGTAGACATCGGTCGCGATGTAGCCGAGGGGGTGCCCGACGTGCAGGCCCTCACCCGACGGGTAGGGGAACATGTCCTGCACGAACATCTTGTCGGCGGGCACCGGTGTGCCGTCGGTCGGCGCAAGCGAGCCCACCGGGTTGGGAACGTTGAAGGTGCCCTGCTGTGACCACGTCTGCTGCCAGGCACGCTCGATCTCCCCGGCCAGCTTCGCGGTGTATCGATACTGCGGGGTGTCGGCTCCAGCCGCTTGCGCCTCGACGGGGTCGGTAACCGACTCACTACTCACGTGAACAGGGTAAAGGTCCGCCGCGGCCCGCTCTGCGGCCACGGGCAGGTATCGGTTGCATTGCGGAGCGGTCAGAGGTTGATTCCAGCTCGGTTCCAGGCCTGGTGGCGGACTCTGCCTTGGGGTTACGGTCGCCCCCTGACCAGGGGCATGTCCTGCCCACGGCCGGGATGGACTCTCGGGAAGGAATCCGGCGATGATCGGAGATGCCCGCCGCTGGCGGATTCTGGCAGGTGGTGTCGCCGCAGGCATGGCCGGTGTACTCGGCTTGGCGGGCACCATCGCCTCGGCCGAACCCGTCTATCCGTATCTTCCGCAGCCTGCGCCTGCGCCCATCGCCCAGGCGATGCCCGCCGTGCCGGGCGCGGCCGCCGCCGCGCAGGCCATCGGCCCGGTCCAGTCGGCGGCGGCTCCCGGCATCGTCCCCGCCGCGGCACTAGCGGCACCGGCGACGCTGGTGCCCGCCAACTCGGTGTCGCTGCACGACTACTTCGGTGAGAAGGGCGTCAAGCTCGAACCACAGGTGGCCCGCGACTTCAAGGCGCTCAACATCGTGCTTCCCGTGCCGCGCGGCTGGTCGCAGGTGCCCGACCCGAATGTGCCCGACGCGTTCGCAGTGCTCGCCGACCGGGTCGGCGGCGACGGCATCTACACCTCCAACGCGGCGCTCGTCGTCTACAAACTCGTCGGCGGCGACTTCGACCCCAAGGACGCCATCACCCACGGCTACATCGACAGTCAAATGCTGCCCGCGTGGCGCACCACCAATGCGTCACTTGCGGACTTCGGCGGCATGCCGTCGGCAATGATCGAGGGCTCCTACAGAGACAACAACATGTCGCTCAACACCGCCCGCAGGAACACCATCGCGGTAGCGGGGCCTGACAAGTACCTCGTATCGCTCTCCGTCACAACGACAGTCGGCGAAGCGGTCCCCACCGCGAACGCCACCGAGGCAATCACCAACGGGTTCAAGATCAGTGCGCCAGGCGCACCAGCTGCGGCAATATCGCCCGCCGCCGCGGCTGTGGCTGCAGCGCCCCGGTAGCGCGCGGCGAGCGGCGCCGTTTAAGGTAGGCCGCATGCTCTTCGCGGCGGTCGGATGTCTCTGTGCCGCCGTCGCCACCGCCGCACTCGGCGGATGGACTCTGTCTCGTCCTCGCTCCGCCGACATCGTCGGACAGGTTCTGCGCGCGGTCGCCCCAACGCAACTCGCCGCAGCCGCGATCCTCGGCCGTCGCCGGCGTGGTCGCGCTGTCGTCACCCGAGACGGCCGCCGTCGTCGTCATCGTGTGCGTACTCGGTGCGATCGCCACCGTCGCGGCCGGCTGCTGGCAGAGCGCGAAATTCGTGGTGGCGCAGGCCGGCGCGGGACCATCCTGCGCGACGGCATCGGGCGGATGCGGAACCGGCGCATGCGCGACGTGCACGCTGTCGCGAAACTAGTTCCGGCTGATATCGATCGGGTGCGTGGCCAGAAGCGACAACGGAAGCGGCTGGCGGCGCAGTACTCGTCCCCACAGATCCACCCTCGCCTCGGCAAGGATGTCGGACGGCAACGCCGACGACACGATCCAGTCGTCGCGTTCGATCTCACCCTCGAGCTGACCGATGGTCCAACCGGAATAGCCCGCGAAGATACGCACGCCTTCGACCATCGGCGCGATCACCTCGGGTTCGGCGTCGAGGTCGACCATCACCATCCGGCCCTGTACATGCCGGATGCCCTGCACCCCGGTCGGGTCCGTACCGACGCGCAGGGTGGCAAGGCACAGCGCGGCGTCGCGCTTCACCGGGCCGCCGATGAACATGGTCTTCGGCTTGGTGGCCAGCTTGGCCCACTGCGGCAGAACGTTGTAGACCGCGGTCTCACTGGCCCGGTTCAACACCACACCGAGCGTGCCGCCGTCGTTGTGCTCGACTATGTAGATGACACTGCGACGGAACGTCGGCTCGAGCAGATCGGTGTTGGCCAGAAGCAGGGTCCCTGCGCGCACGCGGTTCGCCGTCGGAGCAACGAAGTCCTCCGGATCCTCTGACTGCGACACTGCTCCATAATGGCACCAGCGAACCTTCAAGGTGGCGAACAATCGCGGCCCGCCGGGATATTTGTACTGTGAATTCTCGTGGTTGACGCACACGCACCGATTGCCCTCTGGCGGTCGGTGCGCAGGCTGCCCGAATTCTGGCGACTGCTCGAGTTGCGCACGGTCAGCCAGTTCGGCGACGGCCTCTTTCAGGCGGGGCTCGCGGGCGGACTCATCTTCAGCACCGAGCGCGCCGCGGGCCCGTGGCAGATAGCGGCCGCGTTCGCCGTTCTGTATCTCCCTTACTCGGTCCTCGGTCCGTTCGCGGGTGCTCTGCTGGACCGATGGGACCGGCGGTCTGTGCTGATCGGAGCCAACCTCGCGCGGCTGGTCCTGGTACTCGGCATTGCCGCGCTGCTCGCGTCGGGAGCCAGCGACTGGCCCATCCTGTTCGGTGCGCTGATCGTCAACGGGTTCACCCGGTTCGTCTCCTCCGGCCTTTCTGCGGCACTTCCTGACGTGGTGCCCAACGAGCAGGTGGTGACGATGAACTCGGTCGCGACGGCCACCGGCGGTGCGGCGGCGTTCCTCGGCGCCGGGCTGATGCTGGTTCTGCGGGCCGTGTTCGGCGCCGACGACAACGGCGCCGCCGCAGTCATTTTCATCGTCGCGGTCCCGGTGTCGCTCGCCCTGGTGTTGTCGCTGCGATTCCCCCCGCATGTCCTCGGACCGCGCGAGAGTGTGCGGGCCATCCACGGGTCGGTGGCATATGCGGTGGCGACCGGATGGCTCCACGGCGCGCGCACCGTGCTTGCCGTGCCGACCGTCGCGGGCACCCTCGCCGGGCTGGCCACCCATCGGATGGTGCTCGGCATCAACACCATGATGGTGCTGGTGATGGTGCGCCACGGCGATGTCGCGAGCGTGGCGGGTTTCGGTACCGCGGCCTTGTTCTTCTTCGTCACCGGCATCGGCGCGTTCGTAGCGAACGTGATCACCCCGAGCGCGGTGGGCCGGTGGGGCCGCTACCGCACCGCCAACGGCGCACTGCTGGCGGCTGCGGCGATCCAGCTCGGCGGCGTCGGGCTGCAGGTGCCGATGATGGTGCTGTGCGGGTTCCTGCTCGGTGCGGCAGGCCAGGTGGTCAAGCTGTGCGCCGACAGCGCCATGCAGATCGACGTCGACGACGCGCTGCGCGGCCACATGTTCGCGGTGCAGGACGCCCTGTTCTGGATGTCGTTCATCGTCGCGCTCACCGCGGCCGCTGCCCTCATCCCCACCGACGGGCGCTCCGCCGGACTCGTCGTCGCCGGATCTGCGGTCTACCTCGTCGGGCTTGCGTTGCACGCGAGCATCGTTCGCCGCGCGCAACCGCACGGCTAAGGTGACCCGCATGGCGACAGCCCGCCCGATCGTGGATGACCTGCGTGCCGAAAGCGACTACCTCGACGGACTTGTCGCCGACCTGCCCGACGAGCGCTGGGCCGCGGCCACGCCCGCGCCGGGGTGGACCGTCGCGCACCAGATCGCCCATCTGCTGTGGACCGACAGGGTCGCACTGCTCTCGGTCGACGACGAGGACGCCTTCACCGAGGTGCTCGGGGCGGCCGCGTCCGATCCGCTCGGGTTCGTCGACCGCGGCGCGGAAGAGATCGCCGAGGCGGCGCCCGCCGATCTGCTAGCCGACTGGCGCGCAACCAGACACACGCTGCACGACGCGCTGCTGACGGTGCCCGACGGCCGCAAGCTGGTGTGGTTCGGCCCGCCGATGAGCGCCGCCTCGATGGCCACCGCGCGGCTGATGGAGACGTGGGCACACGGCCTCGACGTCGCCGACGCCATCGGCGTGAAGCGGCCCGCGACCGCGCGGCTGCGATCCATCGCCCACATCGGCGTCCGCACACGCGATTTCGCGTTCGCGATCAACGGCCTTACCGCACCGGTGGATCCGTTCCGGGTCGAGCTGATCGCACCCGACGGCACCACATGGGACTGGGGACCCGAGGATGCGCCGCAACGGGTGACCGGTTCGGCCGAGGACTTCTGCCTGCTGGTCACCCAACGTCGCTCCCCGTCGACCCTCGACGTGACGGCCGAGGGCGAGGATGCGAAGCGTTGGCTGACGATCGCGCAGGCGTTCGCCGGGCCGCCGGGACCCGGGCGCTGACACCGGGCGGCGACATTGACGATCGGAATCGCCTGTGCGGCAAGGATGGTGGCTGTCTTCAGCCTGTCCGGCGCGACCTACAGGTCGTTGGCGGCGTCGGCCCTGCCGTCGTCGTTGCTGTCGGTCAGCTTGAGGTCCCAGCGGCCGTCGCCGTCGATGTCGACGTAGGCGACGCCGTCGCCGAACGCGCGGTCGAAAAGACCGTCGCCGTCGGTGTCGAGCAGCCGCAACTGGCCCGCGCGGTCCACGCTCACCGCCCAGGTCCCCGACCCGTCGTCGGTGAAGTAGTTCAGCCCGTCGACCACGGCGTGATCGGCGAGGCCGTCGCCGTCGAGGTCGGCCAGCATGTCGTCGACGGTGCCGTCGCCGTCGACGTCGAGACCGACCGCGTCAAGGGTGCCGTCGGCGTCGACATCGGTGTTCGGCGGCGCGCTCCACAGCGTCGCCGACCCGTCGCCATCGGAGAGGCAGTAGTCCACACCGATTCGACGCCCGGTCAGCTCCTCGCGTTCCACCACTTCATCAGTTCGGCCACCGCTTCGTCACGGTCCATCGGCCCACGGTCGAGGCGTAGCTCCTTGAGGTGGTTCCACGCCTCGCCGACCTGCGGCCCAGGCGGGATGTCGAGGATCTTCATGATCTCGTTGCCGTCGAGGTCGGGTCGCACCCGCTGCAGGTCTTCCTTCGCCGCGAGTTCGGCGATCCGCGCCTCGAGGTCGTCGTAGTTGGCCTGCAGGCGCGCTGCGCGTCGCTTGTTGCGGGTGGTGCAGTCGGCGCGCACCAGCTTGTGCAGCCGGGGCAGCAGCGGCCCTGCGTCGGTGACGTAGCGCCGCACCGCCGAGTCCGTCCACTTCCCGTCGCCGTAGCCGTGGAAGCGCAGGTGCAGGTACACCAGCTGCGACACGTCGTCGACCATCTGCTTGGAGTACTTCAACGCCCGCATCCGCTTGCGGGTCATCTTCGCGCCCACCACCTCGTGGTGATGAAAACTCACACCGCCGTCGGACTCGTGCCTGCGCGTCGAGGGCTTGCCGATGTCGTGCAGCAGCGCCGCCCAGCGCAGCACCAGATCGGCGCCGTCGTCCTCGAGGCCGATCGCCTGCCGCAGCACGGTCAGCGAATGCTGGTAGACGTCCTTGTGCTGGTGATGTTCGTCGATGGCCATCCGCATCGCGCCGATCTCCGGCAGCACGACATCGCCGAGGCCGCTGTCCACCATCACGTCGATTCCGGCGGCCGGATCCGCGCCGAGGATCATCTTGTCCAGCTCGGCGGCCACCCGTTCGGCGGTGATCCGCTCCAGCTGCTCCGCCATTGCGCTCATCGCATCCCGCACCCTTGGCGCCACGTCGAAGCCGAGCTGCGAGACGAACCGCGCCGCCCGCAGCATCCGCAACGGGTCATCGCCGAACGACACCTCCGGCGCGGCGGGTGTGTCGAGCACCCGGGCCCGCAGCGCGTCCAAACCCCCGAGAGGATCGAGGAATTCGCCGGGTCCGTCCGCCGTGATACGGACCGCCATCGCGTTGACGGTGAAGTCGCGTCGAACCAGATCGTCGTCGAGGCGGTCGCCGAAGCGCACCTCCGGGTTGCGGGACACCTGGTCGTACGTGTCGGCGCGGAACGTGGTGATCTCCAGTCGCAGATCACCCTTGCCGACGCCGAGCGTGCCGTATTCGATACCGGTGTCCCACAGCGCATCGGCCCACGGCCGCAACATCGCGGCCATCTCGGCGGGCCGGGCCGAGGTGGTGAAGTCGAGATCGGTGAGGGACCTGCCCAGCAACGCGTCGCGCACACTTCCGCCGACCAGGTACAGCTCATGCCCCGCGTCAGCGAACAGTCGGCCGAGATCGCCGAGTACGTCGCCGTTCCGATTCAACGCCACCTGGGCGGCGGCGAGCAGTTCAGCGTTGTCGGACACGGTCAATGAGCGTAGAGGTAACGGTCCTGCACCGAGCGGCGAGTGTGGCGAGAGCGAATTCTCATGCCAGCTACTATCGCTTGGGTGTCGGACGGCGAACAGGCCAAACCACGACGGCGCCGCGGGCGTCGTCGCGGTCGTCGCGCGGCCGGTCCACCCGACACCGCCAATGCAGCGCACAACAACAATTCGGTGGTGCCGGAGAACAACACCGCCCCGGTCCCCGACGGCAGGCCGAAGCCGCACAAACCGCGAGGTGCCCGCCGCGGCCCCGACCGGCTCCGCACAGTGCACGAGACATCGGCCGGCGGCCTGGTCATCGACGGTATCGACGGGCCGAAGGACGGACAGGTCGCGGCGCTGATCGGCCGGATCGACAGGCGCGGCCGAATGCTGTGGTCCCTGCCCAAGGGCCACATCGAACTCGGTGAGACCGCCGAGCAGACCGCGATCCGCGAGGTCGCCGAGGAGACCGGCATCCAGGGCAGCGTGCTCGCCGCGCTCGGCAGCATCGACTACTGGTTCGTCACCGAGGGCAGGCGCGTGCACAAGACGGTGCACCACTACCTCATGCGGTTCCTCGGCGGCGAGCTCTGCGATGAGGACGTCGAGGTCAGCGAGGTGGCATGGGTGCCGGTGGGGGAGCTGTCGTCCCGGCTGGCCTACGCCGACGAACGCAAGCTCGCCGAGGTCGCCGACGAACTGATCGACAAGTTGCACAACGACGGGCCGTCGGCCTTGCCGCCGCTACCCCACAGCTCACCGCGCCGGCGTGCTCAGACGCACTCCCACACCCGCAATCGCCGTACCGGTGAGACCGGCCCGCCCAAGCCGCGGACGAACGGCTGCGGACAAGGGCCGTGACGGCGCGCCGGGGTGCCGGCACGGTGCCGTCCCGCCTGCTCGCCGTGCTGGTTCTGATGATCCTCATCGCCGCGCCGAATGTGTCGCCACACGCCGCAGCGGGTGAGCCGGGCTCGGTGCCGTTCCTGCAGGTGCGCATCGACCGCGTCACGCCCGACGTGGTGACGACCACGAGCGAGCCCGTCGTCACCGTGTCGGGCACCGTGCTGAACGTGGGCGACCGTCCCGTCCGCGATGTGATGGTGCGCCTCGAGCACGCCGCGGCGGTCGCCTCATCGACGGGACTGCGGACGAACCTCGGCGGTGACAACGACCAATTCGAGCCGGTCGCCGACTTCATCACCCTGTCAACGGAATTGCAACGCGGCCAGAATGTTCCGTTCAACCTGACTGTCCCGCTACGCGCCGCGCAGGGACCGTCGCTCGGTGTCGGCAAGCCCGGCGTTTACCCGCTTCTCGTCAACGCCAACGGCACCCCCGACTACGGCGCGCCCGCCCGGCTCGACGACGCCCGTTTCCTGCTGCCGGTGATCGGAGTGCCGCCGGAGCCCGCATCGAATCCCGTCGGCCGATGCACTGGCCGACGTGGTGGCGCCGGACACGTCGAAACCGGTGCGGCTGACCATGATGTGGCCGCTCGGCGACCGGCCGCGGCTGGCGGCAGGCGCGCCGGGCGGGACGACACCGGTTCGGCTGATCGACGACGAGCTGGCCACCTCCCTGGCCGGCGGCGGGCGGCTCGACGTGATGTTGTCGGCCGTCGACTTCGCGACCAGCCCGACCGTCGACCCCGGCGGACAGGTGCGCAGCGCAGTGTGTCTCGCCGTCGACCCGGACCTGCTTGTCACCGTGAACGCGATGACGGGCGGCTACGTCGTCAACGACGGGCCCGACGCGGGGCCGTCGACGCCGACGCACCCCGGCACCGGCCAGGACGCCGCGGTGGCCTGGCTCAACAAGCTGAGGTCGGTGGCCGCGCGGACGTGCGTCGCTCCCGCGAACTACGCGCAGGCCGACCTCGACGCGCTGCAGCGGGTCGGTGACCCCGGCCTGAGTTCGATCGCCACCAACGGCGCGGGCGACATCGTCGACCAGATTCTCGGCATCACGTCGACCCGAGGAGCCACGCTGGTCGGCGACGGTCCGCTGACCGGTCCCGCTATCCAGCTGCTCGCCTCGCAAGGATCGACGGTCGCGATCGCCGCGGCCAACCTCACCGCAGGCGATTCGCAGGACGGTGAACGCGCCACCGCAGACGTCTCGCCTGTCCGCTACTCCCCCGAGGTCGTCGCCGCGCCGTTCGACCCGTCAGTCTCCGCCGCGCTGGCCGGGGCAGGCGACGAACCCTGGTCCCCGTCGTATGTCGATGCCGGACTTGATATTCCGATCCAGCATGACTCGGCGGTGGCGCGCAGACAGGACGCGCTGGCATCTGTCCTGTGGCGCACCCTTGCTCCGGACGCCGAACCCCGCAGCCAGATCCTGATGCCGCCGATGGAATGGGGGCTCGGCGCCGACGACGCCGCGTCGATCCTGTCCGCGGTGGCCACCTCCATCCGGGCGGGCCTTGCCGCACCGCGACCGTTGACCGCGGTGATCGCCGAGAGCGAGGCGGTGCCACGGCAGGACATCCGGCCGCCGCCCGCCGATGTGGCCGCCAATCCACGCGCTCGCTTCGACGACGCGGTGACCTCCGGAATCGCGGCCACCAGCGGCAAGCTGTGGGGTTTGACGGCGGCGCTGACGACCGACGAGCGCACCGGTCTCACCGGCGGCGGGTACACCGCTCCGCTGCGCGAGGACATGCTGCGCGCGCTGAGCCAGTCGGTGCCGCCCGACGTGCGCAACGGTCTGGCCCAACAGCGGCTGACGACGACCCGCGACACAGTCGACGACCTCTTCAACGCGGTGACGATCGTCAACCCCGGCGGCTCCTACACACTGGCCACCGAGCGCAGCCCGCTTCCGCTTGCGCTGCGCAACGACCTGCCGGTGCCGATCCGGGTCAAGCTGCAGGTCGACGCCCCGCCGGGGATGACGGTCAGCGATATGGGCGAGATCGAGCTGCCGCCGGGATACCTGCCCCTCCAGGTCCCGGTCGAAGTGCACTTCACCCAGCGGGTGGCGGTCGACGTCTCGCTGCGCACCGCCGACGGGTTGCCGCTCGGCGACCCGGTCCGGCTTTCGGTGCACTCCAACGCCTACGGCCAGGTGCTGTTCTTCATCACGCTGTCGGTGGGTGCGGTTCTCGTCGCGCTGGCCGGCCGTCGGCTGTGGCACCGCTTCCGCGGTCAGCCCGACCGTGCCGACCTGGACCGCCTTGACCCCCTCGACACGGCGCTGGCGCACGACGACGACTCCGGTGCAACCCTCGGCGCGGGCGAAGAGCGGGAGAAATGAGCACCACCGGTCGGCCCGTCGGGCCGGCGCAGCCACCGTTCGACCGGGGCGGTGGCGCCGATGGGTCGACCGCCGATGCCGCCACGGCCCGTTCCGCCGCCTCCGCCCGGCATGCCGCCTTCCGGCTACCTGCCACCGCCGCGGCGGGTACCGCCTGCTCCCCCTCGACAGCGCATCCCGCGCGGACCGGCACCGCGACGACGGGCGGGCAGGCCCGAACTCAGCGATGCGGCGGTGGTGTCGCGGTCGTGGGGAATGGCGGTCGCGACACTGGTCAGCCGTATCACCGGCTTCATTCGCATCGTTCTGCTCGCCGCCATCCTCGGCGCGGCGCTGTCCAGCTCCTTCACGGTGGCCAACCAGCTGCCCAACCTCGTGGCGGCGCTGGTGCTCGAGGCGACCTTCACGGCGATCTTCGTCCCGGTACTCGCTCGCGCCGAGCGCGACGATCCCGACGGCGGTACGGCGTTCGTCCGCCGCCTCGTCACGTTGGCCATCCTGCTTCTGTTGGTCGCGACGGTGGTGTCGGTGGCGGCGGCGCCATTGCTGGTCCGGTTGATGCTCGGCAGCGACACGCAGGTCAACCGGGCGCTGACGACCGCCTTCGCCTACCTGCTTCTGCCGCAGGTCATCTTCTACGGTCTGTCGTCAGTGTTCATGGCAATCCTGAACACCCGCAACGTCTTCGGCCCGCCCGCGTGGGCGCCGGTGATCAACAACGTCGTCGCCATCGCCACCCTGGTGCTGTATCTCATTGTGCCGGGCGAGCTTTCGATCAACCCCGTCGAAATGGGCAACGCCAAGCTGCTCGTGCTCGGCATCGGCACCACACTCGGTGTCTTCGCCCAGACCGCCGTCCTGCTTGTCGCGATTCGCAAGGAGCGGGTCAGCCTACGACCGCTGTGGGGTCTCGACGACCGGCTGCGCCGGTTCGGCGGGATGGCGGCGGCGATGGTCCTCTACGTATTGATCAGTCAGGTCGGGCTTGTCGTCGGGAACCAGATCGCCAGCGAGGCTGCGGCGTCGGGGCCTGCCATCTACACCTACACGTGGCTGGTGCTGATGCTCCCGTTCGGGATGATCGGCGTGACGGTGCTGACCGTGGTGATGCCGCGGCTGAGCCGCAACGCCGCGGCCGACAACACCAGGGCGGTGCTGGCCGATCTGTCCCTTGCGACGCGGCTGACGATGGTGACGCTGATCCCGATCGTGGCATTCATGACCGTCGCGGGCCCGGCCATCGGCAGCGCGCTATTCGCGTACGGGAACTTCGGCGACGTCGACGCGGGCTATCTGGGCATGGCGATCACGCTGTCGGCGTTCACCCTCATCCCCTACGCGCTGGTGCTGCTGCAGCTTCGGGTCTTCTACGCCCGCGAACAGCCGTGGACGCCGATCATCGTGATCGTCGTCATCACCGCGGTGAAGATCGCCGCGTCGCTGGCCGCGCCCCACCTCACCGATGATCGTGAGTTGGTCGCGGGATATCTCGGCCTCGCCAACGGGATCGGCTTCCTCGCAGGCGCCGATCGTCGGCTATATCCTGTTGCGCGCCAACCTGAAACCGCCAGGCGGCCGCCTGATCAACCTGGAAGTGGTGCGCACGGTCCTTGTCGCCACCGCCGCGTCGATCATGGCCGGGCTGCTTGCCCACGTCGTCGATCAGCTTCTCGGCCTCGAATCGCTGACCGAGAACGGCGGCGGCGCCGGGTCGATGCTGAGGCTGCTGGTGCTCGGGTTGATCATGCTTCCTGTCATCGGCGCGGTCATGCTGGCCGCCAGGGTGCCGGACGCGCAGGCCGCACTCGCGGCGGTCCGACGCCGCCTCGGCAGGACCCCGGACGTAGCCGGGTCCCCAGTTCCCCCATCCGTCCGACCACGCCCAGGGGCCCCTCTCACGTACTCTGATCACAGGAATTCGCTCGCGTCGCGGGGTCGTCACAGCCCGCCGGCCGCCTGGCGCGGGCCTCCGGCCCCGGTTGCCGGAGCCGGGATGCGGAAAGGACCAGCGGTGACCGACGACTCCGCAGGCGACTCCGCGCCCCTGCCTGACAACGGCGCGACGACCAAGATTCCTCTCCCGACGGCGGCCGACGACTTCGAACCGGACGTCCCCGTCGACGCGCCGAGCGGACAAGGGAGCGGCCGCAGGCGGCGAGGCTGAGCAGGGCGAACAGGGCACGATGCCGGTCAGCACGGTTTCCCCGCCCGCGTCGGGCAGACCGCCTGCCGACTACGGCGGCGACCCGACCCGCGAGGGGCTGCCCTTCGACATCCCGCGCGAACCCGCGATCGAGACGGCCACCTCCGACGAGGATGTGCACCTCATTCCCGGCGCCAGCATCGGCGGCGGCCGCTACCGGCTGCTCGTCTTCCACGGTGGGCCGCCCAACCTGCAGTTCTGGCAGGCGCTGGACACGGCGCTGGACCGGCAGGTCGCGCTGACGTTCGTCGACCCCGACGCCGTCCTGTCCGACGAGGATCTGCAGGAGATTCTCGACCGCACGCTGCGGCTGAGCCGCATCGAGAGCCCCGGCATCGCCCGCATCCTCGACGTCGCGAACACCGGGTCCGGCGGGCTGGTCGTCAGTGAGTGGATTCGCGGTGGTTCTCTGCAGGAGGTGGCCGAGACGACGCCGTCGGCGATCGGCGGCGCCCGCGCGATGCAGACCCTGGCGGGCGCGGCCGAGCAGGCCCACCGCTCCGGTGTGGCGATGTCGATCGACCATCCCAGCAGGGTCCGGGTCAGCATCGAGGGCGACGTCGCGCTGGCGTTCCCCGCGACCATGCCCGACGCCACCCCCGAGGACGACATCCGCGGTATCGGGGCCGCGCTGTACGCGCTGCTGATCAACCGCTGGCCGCTGACGGAGTCCGGGGTGCGAAGCGGGTTGGAGCCTGCCGAGGTCGACGCGGCGGGCGAACCGGTGGAGCCGCGGTCGGTGGACCGCGACATCCCGTTCCAGATCTCGGCCGCGGCCGCGCGCTCCGTACAGGCCGGTGGCGGTATCCGCAGCGCGCCGACGCTGCTGAACCTGCTGCAGCAGGCCACCGCGATCGCAGACCGCACCGAGCTGATCAACCCCGTCGACGAAGCCGAGGCGCCGGTCAAGCCCGCCAGGGTCCAGCGGTCCGGCGCCCGACGAACCCGAGGTCGGTGGCCGCAGACGTAAGGGCCTGATCGTCGGCCTCAGCATCGGCGCCGCGGTCATCGTCGTCGCGCTGATCGTGCTCGCATCGGTGCTCAAGGGCATCTTCGGCGACGTCGGCGGCTTCTCGCAGGACGAGCTCGGCCTCAACGCGCCGACCAGCGAGGCGGAGAGTGGCGGGTCAGGGGCCACGATCAAACCCACCAAGGCAACGGTGTTTTCGCCCGAGGGCGAGGCCGACGCGCCCGATCAGGCACCGCTGGCGATTGACGGCAACAGCTCGACCGTGTGGCCCATCGACACCTACAGCGACCCCGTCCCGTTCCCGAACTTCAAGAACGGTGTCGGGCTGATGCTGCAGCTGCCGCAGCCCACCGCCGTCGGTGAGGTCACCATCGATCTGAACAGCACAGGCACCTCGGTTGAGATTCGCTCGGCGCAGAGCCCGACACCGTCGTCGTTGGCCGATACCACCGTGCTGACGCCGGCCACCCCGCTCAAGCCCGGCTCCAACACCATCAAGGTGGACAATGCCGCGCCGACGTCCAACCTGTTGGTGTGGGTCTCGACGCTGGGTCAGGTGAACGGCGAGAGCCGCTCCGACATCGCCGAGGTCACGCTCAAGGCCGCGTCCTGACGCGCTAGTCCTTATCCGCTCCGTCCAACCGGATCCGGATCATGGCGGTGCGCAGAGCGCTGCGGTCGAGGTCGCCTGGCACGGGCTTGCGGCCTCGCCCGAGCCGAACACCCAGGTACTTGGCGTCGCGGGGCACCTTGTCCAGATGTCGTGCCAACGGCTCGGCGACGGCCGCGCCGAAGGTGGCTCGCGCCAAACCCTTTCGACGACGGCCGCGAACCGCGGTGGTCACCGCGCCTCGCGCAGGTTCTTCCACCACGGCGCATCGGTGAAGACCACCAGATCTTTCCCGTCGCGCGTATAGCTGACCGGAATGTTGTAGACCTTTCCGGTCTTGCGCCCGGTGACCCACAACAGCATGGTGTTGTGGCTGATCAACCAGTGCAACGGGGTTCGCAGAAGAATGCGGACGAGCACATTGAGAGATTCGGGGGCATTCGGGTTGTCGCCGCTCATTCGCCGAACTCCTTCACGTCGACCAACAGACCGTACTTCGGGCGCATCGCGGCGAAGCTGATCGGCCGGATTCGTTGCTTGGGCAGGTGCAGTGATGTCTGCGTGAGCAGCCGGGCAAGCATCACCATCAGCTGCGCGTTGGCGAGTTCCGCGCCGATGCAGCGGTGCGGACCTGCCGAGAACGGCAGGAACTCTCCGATGCTTGGCTTGCGATAGTCCTCGGCGCTCTGGTCCCAGCGCTGCGGACGGAACCTCGTCGGCTCGGGCCACAGCTGGGGTAGCCGGTGGGTGACGTACGGGCTGTAGATCAGCAGGCTTCCCGACTTGACCCGGTGGCCGTCGAACTCGAAGTCACGCACCACCTTTCGGGCCGACAGTGGTACGGGCGGATAGATCCTCAGCGTTTCCTGTACCACGCCGCTGAGGTAACGCAGCCGCCTCAGGTCATCCATGTCGGGCGCCCGATCGCCGACGACGTCGCGCACTTCTGCCGCAGCGCGGTCCCAGAGGCCGGGTGTGCTGAGCAGCGCGTAGACCGCCCAGGCAAGCGCGCCGCTGGTGGGCTCGGAGCCCGCCGCGATGATGGACACCACCTGATCGCGAATCTCCAAGTCGCTCATCGCTTCACCGGCTTCGCCTGTGCCGTGGACGAGCGTGTTCATCAGGTGGCCGTGGTGCTCGGACGCCGCATTCCTGCGGACCCATTCGATCTCGGCGTAGACCCGTTTGTCGACGATCTCACGTGCGGCCATCGCGCTACGGAACTGCGGGGTGCGCAGTCGTCGCTTCACCGTCACTGTGAACGGCGCATGGTCGACGAGGTTGAGGACCGGCTGCATGAGGTCGTCGAAGAACGCGTCGTCCGAACCGAGCCGCTGGCCGAACAGCAACTGGGTGGTGCTGCGCTGAACCGCCAACCGCATCTGCAGATACAGGTCGACCCGCTCCCCCGCCTGCCACGTCGCGATGACGGCGTCGGCGTTGTCTGCGATGTTCGCGAGATAGTGCTCGACCTGCCTGCTGTGCAGGGTCGGCTGGACCGCTCGCCTACGGCGGCGATGCGTTTCGCCGTCGCTGACCAACAACGCCGTCGGCCCGTTCAGCGGGATCACCACCTCGAACGCCTCGCGCCAGCGAAACAGCTCGAAGTTGGTCAGCACGAACCGGTTGGCCGCGGATCCGAGCACGAAGACGACGGGCCCGATGCGGACCACCGGCCACTTGGTGACGCGATAGAGAATCCGCAGCAGCTCGACCAGACCGAAATTGATCGTGCGATTGCGGTAGCGCTCGGCCGAGCGAGTGGCGCTGTCCGCAGAAATCGTGGCCACTCATACTCCTTTTGCCGATCGACGACGGCTCCGGCCGCCAAAATTACCCGCGGCCTCGACGCGTTCACAACTCGCGGGCCGGTGCGTGCATGTGCGAGATTCCGCAGTTGCTCAGCCGAATTGGCGCTCCGACACTGCCCGGATTGTCGGTAGCCTTGACAGGTGCCGTCAACATTTCTGGACAGGCTGACGAGGAAAGCTCAACGCAGCGACGACCCTCGACCCTTCCCACACCAGTTCGCGTTCTACCTGAACAGCCCCGTACGCCGGTGGCTCTCCAATCCCGAACGCGTCGTCGAGAGCCTCGGTCTGTCGGGGTCCGAGCACGTCCTTGAACTCGGGCCGGGCCCAGGCTTCTTCAGCGTGCCGATCGCTCGCAGGCTCGGCGAGGGGCACCTGGATCTGTTCGACGTGCAGCCCGAGATGCTGGCCAAGGCCAGGCGCAGGCTCGAGAAGTCCGGTCTTCGGGACGTCGGCTTTCATGTCGGTCAGGCGGGTGAGGCACTTCCGTTCCCGGACAAGCACTTCGACGTCGCGTTTCTGGCCTGCGTGATCGGCGAAGTGCCCGACCGGCCCACATGTATCCGCTCCCTCGCGCGCGTACTCAAGCCGGGCGGGTCGCTCGTGTTCTTCGAGCACTTCCCCGACCCCGACCGGTTGAGCGTCACCGAACTGCGTGAGCTCGTCGAGGGCGGCGACTTCGAGTTCGTTGACGCGACGGGATCGATCTGGCGCGATATGGTCCGGTTCACGCGTCGCAGCGAGTGACATCAGGCCGCGGGAGCGGCCGTGACTTGCACCGGGGCATTCCATTTCGACAGCGTGACCTCCAATGACCGGTCACCACTGAAGTCGATGACGGCGCGGACAAGAACCGGATCGGCGCCGTCGCGCATCGACGCGGTGAAGTCGGCGGGACCAGCTGCGCCGGGTAGAAACTCCTCTGCGCGGTCGGCAGGCATCGTGCCGGTCACCTTGGTCGTCTTCGTGCCGTCGATCGTTTCACTTCCCTGCAGCCCCAGATCTGTGACGCTGTCCAGGATGGCGGGAAGCCCGATGCTCGGATCGAGGAGCTGGGGCGGGACGAAGGTCGATGTGGAACCCACCTCGCCCCACTGATCACCGGTCTTGACCGAGACGATGTCGTCGGCCACCACCATCGGCGCCTTGGTTCCACTGTCGTAGCTGACTTCGCCGTTGGCGATCAGCGGGCTGCTCTGGATGTCTGCGTCGACGGCGCTGACCGGTCCCAGCTGATCGAACTTGCCCGTGACGACCACCGCGACGTGGGCGCTGGTCAGTTTCTTGGTGGCTTCGGCCGCGGACTGCATCAGCGTCTGAGCCGCGCGTCGCCACTGTTGGCTTCACTCGCGGGCGCCGCTTGTTCGTCCGATGACGAGCAGCCGCAGGCCAATACCGCCGTTGCGATGAGGGCGGCGACGATCGCCGCGAACCTGACCGGGGCATTCATGTGGACTCCTTCTACTCGTTAGGTCTCATCGACCGCGTCGACGACGTCGGTGCGCGTGGCCTGGACCGCGGCCACCCCCGCGGCAGACAGACAGATCACCAGCGCCGCAATGGGATACCCGACGATCAACGGGCTGGTTTGGAAGGCGATGTAGACCGCGATCGACGTCGACAACACGGTGACACAGATGAACTGGGTGAGGACGCCGATGACAGTGCCCACGACCCCGCCGACCAGTCCGATCGCGGCGGCCTCGGCGAGCGTGCTGCGCATGATCAGGCTTCGGCGGGCGCCGAGCGCGCGGAAGACGCAGATCTCACGCCTCCGTTCGATCACCGCGAGAAGGAACGTGTTGAACACGCGGACCGTCGCGACGATCGCGATGATCAGCTGGATTGCGATGGCCAGAGCGCCCACCTGCGCCACCGCGCGCATAGTTCCGTCGAATGAGTCTTGGCCCGTGTACACCTGGACCCCCTGCGGGAGCACCCGGGCCACCGCCTGCTGGGTGGCGGCCGCATCGGCCCCGGGCTGTAGGCGAATCTCGAGATACGTTGCGCCAGGGCGCTTGTACCACTGCTGTAGCGAGGTCATCGGCAGCAGCACCGCACCCGCGTCGGCCGAGATGTAGTTCATGATGCCGAGCACCCGCACCGAGCGGTAGCCCGTCGGCGTCGGCAAGGTGAAGAAGTCACCGACCTTCGTGCCGAGTTGCCGGGCCAGACCCCCCGAGACGACCACGCCCTCGCCGTTGAACAGCGCACTGCGCGCTGTCGAATCGAGGTCGTCGAATCAGAGGGTGACCGCTCCTGGGACTGTGCCGCCCAACAGGATTCGCTGATCACCGATCGTCCCGTAGGCGAACTGCAGCGGCACCACCTCTGCGACGCCGGGTACCTGGCTCGCCGCGGCCTGCACCTCGGGTGCAAGCACGGGCCCGGTAGGCAGTTCGTTGCTACCGGACACCGACACGTACAGCGGAAGTCTTTCAGTGGCGCGGCCAGCGTCGCGGCGGTGCCGACGAGGTTGGTCAGCGCTCCCGACGCGCAGATGCCGACGGCGACCGCGACGACAACCACCATGGTGGTGACCCACACGCGGCCGCGGGCTAGCGCGACCACCGATGACGCGATCGGGCCGACCCGGGGCATCCGTTGCGCAACCAGTCGCACGATGTCGACGAGCAGCTGGGCGAACGCGTAACACAGCAAGAGCGCGGCGATGATGAACACCACACAGGAGAACAGGGCCAGGATGTTGTCGAGAAGCAATGCGCCTGCGGTCGCGATGACCAACAGAACGCCTCCGACCGCGCCTGCCAGAACCCGGAACGGCTGGGTGAATTCGTCCATCGCCCGGATGTCGGCCCTGCCAACGGTTTCGATCGGAGAGAACAGCGCCGACGTCCGCACCCCGCCGAGCGCGGCGATGACGCATGCGACGACGGCAGCGGCGATGGCGACCGGAATCGCGTACACGGGCAGGTGGTAGCCGATGCTTGCCTCTATCGACTGCGCGAAAGCCGCTGGGAGACTGCGGATCGCAGGTAACGGCAACACACCGAGCGGAACGCAGATCACACCGCTGATGGCCCCGATGATGAACGCCTCGCCGAGGATGTAGCGCATGATTTCGCGGTGCTGGCGCCGATCGCTCGCATTGTGCGAAGGTCGCTCTGCGCCGGATCACGCCATGCATAGTGTTGAACACGAGAATGACGGCGACCACGAGCGCCAGCGACGTGGCGATGAGCGTGGCGTCGCGGAGGAACGTCAGGATGTGCTGTTCTGCGCGCCGCGCAGCAGTGGCTCGGAGGTCACCACCCGCTCCCCGGTGACCGCGTCGATACCGGCTTTCACGTCATGGTCGATGCGCGTGGCTTCGTCGTCACCAGGATCGAGTCGAAGGCGTCGGCATGGCCGATGATGTGCTGCGCCACGGAGATAGGGGAGATGACGAACCGCCCGCCGTTGAACTGGTGGCCGCCTCCCCCTTCACGTGAGACGACGCGCTGGCGATGTCCGCTATGTAGAGGGTGCACGGGCGCGCGCGATCGCGGACTAGATGAGCTCACGCGCGAAAACGTCGGTGCACTTGGCTGTGGCGATGTGCGGCTAGGCGACTGCGAATGCGCATGCTGAGTGACGAGCAGCAGTGCGCGTTCACGTGACGGGACGGGGAGCCGATGGGTGCGGCGACACGACACGTCACGCGCACTGCGGCAGCAACTGGCGGGCACGTCACGCTAGAGCGCGGTAGCTGCAGCGACACATGCGGAGATCAGTTCGCAGTTGGTAACGAGCGACAAGAGCGTAATGAACACGCGACCAGCAGCGCGAGCAGACGTACGACGGCGACGGATACGCGTGCGCACGGATGGGAGAGCAGGTAGTGTAGCGCGTGATTGGAGATAAGGGAGCTCACGCACGCTGTGATTGATGCCGTACGGACGCAGAGCGTAGGAACGCTTGCGATGGTATGTGTGGGTGACGATCACACACGAGTGGCCGTTCACTGAGTTTTGAGGAGGCTTTGATTTGCGCTGGCTTGGAGTGAGGTTTTGTGGTTGTGGGAGGTGATGGGGCTTTGATAGGGCTGGGATGGGAGCTGGTTGACGGAGAGTGGTGCGTTGTGTCCGTGGATATTTGGTAGTAGGTCAGTGTGGTTTGGCGCTGCGCAGTGATGTCCGAACAGCGGGGTAGTGCGACGTTCTCCACACAACAGATTGTTAGTTGTGATGGAGGTTGTGTGTTGGGTGGTTGTGTGTGTTTTGTGGTGATGTGGTGGTTTGCGCGTGGTGGTTGTGAGCGTTGTGTGTGTGTGGTGCTTTGGAGTGGGGGGGGGGTGTTGGTGTGGATAGGTGTGTGAGGCGCGCCACGCAGGTGCTAGGTTTGTGGTGATGTGTTTGATTCTGTGGTGTTGTGCGTGTTTGTGTTTGTTTTTTTTTTTTTTTTTTGGGGTTTTTGTGTTTTTGGTGTTTGTTGTTTTGTTTTTGTGTGTTTTTTGTTGTGTGTGTGTTTTTGTTTTGTTTTGGTGTGTTGTGTTGTTTGTTTTTGTGTTTTGTTGTGGTTTTTTTTTTGTGTTTGTTTTGTGTTTGTTTTGTTTGTTTTGTTTGTTTTGTTGTTTTTGTTTGTGTTTTGTTTTGTTGTTTTGTGTGTTTTTGTTGTTTTTGTGTGTGAATTAGTGTGTTTGTTTGTTTTGTTGTTTTGTGTTGTTGTTTTTTGGGTGGAAAATGTTTGTTTGTTTGTTGTGTTTTTGATTTTTTGTGTTTATTGGTTGTTTGTTGTTGTTGATTGAGTTTGTGTTATGTTTTAGTTGGTTGTGTTTTGAGTTGGGTGGTGTTGTGTTTTGTTTGTTAGTTGTTTTTGATATTTTGTTTTTGAGTTTTTTTTGTTTGTGATGTTGTTTTGTTTTTTGTTATTGTGTGTTTTGTGTTGTTTTGTTGTGTGTTTTGTTTATATGTGTTTGTTTTTTTTTGTTGTTTTTGTGTGTTTGTTTTTTTTGTTGTTGTGTTTTTGTTGTTGTTGTTTTTTTTGTTGTTGTTTTTTTAGTTTTGTTTTATTTTTTTTTTGTTGTTGTTGTTTTGTTAGTTTTTGGTTGTTTTTTGTGTTTTGTTATTTTTATGTTTTTTTGTAGTGTTTGTGTTTGTTGTTGTTTTTTTTGTTGTTGTTGTGTTGTTTTTGTTTTTTTTTGTTATTGGTTTAGATATTTTTTTTATATTGATTTTGTTTTTTTGATTTTTTTTTTTGTTGATTTTTTTAGTTTTTTTGTGTTTTTTTTTTTGTTTGAGTTAACATGGACACTATTGTAGCACTGTGCTGCCTCTGTCTCGCTCTATCGGTTTAATGTTCTTTTTTAGTTTGTCTGTATATTGTTGTTGTGGATGGTTTGCGCAGATGGCTGTGGCTACTTAGTTCGTTGAGTAGTGTTTAGAGATCTCGATTAGTTGACTTACGTAGTGATAGGGTGTTGTTCGATGAGTTTCGAGCTGTTAGAGATGTGATGGTGTGAAGATGCAGCCAGTGTACAGCTCTCGGCCCGCCTCGATCATGAGCAGCGCCGGGTTCTGCTTATTGTCGATATTAGTGCAGTCATATCGACTCGCTAGGTGGAGTTTGTTGTTGGTTGACTTATTTGTGGACCTGCAGGCACCGGGCTCTCGCCACGCGCCAGCCGCAACTGGACATCGCGCACTGTGCTTGGAGAAACACCGGTGGCGGTGGCGATCTCTCGAAGCGAAGCGGTCGGGCGCGCGGTCAACAACTCTGCCGCCAGGTGGCGCCCGGTCGCGGTGCTGAGTGGTCGCAGACGGCTGTCTCGCCCCATACGACTCGGCAAGTGCGCCTGCCCACCGCGTGCGCGGCGGATGCCCGCGACTGTCTTGGCGGACAGTCCCGTGCTCGATGCGATGGCTCGATCGGACAGCTGGGCGTGCCGATCGAGAATTCGCGACGCGGCCTCGCGGCGGTCTGTCAGCGAAAGCGGTAGTCAGTGCGAAACGTTGGCGCGCACCGCGAGGACGAAAGCCGATTCGGCTGCTCTGTCGAACAGATGTGCCTCGATCTCGTCGCGTAGGAGCGCGATCGCGACGGCGACCCGGTGGAATCTATCGATGATCTGCATGGTCGGCCGGTGCACCTGGATGGGTGGCAGTGGGCCCGTCGCCTCGGCCAGCTGGCGTACATGTGCGGTGTCGAGGCTGTTGGAGCGTGGGGAGCCTGTGCGCCGGAGTGCGTCGATCGGGACAAGGGTGACACGTGGGGTGAGTTCGCGAAGGGATTCGAGCCAGTCGGCTGCGAGATCAGATAGGTGCAGCGGCACTACCTGTCTATGTGTAATAATAGAAAAATATTTATGATATGAAAAGTAGTGGAGAGGAGAAGAAAGAAGAGAGGAGAGGGAAAATGAAAGGTTGAGAGAGATAAAGTGTAAAAAAGGGAGGAAGAGATGGGGGGGAGAGCCGGATTATCCCCAGGGCGGGTACGGCCCGAAGTGCCAAGTCAGCGGCCGTGCAGGAAAACTGGTGCGGAAGGGGCGGTCACGTGGTGCTTAGAGTTCGCTGGTGGACAGCTTCGAGGGGATCGCCGAGACGGAACGCAGCGACTCCGAGCTGCTTGCCGCGCACGTCGGCGGTGACCGATACGCCTTCGAGGAGCTGTTCTACCGCCACCACCGTCAGCTGTACCGGTTGGCGATGATGACCAGCCGCAACCCCGATGACGCCGCCGATGCTCTGCAGGATGCACTGCTGTCGGCGCACCGGACCGCGGCGTCGTTTCGCCGGGACGCCGCGGTGAGCAGCTGGCTGTATCGCATTGTCGTGAACGCATGCCTGGATCGGTTGCGCCGCAACAAGTCCCATCCCACAACGGAGCTCATCGACGACGCGCACACGGTCGGCGATCACACCCCGAGGGTGGATACCGCGATCGTGGTGGAGCGCGCATTGATGCGGCTGCCGGTCGAACAGCGGGCGGCCGTGGTCGCCGTCGACATGCAGGGCTACTCGGTTGCCGAAACCGCACGGATGCTCGGCGTCGCGGAAGGCACCGTGAAGAGCCGCTGCTCGCGGGCACGCGCCAAACTCGCCGAGGCGCTCGGCTACTTCGACCGCAGGACGGCCGTGCCCGATACCCGCGTCGCGATGCAGTGAGTCACTATTGAGCAATGCGCGGGGACGAAGCGGAGCCTCCCGAGGAGCGTGTTCGCCGCGCACTCGGCCGGCTCGGCGCCGACGCTGACTCGGCGCCGGAGGTGCCGACCGCCGTCACGGCCCGCATCGGTGCGGCCCTGCGCTCCGCGCCGACGCCGCCTGCGCACTCCACCGCGACGGGGCGGCCCCGGTTCATCGCGCTCGTCGTTGGCGTCGGCGCTGTCGTCGCGGCCGCTGCGGTCGGCATCGCGATACTTCTGCACACCTCCCCCGCCCCGCGCTTTCCTTCCGGTCCGACAGCCGAGAAGATGACGGTCTCCCATGCGCCGGCCGACACGCCGAATCCCGTGGTCACGCGGCCGTAATGCAGCCCACCGACGATGTGGGAACACCCCGGCTTACGCTGGTGTTTGTATGCGTACCGCAGTGATACCGGTACGCCGCCATCAGCAGGCAGAAAGGCTCGCATGACTGCTCAATCTTCTTCCGGGACCGACGCCGTCCACGACGTGATCGTCATCGGCTCCGGGCCTGCCGGCTACACCGCTGCCATCTACGCCGCGCGTGCGCAGCTCACGCCGCTCGTATTCGAGGGCACCCAGTTCGGCGGCGCGCTGATGACCACGACCGAGGTGGAGAACTATCCCGGGTTCCGCGACGGCATCACCGGCCCCGAGTTGATGGACCAGATGCGCGAACAGGCCCTGCGGTTCGGTGCCGACCTGCGGATGGAGGACGTCGACGCGGTGGCGCTGGACGGCCCGGTGAAGACGGTGACGGTCGGCGACGAGACATACCGTGCGCGTGCCGTCATCCTCGCGATGGGCGCGGCGGCCCGCCACCTCGGCATTCCCGGTGAGGACAGGCTTCTCGGCATGGGCGTCAGCACGTGCGCGACCTGCGACGGCTTCTTCTTCCGCGATCAGGACATCGCCGTGGTCGGCGGAGGCGACTCCGCGATGGAGGAGGCCACCTTCCTGACCCGTTTCGCCCGCAGCGTCACCCTGATTCACCGCCGCGACGAGTTCCGCGCATCGCGAATCATGCTGGACCGCGCCAAGGACAACGACAAGATCCGGTTCATGACGAATACGCAGGTCCTCGAGGTGGAGGGCGACAACCGGGTGACGGGTGTGCGCCTGCTCAACAGCGAGACCGGCGAAGAGTCGACGCTTCCCGTCACCGGCGTATTCGTCGCCATCGGTCACGACCCGCGGTCGGAACTCGTCCGCGGCCAGGTCGACCTCGATTCCGACGGGTACGTACTGGTCCGGGACAGGAGCACGAGCACGTCGATCGAAGGCGTCTTCGCAGCAGGCGACCTGGTGGACCACACCTACCGGCAGGCCATCACCGCAGCGGGCACCGGCTGTTCCGCATCAATCGATGCCGAACGTTGGATTGCCGAAACTGCCACTGGCACAACACAAATCATAGATACCGACCTGATTGGAGCCCAACCATGACCGGCACAGAGAAGACGAGCAAGACCGTAAACGTCACCGACGACTCGTTCTCCGACGACGTGCTGTCGAGCAGTACCCCGGTGCTGGTGGACTTCTGGGCCACCTGGTGCGGCCCCTGCAAGATGGTCGCGCCGGTGCTCGAGGAGATCGCGGGCGAGAAGGCCGGCTCGTTGACCATCGCCAAACTCGACGTCGACGCCAACCCCGCCACCGCCCGTGATTTCCAGGTCGTCTCGATCCCGACCATGATCCTGTTCAAGGACGGCGAGCCGGTGAAGCGGATCGTGGGCGCGAAGGGCAAGGCTGCGCTGCTGCGCGAACTCTCCGACGTCGTCTAAAGCCCCTGGCCATCCCGGCGGTAACCGCCTGGCGTTTTCTTGAATCGGGCCTGCTTCTGAGATAATTCCGCTTAGCCTGTCCTGCAATCCGTCAGGGCTGCAGTGCTGCTGATGCGAGCTATCGAAAGGGCCCGGTATGTCGAGTCTGCGTCGAGGTGACCGCGGGGGTGCGGTAACCGAGATCCGGACCGCACTCGCGGCCCTGAGACTGGTCGACAGCCCCGACGACGACCTCAGCACGGGTAGGCACGTCGCGCTCGACTACTTCGATCTCGAACTCGACGAGGCGGTCCGCGCCTTCCAGCAGCATCGCGGCCTGCTCGTCGACGGCATCGTCGGTGAGGCGACCTATCGCGCACTCAAAGAGGCGTCCTACCGCCTCGGCGCCCGCATCCTCAGTCACCAGTTCGGCGCGCCGATGTACGGCGACGACGTCGCCACCCTGCAGGCCCGGCTCCAGGACCTCGGCTTCTATACCGGCCTGGTAGACGGGCACTTCGGGCTGCTCACCCACAACTCGCTGATGTCGTATCAGCGGGAGTACGGCATGTCGCCCGACGGCATCTGCGGACCGGAGACACTGCGGTCTCTGTACTTTTTGGGCTCCCGGGTCACCGGCGGCTCCATCCAGGCCATCCGCGAGGAGGAACTGGTCAGACGGTCGGGTCCCCGGCTGTCCGGCAAGCGCATCATCATCGACCCGGGCCGAGGCGGTCCCGATCATGGCCAGATCACCCAGGGCGGCGCCGGTCCGATCAGCGAAGCCGACATCCTGTGGGATCTCGCCAGCCGGCTCGAAGGCCGGATGACGGCGATCGGCATGGAGACCTTCCTGTCCCGGCCGCCGAACCGCAGCCCGTCGGACGCCGAGCGCGCCACCACCGCCAACACCGTCGGCGCCGATCTGATGATCAGCCTGCGTTGCGCGGCCCAGGCCAGCCCGTCGGCGAACGGCGTCGCGTCGTTCCACTTCGGCAACTCGCACGGTTCGGTATCGACCATCGGCCGCAACCTCGCCGACTTCATTCAGCGAGAAGTGGTGGCGCGCACGGGATTACGCGATTGCCGCACTCACGGCCGGACGTGGGATCTGCTGCGCCTGACGAGGATGCCGACGGTTCAGGTGGATGTCGGATACATCACCAACCCGCGCGACCGCGGCATGCTGGTCACCAACCAGTCGCGCGATGCGGTCGCCGAGGGCATCCTGGCCGCGGTGAAGCGTCTCTACCTGCTCGGCAAGAACGACCGCCCCACCGGGACCTTCACGTTCGCAGAACTACTCGCGCACGAACTGTCGGTCGAGCAGGCCGGCCGCTAGCCGGTCAGCTGATAGCCGCGCCCGCACCCACGGGCTGCTGCAGCTGCTCCGACTCCAACAGCCTCTCCAACGCGGCCTCTACACCGGCCTTCCAACCCAATCCGCTTTCCAGCTCGAGGCGCAGCCGCGGAAAATACCGGTGCTTCGAGACCACCACGAATCCCACCCGCTCGAGGAAATCCGCGTCGAGCACGCACTGATCCACCGCGCAGTCGCCGAGCACCTCCATGACCGGCCCGAGTTCTTTCGGCACCACGGCAGGATCGGCGAGTTCTGCGGTTGCCTCTGTCCGGCCGAACGCTTCCAACGCCCGCACACCGCGGCGGACCAGATCGGCGACCACTGCCACGATCAGGCTCTGGGGCAGGCCGTCGGCGCTCGGATCCCCGCCGCTCCTCGCCAGCGCGCCGCCGTGCTCCACGCCCAACGAGGTGAGCAGCACCGCGTCGGCACTCACCGGCCCGCTCGGGAAAAGCCGCGCGCGCGGCACGGCGCCTGGCGGTGCATAGAACGCGTAGCCCAGGCACGGGGTGTCACCGCAGTCGTCCGCCGGATCGTCGGCCGCGGCGGTGGAGGCGATCTGGCCGCATGACCCCCACTCCAGCATCACCATCGACAGCCAGGCTTCTTTCTCGAACTCCGGGTCGCTCAGGTGGTCGTCGCCTCCGAGAGTCGCTGGATCGACTTCCCAGAACACGCATCGGCGCGCGTGCTTGGGCAGCTGCTCGAACGCTTCGAGTCGCAGGGGCGTGATTCGCGCTGACACTAAACTCCCCGGGATCCAGATGACGCCGTTGCGTGTGGCGGCCACTCCAGGATAGGAGTCCGCGGGCCCGAAGACGCGTTTTCGGCTCGTTGGCTCACGCGCGACAGTCCACGAGTCCAAAGGTGTTGCACCGCATGAAGATTGCGTCCGGGGTGCCGTACAGCGGGCCGCGCCGTGATCTTTGTGTCACAGTGACGTAATTTCCCCGTGTCCTTGGTCAGGCTCTCGCAGCGTTCATGAGGTCGACTATTCGTTGAAGGTCGTCGACCGACCCGAACTCGACGACGATCTTGCCCTTGCGTTTGCCCAGGCTCACCGTCACGCGTGTATCGAACGCCGTCGACAACCGTTCAGCAACATCCTGCAGACCGGGCATGTGGATCGGCTTGCGGCGAGGCGCGGATGGCGTCGAGGGATCCTCCCGGTTCGCTAGCGTGACGGCTTCCTCGGTGGCGCGCACCGAGAGACCTTCGGCGACGATGCGGGCGGCGAGTTCTTCTTGTAGCTCGGGACCACCCTCGAGCGCGAGCAGTGCCCGCGCATGGCCGGCGGACAGAACCCCGGCGGCGACGCGCCGCTGCACGGCGATCGGCAGACGCAGCAGGCGAATCATGTTGGTGATCAACGGCCTCGACCGACCGATGCGCGCCGCGAGTTCGTCGTGGGTGACCTCGAACTCGTCGAGCAATTGCTGATAGGCCGCGGCCTCTTCAAGCGGGTTCAGTTGTGCCCGATGGATGTTCTCCAACAGTGCGTCGCGCAGCATGCTGTCATCGGCGGTGTCCCGCACGATCGCCGGGATGGTGGCCAGTCCCGCCTTCTGGGCCGCGCGCCAGCGGCGCTCCCCCATCACCAGCTGGTACCGGCCCTGCTGCCCGGACATGGCGCGCACCACGATGGGTTGCATCAGTCCGAACTCGCGGATGGAGTGCACGAGTTCGGCAAGCGCGTCCTCGTCGAACACCTGTCGCGGCTGCCTCGGGTTGCGCTCGATCGAGGCCGGGTCGATCTCGCGGTAGACGGCACCGACCGCGCTCTGCTCCGGCGCACCGCCGATGACGACGTCCGCGGCGGCGTCACCCATCCGATGCCCCATCGAGGCCGAGTTGGAATCTTCCGGGCCCGTGGGGATCAAGGAGGCCAGTCCGCGGCCGAGGCCGCTCCTCTTGGGCGGGGTCATCGGGTTTGTCCTCTCTGAGCTGCGCCGCGCTCGGCGAGCTCACGGCTGGCGTCCATGTAGCTCAGCGCACCGCGCGAGCCCGGGTCGTAGTTGAGAATCGTCATGCCGTAGCCCGGCGCCTCGGACACCTTGACGCTGCGCGGGATGACGGTGCCCAGCACCTTGTCGCCGAAGTGCGTGCGAACGTCGGACGGCGACCTGGTCCGCGAGCCTGGTGCGGCCGTCGTACATCGTCAGGATGACGGTCGACACATCGAGCTGGGGGTTGAGGTGCGCCTTGACCATCTCGATGGTGCGCAGCAACTGGCCCACTCCCTCGAGTGCGTAGTACTCGCACTGGATGGGGATCAACACCTCGGGCGCCGCGACGAGCGCGTTGATGGTGAGCAGTCCGAGCGACGGTGGGCAGTCGATGAAGACGTAGTCGAAGTCGTGGTTTTGGAGTTCGGCGAGCGCGGAGCGCAGCCGGCCTTCGCGCGCGACCATGCTGACCAATTCGATCTCGGCGCCGGCCAGTTCGATGGTGGCGGGGACACAGAACAGGCGCTCGCTGTGCGGGCTGCGTTGCAGGGTTTGGTGCAGCGGGGTCTCGCCGATGAGGACCTCATAGGACGACGGGGTGCCTGGATGGTGGTCGACGCCGAGAGCGGTGCTGGCATTGCCCTGCGGGTCGAGGTCGATGACGAGAACCTTCAACCCCTGCAGCGCGAGGGCGGCCGCGACGTTGACCGCAGTGGTGGTCTTCCCGACACCGCCCTTCTGATTGGCGATCGTGAACACCCGCTGATGCACGGGGCGCGGCAGGCGCGCCTCGGCGTGAAGCAGGCGGACGGCGCGTTCGGCCTCGGCCCCGATAGGCGTGTCGACCACGTCGTCGGGTCGGGTTTCTGGCCATGTTTCACGTGAAACATCGGTACTCCCCGTCGCACCGATCGGTGGCACAGCACCACCATCCGCTACCGGATTCATCCCCTTCTCCTGCCCATTCGTGGCGCTCGGCGATTCGCCGAGCCCAACTCCCCGCGTCGCGCGGTGACCACGGTGGCGGGCGGATTCAAGTAGTCCCCTCCACATGTCACCACCCTGGCATCTACCGCGCCCAGCGACTCCATCACACGCCGGTGCTCATCGAGCTCGGCCTCGGCGCGCTGGCCCTTGAGGGCCATCATCTGCGCACCCGATCGCAGCAGCGGCATACTCCATCGGGTCAGCTTGTCCAACCCCGCAACTGCTCTGGACACGACGGCGTCCATCTCCCCCACTTGTTGCCGCACACTGTGTTCTTCGGCTCGGCCACGGACCACGGTGATATCCACGCCGAGGTCGTCGATGACCTCTCGAAGGAAATCGGAGCGCCGCAGAAGCGGCTCGATCAGTGTCACCCGCAAGTCCGGCCGGGCCAACGCTAACGGTATCCCTGGAAGCCCCGCTCCACTACCGATGTCCGCAATCTGGTCGCCCGAATCCAACAATTCGTTCAGCGCGGCGCTGTTGAGTAGGTGCCGATCCCACAGGCGATCCGCCTCGCGGGGACCGATGAGGCCGCGCTCGACCCCCGCACCCGCCAGGATCCGGCTGTAGCGCACGGCCTGTTCCATGCCGTCGCCGAAGACGTTCGCCGCCTCCGGAGGGGGGTCGGGGATGTCTCCATGTTTCACGTGAAACATTCTCCGGATCTCCGCGCCCACGCCTACCGCGGATAGGAACTACACAGATGTAACTCCGTCGGTCAGTCGACGAGGACGACGACGCGGCGCGACGGCTCTGCGCCCTCGCTCTCGCTCCGTACGCCGTCGACTGCCGCCACCGCGTCGTGGACGATCTTGCGCTCGAACGGCGTCATCGGTGACAGCTGCTCGCGCTCACCGGACTCCAGCACCCGGTGGGCGACCTTGTCTCCCAGCGCGGCCAGTTCTTCGCGGCGCTTCCGGCGCCAGCGCGCGATGTCCAGCATCAGCCTGCTTCGCTCACCGGTCTTCTGATGGACCGCCAGCCGGGTCAGCTCCTGCAGCGCGTCGAGCACCTCGCCCTTGCGGCCGACCAGTTTGGCGAGGTCCTCGCCGCCGTCGATGCTCACGATGGCGCGGTCGCCCTCAACGTCGAGGTCGATGTCTCCGTCGAAGTCGAGGAGGTCCAGCAGCTCCTCGAGGTAGTCGCCGGCGATCTCCCCCTCGGCGACCAGACGCTCCTCCAGGTCCTCGCCCGTGGGCGTAGCCGGTTCGTCGCCATTCTGTGACGCTTCCGTCTCCACGACGGCGGTCTGCTCGTCCCGCTCTTCGGTGGCGGGTTCGTCGAAGTCAGTCATTTGTGTCATCTCCTCATTCGCCGGTCGGTTCCGGTCAACGCTTTCGTTTCTTCGGGCGGGCTCCTGGGCGCGGTGTCGGCCCCGGTTTCGCGGGGCCGGTGCCGCCGCTCTTCGCGTTCGGCTTGGCGGACGTGTCCGGGTCCGAATCGCCGTTGGTCAGCTCGCTACCGCCGGTCGAGGTCACCTCGAAGGAGGTGTCCGCGGTGCCGTCGCCCGCGGGCGTCTCCCCCTTGCGCGCACGCTTCGGCTTGGCTCCCGGTGGCGGGGCGTTGGTCGCTCGCCGCTCGATCGCCTCGAGCTTCTTCGCTTCTTCTTCCTTCTCGATCTTGCCGAACACATAGTGCTGCTGACCGAAGGTCCAGACGTTGTTGGCGAGCCAGTACATGATGATCGCCAGCGGCAGGAACGGGCCACCGACGACGACGCCGAGCGGGAACACGTACAACGCCAGCTTGTTCATCATCGCGGTCTGCGGATTGGCCGCGGCTTCCGGACTCTGCCGCGCCACCGACGCCCGGCTGTTGAAGTACGTCGCGACGCCCGCGAGGATCATCAGCGGCACGCCCACCGCGATCACGGACGGGCGGTTGAATTCGGTGAACGCCTCCAGGCCGTGCTTCTGGATCATCGTCGCGCCGAGCGGGGCCCCGAACAGGTTGGCGTCGAGGAAGTGGCCGACGTCGGTGGCGCTGAACATGTAGTTGCCGAGGCTGCGGTTCTCCTCCACCGAGAGCCCGAGTCGGCCGATGCCGGTCTGGGTCCGGTTGAACGACATCAGCACGTGGTACAGCCCGAGGAACACCGGGATCTGCGCCAGCATCGGCAGGCAGCCGAGGATCGGGTTGAACCCGTGTTCCTTCTGGAGCTTCTGCATCTCGAGCGCCATCCGCTGGCGGTCCTTGCCGTACTTCTTCTGCAGCGCCTTGATCTGCGGTTGCAGTTCCTGCATCTGCCGCGTTGTGCGGATCTGCCGGACGAACGGTTTGTACAGGATGGCGCGCAGCGTGAACACCAGGAACATCACCGTCAGCGCCCAGGCGAAGAAGTTGTCGGGCCCCAGCAGGAAACCGAAGATCCTGTACCAGACCCACATGATCGCCGAGACCGGGTAGTAAATGATGTCGAGGCTGAACCAGTTAAACAACCGACTTGCTCCTAGCGTCGTCGATGGCGCTCTCCGGGTGCGTCCCGCGGCGTTCGGGTATTGGGTCCCATCCTCCCCGATGCCACGGACCGCACTTCGCGAGCCGGACCATCGCCAGCCACCCGCCGCGGAAGACCCCGTATTCACTCAGGGCTTCCACCGCGTACTGACTGCACGTCGGCGTGAACCGACACGTGGGCAATCGCAACGGAGAGACGGTGTTGCGATACAGCTGAATCAGAAAGATGAGCGCGCGGGCCATCATCGGGTCCCGTCGAGCAGGTGCACCTTTTTCAGCGCCGACTCGCAACTGCTGTTCGAGCCGGGCCGATGGTCGCGTCGCTGCTATTGGGAAGCGCGCGGATGACGATCCGGTCGGCCGGATCCAGCTCATCGATCATCGTTCGGGCCACGTGCCGGAGCCTGCGGGCAACCTGGTGCCGTTGCACGGAACCGCCCACCGATTTGGCGACCACCAGCCCTACCCGCGGACCGCCGCGCTCAGAATCGGCGCATCGGCGAGCGTGCACCACGATGTCGGGCTGCACCGCCCGCACCCCTCGATTGACTGTGGTACCGAATTCCGTCGACCGCGTCATCCGGTTCCGGCCCGGAAGCACCGCGCTAGATCCTGCGTCGCACTACGCAGTCAGCTTGCGACGGCCCTTACCGCGCCGGCTGGCAACGATCGCCCGGCCGGCCCGTGTCCGCATCCGTAGCCGAAACCCATGCACCCGCGCACGGCGCCGGTTGTTGGGTTGAAAGGTCCGCTTGCCCTTGGCCACGGCTGTCACTCCTTGTTGCGTCTGGCAACCACATCAGCCGCACAGGACTGGATGCGATCCCCGTTGGTAAGTTCTTCGTCTCGCTCGCTAACCGGCGCGGTCTCCGGGTGGAGTTCCGGATCGCAGCCGTGTCACCACGTACGGGCGACTGTTCGAGGGTACTGACGAGATTTCCCTAGGTCAAACCATACAACCGCGACCAAGGGAGGGACCCCATCCGTCACTGCCGTAACCGCCCGCGCGTTGCCAAAAACTTGCCTCCGGGCAATGTTGCAGAACGGTTGGCGGATGCGCAGAAAACTGTTAGCTTCTGGCAATGCCGTTCTGCCACTGGGACGGCGACAGACAACGAAGCGAGGAAGCCGGACAGGTCGCGAGCCCACAGCGTGCGAACCAACTGTGACGAGCCCACACCCGCGGCATACTCGCCGGTAGACAACAGAGCGGCGGCGACTGTTTCTATCCACAGGCTGTGGATAACTATGTGTACAGTTCGTCTTCGTTCGTATTCTGGTCCCTTGGACCGGCTCGAGGGGGTACCCGTAATTGAGCGCTGACCCCGACGCTCCCTTCGTCGCCGTGTGGAACACCGTGCTTGCCGAGCTGAACGGCGATACCTCGTCATCCGCGGCGGCCAACGGCGAACCGGCGGCGCCAAATCTCACCCCCCAGCAAAGGGCATGGCTCAAGCTCGTCAAACCGCTCGTCATCACCGAGGGCTTTGCCCTCCTGTCGGTCCCCACGAGTTTTGTGCAGAACGAGATCGAACGCCATCTGCGTGAACCGATCATTTCCGCATTGAGCCGTCAGCTGGGCCAGCGCGTAGAACTCGGTGTGAGAATCGCGAGCCCGAGCCCAGACGATCCCGACGACAACCTCGGGACGGCGCCCGATACCTATACGGACCCCGACGCCGACGAGATCGATGAAGTAAGCGAAGCGCTCGCCAGCGCCGAGGAGAGTTGGCCGACCTATTTCTCGAGCCGGCCCCGCAAGATCGCGGCGAAGCGACGCCGAGTCGATCGGGCTCAACAAGCGCTACACCTTCGACACCTTCGTCATCGGCGCGTCGAATCGGTTCGCTCATGCCGCCAGCCTTGCCATCGCCGAGGCGCCGGCGCGCGCCTACAACCCGCTCTTCATCTGGGGCGAATCCGGCCTGGGCAAGACTCACCTGTTGCACGCGGCGGGCAACTACGCCCAACGACTGTTTCCCGGCATGCGCGTCAAGTACGTCTCGACCGAGGAATTCACCAACGACTTCATCAACTCGCTTCGCGATGACCGCAAAGCCTCGTTCAAGCGGAGCTACCGGGACATCGACGTGCTGCTCGTCGACGACATCCAGTTCATCGAGGGCAAGGAAGGCATCCAGGAGGAGTTCTTCCACACGTTCAACACGCTGCACAACGCGAACAAGCAGATCGTCATCTCCTCCGACCGCCCACCAAAGCAGTTGGCCACCCTCGAGGACCGGCTGCGCACCCGGTTCGAATGGGGTTTGATCACCGACGTCCAGCCGCCGGAGTTGGAGACTCGCATCGCGATCCTTCGAAAGAAGGCTCAGATGGATCGGCTCGACGTTCCCGACGACGTCCTCGAGCTCATCGCCAGCAGCATCGAGCGGAACATCCGTGAACTCGAGGGTGCACTCATCCGCGTCACGGCATTCGCGTCACTGAACAAGACACCGATCGACAAGTCTCTGGCAGAGATCGTGCTGCGTGACCTGATCGCGGACGTGAACAGCATCCAGATCGGCACCGCAGGCATCATGGCCGCCACCGCCGAGTACTTCGAAACCACCGTCGAAGAGCTCCGCGGACCGGGCAAGACCAGGGCGCTGGCCTCGTCTCGTCAGATCGCGATGTACCTGTGCCGCGAACTCACCGATCTCTCGCTGCCCAAGATCGGTCAGGCGTTCGGCCGCGACCACACCACGGTCATGTACGCCGAGAAGAAGATCCGCGGCGAGATGGCGGAGCGGCGCGAGGTGTTCGATCAGGTCAAGGAATTGACCACACGCATCCGTCAGCGCGCCAAGCGCTGAGCGCATCGCAAAAATTCTTCGAAAAACTTCCGCCACCTTCGCAACAGCCGTCACATCTGCGGCCTGTGCACACCCTGTGGACAATTGCCGGACATGTCGAGCGCCCGGTGTGGTTTCCTCCCCACCGTCGGCGCCGTCCCCAACCATCTCGATCGCGGACCTCACTCGTACACAAGTGATTCACAGCCCCATACAAGGATCGTCCTGCGCCGACCGTGGTTCATCCACAGCTTCCACAGGACCTATTACTGTTGCTTTTATATCTACCTAGTTTTCCTTCAGAAGAAGGTCCCTGGGGACAGCGCGTCACGAGCCGTCCGCGGCACATCGCTGCGCTGCGTTGTCACCCCGATCGATTAGCTTTCAAGATGGGGCCGAAAGCTCTACGGTGGGTCTTCGACACCCGTTACGGTCGTCGCAGCGACATTGGGCGATTGATGCGTAGGCATCCCGAAAGCGCTGGTTAAAGCACGAGTTGTGAGTTGATCGAAGGGACACTATGAACGTGGCGACAACGACGGTTGGTCTCTCCGATCTGAAGTGCCGGCTCGTGCGCGAAGACTTCGCCGACGCGGTGGCCTGGGTGGCTCGTAACCTGCCGACCAGGCCGACGGTTCCTGTGCTCGCAGGCGTGCTTCTGACAGGTTCCGACGATGGCCTGACCATCTCGGGATTCGACTACGAAGTTTCGGCCGAAGTACAGGTTGCAGCCGAGATAGCTTCTCCTGGAAGTGTTTTGGTGTCCGGAAGGCTCTTGTCGGACATCACAAGGGCACTTCCTGCCAAACCGGTGGATGTCAGCGTTGAAGGCACGAGGGTCCTGCTGAACTGCGGCAGCGCGAAATTTTCCCTGCCGACCATGGCGGTCGAGGACTACCCGACGCTGCCGACCCTGCCCGACGAGACCGGAGTCGTCTCCGCCGAGTTGTTCTCGGAGGCGATCGGCCAGGTCGCAGTGGCCGCAGGCCGGGACGACACGCTGCCGATGCTGACCGGAATTCGTGTCGAGATATCCGGCGAGACTGTGGTTTTGGCGGCCACCGATCGGTTCCGGCTCGCCGTTCGCGAGCTGACCTGGGCGACCGCGGCGGCCGACATCGAAGCCGCTGTGCTTGTACCGGCCAAGACTTTGTCCGAAGCCGCGAAGGCAGGTACCGGCGCTGGCGATGTGCATCTATCGCTCGGAGCGGGATCTGCTGTCGGCAAGGAGGGGCTGCTCGGCATCCGCAGCGATGGCAAGCGCAGCACCACGCGACTGCTCGACGCCGAATTCCCGAAATTTCGTCAGCTGCTGCCGACCGAGCACACGGCCGTCGCCACCATCGGCGTCGCCGAACTGACCGAGGCCATCAAACGCGTTGCCCTGGTCGCCGACCGTGGAGCGCAGGTCCGAATGGAGTTCGCCGACGATGTGCTGAAGCTGTCGGCCGGCGCCGATGACGTCGGCCGCGCCGAGGAGGACATTGCGGTGACGTTCTCAGGCGAGCCGCTGACGATCGCGTTCAACCCGACGTATCTGACCGACGGCCTCGGTTCGTTGCATACGGACCGCGTGACGTTCGGCTTCACGACTCCCAGCCGTCCTGCGGTGTTGCGTCCGGCAAGCGACGATGAGGATGGCACTGGAGGTGCAGGCGCGGGGCCGTTCCCCGCGGCCGACACCGACTACGTCTACCTGTTGATGCCGGTGCGGCTCCCTGGCTAGGGATTCCACCCGCTACGAGAGAGGCGCTACATGCAATTGGGTTTGATCGGCCTTGGCAAGATGGGCTTCAACATGCGGGAGCGTCTGCGCGAAGGCGGTCACGAGGTGATCGGCTACGACCCGCGTCCGGAGGTCAGCGATGTGCCGACGCTGGCCGCGCTCGCCGAGGCCCTCAGAAGCGCCGCGCGTGGTCTGGGTGATGGTGCCGTCCGGACCCATCACCGACGGGACGATCACCGACCTCGGCAAGGAGCTCAGCGAAGGCGACCTGGTGATCGACGGCGGTAACTCGCGATACACCGAGGATGCTCGGCACGCGAAACTGTTGGCCGAAAAGGGCGTGGCCTTCGTCGACGCGGGTGTGTCGGGTGGCATCTGGGGTCTGACCGAGGGATACGGGCTGATGGTCGGCGGCAGCGCCGACGATGTCGAGCGCGCGATGCCGATCTTCGACACCCTTCGGCCACCGGGGCCGCGGGAAGACGGGTTCGTGCACGCGGGCGAGGTCGGGGCGGGGCATTTCGCGAAGATGGTGCACAACGGCATCGAGTACGCGCTGATGACGGCCTACGCCGAAGGTTATGAGGTGCTCGCCGCGGAGGACCTGATCAAGAGTCCGCAGGCCGTCTACCAGGCTTGGACCAACGGCACCGTGGTGCGCTCGTGGCTGCAGCAGCTTCTCGCCAAGGCGCTCAAGGAGGATCCGGGACTGGATGAGATCACCGGATACACCGAGGATTCCGGCGAAGGCCGGTGGACGGTCGAAGAGGCGATTCGGCTCCGGGTGCCCGTGCCGAGCATCGCGGCAGCCCTCTTTGCGCGCTTCCTGTCGCGTCAGGACGATTCGCCGACGATGAAGGCGGTCGCCGCACTGCGCAACCAATTCGGAGGGCACGCGGTGAAGCGGGTCAGCGAGTCCGGATAACGGGTTGTACGTCCGCCACCTGGGATTACAGGATTTTCGGTCATGGGCCCGGGCCGATCTCGATCTCGAGCCTGGCCGGACTGTGTTCGTCGGTCCGAACGGCTACGGGAAGACCAATCTTGTTGAGGCACTGTGGTATTCGGCGACGCTCGGGTCACACCGAGTGGCGTCCGATGCTCCATTGCTGCGTGCAGGCGCGGACCGCGCGATCATCTCGACCATCGTCGTCAACGAGGGCCGCGAACTCGCCATCGACCTCGAGGTGATGGCGGGCCGCGCGAACAAGGCGCGGCTGAACCGGTCCCCTGTCCGATCGGCGCGCGAAGTACTCGGCGTGCTTCGCGCGGTGATGTTCGCCCCGGAGGACCTCGCGTTGGTCCGGGGGGATCCCGCGGAACGGCGCCGCTACCTCGACGAACTCGCGACGACGCGGCGACCGCGGATCGCCGGGGTGCGCGCCGACTACGACAAGGTGCTGCGGCAGCGCACCGCACTGCTGAAGACGGCGGCGGGTGCGCAGGTATCGCGGCGACCGCAGCAGCGTCGCCGAAACCCTCGATGTGTGGGACGGACACCTGGCCGCTCACGGCGCGCAGCTGGTCGCGGCTCGGGTGGAGTTGGTCAACGAGCTGTGTCCGGAGGTCGAGAAGGCATACCAGCTGCTGGCGCCGGCGTCGCGGCCGGCGGCGATCCACTACCGCAGCAAGGTCGAGCAGATCGACGGGCAGAACGAGACCGTGGAGTTCTTCGAGGCGGCCCTTCTGGATGCACTCGCCCGTCGGCGGGATGCCGAGATCGAGCGCGGGGTCTGTCTGGTCGGCCCGCACCGCGACGATCTCGAACTGCGGCTCGGCGATCAAGTCGCGAAAGGCTTTGCAAGCCACGGGGAATCGTGGTCGATGGCGCTGGCCCTTCGGCTGGGGGCCTACGAACTGCTGCGTGCAGAGGGGGGCGATCCCGTGCTTCTGCTCGACGACGTGTTCGCGGAACTGGATGCGGCGCGTCGGCGCGCACTTGCCGAGGTCGCGGCCTCGGCCGAGCAGGTTTTGGTGACCGCGGCCGTCGGCGAGGACATCCCATCGGACTGGGACGCGCGAAGAATAGAGATAACGATGTGCGACGAGGACGGCGGCCGGATCTCGATGGTGGAATCGTGAACCCGGATACGGATGCGGGTGAGGATCGCGACGAGGACGGCCCGGTCACCCCCCCGGAGCACCTTGCCGGACTCACCGGCATGGACCTGGTGCGTCGCACACTTGAAGAGGCCAGGGGCGTGGCCCGCAGCCAGGGCAAGAACGTCGGCAGAGGCCGGAACTCCCCCACCCCGCGCCGAGTGGCAGGCCGTCGGCGGAGTTGGTCTGGGCCGGGACCCGACAACCGGGATCCCCAAACGCTTGGCGCGGCTACTCAAGACCTCGCCAAGACCCGCGGATGGTCGGGACGGGTCGCCGAAGGAACAGTCTTCGGGCGGTGGCCGACCGTCGTCGGCGAGCAGATCGCCGCTCACGCGACGCCGACAGGCCTGCGCGAAGGAGTGCTCAGCGTTACCGCGGAATCGACGGCGTGGGCGACCCAATTACGGATGGTTCAGGCGCAACTTCTGGCTAAAATTGCAGCGGCGGTCGGCGACGGAGTGGTGACATCGCTGCGAATCGTCGGCCCGGTCGCCCCGTCCTGGCGCAAGGGCCGCTACCACGTAGCGGGCCGCGGCCCACGCGACACATACGGATAACCGCCGTTTCAGCTGTTGGCTGAGAGCCGCGAGAACGAAACGGGTCCCATTCTCAAGCGTCTTGACGCACCTTGGAGCGAGAAATTCCACAGGCGGCGCAAATAGGTGTGCAGAAACGCGGCCTCAGTATCGGTCCTGTCGCTAGTTCCCGGTAGACTGAACGAGTGACTTGCAGGCGGTACCGACACCGCCGCTGCGACCCCCGAGGAGATGCTGGCGACCGTGCCTGCCGCTAAGAAGACTGCGCCCGCTGCGAAGAGCTCGAAAACGAAGGAGTACGGCGCCTCCGCGATCACCGTGCTCGAAGGTTTGGAGGCGGTCCGCAAACGCCCGGGCATGTATATCGGCTCCACCGGCGAGAGTGGTCTGCACCACCTCGTCTGGGAGGTCGTCGACAACGCGGTCGACGAGGCGATGGCCGGATATGCCTCGAAGGTCGACGTCCGGATCCTCGAGGACGGTGGCGTCGAGGTCGCCGACGACGGCCGCGGTATCCCGGTCGAGATGCACGCGAGCGGCTCCCCCACGGTCGACGTCGTGATGACCCAGCTGCACGCGGGCGGCAAGTTCGGCGGCGAGAACAGTGGCTACAACGTCAGTGGCGGCCTGCACGGCGTCGGCGTGTCCGTGGTCAACGCCCTGTCCACCCGGCTCGAGGTGGACATCTCCCGCGACGGCCACGAGTGGTTCCAGTTCTACGACCGCGCGGTGCCCGGCACCATCAAGCAGGGCGATGCCACCAAGAAGACCGGAACCACGGTCCGCTACTGGGCGGACCCGGATGTCTTCGAGACCACCAACTACGACTTCGAGACCGTCGCCAGGCGACTGCAGGAGATGGCCTTCCTCAACAAGGGTCTGACCATCACCCTCGCCGACGAACGCGTGGCACCCGACGAAGTGGTCGACGAGGTCGTCAGCGATACCGCGGAGGCACCGAAGTCCGCGGAGGAGAAGGCAGGCCGAGGCCAAGGCCCCGCAGAAGGTGAAGAACCGCACGTTCCATTACCCGGGCGGGTTGGTCGACTACGTCAAGCACATCAACCGCACCAAGACACCGATCCAGCAGAGCATCATCGACTTCGAGGGCAAGGGCGAGGGCCACGAGGTCGAGGTCGCGATGCAGTGGAATGCCGGATATTCGGAATCGGTGCACACCTTCGCCAACACCATCAACACCCATGAGGGCGGCACCCACGAAGAGGGGTTCCGGGCGGCGCTGACGAGCGTCGTCAACAAGTACGCCAAGGACAAGAAGCTGCTCAAGGAGAAGGACCCCAACCTGACGGGTGACGACATTCGCGAGGGCCTTGCGGCGGTCCTCTCGGTGAAGGTGTCCGAACCGCAGTTCGAGGGTCAGACCAAGACCAAACTCGGCAACACCGAGGTGAAGTCGTTCGTCCAGAAGATCTGCAACGAGCAGTTGAGCCCACTGGTTCGAGGCCAACCCGGCCGAAGCGAAAACCGTTGTGAACAAGGCGGTCTCGTCGGCGCAAGCCCGCCTGGCGGCCCGAAAGGCCCGCGAGCTGGTGCGGCGCAAGAGCGCCACCGACATCGGGGGGTTGCCCGGCAAGCTGGCCGACTGCCGGTCCACCGACCCGCGTAAGTCGGAGCTGTACGTGGTCGAGGGTGACTCGGCAGGTGGCTCCGCGAAGAGCGGCCGGGACTCGATGTTCCAGGCGATCCTTCCGCTGCGCGGCAAGATCATCAACGTCGAGAAGGCCCGCATCGACCGCGTGCTGAAGAACACCGAAGTCCAGGCGATCATCACTGCGCTTGGCACCGGCATTCACGACGAGTTCGACCTCTCCAAGCTCCGCTATCACAAGATCGTGCTGATGGCCGACGCCGACGTCGACGGCCAACACATCTCGACCCTGCTGCTGACCCTGTTGTTCCGGTTCATGAAGCCGTTGGTCGAGAACGGGCACATCTTCCTTGCGCAGCCGCCGCTGTACAAGCTGAAGTGGCAGCGCAGCGAACCGGAATTCGCCTATTCCGACCGAGAACGCGACGGGCTGCTGGAGGCCGGTCGGGCCGCAGGCCGCAGGAT
Organism: uncultured Actinomycetota bacterium; assembly: GCA_963829405.1. Taxonomy (GTDB): domain Bacteria; phylum Actinomycetota; class Actinomycetes; order Mycobacteriales; family Mycobacteriaceae; genus Mycobacterium. The sequence goes on from CAWHIZ010000010.1 coordinate 53,610, forward strand.
CAACACCGAAGACGGAATCCAGCGCTACAAGGGCCTCGGCGAGATGGACGCCAAGGAGCTGTGGGAGACCACGATGGACCCGTCGGTGCGCGTGCTGCGGCAGATCACCCTCGACGACGCCGCGGCTGCCGACGAACTGTTCTCGATCCTGATGGGCGAGGACGTCGAGGCCCGCCGCAGCTTCATCACCCGCAACGCCAAAGACGTGCGCTTCCTTGATGTTTAACGCCAACTAGGACTGAAATCACATGACTGACACCACGTTGCCGCCAGGCGACGAAGCAGGAGACCGCGTCGAGCCCGTCGACATCCAGCAGGAGATGCAGCGCAGCTACATCGACTACGCGATGAGCGTGATCGTCGGCCGCGCGCTGCCGGAGGTCCGTGACGGGCTCAAGCCGGTGCACCGCCGCGTGCTCTACGCCATGTTCGACTCCGGCTTCCGGCCCGACCGCGGGCACGCCAAGTCCGCCCGTTCGGTCGCGGAGACGATGGGCAACTACCACCCGCACGGCGACTCGTCGATCTACGACACCCTCGTCCGGATGGCGCAGCCGTGGTCGCTGCGCTACCCGCTGGTGGACGGGCAGGGCAACTTCGGCTCGCCGGGCAACGATCCACCGGCCGCCATGAGGTACACCGAGGCACGCCTCACGCCGTTGGCGATGGAGATGCTGCGCGAAATCGACGAGGAGACAGTCGATTTCATCCCGAACTACGACGGCCGCGTGCAGGAGCCGACCGTCCTTCCCAGCCGGTTCCCGAACCTGCTTGCCAACGGTTCCGGCGGCATCGCGGTCGGAATGGCCACCAATATGCCGCCGCACAACCTCCGAGAGCTCTCGGAGGCGGTCTTCTGGTGCCTCGACAACTACGAGGCAGACGAAGAGGCGACGCTGGCGGCCGTCACCGAACGCGTGAAGGGGCCGGACTTCCCCACCTACGGCCTCATCGTCGGGTCGCAGGGAATTCACGACGCCTACACGACCGGCCGCGGATCCATTCGCATGCGCGGTGTCGTCGTGATCGAGGAGGACTCGAGGGGCCGCACGCTGCTGGTCATCACCGAGCTCCCCTATCAGGTGAACCACGACAACTTCATCACCTCGATCGCCGACCAGGTCCGCGACGGCAAGCTCGCAGGCATCGCGAACATCGAGGACCAGGGCAGCGACCGGGTCGGCATGCGCATCGTCGTCGAGATCAAGCGCGATGCCGTGGCCAAGGTGGTGCTGAACAACCTCTACAAGCACACCCAGCTGCAAACCAGCTTCGGCGCGAACATGTTGTCGATCGTCGACGGCGTCCCGCGCACGCTGCGCATCGACCAGCTGATCCGCCTGTACGTCGTCCACCAGCTCGAGGTCATCGTCCGGCGCACCACCTACCGGTTGCGCAAGGCCAACGAGCGGGCCCACATCCTGCGCGGTCTGGTCAAGGCGCTCGACGCGCTCGACGAGGTCATCGCGCTGATCCGCGCGTCGGAGAACGTCGACGTCGCCCGTGCCAGGGCTTGATCGAGTTGCTCGACATCGACGAAATCCAGGCCCAGGCGATCCTCGACATGCAGCTGCGCCGGCTGGCCGCGTTGGAACGTCAGCGCATCGTCGACGACCTGGCCAAGATCGAGGCCGAGATCGCCGACCTCGAGGACATCCTCGCCAAGCCGGAACGCCAGCGCGCGATCGTGCACGATGAGCTCGCCGAGCTGGTCGAGAAGTATGGCGACGACCGTCGCACGCGAATCATCCCGGCCGACGGTGACGTCGCCGACGAAGATCTGATCGCCCGCGAAGAGGTGGTCGTGACGATCACCGAGACCGGCTACGCCAAGCGGACCAAGTCCGATCTGTACCGCAGCCAGAAGCGCGGCGGCAAGGGTGTGCAGGGCGCCGGGCTGAAGCAGGACGACATCGTCAACCACTTCTTCGTGTGCTCGACGCACGACTGGATCCTTTTCTTCACCACGCAGGGCCGGGTCTACCGGGCCAAGGCGTACGACCTGCCCGAGGCGTCGCGTATCGCGCGCGGCCAGCACGTCGCGAACCTGCTGGCGTTCCAGCCGGAGGAGCGGATCGCTCAGGTGATCCAGATCAAGAGCTACGAGGACGCGCCGTATCTGGTGCTGGCCACGAAGAACGGTCTGGTGAAGAAGTCGAAGCTGACCGATTTCGACTCGAACCGCTCCGGCGGCATCGTCGCGGTGAACCTCCGCGACGGCGACGAGTTGGTCGGCGCGGTGTTGTGCTCGGCCGACGACGACCTGCTGCTGGTGTCGGCGAAGGGCCAGTCGATCCGCTTCTCGGCAACCGACGAGGCATTGCGGCCGATGGGCCGGGCCACCTCCGGTGTGCAGGGCATGCGGTTCAACACCGACGACGCGCTGCTCTCGCTGAACGTGGTGATCCCGGATACGTTCCTGCTGGTCGCGACGGCAGGCGGGTATGCGAAGCGGACCGCGATCGACGAGTATCCGGTGCAGGGCCGCGGCGGCAAAGGGGTATTGACCATCCAGTTCGACAAGCGACGTGGCAGTCTGGTTGGAGCGTTGGTGGTCGATGACCAAACCGAGCTCTACGCGATCACGTCGGGCGGCGGCGTCATCCGCACCACCGCGCGCCAGGTTCGCAAGGCCGGACGGCAGACCAAGGGCGTTCGGTTGATGAACCTGGGCGAGGGCGCGACACTGATTGCGATAGCACGCAACGCTGAGGAGAGCGACGTCGACGAGGCCGAGGAGTAGGCCGGGCGACGTGACCGACGTTAAGGAGCCGTAGTGACTTCACCGAACGAGGCGGGCTATCCGCGCTCGGGAGACGGTAGTGGCAACGGCTCCGTACCCGACGACCCGGAGACAGGTTCGCTGGGCAACGCGATGGGCCGCGACGTACCGCCGTGGCAGCGCGGGCCTGCGTCACGCGCGGCGCAGAATCAGTCGCCGCGCACTCCGCGGGAGTCCAGCAGGTCCGAGCCACAGCGGGGCGCCGCCGCCGCCCCCGGGCACTCCCCCGGCGCGGATGCCCGGCTGAACAGTTTCATCTCCGGCGGGGCATCAGGCGGAGCGCGCGCGGAGACCGCAGAAGCGGCGCCGCGCACCGATCCCCCGATCGGCGAGGCCTACGCCAGTGAACTACCCGACCTGTCCGGCGCTGCACCGCGCCAACCGCAGCGCAAGGTCGTCCCGGAGCGCACCGAGCCGCCTGCGCGCCAGGTCACTCCCACTCGCGTTCAGGTGGCCGGCCGCACCCACGCGGGCCCGGTGCGGGCGAGCATGCAGATCCGCCGGATCGACCCGTGGAGTGCGCTGAAGGTCTCGTTGGTGCTTTCGGTGGCGCTGTTCTTCGTCTGGATGATCGCCGTGGCGTTCCTGTACCTGGTGCTCGGCGGCATGGGCGTGTGGAGCAAGCTCAACAGCAACGTCGGCGACCTGCTCACCAGCGCGAGCGGCCAGGCAGGCGGGGAGCTGGTGTCCAGCGGCACGATCTTCGGCGGCGCGGCGTTGATCGGCCTGGTGAACATCGTGCTCCTGACGGCGATGGCCACGGTCGGTGTCTTCATCTACAACCTGACCACCGATCTGGTCGGCGGCATCGAGGTGACGCTGGCCGACCGCGACTGATCCGGTTTGGGCGAAGTGTCGCAATTACGGTAATCTCGTCGCTCGGCCATGTGCGTTAAGGGCCTATAGCTCAGGTGGTTAGAGCGCTTCGCTGATAACGAAGAGGTCGGAGGTTCGAGTCCTCCTAGGCCCACGGAAAGGGTCACCATGAAGAGACTGGTTTTACTGGTCGCGACGGTGGCGCTGGCGGTACTCGTGGTGCGGTCGCGACAAGGCGTCGAGGTGTGGCACGCTGCCGCCGACCAACCTTCCTGAAACGGGGCCTTAGCTCAGTTGGTAGAGCGCTGCCTTTGCAAGGCAGAAGTCAGGGGTTCGAATCCCCTAGGCTCCACAAAGTTCAATCGGCCGGCGTCAGCCGCATGACGGGGATCGTCCTGGCGCCGCTGCGCTTCTCGTGCAGCGCAAACACGCTGGCGAGTCGTTCGGCGGCGAGCCCGTACAGCCGGTCACGGTCCGCGGCCGTTAACTTCACGGGCGATGAATCGAGCCTCCGCGCGGACCGATGTGCAATTCGCACTCGGGATGGGCGACGCAGGTTGTGATACCACGCGGGATGCCGTGCGCCTCCGTAATTAGATGCGATCAGAACCACGTCGTCGCCGTCGGTGAAGTAGGCGAGCGGGATCTCACGACGTTCGTCCGCTGCGCGCGCCGACCGACGTCAACACCGACACCGGAACGTGAGGCTGAGCCGCTAACGCGGCCGCCGGTCGCCTTCATGAGCGGAGCTTCCAAAGGCGCCGCGACGTGTGCCGCACAGACCGCCAACCCCGTCTTGCTGGCGAACAGCGGACCGCCCAGCCACCAGCGAAATTGCGCTTCCACGGCCCGCGCGCTTGAAGGTCGACGCGAGGGATCCAGTTATCGGTCGTCGGTGGCCATTTCGCTACGGCTTCGGGGTCACTTCGACGCTCGGCGGCCGCGGCGACGGCTCGGGTTGCATCGACCGCCTGATGATCGAAAACGCCACTGCCCCAACGGCAACCACCGCTACTCCGGCTGCCGCCAGGACGAGGGGACGCGGCCTGCGCTTGGGTTTGCGGGCATCGGCGATCGCCTGCGGCAGGTTGGCGATGACCTCCTGCGCCGCGGCGAGCTCCTGCGCGATGGTCTCCTGCGCGCCCTCCAACTCCTTGGCGAGCTCCTTGGCCAGCCGGCTCTTCTCGACGCGTTCGCGAATGCTGCCCGCCGCCGAGGCCGCACCCTGCCAGCCCAACCCGACGCCGCCCCGCGTCACGTCGACCGGTCCCACCGCGGTGTAGCGCAGGCCGCGGGACAAGCGCTGTCCCGGGGTCAGTCGGGCATCGGTCTTCGAGCTCATCTCGCACCTCTTTCGCGGCCCTGCTGGGATCGATACCAGCCTGCCATCATCGACAACACAACGGTGCCCGGTTCGGCACGAACCACGCGTGGCAGACTGACTTCCCGTGACGAGCCCCATTCAGACAGCGACCGCGACCCTGCATACCAATCGTGGTGACATCAAGATCGCACTGTTCGGAAACCACGCCCCCAAGACCGTCGCGAACTTCGTCGGACTGGCACAGGGCGACAAGGACTACAGCACCGAGAACGCGTCGGGCGGCACCTCCGGCCCGTTCTACGACGGCGCCGTGTTCCACCGCGTGATCGACGGCTTCATGATCCAGGGCGGCGACCCGACCGGAACAGGTCGCGGCGGCCCGGGTTACCAGTTCGACGACGAGTTCCACCCGGAACTCCAGTTCGACAAGCCCTACCTGCTTGCGATGGCGAACGCGGGGCCGGGAACCAACGGCTCCCAGTTCTTCATCACCGCAGGCAAGACTCCGCACCTCAACCGGAAGCACACCATCTTCGGTGAGGTCGTCGACCAGGAGTCGCAGAAGGTCGTCGACGCGATCGCGACTACGAGCGTCGACCGCAGCGACCGGCCCACCGAGCCGGTCGTCATCGAGTCGATCACCGTCTCCTGACGGACTGACTAGCGGCCGGCGAGACCGGCCGCGGTCAGTGCGTCGAGAACGTCGAGCGGGTCGGCACCCAGATCCCATCGCGTGAGGACGAACAGCCGATCGTCGGTTGTGTCGATTTCGAGTAAACGGGTTTTTCGGGCCAGGCGCCGGAATTCGGTGATCCGAATGATCTTGATGTCCGCCTTGGTGAGGCGGTGCGTGCGCAGTGCACCGCGGACTATTAGACAGCTGTCGCTGATTGCCAGCTTTGGGCGCGCGCGCCAGGAAAGCGTTGCAAACAACAGAAGTCCGGCAGCGGCAATGATCGCGAGGATCTTCCCAGGGGGGTCTGTGACTAGGGTCACAGCGGCGATAGCCATCATCAGGCCCACTACGCCGCACGCTGCGACTCCGAGGGCAGGCGGGCTCCACTCAGTTTGCTGCACGGGTAATCCACACCCCTTTACCCCTATTTATAGGGTTATCCACAAGTGCTATCCCCAATGGGGATGAATCACAACGATGTGATTGGGTGACCATCAGGTTGCGGAACGGGTAACGAGCCAAGGCCAAGATAAATTCATCAGGACCTATGAGACCGTCACCGCCAACGCATAGTTAGCAACAGACCCGTGATCATAAAAGCAAACGCGATCGCGTAGTTCCACGGGCCGAGTTCAGCGAGGAACGGAATCGACGACGAGGCGAGCTGGAAAACCAACAGCCAGGCGAGGCCGACGACCATCAGCCCGAGGAAGAAGACCACGAACCAGACGCTCGACGGGCCTGCCTTCACCTTGACCGGGGTGCGGCTCACCTGGGTGGCGGTGAAGTCGTTCTTCTTACGGACCTTCGACTTGGGCATGTCAACCTTCATAAACACTCGGCGCCACAGGTGCGACGATGAAGCAGGATTCACCTATGAGGTTAACGTAGGTCGGCCTCAGGCAGAGAATGCGACGGGGGAGTGGCGATGGCAGAGCCGGCACGGCCGTCCGCCTGGCGCTTCGGCGTCCCGCTGGTCTGCCTCCTTGCCGGGCTGCTGCTTGCGGCCACCCACGGCGTCTCAGGCGGTGACGAGATCAGGCGCAGCGACGCGCCACGACTGGTCGACCTGGTCCGCGAGGCGCAGCAGTCGGTGGACCGGCTCAGCGCGCAACGCGACAGCATGGCCACCGAGATCGACACTCATCACGGCGGCTCGCCCGGCGCGGACGCGGCGCTGGCGGCGATCCAGAAGCGCAATACCGCCCTTGCCGCCGACGCCGGCCTCGACCCGATGCGCGGCCCCGGCGTCGTCGTCACGCTCACCGACGCCCAGCGCGACGCCAACGGCCGCTTCCCCCGCGACGCGTCGCCCGACGACCTGGTCGTGCACCAGCAGGACATCCAGGCGGTGCTCAACGCGCTGTGGAGTGGCGGCGCCGAGGGCGTCCAGATGCAGGATCAGCGGATCATCGGAACGTCGGCGCCGCGGTGCGTCGGGAACACTCTCCTGCTCAACGGCCGCACCTACAGCCCCCCGTACGTCATCTCCGCGGTCGGTGATCCGAGCGCCATGCAGGCAGCCCTTGCGGCCTCCCCGTCGGTGACGATCTACAAGCAGTACGTCGTGCGCTTCGGGCTGGGCTATACGGAGGATCCGCAATCGTCGGTCGACCTCGTCGGGCATCCCGATCCTGTGCGGATGCGTTTCGCCAAACCCGCCGGGCCCATCGGCTACTGAGCGCCGAACGAGCTCATATACGGGCTTTCGCGGATGTTTTCCGCTGCCCGGCTTCGCATGCTGGCTAGCATGAGCGCACCCGAAGCATGGAGCGACCTGCACGTGAACGAGCTGCCGACCGGAACCGTGACGCTGCTGCTCGCTGACGTCGAGGGTTCGACGCGACTGTGGGAGACCCAGGCCGACGAGATGGCCGCGGCGCTCGGACGGCTCAACTCCGTGGTGGACGAGTTGGTGACATCCCACGGTGGCGTGCGGCCCGGTCGAGCAGGGCGAGGGCGACAGCTTCGTGGTGGCCTTCGCCCGCGCCAGTGACGCCGTGGCGTGCGCGCTGGAACTGCAGCGGGCGCCGCTGGCTCCGATCCGGCTGCGGCATCGGGGTGCACACCGGCCAGATACAGCTGCGTGACGAGGGTAACTATGCGGGCCCGACGGTCAACCGGACGGCGCGCCTGCGCGACCTCGGACACGGCGGTCAGACGTTGTTGTCGGGGGCGACGGAGCCGCTGGTCGTCGACTACCTGCCCGCCGATGCGTGGCTGACGGAGCTGGGCACGCACGAGTTGCGCGATCTGCCGAGGCCCGAGCGGGTTGTGCAGCTGTGCCACCCCGATACGTGCAACGAATTTCCCCCGCTGCGGACCTCGAAAGGCGTTGATACGCCCAGCCTTCCGACGACGCTCACCAGCTTCATCGGCCGCGGCGCACAGATGGACGAGGTGCGACGGCTGCTGGAAGGCAACCGGCTGGTGAACCTGACCGGTGCAGGTGGTGCGGGCAAGACACGGCTGGCCGTCGAGATCGCGGGCCGCATCGGCAGCGCCTTCCCAGACGGCGTGCACTACGTCGACCTGGCGCCGGTCACGCATCCGGAGGTGGTGCCGGTCGCGGTCGCCCGTGCAGTCGGTCTGCCCGACCAGCCCGGCCGATCGACGTACAACGGTGTCGTCCGCGCCATCGGCGATCGCCGGGTGTTGATGGTGGTGGACAACTGCGAGCATCTCCTCGACGCGTCCGCAGCGCTGACGACCGAACTACTGGGAGCCTGCCACGGGTTGCGACTGCTCGCGACCAGCCGTGAGCCGCTGGGAGTGCCCGGCGAGGTGACGTTCCTTGTGCCGTCGCTGTCGATAGGTGACGAGGCGATCGACCTGTTCGCCGATCGCGCGCGCCGGGTGCGGCCGGATTTCGTTGTCACCGAGAGCGAATTCGGGGACGGTGGAGGAGATCTGCAGCCGCCTCGACGGGATGCCGCTGGCGATCGAGCTGGCGGCGGCGCGCGTGCGGGCGCTGTCGCTGGACGACATCCTCGGCAGCCTGCACGACCGCTTCCGGTTACTGACGGGCGGCGCACGCACCGCGGTGCGTCGGCAGCAGACGCTGCGCGCATCGGTGGATTGGTCGCACGCGTTGCTGACCGAACCGGAACGGGTGCTGTTCCGTCGGCTGGCGGTGTTCCTTGGCGGGTTCGACCTGGACGCGGCGCAGGCCGTCGCGGGTACCGGCGAGGTGGAGCGCTATCAAGTGCTCGACCAGTTGAGCCTGCTGGTGGACAAGTCGCTCGTCATCGCCGAAAACACCACCGGCCGAACGCGTTACCGGCTACTGGAGACGGTTCGTCAGTACGCGCTCGAGAAGCTCGGCGAGTCGGGCGAGGCAGAGGATGTGCGGACGCGACATCGCGACCGTTTCATGGCGGTTGCCGCTGTCCTGGATGATCGTGGGCGGCCCGACTATCTGGAGCAACTCCATCGGATCGACAGCGAAATGGACAACCTCCGCGCGGCCTTTTCGTGGAGCCTGGAAGCGGGCGACACCGAAGTTGCGTTGCGCATGGCGTCTTCCCTGTTCCCGGTATGGCAGGACGGCGGCCGCAACGGGGAAGGGCTTGGCATGGATGAAAGCGGCTCTTGCGCGGGCAGATACGGATACGTCGGTTGATCCCGTCGCCCGCACCCGCGCATTGGTCGACAAGGTCATGCTGGCTGCGTGGACACTGTTGGCAGAGAGCGGCGACGAGGCAGATCGTGCGTTGGCCATGGCACGGACGCTCGATGCTCCGGAGCTGCTGATCCGAGCACTCATCGCCAAAGGTGTTGTGACCGCGTATGACCCGGAGCTGTCGCAGCCCTACTTCGCCCACGCCAACGAACTTGCCAAGGGCCAGGATGATCCGTGGATCTGGAGCCAGCTCTACATCGAGGAAGCACGTTCTGCGATGGGTGCGGGCGATCCGCCCAGCTGCGAGCGTGCCGCCGCGAAGGCTCTACAGGTGGCGACGGCGATCGGGAACCACGCTACGGTCCGCGCCGGTCATTGGGCCCTGGGGTGGGCGCGGGGATACCAGGGGGATTTCGCCAGCGCCCTGGTCGAACTCAGCAAGGCCATCGACCAAGCAGAAGCCGCGCACGACACGATGCTGCAGCTGTACGGCCTTTTGGTGCAGGGATTCCTAAGGGCCAATCTGGGTGACGTTGGCGGCGCACGTGCTTCGGCGGACTTGGCGCTGGAATCCGCGTCCGACCTGATGGAGTTCTTCGCGGCACCGTGGCATGCGACGGTCGCCATGGCGTGCCAGGCCGCCGGTGACGGACCCGGCGCCCAGGCGTGCGTACGCCACGGCCCGTGGGCAGGCGTACGTCAACCGCATGATGGTGGCGGGCGTCTTCGGGTGCTGTGCGTTGGGACCGCTGGCGGCCGGTGACGTCGAACTCGCGCGAGAGTGGGCAGACGACGCGGTCAACGAAACGTATGGCTGCTACCGAATGGTGTCGCTGACGTCGCGCGCGCAGGTGATGATCGCCAGTGGCGATATGGATGGAGCGGACCGCGACGCCCGGGCCGCACTGACCGCAGCCGCAGAGACCGGCGCCCGTTACGGATTGAATTGGATCCTCGAATGCCTGGCCCGCGTTGCCGCGGTCGCGGACAGTAACCACGAGGCGGCGCGACTCTTCGGTGCGGCCGAGGCGATGCGGGAGCGCACCGGCGAGGTGCGGTTCCCGAACTTCGACGCGGAACACGAGCAGCGCGGTCGAAGAACTACGAACGACGATGGGCGTCGACGACTTCGACGCGGCATGGGCCGAGGGCGCCGCACTGTCGACGGACGAGGCGATCGCCTACGCGCAGCGCGGCCGCGGTGAGCGCAAGCGGCCGGCGTCGGGCTGGAAGTCGCTGACGCCGACCGAACTCGATGTGGTCCGGCTCCTCACCGAGGGGCTGCCCAACAAGGACATCGCCACCCGGCTGTTCATCTCGCCGCGCACGGTCGAGACCACTTGACCCACGTCTACGCCAAGCTCGGCCTGACCTCGCGGGTCCAACTCGCACAGGAAGCCGCAAGGCACGCCTAGTAACCTGGGCTGATGCAGGTCTTGGTCGTCGACAACTACGACAGCTTCGTGTTCAACCTGGTCCAGTACCTCGGCCAGCTCGGGGTGGACGCACAGGTGTGGCGGAACGACGACGACCGCCTCGCAGGCGATGCCGATATCGCCAAGGCCGCGCAGGACTTCGACGGCGTCCTGCTCAGCCCAGGACCGGGCACGCCTGAGCGCGCGGGGGCGTCCATTCCACTGGTGGCGGCGTGTGCCGCGGCGAAGACCCCGTTGCTGGGCGTATGCCTCGGCCACCAGGCGATCGGGGTGGCGTTCGGCGGAACCGTCGACCGGGCTCCGGAGCTGCTGCACGGCAAGACCAGCACCGTCTTCCATGCCAATATCGGTGTGTTACAGGGCCTTCCGGATCCGTTCACCGCGACGCGGTACCACTCGTTGACGATCCTGCCCGATACCGTGCCTGCCGAACTCGAGGTCACCGCCCGCACCGAGGGCGGGGTCATCATGGGCGTTCGACACGTCGAGTTGCCGATCCACGGCGTGCAGTTTCACCCCGAGTCGATCCTCACCGAGGGTGGGCACCGGATGCTGGCCAACTGGCTGGGCTACTGCGGCGCGGCCCCGGCCGAGTCGTTGGTGCGCACCCTGGAGGACGAGGTCGCCAGCACAGTGCGCGCGGCTACGCAGCGAAGCTCAGCGTGATCGTCGCGCCGAAGGTGATCGCCGTGCCCGCGGCAGGGGTCTGAGTCACGATCGCATTGGTGCGCTGCCCGCTGTCGCGTGCGTCGGCGCCCTTGTCCAGGGGACCCGTCCAGCCCATCGCCCGCAGACGTGGCTCGGCATCGGTCCAGAACTGTCCACGCAGATCCGGCATCGTGAACTGGTTGCACTGCGACTTCTGCAGCTGGATCGGGGTGTCGACAGGAACCTGGCCGCCCGCAGCCGGATCGGTGCCGACGATCTGACCGCACGGGGTGGTGCTGTCGGCAGGGACGGGAATGAGGTTGGTGAACCCGGACGCCGTCAGGATCTGCCGCGCCGACTCCTCGGTCTGATCCTTGACGTCGGGCACCGGCCTGGCTTCGGGTCCCGAGCCGACGACGATGGTGATCTCGTTCGTGATCGCCGAGGTCTGGTTCGCCGGCGGCAACGTCCCGACGACCCGGTCCTTGAGCTCGGGCGTCGACGCCGACGGACTCTGCTTGAACCGGCCGAAGCCGGCAGAGGTCAGTTTCTTGACCGCGTCGGCGTAGCTCATCGTCGCGACGTCGGGAATCTCGCGCTGCTCGGGTCCGGTGGAGATATTGATGGTGATCTCGTCGCCGGCGTCCACCTCGGTGCCCGCGCCCGGTTCGGTGTCGATCACGTGATCCGGCTGCACCTTCGAATCGGGCTTCGTCAGCTTGCGTGTCTTGAAGCCGGCATTCTGCAGCGCCACCACCGCATCCGCCGATAGTTGATTGCCCACATCGGGCACCTGCACAGTCGCGGCTGTTGCCGCCGATCATGTTGATCCCGATCGTCACCACCACGGTGAGCACGACGAGCGCCGCCACCGCGATGGCCCACCGGCCCACGGACCCGCCCCGGTCACGCCCGCCGTAGTCGGGCGGTTGGTGGGCGGGCAGCTGCTCCGTCTGGGGGGTCTGGTGCATCGGACCCGTCGACGCCATGAACGACGTGCGGTCGGCGTCGGTGAGCACCTTCGGCGCGTCGGGTGCCTCGCCGCTGTGCACGCGAATCAGATCGGCGCGCATCTCCGCTGCGGTCTGATAGCGGTTGTCGGGGTTCTTGGCCAACGACTTGAGCACAACCGCGTCCAGCTCCGGCGAGATGCCCGCATGGCGAGTAGACGGAGGAATCGGATCCTCGCGTACGTGTTGATACGCGACGGCGACAGGTGTGTCGCCGACGAAAGGCGGTTCGCCGGTGAGGATTTCGTACAGCACGCAGCCCAGCGAGTACACATCGGAGCGGGCGTCGACCTTCTCACCGCGGGCCTGTTCGGGGGACAGGTACTGCGCGGTGCCGATGACCGCGGACGTCTGGGTGACGCTGTTGGCGTCGGAGAGTGCGCGCGCGATGCCGAAGTCCATCACCTTCACCGCGCCGGTCTTGCTGATCATGATGTTGGCGGGCTTGACGTCGCGGTGAATGATGCCGTGCTGATGGCTGAAGTTCAGCGCCTGGCAAGCGTCGGCGATCACCTCGATGGCGCGCTGCGACTCCATCGGGCCGTCGGAGTGCACGATGTCGCGAAGCGTGACGCCCTCGACGTACTCCATCACGATGTAGGGCAGCGGGCCGTTCGGCGTCTCCGCCTCGCCCGTGTCGTACACCGCGACGATCGTCGGGTGGTTCAGCGCGGCGGCGTTCTGGGCTTCGCGGCGGAACCGCAGATAAAAGCTGGGATCGCGGGCCAGGTCTGCGCGCAGCACTTTGACCGCCACGTCTCGATGAAGGCGCACATCGCGCGCGAGATGGACTTCGGACATGCCTCCGAAGCCGAGAATCTCGCCGAGTTCGTAGCGGTCGGACAGATGCTGCGGGGTGGTCATTCCAATGTCTGTTCTAAATCCGAGGACGCCGCCCGCAACGGTGCGGACGGCGCGATCGTCGTCGTGTCGGGTCGGTGTACCCGTATTTGCTCTCCACGATGCCCAATGGACCCCTCATCGGTCCAGTCGGGCACTGTGACCAGCGGTGGAGCACCTTGCGGGGTGGTCTGGGTAACGGTGTCGGTGATCGTCGGCGGGGGAGATTCGCGGTCCTTCTTGTCCTGGGCGTTCAGCACGATCAGGATCGCGATGGCGATCGCCAGGGCGCCGAGGACGCCTGCGGCCCACAGCAGGGCCCGCTGACCGGACGAGAACGTCCGCCGCGGCGGGGGCGGCCGGTGCCCACCAGTCGCGGGCCGTGCGCGGGCCGCGGTGGCAGGGCCGCGCGGTGCCATCGCTGCCTGAGTGGGCGGGGCGGTGCCGACGGCGGTCGGCGCGGCCCGTCCGATGCTGGGTGATGCGTTGGGCCTCGGCGGGCGGCGGCCGGCGCGCACGGCGGCCACCGCGTCGGCGAACGGGCCGCCGGAGCGGTACCGCATGCCCGGGTTCTTCACCAGGGTGATCTCGATCAGCTCGCGCACATTGGGCGGCAGGTCGGCGGGAAGCGGGGCGGGTGTCTCCTTGATGTGCTTCATGGCGACCGTCAGAGCGCCGTCGCCGGTGAACGGTCGCTTACCCGAAACCGCCTCGTAGCCGACGACTCCAAGCGCGTAGACGTCGCTGGCCGCCGTCGCGTCGTGACCAAGAGCCTGTTCTGGCGCGATGTACTGGGCAGTGCCCATCACCATTCCGGTCTGCGTGACGGGCGCGGCGTCGACGGCCTTCGCGATACCGAAGTCGGTGAGCTTCACCTGGCCGGTCGGGGTGATCAGGATGTTGCCCGGCTTGACGTCGCGGTGGACCAGACCCGCGGTGTGGGCGACCTGAAGGGCCCGCCCGGTCTGCTCGAGCATGTCCAGCGAATGCCGAAGCGACAGCCGGCCGGTGCGCTTGATCACCGAGTTGAGCGGTTCGCCGTTGACGAGTTCCATCACCAGGTACGCGGTGCGGCCCTCACCGTCCATATCCGTCTCGCCGTAGTCGTAGACGCTGGCGATGCCGGGATGGTTGAGCATGGCGACGGTGCGCGCCTCGGCGCGGAACCGCTCGACGAACTCCGGGTCGGACGAGAACTCCGCCTTGAGCACCTTCACCGCGACCCGCCGGCCCAGCCGGGAATCCACGGCCTCCCACACCTGGCCCATGCCGCCGGTGGCGATCAGTCGCTGAAGGCGGTAGCGGCCCGACAGGGTCACACCAACGCGGGGGCTCATGTGCCCTCCCGCAAAGCCGCCGCGATGGCGGCCCGGCCGATCGGTGCCGCGAGCGCGCCGCCGGTGGCCGAGAGCCGGTTGCCGCCGTTCTCCACCAGCACTGCGACGGCCACCTTCGGGGCACGGGCAGGCGCGAACGCGATGTACCACGCGTGCGGGGGAGTATTGCGCGGGTCGGTCCCGTGCTCCGCTGTACCTGTCTTGGATGCGATCTGCACGCCGGCGATGGCTCCCTTCTGCTGCGTAGCCTGCTCGGCGTCCACCATCAAGTCCGTAAGTGTATCTGCGACCTGCCCCGACACTGCACGGCGCTGTTCGTGCGGTGCAGTGGTCGCGATGTTCGACAGGTCAGGCCCCTTGAGGCTGTCGACCAGGTACGGCTGCATCGATATCCCTTTGTTCGCGATGGTGGCGGCCACCAGCGCGTTCTGCAGGGGTGTGAGTGCGACGTCCTTCTGCCCGATGCTCGACATCCCCAGGGCGGCGGCGTCGCTGATCGGGCCCACGGTGGACTCGGCGACCTGCAGCGGAATCGGCTCGGGACTGGCGTCAAGACCGAATGCCTGCGCGGTGGATTTCAATTTGTCGGCACCGGTGTCGATGCCGAGTTGAACGAATGCGGTGTTGCACGATTTGGCGAACGCTTCGCGCAGCGAGGCCGATGGCCCACCGCCGCACGGCGTACCGCCGAAGTTCTCCAGCGTCGCGGTGCTGTCCGGCAGGGGTATCCGGGGCGCCGACGTCAGCGCGACGTCGGGAGTCGCACCGTTCTGCAGTGCCGCGGCGGTCGTGATGACCTTGAAGGTCGACCCCGGCGGATAGGTCTCCGAGATCGCACGGTTCAGCAGTGGGTTGCCGGGGTTGTCCCGCAGTTGCTGCCAGGCGTCGGACTGCTCGTTGACGTCATGGCTGGCGAGCAGGTTGGGGTCGTAGGAGGGCGCGGACACCATCGCGAGGATCTTGCCCGTCGACGGCTCGAGCGCGACGACGGCGCCGGTGCACGGCCCGTTGCAACCCTCTGCCATCGCATCCCAGGCAGCCTGTTGCACTTGGGGATTGATGGTCGTCGCCACATTGCCGCCGCGCGGATCGCGGCCGGTGAAGAAGTCGGCGAGCCTACGTCCGAACAAGCGCTCGTCGGACCCGTTGAGGACGGTGCCCTCGGCGCGCTCGAGGCCGTTGCTCGAGAACCGCAGCGAGTAGAAGCCGGTGACCGGCGCGTAGGTGAACGGATTCGGGTAGACCCGCAGGAACCGGAACCGGCCGTCGGTGGACACCGAGTACGCGAGCAGCTGTCCGCCTGCCGAGATCTGGCCGCGCTGACGCGAGTACTCGTCGAGCAGCACGCGTTGGTTGCGCGGGTCCGCGCGCAGACCGTCGGCCGTGAAGACCTGTGTGATTGTGGCGTTGGCGAGCAGCAGCACGACCAACACCATGATCATGACCGAGATCCGGCGTAGTGAGGTGTTCATACGCGCTCGATCACCTCGGTGCTGGCCGCCGCGATCGGCGACTTGTTGGGCGGCTTGGTGACGATCGGCCGCCGGGCAGCGTGCGAGATGCGGATCAGGATGGCCAGCAGCACATAGTTGGCCAGCAGTGACGAACCGCCGTACGACATCCACGGGGTGGTCAGGCCGGTCAGCGGGATCAGCTTGGTGACGCCGCCGACGACGATGAACAACTGGATCGCCAGCGTCGACGCAAGGCCGGCGGCCAGCAGCTTGCCGAAGCTGTCGCGGACCGCGATCGCGGTGCGAAGCCCGCGGATGATGACGATCGTGTAGAGCATCAGCACACCGGCGAGCCCGACAAGCCCGAGCTCCTCGCCGACTGCGGCGATGATGAAGTCTGTCGATGCCGCGGGCACAACGCCGGGCTGGCCGTTGCCGAGGCCGGTGCCGAAGATCCCGCCGGTCGCGAAGCTGAAGAGGGACTGCACCATCTGGTAGCCGGCGCCGTCAGGGTCGGCGAACGGGTCAAGCCAGTTCTGCACGCGGGTCTGGACGTGGGCGAAAACGTAGTACGCCGCAACGCTTCCCGCGGCGAACAACGCGAGGCCGATGACCACCCAGCTGAACCGGTCGGTGGCCACGTACACCAACACCAGGAACGACGCGTAGAGCAGAAGGGATGTGCCGAGGTCCTTCTCGAAGATCATCACGCCGATCGAGATGATCCACGCGGCCAGCAGCGGCGCCAGGTCGCGCGGACGCGGCAGGTCCATGCCGAGCACGTGCTTACCGGCGCTGGTGAACACGCTGCGCTTGGACACCAGCACCGCGGCGAAGAAGATCAGGAGCAGGATCTTGGAGAACTCGGCGGGCTGAATAGAGAAGCCGGGCAACCGAATCCAGATCTTGGCGCCGTTCTGCTCCGACATCGACGCAGGCAGCAGAGCGGGAATGACGAGAAGGACGAGGCCGACGGCGCCGCAGACGTAGCCGTAGCGCGCGAGGACCCGGTGGTCGCGAAGGAACACCACCACCAACGAGAACGCGACGACCCCGACGAGGGTCCACAGCATCTGCTGGTTGGCGCTCGGGCCGCGGGCTCCGCCGGCGGTGACGTCGCCTGCTGCGAGGTCGAGGCGGTGAATCATGACCAGCCCCAACCCGTTCAGCAGCGCCACGACGGGTAGCAACAGCGGGTCGGCGTAGGGCGCGAAGCGCCGGATCGTCAGGTGCGCACCGCCGAACAGCGCCATGTAGGCGAGCGCGTAGGTGGCCAGGTCCCAGCTCAGGCCTTGTTCCTGGTTGGCCTCGACGATGAGAAGCGCGACGGTGGTGATGATGGTGGCGTACCCCAGCAGGAAGAGCTCGGCGTTGCGCCGGTTGGGTAGTGGCGGCAATACGGTGACAGCTGGCTGGGGCGCTGTCGTCATGACACGTTCCGGCAGGTCTTGCCCGGCTCGGAGGGCGGCGGCGGCAGCGCGGTGGCTGTCGGCGTCGGGGGAGCGGTGACGGTGGTCGGCGTCTCGGGAGCCGGGCCGGGAAGCGGTCCGCGGGTAGGACTCTGCGGGCTGTTGGGATCGGTCGGCGTTTCCGGTGCCGGACTGGGTGATCCGGGTCCGCCCGGCGGCGCGGGAGGTGGTGCGGCGGTCGGTGTCGGCGGCGGCGGGGTCCTGGTGGGGCATGTCGGCAACACCGAGTCCCTGGCGAGCTGCTCGATCTGGGCGATCGCGTTGTCCAGGCTGCCAGACGGCAGGCCCGCGACGATCTGCGCGCGTTCTGACGGACGCATGTCATTGACATTGAGCATCCGGCAGTTCAGACCGTCGCGAGACTGCTGGGCGCTGATGAGCGACAGGTCATTTCGTTCGTTCAGGCAACCGAGAAGGTAGGGCTCCTGAAGCTGGTAGCCGAGAAAGGAGCCCTGAACACCCCGCATGATCGAGACGGTGCCGTCGTGTTGGGTGACGTAGTAGTTGCTGCGGACGATCTCCCTGCCGACGGCCAGCCCGGCCAGCACGACGAGGATCAGCACCGCAGCGGCGATGAACATCTTGCGCCGTGAGCGCGGCGGCTTGGGGATCTCTTCCGGCTGCGGCACAACACGTTTGGCCTCGGTGCGGCGAGGGTTGAAGGCGGACGCGCGTCCGGCCGCGGTGTCCGGTGGGGCTACGTGGTCGTCGTCACCGGAGACCGCGCCTGCGAGGATCGGCGCGGTCTGTCCGTAGTCGTAGTCGATGACGTCGGCCACGACCACCGTGACGTTGTCGGGTCCGCCGCCGCGCAACGCGAGTTCGATGAGGCGGTCGGCACTTTCGGCGACATCGGGGATCTGCAGGGCATCAAGGATCGTGTCGTGGCTGACCGGATCGGACAGGCCGTCGGAGCACAACAGGTACCGGTCGCCTGCCCGCGCCTCCCGCATGATCAGCGTGGGTTCGACCTCGTGTCCGGTGAGGGCGCGCATGATCAGCGAGCGCTGCGGGTGGCTGTGCGCTTCCTCGGCGGTGATCCGGCCTTCGTCGACGAGTGTCTGCACGAAGGTGTCGTCTTTGGTGATCTGCGCCAGCTCGCCGTCGCGGAGCATGTAGCCGCGAGAGTCGCCGATGTGGACAAGCCCAAGCCTGTTGCCGTCGAACAGGATTGCGGTGAGCGTGGTGCCCATGCCCTCGAGTTCGGGGTCGGCTTCGACGTGCGCGGCGATCGCCGAGTTGCCGTCACTGACCGCCGAGTTGAGCTTGGAGAGCAGATCGCCGCCCGGCTCGTCGTCATCGAGATGCGCGAGTGCGGCGATCACCAACTGGGACGCCACCTCACCCGCCGCGTGGCCGCCCATGCCGTCGGCCAACGCGAGCAGGCGCGCGCCCGCGTACACCGAGTCCTCGTTGTTGGCCCGGACCAGCCCGCGGTCGCTGCGCGCGGCGTAACGAAGCACCAGTGTCACGGGCGCAGCTCGATTACCGTTTTGCCGACTCGAACCGGCGTGCCTAATGGAACCCGTACCGCCGTAGTCACCTTCGCCCTGTCAAGGTATGTGCCGTTGGTCGATCCTAGGTCTTCCACGTACCATTCCGAACCCCGCTGCGACAGCCGGGCGTGCCGGGTCGACGCATAGTCGTCGGTCAGCACCAACGTGGAGTCGTCGGCGCGGCCGATCAGCACCGGCTGGCCGCCCAGCGTGATGCGGGTACCGGCCAGTGCGCCGTCGGTGACCACGAGGGTGCGGGCGATGTGGCGTTTCTGCCGCGACGGCAACAGCGATCCGCGCAGCGCGAGGCCGCGCCGAACCATCACCGCCCCGGTCGGTGCGTAGATGTCGGTGCGAAGGATCCGCAACACCGACCAGATGAACAGCCAAAGAAGTAGGAGAAAGCCGACGCGCGTCAGTTGCAGCACTATTCCCTGCATCCGACGTCCTCTCCGTCCCCGCCCCTCGGCAACGTCACGATACTTGGACAGTCATCAGCGTGAGTGGGAAGCAGACAGCTTGTACCCGTGCTGTGACCGGCCGAGTCCCTCAGTGGACGCGGACGATGATCTCGGAGTGTCCGAGACGGATCACATCGCCGTCGGCCAACTGCCACTCCTGCACCGGCGCGTTGTTCACGGTGGTGCCGTTGGTGGAGTTGAGATCGGCCAGCAGCGCGACCTGACCGTCCCAGCGGATCTCCAGATGCCGACGGGAAACGCCGGTGTCGGGCAGCCGGAACTGGGCGTCCTGGCCGCGGCCGATCACGTTGGCGCCCTCGCGCAACTGATAGGTCCGCCCGCTGCCGTCGTCGAGCTGAAGGGTGACCGCGGCGCCACCGGCCGGGTAGTCGCCCTGCCCGTAGCCTGCGCCATAACCGGCAGGGGCACCGGCGGGAGCGGCGTAGTCGTAGCCGCCTGCCGCGGGCTCGCCGTAACCCGGCTCGCCGTAGCCTGCCGGCTGCCCGTAGTCCTGGCGGCCGTAGTCGGGCTGGCCGTACTCCTGGCGGCCGTACTGTCCGCCGCCGTAGCCCTGGTCGCCGTAGCCGCCGCCCTGATCGGGATAGGCGGGCTGACCCTGTTCCGGGTAGCCGCCCGGCTGATCGGGGTAGGCGGGCTGGCCGCCCTGATCCGGATAGCCGGCCGGCGGGCGGCCGTAGTCGTCCTGGCGCGGCGCAGCGGGTGGCTGCTGCCCGTAGTCCTGGCGGCCGTAGTCGCCGCCGTAACCGGGCGCTCCGCCTGGCGGGGGATAGCCACCGGGCGCCGGACGGTAGCCGCCCTGGTCATACCCACCGCCCTGCGGCGGGCCGTAGCCGGCAGGCGGACGCTGCTCGTATGGCTGCTGCGGCGGGTAGCCGCCCTGGCCCTGGTCCGGGTAGCCGCCCTGCTCGGGGTAACCGGGCTGACCCTGTTCCGGGTAGCCGCCCTGCTCGGGATAGCCCGGGCGCTGGCCGGGTTCGCCCGGCGGCGGGTAGCCCCGCTGGTCGGGCGGGTATTGCCCGCGCGGGTCCTGGCCGGCGGCCGGTTCCTCCGGGCGCCCGTAACGGTCGTCGTAATACTCGTCGGGCCGCCCCTGTCCCTGGCCTCCGCGGTAATTCGGATTGTCGGTCATCGGTTGTACTCCTGGTTCTGCGGTGTACGCGCGGTCTCGTTGTGCTGGGGCGGCTTCGCCAGTGGTGGAGTCTGGGTTGACCGCACCACGTGCGCGAAATTGTCCGGTGTGCAAGTTCGCCGACTGCTCGAATCTAACGACCACATCACCATACGTTTGCCACCCCTGCTCATGGATGTAACCCTCCAAGTGCCGGGCAAAGGTGGCCGAAGTCAGGTCCGGGTCGGCGCTCACCTTTTGGTAGTCGGGCACGCTGAGGGTAATGAAGTACTCGTTGGGCGCCAATAGTCTGCCGCCCGCCAACTCCCGCACACCGGACTCGGCTTCTCTGTGCAGCATGGCCTCGACCTCTTGCGGCACAATCGATCCGCCGAACACGCGCGCGAAGGCGTCGCCCACCGTCGACTCGAGCTTGCGCTCGATGCGGTCCGCGAGACCCATCTGATCGCCTGCCTTCATCGCCGTCGTCTGTCATTACCGATCAGATGCCCGGTCACCGCGTGTCGCGTAACCACACCTGTCACATTGCATGGTATCGGCACACCCCCTGGATGCGGGACCAACAGAACTCTGAGAATCGTCTAGGTGCTGGTGGCGGGCCTTCGGGCCGGATCTCCTGCGGTTGGGGATCGGGGCTGCCTTGTTTGATAGGCTCCCCCGGTTGTTGGGGCGAGTGGCGGAATGGCAGACGCGCTGGCTTCAGGTGCCAGTGTCCTTCGGGACGTGGGGGTTCAAGTCCCCCTTCGCCCACAATTTGAACGCCACGAAGAGAAGGTCACGACCCCTGCGGGCCGTGGCCTTCTGCATGTGTGCGCCCCTCGTGTCGCAGGTAGCAGCGCGGTGAGCAGCAGGGTTCTTCGCCGTCCGCGGGCGCTTCGACCGTCGCGGCGGCCTTGCGCCTCATGATCAGCAGCAATGTCGTGATACCGATCGCCGCGCCGACGTAGAGCCAGCCCAGCGGGGCCTGCGACGACTCGGGCAGCCATGCCACCAAGGCTGATGCCAGCGTGATCGACACGTAACAGACGGTGTTGATCAACCCGGTGACCAACCCGATGTTGCGTTTGAACACGCCCATCGCCAGGCCCTTGCTCAACGGATCGAGCACGCCCGTGGCAAGCATCGCCAGCGCAGCGCCCGCGGTGATGAACCAGGCGTTGAACCCGACGAAGTGAGCGGACACGACAAGGACGCCGCCGCCGAGGGCGAGCACCGCCGCGCCTGCGGTGGCCAGCCGAGGGGTCGTCGTCCGCTGAGCCAGTGCGCCGCACGCCGCGGCGCCGACGAAGTTCGCGACCCCGACGCCGAGTGCGATGAAACCGTATGTCGCAGAGGCAAATCCGAGCCCAACCTGATACAGGAAGGGACCGGCGACCCCGAACACCATCTGTGCGGCGCCCACGAGACCGAACATGATCGTGAAGGAGATGAACACCGGATGGCGCAGCGCGTCGCCGAGCACACCCGCGGCGGCGCGCAGATCGATCGGTGTGCGGCGGTCCGGCTCGAGCGTTTCCGGCAGCGCGACGGCGACCAGCAAGGTGACCGAGGCGACGACCGCGGCCAATACGACGAACACGACCCGCCACGACGCGACCTGCACGATGAAGCCGCCGACCGCGGGCGCCAGCACGGGTGCCGCGCCCCATGCCGCGCCGAGTATGCCCAGCACCGACACCAGCTTGGCGCCGCGGAAGCAGTCCGCGGCGATCGTCGCAGCCAGCAGCAGGCACGTACCCGCACCCATGCCTTGCACGAACCGCAGCCCGAGCAGCATGGGCATCGAGGTGGCCACCGCGCAGCCGACGCTGGTGACCATCATCAGGCTCAGCCCGGTCAGCAGCACCCGCTTGCGTCCGATCGCATCGGCGATCAGCCCGATGGGCAACACGACAAGGGCCATCCCGAGGACGTATGCCGTCACGGTGTTCTGCGCCAGCGCGTTCGAGGATGCGAAGTGCGCGGCGATCTTGGGGAGCGCAGGCGCGTACATGTCGAAGCCGACCTGCTCGAGGGGAGCGACGACGGCCAGCACGGCGATGAGCCGCCTGCCCGCGCGTCCGCTCCACCTCGTCGGGTCGGACGTTGTCATAGGTGCAAATTTAAGTCCGCCCGGCGGGCACCCGTGGCCCCTTCCGGGATTCAGTGATCGGGTGTTGAGAAGACGTAGGACGCCGCGGTGATCGCCTTGTCTCCGTTACCTTCGTCGTGCAGCACCGCCCGCGCGGCGATCGTGCCGTCGGCGCCGACGATCGGTTGCGCCTCGACGCGGAAGGGTCCGACTTTCCCGCGGGCAAGGAACATCACGTGCGACGACGTGCCCTGCAGGCGGTCGGTGCCCGCCGCGCCGCACGCGACGTCGAACGCCGCGGTCTCGAGGATGACGAACTGCGGGCCGATGTGCAGCGCGGCATCGGGGGAGGCGACTTCGGCCGACAGTTCGGGCAGTACCCAGTGCCCGTCGGGTCGGCAGGCTCCGCCGAACGCCTGCCACAGCGGCGGAAGGTCGGGGGAGTCGACGATGTCGAGCGGGATGTGCTCCATCTTCTGCAGCCCCTCGGGCGGTACGCCGATGCTGACGCCTTGGCCCTCGGTCAACGCGAGCACCCGGTTCGGGTTGTCGGCGTCGACGATCGTCGAGCGGCTGTAGGCCATCTGCCTGCCCTGTTTGAGCACCTCGGTCCGGACCTCGAAGCGCTTGACGTCGCGGCCAGGGTCGAGGATCTGGCCCGACCAGATGACGGGGTTCGGTACGGCCTCCAGATCGGAGACGCCGCCGCTGTCGGGTGAGGCGATGCCGAGGACCGCGAGCAGCAGTCCGCCGTTCGGATTGCGCATGTCGCGCCGCAGGGTGACGGTCTCGTCGGCCTCGCCGTTGTCCATCGAGGCGTGAAAGCGGCCGATGTAGCGGTAGCTCAGCAGCCCGCCCCAGCGGCGGGAAAGCTCGGCGGCGTACGCCTCGGGGTCGCTCGTCAGTTCGCGGATGTCCTTGAGCACTCGCTCAGCACACCGTGCAGAACGAGATCGGTCAACCTCCCGCTGCTGCGCCGGTCGCCGACGCTGCGGGGGATTCCACTGCAAGGGGAGCCGGTGGGCGTGACAGCGTCAGGTAGCTGATGCTGCTGATCGCCGCCGATCCGATGCAGCTGAGGTCGATACCGTTCGCGAGCATTGCCAACGGTCCTGTGTAGAGCTCGCTATCGACGGCGAGAACGCCGAACAGGGAGCCGGCACTCCACGCCGCAACCGCGGGCAGATTCCAGCCGGAGGAGTACCAGTAGCGCCCGCCCTTGCGTCCCTGCGCGTACGCCTGCAGATCCACAGGGTCGTAACCGGCAGTGCGGTAACGGATGGCGCCGATCACCATGATGGCCGTCCACGAAACGGTGACGGCGTTGAGGACCAACGTCAACGCGGTGAGCGAGTCGACAGCGTTGAAGATGAACACGCCCGCGTATAGAAGGGCCACCGAGACCGCAGCGGTGATGGCGGTGGTGTGTAGGCGCGGCAGCCTCGGTATCACGCCTTCGAGGTCCAAACCGCTCGAGTACAGGTTGAGCACACCCTGGCCGACGCCACCAGCCAGAGCGATCAGCAAGATCGCGAAGACGTACCACGTGGGCGATGCGTTCACCATGTCGGCGACATAGGAGTCGGTCGGATCGACAAGTGACACAGCGGTATACATACCGAACGTCATGGGAAGGAAACTGCCGAGGAAGAGTCCCGCAACGAGCGTCGAGGCGACCCGCAAGTCGCTGTATTGGTGTTGGGAGATGCGTCGGGTGTAGTCACCGACCGATGTCACGTACGACGGCCCGGCCGCGAAGCCGAGGACGGCCGACAAGATCCATGTCTGCCAGAAGCCGCCCAGTGCGTACTCGGCGGTTGAGACAGAGGGGTCGAAGTGGGGAGCGAATACGAAAATGCCTGCGAGAAGCAGGATTCCGATGACTGGAACCAGTACCCGTTGTAGCGCGACGATGGTGGCGTGCCCATAGATGGCGATGACGACGACACCCACCGACAGCACGGCATATGAGATCGCTCGGGGCCAGTTGCCGTCCGGTGTGCCGAGCAGGCGGTGAGAGGCGGCAACGATGGCGTCGCCACTGGTCCAGATGGCCAGCGCCCCGTAGGCGATGGCCAGCACGAGCGCTAAACCCGAGCCGATGAGGCGACCGCGGATGCCGAAGAAGGCTCCGCTGGAGACAGCGGTGTTCGTGCCGGTGCGAGTGCCGATGGTCGCGATCGGTCCCATGACGACGCAGCCGAGCACGAGGCCGGTGAGACTCGACGTGAATGCGCCCCAGAAGTTGAGACCCAATGCAACGGGCAGCCAGCCGAAGACGACGATGGACCAGGTCAGGTTGGAACCTACGAACACGGCCAGAAGGTTCAGCGGCCGGGAGTCGCGCGCCGACTCCGGGATGTACTCGACGCCGGCCTTCTCGATCTTGCCGAAGCGATCCTCAGAGCGAGGTGTAGACACGGGATCTCCTGTTGCTATCCGGTGAGGCTGTTGGCTTTTGGATACCGCTTGTCCACCGGCATCAGTTCAGGGATATCGGGCAGGCCATTCCACTGCTCCCAAGGGATCTCGCGGCCCGGCCAGCCGATCTGATCGGCCGGAATCGGCCAGGTCTCCTCGACCCAATTGCGGAACCAGAGGTAGAACTCGGTGTCGAAACCTTGGGCCAATTCATCGCTGCGGACCCAGGTCTGGCACTCGACTGCATAGCCTTGCTTCTTCGATCGCATGAGGTAGCCGCAGCCGAGCTCCTTGTCTTCGGCCTTGGTCAGCGCCGCATAGCTGAACGACGACCGAAGGTGCTGCCACTCGAACTGGCACCATGCGGCGTCGACGAACGCGAACTCGACGTCGGAGTTGGCGGGCCACCGCTCGCCGCCGATCTCCAGGGAGTCGCCGTCGAGGTCGAACGTGGACTGCAGGTGTTCGACGCTCGACATGTAGCACTCGAAGTCGAGCATGAAGTACTTCCATGCAAGCGGCACCAGGATGAATTTGTCTGTCTCGACGCGCATGGGAACGTCGAAATCGCGCGACACGAGCGGGGCAGGACCTAACAAGTGAGCGCACCTCCTGTGATAATACTGACTGAGGTATCAGTCAGTATTCTTCAGCTGAAGGTAGCCGTGTCTACGAGCGCACGTCAACGCGAAATCGAAAATGGAAACAACGCAGAAACAAAACCCTGACTGATGCCATAGTCAGGAAAGCGTGGGCCCCGCGATGTGTAGCGTGTCCATCGTGCCGAAGACGAAGCGGGACCAACTTCTAGAGGCGGCCTGGGCGGTGATCGCACAGCGTGGCGTGCACGGGTTGCGCGTAGAGGACGCGGCAGAAGCAGTGGGTGTCGCGAACGCAACCGTCTATTACCACTTCGGCGACAGGGCGGGCCTTCTCGCGGCGACAATGGACTACAACGACTCTTCTGCGTTGTCAGCACCAGCCCGAAACGCTTCGGGAAGTGGTTTGGACAGAGTGACCGCAAGCCTGATGGGCGACCTCGGCGAATCGAAACGCGTGCGCGACAACGACATCGTGTGGAACGACCTGAATGGCCGCCGCGGTTTTCGACAGCGAGCTTCGCGCGCGGATCTCGCAGATAAGCCGACAGTGGGTCCAGCGAAATCGCCGACATGATCAGCCAGGGCATCGAGGACGGCTCGGTGCGTTCTGATGCCGAGCCGGCCGAAGTCGCCGAGGCGTTGACCGCATTACAGGGCGGCCTGATCACGCGCTATCTGATCGGCGCATTGCCGCGCGCAAGGGCGCGAACCGTGCTGAAGGCGGCAATCCGTGCGTACCTGGAGCCGACCGACTAGGACCCGCTCAGCACACCGTGCAGAACGAGATCGGTCAACTCCTTGGCCGCGCGGTCGGTGTTCGTCACGTGGCGCACGCACACGGCGTACCACGCGCCGCCGGCGATCGTGTCCATCACGGTGTCGGCACTGATGCCGCTTCTGGCCACCCCCGCGGCGGCCGCGTCGTCGACCGTGGCGGCGAGCTGGCTGCGGGCCGCAGCCTCGAGGCGGTCGCTGATCAGCCTTCGCACACGGGGATCGGCGCGCAGGTCGACCATCAGGCCCGGAATCGCTTCGCGCACAGCGGGATCGCGGTACATCCGCACGGCGCCCATGCACAGGCGGGTGATCTCGGCGGTGAAGTCGTCCTCGGCCGGCTCTGGCCCGAGGTCGGGGAAGACGGCCTCGTGCACCAGCTGCGCCTTCGAGCTCCACCTGCGGTAGACGGCGGGCCTGCTGACCCCGGCCGTTACGGCGATCAGGTCGATGGTCGTCGCCGAGTAGCCGCGCTCGACCAGCAGTGTGCGGGTGGCCGCCAGCACCGCTTCGTCGATGCCGGGTCGCGGCGGGATCCCTGACGCCGATGTCGCGTAGTGCCCACGATTGCATTCCCCTGGTCCGAATTTGTCGATACAGTGTGTCACGTCCATCGCTGAAACGGAGGCCTTGATGACCGCGGGATTGACCGGGAAGCCTCTGCCGCTTGCGGCGACGGGAGAAGACGGACGGCACCTCTACACCTGCCCGTTGTGTGAGGCCATGTGCGGCTTGGAGATTCAGGTGCAGGACGGGAAGGTCGCGGGCATCCGCGGCAACCGTGACGACACGTGGAGCCGCGGCCACATCTGCCCCAAAGGGGCGACGCTCGGCTCGCTGCATGAGGACCCTGATCGAATCCGGCACCCGATGATCAAGGTCGACGGGCAGTGGCGGGAGGTCAGCTGGGATGAGGCGTTCCGTCGCTGCACCGAACTGCTCGCACCGATCATCGCCAGCCACGGCATCGGCGCGGTGACCTGCTACACCGGCAACCCGCTGGCCCACTCGTTCTCGCTCGGCCGCTACACAGGCGTGCTGCTCGGCATGTCGGGTATCCCGCTCAGCTATTCGCCCGGCACCGTCGACCAATGGCCCAAGAACCTGTCATCACATCTGATGTACGGCGGATGGTGGAGCTTCCCGGTACCCGACGTCGAGCGCACCGACCTGCTCGTCGTGATGGGCGCCAACCCCGCCGCATCGCAAGGCTCGCTGTTGGCCGCACCCGACGTGATGGGCATCATCGACGGAATCCGTAAGCGCGGCAGGGTCATTGTCATCGACCCCGTTCGCACGGCGACCGCATCGCGCGCCGACGAATGGCTGCCGATCACGCCCGGGACCGACGCAGCCCTCCTTCTGGCCGTCGCCCACACGCTGTTCGCCGAAGATCTCGTCGACCTCGGCGATCTCGAACCCCACATCGACGGGCTCGACCGGATGCGGGAAGTCGCCGCCGAATGGTCGCCCGAACGCGTCGCCGCCGTCACCAACATCGACGCCGACACGCATCCGCGAACTGGCGCGCGAACTCGCCGCGACTCCGCGCGCGGTCATCTACGGCCGGATCGGCACATGCAACCAGGAGTTCGGCAGCCTCGCGAGCTGGCTCGTCGACGTCGTGAACATCCTGTCCGGCCACTTCGACGTCGAGGGCGGTTCCATGTTCCCCCGCGCCGCCGCATGGTCGGTCACCGTGCAGCCGATACCGGGTCTGGAGGACGGGGCTCCGGAGTTCGGCCGGTTCCGCACCCGCGTCCGCGGCGCCAAGGAGGTACTCGGGCAGGTGCCGGTGTCGTGTCTGGCCGAGGAGATCGCCACCCCCGGCGACGGCCAGATCAAGGCCCTGATCACCGTCGCCGGTAACCCGGTGCTGTCCACGCCCGCAGGCCACAAGCTCGACGAGGTGCTCCCGACGCTGGACGCGATGATCGCCGTCGACCTGTGGCTCAACGAAACCACCAGGCACGCCGACGTCATCCTGCCCGGCTCCTCACCGCTCGAGCAGCCGCACCACGACGACCTGATCCTCAACTTCGCGATCAACAGCATCGCCAACTACTCGGCACCGGTGTTCGCCCGGCCCGATCCGGACGCACCGGAGGAGTGGGAGATCCTGATCCGGCTCACCGGCCTGTGCACCGGCATGCCTGCCGAGGACGTCGACGTCGCCGCGATCGACGACGGCTTCTTCGACTACATGGCGTTCACAAAGGGTCTCGACGGCGCGGAGATCCGCACGAACTACGACCACGGCGGACCGGAGAGAATCCTCGACTTCACCTTGCGCACAGGGCCGTTCGGCGACTGGTACGGCCAGAATCCCGACGGCGTGACGCTCGAGAAGCTGAAGGCGCAGCCCAACGGCATCAACTTCGGCCCGATGATCCCGCAGGTGCCAGACGTGCTCGGAACCACGGACCGCAAGATCCGCCTCGCTCCGCAGTACCTGCTCGACGACCTGCCCCGGCTCTCGGCTCGGCTGGACCGCGAACCCGACGAACTGGTCCTGGTCAGCAGGCGCCATCTGCGGTCCAACAACTCGTGGCTGCACAACGTGGGTCCGCTGATGAAGGGCAAGGACCGCTGCACCCTGCTGATGCACGACTCCGACGCCAAACGCCGCGAGGTGGCCACAGGCGATCTGGTCACGGTGACGTCGTCGGGCGGCCACATCGACGTGCCGGTCGAGGTGACCGACGCGATCATGCGCGGCGTCGTGTCGATGCCGCACGGCTGGGGCCACGGCAAGGAAGGCACCCGGATGGCCGTCGCGAACGGCTCGCCAGGGGTGAACACCAACGTGCTGTCGCCGCCGACGTTCATCGACGAACCGTCCGGCAACGGAGCGCTGAACGGCATCCCGGTGACGGTCACCCCGGTGCGGACCTGAAAGTATTCGATCGTGGGCAAGAACGAACGATCGAAAATCGTCATGTCCGACGAGGAAATCGTCGAATTCATCGAGCGAAGCCGCACGGCGACGATGGCCACGGTGCTGCCGGACGGGCGGCCGCACCTGGTCGCGATGTGGTACGCCGTGGTCGACGGCGAAATCTGGTTCGAGACGAAGGCCAAGTCGCAGAAGGCGGTGAACCTGCGCCGTGATCCGACGATCACCGTGATGATCGAGGACGGCCAGAGCTACGACACGCTGCGCGGGGTGTCGATCGACGGGCATGCCGAGATCATCGACGACCCGGAAACCAATCTGCGCGTTGGGAAAAGCGTCTGGGAGCGCTACACCGGCCCCTACACCGACGAGATGCGGCCGTTCGTCGACGCGATGATGCACAACCGGATCTGTGTGCGGGTGGTGCCCGGCCGCTTGCGTAGTTGGGATCACCGCAAGCTCGGGATGGATCCGATGCCGATCGGCGGCAGCACCGCCCAGTACCTAGGTTGATGGCATGGACGCAGACAAGAAGCCCAAGCAGCTGAACGCGCCGTTCGTGAAGACGGCGATGAAATACGCGGGCCGCGCGCACGCCTGGGTGTACCGCCGCAGCGGCGGCAAGATCGGCGGCACATGGCGCGTCGGCGCGGGAGCCAAGAAACCGGTGCCGACGCTGCTGCTCGAACACAAGGGCCGCAAGTCCGGCAAGGTCTTCGCCTCGCCGCTGGTCTACATCAACGACGGCGACAACGTGATCATCGTGGCGTCGATGGGCGGTCGCGACGAGAACCCGCAGTGGTATCACAACCTGATCGCCGATCCCGACGTGCACATCGAAATGGGGCGTGACCGCCGGGCCGTGCACGCCGTGGTCGCAAGCCCGGAGGAGAAGGAACGGCTCTGGCCGAAACTGGTCGAGGCCTACGCCGACTTCGACGCGTACAAATCGTGGACCGACCGCGACATCCCGGTCTTCATCCTGAAGCCGCGCTAACCGCGCTAGCCGCGAGACGGCGGCCGGAAGCCGGGGTTGGCAAGACCGGTCGCCACCCCGGACCCGATCGGGCCGAGGTGATCGAACAGGGTCGCGGTGCCGGTGGCGACGCCCGCGTGGCTGTAGTGGGTGAGACCCGCCAACCCGATGAACTCCCCGTCGGGCAGCCGACTCAGGGTCAGCGTGTAGTCGGCGTTGATGTAGTTCAAACCGCTTGCGCTGGAATGGGTTAGCGAGCTCGTCACATCGCCGGCCATCGCGGCGCGGACGAAGGGTGAGACGGGTTCGCCGTCGACGAGCGGTTTGACGTCGCGCACCCACGCGTACTTCTGGCCGCCGTGCCGCCACTGGCTGAGATCGTTACTCGGCGCGGTCAGCTCCGAATTGGAGCTGTACGTCCAGAGTTCCATGGTGAAGTCTCCCGACACGTCGGCGGGCTTGCTTGGCGGCGGCGGCATCTCGATGGGCAGAGTCCAGGCCTCATCGGGCGGTTGTTCGCCGCGGCGCAGGAACAGCGCGCTGGCTCGGGCGACGACGACGTCGTTCTGCCGCATTGCCGCGTCCACCAACCGAATTCGTCTGCCTTCGCGCTCGACTGTGGTGTCGACCCGCACCGCGTGAGCCAGCGCGACGGGCCGCAGAAGGTCGACGGTCAGCCGGGCGGGCTGCAGGCCGGGGTCGCCGCCTGCGAGCTCGATGGCGCGCGCCAACAGGCCGCCGATGTAGGTGCCGCTGATCGTCGAACCCCACGGGCCGCGCGCCAGCGGGCTCGGCACCAGAACGTCTCCGTCGACGGCGAAGAACGCCTGGTCATGACTCGTCATCGTCACAGACGATAGCGGGCCTAACCGATAGGGCTAGTCGGCGCTGTCCTGGTACTCGTCGTGCTTGGCGACGTACGCGGCGACCATCGGGCATTCGGGCACGATCCGCAGCCCGGCGTCACGGGTCTCCTTCAGCGCCTGCCCGATGAGAATCGTTGCCAGGCCGCGCCCCTCGTAGTCCTTGTCCACCTCGGTGTGGGTGAACACGCGCTTCTCGCCGCGATCGATGAACTCCGCCTTGCCGACCTTCTTGCCGTCGACGGCGATCGTGTACTGATCCGGCTCCGCCGTGACGGTGGTGGGTGCGCCGGTCTTGTCGGTTTGGCTCATAGGTTTCCCTTCGGGTTCGGCCGTGGTCGCAACGTGGCGTTGGGCAACGGGGGAGCGGGAAGCCGTGTGACGGAGCCTTCGTACCCGTCGACCGAGCCGAAGCGGGCGTCGCGCTCCTGCCACTGCCTGCGGTAGGTGGCGATGTCGTCGTGGCTGCGGCCGACGAAGTTCCACCACATGACGAGTTCCTCACCGAACGGCGGCCCGCCGAGCAGGATCGCGCGAGCGGGCTCGTCGCCCGGGTTGTGCAGCGCCAGAGTGCCGCAGCCGGTGGGCTGATACGCGAGATCGGCGACGTCGAGCGCGGTGCCCGCCGCGACGAGACTGCCCTGGTCCAGGAGCACGCCGTGCTCGAAGGACGGGTCGACGTCGAGATCCACCCGCGCGCCAGGATCCAGATCGATCTGCGCGCCGAGCAGTGGCGTGAAGGTGTGCACCGGCGATCGGCTACCCGCAAGCGTCGCCGAGGAACACCCGCAGCACCGCGCCGGCGACCTGGACGGGTTCGGGCGCGTGATGGGCGAAGTCGCGGCCGGTGTCGCGGTCGGCGTCCGGCAGCGCGACCCACAGTTGGACGCCGTGCAGGACCGTCGTCGCGGCGGTGGAGACCTCCGAATGGCAGATGCCTGCCCCGGCCGTCATCAGGTTCACTTCGCCCGGGCGCACGAAGGCGTGCACGCCCGTCGCTGTCGCGGTGCTCGATTTCGCCCTCGAACAGCCAGCTGACGGTCTGCAGCCCGGTGTGCGGGTGTGGCGGCACGTCCATGCCGATGCCGTCGCCGACGTCGTGCGGACCGTAGTGGTCGGCGAAGCACCACGCGCCGATCAGCGACCGCTCCCGCTGCGGCAGCGTGCGTCGCACCCGGATGGCGCGCGGCCCGCCCAACGGGACTTCCCGGGGATGAAGCACACCGGCGAATGCCGATGCCGCGCAAGCCACTTCGGCAGGCGCGGTATCGGTATTACTCACTCGTTCAACAGTAGCGCTATCCGGTCATCGCGGAGCGGATCACGTCGAGGTCGTGGTCGTCGATCCGGAAGACGCCGAAGCGGAACTTGTATCCCCAGCGGCGTTTGTCCTCGATGAAGTCGAGCCGCGTCGATCAGCGGTCTGATCGGCGTCTCCGCACAGGACAGGAAGTCGACGTTGCGCCGCCACGGGTTGAAGTCGTCGGATCATCTCCACCTGATAGGGCTCGTCGTCGACGACCTGCCCGATGGCGGTGAACGCCTGCAACGGGTCTCCGTCCGGATGGACGGTTCGCGGAGAATAGAAGACGATCCAATCGCCTCGGGCCATCTTGCCCAGCATGTGCGGCTTACCGTGGTTCGCCTGTGTGAATCGGCCGCGGACACCACGTTCGACGTGGTCGCGGCTGACGGTGTTGATCCAGTTCGTCATACCCGCACGCTAAGTCGCAGAGCCGACAATCCGGGCTATCCGATTGCAAGCCTGTGGATAACCTCGCGATGACAGACTGTCGCGATGGCTTCCAACGACAGCGATATCTACGACCGGCTGCGCGCGCTCGAGCAGCTCGTGAAACATCTCTACAAGCAGACGGGGGTGCCGATGCCCGATCTGGCCGCCCTTGCCACTACGGAAGTGTCCGATCATGTGCGGCAACTCGTCGCGGCGGGCAACAAAATGGGCGCGATGAAGGCCTACCGCGAGGAGACAGGCGTCGACCTGCGGACGGCGAACCAGGTCATCGAGTCGCTCTACGGCGGCTAGAACGGGCTGCTGTTCGACTGCCAATTCGCTTTGGTCAAGAAATCGAGCAGCGCGTCGTTGACCGCGGCCGGCCGTTCCTGCTGTACCCAATGCCCGGCGCCGGCGATCATCAGCTGTCGGTATGGCCCGCTGACGACCTCCGCGTAGCGGTCGGTCGGCGTGAAGGACAACACCGGGTCGTTGGTGCCGGCGATGAACATCGCCGGCGCGGTGATCGTGGTGGCTGGCGTGTCGGCTGTTAGTTCCCAGTTCCGGTCGAAGTTGCGATACCAGTTCAGCGCTCCCGTGAAACCTGTTCGAGTGAACTCCGCGATGTAGTAGTCGAGTTCGCGCTTGCTCAGCCAGTCGGGTAGTCCGTCGGGTTCGGGCAGCCGCTCGACGTAGCCTGCGGGTCCTTGCCGTGCCATGAGGGTGGCTTCCGCTTCGTTGGGCAGTCGGCCCGCGAGCGTCCTTCGCATCGTGGTCGCAGGGTCGCGCGCGAGGTCGGCATCGGCGACGCCGGGCTCCTGGAAATACAGGATGTAGAAGAAGTGGTCGGCGAACCTGCGGCGCCACGCCACTGTCGGTGGCCGCGACGGCCTTGGCACAGGTGGTCCGCCCAGACCGCCACCGCGGCAACCCGACCGGGGTGCAGCAACGGCAGCGCCCAGGCGACGATCGATCCCCAGTCATGGCCCACGAAGACGGCTCTGTCCGCCCCGCTCTCATCGAGCAGGCCAACCAGATCAGATGTCAGCTCAACGATGCTGTACGCCTCGACGGCGGAAGGACGCGAGGACCCGCCGTATCCGCGTTGGTCAGGCGCCAGGACGTGATAGCCGGCCGCGGCAAGCGCCGGGAGTTGGTGTCGCCACGAGAAACCGAGCTCCGGAAAGCCGTGGGCCAGCACGACGAGCGGGTCACCGGGCCGTCCGGCCTCCAGTGTCCGCAGTCGCACGCCGTTGGTTTCGATGACCCGTTCGGAGACGCCCACATCCATGCTCGAACTGAATCACACGAGCGGCTAGAACGGGCTGCTGTTCGACTGCCTGCGGGCATCTTCTGGACGCGGCCCGTATTTGGCGATGTAGGCGTCGTGGTAGCGGGAGTTCTTCTCGCGGGCGATGTCGTCCAAGAGCTTTGGGTCAAGACCGTGCTGCGCCAGCCGGTGGCGGCGCCACACCTTGTTGAGCGCCAGCGCCATCAACAGCGCCCAGATGTAGATCGGCGCCGTCATCTCCAGATGCACGTACAAGGATGCGGGCAGCAGCCACAACGGCGCGAGGATCAGCAGCGGCGGGATGGCGTAGCGGATCATGTGCCGCCGGACGGCTCCCGGACCGGTGAGGTCGTCGCGCACCCAGTCGCGGAACTCATCCGGAAGACGGCGGCCGAACACATAGCCGAGGTACTGAAAGACGCTGGCACGCTTCATGTGCGTTCTCCTTCGATGGCGCCCGCGGCGAGCGCGGCTCCGTTGATGCGGGTGAGCACCGCGTGCAGGTGCTCGAGTTCGTCCAGCCCGACCCCGAGTCGCTCGACCACGGCAGGCGGAATCTTGAGGGCTCGTCGCCTCAGCGCAATGCCGCCCCTGGTGAGCTCGACGTTCATCGCGCGCTCATCAGCGGCAGACCGTGTCCTGGTGATCAAGCCGAGCGCTTCGAGGCGCTTGAGCATCGGCGACAAGGTGGCCGAATCGAGCTGAAGTGACGACGCGATCTCCTTGACGGACAACGGGCGACCGTTCTTGTCGGACCGGTGATGGTCCCACAGCGCCAGCATCACCAGGTACTGCGGATGGGTCAGTCCGAGCGGCTCGAGCAGCGGCCGGTAGACGGCGAGCACGGCCCGGTTGGTGACGGCCAGTGCGAAGCACACCTGACGTTCGAGCGATAGCGGGTCGACGCGCTCGTCGAGGACGGTCATACCACGATCGTACGCTAATAGTTAGGGCACTAACTAAAAGGTGATAGGCCTCACCACCTCGTTGTTAGGCTCAGCGCCATGAGAGACGATCTCACAGCCTACGAGGCGGAGACGTTCGGAAGCCCGCCGATGGGTAGGCGACAGGACGACGTCGACGCGTTCATCGCGCATGTGGTCGCGCTCGAGGGGCCGCTGACGGCAGACGACGTCCACAACGTCGCCTTCTCCAAGCCTGCGCTGTTCAAGCGGGGCTACAACGAGGACGAGGTCGATGCATTTCTCGACGACGTCGAGGCGACGATCGCCAAGCTGGACCGCCGGCGATGAGCCCGATCCGTGACGACCACGCCGAGCTGCTGCGCCGCCGGGCGCTGACCGAGGACGCCGCACGGCCAGACGCCGTCGAGCGCAGACGCGCGTCGAATGGGCGCACCGCCCGCGAGAACATCGACGATCTCGTCGACGCCGGATCGTTCGTCGAGTACGGCCGGTTCGCGATCGCCGCCCAGCGGTTCCGCCGCGACCTCGACGACCTGATCGCCCGCACGCCCGCCGACGGTCTGGTGGCAGGCACCGCGCGCATCAACGGCGAGCAGTTCGGCGAACGCGGCGCCGCGGCCGTGCTGTCCTACGACTACACCGTCCTGGCAGGCACCCAGGGCTACCTCGGGCACCGCAAGAAGGATCGGCTGTTCGAACTGATCGAGCGGATGCGATTGCCGACCGTGTTCTTCGCCGAAGGCGGCGGCGGCAGGCCAGGCGACACCGATTACCCGACGGTGTCGTCGCTGGAGACGCGCGCATTCAAGCTGTGGGCGCAGCTGTCGGGTCTGGTTCCGCGGATCGCGGTCGTCAAGGGACGCTGCTTCGCGGGCAACGCCGTCATCGCGGGAACCTCCGACCTGATCGTGGCCACCAGGGACGCGTCGATCGGCATGGGCGGGCCTGCGATGATCGCGGGCGGCGGGCTCGGCGACGTCCACCCCGACGAGGTGGGACCCATCTCGATGCAGGAGCCGAACGGCGTCGTCGACATCGTCGTCGCCGACGAGGCGGAAGCGGTGTCCGTCACCAAGCGGCTGCTCGGGTACTTCCAGGGGTCGTTGCCTGCAGGCGACGGCGGCGACCAAACCGCTTTGCGCACAATCATTCCCGAGCGTGACCGACGCGCCTACGACGTCGGCCCGGTCATCGAGACGCTGGCCGACGAGGGGTCGGTGACGTTCCTGCGGCCGCGGTTCGCCCGCGAGATGGTGACCGCGTTCGCCCGGATCGAAGGGCGGGCGGTCGGCGTCATCGCGAACGACACCCGCTACATGGCAGGCGCGATCACCGCTGCCGCAGCCGACAAGGCCGCCAGGTTCATCCAGCTGTGCGACTGCTTCGGCATTCCGGTGCTCTCACTGATCGACTGCCCCGGCTACATGGTCGGACCCGCCGCCGAGGCCGAAGCGTTAGTGCGGCGGGCTTCGAGGATGCTCGTGGCAGGCGCCGCGCTGCGTGTTCCGCTGGTCGCCGTCGTGCTTCGCCGCGGTTACGGCCTTGGCGCACAGGCGATGACGGGCGGGAGCCTGCACGAACCGGTGCTCACCGTCGCATGGCCCGGTGCGCATCTCGGTCCGATGGGGCTGGAGGGCGCTGTCCGGCTGGGACTGCGTAAGGAGTTGGAGGCGATCGCCGACGACGACGAGCGCGAGCAACGGGTCCGGCAGGCGACGGCGGCCGCACAGGAAAACGCCAAGGCGCTCAACGCCGCTCAGATGTTCGAGATCGACGACGTCATCGATCCCGCCGACACCCGACGGATCATCGCCGAGACGTTGACGGCCGCGACCGCACACGCCGAGCCGCGACCGTCACGACGGTTCGTCGACACCTGGTGAGTAGAAAAGAGGGACGGTGCCGCCATGCGCCTCACGGCAAGTGGTCGCTCGAAGCGACATTCTGGGGTGGTACCCGGGGCATGTCCGGCACCGTCGGTTCGTTTAACGGCGTAGGGGGTTGCGGATATTCCGTCTAGTTGATCGAGAGTGCCGCGGCGACGGCGCGGCGCATGTCATCGTCGTTGACGACCAGGTCGGCGGCGGCTGCCTGGGCCAGCAGTTGCGGAGGAGTCGTGCTCAGCCGCCGGGCGCGCTCATGCTTGCAGTGCACGATCACCTTGCGCGCGAAGCGACCGTTGCCCGCGGTGTCCAGCGCGGTGCCCTGCTCGATCGGCGTTTCGCGCAGCCGGGCGGCCTCGTAGTGCAGCAAGGGCCACGCGTTTTCGGCGATGGCGATCTTCTCCTTGCGCGCGATCATCTGGCCGATCTGCTCGATTTCGTCGGGGGTGTAGCTGGTGAAGAAACTCAGATGGAAGCGCGACGCCAGGCCTGGGTTGGCCGGCATGAAGCGCCGCATCTCTTTCGGGTAGCCGGCCACGATGACCACCAGCCGGTCGCGGAAGTCCTCCATGTACTTCAGCAGCGTGTTGATCGCATCTTTGCCGAACGAGTGGCCTTCCTGCTCAGGCGCCAGCCGGTAGGCCTCGTCGATGAAAAGCACACCGCCGAGGGCGGATTCGCACACTTCCTTCATCCGGGCGGCGGTCTGCGAGATGTATCCGACGACGAGGTCCTCCTCGGTGACCTCGACCACCGTCGGGTGCTCGATCTTGCCGAGCCCGAACAGGATCTCCGCCGCGATGCGGGCGAACGATGTTTTCGCCGTGCCGGGCGGTCCTTCGAGGACCATGTGGTTCCCGTTGGTCACCGACGTCTCTTCGCCCCGTGAAGCGAGGAACTGATCGATCTGGATTTCGGTGCGCCACACCGCGATCTGCTCCTTCGGTCCGCTCAGTCCGATCAGCTCGTCGAGCTTGCGCTGCGCCTCGGCGAGCACCGAGTCTTTTTGTTCCTCCAGTCCTCGGCCGCGCGCTGCGCCCGCGACGTCTCGGTGCCGGGGTCCCACGGGTCGGTGCGGGTGGCGATGGTCTCGGCGTCGGTGACGATCAACCGGTATCCGGGGTTGCTCAAGGCTTCCGCCGCGGCGTCGAGCAGCACGCCGTTGTTGGTGGCCTGTTCGAACGACGCCCGTGCAGCCTCCTCCTGGCTGAGCTCGCGCAGGCACCAGCCTCTGGTCAGGGCTGCGTCGGCGGCGATGTACTGGTTCTTCGTCGTGACGGTGTGTGCGCGATCCAGTGCGGTCTGGAACTGTCCGATGCTGGCGGCGGCGGCCGCGGCAAGGGTGTCGACGGCAGCGGTGAGGTCGTCGACGACATGCGTGGCATGCGCTGGCGGCGACTTGGCTGTGAGGCGCAGGACATCGGGCCAGCGTTGCGAAAGGTGGTAGGCGACCGCG
Organism: uncultured Actinomycetota bacterium; assembly: GCA_963829405.1. Classification (GTDB taxonomy): domain Bacteria; phylum Actinomycetota; class Actinomycetes; order Mycobacteriales; family Mycobacteriaceae; genus Mycobacterium. The sequence goes on from CAWHIZ010000010.1 coordinate 92,025, forward strand.
CCGATGAATTGCGACCACTGCGCCGCCATCGCGTCCCCGGCGACGACGGGATCGTCGAGCACGGCGATCGTCTCGGCGAACCGCCGGTCGGCGATCAGCGCGCTCGCGTATGCCAACGCGATCGTCGAACGCGACCACACCGGCATCGTGACGTACAGCGGTGCGTCGAGCCGCGCGTGCAGGTCACCGTCGACCAGCCCGATGCGCCGGGTCTCGCGGTACAGCGAGCGCGAGTTGCGATGTGCCGCCTCGAGCACATCGATGGCGTGGTCCCCGCAGGCGATCCTGCCCAGCCACGCATCCGACATCGTCGGCTGCGAATCGGTTATCGCGACGAAACCGGATAACGCACCGCGAGTATCGCCTGCCTTGAACCGCTCGATCGCGGTGTCGAACGAGCGGCGCTGATCGGTCGCTGCGGTCAACTGGTGCTCCTCACGTCCGCGCAAGTCATTGAAATGCGCGCTCTCCTATGCGGTCTGGCTCGCGGAGCCGAGGAAGGGCTGCTCCGCCTTGAACGTGGCGATCTGCACATCGGTGGTGAAGGCCGACGTGGCGATGCGAACCGTCGAGGCGGAGATCTGCGTGAAGGACAGGTCCGGTGTCCCGCTCCTCGCGTCGTCCGCGGTGTCGCCGATCGTGATCACCGTCGACGCCAGGCCTGCGGCAGGCGGTCCGCCCGCCCGGTCGCTGACGATGATCGACGGCACGAACTCCGGGGGATGCCTGCGATCGACGACCGCGATCAACGGTTGTTCGAGTTGGCGCCAGCGTGCGGGCTTGTCGGTATAGATGGCGATGCGTTCGCCGACGGCAGCTGCGCGCACCAGCAATTGGCAGGCGTAGGACATTCCGGTGTGCAGGGCGACTCGGGTGGCCTGATCGGGGTCGGTCAATGACAGCAGCAGAAGATCGCCCCGTTGCGTGGTGCCGACGAGCACACCAGAGGAACCGACCGGCAGCTCGAGCGGCGAGGCATCGAGCGGGCGCGCGGGCACGGCGTCGAAACTGCGGGGCAGTGGGGCCGACCGAAGCGCCGCCGGTCCCTGATGGCCGGGCAACGGGTTGAGATACAGCGTCGGAGGCCGGGTCGGCGCCTGTGGGTCGTTGACCCGCACCAGCGCCGACACCCACGCGCGATTCTCTGTCGGCCCACGTTTCTTGGTCAACGAAATCGTCTGCACCACAGCGTCGGAACGCAGAGCCCACATCTGGTTGAGCGTGTTGGTGGCGACGTCCTCCGGCGAGAAGTAGTACGACGTCAGATAGCCGGGATGTGCCTGGATCGACTTCCACGCCTCCGTGGGAGCCACCGGTGTCGGCATGCGGGGTCCAACGGGCGCATTGTCGGGTTCGGCCTCGGCAGGCACCACCGCCAGGTTTGCCCCGAGTTCGACCATGGCCGCATCGATGTCCTTGGCGGTCAACGGTTTAGCGCGCACACCGCGCTGCAGCAGCGCGTTGACGATGCGTTCGGTGGCCGCAGCCGCAGCCGCGCCCACCGTCGAGCGGTAGGTCAGCCCACCGACCGAGTTCGCGATGTCGAGTCGCACCACAAGGTACGTTCGGCGCTGCCCGGCGGCGGGCCGGTCCGCGAGCAGGGTCGAGTACAGCGGCGGGTAGCCGGTGCCGCGACGAACCCGAAGGCCGCTGGAGACCACGTCGATCCCCGACAGTCTGATACCGCCTGGCTGATCGAGCAGACCGGTGAGCGCATCAAGCGGTAACCGGTTGGGGGTCAGCGCGGTAGCCGCACCCGTCAGCAGCGTCGGCGAATAGGCCTGGCCGGTCACCTCGATCATCGTGATCGCGTCGCCGTCGAACCTGTCCGGCACCCGGACGCCGTAAAGCGCGGCGCCGTGCGGGATGTCGACGCTCGGAACGGGGGTTTCGGCGCGCCGCCTGCGTCGCCGCCAACGGATCCGGTCGGCGAACCACGTGACGACATTGCGGCGGTACACCGTCAGCATCAGCAGCAGAATCGCCACGACCGCCGTCGCCGCGGTCGGCCACCATGACCACCGACCCGGCGGGAAGATCAGGATCGCGGCCAGCGCCGCGACCTCGACACCGACCACTACGGGGATCGAGGCGTTGATGCCGATGGTGCGCGCCTTCATGAGCGCCTCCGCCGAACCGCAGCGCCCGCCGCGACCACGACGGCGAGCGCGGCGACAACCCCTGCACCGATCAGCGCGGTGTGCCGCGGCCGAAGATCCGGCGGTGGTGGCGGCTGGGGCACATTGAGGAGTTTGGTCAGGTGCTCCGGTGCCAGGCGATCACCCGGCGGCACGTCGAATGTCAGCGCGGCGACCGGATCGATGACGCCGTAACCGACCTTGTTGTCCACTCCTCGCGGCGGGTTGTGCGCGGTCTCGGTGATCCGCCGAATGATCTGATGCGAGGACAGCTGCGGGTACTTCGCCCGAACCAGGGCGGCAACGCCGGAGGTGTAGGCCGTGGCAAAGCTTGTGCCGGACAACGGGACCGCCTTCCCGGGTTCACGGCCTGGCAGCGCGTTGATCGGCGCCCCGTTGATGCTGGAAAGGCCCATGACCTCGAGACCGGGCGCCGCCACACCCACCCACGGGCCTGCGATGCTCTGCGGCAGTGGCTGGCCGTCCGGCGACACCGCGCCCACCGCGAGGACGTAGTCGGAGAACCAGGCGGGGGTGACGATGGTCGACACGTCCTGCCAGTCGCGGGGGTCGCTGGCCCGAAGCGGGTTGAACAGCGGGTTCTGCCCGCACGCCGAGCCTTCGCCCTCATTGCCCGCCGCGGCCACGATGACGATGTCCTTCTCGACGGCCGCGTAGCGGATCGCCGCGCCGAGGGCGGCCTGATCGATGGGCTGTGCCGCGTTGATGCACGCCGTCACCGAGATGTTCATGACCTTGACACCCAGATTCGCCAGGTGCACGACCGCGCGCGCAAGCGTCGCGATATCGCCTGCCTTGCGGCGGATCTCGTCGTTGTCGCCGGGTTGCGGTCTTGCGGGCCCGAACGCCGACGAGGACTGACGCACCGAGATCAGCGCGGCATCCGGGGCGACGCCGACGACGCCGTCGGGGCTGCCCGGTGGCGGACCCGGCACGGGTGGCAGCTCGCCCCCGCCTGGTCCGGCGGCGGGCGCGACGGGTTCCTCCGGTGGTGGCGGCGGCGGTTCGGCAGGCGGCGGCGGAGGCGCGGTGACCGTCACCGTGCTCGGCTTGGGAGGCGCGGGTGGCGGCGTGGTCGGGAACGGGGATGCCTCCACCTCCGGTGGTGGTGGCGGCGGTGGCCCGGCGTTGGCGGGCATCGGTGGCGGCTTGGCTTCCGGTTCCGATGGTTGCGCCGCGATGATCGAGGCGACGACGGTGCCGTGGGAATCGCAGTCGAACAGTCCGCCGTTCTCATCACCCATCACGTAGTCGCCGCCGGCGAACAGTGCGGGCAACCGCGGATTGGGGGTGACACCGGTATCGATGAGCCCGACGGTCACTCCCGCGCCGGTGGAGTACCTCCATGCCTTGGTGATGTCCAGCATCACGTTGCCCGGCGCGGCCTGTGCGACGTCCGGCGTCGCAACGGTCAGGGGATCGGCGCAGGTGTTCTGCTGCTTCATCTCCTGGTCGGGACCGGGCGTATCGTCCGGCGGCAGCGCCGCGGGGTCGACGCCAGGCGGTTCGATGGCCACGGCCGCTGCGGGCATCATCACGTTGGCGCCGAGCAGCAGCACAGCCACTGCCGCCGCAGATGAGGTCCGCGCTGCGCGGGTGAAGCTCAGCGATGCTCTCCCCCTATTGGGGGGGAGGGCCAACGGCCGGGGCATCAGTGGTAGCGGATGTATTGCAGGATGCCGAGCGCCCATGCGGCGAACGGAATCACCAAGGCCAACAGGATGTATTCGGTGTACTCGACGATCTTGCGTATCGGCGGGGAGAAGATCCGCGGCGGCACCGCGGTCGCGGCCACAAGGCCCAGTGCCGCGATGCCGAGCGCGGCACCCGCCGCGATGAGCGTCATGGTCGTGTCGTTCGCCGCAGCCTCCAGCCCGTACTTGGCGGCCGCGCCGATCAGTGCGGTGACCGCGATGCCGACAAGGATGATGGCGTGGCGCCGGTCGCGAAATGCCCTGGCGCGCAAGATGAGAACCGCTGCGACGGCTCCGAGCACCACCAGCTGCGCCCATTCCCGCTCGCCGTGAGGTGTCACGGCGATCCAGGCCGAGGGCACTGCAAGGGCGGCAACGCCGAGCAGTACACCGGTCAGCACCGTGTTGGATTTGCGCGCGGCCGCTGCGACCTGTTGGCCGGTGAGGGTGACGTCAGACGGCGGGCCGTCTTCGACCGGTGAGACCGTATCCTCCGGCTGACCGGGAGCGCGGGCGAAGATGTCACGGCCGGTGATGGAGCCGAAGGTCTGCCGGGGCACGTTCGCCATCCGCAGCGCGATCGTCGGTGCAGCGGAGACGGCGACAAGAACCGCGACAAGCACGGCGACACCGATCCGTGGTCCGGGTACCTCCCAGTACATCCGCACGAGTGCGATCACCGCAGCGCCGAAGCCTGCCGTCATGATCGCCGCGGCCGCTGTCCAATAGCGACCGGTGAACCGCACGATCAGCCACATACCGGCCAGCGCCGTCGCGGCGGCGAGGAACGCGTGCGGCGCGCCGGGCGACCCACCCGGCGGGATCGTCGCGGCCGCCAGTCCGGCGGTGACGAGCGCAGCCCAGGCGGCGCCGTCGGTGATGAAGCGTGCCCGCGCCGACCCGCGCACCGACCGCGATCGTGACGAGCAGGCCGATCATGGCCGCGGCGAACAGGATCGGAACCAGCAGCGCGCTCTCGTGAGCCCAGCGCAGCCGCCACAGCAGCATGCTCGCCACACCGAGCGCACCGCCGATGATCACCACCGCGACCGCAAGCGCGGTCCGCGCGGTGACGCGGACGAAATGATCGGAGGCGTACTGCGCCAGCGCCGTCGACACGTTCTCGACCACCGGCCCGTACCGTTCGGCCGCACCGGCGGGCACCAACGCGAGCACGTCGCCGTCGGCGATGTTGTGGCCGGCGAGCGAGACATCCGACGCCAACGCCGTCATCCCGGCGGCGCGGGCGAACTCATAAGCCGCTGGCGGCAATTCGGCGGCCCCGCGACCGCGCAACACTTTGTTGATCGCGATGACCGTCGGATCCAGCAGCGTCGTAAGGGGCGCAGCCGATGGCAGCACGAGATCGATCTGGTGCGAGTCGCCCGCAAGGATCGACACCCGGCATGACGGCGGTACCTCGACCGGGGTCGCGCTACGGGTGGCCTGGGTGGGGGCCGGTTCGCGGACCGTCGTCATCGGCGGTCCCGGGGGCCGTCTGTCGTGGAGGCGAAGTGCTCGGCGAGCGCCGCGGTGATCTCGATGAAGCGGCGCCTGGTCAACGGCGACATCTCCGAGGTCACGTCGATCACACCGCCTGGCCGCAGGTGCGAGTCGAACGGCACCTCGACGACGACCTGACCGCGACTTGCGAACTGCTGCACCAGGATCGACCGGGTGCGTTTGTCGGCATGCCCGTCGGAGTCGTTGAGCACCACCACGGTCCGATGCAGAAGACCGGTGTAACCGCGGTTGGCGAGCCACTCCATGGTCTGGCCGGCCGCCGATGCGCCGTCCACCCACGGTGAGGACACCACGATCAACGCGTCGAGGTCACGCAGCACCTCCTGCGCAATGGCGGAGTCCATCGTCGAACCGCAGTCCACGATCGAGATCGTGAAATGGCGGTCCAGCCGGCCGGTCGCCTCGCGGTAGATCGCGGGATCGAGCACCCGTCGACGGGCCGTGCTCGCTTCGCCCGCGAGCACGAAAAGCCCTGCGGCGTTGTTGCCGACCCGGCTGCGTACGTCGGCGAAGGTGTCGAGGTGTTCGTCGGCCGCCAGCTCCCAGTACGAGCCCGCGGCGTTCGGGTCGATGCGGCTGCCGAGCTTGCCGAAGGCGGTGTCGGCGTCGATGGCCACCACGCGATCGTCCTGGCGGAACTCGGCGAAGATCGAGCCGACGCTGGCCGAGACGGTGGTCTTTCCGACACCGCCCTTTCCGAACACGCCGATCTTGTAGTGGCCGCGCAGCAGCGACCGGATCTTGTTCTCGAGGTCGGCCAGCCGCTGCTCGTCGGGTGACGGCCCGAGGTTGATCAGCCCGAAGGTGCCGCGATGGATGACACGCCGCCAACCCTTGCGGGGCGGCATCTTCTTGCTGGGCACCAGCTCGCTGGTGCGGATGCTGTCGACATACGAGTAGCCCGTCGACGGCGGTGCGGCCGCGGGTGCGACGGCCCAGTTCGTCGAGGATGACGACTGCGACGACCAGTCCTGGCCCGCCGGACGCGACCGCTCCCTCGGGGACTCCTGCTGCCAGGCCGGACGCGGGCCGGTCGGCGGCATCACCCGGGTGGACTCGGCCTCGGTGGCTTCCCTCGGCCTGCCCTCGGCGCTCATGTCACCGCTGCGGGGCGCCGCGCCGGACTCGGCAGGGCGGGTGGTCGGTGGCGGAGCCTGCCGGAATCCGCCGGGCGCGATCCGTTGCGGCACTGCGGGGCCGCGGCTGGTATCGGCCGTCCAGCGTGGGCGCGGGTTCTCGGCGCCTGCGGGTCGGTTCGGCTCTTCCGGCGGCCTGCGGGCGGCATCGTCGCCTGAAAGGCGGCCGTCGGCGTCGGAACCGCCCGGCCTCGGCCCGTCGTCCACGCCGTTGCGGCCGTACGAGTCGTCGTGCGCGGGCGGCCGGGGTGGCTCAGGCGGCCGGCCGGTGGGCGGATCGCCGCCGTCCGATGGGGGCGAAAGATGTTCCCGCAGAAAGTCGTCGCGGTCGGTCACGGTGTGAATCCTGACTGCGTGTGCATGGTGTCCTCCGGTGCTTCTAGTGGTCTGCGAGCGATCATCGAGTTCATTGCGGTCCGTTCGCCTGGGTCAGCGGGGCGGCTTCCGCGGGAGCTGCCAGGGTGTCGTGCTGCGTCATCGCGTCGGCGCGGCTGAGTGCTGGTCCCGGGGCGAACACCCGGATCAGCGGCCACGGCGCCTGCCGCGCCGCCGGTGGTGAGATGCCCAGTGCCCGCAGGGTTTCGTCGTCAAGCGAGATCCCGTACCGCACGCCCTGGTCGCTGATCCACCACATGGATTCGCGGCTGGTGGCGTCCGGCGCCGCACCGGTGGTCATCACCAGGTTGGTCGCCCCCGCAGACATATATACCTGGTCGGCCTCGATGCTCTCAGGCGACCGGTCATTCTTGACCAGACGAATCAGCCGGTTGTCCGACCCGATCGGGATCGGCAGTCCCTTACCCGACAGCACGACGGTTTCGGCGGTCCGATCCGTCGACCCCTTCGACCAGTTCAGGCACGTGACCGGATTGGAGCCCGTATCCACGAGGTCCAGTCGATTGGTCGGGTAGTAGTCGACCGGAAGAGTGTCCACAACGGGAACGGTGGCCAGTCGGTCGGGCGCAACCACCACGGGCAGTTCGTCGCCGAAGGAGTTGGACGACCGGAGAAGTGACGCCACGAACGGCGAGATCGGCTGGACACCGTTGCGCAGCAGCACATAGAAGTTGTCGGCATCTGTCTGCAGGTCGCGCACCGACAGCACCGAGCCGACCACGGCGTCCGGTGCGACCTTGAACTGCGACGGGCCGCCCGCCCCAGGGATCACCGGGGAGTTCAGCGGCTCGGTTGCAGGCAGCGCGTCGAACAGCGGGGTGGAGAGCTTCACCGGTGGCGGGGCGTCGGTGTCGACTCCGAGCGCCAGCGCGACCGCCTTGTTGGACAGGTCGATCGCCGACCGCTGCCCGTTCCAGATGACGTAGGTCTTGTCGTTGTGCTCGGCGAGCACCGCCTTCGACGAGTCGAGCGGCATGGCGCGCGATCCGCCGGTGAGCGGTCCGCCGATCGCCGTGACGAGGGGAGCCGCGTTGGGATTGTCGGGTGCGCTGTCACAGACCGTCCACTCCGAGCTGTCGGCCGTCCGCAGCGGCATCGCAGCAGGCGCCCCCGCGATGCCGACCGACGCGCCCTGTGGGTACTTGGCGAGCTCGTTGGCCTTGACGAAGGTGGGGTTGTTCGCCTGACCGGCGATGAGGCGCGCGCTGATCAGGTTGACCGCCGGATGCAGACGGCCGTCGACGAGGACGAAGATCGCGCCGGTGTCGCGGTCCGCGAGGATCGCCGAACTGCCGACCTGTCCGGCGGGCTTGAACCAGGAAAGGACGAACATCAACGCGACGGCGAGAAGCGCGAAAATGAAGCCGAGAATCAGCGATGCGCGCTGCCGCTGCACCGGGTCGAATTCCATTCGCACACCGTGATGCGACAGCGCAGCGGCATTTCGCCGGTTCCAGAAAAAGTGCGCCGACACTTGTAGTCCGCTGGCCAAGTTCAAAGCCATGACTCAATACCTTACTTGCGGGTCCGGTCCCGTCGAGCCGCAGATTCGGGGAGCGAAGGTGGCATTCATCGGTGCGTTTGTTCGAGTTTGCTGCGGCGGTTACCGCATGGCGGGTTGAGCCGGCGTCTTTGCCGAGTTGAGTAGCTTGCCGAGGTCCTGCCGCAAGGCGTCGGCGGAGGTGGGCCAGACGCTTGTCCAACGAGTCCCGTCGGGTCCGGTCGTGTGGCTGATCGTGATGCGCCCGAACTCGGAGTCGATCACCGAGATGACATCGGGATGAAAGTGGTTCTGGATGCCATGGTCGATGACCGAGACGACCGCCATCGCCGATTCGTCCAGGTGACAGGCAGCCGACAGCACCGCGACCTGGTCAGGTGACAGGCCAAGGCGGGCCAGCGCCGACGCAAGCACGTGGCGGCCCTTGGGGACGTTCTCGTTGAGCGTGCTCTCGAGTGTCGCGCTGGGCACGTTGAATCCCGAGATCGGTGCGGCCTCACCGCGGGAGAAGGCATGCATCAGGGTGTCGCAGATCAAATCGATTTGTTCGTCGCTGCGCGCGGCCTCGCCCAGCGGGGCGACCACGACCTCGTCTCCGCTGCGCGCGATCATGGCCAGCCAGCGGTCGCGCTGGCAGATCGACATCACGCGCTCCTCAATGAGCGCAGGCGCGTCCTCGTCGTCGGGCACGGGGCCGTCGATCGGTTTGGGCCGACGGATGACCACCAGGACTTCTCGCTGCGGCCGACCGACGACGGCCATCCAGTCTCGAACCGCGTCGTCGACGCGGCCGGTGCTGGTCGATGACTCCTGCCGCGGCCAGCGAGTTGTACTCGGCGGTCTGCGACCACGGCACTTCGCCGAGTTCCGTTGCGACGGTGCCGTCCCCGTCGACCGACGGTATGAAGGGACGAAGCCGCAGCGCGGTCGGCATCTTCTCGACGCCGAGCAGCGCCTGAAGTATCCAGATTCCGTTCGGCGTCGTCGTCAGGTCTGCCATCGGTTCCCTCCTTCATCCTCAGACGTATCAGGGGAGGCCAACACGTGGGTCGGCCTCCCCTGCCACGCGGATGCGGCGGTGTTGCTAGCCGCCCATTCCGAACGAGGCGCCAGCGGCGGTGTCGGTGTTCATCATCTCTTCGAGCACGTGCATGACGGTGCTGGAATGCCTGTCGCAGACCGCGACGCCCTCGTCGATGCCGGAGTTGATCAGCATCTGCGCCTGCTCGAAATTGCCGCCACCCTTGCCTTCGAACTCTTCACGGACGCTGACGAGCGCGTTCGTCGCCGAGCCCCTGATGTCGTTGAGGTGAGCGCTGGCTCCACCGATGGCTTGGGCGAGATCAGATATCTCGCCCGGGCTGTACGAAAACATTTGATAGTCCCTTTTCAGGTCGATTGAGTCAGTCAGGTCACAAGGATTGCGAAACGCCCTGCATGGCGGCGCGTGCGGCGGCTTCCTGCTCCTCGTACCTGGTCGCCGCGGTTTGCAGGGCATGGATCAGTTCGCCCCACTGGGTGTTGAGCTTCATCTGGGCGTTGTGGATCTCCTCGGTGGTGACCACGTTGGCCATCGACGCGTCGCCCGTCCATCCGCCACCGGCGACGTTGTGCGAGGCCTGCAGGTAATGCGTGAGCGCCCCCTCGGCCTCGTTACGCAGGTTCTCGAGCTGGCTGGCTGCGGCGCGCAGCTTATCGGCGCCGACGATAATGTTGGTTGCCACGTAATGTTCCTTTTCCTCAATTTGCTGACGGGATGTCTAAAGCCTATTCCGCGTTCGCGGAGGTCTTTGCACCAATTTCTCGGTCAATCCTCCCTTCCGGAGCGTGGACCAACCGTTAGCTGCATGGTCCTGCCCTCGGCGGAGCCGTCCCTGCCGCGTTCGTCGCGTCCCATGTGGCCCGCGGCGCCCGCTGCGCCGGTGCGCCGTACAGGCCGCCGGTGCCGCCGCCCGTCGCGGGGCCTGCCGATGCCGCGACTTCGGGAACACCGCCCCCGGCGTCCACCCGGTCGGCAGCTTGGGCGCGCCCGGCGCGTTGAAGCTGCCGGTGGGCCGGGTGAAGCTGGACATCACGCCGGCTCCGGAGCCGATGCCGCCCGCGCCGCCGCCACCGCCGCCACCTCGGGCAGCGGCATCGGTCGTCGCGGCGAGCGTCGTCTGGTCGAACGGCCGACCTTGTCGATGCCTGCGCCGCCGAGGCCACCCCGCCCATGCCCTGGGTCAGCGGTCCGAGCATGCCCATCGCCATCTGCGGCATCTGCCCGAGCATCTGCGGGAACTGGCCCAGCATCTGCAGCGGCTGGGCGGCCATCTGCGGCAGCTGACCGAGCTGGCTCATCATCTGCATCGGCATCGAGGCCATCGATTGCGCCGGTGCGGCCGCGGCTTGGGCGCCCGGCTGCACGGCGCTCGACGCCTGGTTGACGCCGTTGAGGCTCTGCGACATCGCGGCACTGGCTGCGCCGCTCGCCGCCGCCTGGCTGATCGCGGCGGCCTGGCCGGCCGGTCCCGCGGGGTTGGCGGTCAGGGGCGCCGGTGGCGGCGGGGTGAGCAGCATGGTGAGGATCGTCATACACGATCCCTTCGTATCCGCCCATCATCCCGGCGTTGTTCGGCCAGAAGCCTTCGTAGAGGCCGTCGAGGAAGTCCATCGGCGGAACGTTGTTGCCGAAGAAGTTCGTCATGGCGAGGCCGGTATACGTCGTCCGGTTGGTGGTGCAGACCGGAACCTGGATCATCCCCATCTTCGCGGTGACGTACGCCTGCTCGATCGCCGCTGCCGATGCCGCCGACTGCTGTACCCATGCGGCGAGCAACTGGAGGGCGGTGACGTAGGGCATCGCGGTGGCCATCATCGCCGTGCCGCCGACGCCTTGACCATCCGGTCGACGCCGTGACGCCCGCGGTGGCCGCCATCTTTGCGCCCTCGGCGGTGAGTGCCGCGGCGAGCGCCTCGTACGCGGCGGCTGCCGCCGCGATGCTGGCGCCCTGGTCGCCGAGCATCAGTTGGCCGGCGTTCACCTCAGGGGGGAACGCACTCCATTGGCCTGCCACGAGTGGCTAGGCCCCTCCGATGGTGGCCGCGGCGGTGTTGATGGCCTCGACCGCGGTGTACGTGGCGCCGCTGGAGCCGATCGCGCCAGCGAACAATTCCCGCATGGCTACGTACTCGGCGAGGATGCCCGTGGTGGCGGCGCTGCGGGCGATCAGCGCCGCGGCTGCCCGCACCGACACCTCGTCGGCGCCAGGGGGGATGACGGCGGAGGTGGTCGCCGCCGCGGTCGCTGCTGCGGCCGCCAGAGTCGCGGCGCCGCCGCTCTCTGAGGTGGCCGCTGCTGCCAAGATCGCCGGATCGACGTTTACTAGCATGTTCTCTCCCGACTGACGTAGCTGCTGTATGCAGTCTAAGGCTGGTTTGGACTACTGGTCGACGCCAATTTCACAAGCGAGTACCACTGTACCTCTAAGTTTGCGGAGCTGCCGGCGACGGTGGAGCAGGCGGGGTACTCCACCCGATGAGAGCACCTGTAGTGCCTGTTCGGGTGAAGAAAATTGCTTTGCCAGGACGCTGCGGTTCGGCGTAGATGTCCGCGACGATCTTTCCTGCGTCGCGGCGCCCGTCCATGACCAGGATGGGTGCGAGCGAACCGCGGAGTTTGCCGAGCACAGAACTGCCGATGGCGACCTGATTCCAGTTCGCCACCGCTGTGGCGGCAAATATGTGCAGCCCGGTATCCCTGGCACCCTCGACGTGCGGACCCAGGTTCATCAAGCGGGTTGTCCATCGACGACCACACGCCTGCATCGTCGACCACGACGAAGATTTCGGGTCCGGAGTAGAACTTCTTGGTCATCATCTCCTCCTGCGTCGTGCCGGGAGGAGGCTGACGACTCTCGAGCTCAGCAACGAGGTCGCGGATCGCTTCGCGGATCGCGGTCTGCGTGTACGCGTAGTCGCGCAGATGCGGACCCTGAACGACACCGAGCAGTGTCCGACGGGGGTCGAGCACCAGGATCTGGGCTTCTTCCGGACGGTAGAGGGAGGTGATGGACCGGCACATCACCCGCAGGAAGTTGGTGCGTCCCGACCTCGGCGCACCGACCGCGATCGCATGCGGATGATCGGCGATATCGATGTAGGCAGGCCCGAGATCGGCCTCCGAAAGGCCGAATGGGACAAGCGTCCGCCGGGTGACAGGCTGCGCCAGTCGCTGAACCTCTTCGAACGGCACCGATTCGGGCAGCCTGCTGACGGTCGCCGCTTTCTGCACGCCCGAGACCTCGGCGATCAGCGGGCCGACATCGCGCGTCGTGACTCGGCCGTCGGGCCGTTCACCGAGCTCCGGCACACCGATCAGCAGATGCATACCGGGTTTCGTCAGCCCGCGGCCTGGGACGCCGCGCGGCACCTTCTTGGCGAGCTGGCGGTTCATCTCGGAATCGCCAGGGTCGGTCAGGCGCAGCTCGATCCGCTCGGTGGCCAGCGGTTTGAGTGCCTGCTTGAAGCCCTGTAGGTAGCTGGTGTGCGAGACGACCAGGTGGATGCCGTAGCCCAGGCTGCGCCCCAACGCGACGATGTGATCGACATATTGGGGAAACTCGGTGGCGAATGTGCCCCAGCCGTCGATGACGAGGACGATGTCGCCGCCTGCGACGGGGACCGGTTCGGGCTTGTCACTGAACTTGCGCCGCCGGACCTCCTCCATATCGAGCCCGGTCTTGGCGAACATCGCCTCACGCTCGGCGACGATGCCCTGTACAGACGAAATGATGCGGCCGACGCCCTCGCGGTCGACGGCGGGAGCCAGGCCCGCAACGTGGGGCAATCCGGCGACCGCCGCCAGGCTCGGGCCACCGGCGGCCACGCAGTAGAACTGCACCCGCTCCGGCCGGTACATCAGCGCGGCGGTCGTCATCATCGTCGCGAGCGTGGTGGTCACACCGGACTGCGGCCCGCCGATCACCAGCGCGTTGGCGCCGAGCAGATCGAGCGTGTGCACGTCCTGGCGGTGCTGCCGCGGGCGGTCCTCGATTCCCACGGGGAACGTCAGGCCGGGATTGCGGCCGTAGTCGACATCCCACGGCTTACCCCGCAGCAGCCGGACCAGCTGGTCGGCGGTTGCCGACGTCTCCAACGGGGGCAGCCAGAGCTGGCGGGGCGGCCGAATGCCGGTCGCGCGCAACGAGTCCACGACCGTGTCGACCACCGTCGGCGGCAGCTCGCCGGGCGCCAACGCCACCGGCGCCTGCTCCTGCACGGGCGCGGGCTCGTGACCGTTCGTCTCCGGCGGTGCCAGCAGACCCTCGACGTCGGGTACCTCGGTGGCCGTGAACGTGCGAGGGGTGAACCAGGTGCCCGCGGCTGCCACCTGTGCGGGCCCGCCGTCCTCCGGCGGCGCCACGAACGGTGGCGACGTGTAGAACGCACGGAACTCGCGCGGCGCCCGCATGCCCTCACGCAGGTATCCGGTGCCTTCCTTGCCCTTCTCGGGCAGGTGGGCGGCGATCGACGAGCCGATGGCTTCGCGCGAGTCCTCTTCGGTGCCGGTGCGCAGCGCCATGAAGAAGCCGATGAGGCTGCGGATCTTCATCAGCCGGTGTGAGTCGACGGTCTGACCGGCCAGCTGAAGGAAGACGTGCATCGACCGGCCCTGCCGCACAATTCGCCAGCAGAGATCGACGAATTCGGTGCCCAATTCGCTCCGGAACAACTCCTGGTATTCGTCGATGATGACCACGAGGCCCGGCACCGGCTCCAGGGACGGGTCGACCATCCGCTTCTCGTTGTAGACGTTGAGGTCTTTGCAGTTCGTCGCCGCGCAGAGCGCTCCACGCCGGTCGAGTTCGCCCTCGAGCGCCTCGAGCATGCGCTCGACGAGATGCATCTCGTCGCCGAGGTTGCTGACACTGGCCACGACATGCGGGAAGCGTTCCAGCACAATGCCCGCCGACTTCATCTTCCAGTCCAGGAATGCGACGTTGACCGTCTCGGGCGAGTGTGTGAGCGCCAGTGAGGTGACCTCGGTGATGATGGTCTCGGACTTGCCGGAGCCCGAGAAGCCGATCAGCACGGAGTGCATGCCCATCCCGTACTGGGACGTCTCCTTGAGGTCAAGTTCGACGACCTCGCCGGTCGGATCGAGCCCGATGGGAAAGCGCATCCACAGCCGGTTCTGGGTGCGGCGCGCCGACCACAGCCGGTCCACGTCCAGCTTGCGCGCATCGCGAATGCCGAGAACCTCCAACAGGTCTCGTCCCGGACCGTCGGAGGTCGCAGCTGCAGAGGCCGCGCCTGCGGGCCGCCACGGAGCCATGCTGCGCGCGAACCTCTCGGCCTCGGCGATGCTCATGGTGTCGGCGACGGCGTAGAAGGCGTCGTCGAGTTCCTCGGGCAGCGACGTCACCGGTATCCCACCCCGACACGCTTGCGCAGCACCCCGCCCATGAGCCGGTACGTGGTGTCGGGCTCGAAGCCGACACCCCGGTGAGATGTCGCAGGCAGCCCGGCTCCGAAACCGACTTCGGGAGCCAACCGCACGAAGCACACCCGGCCGACGCCGCGCTTGCCCGTGGCGCCCGCCCAGTCTTCTGCCGCGCCGCAGTTGTCGTCGACGATCACCCAGAGCGGCGGGGCCGACGGGTCGGGCCCTCCGTGCAGGCCACTGGCAGGCGGTGTCCACTCCTTGCGATCCAGCAGTTCGTCGCCTGCGAAGGCCTCCAATTCGGTTGGCGAGGTGAACACCAACCTGCGCTCACCGCAGCCGTCGCGCGCCTCCCGATGCTGGCAGTGCGGAAGCCACTTCAGCCAATCCCAGCTGTCGGGCGCCGACGTCACGACCATGATCTGCAGATCGGCCGGGCTGTGGAACGCGGCGAGTTGGCAGATCATCGACCGTGCGACGCCGCGCACCGAATCCATGTCGCCGACCATCGAGATGCCAGGGCTGCGCTCCAGCCACAGCACCCGGGCCATACCGCGGACGTGACGCTGTTCCAGCAGGAATTTGCGCAGCGCGTGCCCGGTCGCGGGCTCGATCTTGGACGCCGCCGCTATTTGGGGCTTGTCGACCGTCATAGCCAGCTCGACACGTCCGGTGCCCAGCCGCACCACACCGAACTCGGGGTCGCCCGGCCGGCGTTCCCACATCCGCGGAGAGCCCGCGACGCTCACCAATTCTGAAGGCGCCCAATGGCTGTGCTCACGGTGCTGCCACTGCTTACGGGCGGCCTCCTGAACTTCGTCGCGGACCTCGTCGAGGCGGGCGAAGTACTCCCGGCGGTACTGCTCGAGCTGACTCCAGGGCATTTTCTGGGCGGCTCCGCGCCCGCGGAACAGCATTCCGCCCATGCTCATCAGCATGATCAGGGGGAAGATAGCAAACCCGGTAGCAAGCGACCGCTGGCCGGATACGTACATCGCGATGATGAATCCCAGGACGCCGACGATGAGGCCGATCGGCAGCACGATGCCCCAGATGCTCCGTGGTGGGGGGACCGGCGCGGCGATCGGCGGCTCGACGGCAATCTTGCCCCCACCGGCCTCGGGAGGTGGCACGCGCGGCGGCGGCACGAACGGGCGGGTGGTCACTTTGTAACCCTAACCGAGATCCGGCCGCTGGCTGAGCGGCAACTTTCTCACGGTGCTCAGCGGCTGGCCTTCCAGGACTCTTGAGCAACCACATTGGCTCTGGCAAGCAAATCATTGAGCCGCTCCTCGAGAGCGAGATGGGTCAGCCTGCCGGGAACCGACTCGTGAATGGCCAGGCTGAGCAGCCGGCCGTCCGGGCCGAGTTGGATCCGGATGTCGCCATCGGGGTCGATCGCGTCGGTGCGCAGTGCGGCGAGCCGATCCAGGATCGCCGTCAGCTCGTCGTATGTCGAAGCCAGCTCGGCCTGGCTGTACTTGACCTTGGCGGCGTCGTCGAGTTCGTCGAACCCGGTCATGTGCGGTCATCGTTCAACGGTGCCAACGTGATTCGGCGCATCACCGGACCGCGCGGCGGCGGATCGTCGTCGGCATCCTGGTCGGAGTCGGCACGGGTACGAGACGCCTCGGCGGCCGCCGCGGTGCGGTCGGGCACCCTCCCGGTCACCTGCTCGGTATGAGGCTGCGGCGGTGTCACGATCTTCCTGTCCGCAGCCACCTTGTCGGCGCCGTCGCCGCCGCCCTGCCCGTGCCCCATCATCCCGCTCATCGGCATGCCCATGGGCATCCCGCCCATCGCGGTGCCGCCCGACGGCGCGGGCGTCGTCGGAGGGGGCGCGGCGCCTGCGGGCATGGTCGGCGGCGTATGTGAGGTCGACGGGGTGACGGGCGGCCCGAGTGCACCTGCCGGATGGGTGTCGCCGACCCCACCACCGCCACCGCCGCCTGCTCCGCCGCCGCCCAGGCCCTCCTTCGACAGCTCACCGGCGTCGAGGTCGCCTGCCTTCTTCGACAGCTCCGCGTCCGTGGCGTTCTTCCCCGCGAGCCCTCCCAGCCCCTGTTGGGCCGCCTGCATAAGACCCTGCCCGCTCTGCATGAGCTGCTGGGGAATCTGTCCGGCCATGCCGGCCATCCCGCCCGCCATGCCCCCGATCGACTGCAGTGCCTGGGGCAGCATCTGCGCCAGCTGATCGGCCCCTTGTCCGGTCTGACCGGCCTGCGCGGCCGCTTCCGTCGCGCCCGCCTTGGCCAGCTGTTGGCCCTGGCCGCCCATTGCGGTCGCGGCCTGTGCCGGAGCGGCAGCTCCCGCGCCCGTTGGTCCGCCTGCGCTGGTCGGCACACCGGGCACAGCCGGCGGCTCCGTTGTGCCGATACCGGTGGTGGCGTCGGTGACCAAGGCATATCGCGACGCTTCCGCCGTCCCTTGTGCCTCGAGCCTGCCGAGTCGTGCGACTGCCTGGGACCGGCCAATTCCTTGGGCCCGTGCGATTTGGTCGTGGGCGGCCCTGAACTCCTCGGGCTTCGGCGTGACCGACACCGTCTGGCTGTAATCGTCGGCGTGCCTGCGCGACTGGTCGGCGAGCGCGAACCAGCGGTCGGCGATCGCGTTGAGGTTGGTGACGTATTCGTTGAGCCTGCCCGCCAGCGCGGCGGTGCCGGTCGGGCTGTCCCACAGTTCCGGCACCGACGCGGCGACTGCCTTCACGTTGGTGGCCGCGGTGTCGATGGCGACGCCGTTGTTCGTCGCGGTGCTGGTGAAGCCGGCGCCGTTCTCCGCCGACCCGGTGTGCACCAGTTGCGAAAACCCTTCCCCCGACAGCGGTGTCCCCGGCGGTATCGGCACCCGAACATCCGGCGGCAGCGGCGGCACGGGCGCAAGGGTGACGAGCGCGGCATCGTCGGTGCCCTGCAACAGTCCGTACGCCATCTGCAGCATCGTGTTCTTGTTGCGCTCTTCCTCACTGGCGAACTTGGCCGCGACCATCAGCAGATGCGTTCCCGCCTCGTGCAGGCTGTAGGCCTGTGCGCACGCGGCTCCCCACAGCATCAGGGACGCGGCGTCCAGGCGGGCCGCCGCCCCGCCGGACGTGGGGTCTGCCGCAAGCGGTCCCATTTCGGCCAGCAGGCCCTGTGCCGATTCCGCCAAGCCGTACAGCTTCTGCGCTGCGGCTATCAGCCCGGATACGTCGACCGTGATCGTCATCAGCGGCCTACAGCTCTGCCAGCTTCCGCTCGGCGTCGGCGAGGTCCTGCGCAGTGGGCATATCGTCCACCGGAATCGACCTCCCCTCCAGCTCGGCACGGATCACCAGCTGCCCCCGCAGATACGCGACATCGTTACACGCCATGATGCCCTGCGCGATATCGATGGCAGGCCGCTTCATGGCGGCGGGCTCGATCTGCACGCCGAGCGTGTGCCCGGCGAGTGCCACCCGGACGAAGATGGCGTTGTCCGGTGTGGCGGCGGTGAAGGACTGCTCAGTCAAGGCGGACCGCCGCGGCGTTGATCTCTTCTTGGTCGGCGAACCGCTTCGCGATGGACCGCAGATTGTCGGCCGCGGCGCGGTGCGCGGCCTCGTGGTCGGCGAAGGCCGATTCACGACGCTGCACGACGTCGTTGGCCGCCGCTTTGAACTGATGCATGATCGGCCCGTGGGTGGCGACCGACGCGAGTATCTCCGATGACGCATTGCGGGCGACCGCGATCTCATCGGCGACGCTTTCATGTTGCAGGGCAACCTGATTCAACAATGACGGGGTGATGCGGATGGCTGTCATATGTGCTCCTACAGCAGTCGCGCGGGCCGGGTCTGCGCCGGACCGTTCTCCGGCGGCTCGTGGTCGCCCGGCGGCTTCGGGTCGGTAGGTCGGTCTTCGGCGTCGCCGTCCTCGGCTTCGGTGTCGGACTCAGCGTCGGAGTGCTCGTCGTCGGTGGCGTCGTTGTCGGATTCCGGTTTCAGCTCGGCACGATCGTCGGGAAGGTCGGGTTGGCCGCCACGTTCGAGGAGACCGGAAGCCATCCCCGCAAGCGGCGACGCGGCGCCTGCCAGACCGGCCGCCCCCTGGGCAGGAGCGGCGGCGGCGCCCTGCGCGGCCTGCGGCAACGCCCCAAGCGCCGAGCCGATTGCAGGCGCGACGCCCGCGGACTGGTCGGTCATCGGCGTGCCTGCCGACGACGGTGCCTGCGGTACGGACTCGTCGCGCCCCGAGGTGGGGAGCAGATAGCCGCTGCCGAGCGCGCGGGTCAGCCTGGCGTGGTCCTCATCGGTGAGCGCGCCGTTGTCGACGACGTCCTGGATCTCGGAGACCTTGCCGCGGAGGAACATCAGGAAGTGGCGCTCGCCCGCGGGGGTGTCGAGCGCCGCAACCGGATTGGTGATCGCCTCGATGAGCTGCCGCTGGATGTCCTGCAGTTGCGTGCGACCCGACACCGTCACCGCATGCGCACTCAGGATCGCTTCGGTCAGTTGAATTTCCGCCGACCGCATCTCGGAGTAGTCGCCGCTGAGCTCGCTCTGCAGGGTCCGGACCGCGTCGGCGGCCACACCCGATTGCGTGGTCTCGACGGCAGGGTGCGTCACAGCAGCCCACCGCCGAGGTGGTCGAGAAGGTCGGGACGCGGCGCGAATTCGTTCGGCAACGTCGGTCGACCGGCGCCGTCGTACAGCTCCTGGGCATGCGAAAGTGCTGTCAGCACGTTGCTGACCTGCCCGAGCAGCCATCCGTCCACGTCCGCCCCTTTCCTCGGACGCCAGCCTAACCCGCAGTACGGAGGGCTTTCTGCGGCAATTTCCGCAGGCGCGAGCGAACCAAGGACGGTGCCCGGTCAGGCGTCGAGGTCCTGCTGCACCAGCTCGGCGACGGTCTTGAGTGCGTCTTCGTCGTCGGAGTGGACAGTGACCTGTGCGCCGTTACCCGCGCCAAGCGTCATGATCATCAGGGCGGAGCCGGCGTCGACGGGCTCGCCGCCGTCCAGCGAAAGCGTTACGGGCACACCGGCATTGACGACGGCTTCGGCAATGATGGCTGCGGGACGGGCGTGCAGTCCGATCGCTGATCCGACGATGACGGTCTTTTCAGGCATGGGGGTCTCCTTTGTGATTCGGTTGATTGTGCGGGTCAGGCATTCGCCATCGCGGGGGTTTCGTCGACCTTCACGCCGGGCTTCGCGAACTGCTTGGCGGCGATGACGGCGACCGCACCGGCAACTGTGCCGGCGAGGATCGCGATGATGAACCAGAGGATGCCGCCGATCGCGAAGAACACGAAGATCCCGCCGTGCGGAGCCCGCGACGTCACGCCGGTCGCCATGCAGATGGCGCCGGTGATCGCACCGCCGAACATCATCGACGGGATGACGCGGAACGGGTCGGCGGCCGCGAACGGGATCGCGCCCTCAGAGATGAAGCAGAGGCCGAGAAGCACAGCGGCCCTGCCGTTCTCCCGCTCCGGCTCGCTGAACTGCCGCGGTCGGACGAAGGTCGCGAGGGCCATCGCAAGCGGCGGCACCATGCCTGCGGCCATCACGGTGGCCATGATCTCGAAGGACGACGTGGTGGCCGCGGTGAGCCCGGCGACGGCGAACGCGTATGCCGCCTTGTTGACCGGGCCGCCGAGATCGAAGCACATCATCAGGCCGAGGATGATGCCGAGCAGAACGGCGGAGGTCCCGGACATGCCGGTGAGCCAGTTGGTCAGGCTGGTCGTCGCCGCGGCCAAGGGGCGGCCGAGCAGCATGAACATCAGGAGGCCGACGACGAGTGACGCGCACAGCGGGATGATCACGACCGGCATCAGGCCCCTGAACCATTTCGGCACGGCCCATTTGCTGACCCACAGTGCTGTAAAGCCGGCGATCAGGCCACCGACGATGCCCCCGATGAAGCCGGCGCCCACGAACACGGCTACCGCCCCTGCGGTGAACCCGGGTGCGATGCCGGGGCGGTCGGCGATGGCGAACGCGATGTAACCGGCGAGTGCAGGGACGAGGAAACTGAAGGCGAGACCGCCGAGGCTGAACAGCACCGCGCCGAGGTATTGCGAGAAGCCGCCTGGCGGCAGGTTCCACAGCGAATTCTCCAAGGCGTACATGTTCCCGAAGGACTGCGTTCCGCCGTCGGGCTTGTTCGCGATCTCCCATCCGCCGAAAAAGAAGCCAAGCGCGATGAGCAGCCCGCCCGCTGCGACGAACGGGATCATGTAGCTGACGCCGGTGAGCAGGATCTGCCTGGTGCGGGTGCCCCAGCCGACCCCGCCGGTGGGCGCCGCGCTCGCGGCCGCGCCGGAGCCCGAACCCTCGACCCTGGCAGCGTTCGGATTGTCCGCTGCTGCAACGGCTTCGGCGACCATCTTGGCCGGCTCGTTGATAGCGCGCTTGACGCCGGACGCGATGACCGGCTTGCCCGCGAAGCGGCCCTTGTCCTTCACCCCGACGTCGGTGGCGAAGATGACGGCGTCGGCGCCGGCGATGGTGTCCGCGGAAAGTGGGGTGCTGCCCGACGAGCCCTGCGTCTCGACATGCAGCGTCACGCCTGCTTCCTTGGCCGCTGCGACGAGCGAGTCGGCCGCCATATAGGTGTGGGCGATGCCGGTGGGGCAGGCGGTGATCGCGATGAGGGTCTTCGTCTTGGCCGCCGCGGGCTTCTCGACAGGGGCGGCGGCCTTCGGCTTCTCGGCGGGGTTGAGCACCTCGTCGACGAGGCCAACCACCTCGTCGGCGCTGGACGCGTCACGCAAGGACTGCACGAACTCCTTGCGGACCAGCGCGCGGGCCAGGCTCGACAGCAGCTTCATGTGTTCGGCGCCGCCGGCCTCAGGGGCCGCGATGAGGAATGCCAGATCCGCCGGGCCGTCAGGAGCGCCGAAGTCGACGGGCGGTTGCAGCCGCGCGAACCCGATCGACGCCGTTTCGACGTACGGCGAGCGGCAGTGCGGAATCGCGATGCCCCCGGGCAGCCCTGTCGCCGACTGTTCTTCGCGGGCCATCGCCGCGGAGATCAGACCGTCGGCGTCGCTGGTGCGCCCGGCGTCTGCGAGGCTGCCGACGAGGCGCGCGATCACGGCCTGCTTGTCGGCGCCCGCGTCGACGTCGAGCAGAACCAGACCGGCGTCGATGATGGGGCGGGAAGCGGTGCTTGTCATGGCGATACTTTCGGTTGGTTGTTACGAACTCGCGGAGCTTGCGGTCGGAATCGACGAGATCGGTGTCACCCGAACGGCTTCGAGGTCGATCTCGGCAGGAGTGGGGAGTGCCGAGCCCGGTAATGCGGCCGCGGCGCTTCCGTAGGCGACGGCCATCTGCAGCCGCTCAGGCGGCTCTGCGCCTCCGACGGCTGCGCGGACGTAGCCGGCCAGGCTGGAATCGCCTGCGCCGACGGTGCTGCGCGGCACGATCGGCGGCGGTGTGGCGAGCCAGCTGCCCTCGGCGTTGACCAGGACGGCGCCCGCGGCGCCGAGGGTGGCAAGCACCGCGCCGATACCGCGGTCGACGAGCCGTTGCGCGGCCAGTACGACGGGCCCCGGATCGCCTTGAGCCACTGCGGCTTCCAGTGCCTGCGGGGAGAAGCCGATGACACCGGCCAGCTCCTCGGCGTTGGGCTTGATCAGGTCGGGAGCGGCCCTGTCGAGCCCGTCGACCAAGGCGGTCAGCGGGCGGTCGGAGGTGTCGATGGCGATCTTGCACGGGTAGTGGGCCAGCATCGCGACGACCTGGGCGTACCAGTCGTCAGGCATTCCCGGCGGCAACGACCCCGACATCACCACCCATGAGGCGTGCTCGGCGCTGCCGACGACGGAACGGGTGAGCGCGTCGATCGCGGCGGCGCCCATCTCGGCGCCGGGTTCGTTGATTTTGGTTGTTGTGCCGTCCATCTCGGTCACTGCGATGTTGGTCCGCACCGGTGAGGTGACGGGGACGCAGCGGAAGGGCACGTCGCTGTCCTGCAGGGCCGCCACCATGGGGTCGGTGCCCGACGCGGGAAGCAGCGCAACGGCGTCCACGCCTGCGAGAGACAGGGCGCGCGCGACGTTGACGCCCTTGCCGCCGGGTTCGGTGGTGACCGAGTTGACCCGGTGCACCGCACCGCGGGTGAGCGGGGTCGCAAGCGTGACGGTGCGGTCGAGGCTCGGGTTGGGTGTGACGGTGACGATCATGCGACGACCACTTCGATGCCCTGCTCGGTGAGCTGTTGCGCGGTAGGCGCCGCTGAGTTCGGAGTCGGTGATGAGCGCGTCGACGTCGGACAGCGAACCGAAGCTGACGAAATCCTCGCGGCCGACCTTCGTCGAATCAGCAACCACCACAACATAATTGGCACTGGCGATCATCGCCCGCTTGACGGCGGCCTCGTCACTGTCCGGCGTGGAGAGGCCGTGCCTGACGCTGATGCCGTTGGTGCCGATGAAGGCGATGTCGACGCGAAGCGTGTCCAGCACCCGCAACACCTGTTCGCCGACCGCGGCCTGGGTGAGGCCACGCACGCGACCGCCGAGAAGTTGCAGCGAGACCGACGGCATCGAGGCCAGGCGTGCCGCGATGGGCACCGAGTTCGTCACGATGTTCAGTTCGCGATCGGACGGCAGCGTCGCGGCGATCCTGATGGTGGTGGTTCCAGCGTCGAGCAGCACGCTCGCGCCGCTCAGCGGGAAGAACTCGGCCGCGGCCGCGGCGATGGCGTCCTTGTGTTCGGCGCGGGTGTTCTCCCGCTCGCCGACGCCGGGTTCGACCAGCCGCAGGGCCCGTACGGGAACGGCGCCACCGTGCACGCGCCGCACCAGGCCCGCGCGGTCCAGAACCGCGAGGTCGCGACGGACGGTTTCGGTGGTGACGTCGTAGGTCTCCGCGAGCTCGGCCACCGAGGCGCGACCGTTGGTGATCACCAACGAGGCGATTGCCTGCTGACGCTCCTCGGCATACATGGCACTCCGTCTATGTGGTTTCTGGCCCATATGAATGTTGATATGTGTTGTTTTACCCCTGAATGTGTTGACTTGTCAATGGTTGGTTTGTAATCTGCTTCACATGACCGCCTCATCGCCACTCACATCACTTCCCGCAGACGGTGGCGCCGCCACACCTCCGGCAGGCGCCGTTCTGCAGGGAGTCCCTGTCGTCGCCGGGATTCAATACGGCCCCGTCATCCGGCCGGGACGCCTCCCGGAGCTCGACAACGTCGACGTGGCCCGCGAGGTCGAGGAGGAGCAACGCCCGGCGGAGGCCGCGCGCTTCACCGCGGCCGCGAACGCCGTGGCAACCCGGCTTCGGGACCGCGCGGCCCACGCCACCGGCGCCGCGTCGGAGGTGCTGGCCGCGACGGCCACGCTGGCTCAGGACCGCGCCTGGCTGGGCGCCGCCGAGAAACTCATCAACGCGGGCGCCCCCGCGGCACGGGCCGTGGTCGCTGCCGTCGACCAGTTCGTCGACCTCTTCACTCAGCTCGGCGGGTTGATGGCCGAGCGCGTCACCGATCTGCGCGATATCCGCGACCGGGTGATCGCGGAACTCAGCGGGCTGCCCGAACCGGGCGTCCCGTTACCGGACGTGCCGTCGGTTCTGCTGGCCGACGACCTCGCGCCTGCGGACACCGCGGGCCTGGACCCGTCGCTGGTCATCGCGCTGGCCACCACCCTTGGTGGCCCGACCAGCCACACGGCGATCATCGCCCGTCAACTCGGGCTGCCCTGCGTGGTGGCGGTCGACGGCCTCGACACGGTCGGCGCCGGTGCGATGGTGCTCGTCGACGGGACCCGCGGCACCGTGACCGTCGCACCCGATCCGGCGGCGGCGGCAGACGCCGTTGCGTCGGCCAAGCGTGAAGCGGACCTGGCGGCGCAGTGGACGGGGCCGGGCGCGACGTCGGACGGACATGCCGTCGCGGTCCTCGCCAACGTGCAGGACGGTGCCGCCGCCCGCAGCGCGCGCGAGACTCCGGCTGACGGAGTGGGGTTGTTCCGAACCGAACTGTGCTTTCTCAACCGCGACACCGAACCGAGCGTCGACGAGCAGGCGCAGATCTACGGCGAAGTGCTCGACGCGTTCGCGGGGCACAAAGTAGTCATCAGGACGCTGGACGCCGGCTCGGACAAGCCGCTGAAGTTCGCAGGCCACCCCGAGGAGGCCAATCCCGCGCTCGGCGTTCGGGGCATCCGGATCGCCGAGGGCAACCCGGGGATTCTCGAGCGCCAGCTGGACGCCATCGCCGCCGCAGGCCAAGCCACCGGCAATGCGCCGTGGGTGATGGCACCGATGATCGCGACCGCCGATGAGGCCGAACGCTTTGCCGCGCAAGTCCGTGCACGGGGACTCACCGCAGGCGTGATGATCGAGGTGCCCGCCGCGGCGCTGCTGGCAGACCGCATCCTCACCCACGTCGACTTCCTGTCCATCGGCACCAACGACCTGGCGCAGTACACGATGGCCGCCGATCGCATGTCGGCCGATCTGGCCACGCTCACCGATCCGTGGCAGCCCGCGGTGCTCGCTCTCGTCGCGATGGCGGTGCGGGCGGGAGCGGCCGTCGACAAACCCGTCGGAGTGTGCGGAGAAGCAGCGGCCGACCCGCTGCTCGCGTGCGTGCTGACGGGTCTCGGAGTGTCGTCGCTTGTCTGCCGCGTCGGCTGCCGTCAACGGCGTCGGGGCCAAGCTCTCGCAGGTGACGTTGCAGCAATGCCGTGACGCGGCCGACGCGGTGCTTGCCACCGGGAGTGCGGCCGAGGCCCGCGCCGCGGCGATGGCAGTACTGGGTTGATCGCGCTGCGCAACGGTGACCAGGTCTTATCGGACGATCATGAAATATTTGCCAGGAGTCGCTGACGTCGTCAGAAGACGGCCGCACCGCACCCCCTGCTTCCTCGACGGCTTAAGTTAACCGACGAGTAACTACCTGAGGGCTCCGCTAGCGCATATTGCCTGGACAGCATGTGACCGGCGCCACAAACAGCGGACCCGAGTCGGCTGCGTCAAAATTTGCGGAACCGCCACCGGACGATCACATTTGCGCGCATACTTGCGCCCAACATCGGGTGCTGAAGTGGGTTCGCTGCAACGGGCCCGATGTAAGCACCAAAGTTTCGCGCGCCAAAGGACCGACATGACCACGAGCGCCGTAGGACTGCAGCAGTCCGGTGGAGTGGAAATGCGTGTCCACGGAGTGGGTGACCACGGAGTGTTCAGCGCGCTCGGCAAGCCCGTCTACACAGGAACGGTCGCAGACCGGGTTCGCATCGGCAGCCTGCCGCTGATTCCAAAACACGAGTTGAAATTGATCAACTGGAGTAGGCCGAGCAGGCGGATCACCCGGACCTTGGGTTGGTACCTGGCGTATCCGTTCACGTTGGTCAACATGGCCGGCTTCATGGGCCCGGAGCGCAGCGAGGACCGCGCCGAAATGCGCCTTTGGTGGTTCATGCGGACGGCCATCGTCGTCTCGAGCCTGATGATGACGTTCGCGATGGCGATGTGGATAACGGTCGTCCTCGAAACCGCGTGGCGGTTGCTCGGCGGCGTGCCCAGCGGCCTCGGCAGCGCATTCCTGTGTGGTTTCGCTCCCGCCCTGCTCGCCGGCGTGGTCGTGAATCGGATGCTTCGCGGTCGGCCGCTTGTCGATCAGGGAAACCGCCGGGTCGCACTCCTCACCCTGGCTGTGCTGTTGGGTGCCGCAGGCTTTCTGGCGGCGAGAGCTGTCGCCGGGAAGGGTGTGCTCGACTCCGGTGAAGCGACCGGGCGCGACCCGATGACGATCATGGTCGGCACCACCACTTTGGTCGCATGGGGTTTGGCGGGCGCCATGTGCTGCGTTGCGTGGCGGGCTGAGAGCAGCCGAAAAGGCTACGGCCGGGCGAGCTTCCGACCCGTTCCTGACCGCACCGCGCTGGCAGGCGCCGGCATCCTGATCGCATTCGCCATCGCGATACTTCACACCGCGGGCTCGGGTCTGCGACTGTCGCTGCAAACGGTCCTCAAGTACACACCGCCGGTGATCGAGCGCAGGGTGCAGGGCGCTGGGGACAGTTCCCGCATGGTCACCGAAACCGCGGCGTACGCCCACTTCGACCATGTGCTGCCGATCGATGTGGTGCCGGTTCTGTTTCTGGTCATGGCGGCGGTCTTCGGCACGCTCGTCTGGCGGGAGTATCGGCGCCGCAAGCCGATGTGCGCCGCCGGTGCTGCGCGGCCGCAGGGCCTGAAGGAGGCGGTGCCAGGTCATGTGCTGCTGCGGGACACCCACGAATTCCTCGGTCGCGCCGCGCTCGTCGGAATGCTCGTCTCACTCGGCCTTTGGATCGCGCTGGCGGGCTTGATCATCGCCGCTTCGACCAGCGGGTGGGGTGCCGACGGACTGCTGACGCCGCTGTTCATCGCGCTCAAGATCGCGGGCCTGCTGCTACTCGTCGTGGTCGTCGTTCGCAGGCCGGAACGCACTATGGAGCGCGTCAAGCTGGCATTGGAATCGGTGACCGACGTGGCCGGGTTCTGGGCGCCCGATCTTCATCCGCTCGCGGGTGCGTCGTACCGCCTCGCTGTGCTTCGCGGACTTCGTCGAGGTGTACAGGAGGTACGGAAGGATGAGCCGGCCAAGCCGATCGCGCTCGTCGGACACTCCCAGGGCGCGGTCATCTGTGCGTGGTTCATCCGGGGCGGGCACTGGCAGGAGTGCTCGTCGGAGAACTACTCCGACGAGCACGCGCTGACGATGCGTCTGCATGATGCCTCTCGTGACGAGTCGCAACGGATCGCTCTGTTCACCTGCGGCTCGCCGATCGGCTCGCTGTATCGCACCTTCTTCCCCCGCTATTTCAACGAGAACTTCTTCTCCACGGCGGCGAGGAAGTCGTACGGAAACGTTTGGCACAACTACTGGCGCAGCACCGACCCCATCGGTGCGCGGGTGAACGGCGGCGTGGTCGCAACCGCCGCTGACAATCCGCAGGTGCGCGATATCGACGTCACCGAGCGCGGAGACGAGATGACCAAGGGGCATTGCGAGTACTGGCAGGACGGCCGCGTCAGGCGGGACATCGAGGAGTATTTGGCGTCGTTCGAGCTTGGCGGCAGAACCCGGCTCGCAGCGACCGAAGGTGGCGGCAGGCAGCGCAGGTTGAGGAGCCTGAAGGCGGCCTTTCCCCGGCTGCACCTGCAAAGGAATTAATCGGACCGCAGTCCGGTTCTATCCGGCATGCCTGCAATCACTGCTGACACATTGACATTGCCGAGGCTCTCAGCGCCTGCGGCAGCCGACACCGAGCGGCCAGTCCGCTCCATCACCACCGGTCCTCGCGGCTACGAGGGCGAAGGCTTTCCCGTCGTGCGTGCCTTCGCAGGCGTGAGCTCCGCCGACCTCGACCCGTTCGTGCACATGGACCAGATGGGCGAGGTGGAATACCAGCCGGGCGAACCGAGGGGTACCGACTGGCATCCACACCGCGGCTTCGAAACGGTCACCTACATGATCGACGGCCGCTTCGCCCACCAGGACAGCCACGGCGGCGGCGGCCTGATCACCGACGGCGCCACCCAGTGGATGACCGCTGGCTCGGGCATTCTGCACATCGAGACCCCGCCCGCAGAACTGGTGGAAAGCGGCGGCATGTTCCACGGCATCCAGCTGTGGGTGAACCTGCCGAGCAAGGACAAGTTCGCGACACCGCGCTACCAGGCGATCGAAGGCAACGAGGTGAAGCTGCTGTCGTCCGAGGACGGCGGAGCGCTCGTCCGCGTCATCGCGGGCGACGTCGACGGCTATGGCGGTCCCGGTGCCACGCACACTCCGATTACATTGGCGCACAGCACTATCGAGCCTGGTGCGACATTGAACCTGCCGTGGAACCGCGACTTCAACGCCCTGGTCTACGTGCTGTCAGGCCGTGGCACGGTCGGTCCGGTCGGACACCCGATCCACGAGGGCCAGCTCGCGGTGTTCGGCCCCGGTGACCGCATCACCGTCGCGGCGGAGCCCACCCAGGAGTCGCGTAGGCCCGCGCTGGAGGTCCTGATCCTCGGCGGCAAGCCGATCCGCGAGCCCGTCGTCGCCTACGGCCCGTTCGTGATGAACTCCAAGGCCGAACTGGTCAAGGCGCTCGAGGACTACAACGCGGGCAAGTTCGGCGCGATCCCGCCGAATGCGCTGATGCCGCACCGCGGTTAGCGGTGCGCTAGCGGTGGACCCGCTCCACCTCGACCGGATGCGGGTACACCAGCTCCAACTCGCCGATCGCGGCCGCCACCGTCACCAGCGGCATGGCGGCCGAGACGGCCAACTCTCTGACTGCGCTTCGCGGGCTCGGCGACCCAACGTCGCTCGACTCGGCACGCAGCGCAACCACGAACTCGTCGCCGATCGGCGCCCAGTCGCCGCCGGTGCCGATCTTGCCCGACAACCGGTCGCGGATCGCGCTGGCGTGGTGCTCCAGCACCTCACGCACCTTCGGATACGTGCCGAGCGGAGGCGGGGTGGGAATGTCGGTGATCAGGTCGGCGGAGGCGCGCACCCGGATGGCGCGATTGAACGCACGCACGATCGGACCACGAAAGTCGGTGTGCCCGCCACCCTCGGAAAGATATTGGCGCACAGCGTCATCCGCCACCCGGGCCACCGCGATCGAATCGTGGCTCAGCGTGGCGAGCTTATCGGTCATCTGTTCGTAGTCGCCGCGGGTGATCCGCAGCACGGCCGCCTCGAGGTACATCGCGAAGACGTTGCGCGCCGATTCGACCGCGGCCTCCGCCGACGCGGTTGCGCCGCGCGGCCACAACAACACCGACACCATCACACCGACGAGGGCGCCGACGATCACGTCCTCGACCCGGATCAGGCCGACGCTCCAACCGGTCGGCACGATCAGGTTGAAGAAGATCAGCACCATCATCGTGAACGCGGCCTGCCCCGCCGTGAACGATGCGATTTCGGGGACGAACGCCGAACCGAACACCACCAACGGCATCAGGATCCACAGCACCGCGGGGTCGACCCCCACCACGCTGATCAATACGGCGCCGAGCACGAACCCGATGCCGGTGCCCAGTACCGCGCGCAGCATTTTCGTGCCCGTGGTGAGCGCACTGCTGCGCAGCACCGACAGCGCGCCGAGCACCACCCAGAACCCATGCTCGACCGGAAACACATGGGTGACCGCGACCGCCAGCGCCAGCCCGATGCCCGTGCGCAGCGCGTTGCGCACCGCCACCGACCGGCCGCCGAGGAACGTCGACGTCGTCGACCTCAGTGAGCTGCTCGTGGGCATCAGCCGATCCGTTGCGGTCGTCGCGGGCATCCCCAGCCCGAGCGCCCTCGCCCACACCGGGCGCGCGTCGGCGGCCGCCGCTGCTGCGATCACCCGGCCGGTCGCCCCGATGGTCGCCGCGATGGTGCGCCGACTCAGAAGCCGGTGCCCGATCGCGACGGCCGCCTCGTCGTCGGGTGCGCCGAGGATCGCTTCGACGTCCTGCCGGTAGCGTCCGCGCGCAACCGAGCGCAGATGAATCAGCGCCGCCTCCAGATTCGCGCGGTCAGTCGTGCGGTCGGCGGAGCGGGTTTCCCGTAACACCGCTGCCGAACACCTCAGCACCCGCACACCGGGCGCCTGCATGTCCCGCAGGCTGGCGCCCGCCTCGTCGCTGACCCGCTCGGCGAGCCATTCGAGGTCCTCGACGACGCGGACCAGCGCCCGACTGCCCGCCGACAGTCCGACGGGCCGGAAGTCGGCGCCGAGAAAGCTCTCCCGCAGCGCCAGCATCGTCGTGACCACGGCGTCGCGGCTGGCTTTGCCCTCGAGTCGGTCGGCGAGCGCCGCGACCGCGTCGGCGGCGTGCCTTCGCAACTCCCCGTGGTGGCGCGGCGGCAGGAAGAACAGCGCCGCGGGCACGCACACCGCCAGCGCGATCGCCCAGCCGAGCAGCCGCTCGTCGATCGGTCCTGGCGGCGTGCATGCGGGCAGCACGAACGTCAGCAGCGTCGGACGCTGGCCCGCCGCGATCGTCTCGCTGAGCACGCCCGCGAACATCACCGCGACGCCGAGCGCGAACATCAGCCCGACCGACAACCACGGGTGCGGCGAGACCAGTGTCCCGAGCGTGATCAGGACAGCGCCGTTGATGCCGAGGCCGGTGTAGGCCAGCGCGCGGGTCGGCCTGTTGCCGGGGAAGTCCGCGAGCACCATCAGCGCGAACGATCCGAAGATCGTGAAGAGCGGCGTCTGCGAATTGCCCGCGACGGCGAAGCTGAGAGCCGCGGCCAAGGGAACCACCACCGCAGCCCGCACCGCGCGACGCAACGCGTCGTACTCGGGATCGCGTTGCCGAACCCGATCCACGGCCTTGCCCAGCAAGCCGGCCGGCGTCAGCATGACTGGATCGTAGGCGTCAACGCGCGACGATCGTGATGGTAACCACGAGCGCACCCACCGCAATCAGCCCCGCGACGGTCAGAAGTTGCTGCCACCAACGCAATTGGGGGATCGGCGACGGCGCTAGTCATCCGTGGGAACGGAGGCGAATCGCCCACTGTCGAGTGCGTCGGTGAGTTGCTTGGCGATCCATGCCAGGGCGGCGGTGTCCTTCGGAAGGGTGGCCTGTTCGTGGCCGACAAGGAGATAGACGGCCCATCGCGCGAACATCTCCGCCTGGTGGCTGTTCTGCAGGAGCTCCAGCGCCGAGGAGTACATGATGTCGTAGCGCTGCTGGTCGACCTTGACTTGGATGTCGTACACATCGGGGTCGAGAGAGCTCCAGGCCCTGATCGCGGCTTCGGCGCTGTGCGGGAGCGCGAGGCCGACTTGAACCAGGCTGTCGATCCGGCGGCGGGGGTCGGTCTCGCTTTTCAGGAACTCGATGACGAGCACCGTTCGCTCTTCCATCCAGTTCTCGAGCAACTCGCGGGTGTAGGCAGGCCAGCCAGAGAAGTAGTGATAAAACGACCCGGTCGTGACGCCGAGACGGTTGCACACCTCGGCCAGCTTCAGTCCGCCGTAGCCGAGGTCGGACAGCACATCGAGGCCGGTCTGGAAGTACGCCTCGCGCGAAACGACGCCCGCCATGGGAGGGAACCCTAGCCGCTACGGCGGATTACGGAGTCCGGTCGAACATCTGCAGTAAAGATCCGTAGCAACGGCTCGCTAACGGGGCTTATCTCCGCACAGTTTGCTGAACCCGCATTCAAATTGGGGGTTTTGCAAAGCCCCGCGATGTCGTATGGCAAGATATTGACTATGCCGTATACGGCGAGCAGGGGGCCAGGTCGTCCACCAGCAGCGAAGGCTGCCGAAACACGTGAGCGCATATTGCGTGCCGCTCGCGAAGTCTTCAGCGAACTCGGCTATGACGCTGCCACTTTTCAGGCGATCGCCATCCGCGCGGATCTAACACGTCCAGCGATCAATCATTATTTCGCGAGCAAACGGTTGCTGTACCGGGAAGTAGTCGAGCAGACAAACTCGATGGTGGTTGCGGCGGGAATGTCCAAGGCCCATGGGCAGACCAGCCTGCTCGGCCGCCTTTCGGCGTTCTTCTCCGCGGCGATGATGGCCGATAGCGAGGACCGTTCGGCCGCAGCATTTCTGGTCACCTCGGTGCTGGAGGGGCAGCGGCATCCCGAGCTGCGCAGTGACGAGCACGACTCGATGCGCAACTCACGGGCGTTCGTCTCCTGGGCGGTCAACGACGCCATCGAAAAGGGCGAACTGACCACCGACACCGACGTTCCGCAACTCGTCGAGATGCTCGTCGCCGTGATGTGGGGGATGGGCTTCTACGCCGGCTACGTCGGTTCCCACAACGAACTCGAGTCCATCGTCGACAAACTCGAACTGCTGCTGGCCAACAAACTCTGGAAGCTCGCCGAGTAGCCTTTCCTGGCAATGCGCTGTGTGACCTGGGGTGATGTCTGCCACAGATGCATATAGATTAGCTAACTATTCGGTAGCATTGCTGACGATATGACTGATCTGCATGAAGCCCCCTCCACCCGCACCGACGGCGACAGCTGGGAAATCACCGAAAGTGTTGGCGCGACCGCCCTCGGCGTCGCCGCCGCGCGAGCCGTCGAAACTGCCCGCGAGGACGCGCTGATCCGCGACGAGTTCGCCTATCTGCTTGTGTCGTCCGCCGGGCCGCAGTGGGCCCAGATGGCCAGCAGCGATCCCGCGTGGCTCGCCGACGACGAGGAGTTCCGTCAGCTCCACGACATGTCCCGCGACTACCAGGCCGTGCGCACCCACTACTTCGACGAGTACTTCCACGCCGCGATGCGTGCGGGCATCCGTCAGGTGGTCATCCTCGCCGCAGGCCTCGACTCCCGGGCCTACCGGCTGGACTGGCCTGCGGGCACCACGGTGTTCGAGATCGATCAGCCCAAGGTGCTGGAGTACAAGACCTCCACTCTGGACGCGCACGGCGCCGACCCGAGGGCCCATCGCATCCCGGTCGCAGTCGACCTTCGCGACGACTGGCCCGCTGCGCTCATCGATGCGGGGTTCGACTCCGCCCAGCCGACCGCCTGGCTGGCCGAAGGACTGCTGCCCTACCTGCCGCCCGACGCACAGGACAGGCTTTTCGAACTCGTCACCACGCACAGCGCGCCGGGCAGCCAGATCGCCGTCGAGGCGTTCAGCATGGACCTTTCGGCCCAGGGCGACCAGGACAGAATCGCCCGCCGGGAGCGCACCGCGCGGATGCGCGAACTCTCGGGTATCGACATCGACGTCGACACCCTGACCTACGCCGACGGCGACCGGGCCGACGCCGCGGGCTGGCTGTCGGATCACGGTTGGCGCGTCGACGCCGTACCGAGCGAGGACGAGATGACCCGCCTGGGTCGGCAGGCGCCCGACTACCAAGCCGAAGAGATCGCCTCGAGCGTGCTGCTGCGTGCCGAGCTTGCACAGGAGAACCGATGAGCTCACTGCGTACCCATGACGACACCTGGGACATCGCCTCCAGCGTCGGCACCACCGCCGTCATGGTCGCGTCTGCGCGCGCCGCGGAGACCAAGCGGGACGATGCGCTGATCACCGACCCCTATGCCGACATGCTCGTCGAGAAGGCAGGCACCGGCGCCTGGACCGCGATGCTCGACGAGAGCATCGTCGAAAAGGCCGCGGCCATCGATCCGGAGATCGCCGCGATCTTCACGCACATGCGCAACTACCAGGCGGTGCGCACGCACTTCTTCGACGAGCACTTCACCGCCGCCGTCGCCGCTGGCATCCGCCAGATCGTCATCCTGGCCTCCGGCCTCGATTCCCGTGCCTACCGACTGAGCTGGCCCGACGGCACGACGGTCTTCGAGATCGACCAGCCGAAGGTGCTCGAGTACAAGGCCGCGACGTTGGCCGAACACGATGTGAAGCCGGCCGCGACGTTGCATCAGGTGCCGGTGGACCTTCGCTATGACTGGCCTTCCGCGTTGCGCGAGAACGGCTTTGACCCACATCAGCCCACCGCGTGGCTGGCCGAAGGCCTGCTGATGTATCTGCCCGCGGACGCCCAGGACCGGCTCTTCACCGTTGATCACCGAACTCAGCGCGCCCGGCAGCCGCATCGCTGCCGAAGCGGTCGGCGTGCGTTCCGAGGAACGCCGCGTCCAGATGCAGGAGCGGTTCGAGAAGATCGCCAACGACCTCGGCATCGAACGCGAGGTCGACATCACCGAACTGATGTACAACGACCCCGACCGCGCCAACGTCGCCGACTGGCTGAACGCGCACGGCTGGCGCGCGAGCGCGGTGACCTCGGAGGACGAGATGCGCCGACACGGACGCTACGTCGAACTGGCCGATGCCGAGGACGACGCATTCGCCACATTCGCCACAGCCGAGAAGCTGTAGGTCGGGGCCTTCTAGACGGCCCAACCGGTTGGTTAGGATCGGACGTGCACGTAAGGGGCAATGGCTCCCGCGCACGTGAGAAGCAATGAACCTTGCTCCTCGGGTCAGGAAGGACCTCCACCATGACCACCGATTCGATTCCCCAGGCTGCGCCCGCCGTACCGGCACCGGTTGCGC
The DNA here is from genome assembly GCA_963829405.1 of uncultured Actinomycetota bacterium. GTDB lineage: Bacteria > Actinomycetota > Actinomycetes > Mycobacteriales > Mycobacteriaceae > Mycobacterium. Next base: position 126,856 of record CAWHIZ010000010.1, read on the forward strand.
CGAACATCCCAGAGACCGTGGCCCGCTTGCGGGCCACCTTCGCCAGCGGCCGCACGCGAAGCGTCGAGTGGCGTAAACAGCAGCTCAAGGCGCTCGGCGCGATGATCACCGAGAACGAGGCCGCTGTCGCGGCCGCGCTCGAGCAGGATCTCGGCCGGAATTCGTTCGAGGCGTTTCTCGCCGACATCGCCCCGACCGTTGGCGAGGCCAAGGACGCGGAGAAGCACGTTCGCAAGTGGATGCGGCGGCGCTACCGGCTGCTGGAGATGTCGCAGCTGCCAGGGCGCGGCTGGATCGAGTACGAGCCGTACGGCACCGTGCTGATCATCGGCGCGTGGAACTTCCCGTTCGTGCTGACGCTCGGTCCGGCGGTCGCCGCCATCGCGGCGGGAAACACCGTGGTGCTCAAACCGTCGGAGGTGGCGCCTGCGTCGTCCGCCCTGATGGCCGAGTTGGTGCCGAAGTATCTGGACAACGACGCGATCGCGGTCATCGAAGGTGACGGCGCGGTCAGCCAGGAACTGATCGCCCAGGGCTTCGACCGCCTGCTGTACACCGGCGGAACCGAGATCGGTCGCAAGGTGTACCAGGGCGCCGCCGCACACCTGACGCCGGTCACGCTGGAACTGGGCGGCAAGAGCCCCGTCATCGTCGCCGAGGACGCCGACATCGACGTCGCCGCCAAGCGGATCGCATGGACCAAGCTGATCAACTCCGGCCAGATCTGCATCGCGCCGGACTACGTGATCGCCGATGCGAAGATCCGCGACCAACTCGTCGACAAGATCAAAGACGCCGTGACGACATTCGAGGCCGACAACCCCGGCGGCAAGCGCATCGTCAACGAGCGCCACTTCGACCGGCTGACGTCCGCGCTCGCCGCGACCAAGGGGACCATCGCGGTCGGCGGCGGGTCGGACGCGGCGTCGATCTCGATCCAGCCGACCGTGGTCGTCGATCCCGATCCGAACGAGCCGTTGATGACCGATGAGATCTTCGGCCCGATCCTGCCGATCGTGACAGTCGAGAACCTCGACGGCGCAATCGAATTCGTCAACTCGCGGCCCAAGCCGCTGGCGGCGTACCTGTTCACCAAGGCCAAGAGCATCCGGGAACGGGTGATCAAGGAGGTCTCGGCAGGCGGCATGGTCGTCAACCATCTGCTGTTCCAGTTCGCGAGCAACAAGCTGCCGTTCGGTGGCGTCGGGCCGTCGGGAATCGGTGCCTACCACGGCAAGTTCGGGTTCGAGGAGTTCAGCCACAAGAAGTCGGTGATGACGAAAACGACCCGCCCCGACGCGATGAGCTTCATGTATCCCCCGTATACAGAGACCGCGAAGAAGCTGGCGCGCAAGCTGACCTGAGCCCTGCACCAGCCCCTATCAACGAGAGTCAACGAGAGGAACACCAGTGCCAGGAGTGCAGGATCGCGTCATCGTCGTCACCGGAGCAGGCGGCGGACTGGGGCGTGAGTACGCGCTGACGCTCGCCAAGGAGGGCGCAAGCGTCGTCGTCAACGACCTCGGTGGTTCGCGAGACGGCACCGGCGCAGGCCACAACATGGCCGACGAGGTGGTCAAGGAGATCAAGGACGCGGGCGGCCGCGCCGTCGCCAACTACGACTCCGTCGCCGAACCCGAGGCGGCCGCGAACATCATCAAGACCGCGATCGACGAGTTCGGCAAGGTCGACGGCGTGGTGAGCAACGCGGGCATCCTGCGCGACGGCACGTTCCACAAGATGGAATTCGGGGCATGGGACTCCGTGCTGAAGGTGCACCTGTACGGCGGGTACAACGTGATCCGCGCCGCGTGGCCGCACTTCCGGGAGAACAGCTTTGGGCGGGTCGTCGTCGCGACGTCCACAAGCGGGCTGTTCGGCAACTTCGGCCAGGCCAACTACGGCGCGGCGAAGCTCGGCCTTGTCGGCCTGATCAACACGCTGGCCCAGGAGGGCGCGAAGTACAACATCAAGACCAACGCCGTCGCGCCGATCGCGGCGACCCGCATGACGCAGGACATCCTGCCGCCGGAGGTCTTCGAGAAGCTGACGCCGGAGTACGTGGCGCCGGTGGTGGCCTACCTGATGAGCGAGGAAAACCCCGACACCGCATCGGTGTTCATCGTCGGCGGTGGCAAGGTGCAGCGCGCCGCGCTGTTCCAGAACGACGGCGTCACCTTCTCCGACGGTGTGCCTTCGGTCGACGATGTCGCCGCCAAGTGGGGCGAGATCACCGACCTGTCCGCCGCGCAGCGGGCCACCTTCAGCCTGGGCTGAGCGCCCTGAAATGAAAGCGCTTGTCGCGCGGGAGCTTTCCGGGCCGGCGGGGCTGGACTATGCCGAGGTCGACGATGTCGGCGGTGACGACGTGGTCGTCGTCGACGTCGGCGCCGCCGGGGTCAGCTTTCCCGACCTGCTGCTTCTGCGCGGCGAGTACCAGCTTCGCCTTGAGCCGCCGTTCGTGCCCGGCATGGAGGTCGCAGGGGTGGTGCGGTCTGCGCCGTATGAGTCCGAGTTCAAAGCGGGGCAACGGGTTACCGCGCTGTCGATGCTCGGCGGTTGGGCCGAACGGGTGGCGGTGCCGCCCGCCAACCTGACCCGCACTCCGGATGGGCTCGATGACGCCGAGGCCGTTGCGCTGCTCGGCAATTACCAGACCATGTACTTCGCGCTGGCCAAGCGCGGCGCCCTGCGGGCAGGCGAGACCGTGCTGGTGCTCGGCTCCGCGGGCGGCGTCGGTACGGCGGCCGTACAGATCGCAAAGGCGCTGGGCGCCACAGTGATCGCGATGGTGCATCGCCCGCAGGCGCTCGACTTCGTCGAATCGTTGGGTGCCGATATCGTGCTGCCGCTGACCGACGGCTGGCTGCAGGCGGTGAAGGACGCCACCGGCGGCCGCGGCGTCGATCTCGTGGTCGACCCCATCGGCGGCGAGGCGTTCGACGATGCCGTCCGCGCGCTCGACATCGAGGGCAGGCTGCTTGTCATCGGCTTTGCGGCGGGCGGCATTCCGACCGTCAAGGTCAACCGGCTGCTTCTTCGAAACGTCAGCGTCATCGGCGTCGGCTACGGCGAATACGTCAACCGCAAGCCCGGGTCGCAGTCGGTATTCGAATACGGGGTCGGCGAACTGGTGAAGGCGGGACTGCGGCCACCGCCACCGATGCGATACCCGTTGTCGGAGGGCAGTGCCGCGTTGCAGAGCCTCGCCGACGGCGGTGTGCTCGGTAAGGTCGTGCTGGAACCGTGACGAGTGCTAATAGGCCAAAAGCGTTGGCGTTCGACGTGTTCGGCACGGTTGTCGACTGGCGCTCGAGCATCATCCGCGAGCTGGAGGACTTCGGCCGCGCGCACGACGTCGACGCCGATTGGTCGGCGATGGCCGATGGCTGGCGTGCGGGCTATGCCCCCGCGATGAACCGGGTGCGCGGCGGTGAGCTGCCGTGGACGCGCATCGACGACCTGCACCGGATGATCCTCGACGAGCTGCTCGCCGCGGCCGGTATAGCGGCGATCGCCGAAGGACGACGTCGACCACCTCAACCGCGCGTGGCACCGGCTCGACCCGTGGCCCGACAGCGTGGCAGGCCTGACGCGCCTCAAGGAGCGGTTCGTCATCACCACGCTGTCCAACGGGAACGTCTCGCTGCTGACCAATATGGCCAAACGTGCGGGCCTTCCGTGGGATTGCGTGATCTCCGCCGAGCTGTTCGGCCACTACAAGCCCGATCCGCAGGCCTACCTCGGTTGTGCCGACCTGCTCGGCGTGCAGCCCGAGGAGCTGATGCTGGTCGCCGCCCACCCCTCCGATCTGCGCGCCGCGCGCGACGCCGGCCTGGGAACTGCCTACGTCGTGAGGCCACTGGAGTACGGCCCCAACCAGCGGCCTCACAGGATGGACGACGGCGAATTCGACTTCACGGCAACAGATTTTCTCGACCTCGCCGACCAGTTGGGCGCGTGACGGGTCGGCGTAGCGTGGAAGGATGCCCGATCAATTGACCACCGAGCTGCCGCCCGCGCTGCGCAGGGCCATGGACCTGCTGGCCGATCCGCCTGCCGAACCCGACGCCGGCTCGGGCTACCTGGACCTGCTCATAGGACGTGCCGAGAACCGACGTCGCACTCCAGAAGAACACCGGCGCCGTCCAGGCGGCGTGGGCGTCCGGACTCGGTTCGATGCTCTATGACAATGCGCAGGCCTTCGCGCGCAAGATCGTCAGCGCTTGGCAGCTGCCGATCGACTGGCTGAACATCCCGACCGGCGGCGTCGCCCTCGACGTCGGTAGCGGCCCGGGCAACGTGACGGCCTCGCTGGCCCGCGCCGCGGGCTCGGACGGCCTGGCGCTCGGCATCGACATCTCCGAACCGATGCTGGCGCGCGCCGTCGACGCGCAGGCAGGGCCCAACGTCGGATTCCTGCGCGCCGACGCGCAACAGCTGCCGTTTCGGGACGAGTCCTTCGACGCGGCCACCTCGCTGGCCGTGCTGCAGTTGATCCCGGATCCGCCTGCGACGCTGGCCGAGATCGTGCGGGTGTGCAAGCCCGGCGGCCGGGTGGCCATCATGGTGCCCACCGTCGGCCGCGGCGCTGACTTCATCAAGTGGCTGCCCAACGGCGGGGTGAACTTCTTCGCCGAGGACGAGCTCGGCGACACGTTCGAAGAGCTCGGCCTCGTCGGCGTGCGCACGAAGACGCTCGGCAACATCCAGTGGGTGCGCGGCAGGAAGCCCTGACCGATGGCTGATCCAGATCTTGCCGAATTGTGGGATGCGCACTGCAGATACGAGTTCGAGTCGCGCGACGTCGACGCCACCATGGCGACCATGGTGGCCGAGCCCTATGTGAACCACATTCCGACCATGACCGGCGGCGTCGGCCACGACGATCTGCACCACTTCTACTCAAACCATTTCGTCGGGGTGAACCCACCCGACCTGGAGCTTGCGCCCGTCAGCCGCACGGTCGGCGACAGTTCCGTTGTCGATGAGTTCATCCTGCGGTTCACCCACACCACGGTGATGGACTGGATGCTGCCCGGCATCGAACCCACAGGACGCGCCGTTGAGGTTCCGATGGTTGCGATCGTGCAGTTCACCGGCGACAAGCTTTCCCATGAGCACATCTACTGGGATCAGGCCAGCGTGCTTCTGCAACTCGGCTTGCTCGAGGCCGACGGTCTTCCGATCGCCGGCGCCGCGACCGCGCACAAGGTGCTCGACGTCGGCCTGCCCAGCAATACTCTGATCCCGTGAGCACCGGCGGAATCATCCTCGTCGCGCTGGCGATCGCGGTCGGCATCGTCGGCATCATCGTGCCGCTGCTACCCGGCATCCTTCTGGTGTACGCGGCGATCCTGATCTGGGCGGTCGTCGAACACACCGTGGCGGGATGGGTGACGCTCGGCGTCGTGACCGTGCTCATCGGCGCGACCACCCTGATCAAGTACACGTGGCCGATGAAGCGAATGCGGGCGGCCGACGTCGGTACGAAAACCCTGCTGGCAGGCGCGGTGCTCGGCATCATCGGCTTCTTCGTGATCCCGGTCGTCGGCCTGATCATCGGCTTCGTACTCGGCGTCTACCTGGCCGAACTGGCCAGTCGTCACGACCAGCGGATGGCGTGGACGTCGACCAAGCACGCGCTGAAGGGCGTCGCCCTTTCCGTCGGCGTCGAACTGACAGGGGCCCTGCTGGCCACCGTCGCCTGGGCATTCGGGGTGTATGTAACCCAGTAATGAAACAGCCACCGTAAACACAGCAGACGTGGCTAGGTTCTAGGCATGGGCAAGCTTCGCTTCGGATATTTCATCGCGCCGTTCCATCGCGCAGGCACCAATCCCACCCTGGCGCTGCAGCGCGACCTCGAGTTCGTCGAGCATCTCGACAGGGTCGGCTTCGACGAGGTGTGGATCGGCGAACATCACTCGGCGGGCAGCGAGATCATCAGCTCGCCAGAGGTGTTCATCGCCGCGGCGGCCGAACGGGCCAAGCGGATCCGGTTCGGCACGGGTGTCATCTCGCTGCCGTACCACAATCCGTTGTGGGCGGCCGACCGCTTGATGCTGCTCGACCACCTGACACACGGTCGGATCATCGGCGGAGTCGGGCCCGGCTCGTTGCCGACCGACTCGTCGATGATCGGTCTGACCCCGACCGACACCCGTGAACTGCTCGAGACCAACCTCGACATCCTGGTCCGACTGCTGGCCGGCGAGACCGTCACCGCCAAGACCGCGACCCACGAACTGCACGACGCCCAACTACAGCTCGCGCCCTACTCCGACGACGGCATCCCCCTTTCCGTGGCGGCGGTGGCGTCGCCGACCGGCGCGCGGCTGGCGGGTAAGCACGGCATCGGCCTGCTGTCGATCGGCGCGACGCTGATCGTCGAGGGCTTCGACGCGCTGGCCTTCCACTGGGGTATCGCCGAGGAGCGGGCCGCCGCTTTCGGCACCACCGTCGACCGCAAGAACTGGTCGCTGGTCTGTCCGATGCACATCGCCGAGACCGAGGAGCAGGCCCGCGCCGACGTCCGCTTCGGCATCGCGCCCTGGTTCCGGTACTTCCAGAAGGTCGCCGCCTTCCCGCAGATGACGATGCCCGGGGACGACGTCGACGAGATGATCAGCATCATCAACGATGCGGGCGCGGGGGTGATCGGCACACCGGAAACGGCGAGAGCCCAGGTGCAGCGGCTGTGGGACCAGTCGGGCGGATTCGGCGCCATGCTGCAGATGGGCCACGAGTGGGCCAATCCCGCCGCGACCAAACGCTCAGCGGAACTCTTTGCCGCAGAGGTCATTCCGCACTTCCAGGGTCAGGCGAAGCCGACGCTCGACGCCGCGGCGCGGGCCAGTGATGTACGCGAGAACCTGGCGCAGACGGCGATGAGCGCCATCGAGCACATGACCAAGAAGTACGAGGCCGAAAAAGCCGGCGACCAATAGCCAAGTGGGCGTGATCTGTTGCGCTGAGCGCAACCAATCACGCCAAGATCACGTCGTCGACGAGCAGAGACGCGATCGTGTCGAGCGGATTCGTCTTGGCGATCTTTCGGCCCAGTTGCGCAGCGGCGACACGGCAGTTGGCGGCTTCGCGCACGGCTGCTGCGATCGCGTCCGGCGTCGGGTGCGCCGTTCCCAGGTTGACGCCGACGCCTGCGTACTCGACTCGCGCGGCCACCTCGGCCTTGTCTGCCGACTCGCCCCCGATCACAAGGGGGATTCCGTAGCGCAGGGCGTGCTGCGTTCCTCCGTAACCGCCGTTGGTGATCATGACATCGACATGTGGCAACAGCGCGCGGTATGGAATCCATTCCGCCACATAGGCATTGGAGGGGACATCGGTCAGCGGCCGGGGATCTTCGCGGCGACCGGTTGTCACGATCACGGCCACTCCCTCCACGTCGGCCAGTGCTCGAAGGCTGGGCCCGATGAGTTGGTCGAGGTCGCCGTTGTCCAGCGTGCCCTGCGTGACGTGGACGATGGTCTGCGCCTCGAGGGCTTCGTCCCACCACGCCGGCGGGTCGAAATCGACAGGCGGCTCAGGCAGCACCGGCCCGACGTAGTCGACGTTGGCGGGCAGATCGCGGCGCGGATACTCGAAGTCGGGGATCGTCAGCTGCACCAGCCGGTCGGCGAGCAGGGGCCAGTCCATCAGGGAGACGTCGATGCCGCCGGCACCGACGGCGTAGAGCGCGTCGTTCAATTCGTTGTGGATGTCCCTGAACATCACCCGGTGCACGACGGCGTGCATACCGCCGTAGTCCATCCCCGGCCGCGGAATCCACGCCATGCCGAATGGTGGAGTGTCGGCGCTCGACAAGGTGAGGGGTCCGACACCGCAGACGACAACGGTGGGACGCGGTTGGTTCGACGTCACAAGGGGGAGCGCCCCGGTGAAGGCGAGGTCGCACAGCACGACGTCGACGGGCGCAGTGCGAAGGACGCGATCGAGGGCCCGATGTTGTGCGATGAGCGGTGCAACGAAGGTCGACCGCATATCGGCCTTGCCCATGAGATACCGACGGATCAGATGCGGCATCAATCGACTGGGCTCATCCGGAGACGGCGATTCCGTCGCGTCGAGAGAAACGAAGACCATGCCGCTCGCCTCGATCTCGTCGCGATGGGTGTCGCCGGTCAGCATCGTCACGTCGTGGCCCAGGCGCTGAAGGTATGCACCGATCCACAACATGGGCAGCACGTGTCCGGACAACGGACTGGCCGCTACGACTATGTGGGTCAACAAACCGTCCTCGGGATGGGTGGGCAGCCCATTCGAGCCGGCCGCTTCGACGGACCGTGGACTTCACCGACTCGCCGCGGTCCAAACCCGGTAGAGGGTGTGATCCGTGGCGCAGTTTCGCGCGGCCGGTGGTCTAACCGCGCAGGACCGTGCGCAGCCTCGCGACGTCCTCCGCCGACACACCCGTGGCGTCGAGGTAGCCGGCCATCGAGCCGAAGTCCTCGATGAGTGCGCCCCTGGCCGCGTCGAGGTACGCCTCCTGTACGCCGAGCACCGAATCGGTCAGACGTGCCTCGGCCACCTCGGCGACGTCGGGGGTCTCCGACATCCGGTTGCGGATGGTCTCGACGATGTGGGCGCGCAACTCCGGCACGGCGGCGTTGCTGGCGAGATAGTCGGCCATGACGGCGTCGCGATCGACGCCCGCGGCCTCGAGTACCACCGCGACGGTGAACCCGGTTCTGTCCTTGCCCGCGAAGCAGTGCGCCAGCACCCGGTCACCGTCGCCGAGCATCGTGATCACCTTGTGCACGGCGCGCTGCGCGAGCACCGACCGCGCGATCCGCGTCGTACTCCTCGGTCATGTAGCGGCTCGCGGCATGGCCGACGGATTCGTCGTCGGGCTTCTCGGTCAGCATCTTCTGGAAGGCGTTCTCGTGCGGCGCATCACCTTCGGACGCAAGGGTTTCCACGAAAGGCAGATGGTGGATCGTCACGCTGTCGGGCACAAGACCCTTGCCGTGCCGATCCAACTCCGGCGCCGAACGCAGGTCAGCCACGTCGGTGATGCCGACGGCCGTCAGCGTTTCGCGACCCGCGTCGTCGAGGTTGCTCAGTTCACCGGACCGGAACAGCCTGCCCGGCGCGATGCCTGCCTTCTCGGCGACGTCGCGAAAGTTCCATGTCCCTGAAAGCAGCGGCACTAGCTCGTCACCGCCGCGGCGAAGGCGGACTTCTCTTTACCGAGTTCGGCGCGCGCGATGGTGCGCATGTGCACCTCGTCGGGTCCGTCGAAAAGTCGCATAGCGCGGTGCCAGCCGTACAGCCTGGCCAGCACGGTGTCGTCACTGATCCCCGCCGCGCCGTGAACCTGGATCGCCCTGTCGATGACGTTGCACGCCATCTGCGGCGCAACCGCCTTGATCATCGAAACCAATTGGCGCGCTTCCCTGCTCTGGTTGCCGTGCTGGTCGATGGTCCACGCCGCCTTGTGGCACAACAGGCGGCTCTGGTCGATCTCGTTGCGGGACAGAGCGACCTGCTGCTGTACGACACCCTGGTCCGCAAGCGGCTTGCCGAACGCGATGCGGTTCTGCACCCGATCGACCATCAGCGCCATGGCCCGCTCGGCCACCCCGATCGCGCGCATGCAGTGGTGAATGCGGCCCGGCCCAAGACGCGCCTGGGCGATCGCGAAACCGCTGCCCTCCTCGTCGAGCAGATTCGACACCGGGCACGCGGACGTTGTCGAAGGCGATCTCGCAATGCCCGTGCTGGTCCTGCCAGCCGAACACCGGAAGCGACCGTTCGATCGACACACCGGGGGTGTCCACCGGAACCAGAATCATCGACTGCTGCTGGTGGCTCGCGGCCTCGGGATTCGTCCGGCCCATCACGATCAGGATCTTGCAGCGCGGGTCGGCGGCACCGGAGATCCACCACTTGCGGCCGTTGATGACGTAGTCATCTCCGTCGCGCAGCATGGTCGTCTCGATGTTGCGGGCGTCGCTGGAGGCGACCGCGGGCTCGGTCATCGCGAACGCGCTGCGAATCTGGCCGTCCAGCAGCGGTTCGAGCCACTGCTTGCTCTGCTCCTCGGTGGCGAACAGGTGCAGGGTCTCCATGTTGCCGGTGTCCGGGGCGGCGCAGTTGGTCACCTCGGGGGCGATCTCCATGCTCCAGCCGGTCAACTCGGCCAGCGGCGCGTACTCCAGGTTCGTCAGGCCGGAGATCGACGGCAGGAACAGGTTCCACAGGCCGCGTTCCTTGGCCAGCGCCTTGAGCTCCTCGACCACCGGCGGGACCGTGTGGTCGTCGGGGCCCGCCGCGCGCCGGTACTCCTCGTAGGACGCCTCGGCGGGGAAGACGAATTCCGTCATGAAGGCCGAAAGGCGTTTGTGGTGATCCTGAGCCTTTGCCGACATCGCGAAGTCCATGTAGCCACACTAAACGGTGCGCAGAATGGGCTGATGACCGAGAGCCGTCCCCCGTTCCCGCCGTTCACCCTCGAGACAGCGCGGCAGAAAGTCCAGGCCGCCGAGGACGCCTGGAACACCCGCGACCCCGAGCGCGTCAGCCTCGCCTATACCCCCGGTTCGCAGTGGCGCAATCGGGACCATCACGTCGTCGGCCGCGAGCAGATCGTCGCGTTCCTGACCCAGAAATGGCAGCGCGAACTCGACTACGCGCTGCGCAAGAGCCTGTGGGACTTCCACGACAACCGCATCGCCGTGCGCTTCCAGTACGAATGCCGCGACGCGACGGGGCAGTGGTACCGCAGTTACGGCAACGAACTATGGGAGTTCGCCCCTGACGGGCTGATGGCGCGGCGAGAGGCCAGCATCAACGACGTCGCGATCGGCGAATCGGAACGCCGCTATTTCGGCCCGCGCCCGTCCTCGGAGCACGGCCTCGAGATCCCGCTCTGGTGACCGGCCAGACAGGTTAGATCGGGGCGTCCGGATTATGCGGCGTCGGGCTCTCGTCCGACTCCCACTTGGACTCCATCGCATGCGTCACCACCGTGCCTGCGGAAATCTCCCGTTGGAACGTCTCGCCGTCGTCGTCCTCGAAGGTGATCGTGTAGACGCGTGAATGCTCGTCCAAGTCTTTGAACACCACCTTGGACGGTTGCGTCTGCCCGGTGTCGTGCTCGACGGCGATGATGTCGCCGGGCGCCACGTCGTCGATACGGTCGTTGGAAATGTTCGACATGTGGCCGACGGTAGTCGTCGCCGCTAACCGCGGGCCAGACGCCTCAAACCGACGGCATGCAAGGCCGGGCCATCCGCGAGCTGTATTTGGAATGATTGCTCTAGAATTGGACCGTGCCTCGCCCACTGCTCCACTCCACGGACGCGATGCTGGACGCCGCTCGCGGGCTGTTGATCAACGATGGCGCACGCGCCGCGACCGTCGCGGCGATCGCCGAGGCAGGCGGTATCCCCGTCGGCTCGATCTATCACCGGTTCGGATCAACGGAGGACCTCGTCACCGCGCTCTGGATTCGCGCCGTCTATCGTTCGCAAGGCGCATTCGTCGCGGCGATCGACCACCCTGACCCCACGGAAGCCGCAGTGGCGGCTGCGCTTTCGATTCTGGACTTCTGTCGGGAGCATCCGGCCGATGCGCGACTGCTGGCATCGTACGGCCGCGAGGAACTCCTCGGCGCCGCGCCGACCGGGCGGCTCGCCGAGGAGCTCGCGGAGCTGAACCGCCCAGTGCAGCGCGCCGTGACGGGGTTGGCAGAACGGTTGTACAAGAAGCGAACCCGCCATGCCGTCGACCGAACCATGCTTGCCGTGTTCGACCTTCCGTACGGCGCCACCAAGCGTCACCTCGTGTCTGGCGAAGAGCTCCCGACCCGCCTTCGGCGCGATCTCGAGACCGCGGTCAGAGCCTTGGTCGGCGCGCCACTGTAGTGCTCTGCCTGCCGATTCACGGGGTCGTTCGTGCCCTTCCGAGGAACTCGTTCAGCGCCGCGGTGTCGTAGTGGAACATCTGAGCCCTTGCGAACTTGCCGTCCCGCACTTCGTACAGGGCAAGGACTTCGGACTCGAATCGCTCGCCATCCGGGCTCACGCCGCGCGTCGAGTACTTGACCACTACTTCGTCGCCGTTGACCGCTATCACCCGCGGGTCCATCCGCCGCTCGGCTTCGGTCGGCTGCAGCGGTGCCCAGACACCGAGCCAGGTCTTCTCGGGCGCCGACTCCAGCTGTGCCTGCAGCACGTTCTTGCCCTTGAGTTCGCCGCCGTACGGTAACGACGGCGCCTCATGGAACTCGAGCTCGTCGTGATAGAGGCGATCCAAGGTCTCGGCGTCGCGGTCCTGAACTGCTTGAATGACGTCAAGCACGACCTGCGCTCTGCTGTCCATGTTCGGACTCCTTTCAGTTTTCTCGGGTTGTGTCGCACCGATGATATTAGAGCATTCATTCTAATAACGCGAGACGTAAGAGAGGCCCTCCCCTGGTTACGCCGCCGGGGGAGGGCCTCTGTGGAGGGAAGAACTATTCAGTTGTTATTCAGTTGTGGGCTTACTGGGTGAACAGGTACGAGTGGCCCATTCCCTTGTGGTTGTGCCAGCCCGGCTTGGAGGTCGGGGCGGGCTTTGCGTAGGTGTCCGGGGTGGCGACGATCGCGGTGCCGGTGCTGTTCTCGACGGTGGTGGTCTGTGCGCTTGCCATCCCGGCCAGGCCGAGGGCGGCTCCGCCGAGGATGCCGGCCGAGACGATCGGGAGGGCGATGCGGGCGATGATGCTGGTCATTTCAGTTCCTTTGTCTTCGTTGGCTTTTCAGGTTTTCCGCCGGTGTTCTTCGGCGATGACTTAAGAATGCCGGAGCGCGAGGCCGCTGTATGTCCGCCGACCGGCCTGAGACACGGTGGAACGCGTTGTCCCCCAATCGGGGGAACAGGAGGGGTTGCTGTGCCAAGCTGAAGCCGTGACCAGCGAAAAGGTGCGCGTGGTGGTCGGCGACGACCACCCGATGTTCCGCGAGGGCGTGGTGCGTGCGCTGGTGTCCAGCGGTGAGATCGAGGTGGTGGCCGAGGCCGAGGACGGTACCGAGGCGCTGGCGCTGATCAGGGAACACCAACCGCAGGTGGCGCTTCTCGACTACCGGATGCCGGGCATGGACGGCGCGGAGGTGGCGGCCGCGGTCACCCGCGACGAACTGCCGACCCGGGTGCTGTTGGTGTCGGCACATGACGAGTCGGCGATCGTCTACAAGGCGCTGCAGCAGGGTGCGGCGGGCTTTTTGTCGAAGGAGTCGAGCCGTAGCGAGCTGGTGAGCGCGGTAGTGAAGTGCGCGAAGGGTAAGGACGTCATCACGCCCGAGCTCGCGGCAGGCCTGGCGTCAGAGATCCGGCGTCGGAACGAACCGGACGTGCCCGCGCTGAGCCCGCGCGAGCGCGAGGTGCTCAAGCTGATCGCCGCGGGCAGCAGCATCCCCACCATGGCCAAGGAGCTGTTCCTCGCTCCGTCGACGGTCAAGACCCACGTGCAACGGCTCTACGAGAAGCTGGGCGTCAACGACCGCGGCGCCGCGGTGGCAGAAGCCATGCGCCGCAAACTGCTGGATTAGCCGCGGACGCCAGGAGCATAGACAACCGTGGATCCGTCGTTCCGCAGGCTTGTCGACCATCTCGCCGCCGAACCCGTCCGCGTCTCGGCGATCCTGCGCCTGCCGCTCATCGGATTGATCGCGGTGCTGGTGTGGATCTGGGAGGTCGACCACTGGCTGCCCGAGCTGTACGCGGCGATCCTCGGCGCGTACGCGGTTGCGGCCGTGCTGTGGCTGATCGCCGTGCTGCGTGGACCCGTGCCGCGATGGGCCGACTGGGCGTCCACGATCGTCGACCTGCTGGTGATCGTCGCGCTGTGCCTGGTGTCGGGCGGTGCGACGTCGGCTCTGCTGCCGGTGTTCTTCCTGTTGCCGATCTCGGTGGCGTTCGGGGACCGGCCCTGGTTGACGGCGATCTTCGGAATCGTCACGGCGGCGGGCTATCTCACGGTCTGGATCATCTACTCCAAGCGCGACGATCGGATCGGCCTGCCGAACATCGTGTACACCCATTTCGGCTTCCTGCTGTGGCTCGCCGTCGCGACGACCGCGCTGTGTTTCGTGCTTGCCCGAAGATCGGTGCGCGTCAAGGCTTTACAGGAGGTGCGCCGCCAGCTGGTGTCCGAGGCGATGCAGGCCGACGAGCGCCGCAGCCGCGAGGTGGCCGAGCACCTGCACGACGGCCCGCTGCAGACGCTGCTCGCCGCGCGGCTCGAGCTCGACGAGGCCCGTGAGCGCAATCCCGATCCCGCGCTCGACATGGTCTACGAGGCGCTGCAGGAGACGGCGACCGGTCTACGGTCCACGGTCACCGAACTGCATCCGCAGGTGCTCGCGCAGCTCGGGCTCACCCCCGCGCTGCGAGAGATGGTGAAGCAGTTCGAGACTCGTACGCAGGTCACCGTCGAGGCCGATCTCGAGGAAGTCGGTAAGCCGGAGTCTGCTCAGCTGTTGCACCGGGCGGCGCGCGAACTGCTCACCAACGTCGGCAAGCACGCGGGCGCGAAGAGTGTGCAGGTCGGCGCTGTCGCGCAACGGCGACAGGATCCGGCTGACAATCGCCGACGACGGCAGGGGTTTCGATCCCGCGGTCGTCGGGCAGTCGGTCGCCGACGGTCACATCGGGCTGGGCTCGCTGCTGGCGAGGTTCGATGCGATGGGCGGCGCGATGGACATCCAGTCACGCGCGGGCGGCGGCACTGTCGTCACCGCCACCTCGCCGCCCGAGCCGCGCTACGTTCGTCGTGAGTCCCCGTGCGATGACGAGTCGCTGAATCTGGTTGGTGCCCTCGAAGATCTGGGTGATCTTCGCCTCCCGCATGTAGCGCTCGACGCGGAAGTCGCGGGTGTAACCGACGCCGCCGAGAACCTGGACGGCGTCGGTGGTCACCTTCATCGCGGCGTCGGTGGCGGTCAGCTTGGCGATGCTGGCCTGCGTCGAATACGGCCTACCGAGGTCGCGGCGGCGCGCGGCGTCGAGATACGTCGCGCGAGCACTCGCCACGCCCGCCGCCATGTCCGCGAGTAAGAAGCCAAGGCCTTGGTGGTCGATGATCTTGCGGCCGAACGTCGTTCGCTCGTTGGCATAGGTCGTCGCCTCGTCGAGCGCGGCCTGCGCAATTCCGACGGCTACTGCGGCAATGCCCAGCCTTCCGGAATCCAGAGCGCTGAAGGCGATCTGCAGGCCTTGGCCCTCGTCGCCGATGCGGCGGTCGGCGTCGACGGCGGCGTTGTCGTAGAACGCCGATGTGGTGGGCACCGCGTGCAGGCCCATCTTCTCCTCGGGCTTGCCGAAGGACAGGCCGTCGAGGTCGCCGGGGATGAGGAAGCAGGAGATGCCGCGGCTGCCTTCGCCGGTCCGCGCGAACAGCGTGTAGAAGTCCGCGCGTCCGCCGTGGGTGATCCACGACTTCGACCCGTTGACGACGTAGCCGTCGTCGGTCTTGGTGGCCGCGCACCGCAGCGCCGCGGCGTCGGAACCGGCCTGCGGCTCGGACAGGCTGTAGGCGCCGATCTGCTCACCCGACAGCATGCCGGGCAGCCAGCGCCGCTTCTGTTCGTCGGTGCCGAACGCGAGCAGCGGGTGCGACGAAAGGCTGTGCACGCTGACCGCGACAGCGACCGCCGCCCATCGGGCCGCGATCTCCTCGAGCACCTGCAGGTACACCTCGTAGGGCTGGCCGCCGCCGCCCCACTCCTCTGGCTGCGGCAGGCTCAGCAGCCCCGCCGCACCCAACTGGGCGAACACCCCGTCGGGATAGGTCTCCGCCTTCTCATGCGCATCGACGATGGGATCGAGCACCTTGTCGGCGATGTCGCGGGTGAGGGCGATCAGGTCGTCGGCCTCCTGAGAGGGAAGCAACCGGTCGACGGCCACGGCCTTACGTCAGACCTTCTCGGCGACCGAGAGTTCCGAGTTGATCGCGTCGACCCGGTCCTTGGCGTCACCGAACAGCATCTGGGTGTTCTCCCGGAAGAACAGCGGGTTCTGCACGCCCGCGTAGCCCGAGGCCATGGACCGCTTGAACACGATCACGTTGGCGGCGTTCCAGACCGTCAGCACCGGCATGCCCGCGATCGGGCTGCTCGGGTCCTCCGACGCGGCCGGGTTGACGGTGTCGTTGGCGCCGATGACCAGGACGACGTCGGTGCTCTCGAAGTCGTCGTTGATCTCGTCCATTTCGAGCACGATGTCGTAGGGCACCTTGGCCTCGGCCAGCAGCACGTTCATGTGGCCGGGCAGGCGACCCGCGACGGGGTGGATGCCGAACCGGACGTCGACGCCGCGATCGCGCAGCTTGCGGGTCAGATCGGCCACGCCGTACTGGGCCTGGGCCACGGCCATGCCGTAACCCGGCGTGATGATCACCGAGTGGGCGGAGGCGAGCAGGTCGGCGGCACCGTCGGCATTGATCTCGCGGTGCTCGCCGTAGTCCTTGTCGTCGGCAGGCCCGGCCTCGATCCCGAAGCCGCCTGCGATGACCGAGATGAACGACCGGTTCATCGCCTTGCACATGATGTAGGACAGGTAGGCACCCGAGGACCCGACCAGCGCGCCGGTGATGATCAGCAGGTCGTTGCCGAGCAGGAAGCCCGACGCCGCGGCGGCCCAGCCGGAATAGCTGTTGAGCATCGACACCACCACAGGCATGTCGCCGCCGCCGATCGAGGCGACGAGGTGCCAGCCGAGCAGCAGCGCGAGCACGGTGACGACCACGAGCAGCCACAGCGCGGGTCGATCACGAACCAGACGGTGAGCGCGGCGAAGACGACGAGCGCGCCGACGTTGAGGAAGTTCTTGCCGGGCAGCATCATCGGCGCGGACTTGATGCGGGCCGAGAGCTTGAGGTTGGCGACGATCGAGCCGGTGAACGTCACGGCGCCGATGAAGACGCCGATGACGACCTCGGCCGAGTGGATGCCGAGCATGCCCTCGCCATTCAGCAGCGCGGCCTCGGATCCGGCGAGATCGCCTTCGACGTGCAGGTAGCCGTTCCAGCCGACCAGCACGGCGGCAAGGCCGACGAACGAGTGCAGCAGCGCGATCAGCTCGGGCATGCCGGTCATCTCGACGACCCTGGCGCGCCACAGACCGATCGCGGCACCGATGACCATGGCCCCGATCAGCAGCGCGAGGCCGAGGGGTTCGATGTGGCGGGCGAGTGCAAGCGCGATCGTCGCGATCAGGGCGACGGCCATTCCGGCGATGCCGTAAGTGTTACCGGCCCTTGACGTTTCATGCTTGGACAGCCCGGCGAGCGCAAGGATGAACAGCAGGGCCGCGACGACGTACGCCGCGGTCGCGGTGGTTTCGGTGTTCAGTACGTGGGACATTCCTCTAGCTCCTCGAGAACATGGCCAGCATGCGGCGGGTAACGGCAAAGCCGCCGAAGACGTTGATGCTGGCGAGCAGGATCGCCAGGGTCGCCAGCGCGGTGATGACGACATCGCCGTGCCCGATCTGCAGAAGCGCGCCGACGACGATGATCCCGGAGATCGCGTTGGTCACCGACATCAGCGGGGTGTGCAGCGCATGGTGCACGTTGCCGATCACGTAGTAGCCGATCACGATGGCCAGCGCGAACACCGTCAGGTGCACCTGCAGTGCGGACGGTGAAAGCGCGATGAGCGCGAAGAGCACCGCCGCCGCGGTGAACGTCACCCCGAGGCGTCGCCCCATCGTCATCGGCTGCTTGGCAGGCTTCTGCTCGACCGGTGCGGCGGCGGCAACGGCAGGCGCCGCCGACACCTGCACAGGCGGAGGGGGCCAGGTGATCTCGCCGTCGCGCACCACCGTCACCGAGCGCTGCACCACGTCGTCCCAGTCCAGCGTGAGCTGGCCGTCCTTCTCCGGGGTGAGCAGCTTGAGGAGGTTCACCAAGTTGGTGGAGTAGAGCTGGGAGGCGGTCGCGGGCAGTCGTCCGGCCAGGTCGGTGTAGCCGATGATCGTCACGCCGTTGTCGGTGACGATCGCCTTGTCCTTGACGGTGCCCTCGACGTTGCCGCCGTTGGCTGCGGCCATGTCGACGATGACGCTTCCGGACTTCATCGAGGCCACCATGTCGGCGGTGATGATGCGCGGTGCCGGTTTACCGGGGATCAGCGCGGTGGTGACGATGATGTCGACGTCGTCGGCCTGATCGGCGTAGAGCTGTGCCTCCCGGACCTTGTAGTCGTCGTCCATTTCCTTGGCGTAGCCGGTGGCCGATACCTCAGCTTCCGGTGACTCGATCGAAAGATACTCGCCGCCAAGAGATTTGACCTGATCTGCGACCTCGGGGCGGGGATCGGTGGCGCGCACGATGGCGCCGAGGCTGCCTGCCGCACCGATCGCCGCAAGGCCGGCAACGCCCGCGCCGACGACGAGCACCTTGGCGGGTGGCACCTTGCCCGCGGCGGTCACCTGCCCGGTGAAGAACCGGCCGAACTCGTTGGCGGCTTCGATGACGGCGCGGTAGCCGGCGATGTTCGCCATCGACGACAGCACGTCCAGTGACTGGGCCCGGGAGATACGCGGAACCGCGTCCATGGCCAGCACGGTGATCGGTCTGGTGGACAGTTGCTCGAGGAGTTCCGGCTTGAGCGCCGGGGAGATCAGGCTGATCAGGGTGGCGCCGTCGCGCAGGGCGGCGATCTCGGCCTTGTCCGGCGCGTTCACCTTGAGCAGAACGTCGGCCGCCCAGACCTGCTCAGCCGATCCGACGCCGGCGCCTGCCTCCGTGAACGCGGCATCGGGGAAGCTCGAGCCGGCGCCCGCGCCGGCCTCGACGACTACCTCATAGCCCAGTTTGATGAGTTGGCCGACCGTCTGCGGCGTCGCGGCGACGCGCGTTTCTCCAGGCAGCGACTCTCTCGGAATCCCGATGATCATCGATTTCGATCCGATCTAGGTTCTGTCTCGGTCGTGTCGAAGCGCGAGACAGCGCCCCGACACAGCTCGTCGTGGGACGAGCGGAATACGTCAGTGTAAGAGTTCGCCCCAAGTCGGTCCCTCGGCGCGTGGGTTTCGGCGGCCGCCTCGGAGGGAATCCCGAATTAGCGGGTGCGTCAACGCCCACCTGGATTTTCCTACGAAAGGCACGGCCATGAACAGCAACACCGTCGTTTTGATCGTCGTCGCAGTTGTGGCGGTGATTGTGCTCGCGGCTGTCGTGTTCGCGGCGCGGAACAAGCGAAACCAGCGCAGACACGTCCAGGCCGAGGAGATGCGCGAGGACATCACCACACACATCCAGAAGGTGGACAAGCGCCAGGCGCTCGCGGATGAGACGGCCGCGAAAGCTCGCGCCGCCGAGGCTGAGGCCGAGGCGAAGGCGGCGGAAGCTGCCCGGCTCAAGAGTCAGGCCGAGTCTCACCATGAGGCCGTCGCGACGTCCCGCGAAGACATCGAAGAACGCCGCATGCAGGCTGACCGACTGGACCCGAAGACACGCGTCGACGGACGACGTGGACGGTGACCCGGCCGCGGATCAGAAATACGTTGAGCAGGAGCGCGCCGATCAGGCCGCCGCTGCGCAAGATGCCGCCAGGCAGGAAACTCAGCGCAGGTAACCAAGCCCAGTGCCGCGCTCCGGGTCGGCGTATTCCCAGAGCGCGGCACTGCCATGCATTCATCCGGGATCGGAATGTAGTAGTCCACTACTCGCGCCATCGCGGCGAATGCCGGAAACGATGGTTCCATGCAAAAGACACCGAACGAGGTGCTGCAGGGACAACCGCCGAAGCTGAAGTCGTCGACAGTCAAGGCGCTGCCCAAGGACCACGAACTGGAGATGCTGCGTCAGCAGCGCATTCGATTTGACGGGTACTTCACCGGACCTACCTGGTAGGCAGGCGGATGCTCAGCTGAGTCGGTTAAACCGGCGGATAAGCGGGCGGCGGATAGACGCCGCGCAGGATCCAGGCGAACCAGTTAGCGCCGTACTCGACTTCGTCGCTGGCGTCATAGTCCGGGTTCGGATCCATGTGCACACCCTCTCGCGTATCGGCCGTCTCTTCGAGGAAGTCTAGACCCGCCGTGAGGGCGGCGACACCCCGAACCCCTAGACTGCCAACCAGTTGATTGGTCCCCCCCGGACACGGTCCGGGCCTGCGTTAGCGAGTCGCCATGTCCTCGGAGACCTCGAACGGGATGTCCCGCCGCGAGGAGTTGCTTGCCGTAGCCACCAAGTTGTTCGCCGCGCGCGGCTACCACGGCACAAGGATGGACGATGTCGCCGACGCTGTCGGGCTGAACAAGGCGACGGTCTACCACTACTACGCCAGCAAGTCGCTGATCCTCTACGACATCTACAAGGGCGCAGCGGACTTCACGGTGGCCGCACTGCACGACAATCCGTCGGCGTCGGCCCGCGAGACCATCTACCACTTCACCCGCAGGCTGTTGGTCGGCATCGCGAGCGACCTCGAGCGCGCGGCCGTCTACTTCCAGGAGGGCCCCTACATCACCGAGTGGTTCACCGACGACCAGGTGGCCTACATCAGGGAGAAGGAAACCCAGGTCTACGAGCATGTGCGCGACGTGATCGACCGGGGGATCGCCAGCGGAGAGTTCTTCGACTGCGACTCCCATGTGCTGGCGCTGGGCTACATCGGCATGACGCTGGGTTCCTACCGCTGGTTGCGGCCGCAGGGCAGGCGGACCGCGCAGGAGATCGCGGCGGAGTTCAGCACCGCGCTTCTTCGCGGTCTGATCCGCGAGGAAACCGTCCGGGTGGAATCGCCACTCGGCGTCGACGTCGGCGAGCGGGCCTAGCTCGAGTTCGCTCGAACTCCATTCATGCACTGACGGCATCAAGTAATGCCGGAATGGGCTTGGACAGGTATCGCTATTGCTTCATACCGTGTTGAGTGACGACGGCCACTTCGGTCGTTCCACTTGTTCCACGACACAGGAGTGAATGCAGATGCTTACCGCACTTCGCCGTACACGCGTACGAGCCGGCTTGGTGGCGGCGACCGCTGCGGCCGCAGTCGCTCTCACCGCCTGCAGCGGCGTCCAGACCAGCACTGAAGGCGGCAAAGGCGGCGACTGGCCGTCGGGCAGCGTCGAGATGTACGTCGGCGCGTCCGCGGGCGGTTCAAGCGACCTGATCAGCCGCGCGGTGTCCAAGGGGCTCGGCGACGACCTCGGGGCGTCCTTCCCCGTCATCAACCGCGAGGGCGCCAACGGCGCTCTTGCCGCCGCGGAAGTGGCGAAGGCGAAGCCGGACGGCTCGGTGATCGCGATCCAGAATGCCTCGTTGTTCACCATCACCCCGCTCGCGGTCGCGGAGAACGAAGTCACCAACCTCGACGACTTCGACGTGGTGCAGGGCGTTTCCCGCGACGACTACGTGCTGGTGACCAATCCGGCAAGCGGCTACAAGTCGTTGAAAGACCTCGAGGCCGCGACGCGCGTGGTCCGGTACGGCACGACCGGCGTCGGTACAGGTGCACAACTCGCCGCCGCGCTGTTGTTCAAGAACACGAACGTGGAATCTCAGGACGTTCCGTTCGACGGCGGCGCCCCCGCGCTTGCCGCGGTCCTCGGCAATCAGGTCGACGTGGCCAGCATTCAGGTCGGTGAGGCGATCGAGAACATTCAGGCGGGCAAGTTGACGCCACTTGCCGTCTTCGGCCCTGACCGCATCGAGTACCTGCCCGACGTGCCGACCGCCAAGGAGCAGGGCCTCGACGTCGAGGTCACGCAATACCGCTTCATGACGACGCCGAAGGGCACCCCGCAGGACGTCAAGGACAAGCTCGTCGAAGGAATGAAGGCCACCTTCGAGACCGAGGAGTACAAGTCGTTCAACAAGCAGAACAGCTTGACCCCGATGGAACTCTCCGGTGACGAGGTCAAGACCCAGCTGCAGGCCGACCAGAAGCGCTACGCCGACCTGGTCAAGCAGTACGGCATCAACCTGCGCGACGAGGGCTGAGCCGATGGCCGGCGAAAAAGGCCAGGACGTACACCCGCACACCCGCGACATCCTCGCCGAGATCGAGGCCGAGGTCGCCCACGAGATGGAGGAGGAGCGGCCGCCGGAAGGCGGACCGATCTACCAGACCGTGGGTGCGCTGGTCGGCATCGCGATCGGCGTCACGGGTGCGGTGCTGTCCTACGGCTACGGACTCGGCTCCTTCAGTCAGCCGGGCGGGGGGCTGTGGCCGTTCATCGTCAGCGTGGTGATTGCCGCGCTTTCGGCGGTGCTGCTGGTGACCGGCCGCAAGCTGACCGACAGCGAGGCGTTCACCCGAAGCAGCGCGCTTCCATTGGTCGGCGCCATCACGTTCGTCGCATTCGGCCTTCTGATGCCGGTGACCGGCTTCGAGATTCCTGGCCTCGTCCTGTGTGTCATCTGGTTGCGCTTCCTCGGCGGCGAGAGCTGGCGCAACACGGTGGTGATCAGTGTCGTCACCGTCGCCGTCTTCTATCTCCTGTTCCTCTACGGCCTGCGGATCCCGCTGCCCCACCTGATCGCGTTCTAAGACAATGGATCTCACCGCATTCCTGGACGGGTTCGCACTCGTCGTCGAGCCCAAGAACCTGCTCTACTGCCTGGTCGGTGTGCTGATCGGCATGGTCATCGGTGTGCTGCCGGGGCTGGGCCCCGCGGCCACGATCGCGATCCTGCTGCCGATCACCTACACGATCGACCCGGTGTCGGCGATCATCATGCTGGCGGGCATCTATTACGGCGCCCAGTACGGCGGCACCATCACCTCGGTGCTGTTACGCCTACCCGGTGAGGCGTCGTCGGTGGTGACGGTGTTCGACGGCTTCGCCATGGCCAAACAGGGCAAGGCCGGAACGGCATTGGGTATCGCCGCGATCGGATCCTTTGTCGGCGCGACGATCTCGATCATCGGGCTGACGCTGCTCGCGCCGGTGGTGGCCAGCATCGCGCTGGACTTCGGGCCGCCCGAGTACGCCGCGCTTGCGCTGCTGGGTGTGCTCCTGGTCGCGACGATCGGCAGCGGTAACAAGCTCAAGGCGTTGATCGCAGGCGCCGTCGGACTGCTGTTGGCGACCGTGGGACGGGACAGCTTCACCGGAGCGTCGCGCTTCACGTTCGACAGCCTGCAGTTGGCCGACGGTATCGACTTCGTCGTTGTGGCGATGGGGCTGTTCGGTGTCGGCGAGATCCTCTACAACCTCGAGCTGCGCCACGGCAAGGTGCACGAGCCCGCCAAGGTCGGCAATGTGTGGCCGTCGCGCAAGGACCTCAAGCAGTCGTCTGGAGCCATCGGACGCGGGTCGATCATCGGCTTCGTGCTCGGCGTGCTCCCCGGCGGCGGCGCGGTGCTGTCGTCGATCGTCGCCTACGCCACCGAGAAGCGTTGGTCCAAGACACCCGAACGGTTCGGCCGCGGCGCGGTGGAGGGTGTGGCGGCGCCGGAAACCGCCAACAACGCGGCGGCGACGTCGTCGTTCATCCCGCTGCTGACGATCGGCCTGCCTGCGAACGCGACGATGGCGATGCTGTTCGGCGCGCTGCTGATCCTGGGTGTCTCGCCGGGGCCGCAGCTGGTCAGCGAACACCCAGACGTGTTCTGGGGCGTCATCAACTCGATGTACATCGGCAACATTCTGCTGCTGATCCTGTCGATTCCGTTGGTGGGCTTGTTCGTTCGCATTCTGCGGATACGCCCGGCGATCCTTGCGCCGATCACGGCGTTGATCACGATCCTCGGCGTCTACACGATCAACAACTCGGTGTTCGACATCTTCTTGATGGTCGCGTTCGGCGTCATCGGCTACCTGATGAAGAAGGCAGGGTTCGACCCGGGACCGATGGTGCTTGCGTTCGTCCTCGGCACGATCATCGAGTCGAGTGCCCGCAGGTCGTTGCTGATCTTCGGCGGAGACCCGACCGGTTTCATCACCCGGCCGATATCGGGCAGCATCCTGGCGATCTTCGCCGCTCTCGCCGTGCTTCCGCTGGTGCGGGCGCTGATCAAACGTCGTCGGTCAGGCGCGGCCGGCGTCGAGGCGAAGTCGGGTGTTGCCGAGGTGGAGTCGCATGGCGGCGCGGGCGACGTCGGGGTCGCCGGCGATGACGGCGACGGCGATGCCGTCGTGCTCCCTGCGGACCCGGTCGACGTGTCCGGTGTCGGTGAGCGAGTAGGCGTTCCGAAGGCGGGTGCGCGGAAGCATGATCATCATCGGCCCGAGTGAGTCCATCAACCCGAGATAGAAGCGGTTGCCGCTGGCCGCGGCGACCGCGCGATGGAAGTTGAAATCGGCCTCGACGGCGTCTTCCGGTGCGGCTGCGACGAACTCGTCCATCGCCGCCCTGACCGACTCACGGCCCGCCGGGTTGATGCGTGCGGCGGCCAGCGCGGCCGCCTCGCATTCGACACCGACGCGGAAGTCGATCATGTCGAGCACGTCGTGATGGGTGCGGATCGCCGCGGACTCGACTGTGAACGAGGTCGGCTCCGGCACCGCGAGCACGAAAGATCCACGGCCCTGGAAGGTTTCGACGAGGCCCTCGGCGCGTAGCCGGGTGACCGCCTCGCGGACCACTGTGCGCGAGACCCGGTAGGTGTCGATGAGCTCGGATTCCGACGGCAGCTTGTGGCCGGGCGGGAGGTCGCCAGCGAGGATCTGGTCCTTCAGCCCGGCGACCACCCGCTGCGCCAGTGTCGTTGTCATCGGCGGCACATTATCGCGTGCCGATCGCGGCGCTCTCCTTGGTGAGGGCCCGCATTCGGTCGCTGAGGGTGAATCCGAGGCCGGGCCGGTCGGGTAGCCACATCCGGCCGTCGCGGATCTCGATGCGCTCGTTGAACAGCGGGTTGAGCCATTCGAAGTGCTCGACCCACGGTTCGGTGGGATACGTTGCGGCCAGGTGTAAGTGGATCTCCATCGCGTAGTGCGGCGCGAGTGGCAGGTTGGCGTGCGACGCCAGCGTCGCGAAGCGCAGGAACGGCGTGATGCCGCCGATCCGTGGGGCGTCGGGCTGAACGAAGCCGCGGTAGCCGGCGTCGAGCAGCGCCATGTGCTCGGGCACCGACGTCAGCATCTCGCCGGTGGCGATCGGGGTGTCGAAGGTGCGGCTGAGATCGGCGTGACCGACCGCGTCCCATGCGTCGAGCGGTTCTTCGATCCACACCAGGTCGAACGCTTCGAGCTCCCTGCACATCCGCTTGGCGCGGGCGCGGTCCCACTGCTGGTTGGCGTCGACCATGAACGGGTTGTCGCCGAGGTGCTCGCGGATGGCGGCGACGCGCTCGAGGTCGGTCTTCCAATCAGGTTGGCCGACTTTGATTTTGATGCCGCCGATGCCTGATTCGAGCGAGGCGGAGGCTTTCTCCTTGATTTCCTCGACGGACGCCTGCAGGAAGCCGCCCGAGGTGTTGTAGACCTGGCACGAGTCGCGGTGGGCGCCGATCAGTTTGGCCAGCGGCAGGTTCGCGCGGCGGGCCTTGAGGTCCCACAGGGCGACGTCGAGCGCCGCGATGGCCTGGGTGGCGACGCCGGAGCGGCCGACGGATGCGCCCGCCCACAGCAGCGATTGGTAGATGCGGTCGATGTCGGACGGGTCCTGGCCGATCGCGACGTCGGCGACCTCCTGCAGATGCGCGAACTGGGCTCGCCCGCCCGCGCGTTTGGAGTAGCTGAACCCCATGCCCTCGAAGCCGTCTTCTGTGCTGATTTCCGCGAAGAGCAGGACGGTCTCGGTGAGCGGCTTCTGGCGGCCGGTGAGCACCTTGGCGTCGCTGACGGGATTGTCCAGCGGAAGCACGACGTGCGAGAGCGTGAGGTGGCGGATCTTGTCAGGCATGGGTCTCCGAGGGGTTACTAGTATGACGAGTGCAGAACTCATCATACAAGTGGTTAGAAACGTTGTACATAGGCCGATAGGCTGGGCCGATGCCATTGGTGAGCAAGACTTTGGAGGTTGACGCGTCCGCGGAGACGATCATGGCGATCGTCGCCGACTTCGAGGCGTACCCGGAGTGGAACGAGGAGATCAAGGGCTGCTGGGTGCTGGCCCGTTACGACGACGGACGGCCGAGCCAGCTTCGGCTCGACGTGGTTGTTCAAGGCCAGTCGGGCACATTCATCTCTGCGGTCTACTACCCGACGCCGAACGAGATCTACACCGTGCTGCAGCAGGGCGACCACTTCGACAAGCAGGAGCAGAAGTTCTCGGTCGTGCCGATGGGCCCGACGTCGCTGCTGACTGTCGACCTCGACGTGGAGACCAAGCTGCCGCTCCCGAAGCCGATGGTGAAGAAGGCCATCGGGGACACGCTCGACTACCTCGCAGGCAATCTCAAGGAGCGCGCCGAGCAGCTCGCCGCCGGCTGAGCGTGCCAATGCCCTTTGGTGGATGCGGTACTCGGTTGCGCGTGGCCTGCGACCTCGAAGCCGTGGAAATCGAGAACTCCGACCGTAAAACGTGACCCTCGGGCACGGTGGCGCTTGGTCGGCGCGCGCTCAGCTCCAGATGCCGGTTTCCTCGAGCCGCTCGGTCAGTCGGCGCGCGCCGTCGTCGAACTGCCAACCGGTCAGCCGGACGACCTCGGCCGCGTCGCGGCGTCGCAGCGCGGCGATCAACTGGCGGTGGTTCGCCACGGCCTCCACGCCCCACTGCGGATCGGCGGCGTAGATGAGCGGCGGCATATAGCGGGCGACGTGCAACAGAAACCACGCCAGCTTGATGCGGCCCGTCGTGTGGTTCAGCGAGCGGTGGAATCTGAACTCCGCGGCCGCGATGGCTTCGGCCTCACCCGTCTCGACCGTTGCGGCCAATTCGTCGTTGAGCCGATCCAACTCGGCGATCTCGTCATCGGTGATCCGCTCGGTTGCGGCGGCCGCGAGCTCCTTGGCGATGGTGGCCTGCAACCAGAAGATGTCTGCGATGTCTTGTCGGCTCAACGGTGCGACGACGTGGCCCCGGTGCGGCTCCAGCAGCACCATCCCCTCACCGCGCAGGGTCCGCAGGGCCTCGCGCACCGGCGTGATGCTGACGCCGAGCGCCGCGGCGGTTTCGTCGAGCCGGACGAAGGTGCCCGGCAACAAGGTCCCCGACATGATCGCGGCCCGTAGATGGCCCGCTACCTCGTCCGACATCTGCTCGCGTCGCACCGCACGTCGCGGGCGGTGAACAGCCTTCGCCGGTGCGTTCACTCGGCCTCCATTCGAGGGGTTGTCCCATGACCTCCTAGGCCATAGTGTGACCCTCGCAGCCCAATGTTTGATCAAATATCAACATCGCGCAACCGGGAGACTCCAGCCGTTGACCGCTGAGCCACAGAGTCGCGTCGGCGACGGCAGGCAACCGACGCCGACCGATCAGCCGTATCTCGCGAGAAGGCAGAACTGGACCAACCAGCTTGCTCGCCACGCGTTGATGCAGCCGGACGCGACAGCGCTGCGCCATTTGGGCCGCACGACCACCTGGGCCGAGCTCGACCGCCGCGTGTCAGCGCTCGCGAGTGCGCTGAGCCGTCGCGGCGTCGCGTTCGGCGACCGGGTGCTGATCCTGATGCTGAACCGGACCGAGTTCATCGAGTCCTTCCTTGCGGCCAATAGGCTTGGCGCCATCGCGGTTCCGGTGAACTTCCGGATGACCCCGGCCGAGATCGCCTTCCTGGTCAGTGACTGCGACGCCGCGGTGATGATCGCCGAGCCCGTGCTGGCGAAGGTGGCGACGGCGGTCCGCGAACGCGAACCGAAGCTCGAAACGATCATCGTCGCCGGCGCGGCGGGCGACGACGGCGTGCTGGGCTACGAGGAACTGCTGACCGAACCCGGCGAACCCGCCCCACCAGCGGATATCCCCAACGATTCGGCTGCGCTGATCATGTACACCTCGGGCACCACAGGGCGGCCCAAGGGCGCGGTGCTGACCCACACCAACCTCGCCGGTCAGGCGCTGACGTTCCTCTTCACCAACGGCGCCGACATCAACAACGACGTCGGGTTCATCGGTGTCCCGCTGTTCCACATCGCGGGCATCGGCAACATGATCATCGGCCTGCTGCTCGGCCTGCCGACCGTGGTGTATCCGCTCGGCGATTTCGATCCCGGCGCCCTGCTCGACGTGCTCGAAGCCGAGAAGGTCACCGGCATTTTCCTGGTGCCCGCGCAGTGGCAGGCAGTTTGCGCCGAGCAGAAGGCCAACCCACGCGTGCTGCAGCTGCGCGTGCTGTCATGGGGCGCGGCGCCCGCATCGGACACCCTGCTGACGAAGCATGTCCGAAACCTTCCCCGGCACCCAGATCCTCGCAGCGTTCGGTCAGACCGAGATGTCGCCGGTGACGTGCATGCTGTTGGGAGACGACGCAATTCGCAAACTCGGCTCGGTCGGCAAGGTCATCCCGACGGTCAGCGCGCGCGTCGTCGACGACGAAATGAACGATGTGCCGATCGGGCAGGTCGGCGAGATCGTCTACCGCGCGCCGACCCTGATGGAAGGCTATTGGAATAACCAGAAGGCCACCGCGGAAGCGTTTGCCGGCGGGTGGTTCCACTCCGGCGACCTGGTTCGCCAGGACGAGGAGGGCTACATCTGGGTGGTCGACCGGAAGAAGGACATGATCATCTCCGGCGGCGAGAACATCTACTGCGCGGAGGTCGAGAACGTCCTCGCCGGCCATCCAGCGATCGTCGAGGTGGCGGTGATCGGGCGAACTCACGAAAAGTGGGGCGAAGTGCCCGTCGCGGTGGCCGCGGTGACGCAACCAGACCTCGGGCTCGCAGATCTAAACGATTTCCTTAGAGAAAGGCTTGCGCGGTACAAGCATCCGAAGCATCTCGAGATCGTCGACGCCCTGCCGCGAAACCCCGCTGGCAAAGTCCTGAAAACGGAACTGAGAAACCGGTTCGGGAGCCAAAAATCGGCTGACGCGAACGAAAGTTCTTCTGCTGCAACAGTTTCTGCAGGACGGGCGGACAGCTGAATGGCGGAGTCAGGTTTGCTAACGGTTATGGGCTCAATCCGACGGATGCGGTGCGACCCCAGGGCCAGCATCGTGTACATTCCTGTGGTCCGTCTTACTACCCACGGGTAGGGAGACGGCGGTCACAGACGGTTCGGTGCAAGGAGGGGGCGTGCGACAGGTGCTGCCGTACCTCCACGTCGGTCGTGGCATGAACGTGGGAGCGCGTCGGTGACGGCCACGCAGCCAGGGCTGGGCGAGTACGTCGCCAAGCAGGCCCGGCCGGCGATGGAAGCAGTTGGCGGGTTCGTCCGCATGTGCGTGCTCACCGCCAAGGCAACGGTCCGCGCGGGACTTTCAGTGGCGCGAGTTCATCCTGCAGAGCTGGTTTCTGTTCAAGGTCTCCTTTCTACCCACTCTTGCGGTTTCCATACCGCTGACCGTGCTCCTCATCTTCACGCTCAACATCCTGCTCACGGAGTTCGGCGCAGCCGACATTTCAGGCGCGGGCGCAGCCCTGGCCGCCGTCACTCAGTTGGGCCCGCTGGTCACCGTGCTCGTCGTGGCGGGCGCCGGATCGACCGCGATCTGCGCCGACCTGGGTGCCCGCACAATCCGCGAAGAGATCGACGCGCTCGAGGTGCTCGGGATCGATCCGATCCATCGGCTGGTCGTACCTCGCGTGATCGCCTCGACGTTCGTCGCACTTCTCCTCAACGGCGCCGTGATCACCATCGGCCTTGTCGGCGGGTTCATCTTCGGCGTGTATCTGCAGAACGTCTCGGCGGGCGCTTACGTGACGACCCTGACTCTCGTGACGGGCCTGCCCGAGGTCCTCATCTCGGTCGTCAAGGCCACGATGTTCGGCCTGATCGCAGGCCTCGTCGGGTGCTACCGCGGATTGACCGTTTCCGGTGGCGCGAAGGGCGTCGGTACCGCGGTCAACGAAACGCTTGTGCTTTGCGTCATCGCCCTGTTCGCTGTCAACGTGGTCCTGACCACGATCGGTGTCCGGTTCGGAACGGGGAGCTGAGCTGACATGGCGAGCACCAGTGTTCTTCGTTCCCGTTTTCCGCGGGGATACGCCCGCACCGAAAACGTCGTCGGGGCGCCTGCCCGGATCCTAGACAGCATCGGGCACGTCGCGTGGTTCGTCGTGACGGCCGTCGGTTCGATCGGGCACGCACTTCGCTACTACCGCAAGGAAACGCTGCGGCTGATCGCCGAGATCGGCATGGGCACCGGCGCGATGGCCGTCATCGGCGGCACCGTTGCCATCGTCGGCTTCGTCACCCTGTCCGGCTCGTCACTCGTCGCGATCCAGGGCTTCGCATCGCTGGGCAACATCGGTGTCGAGGCGTTCACCGGCTTCTTCGCCGCGCTGATCAACGTCCGCATCGCCGCCCCGGTGGTTGCGGGTCAGGCGCTGGCGGCCACCGTCGGTGCGGGCGCCACCGCCGAACTCGGCGCCATGCGGATCAGCGAGGAGATCGACGCCCTCGAGGTGATGGGTATCAAGTCGATCTCGTACCTGGTGTCCACCCGCATCATGGCCGGCTTCGTCGTGATCATCCCGCTCTATGCGATGGCGATCATCATGTCGTTCCTGTCGGCCCAGGTCACCACGACGTTCTTCTACGGCCAGTCGATCGGCACCTACGAGCACTACTTCCGGACGTTCCTGCGCCCCGATGACGTGTTCTGGTCCTTCGTCCAGGCCATCATCATCTCGGTGATCGTCATGCTCAACCACTGCTACTACGGCTACTACGCCAGCGGCGGCCCGGTTGGCGTCGGCGAGGCCGTCGGCCGGTCGATGCGCACCTCGCTCACCGCGATCGTGGTGGTTGTCCTATTCGCTTCGTTGGCGCTGTACGGCACCGACCCGAACTTCAACCTCACGGTGTAGCGCATGACGGCCCCCATAAACGAACCGCGTACCCCGCCGTACAAGCTCGCAGGCATCGTGCTGGCCCTGCTGATGGTCGCCGTCACCGTGTTCGTCTATCTCCAGTTCCGCGGCGATCTGGTCGAACGCGACAAGCTGACGATGATGTCGGACCGGGCGGGCCTTTCGATGGACCCCGGCGCGAAGGTCACCTACAACGGTGTCGAGGTGGGCAAGGTGGCCACCGTCAACGAGGTCACCGTCGGCGATGAGCCCAAAGCCAGGATCACGATGGAAGTGAACCCCAAGTACATCCACCTGATCCCGAAGAACGTCGACGCCGCGATCAGTGCCACCACTGTGTTCGGCAACAAGTACATCTCGTTCACATCGCCGAAAGATCCGAGCCCGCAACGCATCACGTCGTCCGACGTCATCGACGCGACGGGCGTGACGACCGAGTTCAACACGCTGTTCGAGACGCTGACCTCGGTGTCGGAGCAGGTCGACCCGGTCAAGCTGAACCAGACGCTCAGCTCGACGGCACAGGCGCTGGAGGGGCTTGGCGACCGGTTCGGCCAGTCGATCATCAACGGCAACGAGATCCTCGGCGAACTGAACCCGAAGATGCCGCAGATCCGTCGGGACAACCAGCTGCTGGCCGACCTCGGCGAGACCTACGCCAACGCGGCGCCAGACCTCTTCGACGGTCTGGAGAACGCCGTCACGACGGCACGCACCCTCAACGAGCAACAGGGCAACATCGACCAGGCGTTGATGGCCTCGATCGGCTTCGGCAACACCGGCGGCGAGATCTTCGAGAAGGGCGGCCCGTACCTGATCCGCGGCGCCGAGGATCTGCTGCCGACGTCGGCGCTTCTCGACGAGTACAGCCCGGCGCTGTTCTGCACGATCCGCAACTACCACGACGTCGAGCCGAAGTTCGCGTCCGTCCTCGGCGGTAACGGCTACTCGCTGAACACCCACTCGCTGGTGCTCGGCGCGGCCAACGCGCTACGTCTACCCGGACAACCTGCCCCGCGTGAACGCCCACGGCGGACCCGAGGGCCGGCCCGGCTGCTGGCAGCCCGTCACCCGCGACCTGTGGCCGAACCCGTACCTGGTGATGGACACCGGCGCCTCGATCGCGCCGTACAACCACATCGAGCTCGCCTCGCCGTTGGCTTGCACGCTCTGCGTCATCCCCATCCTCCCGGCGCCGATACCTATCTTCTTCCCCGGCAGCGAATACATCTGGGGCCGTCAGCTCGGGGAGTTCACGATCAACCCATGAAAATCACCGGTACCGCCATCAAACTCGGCGCCTTCGCGTTGGTGCTGTTGCTGTTCACCGCGATCATCATCGTGGTGTTCGGCCAGATGCGCTTCGATCGCACGAATGGCTACTCGGCCATTTTCAGCAATGCCAGCGGCCTGCGCCCAGGGCAGTTCGTCCGCGCGTCAGGTGTAGAGGTCGGCAAGGTCACCAACGTCGAACTGCAGGACGGCGGACGCGTCGCGAAGGTCGACTTCGCCGTCGAGCGTGATCTGCAGCTGTTCCAGGGCACCACGGCGTCGATCCGGTACCTCAACCTGATCGGCGACCGCTACATGGAGCTCAAGCGCGGCGACGACGAGCAGAAGCTACCCGTCAGACTCCACCATCCCGCTGGAGCGCACCGAGCCTGCACTCGACCTGGACGCGTTGATCGGCGGCTTCCGCCCGCTGTTCCGGGCTCTTGACCCCGACAAGGTCAACTCCATCGCCGAGTCGATCATCACGATCTTCCAGGGCCAGGGCGGCACCATCAACGACATCCTGGATCAGACGGGGCAGCTGACCTCCGCGCTGGCCGACCGCGACCAGGCCATCGGCGACGTCATCCGCAACCTGAACAACGTGCTGGACACCACCGTCAAGCACCAAAAGCAGTTCGACGAGACGGTCGTCGACTTCGAGAAGCTGATCACCGGCCTGAAGAACCGTGCCGATCCGATCGCGACGTCGGTCGCCGACATCAGCGATGCCGCGGGCACCATCGGAGACCTCTTCGCAGAGAACCGGCCGCTGCTGCAGAGCACCGTCGGCAACCTGGAGGTCATCCAGCAGCCGCTCGTCGACCAGAAGGACCAATTGAACGACACCCTGACACGGCTGCCGACTGCGCTGAAGATCATCGGCCGAGCGGGTGGCGTCTACGGTGACTTCTTCAACTTCTACGCCTGCGACGTCACGCTCAAGCTGCCCGGTCTGCAGCCCGGCGGACCGGTGCGCTCGGTGAAGGTGTGGTCACAGCCCACGGGTAGGTGCACGCCACAATGAGAGTCCTCGAGAGTTCGAACCGCGTCCGCAGTGGCCTGATGGGCATCCTGCTGCTGGTGCTCGTCATCGGGGTGGGGCAGAGCTTCGCAAGCGTGCCAGTGCTGTTCGCGCAGCCGAAGTACTTCGCGCAGTTCTCCGATACCGGCGGTCTGAACGGCGGAGACAAGGTGCGTATCGCCGGCGTCGACATCGGCCAGGTGCAGTCGTTCGAGATCGACGGCGACAAGGTCTTGATCGGCTACACCCTCAACGGCACGCAGATCGGCACCGACAGCCGCGCCGCCATCCGCACCGACACCATCCTCGGCCGTAAGACCCTGGAGATCGAGCCGCGGGGCAATACGGCGTTGAAGGCCAACGGTGTTCTCCCGCTGGGCCAGACCACCACGCCGTACCAGATCTACGACGCGTTCTTCGACGTGACGAAGGCGGCGTCGGGCTGGGACACCGAGACCGTGAAGCGGTCGCTGAACGTGCTGTCGGAGACCATCGATCAGACCTACCCGCACCTGAGCGCGGCGCTCGACGGTGTCGCCCGCTTCTCCGACACCATCGGAAAGCGCGACGAAGAGGTGCGCTCGCTGCTCGGAAACGCCAACAAGATCGCGAGCGTGCTCGGCAACCGCTCCGAACAGATCAACGCGCTTCTGGTCAACGCGCAGACCCTGCTCGGCGCGGTCAACGAGCGCAGCTACGCCGTCAGCATGCTGCTGGAGCGGGTCAGCGAGTTCTCGACGCAGGTCGCGGGCTTCGTCAACGACAACCCGAACCTCAACAAGGTGCTGGAGCAGCTGCGCACGATCAGCGACATCCTCAAGGACCGCAAGTTCGACCTCGTCGACGTGCTGTCCACATTGAGCAAGTTCACCGCGTCGCTGGCCGAGGCCATCGCGTCGGGCCCCTTCTTCAAGGTCATGCTCGTCAACCTGCTTCCGCCGTGGCTGCTGCAGCCGTTCGTCGACACCGCCTTCAAGAAGCGCGGCATCGACCCGGAGGAGTTCTGGCGCAACGCGGGCCTGCCCGCATGGCGGTTCCCCGACCCGAACGGCACCCGGTTCCCCAACGGCGCACCCGCGCCAGGACCCGACGTGCTGGAAGGCACGCCGGCCAATCCCGGACCCGCGGTGATCGCAGGACACCCGTGCTCGTACACGCCGACGGCCGAAGGGCTTCCGCGGCCCGGCGATCCGCTGCCGTGCCAGCACCTGTCGACCGGCCCGTTCGGACCGAACCCGTACTCGGCACCGCCAGGACAGGACTACAACACCCTGCCCGACGTGATCACGTCGCCGCCGAACCCGAACGGACCCGGCTTCACGCCCGGCGTGCCCGCCGCGGCCGTCCCCGGCCAGCTGCCGCCCGATATGGGTGGTGTGCCCGCGCCGCTTCCGCCCGCTCCGCCGGGCGCACGCACCGTGCCGGTCGGCCCGCTGCCTCCCGAGGGGCCGGACTTCACGCCTGGCATCGCACCTCTGCCGCCTGCGCTCGACGGTCCTCCGCCGCCGCCTGGACCGGGCCCAGCGCCTGCTCCGGCAGGAACCCCGGTGCTGCCGGGCAACCCGCCGTACCTTCCACCTGGTTCGCAGAACGGGTAGGGCGCAGACATGTCAACTATCTTCAATGTGCGAAACATGAAGCTGCCGAACCTTTCTCGGACAGCTGTGATCGTCGGGGCGCTTGTTCTCGTGCTGGCCCTGATCGGGGGCATCGTCGGCTGGCAGCTCTACAAGAAGCTGACCAACAACACCGTCGTCGCGTACTTCCCGCAGACACTCGCGCTGTACCCGGGTGACAAGGTCCAGATCATGGGCGTCAAGGTCGGCTCGATCGATGCCATCGACCCCGCCGGCGACAAGATGAAGGTGACGTTCCACTACGAGAACAAGTACAAGGTTCCGGCCAACGCCACCGCTTCGGTCCTCAACCCGAGCCTCGTCGCGTCGCGCACCATCCAGCTTTCCCCGGCCTACACCGGTGGCCCCGAGATGGAGAACAACGCCACCATCCCGATGGACCGCACCCAGGTGCCGGTCGAGTACGACGAGCTGCGCGACTCGCTCAACCGGATCCTCACCGATCTCGGGCCGACGCCCGAACAGCCCAAGGGACCGTTCGGTGACGTCATCGAGTCCTTCTCCGACGGCCTTGCGGGCAAGGGCGACCAGATCAACAAGACGCTCAACGGCTTGGCGGAAGCGGTCACCACGCTCAACGAAGGTCGCGGCGACTTCTTCGCGGTGATCAAGAGCCTGGCGCTGTTCGTCAACGCGCTGCACAAGAGCGATCAGCAGTTCGTCGCACTGAACAACGATCTGGCCCAGTTCACGAACTCGTTCACCAACACCGATCAGGAGCTCGCCACCGCACTGCGCGACCTGAACTCTCTGCTGACGACCACGCGCAAGTTCATCGGCGAGAACGGCGAAGTGCTGGCCTACGACATCAACAACCTCGCCGACGTGACGAACGCGATCCTGCAGCCGGAGCCGTTGGACGGTTTGGAGACCGGCCTGCACGTGTTCCCGAACCTTGGCGCGAACCTGATGAACATCACGTCGCCGAACGCAGGCGGCATCGTCGGTCTGCCGATCGTCGCGAACTTCGCGAACCCGATCCAGTTCATCTGCAGCTCGATCCAGGCGGGCAGCCGTCTCGGATACCAGGAGTCCGCCGAGCTGTGCGCTCAGTACCTGGCGCCGATCCTCGACGCGATCAAGTTCAACTACCCGCCGATCGGTCTCAACCAGTTCGTGACGGCGATGACGCTGCCGAAGCAGATCTCGTACTCCGAGGACCGCCTGCATCCCGCGCCGGGCTACAAGGACACCACCGTGCCGGGCATCTGGTCGCGTGACACGTTGTTCTCGCACGGCAACCACGAGCCCGGCTGGGTCGCCGCACCCGGCATGCAGGGCATCGAGGTGCAGCCGCACACCGAGCGCAACCTGACGCCGGAGTGCCTCGCCGAACTGCTCGGCGGACCCGACTGTGTGATCCCGGGTGCGCCACCGGCATTCGGCGTCAACGACGGCAGGCTGCCAGGCCCGCCGAACGCCTACGACGAGAACAACCCGCTGCCGCCGCCGTGGTATCCGCAGCCGGGACCGCCGCCTGGCCCCGCGCCGGGCGTCATCCCTGGCGATCCACTCGGCGCCATCGCACCGGCACCGGCGGCCGCACCGGCTGTCGCTCCGGCTCCGGCAGGACCGCCGCTGCCCGCTGAAGCTGGAGGGGGCTAATGACCGCCCGTAAGTGGAGCCGCATCGCACGGCGTGCCGCCGGACTGTTGGCCGTCGCGCTCGTCGCGACGTCCTGCGGCAACTGGAAGGGCATCGCGAACGTGCCGCTGCCTGGTGGCCCCGGCACCAGTTCGAAGCACACGACGATCTACGTTCAGATGCCGGATACGTTGGCGCTCAACGTCAACAGCCGGGTCCGGGTCGCCGACGTCTACGTCGGCCGGGTGCGCTCGATCGAGCTGAAGAACTGGGTCGCCACCCTGACCCTCGACCTGGAGCCCAACGGTCAAGCTGCCGGAGAATGTGCTGGCCAAGATCGGGCAGACCAGCCTGTTGGGCAGCCAGCACGTGCAGCTGGACCTGCCGCCGGACCCGTCGCCGCAGCAGTTGAAGGACGGCGGCACCATTCCGCTGAAGAACTCGTCGGCGTTCCCGACGACGGAGCGGGTGCTGGCCAGCATCTCGACCGTCATCCGTGGTGGCGGCATCTCCAACCTCGAGGTGATCCAGACCGAGGTGAACAACCTGCTGAGCGGCCGGGCCGATCAGATCCGTGAGTTCCTCAATCGGCTGGACACCTTCACCGACGGGCTCAATCAGCAGCGCGCCGACATCACCCGCGCCATTGATTCGACGAACCGCCTGCTCTCGGTGGTGGGTCAACGCACCAACACGCTCGACCGGGTGCTGACCGAATTCCCGCCGCTGATCAAGCATTTCGCGGATACCAGGGACCTGTTCGCCGACGCCGTCGAGTCGCTGGGCCGGATCAGCAGCGCAGCCGACTCCGCACTGGGACCGACGAGCGCGAACCTCCACACCAACCTGGAGAACCTGCAGCGTCCGCTGAAGCAGCTGGGCAAGGCGTCGCCGTATCTTCTCGGTGCGCTCAAGCTGTTGCTCACCGCACCGTTCAGCATCGAGAACGTGCCGAAGGTCGTCCGCGGCGACTACATCAACGTGTCGCTGAACGTCGACCTGACGCTGAGCTCGATCGACCAGGGCTTCCTGTCCGGCACCGGTGTGGCAGGCATGCTGCGGGCACTCGAGCAGGCCTGGGGCCGCGACCCGGCGACGATGATGCCGGACCTGCGCTACACGCCGAACCCGCACGACGCGCCTGGCGGACCGCTAGTGGAAAGGGGTGAGTGAGCAGTGTTGACACGGTTCATCAAGTTCCAGCTGATCCTGTTCACCATCCTGACGATTCTCGCGCTGACCGTGTTGGGCTGGTACTACCTGCGGGTGCCCAGCCTGGTCGGCATCGGGCAGTACAAGCTCTACGCCGACCTGCCGAGGTCGGGCGGTCTGTACGAGACGGCCAACGTCACGTATCGCGGTACGCAGATCGGCAAGGTCACCGGCGTCGAGCCGACCGAGAACGGTGTCCGGGCGACGATGAGCATCGACGACTCGTTCAAGGTCCCCGCTGACGCCACGGCCAATGTGCACTCCGTCTCGGCGATCGGTGAGCAGTACCTCGACCTGGTTTCGACGGGCAACCCCGGGCAGTTCTTGAGCAACGGGCAGACGATCGCCACCGGCACGGTGCCCAGCGAAGTGGGACCCGCATTGGACGCCGCGAACCGCGGCCTCGCCGTGTTGCCCAAGGAGAAGATCGACTCGCTGCTCACCGAAACATCAAAGGCCGTAGGCGGATTGGGCCCGAGCCTGCAACGGTTGGTCGACGGTACGACGAACCTCGCGCAGGGTTTCCAGGAGAACCTGCCTCAGGTCAACGACATCATCACGAACTCGACGCCGATCATCGAGAGTCAGGTCGACTCCGGCGACGCGATTTCGCAGTGGTCGCGAAATCTGAACACCCTCGCGTCGCAGTCGGCGTCCGAGGACCAGGCGTTGCGTAGCGGGCTGCAGCAGGCGGCGCCGACGCTCGATCAGGTCACGGCCACGTTCAGCGACGTCCGAGAGTCGTTGCCGCAGACGTTGGCGAACCTCGAGGTCGTCATCGACATGCTCAAGCGCTACAACAAGGGCCTCGAACAGGCGCTGGTGATTCTGCCGCAGGGCGCCACCGTGGCCCAGGCGGGCACGATCTTCGAGAACGAGGGTCTGCTGCACTTCGGTCTGTCGATCAACCAGCCGCCTCCGTGTCTCACCGGCTTCCTGCCCGCCTCCGAGTGGCGGTCACCGGCCGACACGAGCATGGCGCCACTGCCGTCGGGTACCTACTGCAAGATCCCCAAGGACGCCCAGAACGTCGTCCGCGGCGCCCGTAACTACCCGTGCGCCGATGTGCCGGGCAAGCGCGCGGCGACCCCGAAGGAATGCCGCGACAACAAGCCGTACATCCCGCTGGGCACGAACCCCTGGTACGGCGATCCGAACCAGATCGTGAACTGCCCGGCTCCCGCGGCCCGCTGCGACCAGCCGGTCAAACCCGGCTACGTGATTCCGGCGCCGTCGGTCAACAACGGGGTGAACCCATTGCCGGCCGACCAACTGCCGCCGGGTGGATCACCACAACCGGTCAGCGACCCGCTGACCGCGCCCAACCAGGGCAGCGTCCAGTGCAGTGGACAACAGCCCAACCCGTGCACGTACACTCCGGCACCAGGCAGTGCGGTCTACAGTCCGACAAGCGGCGAGGTCGTTGGGCCCGACGGCGTGAAGTACTCCGTCAGCAATTCGAATAACCCAGGAGACGACGGATGGAAGGAGATGCTGGCACCCGCCAGCTGAACCCCACCGATGCTGAGGACGCGCCAAACGATTCGGTAGCGGTATCCGAACGAGAGCCGACAGGCAAAGAGCACCACGACAGCCCAGCCACCGAGGAGACAACCCAGACGCCGAGCCGTCGGAGGGTGTCGAGGAACTCGGGGTGGTCGCTGATGGTGTCGATCGCCGTCCGCCTCGGCTCGGCCGTGGCTGGGTCGTCGGTATCTGCGCGGCTCCTGGCGGCGCTGACGATCGCAGCGGTGGTCGGCGGAATTCTGTTGATCCGCGACAACCGTGGCATCGAGGAGATCAATCGCAACGATGCGGCCGCGCTGCAGGCCGCCAAGGACTGTGTCGCGGCGCTGCAGGCTCCCGACACCAAGGCGATGTCCGCAGCGCAGATGAAGATCATGGAGTGCTCCACCGGCGCGTTCGGGGCACAGGCCTCGACCTTCGGCGGAATCCTCGTCGAGGCGTACCAGGCCGCGAACGTCCAGGTCGCGGTGTCCGATATGCGGGCTGCCGTCGAGCGCCACGACCCCGGCGGGTCGGTGCAGGTGCTGGTCGCGGTGCGCATCAAGGTGACCAACTCCGATGTGGAGGGTCAGGAGTCGGGCTACCGGCTGCGGGTGACGATGACGCCGGATGAGGGCAAGTACCGGATCGACAAGATGGAACAGGTCACGTCGTGACGGCTGTTCTCGACGCGAGCACGGACGCGAAGGCGGCCGGGCCGTCGTCGGCGCAGCCGCTGGCCTCGTGGCCTGCGCGCGCGGGTGCCCTCTGCCTTGACGTGCTGCTCGGGGTCGGCGTGCTCGCGGTGCTGGCGCCACTGGTGGTGAGCGCGCCGCAGCGCGACTGGCTCTGGTGGGTTTATACCGTGTCGGCCGCTGTGATCGTCCTGCTGATACTCGCGAATCGATGGCTGCTGCCCACCGTCACCGGATGGAGCCTCGGGCGGGCGGTGTGCGGCATCAGGGTGGTGCGACGCGGTGACGGCGCGGCCGCCGGCTTCGTGCGGCTGATGATCAGGGACTTCGCGCACCTGCTCGATACCGCGGCGCTCTTCATCGGCTGGCTGTGGCCGTTGTGGGACTCACGCAATCGGACGTTCGCGGATCTGTTGCTGCGCACCGAGGTTCATCGGGTGGATCGTCCTGCCCGAGACATGCGCAGGTTCGCGGCGAAGGTCCTCGCGGCTGCCGTGGTGGTGTCCGCGGCGTTCGTCGCGTTGAACTACTTCGTGGTGTACCGCAACGAGCGGGCGGTCGATCAGGCCCGCTCCGAGATCGCCGACCAGGGTCCGCGCATCGTCGAGCAACTGCTGACCTACAACGTGGACACCCTGAAGGACGACTTCAACCGCGCCCAGTCGCTGGCCACCGACAGCTACCGCTCGCAGTTGGTCGCCCAGCAGGAGGCGGTGCAGAAGGCGGGCCCGACGTCCAACGAGTACTGGGCGGTGAGCAGTGCGGTGCTGTCGGCGGAAGCCGACCGCGCGGCGATGCTTCTGGCCATGCAGGGCCAGCGCGGCACCAACCCGCAGGATCTGCGCTTCATCACCGCGACGGTGCGGGTGGACTTCGACAAGTCGCGCGACGGCAAGTGGCGGGTGGCGAGCCTGAGCGTGCTGAAGAAGCCGCTCATGGAAGCGGCGCCGCAATGAGCCCACGCCGCAAGATCGACGCCGAGGAGCCCGAGCTCTACACGGCGCCGCCGCCGAAAGCCGCCGAAACCGCCACGGCGGTGGGGACTTCCGCTCGTCGCGACCATTGCCGGCGTGCTGATCGCGGCCGCGATCACCGCGAGCTCGCTGATGCTGGTGTCGCATGAGTCCGATCGCAGGACGCAGGTGCGTGACGCCGACGTACTCGGATACGTGAAATCGTTCATGACGACGTACACGACGCTCGACCCGTACCAGGCCAACTACTACGGCGACCGGATCCAGTCGCAGGCCACCGGTGACTTCGCCAAGATGTTCAAGGAGAAGATCAACGAGATCCTCGTGA
The DNA here is from genome assembly GCA_963829405.1 of uncultured Actinomycetota bacterium. GTDB lineage: Bacteria > Actinomycetota > Actinomycetes > Mycobacteriales > Mycobacteriaceae > Mycobacterium. The sequence continues at coordinate 167,916 of CAWHIZ010000010.1, forward strand.
TGGTGGCGCGTGTGGAACCCACCGAGGGCACCGTGATGGACGCCGGTGTCCAGCGCTGGAACGACGACGGCAGCGCCGACGTCCTGGTCGCGACGAAGGTCTCGAGCAAGGACCCCAGCGGTAAGACCATCGAGAGCGGAAACCGTTGGGTGGTAACGGCAAAGAAGGAAGGGCAGCTGTGGAAGATCAGCCAACTGATTCAGGTGATCTGACCACGGATGCGGATTCGGCACCTTCGACGCCGACGCCTCGTGGTCGGCACCGGATGCCGAGCGGCAAGAAGCTCCGCACCACCAAGCCGGAGGAACACGCGGCCGAGCCCGCACCCGTCGACGACACGGTATCGGTGGAGGAGTCTGCCGCAGCCGTCGACGTGACGACGCCGACGGCCGAAGAAGCGCCCGCCGAAGAAGCGCCCGCCGAGGAGGTGCCCGCCGAAGAGGCGTCAGCCGAAGAGGTGCCCGCCAAGCAGGGCCGCCGGCGGAACTTCCTGCGGCGCCGCAAGAATCAGCCCACCGAGGCTGCGCCCTGTCACCGACGATGTGGCCGACGCAGCCACGACGTCGACGGACGAGTCGCCTGCCGAGGAAAGGCGGGCGACAAGCCGGTGGACGCCGAGGCACCCACCGCCGAAGCCCCCGTCGCCGAAGCGGCGGACGAGCCCGTGGACGTCGAGGCAGTCGGCGGAGGAGCCGGTTCTCGTTCCCCATCGACCTGCCGGTAAGCGGCTGAAGGTCGCCGCTGCCGCCGCTGCTGCCCTGTTCGTAGCGGGCGGCGCCTTCCTCGGTGCGGCGGCGCAGCCGGTGATCGCGAACAGCGCGATGGTCGAGACCAAGCTGAACATCGCCCGCACGGCCGCGAATGCCATCACCACGCTGTGGTCGTACACCCCGGAGAACATGGACAAGCTCGGCGAGCGTTCGGCCCGCTACCTCACCGGCGATTTCGGGTCGCAGTACAAGAAGTTCATCGACTCGATCGTGGCGACCAACAAACAGGCGCAGGTCACCAACACCACAACGGTGCTCGGCACCGCGGTCGAATCGGTGACCCCGACGGATGCGTCGGCAGTCGTGTACACGAATTCGATTGCGACCAGCCCCGTTTCGAAGAACATCCCGTCGCTGCGGTATCTGTCATACCGGTTGGAGATGAAGCGTGATCGCTCTGACTGGCGCATCACCCGGATGACGACGATCACCACGCTGGACCTCACACCTCAGCTGTAGGGCAGGCGTCGTGAACGTCACCTCTCCGGTCTCCAATCGGCTGACGGTGACTGGTCTGCTGCTGCTGACGTTCGGGACCGGCATGATCGACGCGATCAGCGTGCTGGTGCTTGGCCACGTATTCGTCGCCAACATGACCGGAAACGTCGTATTCCTCGGGTTCTGGTTCGCGCAGCAGAACGTCGTCGACATGACGGCAGCCGTCGTCGCCTTCGTCAGCTTCCTGTCCGGAGCGGTGATCGGCGGCAGATTCGCCCGCCACCTCGAGCACGACACCCGCCGCTGGGTGACGGTGGCGCTTGCAGTGGAATGCGTTCTGCTGGCGGCGTTGTCGATACTCGCGGGAACGGGTGTGCTCGACTACCACGACGACACGAAGCTGATCCTGATCGCCGGTCTGGCGGTCGCGTTCGGCAGCCAGAACGCGACGGCGCGGCAGTTCGGCATCCAGGAGCTCAGCACGACGGTCCTGACGTCGACGATCGTCGGGATCGGAGTCGACAGCAGGCTTGCGGGCGGAACCGGCAAGCGGGCGAAGTTGCGCTTCTCGGTCGTCCTGACGATGTGCGCGGGCGCGGTCGTCGGCGCGACGCTGTCCCGGTTCATGGTGGCTCCGGTGATCGCCCTGGTGGCGGGGCTGGTGGCGGCGACGGCCGTTCTGTTCTGGTTCGGGCCGCCGGTTCCGGCCGACGACTAAGGTCACCGCTATGCCAACAGTTCTCGTCACAGGGGCGGCCAGGGGCATCGGACAGGGCGATCGTCGAGCATCTGGCGTCGACCGGCTGGGATGTGATCGCCGGGGTGCGCAGCGAGCAGGACGCCAACTCGATCAACCAGGTCGACCCGCAGCGGGTGTCCGCCGTCATCCTCGACATCACCAATGCGGACCACATCGCGAAGCTGGCCGATGCACTGCCGAAGCGTCTCGATGCGGTGGTGAACAACGCCGGTGTCGCCGTCGGCGGCCCGGTGGAGACGGTGACACCCGACGACTGGCGAAACATCCTGGAAGTGAACGTCATCGGGCAGTTCGCGGTGACACGGGCGGTGCTGCCGAAGCTGCGTGAGTCGCGGGGACGGGCGCTGTTCATCTCCAGCGTGAACGGCCGGATCGCGACGCCGATGCTCGGTCCGTACTCGGCGTCCAAGTTCGCGCTCGAGGCGGCCTGCGATGC
>CAWHIZ010000011.1:0-529406 GCA_963829405.1 uncultured Actinomycetota bacterium
AGCCCGTCCGGTGTGTCGACAATCTCCTCGTCGGCCGGGTTGCGCCACTGCGACGGCGGCAGGAACCCGACCGTGCACGGCGGAGGATCATTGATCGTCAGCGCGAAGTCACCCGACGGCAGACCCGTTGGGTTGTTCTTGGGCAGACCGAATGACTGCTGCGCGGCGATGATGCCAGGGAAGATCACCAGAAGCTGTTCCAGCGACGGGTTGTACGTGAGCAGGATCTGGCTGATCGTGGTGAGGTTCGCCAGCAGGATCGGCAGCGTCGGCTTCACCTGGTCGAGCAGCGACGAAACCTCCTGCGCGAAACCAGGTCCCTTCTGCAGGATCGCCCGGAATTCCGGGTCGTTCTGCGCGACCTGCTGGGTCACGCCGGAAAGGCTTCGCGCCCACGTCCGGATCTGGTCAGCGGTCTCGGCCTGCGAATCCAGCAGCGGCCCACTGTCATCGATCAGCGACCGCGTCTGATCCTGGACGCTGTTGACGTCACTGGTGATCTTGGACGCGGAGTCCAGCAGCGATTGGAAATCCGGACCTGCGCCGTTGAATGCCTTGAACGACTCGTCCAGCAGATCCGAGATCCGGTCCCCCGGAATGCTGTTCACCAGCTTGCTCAACTGGTCGAGCATCGGGCCGACTTCCTGCGGGATCGTCGCGTTCTCCTTCGCGATCACCGAGCCGTCCTTCAGGTATGGACCCGAGTCGGTGCGTGGACGAAGGTCCACATACTGCTCGCCTATCGCGGAGACACTTCGGACCTCGGCCTGCAGGTCGGCGGGAATCTTCGGCGAGGTATCCAGGGTCAGCGTCGCTTCCGCACCGTCCTCCGTCAGCTTGACGTCGGTGACCTTGCCGACCTCGACACCGCGGTAGGTCACGTTGGAGAAGTTGTACAGACCACCTGCGGCGGGCAATTCCAGCTTCACGTTGATGCGGCCGAGGCCGAGCAGCGTCGGCACCTGCATGTAGGTGAACAGCATCACGCTGACTCCGACGATCGACGCGATCGTGAAGATGATCAACTGATTTCGGACGAAGCGTGTCATCATCAGCCACCACCTCCCGGTGCCGGAGGTACGTCGGCAGGCGCAGGCATCGGCTCCGCGGGCGGTGGCGGCGCGTCGGGGCCGAACGGTCCCGCGAAGATCGGCGAACCCGCTCCGGCTTGCGTCTGCAGCATCTGCGGCGCCGTTGGAGGCGGACCGACCGGCAGCACCGGCCCGGCGATCGGGGGCGGCGCACCGTCCGGCGACGGCGGTGGCGGGGGCACTGCCTCGTCTGGTGGGGGCGCGATGGGAACCGTCATCGGGTTGTACGAGTAATTGAGGTAGTACGGATCACCCGGCGCCGGAATGAGTTTGGCGTTCTCGTCACCCCATCGTGTACCAGCTAGCAGCGTCTTCTTCAGCCTCGGATAGGTGAGGTCGAAGATGGCGGTCAGGTTGATGTAGTCACCGCGGGTGATCGTGTCGGCGAAGCCCGGTCCGTACGGGAATGCCGTCGCCCAGATCAACGCCGAACTCAGGTCGGGCCCGATGTCGACGAGCGCCTTGAGTGCGGGCTCGAGGTTCTTCAGGTCGGTGACGAGGTCGTCGCCAGCATCGTTGACCAGCCCGGAGGCCGTGTCACTGAACTGCCCGAGCTTGGTGAGCGCCTGGGTCAGCGTCGGCCTCTCCTTGATCAGCACATCCAGGGCAGGTGGGATTTCCTTGAGCGCGCGATCGATGACGTCGCGCTGCCCGGCGAACGTTCCCGCGACCCGGTTCAGTTGCTGGATGGACGCGATGATGTTGTCCCGCTGGGCATCCAGCACGCCGACGAAGTTGTCGAGCCGGGTGAGCAGTTCGCGGATCTCGGGTTCGCGCCCACTGACCGCCGCACTGAAGTTGTGCACGATGTCGCCGATCTGCCCAAGCCCCCCGCCGGTGACGACTGTGGACAGCGAGGACAGTGTCTGCTCCGTGGTCGGGTACGTCGACGAACTGTTCAGCGGGATCGTGGATCCGGGATTCATCCGACCGCTCGGCTTCTCGCCGAGGGGCGGATTGAGGGCAAGGTGCATGGAGCCCAACAGGCTGGTCTGCCCCACCGTCGCGACGGCGTTCGCGGGCACGACGACATCGGGCTTGACCGAGATCTCGACGTTGGCGTGCCAGTTATCGACGGTCATCTTCCCGATACTGCCGATGACGACATCATCGATCAGCACCGGCGAATTCGACTCCAGCGTCGCGACATTCGGCACCTCAACGTGATAGATCGCGGCGTCCGGCCCTCGTCCCACCGCTCCCGGGAGCGGCAGCGAGTTGAGCCCCTGGAATGAGCAGCCCGTCATCGTCAGCGCGACACACGAGCCGATCACGGCCAGCCTCTTCGTTCCGTGGCTCATGGCGTCGGCGTCCCTTCTGCAGGCAGCAAGGGTGCATTCGGATCTGCGGGCGGTCCCGGCGGAGTCGGTGCCGCGGTCTGCGGGAGCAGCATCCCCTCGATGGACGACCCTTGGGCCGGAATATTCGAGATGACGTGCGGTCCCTCGATCGGCGGCGCGTTGTTGATCACTGCCGTGGAAGGAAGCGAGCCGGCTTCGGGGCCGCCGGGCGCATAGATGCCCTGCCATGTGTTGGGCGGCCCGTTCCATCCCGGCGGCGGCGGGATATCGCCCGCTCCGGTGTAGGCGGACACCGTCGGCGGAGGTTCCGGCGGATCCTGCGGGCCGGGGCCGCCCGGCAACATGTTGGGATCGGTGTAGATCATCCGGTCCGGATTGATCGCAGGCCGCAGATACGAGTTGATCGGAATCGGCAGCTCGTTGATGTTCAGCAGCCGCAACGCCGGACCGAAATACTGCGCGCACAGTTTCGCCGTCTCCGGCGCGGTGGTGTTCTCGACGGCGCCGATCATGCCGCAGATCGCCTGCACCGGGTTGGAGAAGTTGACGAGCGAGAACGCTCCGGTCACCGAACCGCCGTTCGGGTAGTAGATGTTGTTGAAGTTCGCGATCGCGTTGGGCACGATGTGAAGGACGTTCTCGAACGCCAATCGGTTGTCGACGAGTATCTGGGTCAAGTTGCCCAGCCGCTGAATCTGCTCGGCGGTCTGGTTCCGCGTGCCCGCGACGAAGCGCTGCACCTCGGTGATCGCGACGGACAGGTTCTTCAGGGCCGCATCGAGGTCGGACCTGTTGTCGTCGAGGACACTGGTCAGCGTCGCCAGCCGGTTCTCGAACAGGACGATCTGGTCCTTGCTGTCGCGCAGCGTGGAGACGAACAGCTGCAGGTTCTTGATGATGTCGACGATGTTGCCGCTGCCCTCGGCGAAGACCCGCGCGACGCCGGACAGTTGCGCCAGGGTCTCGCGCAGCTTCTCGCCGTTTCCGTTCCCCAGCGCATTGGCCGCGCTGTCGATGAACCGGTTGACCGAGGTGTCCGATACCGCGTTTGGCGAGTCGCTCTTTGGTCCCAACTCCGTTGCCAGCCGCATCAATTGGGTCTTGACGTCGTCCCACTCGACGGGGACCGCGGTCCGCTCACTTGGAATCACTCCGCCGTCACCCATGGTGGGTCCGTCGCCGCTCCGATACGCAGGCGCGAGCTGGACGTAGCGAGCTGCGACCAGGTTCTGCGCCACGATCACGGCCTTGGCTTCGGCGGGAACGGGCACGTCGCGGTCGACCTTGAGGGTCATCTTCGCCTGCGTGCCCTCGGGCGTGATCGAGTCGATAGTGCCGACCTTGACCCCCGACACCCGAATCTCGTCGCCGGGATAAATGCCTGTGGCGGAAGGGAAGTAGGCGGTGATCGTCTTCGGTCCGAAGAACACCGAACTCACCAGGAACGCCGCGCCCGCCACTAAGGCGATGGCGAGGGCGACGGCCGCGATGGTGACCAGCCGTTTACGGTTGGGGTTCACCGGGGTCTCCATCGTTTGGGAGGTCTCCTGGCTGAGGAATGCTGTTGACGGGGAACGGAAGTTCCGCCCGCGGGCCGGCATTGTCCGGCGGCTGGCCCGCGTTGACGCCGCGGCGGAATCCGAACGCGTAGTCCAGGAAAGGCTGCAGGATCTGGCCGAACACGAGGTTGGGCACCAGCGCGTTGTAGTAGGCGCCGTTGGCGACGATCTCGCCCTGTGTCAGATAGTATTTCGCCGCCCCGGGCAGCATCTTGGCCAGGTTGTCCTTGTTCTTCTCGAGCATGGCCGTGACGTCGTTGAGCTTCTCCAGCGTCGGCGCCAGCTCCTTCTCGTTGTTGGCGACCAAGCGTGGTGAGCTCCTTCGACACCGCGGACGTGGAAGCCAGCAGGCTGGTGATCGCATATCGGCGCTCGTTGAGCACGCCGAGCAGATCGTTGCTGTTGAGGATCAGCGCGTTGACCTTCTCGCTTCGCTCGGACAGGATCCCGGTGACGTCGCCCGCGGTCTTCAGCAGCTCCGCCAGGCTCTCGTTGCGGTTGTTCAGCGACTTCGACAGCCGCGAGACACCGTCGAACGTCGGGCCCAGCTGCGGGGCAATCTGGTCGAGCGTCTGCGCCAGCGTGTCCAGCGACTGGTTGAGCGATTCGGTGTTGGTGCCCGCGGTATTGCTGGTCAGTTCGTTCACCGCGTCGGTCAGCGAGTACGGCGACGACGTCCGCGAGATCGGGATGACCGAATTGGGAGACAGCGTGCCCGAGCCCGCGGACTCCAGCGCGAGCACCCGCTCGCCGAGCAGGGTTCCGGTTCGGATGTGCGCGGTGGTGTCGTTGCCGAGCGCGTACTTGCCGTTGATGGTGAAGCCGACGAGCGCATCGCCATTGTCGAGCTTGACCGACGACACCGAGCCGACCTTGATGCCGGACACAGTCACGTCGTTGCCGATCGCGATTCCGCCTGCCTCAGAGAACAGCGCCTGGTACCGCAGCGCCGTCGCCCACTGCACGATGCGCTCGGGCTGCAACCCGACCGCGACGACGAGAATCGCCAGGACGACACCGATGATGCCTGCCCTGATGAGGGAGTTTCCGCGATATTTCTGCATCTACTCTTCCCTGCACCTTCCGGCTTCTTGCTTGATCCACGGGAAGACGACGGTCCTGCCCTGAAGATCGCTGGCCCGGAAGGTGACCGCACAGATGTAGTACGGGAAGAAGGCGCCGTAGGCGCCCACCCGGGCGAGCTTCTTGTAGATCCCCGGCAGCCTCTGCACCGTCGCGTCGATGCGGTCCTTGTCGTTGTAGAGAATCGGCGCGAGTTTGTTGAGTTGGTCGATCGTGCCGTCCAGCGGCGGGTTGGCCCGGCCGAGCAGGTCCGCCAGCGACGTCGTCCCGTTGTTGAGCGACTCGATGGCCGTGCCGATCGGATCGCGGTCGGCCGAGAGCCCGTCGACCAGGCTCTCGAGCTTGTCGATCGCGCCGGAGAACTGGTCGCCGTCCTTGGACAGGGTGTCCAGCGTGGTTCGTAGATCGTCGATCAACTGCTCGATGACCTGGTTGTTGTCGGCGAGTGAAGTCGTGAAGCTCGACGTTTTCGAGAACAGCGACTCCAGCGTGCCGCCCTGGCCCTGCAATATCTGGACCAGCGAGCCCGTCAGCGCGTTGACATCCTGTGGATTCAGGCCCTGGATAACGGGTTTCAGGCCACCGAGCAGCAGATCGAGATCGAGTGCGGGCGCCGTGCGGTCCACCGGTATCTGCGCGCCCGCGGGCAGGATCTTCGTCGACTCCGCAGGAGAGTCGCCGAGTTCCATGTAGCGGTCGCCGACGAGGTTGAGATACTTGATCGAAGCCTGGGTACCGGTGGTCAGCTTGATGTTGCGGTCGGTGTCGAATTCGACGAGCACCTTGCGGTCGGCCTGCAACGAAACATCCCCGACGGTGCCGACCCGGATGCCTGCGATCCGTACCGAGTCGCCGGGCTTCAACCGCGACGCATCGTTGAAAACGGCCGAATAACCGCTCGTGGAGCCGGTTCTCGTCTGGCCGAAGACCATGAACAGGAAGGCCGTCAGCAAGGCCATCACCAGCCCGAAGACGGTGAACTTGATCAGCGTGCCGGTTGCGCGCGTCATCCCGGCTGTCCAATCTGCAGGGTGTTGCGCGGTGGGCCGTCGAGCGGACCGAACAAATAGTTCTTCAACGCATCGGAGTTCAGCACGATGCCCTGGTTCCCGTATCGCGCCGGGTTGGAGCCGACGTCACCGAGGACGAATGGGGGCACGAAGTTGGCGGGCAGATCGGGCAGGCCGAGCGCCTCGCAGTAGTTGGCGCCCCCGCTCTTGGCGGCGACCTTCGGCAGGTCACCCGGGTATCGGTAGCGCTCGACGCCGAGGGTCAGACCGGCGTTCACGATGATCGACGAGTACTGCGGCGGCGACTTCGCGAACGGCACAAGGCCGCCGATGCCGCACCGGATGGAGTCGTGGTACTCGGCGAGAATGCCGGTCGTCGGCACGAGCAGGTGGGCCACATCGGTCAGCGCCTGCCGGTTCGCACCGACGACCTCGTTGCCGAGATCGGCCAGACCGATTGCGCTGACCAGGAATTCGTCGAGGTTCTGCTGCTGGTCGACGATCGAGTTGCTGATCGTGGTCGTGTTCGAGATCGTCGAGACGAGGTCAGGTGCCGCATCGGCGTAGGCGGTGAACGCCGGCACGGACGCCTCGATGTCGTGGCTGAGGTTCGGCAGGCTCGGCTCGATCTTGGCCAGCAGCGCGTTGAAGTCGACCAGCGTCTGGCCGAACTTCTCGCCGCGCCCGTTGAACGCGGTCGCGATCGCGCCGAGGGTCTCGTTGAGCTTCGCGGGGTCGATCTTGTCCAGCACCGTCACCAGCCGCTGGAAGACCGTGTTGATCTCGACCGTCACGTGCTGGCTCTGGATAACCTGACCTTCGCGCAGCTTCTCGCCGGACGGGTCGGGCGGGGCGTTGAGTTGAACGAACTTGGCGCCGAACACCGTGTTCGATGTGATGTCGACGAGGACGTTGGAGGGGATGAGCTTCATCTGCTTCGGGTCCATGGCCAGATGCAGGACGGCCGTCCCATCGGCGCGGTCCTCGATGTCGGACACCTTGCCGACCTGCACGCCGCGCATCTTCACCTTGGCGTCTTTGTCCATGACCAGGCCTGCGCGGTCCGAAATGACCGTCACAGGAACGGTTTCGGTGAAGCTGCCGCGGAACAGGGCGATCGCAAGCGCGAATATCAGCGCGAGCGCAACGAACAGGCCAAGGCCCGCGAGCGGCCTCACCGCACTACCCTTCATCGACGCGTGTCCCCTATCCCGACAGGTTGAAGTTGCCGTTGGCACCGTAGATGGACAGCGAGACGAGCAGCGTCACCGACACCACCACGACAAGCGATGTGCGAACGGCGTTGCCCACCGCGACACCAACCCCGGAGGGGCCGCCGGTGGCGAAATAGCCGTAATAGGTGTGGATCAGCAGGATCGTGATCGCCATCAACACGGCCTGAAAAAACGACCACAGCAGGTCGATCGGATTGAGGAACGTATTGAAGTAGTGGTCGTAGAGGCCGCCGGACTGGCCGAACAGCACCACGGTGGTGAACTGGCTGGCGACGAACGACAGGATCACCGCGATCGAGTACAGCGGCGTTATCGCGATCATGCCCGCCGATGATCCGGGTGGACACCAGGTACTCGATCGGGCGGATGGCCATCGACTCCAGTGCGTCGATCTCCTCGTTGATCCGCATCGCTCCCAGCTGAGCGGTCACGCCCGCCCCGAAGGTGGCCGCGAGGCCGATGCCCGCGACGACGGGTGCGCAGATGCGCACGTTGATGAACGCCGCCAGGAAGCCGGTCAGCGCCTCGATGCCGATATTGCCAAGCGAGCTGTAGCCCTGGACGGCCAAGGTGCCACCCGCGGCGAGGGTGAGGAAGCCGACGATCACGACGGTTCCGCCAATCATCGCCAGTGTGCCCGCGCCCATGGAGATCTCGGCGATCAGCCGGATGATCTCCTTGCGGAAGTGCACAGCAGCGTGCGGGATGCCTGCCAGCGCCCGCGCGTAGAACAGGACATGGTCACCGATCTTGGCGAAGAAGTCGACTGGTCGTCGGGCTTCCCGGAACAGCCGTGGATATACCGCTTTTACCGCCATCGCCGCTATCCCGTCGTCATCCGGATGCCGATGGCGGTCACGAGCACGTTGATCACGAACAACGCCATGAACGCGTACACCACGGTCTCGTTGACGGCATTGCCGACGGCTTTGGCGCCTCCGCCGCTGATCGTCAACCCGCGATAGCAGGCCACCAGGCCTGCGATCAGACCGAACAGCGCGGCCTTGATGCAGGAGATGATGACCTCAGGAACGCCGGTCAGCAGCGTGATGCCCGCGGCGAACGCACCGGGGTTCACGTCCTGAATGAAGACCGAGAACATATAGCCGCCGAGGATGCCGATGATGACCACGAGGCTGTTCAACAGCAGCGCCACCAGCCCGGCCGCGAGAAAGCGCGGAGTCACAAGCCGTTGCACCGGGTTGATGCCGAGCACCTCCATCGCGTCGATCTCTTCGCGAATCGTCCGCAGCCCAGGTCTGCGCACATCGCCGTGGAGCCCGCGCCCGCCACGATCAACACCGTGACCAGTGGGCCGATCTGGGTGACCGCTCCGAAGGCCGCACCCGCACCGCTCAAGTCGGCGGCGCCGAGCTCACGCAGCAGGATGTTCAGCGTGAAGCTCACCAGCACGGTGAACGGAATGGCGACAAGCAGTGTCGGCGCCAACGCAACTCGGGAGATGAACCAGCACTGCTCGAGGAACTCCCGCCACTGAAACGGTCTGCGGAAGATGAACATGACCGCATCCCTCGACATCGCGAACAGTCCGCCGACGGCCTGCATCGGGCCAGACAGGCCCTTGCCGATCGAGATGCCTGGAGACCACCTATCTGCCATCGGCAACCGGTCCTTCCAGAATCGTGACCCCGAAACCTACGGCGGAGCCTTGACCTTCATAGCGGATCGAATCGCCGCCGGTGAAAAAAATCGTGAACTTCGCTAGGTCACATCGCCATCGGCTCGGGGTCATTCAAACGGCATGTACCTATCGAGGCGACGTAGGGCATGTGGTCCTTCGCAATCTAGGTGACGGCGCCGGCCGTCTTGAGCTCGATGATGCGGTCCCAATCGAGACCGAGTTCCAGCAAGATCTCGTCAGTTTGCTCTGCGAACGCCGGCGCCGGACCGGATTGGGGTGCAGTGACATCGAACTGAACCGGATTCGCCACCAATTCGAGCTCGCCCGCCTGCACCAGATATTCGTTGGCCCGGATCTGGGAGTCCTCGACGGCCTGCAGGGTGTCCTGCACCGGCGCCCACGGGCCGAGCAGCGTCGCGAACCGCTCGCTCCACTCCGCACAGCGGCCGTTTGGCCATCGCCTCGGTGAGGATCTCTGTAGCCGTCGCGGTGTTCTCCGCGATCGACTCGACGGTCGCGAACCGTGGATCGTCGGCGAGCTCGTCGAGGTCCATGTGCTTGCACACGTCGGCCCAGAACTTGGTGGGCTGCATCATCACGAACGAGATGTAGCGGTCGTCTGCGGTCGGGTAGAGGCCAACGAGGGGGTTGATCGGCGATCCGTGCACGCCGGGCGGGAACGCCTCCATCCGCTCGCCGAGGTGCTTGGTCAGCGCCACGGTGTGTCCCATCGCCCAGAAGCCACTGCCGAGCAGCGAGACGTCGACGATCGACGGCTCGCCGGTGCGCTCCCGCTTCAGCAGCGCCGCGGCGATGCCGCCCGCCAGGTTGGTGCCGCTGATGGTGTCGCCGTAGGCAGGCCCCGGCGGACCGATCATCCCCGGCATGCCGGGTGGGGTGATGGTGGCCGCGGTGCCCGCGCGGCACCAGAAGGCGGTCATGTCGTAGCCGCCCTTGACCGATTCCTCGCCGCGGGGTCCGAGTGCGCTGCCCCGCGCGTAGACGATCTTCGGGTTGACGGCGCGGATGTCGTCGACGTCGATACCGAACTTCGCGCGGTGTCCCGGCAGGAAGCTGGTCAGGAAGACGTCGGCGCGCTTCGCGAGCTCGTAGAGGACTTCCTTGCCCTCGGGCACCGACATGTCCAGCCCGATGCTTCGCTTGTTGCGGTTGGCGTGCTCGATGTTGGGGTTGGGATCGCCCTCGACGCGCAGCAGCCCGGTCTGGCGCAGCCCGCGCTGCGGGTCACCGGTGATCGCGTGCTCGACCTTGATGACGTCGGCGCCCCACTCGGTGAGCACCGCGCCCGCCGAAGGGACGAAGCCGTACATGGCGACCTCGAGGACGCGGATGCCTTCCAGCGGCCTGCTACTCATCAGCCGACCACCGTCGCAAACGTCTTGCGCTCCAAGAACTCTTCGAGCCCCGCGACGCCCATCTCCCTGCCGATACCCGACTGCTTGTAACCGCCGAACGGGCTGTCGGGTGCGAAGAACATGCCGCCGTTGATCGAGAGGGTGCCGGTGCGAATGCGGCGTGCCACCGCGATGGCGCGGTCCTCGCTGCCGTAAACCGCTCCGGACAGTCCGTAGATGGAGTTGTTGGCGATGCGGACGGCGTCGTCGTCGTCCTCGTAGCGGATGACGACAAGCACCGGGCCGAACACCTCGTGCTGGGCGATCTCGCTGTCCGGATCGACGTCGGCGAGAAGCGTCGGCGTATAGAAGTAGCCCGGGTTCACCTTCTCGCCGCCGGTCACCAACGTGGCGCCCGCCTCGACGGCACGCTTGACCATGCCGTCGACCTTGTCGCGCTGCTTCTCGCTGATCAGCGGACCCGTGTAGGTGCCCTCTTCGGTGGGGTTGCCGTACTTCACCACCCCGAAGTTGTTCTTCAGCTTCTCGACGATCTCGTCGTGGTGCTTGCTCGGCACCAGGATCCGTGTCGTGATCGCGCAGCCCTGACCGGAGTGGCTGGCCGTGGCGAACGCGGTGAACAGCGCGGCCGTGTCGAAGTCGCCGTCGTCGAGCACGATCGCCGCCGACTTCCCGCCGAGTTCGAGGAAGACGCGTTTGCACGTCTCGCTGGCGGCCGCCATGATCGCCCGGCCGGTGGGGGTCGATCCGGTGAAGGTGATCATGTCGACGTCGGGGCTCGTCGTCAGGGCGACACCGACTTGCGGGTCGGTACCGGAGAGCACGTTGACCACACCGGCGGGGATGTCGGTGTGGTTGGCGATCAGCTCACCGAGCGCAAGCGTGATCAACGGCGTGTCCGGTGCGCCCTTGAGCACGACGGTGCATCCGGCCGCAAGCGCGGGCGCGAGCTTGGCGAGTGCGAGCTGCGTCGGGTAGTTGTACGCGATGATCGCCGCCACCACCCCGGCGGCTTCCTTCTCGACCCAGCGGTGGTGCTGCATGCCGTGGCTCTCGCTGTTTCCGAGATCCTCGGTCAGCGGGTACGTCTTCAGCAGATCCGCGTAGTACGCCACGATCGAGATCGGTGCGTCGAGTTGGGCGCCCGCGCACATCGCCTGTGTGGCACCGACTTCGGCGATGGTCAGCTCTGCGAGCTCGTCGCGATGGTCGACAAGGGCCTTGTGCAACTGATCGAGGCAGCGGATCCGCAAGTCGGTGTTCGTCGACCAGTCGGTGGTGTCGAACGCCGTCCGCGCCGCTGCGACCGCCGCCTCGGCGTCGGCCACCGTCGCATCGGGCGCATGGCCGACCACCTCTTCGGTCGCAGGGTTGAGGGAGGGAAACGTGCCCGACGCCTCGACCAGCTGACCGCCGATCAGCATCCGCCGGTCGGCCCGCCCCTCCGATGTGTCACGCGAGATGGTCGACGCTTCCGTCATCCACCCTCCTCAGCAAAGTTCAGTGTGATGGAAACTGCATTCTCATCTTCGGCGAATCATACATTCGTGCGATGAGAACTCAAGAAAAGGAAGATGGCCTAGTCATGTGGCCTGATAACGGCGTTGAACGACAAAACGGATGCGACAATTGGCCTCAATTTGTCTTGCGATGCTGCACAATGCGAGAGTACGGTTCTCATATTCGGAAGGAAGATTCTTGACGTCTGAGACGGGCGCGGTCGCGTGAAGACCGCCGTGGTCACCGGTGGCGGCTCCGGCATCGGTCAGGCCGTCGCGAATCGGCTGCGTTCCGACGGGTACCACGTCGCCACCCTCGACCTCGTCGCATCCGACGAGAAGTTCGCGCACACCGCCGACGTGACCGACCGCGCCGCGGTCGACGCGGCGCTGGACGCCGTGCGTGAGCAACTCGGCCCGATCAGCATCCTGGTGAACGCGGCGGGGATGGAGCGCTTCAAGCGATTCACCGACCTCACGTTCGACGACTTCAGTCGCGTGGTCGACGTCAACCTCAACGGCGTCTTCCACTGCGTTCAGGCCGTGCTTCCGGACATGGTCGACGCGGGCTGGGGCCGGATCGTCAACATCTCCTCGTCCAGCGCGCAGTCCGGCCAGCCGTTCATGTCGGCCTATGTGGCCGCGAAATCAGCGGTGAACGGCCTGACCAAATCCCTCGCATTGGAGTACGGCCCGATGGGCATCACCGTCAACGCGGTGCCGCCGGGCTTCATCGACACCCCGATGCTGCGCAAATCAGAGGAGCGCGGCCTGCTCGGCGGAACCGTCGAGGACCACATCGACCGCACCCCGGTGCGCCGGGTCGGCAAGCCCGAGGACATCGCCGCGGCGTGTGCATTCCTCATCTCCGACGAAGCGGGCTACATCACCGGCCAGATCCTCGGGGTCAACGGCGGCCGGAATACCTAGACAAGCAACCGAGAGGACAGCTGGAGTGGGACGCGTTCAAGGAAAAGTCGCCTTCGTCACCGGAGCAGGCCGCGGACAGGGCCGCAGCCACGCGGTACGCCTGGCCGAGGAAGGCGCCGACATCATCGCCGTCGACCGGTGCGAGGACTTCGCGACGATCGGCTACCCCATGGCGACGCCGGAAGACCTCGCCGAGACAGCGCAGTTCGTCGAGAAGACCGGACAGCGTTGCATCACCGCCAAGGTCGACGTGAGCGACGTGGTCTCGCTGAAGTCGATTCTCGACGACGGCGTCGCCGAACTCGGCAAGCTCGACATCGTCGTCACCGCGGCCGGTATCGCAGGCATGAAGGGGTCGGCGGATCTGCTGGCCTGGGTCGACGTGATCAACACCAACCTGATCGGCACCATCAACGCCATCCAGGTCGCGCTGCCGCATCTCGGCGAGGGCGCCTCGATCGTCGCGACGGGCTCCACCGCCGCACTGATGGACGTCGGCAAGAACGACAATCCCGGCGCCGACCCCGGCGGTTCCGCATACCTGCATTCGAAGAGGCTGTTGTCGCAGTACGTCCACAACCTCGCGGCCGAACTCGCACCACGGGGCATCCGCGCCAACGTCGTGCACCCGACGAACACCAACACGCCGATGCTGCAGAGCGCACCGATGTACAAGTCCTTCCGACCCGATCTGGAGAACCCGACGCAGGCCGACGCCGAGCCGGTGTTCTACGTGCAGCAAGCCATGAAGGTGCCCTGGGTCGAGCCAGAGGACATCAGCAACATGGTCCTGTTCCTCGCCTCTGACGAGGCGCGCTACGTCACCGGCACACAGCAGCGAGTCGACGCCGGCGGCTACCTGAAGTGGTACGACTACCACGTCTGAGGGAGGTCACAAGTGAAGGTTTCTGTCGATTCGGACCGGTGCCAGGGCCACACGCTGTGCGCGATGATCGCGCCGGACTCGTTTCTGCTCAGTGACATTGACGGCACGTCGTCGCCGGTGAACGACGTGGTCCCGGCCGATCAGGAAGACGTGGTGCGCGAGGCCGCGCAGTCATGCCCCGAACAGGCCATCTCGATCGAGGAGTGAGGAAGACCTTGACCGTCGACGACATCAGCGCCGCCGACAGCGGTCGCAAGAAGAACCGTTTCGACTTCGACCGGCACACACCGGAATACCGGCTGCACTTCGAGAAGATCACCGAAGAGATGCAGGCCAAATGCCCGATGGCATGGTCGCCGACCTATGACGGGCACTGGGTGGCCGCGGGCAGCAAGGAAGTCTTCGAGCTGGCCCGCTGCCCGGTGGTGTCCAACGACCACGACATCAACGGCGAGCGCAAGGGCTATCAGGGCATCACCATCCCGAAGGCACAGCGAGCCACGGTCGTTCGCGGCGGCATCCTGGAGATGGACGAGCCAGAACACAGCGTCTATCGCGGAGCGCTCAACCCGTATCTCTCCCCTGCGGCGGTCAAGCGGTGGCAGCCGTTCGTCGACGAGATCGTGCGTGCCTCACTCGACGAGAAGATCGAGTCCGGCCGGATCGACTTCGTCGACGATCTCGCCAACATCGCGCCCGCGGTGCTCACGCTGGCGATGATGGGAATCGAGCTGCAGAAGTGGCCGGTCTACAGCGAGCCCGCGCATCTTTCGGTGTCCACCCCGGAACACTCGCCCGACGCCGCCCGCGTCGCCGATATGAACCGGCAGATGGGCATCGACATGATCACCACGATGAACGAGGTCCGCGAGAATCCACGACCGGGCTTGATAAACGCGCTGCTGCAACTCCGGATCGATGGCGAGCCCGCACCCGATCTGGAGATCCTCGGCAATCTCGGCCTGATCATCGGCGGCGGCTTCGACACCACGACCGCACTGACCGCGCACTCGCTGGAATGGCTGTCGGAGAACCCGGACCAGCGCGAGCTGCTCAGCCGCGAACGCGAAACGCTGCTCAACCCGGCGACCGAGGAGTTCCTGCGCTACTACACCCCGGCACCTGGTGACGGTCGAACGTTCGCAGAGGACACCGAATTCGAGGGCACCCGCTTCAAAGAGGGTGAGCGGCTGTGGATTTCCTGGGCGATGGCCAACCGTGACCCGTCGGTGTTCGACAAGCCCAACGAGATCGTCATGGACCGCAAGGGCAACAGGCACTTCAGCTTCGGCATCGGTGTGCACCGCTGCGTCGGCTCGAATGTCGCGAGGACGGTGTTCAAGTCGATGTTGACCGCCGTACTCGACCGGATGCCCGACTACGTGTGCGACCCGGAAGGCACCGTGCACTACGAGACCATCGGGGTCATCCAGGGGATGAAGCACCTGCCCGCGACATTCACCCCCGGCAAGCGGATGGGGCCTGGACTGGACGAGACACTGGAGAAACTGCAGCGCATCTGCACCGAGCAGGAACTCGCCCGGCCGATCACCGAGCGCAAGGAAGCCGCCGTTATCGACTGAATGCCAACCCAGCCTTCAGGCCGGGTGGTTTGATGATCAGCCAGTACGCGACAGGGAACGGAGAGACGCTCATGAAGCCTTTGAAGGTCTTGAAGGCTGCGATTGCGGCGGCCCTGCTCACCGCGGCCGGGACGGTCGTCGCTCCGCCCGCCAGCGCCATGATGATGCTGGGCAACTACGACGTGCTCACCAACAGGTACAACATGGCGTCGTGGGTGTGGGGTATCGCGGCGTGCATCCCCGAGAAGTCGCTGGACTGCGTCGACGTCAACGGCATATCCCGGTTGAAGTACTACTTCGAGTACAGCGGCAAGGCGCATCTGGACGGCGACACCTACACCCTGGTGGTCGACGTGCCCGACGGCCTGCGCTGCCCCTTGGGCCAGGTCCTGCCGTCGCGCGACACCTATACCTGGAACCAGGTCTCGCTGGCAGGCGAGATCAACTCCACCTACGACGTCGGCTGCTTCGGCGGCCCACCGGGAACGCAGTTCTGGACCTTCGCCCTGCAGACGGCTCTAGGGCTCACACCCCCGGCGGCGGGACGAAACCGCCGAGCAGTTGCTCGACCAGACGGCCGACGGCGAGCGTGGTGCGGTCCTCGAGGTAGGGCCCGACGATCTGGATGCCGACCGGCAGGCCCGAGGCCGTGCGACCGACGGGGACGACGGTCGCGGGCAGATGCGTCAGCGTCGCCAACGCCACCCACGCCATCAAGTCGGTGTAGGGCCGGACCGCGCCGTTGACCGTGATCACCCTCTCCGGGAACGGCTCGCTGTGGTCATGCGGTATGGCGGGCACCATCGCCACCGGCATCAGCAGGGCGTCCACATCGACGAAGTACTCCGCCATCAGGGCGCGCAACTGCTCGCGTTTTTCGCCTGCGAACACCCAATCCCGGTAGCGCTGGGTGGCGAAGCGCGCAGTGCGAGCGAGCGGTCGGTCGTCGTCGTCGGCAAGCGAGTCGGCCAGCGTGACCATGGTGTCGAACGAGCGCTTCCCCATGCCGGACAGCAGGATCGGGTAGAGGAACTGCTGATACAGCCGAACCACGTCGGGCAGCACCACCGCGGGCCGCGCGTCGACCACCTGTGCACCCGCGTTCCGTATCGCGTCGGCGGCCGCCTCGAGCACCGCTCCCACTTCGGTGTCGACCGGGTAAGCCGGATCGTCGAGCCAGAACGCCAGCCGCAGATCGCCAAGCGTCGTCGCGCGCGGGGCGGGAAGCTCAAGCCGCCAACCGCGGGCGGCGTGGCCTGCGGCGCCCGCGAGCACCCCGAGCGCGATTTCGAGGTCTTCGACGTCGCGCGCCAGCGGGCCGACGACGGACAGATCGGTCGCCGACAACGTGCCGGGCGCAGGTGGCAGGTGGCCCGTCTGCGACACGATGCCCCATGTCGGCTTGTGTCCGCAGACGCCGCACCATGCCGATGGGAACCGGATCGAGCCACCGATATCGCTGCCGAGTTCGAGGCCCGTCATTCCGGTTGCGACGGCCGCCGCGGCGCCGCCCGACGAGCCGCCGGTGCTTCGTGCGGTGTCCCAGGGGTTGTTGCTCGTGCCGAAGATCGCGTTGTAGGTCTGCCAGTCCCCCGCCTGCGCCGGGGTGTTGGTCTTGCCGAAGATCACCGCGCCCGCGCGGCGCAGCCTGCCGACGGCGTCGGCGTCGTGGTCGGGCACGTGATCCCATGCGGGCAGCCCGCACGTCGTCCGCACCCCCGCGGTCTGATAGGTGTCCTTGACCGTCATCGGCACGCCGTGCAGTGGGCCGACGTCATCGCCGCGAGCCAGCGATGCGTCGGCGGCGTCGGCGGCCATGCGCGCGCCGTCGGGATCGAGCGTGACGACGGCGTTCAGCGGTGGGTTGAGGGCCTCGACCCGCGCGAGGTAGTGCTCCAGCAACTCGCGACTCGACACGTCGCGGCGCCGGATGGCCTCGGCCAGCGCATGTGCGGGCTGTAATGCGATGTCAGACATGCGAAACGCCCTTTCTTTTAAGCAAAGAGTACAAACAGCCCGAACAGATTCTGGCGCTGAGAGACTGCGTAGCAGAGAAGTGGGACGAAACAGAGGGAGTTGCGGATGCCTGATTACGACTACGAAGAGATGAAGAAGGAAGCCGAGCAGTACATCAGGTTCGAGAAGGACAAGAAGAATCGCATCGCCTACATCACGTTCGACAGGCCGGACGCGCAGAACGCCACCACACTCGGCATGCGGCAGAACTACGCCGACCTGATCCACAAGTGCAACGTCGACGACGACGTCAAGGTGGTCGTGATCCGCGGCGAGGGTGAGGATTTCGGCAGCGGCGGCGACCTTCCCGAGCAGCGCGACATGCTGGAGAACCCCGGCATGCCAATGCTGCACGAGGTGGCGATCAACGACGACGAGGTGCGCTACCCGCCTGGCGGCTCGTATCGCTACCTGTCCACGGTGACCGACTTCTACGCCAAGGC
Source organism: uncultured Actinomycetota bacterium (assembly GCA_963829405.1). Taxonomy (GTDB): domain Bacteria; phylum Actinomycetota; class Actinomycetes; order Mycobacteriales; family Mycobacteriaceae; genus Mycobacterium. The sequence goes on from CAWHIZ010000011.1 coordinate 17,655, forward strand.
ACGGGCGGGCAACCGGCCGCTGCAGGAGCTGCGCAAGATCAGCATCATCGAGGCGAAGGGCTACTGCTACGGCTGGCACTTCTACCAGGCAGGTGACGCCGACCTCGTCGTCTCCTCCGATGACGCGCTGTTCGGCCATCCGGCGTTCCGCTACGTCGGCTGGGGGCCGCGGCTGTGGTGGTGGGCCGAGACGATGGGCCTGCGCAAGTTCTCCGAAATGCTGTTCACCGGAAGGCCGTTCAGCGCCAAGGAGATGTACGAATGCGGGTTCATCAACAGCGTGGTTCCGCGCGATCAGCTCGAGAAGGAGACCGAGAAATACGCGCTCGCCTGCTCGAAGTCCCGTCCCACCGACACGGTCGCGGTGCAGAAGACCTTCCTCGAGCTCTACAAGCAGCACAAGGGTGAGTACTTCGGCAGCCTGCTCACCGGCATGGTCGAGGGCATGCTGCCGTTGATCCAGAACGACCAGCAGAACGACGTCGACCTCACCGAGGGCACCTTCGAGAAGGGCCTCAACAACGTGGTGAAGGACAACGACATGAACTTCCCGCCCGAGTGGCGACTGAGCCGCTCGGGTCGCAACAAGCCTTGAGCCTCAAAGGCATGGGGATCCGATGACGAACACATTGGCTGGCACCGTTGCGCTGGTCACGGGCGCAAGCAGCGGTATCGGCGCCGCGACGGCGCGGGCGCTGGCCGCAGAGGGTGCGGCGGTCGCACTGCTCGCGCGGCGTGCGGATCGGCTCGATGCGCTGAAGGCTGAGATCGAGGCCGCAGGCGGCAGGGCGCTGGCGACGCCCGCCGATGTGACCGACGCGGATCAGGTCGCCGCCGCCGTTGCGGCCACGGTCGACGGGCTTGGCCGCCTCGACACGCTGGTGAACAACGCCGGACTGCTGCGGATGGGCGCAGCCGCCGAAGCGCCGCTGGCGGATTGGGACGACCTCGTCTCGGTGAACGTGAACGGCGTCCTGTACGCCACCCGCACCGCGCTTCCTCACCTCATCGCCGCCGCGGCCGACTCGCCGCGAGGCGTCGCCGATGTGGTCACGATCAGTTCCACCGGCGGCCGGGTGGCCAGGCCGGGCACGGCCGTCTACTCGCTGACCAAGTTCGGGGTCAACGCGTTCAGCGAAGGTATCCGGCAGGAGTTGATCGGCAAGCGGGTCCGCGTCGGGCTCGTCGAGCCGGGAACAGTGCAGACCGAGATCACCGAGCACCTGTCACCGGAAGCTCTGGCAGCCCAGCAGAAGACGACCGCGGGCATGGTCAAGCTGCAGCCCGAGGACATCGCCGACGCCGTCGTCTACATGGTGACGCGTGACCGGCGGGTGGCGGTCAATGAGATTCTGGTGCGTGCCGCCGAGCAGACCTGGTGAGCGAGCGCTGGGTCACCGGCGACCAATCGGGGCTGTCGTTTCCCGCGGATCCCGCCACCTTTCGGGACGCCGGAGTCCCCTTCCTGACCAACGCATTTCGAACGCCGGTCACGGGGATCACCCGGTGCGAAGACGTCACCGGCGGTAGCACTGGACGCAAGATGCTGCTGGATGTCGAGTACCCGGACCCACAGTGTGGCCTCCACACGAGCTGTTCGTGAAGTTCTCCCGCGACTTCGACGACCCAGTCCGTGACCGCGGCAGGACTCAGATGGAATCGGAGGTGAAGTTCGCATCGCTGTCGCTGGCACCGGGTTTCCCGATCGTGGTGCCGCGCACACTGTTCGCCGACTACCACCGCGCCACCGGCACCGGAATCCTGATCAGCGAGCGAATCGCGTTCGGCGCCAACGGGATCGAGCCGCAGTACCACAAGTGCCTGGACTACGAGATGCCGAGGCCCGCCGATCATTATCGGGCGCTGCTGACGGCCGTCGCCCGCCTCGCGGGCGCCCACAGATCCGGCCGGCTGCCCACTCATCTCACCGACGAGTTCCCTGTCGACCTTCGGGCCGCCGCCGTCGGCGAGCCTCCGCCGCTGACACCGGACAGGCTGCACCGCCGCGTCACACGGTTGGCCGAGTTCGCCGACGCGTATCCAGGCCTGCTGCCAGGCAATGTGCGATCGCCCGGCTTTCTCGACCGACTGGCGATCGAGGCGCCGCAGGTGCTGCAGAACGAGGCCGCCATCTGGCGCAGCCTCGCAGAAGCGACCGACTACATCGCGCTGTCGCACTGGAATGCCAACGTCGACAACGCGTGGTTCTGGACCGGCGCCGACGGCGTGTTGTGCTGCGGTCTGATGGATTGGGGCTGCGTCAGCCAGTTGAACGTCGCGATGGCGATCTGGGGCGCGATGTCGGCCGCCGAAATCGATGTGTGGGACGACCATTTCGACGAGTTCCTCGAATTGTTCTGCAACGAGGTCGTCGTCTTGGGCGGGCCGAAACTGAATACCGCCGCACTCAGGCGGCAGGTGATGCTCTACGCGTTGCTGATGGGCGTCACATGGCTGATGGATGTGCCCGCCTTGATCCGCACGATGGCGCCGAACGCGACGCAGCGGACCGATCCCGCCATCAAGGGTCGACGAGAGCGTGCGCGCGCCGCTGCAGATGCTGACCAACGTGCTGAACCTCTGGGACCATACGGATATGCGCGAGGTGCTTCGTGGGCTGTGACGTCATCCGCGAAACGACATTCCAGCACGCCCCTTCTCGGGCAATGTCAAGCGGTCAGTGCAACATCTAGGCGGCTTGGCTAATCGAGGGCGGTGAGGCGTTGGGCTGGTGTGTCGAGGTTGAGGGTTGGGCGAGGGCGGGTGTTGAGTTTGTCGGAGATGCGTTTGAGGTCGGTTTGGTGTAGCCGCGAGGTCGGTGCTCTTCTCGAACCAGTGCCGCAGCAGCCGGTTGGTGTTCTCGTTGGTGCCGCGTGCCAGGGTGAGTGCGGGTCGCAGAAGTAGACCGGGGCGTTGCAGGTTGAGCTGGATGTCACGCTAGTCGGCCATCTCGCTGCCCGGTCCCAGGTGATCGGAGCGGCGCAGATGCGCGGGCAGCTCGCCCATCGCGGTGATCATCGCGGCGGCCACGGTCTCGGCGGTGTGATCGATGGGCAGGTGCAACAAGATGGTGAACCGGGTGGACTGCGTTCACCAGAGTGCCGATCGCGCTGGTGTTCTGGCGCCCAGGATCAGATCGCCTTCCCAGTGCCCGGGCACGGCGCGGTCGGCGGCCTCGGGTGGGCGGTCGCTGATGGTGAACACGTCGGCTGCGTACACCCGCGTCGCCCGCGTCGCGCCACGGATCTTGCGGGCTGCGCGTTGGGTGGACAGGCGCTTGTGCAGATCGGCGCGCAGACTGGCCACGGCCTGCACGTACAGAGACTGATAGATCGTCTCGTGGCTCACCGCACCGGCTTGTCTCGGGGTGATCGCTGGCCAACACTCGGCGATCAGCTGCGGGCTCCACCCCTGGTCCATCCACGCTGCGATCGCCGCGCACAGCGGGTCGGCGAGCTGAACGCTTTGGGACGACACGCCGCGCTGCACGCGCGATGCGCCACGCGCGTGATAGTCACCACCAGCACTGCGGTGCCGCCGGATCTCGCGCGAGACCGTCGAGCGGTCGCGTCCGAGCCGCCGGGCGATCTCGCACTCGCTGAGGCCGGCGTCGAGGCCCCGCGGATCTCGACACGCTCCTCGAACGTGAGCCGGTGACCCGGCCCGCGCGCGCGCACACAGACGCCGGATCGAGCCGGACCACGAGCCGTCCGTCCGCGCACTAGTGTCATCGCGCCAGCGCTGCGCCACCACGAGGCAGCAGCCAGACGCGACACGCCCTCCACCGCGCGGCCTGCTCACCGGCGACCCAGTACACACCCGATCGAATAACTCGCACCGCACACGGCGACCGCACACCTGTCGACACGGTCAACAGAACCTCCTAGATCATGCTGTTGCACTGACCGTATGAATCCATCTCGTACTTCCGGTGCTGGAATGTCGTTTCGCGCGCTAGCCCGCCGGACCTTTCCGTCGCTGGCCGTTTGTGCGTTGGTGATCGCGTCTCTGATTGCGCCGGTGCGTGCCACGGCCGACGTTGTGGAAACTACCGCTGATGTGCTGCGGGTCGTCGATGGCGACACGATCGACATCCGCGATGACGTTAGGGGTCGGCTCCGTGTGCGGATCCTGGGGATCGACACACCCGAGACGAAGAAGCCGGGGTACGGCGTCGGATGCTGGGGACCTGAGGCGACGGACTTCGCGACGAACAACCTGGTCGGGCAACGGGTCGCCATGCAACCAGATCCGACGCAGGACAGAACCGACCGCTATGGCCGCACGCTCGCATACCTCGTGAAGGCGGACGGATGGGACTACTCGGTCGAAGCCGCGCGCGCAGGGACGGCCAAATCGTATGTGTACGGCGGTGTTCCGGTCGCCCGCTATGGCGCGATTGAAGCCGCACAAGCAGAGGCCATGGCTGCGTCACGTGGCCTGTGGGGTCCGCCCTGCTTTGGCGACACCGCGTCGCCGCCGCGCTGACGTCAGGGCAGCCAGCCGACCTCTCGCAGGAACTCCTGGGTATGTGCGATGCGGCCGGTCAGCGCCTTCGGGTCGCCGGTGCACAGCCGAACGCGGTCTCGGTGATCAGCTCGATGTCTTCGGTGTCCGTCTTGGCCAGATCGAGCGCACCCGCCCCCTCGGTCGCGACCGGGTTCGTCGGCGCCGCGGCGTTGACGGCGATCCCGTCGTCGTACAGTTCGGCGGCAAGGCTTTTCGTCAGCCGGTTCAGCGCCGCCTTCACCGTGCCGTAGACACCGAAGCCCGCCGCGCGATCGAATTCGGCGAACGGCGGGCCTGCCGGGCAGATCGCCGCCGACCGACGTCACGTTGAGCACCCAGCCGCGGCCGCGCTCGCGCATGGCGGGAATCGCCAGCTGGGTGAGATGCAGCGGCGCGAGCACATGCATCTCCATCATCAGCCGCACCCGTCGGTCGGGGAACTCGTCGAGTGGCCGCAGGAACGTCACCGCGGCGTTGTTGACAAGGATGTCGGGCGCGCCAACGCGCTCGACGACCTCACCGAACAGCCGCTCGCGGTCCTCGGCGGCGGACAGATCGGCCTGGATCGCGATCGCAGATCCACCTGCGGTCTCTATCTCGTCGAGCGTCTGTCGAAGGGAGCCTTGATATTTCGGATCGGGTTCCATGGTGCGTGCGGTCAGCGCGACGGTTGCACCCTCGCCTGCAAGCCGCTTCGCGATCGCCTTGCCAAGGCCCCGGCTGGTTCCGGTGACCAGGGCCACCTTGCCGTCACACCCAGTCATCGGCGCTCGGAATCCCCGCCAGCTTGTCGGCGAATTTCGCCTCGGCGGCTTCCCGCAGCCGCAGCAGGTGCTCGGAGGGGAAGACGTCGGGCGCGGGCTTCACGTCCTTCAGCAAGAGGCGGGCCAACGTCACCTTGTGCACCTCGGTTGGCCCGTCGGCAAGACCCAGGACGAACGACTCGGTCAGGTACTGCACGAACGGCATCTCGTGAGACGTGCCCAGCGACCCGTGCAGCTGCAGCGCCCGCGCCGACACGTCGTGCAACACCTTCTGCATCATCGCCTTGACCGCCGAGATGTCCGCCCGCACGGCCTTGTAGTCGTTGTATTGGTCGATCTTCCAAGCGGTTTGAAGGGTCAGCAGCCGGAACGCCTCGATCTCCATCCACGAGTCGGCGATCATCTCCTGAACCATCTGCTTGTTGGCGAGCACCTCACCCTGCGTGTAGCGCGACACCGCTCTCTCGGTGAGCATGTCGAAGATGCGGCGAACCAACCCGACGGTGCGCATCGCGTGATGAATGCGGCCGCCGCCCAGCCGCGTCTGCGCCACGACGAATGCGCCGCCTCGCGGCCCGAGCATGTGGTCGTCGGGCACGCGGACGTTCTCGTAGCGCACATAGCCCTCGCGTCCGCCTCCGCCCGGCGGCTGATAGCCGAGGCCGACATCGCGAAGGACATTGATGCCGGGGGTGTCGCCGGGCACGACGAACATCGAATACCGGTCATACGGCGGCGCATCGGGGTCGGTCATCGCCATCACGATGATGAACGACGCCATCGACGCGAACGACGAGTACCACTTCTCGCCGTTGATGACCCAGTGGTTGCCATCCTGGACCGCCTGGGTGGTGAACACCTTGGGATCGGCGCCGCCCTGCGGTTCGGTCATCGAGAAGCACGACACGATCCTGTTGTCGAGCAGCGGCTCGAGGTAGCGCTCCTTGAGCTCGGGCGTCCCGTAGTGCGCGAGGATCTCGCTGTTGCCGGAATCGGGTGCTTGGGAACCGAATACGATCGGAGCGCATTCGGACCTACCGAGAATCTCGTTCAGCAGCGCCAGCTTCATCTGACCGAAACCGGGTCCGCCGAGATGCGCGCCGAGGTGGGTGGCCCACAGCCCACGCTGTTTGACGATGTCCTGCAGCGGCGGAATCAGCGCCTGGCGCACCGGATCGTTGAGGTCGTGAGACTCCTTGACGATCAGGTCGATCGGCTCGCATTCCGAGCGCACGAACGCCTCGACCCAGGCCAGCTGCTCGGCCCATTCCGGGTCGGTCGAGAAGTCCCACGCCATCGGTCGTCCTTCCGTCGAAAGTTCAGTCCCGCGACCACTTCTGCCGTCGCGCGGCGGCGTCGTCGGTGGCGTGGCTGAGCACTTGATTGCGGTTCTCCAGCTCCACCGCCGCATCGATTCCCGGCGCATCGGTGTTGACCTGCAAGCGCACGTTTGGTCAATTGCACTCCGAGCGGCGACAGCTCGGCGATCGCCGAAGCCAACTCCAGTGCGCGCTCGATCAAGCCGTCGGGGTCCACGAGCTCGCTGACCAGGCCCCTGCGGTCGGCTTCCTCCGCCGTCACGGTGCGGCCCGTCAGCATCCAGTCGGCGGCGACGCTGGTTCCGACGATTCTGGGCAGGTGGTAGCTCATCCCCATCTCTGCGCCGGACAGCCCGAGCAGGATCGCGGCATTTCCGAAGCTGGCTGCACCGGAACAGATCCGGATGTCGGCGGCCAGACACAACGCCAGTCCGGCCCCGACGCACGGCCCGTTGACCGCGGCGATGACGGGTTGCGGCAGATCCCGGATCGCCTGCGGCAGCGCCGCCATCGACTCCTGGAACCGCAGCCGCTCGATCGCGGGAGCATCGGCGTCGGGCACCCCCGGCCCGAAATCGCGCATGTCGATGCCGGAACAGAAGCCACGTCCCGCGCCGGTGAGCACGACGGCGTTGACGTCGTCGTCCACCGATGACAGCGTCTCGGTGAGTTCGCGCCGCAGCACATCGTCGATCGCGTTGAGTCGCTGCGGCCGGTTCAGCGTTACGAGAAGTACGCCGGCACGCGGCCTTTCGACAAGCAGCGACTCGGTCACCGGATCAGCGCCGCGGCAAGCCGAGCACCTGCTGGGCGATGATGTTGCGCTGTATCTCGGAGGTGCCGCCTGCGATGGTGCCGCCGAAGCTGCGGGCGTAGCGCTCGAACCAGCTCGCGAAGTAGTGGTCCAAGTTCATATGCTCGTACGGTCCCGTCGTCGACGGATGAAGCAGCCCAGCCGGTCCCCGCCGCAGTGAGCGCGTTCTCCATTGCTTGGCGCTCGGCTTCGGAGCCGAACAGCTTGAGCACCGACACCGACGCGGTGTCCATCTCTCCGCGAGCGGCCTTCGCCAGCGCGCCGGATCCCATGGCGCGAAGCGCCAAGTAGTCCATGATCGTCGTGGCGTACTGATCGCGCTGCAGCTCGCCGTGTGGCCGGAAGTCGGCGATCATGTTGTCGATCCGGTCGGCGAAGCCCAGCCACATCATCGTGCGCTCGTGGCCGAGCGATCCGTTGGCCACACCCCAGCCACCGTTCAGCGGACCGACGAGGTTCTCGGCGGGAACGCGCGCGTCGGTGAAGAACACCTCGTTGAAGTCCAAATTGTCCTCGCCGCACATGTCGGCGAACGGTCGGCACACCACACCGGGTGTGTCGGTCGGGATGATCAGCGCGCTGATTCCCTTGTGCTTCGGGGCATCCGGGTCGGTGCGTACGAAGGTCAGCAGGAAGTCGGCATGGTGGGCGCCCGACGTCCACACCTTCTGGCCGTTGACGACGAAGTCGTCACCGTCGAGCACCGCGCGGGTGCGCAGCGATGCGAGGTCAGACCCGGCGCTGGGCTCGCTCATTCCGAGCGACGCGGTGAGCTCGCCCTTGAGCACCGGCACGGCCCATCGGTGCTTCTGCTCGTCGGATCCGAATGAGATCAACGACGCCGCAATGATGTTGACGCCCTGCGGATTGAGGCTGTGGTAGATGCGCCGCCTGCACAGTTCGTCGAGATGGACGAACGACTGCAGCACCGTCGCATTGCGGCCGCCGAACTCCGGCGGCTGGGCGGGCAGCAGCCAGCCGTTGTCGAACAGCAGCCGCTGCCAGTCGCGGGCCCACTGCGGCATATGCGACACCGACGTCGGGCGCTCCAGCGTCTCGGTGTCCGACGGAAGGTGCTCGTCGAGGAACGCCGAGAACTCGGCACGGAACTCCTCGACGTCGGAATCAAAAGTCAGCTGCATCGAATTCCTCCGCGATCATCGCGCGATGCTCGGCCGCGCCGCCGAGCAGCAGCTCACCGGCTTTGGCCCGCTTCAACGCGAACTGAAGATCGTTCTCCCACGTGAATCCCATCGCGCCGAACAGCTGCAGGCCGTGCCGGAACACGATGGCCTGGCACTCGCCTGCCGCCGCCTTCGCCATCGCCGCCGCAAGCCGTCTGCGCGGATCGTCGGCCGAGATCGTCAGCGCCGCGAAATAGCACAGCGCGCGTGCGCGCTCGGTGGCGACGTGCATGTCGACGGCCTTGTGCTGCACGGCCTGGAACGTGCCGATCGCGACACCGAACTGCTGGCGCTGCTTGACGTGCTCGAGCACGAGGTCGAGGACGCGCTGGCACGCGCCGACCATGCTGATCGCGATCCCGGTCAGGGCAAGGTGACGCGCCTTTTCGGGATCGGTGTGCAACCGCTCCGTGTCGGCCAGCCGCACCCCGTCGAACGTGACGTCCGCGATGTGCAGGACCGGGTCGAACACCTTGCTGCGCCTGACGGTGACTGTGTCGGCGTCGACGACGAAGACGCCGCCGTCGGTGACCACGGCGAGCCGCTCCGCCCGGTCGGCATCGAGCACGTGCTTTGCGGTGCCGTCGAGCACCCAGCCCTCCGCGTCGCGGTAGGCCGTCACGCCGTCATAGACCGCCGCACCCGCCTGCTGTGGGTCGAAGCGGTCGCCCACCAGAGGCGCGAACTGCGTCAACGTCGCCAGGAACGGCGTCGGGTCGGTGGCGCGGCCCAGCTCCTCGAGCACGATCGCCAGCTCGACGGCGTTCTCCGGATCGGTCAGCTCCGTCCAGCCCGCGTCGATATAGGCCTGCCACAGCGGCGCAGGATCGACGCCGTTCTCCGCGACCTCACGGACCAACGACGGTGGACACTGCTTGCCGACGGCATCGCGGACGGTGTCCTGCCACAACCGTTGATCCGCATCGAACTCGAGTAGCATCCGGCGCCTCCTGGTGCGATTGCCCGTTGGCACGAGAATAACATTCTCCTTAGATGTCGTAACTGTTCTCGAAACGCGACTACCACGTTTCGCGCACCGGCTGCCGTGCATGTGACCAGCGCACACTCTGACCTGCGAAGAAGTAAGCGCTGCGCTTGAGAACCCAATTCTTGCGATTGAAGAACTTGGCTTTACACTGGCTGTATGTCCGGTCCAGACCGGCAGACATCGGAGGCCCTCAGTGATCCAACATCCTGACGGAGCGACGACGCCCGTCATCGATGCGAGCGTGCACATCTTCGTCCAGTCGAACAAGGACCTCCGCAAGAACTTCATGGCCGAGCCGTACCGCAGCCGCGGGTTCCCGGACTACGAGATGGACTGGTACGGCGCGCCGGGCGGCGAGTACACCAAAGGCAGCGAGGGTCCAGACCGCCAATACCCCGGGTCGGACCCCGAGATCGTCGGCAGGCACCTGTTCGACGAGCGCGGCGTCGACGTCGCGATCCTGCACCCGATGACGCGCGGCATCATGCCGGATCGCCACCTCGGAACCGCTATCGCCGCGGGCCACAACGAGATGATGGTGACGCGCTGGCTCGATGACGGCGCCTACCGGGACCGGTTCCGCGGCACCATCCGGATCAATCCCGACGACGTCACCGGCTCGCTGCGCGAGATCGCGAAGTACAAGGACCACCCCAAGGTGGTGCAGATCGGTGTGCCCCTTCAGTCGCGCGAGGTCTACGGAAAGCCGCAGTACTGGCCGCTGTGGGAGGCGGCCGTCGACGCGAATCTTCCTGTCGCCGTGCACATCGAGGTCGGGGCGGGCCTCTCGTTCGCGCCGACGCCCTCAGGCGTCACAAGGACCTACGAGCAGTACGTCAGCTTCATGGCGCTGAACTACCTGTATCACCTGATGAACATGATCGCCGAGGGGGTATTCGAGAGAATGCCCGAGCTGAAGTTCGTCTGGGCGGACGGCGCGGCGGACATGCTGACTCCGTTCATCTGGCGGATGGACTGCTTCGGGCGCCCACACCTCGAACAGACACCGTGGGCGCCGAAGATGCCGAGCGACTACCTGCCCGGCCACGTCTTCTTCATCCAGGGCGCGATGGACGGCCCCGGCGACGTCGACTTCGCAGGAGAGTGGTTCGGCTTCACCGGCAAAGAGGACATGGTGATGTTCGGCTCCAGCTACCCGCACTGGCAGGACAACGAGCTGAAGGTGCCCGCCGCCTTCACCCCCGAACAGCGCGACAAGCTGTGCTGGCGCAACGCCGCGCAGCTCTACGGGATAGACGTCGAGGCCGGTGTCGGCGCACAGTAGTAACAGAGGTTTCGATCAAGGGAGACCACGATGACCGTGACAATCGCGGAGCGCAAGCCCGCCGCCGAGCGAATCGCTGTGCGGTGCGTCGACTCCGACGTGCACCCGACGCCGCGCGGCGGTGAGCTGACGCAGTACATCCCCGAGCCGTGGCGCAGCAAGTACTTCCTGGCCCGCAAGATCGGCGACCAGATCTACTACGACGCCCCCGACTATGCGCACGCATACGCGATGCGCGCCGACACGTTCCCCGATGACGGTCAGTTCCCCGGCAGCTCTCCGGATCTGGCCTTCAAGCAGTTGATCATGGAGGCAGGCGCCGACATCGCGATCCTGGAGCCCGCCGCCTACCCGGCCCGCTTCCGCGAGGCCAACCACGCGATCAGCGTCGGCCTGAACGACTGGCAGGCCAATCACTGGCTGGACAGCCACAACAACTGGCACGAGCGGTGGCGGGGGTCGATCTGCGTCGCGATCGAGGAACCCGAGGCGGGCGCCCGCGAGATCGAGAAGTGGGCGGGCCATCCCTACATGGGCCAGATCCTGATCAAGGCCGAGCCGCGCCCGTCATGGGGCGACCCCAAGTACGACCCGATCTGGGCGGCTGCCACCAAGAACGACATCACGGTGAGCTGCCATCTGTCCCGCGGCCACCACGAAGAGCTGCCGATCCCGCCGGTCGGATTCCCCAGCTACAACCACGATTTCATGGTCACCTACTCGCTGCTGGCGGCCAACCAGGTGATGAGCCTGATCTTCGACGGCGTCTTCGACCGCTTCCCCACCCTGCGAATCGTGTTGGTGGAGCACGCATTCACCTGGATCCTGCCGCTGATGTGGCGGATGGACGCCATCTACGAGGCCCGCAAGTCCTGGATGGACATCAAGCGCAAGCCGTCGGAGTACGTCAAGGACCACATCAAGTTCACCACCCAGCCGCTGGACTACCCCGAGGACAAGACCGAACTGACGCCGGGCGTTCGAGTGGATGGAGTGCGAGAAGATCCTGCTGTTCAGCTCGGACTACCCGCACTGGACGTTCGACGACCCGCGCTGGCTCGTCAAGCATCTGCCCGAACACGCCCGTGAGGCCGTGATGTTCCGCAACGGCATCGCGACCTACCACCTTCCCGAGACGGTCCCGGCCCTCGAGGGCCAGGTCCGGGTGTTCTGACAGGTGGCAGAGGAGACGAAACCGCCCCGGCTCGCGCAGGGGCGTGAGCATGTCGTAGCCACCGTCGACGAAATCCCGCCGGGGAAGCACAAATTGGTGCCGATCGGCCGTCACGGCGTCGGGGTGTACAACGTCAACGGCACGTTCTACGCGATCGCGAACTACTGCCCGCATGAAGGCGGCCCGCTGTGCTCGGGACGCGCACGCGGCCGAACCGTCGTCGACGAGAAAGTACCCGGTGATGCCGTCATGGTCCGCGACCTCGAATTCATCTACTGCCCTTGGCATCAGTGGGGATTCGAGCTCGCAACGGGTACGACGGCGGTCAAGCCGGAGTGGAGCATCCGCACCTATCCGGTGCGGGTCGTCGGCAACGATGTGATGGTGCAGGCATGACGACTCACGGAGAGTCGCCGGGCCCAAGCTGAAGCGCGGCGAGAAGGTCTTCGAGGTCAACGGCGGCAACGTCGTCTACGAGATCCTCGGCAAGGAAGGCGAATTCATCGCACTGACGCCGGGCGGCCGCTTCAGCAAGGACATCCCGGGCCTGCGGCCGTTGGCTCAGGCGTTGGTCAAGGGCGGCTACCGCGTCCTGCTGTGGGACCGGCCGAACTGCGGCAAGTCGGACGTCCAGTTCTACGGCAAGAGCGAATCCCACATGCGCGCCGAGACACTGCACGCGCTGATCACCGGTCTCGACATCGGGCCGTGCATCATCGCGGGCGGGTCGGGCGGAGCCCGTGACTCGATGCTGACCACGATGCTCTACCCGGAGATCGTGCGAAAGCTGGTGGTGTGGAACATCGTCGGCGGGGTCTACGGTTCGTTCGTGCTCGGCGGGCACTACATCGTGCCGAGCATCCTCGCGGCACGGGGCGCAGGCATCAACGGCCTGCTGCACGTCGGCGAGTGGAAGGAGCGCATCGCCGAGAATCCGGCCAACGAGCAGCGGTTCCGCGCACTTGACGTCGACGAATTCCTCAAGGTGATGTTGCGCTGGCTCAACGCGTTCGTCTCCAAGCCCGGCCAGACCATTCCCGGCGTCGAGGACGAGATGTTCGACAACATCACGGTTCCGACGTTGATCATCCGCGGCGGCGAGAACGACTGGGACCACCCCAAGCGCACGTCGCTGGAGGTGAGCTGCCTGATCAAGGGCTCCAAGCTGATCGACCCGCCGTGGCCCGAGGACGCGTGGGAGCGTGCGGGCGAGAAGTTCGCCGCAAGCGGGGGAAAGAAGTTCGGCCTGTTCGACACGTGGGTGCAGGCGGCACCGGAGATCCTGAAGTTCCTGGACAAGAAATGACGTTACGTCGTTCGGATGCGCACTTCGCAGTTGAGCGACGCCTCGAGCGCGGTGTGGATTCGGCTCTCCGGGACGCGGTCGAGATCCTGTTTGCGCATGGTCACATGGACGATGTCCAGACCGTCGTCTCCCGGCGTTCGGATGATCTCACCGGTGACGCCGAAACCCGCAAGCACACCGTGGGCGTCGTCGTCGGTTCCCCTGCTGACGTAGGTCACCACACCGGGTGTGGGCTCCGTACCGAACGCGTTCGCGCACAACGCAACCGCATGCCGCTTCAGCTCCTCGGCATCGCCACCGACCATCAGCAGTTGCACCTCCCTGCGGCCCGCGGGCATCGCGGCGAGGTTGTTGTCCAACACCTCGATCACCACCGCATCGACAAGCGTGCGGAGGGCCGTCATGCCGTCGGCTAACTGGTCCGGCGTGAGGCGGCCCGCAGGGTCCACCTGGATACGCACCACCGCCGTTCTCATGTCCGCAACCCTATCCGCGGGCAGGAGGATGCCGTGACGGCCGCAACCGATATCGCCGTCAGGGTGTGGCCGGGCCTGCAAGCACGTCTGCTGCGCGAGGGCACCGAAAATCTTGCCGACTACCGCGCGTCGGGCGGATACCGGCGGCTCGATGATGTCGACGGCCTGCTGAACCAGGTCGACCTTTCCGGCCTACTCGGGCGCGGCGGCGCAGCGTTCCCGCTGGCGGTCAAGCTGAAGACCGTCAGGGACAACGGCCGAAACGCCGGCGGCGCGGTGGTGGTCGCCAACGGCGAAGAGGGCGAACCCGCGTCGGTCAAGGACCGCTGGCTGCTGAGGCACCGGCCACATCTGGTGCTCGACGGGCTCCGGCTCGCCGCGCAGATGGTGTCGGCCGAGCGCGCGCACGTCTACGTCTCCGACCGGTCCGCCGCGGAGTCGGTGCAGACCGCGCTCGCCGAGATCGACGCGGATGTTCTCGGCGGGCTGTCGATCAGCGTGCTGACGGTCGACGCCGGCTACGTCGCAGGCGAGGAGACGGCTGCGGTGCGCGCCATCAACGGCGGACCAGCCAAACCGACGGACAAGCCGCCACGCCCGTTCGAAGAAGGCGTCGGCCGGCTTCCGACCATGGTCAGCAATGTCGAAACGCTCGCTCTGATCCCGTTCATCGCGCAGCACGGCGCCGAGGCGTTCCGCGAACAGGGCACGTCCGCGTCGCCGGGGACCTTCCTCGCGACGATCACCGGCGGCGGCAGGCCTGCGGCGCTCTACGAACTTCCGCACGGGTTGGCGTTCACCGAGTTGCTCGAATTCCACGGTGTGCCAGCCGATCACGTGCACGGCGTGCTGATGGGCGGCTACTTCGCCGGTCTGCTGAACCGCGACGTCCTCGACATCACACTCGACCACGAGTCGCTGCGCAGGCTCGACAGCGGCCTTGGCTGCGGCGCGGTCACGATCCTCACCGACGACTGCCCGCTGGCCGTTGCGGCCTCGGTGTTGGCCTACTTCGACCGGGAGAACGCGGGACAGTGCGGCTCGTGCTTCAACGGCACCGCCGCGATGTCGGCGGTGGCCGAAGCGCTGCGCGACGGCGTGGCGACCAACGAGGACCTCGCTCGACTGGAGCGATGGTCGGTGGTGCTGCGCGGCCGCGGCGCCTGCGCGACGCTGGACGCCGCGACGAACATCGCCGCCAGCCTGCTGTCGGCTTTCCCGCAGGTGGTCGAGCGACACCTCGGCAACGACTGCGATTCGTGCCGCGGCGGAGCCTATAAAGCCCTGCGGCCCTACGAGATCGAGGCGGTGGCTGCGGTATGAGGATTCGTCTCGACCGGACCATGTGCGACGGGTTCGGCGTGTGCGCCAAACACGCACCGGAGTACTTCTCCCTGGACGACTGGGGGTACGCCTCGCTCGAAGGCAACGGCACGATCCCCGACGAGGACCGCGACGCGGTGATGCGGGCGCTGCTGGACTGCCCGGTGCACGCGATCATCGAGATGGGCTCACATCCGCCGTCACGCGATGGCACCGCGCATTCCGACGCCAAGGAAGCACCGGAGCCCGATCCGCAGACCGACGACAACGAAGCGATATCGGAATTCATTCGATGACCAGACCGCTGCCAGAAGTCAACGCGCAGAACGAGTTCTTCTGGACCGCAGGCGCCGACGGCGTGCTGCGGATCCAGGAATGCAAGGACTGCGACGCGCTGATCCATCCGCCGCAGCCGGTGTGCCGGTACTGCCGCGGCCGGAACATGGGCGTTCGCGATGTATCAGGTGAGGCCACCCTGTCGGCGTTCACGGTCAACCACCGCTTCGGCTTCCCCGATCTGCCGCCGCCCTATGTCGTCGCGCAGGTCGCGATCGTCGAGGATCCGCGGGTCCGGTTGACCACCAACATCGTTGACTGCGATCCCGACGATCTCGAGATGGGCCAGACCGTGGCGGTCCAGTTCGACAAGGCCGAGGACAAGGTCGGGACCGTCTGGCTGCCGGTCTTCAAGCCCACCGCCGAGAAGAAGACCGGCCCGCAGGCCGTCGACGAGATCGCACCACAGGACTTCGGCAAGCACGTCTCGCCGATGCTCACCGAAAAGAAGTTCGAGGACGCGGCGGCGATCACCGGGATCGGCATGTCGAAGATCGGTCGGCGGCAGATGGTTCCTCCGCTGTCGCTGACGATCGACGCATGCCAGCAGGCGGTGGCCGACGCCGGTTTGACGTTCGACGACATCGACGGCCTCTCAACGTATCCCGGACTCGACATCGCAGGCATGGGCGAGGGCGGCGTCAGCGCTCTCGAGGGCGCACTCGGACTGCGCCCGGCGTGGATCAACGGCGGGATGGACACCTTCGGTCCCGGCGGCTCGCTGATCGCCGCGGTGATGGCCGTCGCAACGGGCATGGCCCGACACGTGCTGTGCTTCCGTACCCTGTGGGAGGCGACCTTCCAGCAGTTGATGAAGGAAGGCAAGATGTCGCCGCCAGGCGGCGCGCGCACATCGAGTTGGCAGATGCCGTTCGGCGCCACCTCTGCCGCGCACACGCTCGCGCTCAACGCGCAACGTCACTTCGCCCGGTACGGCACCACAAGGGAGACCCTCGGCTGGATCGCGTTGAACCAGAGGGCCAATGCGGCGCTGAACCCGACCGCCATCTACCGCGATCCGATGACCATGGACGACTATTTGAACGCACGGCCGATCACCACACCGTTCGGGCTGTACGACTGCGACGTGCCGTGCGACGGCGCGATCGCGGTGGTCGTTTCTGCCGTCGATGCCGCGAAGGACATGCCGCAGAAGCCAGTGCTGTTCGAGGCGGTCGGCACCCAGATCGTCGAACGGACCGACTGGGACCAGACCACGCTGACGCACGAACCGCAGGTGCTGGGCCAGGCAGCTCACATGTGGACGCGAACGTCGTTGCGGCCCAAGGATGTCGACGTCGCCGAGCTCTACGACGGCTTCACCTTCAACTGCCTGTCGTGGTTGGAAGGGCTCGGCTTCTGCGGGATCGGCGAGGCGAAGGACTTCATCGACGGCGGCAAGGCCATCGCTCGCGACGGGGTGATTCCGTTGAACACCCACGGTGGCCAGCTGTCGCACGGACGCACGCACGGTATGGGGCTGATCCACGAAGCCGTCGTCCAGTTGCGCGGCGACGCAGGCGAACGACAGGTCAAAGACGCGCGCGTCGGTGTCGTCAGCAGCGGCGGCCTGACCCCGAGCGGAGCGATCCTGCTGCGGACGGATGAGTAGCGCACCCCGGCCACGCGTTGTCCTCGTCGACGGCGTGCCGATGTCGGCCTTGGTCGCGGCGGTGCCTGAGCCGAAGGCCGTGATCGTCGCGGTCCATGGCGGCGCCACCTCGGCGGCGTACTTCGACTGCCCTGGACATCCGGAGCTGTCGCTGTTGCGCGCGGCCGCCGCCGACGGCTTACACGGCGATCGCGCTGGACCGCCCCGGCTATGGCGCGTCGGCGTTCTACCACGACGATATGACCGAAGCGGGCAGGCGGGTCGGCTTCGCGCTCGGCGCCGTGGACAAGATCGTCGGCGAGAGTTCCCGCGGTGCAGGGCTTTTCCTACTTGCCCACTCGGCGGGCTGTGAAATCGGACTGCGGATGGCGGTCGACGACCGTGCGACCGACGTGCTGGGCGTCGAGCTGTCGGGCACCGGGCTTCGGTACGGCGACGAGGCCAAGGCCGTCATCAGCGAGGCGACCGCCACGTCGCGTCCCGCCGGCTTGCGCGATCTGCTGTGGCAGCCGACCGCCCTCTATCCCCCCGAGGTGCTGACGAGCGGCCTCTCGGCGCCTGGCGCACCCTACGAAGCCGAGGTGACGGCGAACTGGCCTCGCCGCGACTTCGGAGAGGTCGCACGCACGGGTGACGGTGCCGGTCGAGTTCAGCGTCGCCGACCACGAACGGGTCTGGGAGTCAACCCGGGATGCGGCGGACGCCGTCGCCGCGCTGTTCACGTCGTCGCCGAGGGTCGTCGTCAACGAAATGCCGGACAGCGGACACAATCTCAGCGTCGGCTGGACCGCGGGCGAATACCACCGGCGCGCGCTGGCGTTCGCCGACGAATGCATCGCCGCGCACACGAAACTGGAGGCGGGTTGATGCGTGTCGGCTTCATCGGACTCGGTAGCCAGGGCGCCCCGATGGCGCGGCGGATCGTCGACGGCGGTTATGACCTGACGCTGTGGGCCCGCAGACCCGCCACGCTCGAACCGTTCGCCGACACGGCCGCGAAGACCGCTGATTCACCGGCCGAATTGGCGGCCGCCAGCGATCTGGTCTGCATATGCGTGGTCGGCGACGACGACGTCAGGGAGGTACTGACCGGCGACACCGGCGTGCTGGCCGGGCTGAAATCGGGCGGGATCGTGGCGATCCACAGCACAGTACATCCCGACACATGCCGGGAGCCTGGCCGAATCCGCTGCCAAACAGGGTATTTCGATCATCGACGCCCCGGTGAGCGGCGGCGGGCCCGCCGCCGACGAGGGCACGTTGCTCGTCATGGTCGGCGGCGACGACGAAATCCTGGAGCGCTGCCGCCCGGTGTTCGCGACCTACGCCGACCCGATCGTGCACCTCGGTCCCGTTGGCAGCGGGCAGGTCACGAAGATCCTGAACAACGTGCTGTTCACCGCCAACCTCGGCAGCGCGATCAGCACCCTGGAACTCGGCGAATCCCTTGGCATCGACCGTAATCGGCTGTGCGATGTGCTCAACAGCGGGTCGGCCACCAGCAAGGCGCTCGGCAGCATCTCGGTCTTCGGCGGCACACTCGACGGGCTCGCGCCGATCGCCGGGGCGCTGCTGCAGAAAGACGTCCGGCACGCCGCCAGCCTCGCCGATGCCGCGTCGGCGCCACAGGGAGCCGTGTTCGATGCCGCCGACGCGGCTCTCAACTCGATGGACCACCCGCGATGACGCGTGTCGGCTTCGTCGGCGCCGGGCGCATGGGCGGCGCCGATGGTGCGACGTCTCGCCGAGGCCGGTCACGAAGTCCGCGTTCTCGGCCGCACACCCGAGAAGCGCTCAGCTATCGAGGATTTGGGCGCGACAAGCCGTTACCGATCTCGCCGCGGTGGCAGAAGACGCCGAGGCCGTCGTCGTCTGTGTGTTCACCGACGACCAGGTGCAGCAGCTCTGTCTGCGGGACGGCCTCGTCGCAGCCTTGGCTCCCGATGCCGTCCTCGTCGTCCACACCACGGGCAGCCCACGTACCGCCGAGGCGATCGCCGCCCGCGGCGTCACCGTGATCGACGCGCCGGTCAGCGGCGGACCGCACGATATCGCCGCCGGTCGGGTGACGCTGTTCGTGGGAGGCGACGACGGCCCGGTGTCGCGTACGCGCCCGCTGCTCAGCACCTACGGCGACCCGGTCCTGCACGTCGGCGGACTCGGAGCGGGTCAGCTGGTCAAGCTGATCAACAACGCGCTCTTCGCCGCGCAAATCGGGCTGGTCGCCGAAGGGGTACGGCTCGGTGGTCTGCTCGGCGTCCCCGAACCCACCCTGCTCGAGGCGCTGACGCACGGGAGTGCGGCCAGCCGGGCGCTGGGCAACATTGCGCGGGCGGGGTCCACGACCGCCTTCATCGACGCCGTCGGCGACTTCATCGGCAAGGACGCCGCGGTGGTCCGCGAGACGGTCGCCGAACTGGGCGGCGACCTCGGGCCGCTAAACGACGTCATGGACGCCGGCCTCGAGCAATGAGACACATTGTGCGAATGTCTCATTCTCTTTAATGGAAACGCCATTACCGATATGGTTACAGGTCAGCAGCCATTCGTAATGGATTTTGCACGATACGCACAGCTCAGGAGCGTTGATGACCAAGGCGAAGCTCGTTTTCGACCCGTTCTCGATGGACTTTTTCAACGGGGCATACGAGACGTACCGCCGCATGCGCGACGAGGCGCCGGTCTATTACAACGAGGAGCACGATTTCTACGCGCTGACCCGCCACGAGGACGTCGCACCGGCGTTCAAGGACTTCGACACGTACTCCTCGAAGTACGGCGTGGACCTCTCGTCGGTCCGAAGCGGTGTGCCGACAACCACGGGCATGAAGATGATCATCTTCATGGACCCCCCCGAGCACCGCAACATGCGCAGCCTTCTCAACAAGGTGTTCACGCCGCGAGCCATTCAAGCGCAGACGTCGATGGTCACTGCCAAAGTCGAGAAGTATCTGAGCCGCCTCGACCCGAACGGTTTCGACGCCGTGCAGGAGTTCACTGCGCCGTTCCCCGTCGAGGTCATCACCACGATGTTGGGTGTTCCAGAGGACCAAGCCCAACAGGTCAGACATTGGATCGATGACGGGTTGCATCGCGAGATCGGTCAGGTCGAGGTCGGCGAGAAGGGAATGCAGGCGAACATCGACAACGCGATGTTCTACCTGGAACTCGTGCAGAAGCGGCGAGCGCAGCCGCAAGACGATCTATTCACCAAGCTTATCGAGGCCGACCTCGAGCGAGAGGATGGCGGCTTCGACAAGCTCGACGATCTGGACATCGCCGCTTTTGCAAGCCTTCTCGGCGGTGCGGGGGCCGAAACGGTGACCAAGCTCGTCGGCAACGCCGTGTACTTGTTCGGTAAGAACCCGGACCAATGGCGGAACCTGCAGGAGGACCGCAGAAAAATCCCGGCCGCAGTCGAGGAACTGCTCCGCTACGAGGCGCCATCGCAGTACAACGTCCGCCGCAACATGCGCGATGTTCACCTGCACGGCACCACGATCCCCGAGGGCAGCCCGGTGTTTCTGATCGGTGGCTCGGCCAACCGCGACGAGCGGGCCTGGACCGATGCCGACACGTTCGACATCGACCGGGACCGGACAGAGGCCACAAACCTCGGCCTGGGTTACGGCGTCCACAGCTGCCTTGGCGCTGCGCTGGCCCGCATGGAGAGTGCGATCGCTCTGGAAAAACTGCTCGATTTCATGCCTCGCTTCGAGGTTGACTTCGACAGTTGCAAACGCGTGCAGATGCAGAATGTCGTCGGCTGGAAGCACGTTCCCGTAAAGGTTCTGCAGATGACGCAGAAAATCGAAGTCGACTTCGGCTTGTGCGAGAGCAACGGGATATGCATGGGGATCATCCCCGAGGTGTTCGATCTGGACGACGAGGACTACCTGCACGTCCTGCAGGACGAAGTCACGCCCGACAACGAGCAACAGGTCAAAGAAGCCGTCCGCCAGTGCCCGCGGCAGGCGATCTCGATCCGCGAAGAGTGACGTCCGCGCACACCCCGGTCGAGGCCGATAAGGAGATCCATTGACCACGTCCCAGCTCGTCTTCGACCCATTCTCGGAGGAGTTCTTCAACGGACCCTGGGAGTTGTACCGGCGCATGCGCGAAGAGGCGCCGGTGTACTACAACTCAGAGCACGACTTCTACGCGCTGTCGCGCCACGAGGACGTCTCGGCGGCCTACAAGGACTTCGCGACGTACTCGTCGGCGTACGGTCTTGACCTCGCGACGATTCGATCCGAGGAGCCCTTCGCCGCGAAGATGATCATCCTCATGGACCCGCCCGAGCACAGGCAGATGCGCAGCCTGGTCAACAAGGTGTTCACCCCACGGGCCATCGAGGCGATGCGTCCGATGGTGACGGAGACCATCGACCGCTACCTGGCCAAGGTGGACCCCGTGAACTTCGACGTCGTGCAGGACTTCTCGGCGTTCTTTCCCGTCGAGGTGATCACCCAGATGCTGGGCGTGCCGGAGGAGTACCGCCAGCAGGTCCGCGAGTGGGTGGACACCTCGTTGCATCGGGAACCCGGTCAGATCGACATGTCCGAGAACGGCATGCAGGCGATCGGTGAAGCCATGGCGCTGTACTACAAGCTCATTCAGGAGCGTCGCGCGAATCCCTGCGACGACATGTTCAGCCGCCTCGTCGCCGCCGAGATCGAGCGCGAGGACGGCGGGATGGAGTCGTTGGACGACTTCGAGATCGCCGGATTCGCAACGCTTCTGGGCGGTGCGGGCGCCGAGACAGTCACCAAGCTGGTGGGCAATGCGGCGGTGACGTTCGCGCGCTTCCCCGAGCAGTGGCAGAAGCTGCTCGACGACCGCAGCCTCATTCCCGCCGCGGTGGAGGAACTGCTGCGCTACGAGCCGCCGGTGCACTACAACGTGCGACGGTCGATGCGCGAGGTGGATCTGCACGGAGTGACCATTCCCGAGGGCAAGCCCGTGTTCCTGCTGCAGGCTTCGGCGCACCGCGATCCCGAGGCGTTCACCGACCCCGACACGTTCGACATCGACCGCAACCGCACAGAGGCGCAGAACCTCGGCTTCGGTTACGGAGTGCACAGCTGTCTCGGCGCGGCGCTGGCCCGGATGGAGACGGCGATCGCGTTGGAGCGACTGCTCGACTGCGTACCGCGCTACGAGGTGTTATGGGACGACTGCAAGCGGGTGGCCATGCAGAACGTCGCCGGCTGGTCACACGTGCCTGTGCGCGTATCGAATTCGACCCCGGCAGTCCGCAGAGACATGCCGTCGGCGGTCAGCCCAGGCCGTGCAGGATGGCCCCGTGGCAATCGGCCGCCGCACTGCCGAAGCTTGGCCGCCTCCTGGTAGGCGTCGGAGTTGTACCACTCGCGGGCGGCCTCGGCCGATTCGAACTCGAGCAGAACGGTCTGGGTGCCGTGCCACTCGCCCTCGAGCACTTCGGCGTTCTGGTCGAACGCCAGGATCGTCGCACCCGCCATCGTCTTGCTGGCCAGCTTGGCGTATTCGGTCATCCCTGCGGGATCCTTGACGTCCTCGGTGATGATTACGTAGCCCTTTGGCACTCGAATCTCCTTGGTTAGTCGTCGATTTCGGCGATGGCTTGTTCGGGGCAGTTGGCGATGGCGTCCTTGGCAGCTGCCTCCAGCCCGGCGGGAACCTCTTCTGGATCCGCGACCGCCCAACCGTCGTCGGTCATCTCGAAGACCTCGGGGCACAGGGTCAAGCACATGCCATGGCCGGCACAGCGTTCCTCGTCGACGGTGACCTTCATCTCCCGTCGCCCTCCTTGAGGTCGAACTCCAGATGCAGTTCGGTCAGGCCACGCAGGATGTAGGTCGGGATGTACCGGTAGCGACGTTCCCCGGCCGGGCCATGGTGCGCTTCGCTGATCCGGATGTCGGTCGTGCGGTCCAGTAGCCGCTCGAGGCCGACGCGGGTCTCGGCACGGGCCAGTGGTGCGCCGGGGCAGCTGTGTATGCCGCGGCCGAAGGCGAGGTGCTGGCGCGCGTTCTTGCGATCCGGATCGAACGTGTCAGGGTCTTCGAACCGGCGCGGGTCGCGATTGGCGGCGCCGTTGACCACCATCACAGTGCAGCCGGCGCCCAACGCCTCGTCGCCGACGGTGGTCGGTGTCCTTGACAGCCGGAAGTCGCCCTTGACCGGGCTCTCGATGCGAAGGCACTCCTCGATGAAGTTCGGCAGCAGGCTGCGATCGTCGCGCAGCCTGCGCTGAATGTCGGGCTGGTCGCCCATCACCTTGAGCGCGGTCGACAGCAGCCGGACCGTGGTCTCCTGGCCGGCCGAGAAGACATTGGTGGCCACCCGCACGACGTCGCCGACTTCCGGCATCGTGCCGTCGGGGAACGTCGCTGTCGCCAAACCGGTCAGCACGTCGTCCCGTGGCTCGGCCCGCCGCTCCTCCACGTACGTCGCGAAGACTCTCGTAGAGGTACTCCAGCGGGGTCTTGTTCATCGTCTTGTCGGCGTTGCCCACCGCGCTGCCGTGGGTGCCGCGGGCGAGCCGGTCGAGGAGATCGGCGCGGTCCTCTTCTGGCACGCCGAGCAGATCGGCGATGACGCGCAGCGTGAAGGGACCGGCGAAGCCGTTGATGAACTCGCCCTCGCCTGGCGCAAGGAAATCGTCGAGGATGTCGTCGGCGAGCTGCCACATCGCGTCCTCGTTCTCCTTGAGGCGCTTGGGCGTGATCAGCCGCATCAACAAGGCGCGATGGTTCGTGTGCGTCGGCGGGTCGAGCGTCGGCAACTGATCGCTGAACGGGATTTCGTCACGGTGCTTGACGATCAACTCGGTGACGTCGTCGCCTTCCAGCGGTACCGGAAATCCGGGGAACGGCCCGGTCACCGAGACGCACGACGAGAAGGTCTCCGAGTCGTTGTAGACGTCGACGGCCTCCTGCCAGCCGGTCACCATCGTGACGCCGTAGTGCTCCTCACGGCTGACCGGGCACTTGTTGCGAAGTGCCTCGTAGAACCGGTACGGGTCGTCCGTCAGACGACTGTCCCGGAAGAAGTCGACCGAGGTGAGGTCCTCCGACATGCGCACTCCGTTCCGACGATCTCGAGCAGAGAGAATGCGATTCTCATATGTGGGTATTAGATTTCCACAGTGGCCCGTCGGCGTCAACGCGGTGCTGTGCACTCGCTCAGCGCACGGGCCAGCCGTTACTGGATCGGCTCGTCGCCCAGCACCGTGGTGCGCAGCATCTCTCGCGGTGATTCGCGGTCGTACGGCGCCGCCCGGTGCAGGACGCCGTTGTTGTCCCAGATCACCGTGTCCCCGACGGACCAGCGGTGGCTGTACACCAGATCCCGCTGGGTGGCGCGGTCAAGCAGATCTGCGAGCAGCGCCCTGCCCTCGTCGAGGTCCATCCCGACGACGTAGTCCGCCGATGCGCCGAGCACCAGCGACTTGCGGCCGCTGCGGTGCGTCCACACCAGGGGATGTTCGTGGGTGGGGCGGGACCGCCACTTGGCCACCAGTTCCGGCGACGGATCGGGATGGACCCGACGCTGCGACGCCTCCAGCGAGTGCATCACCCGCAGTGCACCGAAGCGATTCTTCTCGTCCTCGCTGAACGCCTCGTAGGCCGCATAGGAGTTCGCGAACTCCGTCTCACCTCCGCGCTCGGCCACCTGCTTGGCCGACAGCACGGTCGCCTTCTGCGGACATTCGCCGTTGGTAGGGGTGCAGCCGTCGATGTGCCAGTCGAAGGTGGCACGCAGGTAGTCCGCCGACGCGTTCTTCGACTTGTCCAGCGTGATCGGGTAGATCCCGGCGACCGGATGATGACCGTCGGAGGAATGGTCGATCTCGCCGAGCCTGCGGCAGAACGCCACCTGCGCTTCGGGGTTCAGGCCCAGACCGGGAAACACCAGCACGCCGTTGTCCTCGAGCGCCTCGAGCACCGCGGCGCCCAGCGGTCGTCGTTGGCCAGTCGGTCGGAGTCGACACCGAGTACCTCTGCGCCCACCGAGTCGGTGAGTTTGTTGATCGTCAGCACGCTCATGGTGTCCTATCTCACCGGCCGGCTCCTATCCGGTCGATGACGGCGTCCGCGGAATCGGCGGGCTTCTGCGTGCCGAAGACCTCGATGGCCATCGACACCATGATCATGGAATAGACGAGATGCAGTAGGTTCAGCGCATCATCGGGCAGGTCGTCGAGGCGGGAACTTGTCGCAGTAGTCGATCGCCTCCTCGAATCGAGGGGTGAACGCGTCGTAGAACTCCTGGAGCTCCGGCATCGGTGTGGACAGCCGAGCTTCCCACCGTTCCGGTTCGGTTGCCAGACACCACTTGTCGGCGAACGGCTCAAGTTCTGCGAAGGCACTGGGCAGTCGGGCTGTCGGCCATCGTCACACCCCCACCGGGCTGCGCTCGCGCTTGTACTCCTCGACCCAGTCGACGGCCACCTTGTGCAGATGGCGGACCAGGATCTCCTGATCGTTGAGCGGGTACTCGTCGACGACGTCGTACTCCAGTGCCGCCTGCGTGCCGCCCAGCATGCCCGCGTCCTGGAGTGCGAATTCCTTGAGCACCACCGAGGCGACCTCGTGTTCGATGCGCTCGCGCACGGTGCGCGCAGGATGAAATGCGTTGTACGCCTCGAACTTATGGGTGTTGTGCGATGTCGGCCAGTACCGGTAGAGCAGATACCAGCCGTGGTAGATCAGGATCTCCAGGTTCGGGAAGATCTGGAAGTTGGTGATCCCCCACGGCTCGATCCCACCCGGGTTGAGACCGGCCGACTGGTGCGTATCCGGCGTACGCCACGGTCCGACAAGACCGCTGCGCGTCGCCCGCTCGACCGGATACATGTACTCCGGATCGAGCAGCCACCTGCGGGTGCCTGCCGTCGACACCAACCGGTGCGGGCCGTCGATCTGGAAGTGCCCGCACTCGAAGGTGGCGTTGGGCTGCCGCACCTCGGTGGGCACCTGCTGTGAGTGCAGCGACGGCACGTGGTAGTACTCCTGGAAGGCGTCGGCGAAGATCTTCCAGTTGCTGTTGTTGTGCGCGACGAAATCGTAACGCTCGGTCATCAATTCGAACGGATAGTCGTCCAGGGCGGTGATCATCGGTCCGAGGAACTCGCGCAGCGTCCACCTCGGTTCGGGATCGAAGTTGATGAAGATGAAGCCGTTCCAGATGTCGCACTGCACCGGCTTCAACCCGTACTGCGCAGTGTCGAGGCCGAAGAACTCGCCCTCCTGCTGCACGTAGGTCAGCGTCGCCCTTGAGGTCGTAACGCCACCCGTGGTACTTGCAGGTGAACTGACGGCAGGCGCCTTTGACCTCCTCGTTGGGAAAGTCGTTCCACACCAGCTTGTTTCCGCGGTGGCGGCAGACGTTGTAGAACGCGCGGATCTGCTGGTCCTTGCCCTTGACCACGATCACCGACGTTTTGGCGGCGTCGATCTCCTTGGTCAGGTAGCTGCCGACGCGCGGCAGTTCCTCGACGCGGGCGACGTTGAGCCAGGCCCGCTTGAAGACGGCCTCGCGTTCGAGCTCGTAGAACTCCGGCGAGGTCGAGTCGCGGAACGAGATCGGTCCGGTCCCGAGCTCCGGGTAGTGCTCCGTCCAGCTGCCCTCCGCCGGTTTAGGCCACTTACGCCATGCGAACCTCCCTGTGCTGATTGCGAACTCGTGCCGAAAGAAATCATCACATCACCGATCCGCCGTTGACGCCCAGTGTCTGCCCGGTGATGAAACCGGCCTCCTCGGAACACAGGAAGCCGACCGCCGCGGCGATGTCGTCGCCGGTGCCGAGATGCCCGAGCGGAATGCTCGCGGCCATCTGCTCATTGGACGGCAGGTGTCCCGCGGCCTGACCCTCGTGCTGCATCGGCGTCTCGATGCCCGACGGCGGAATGTTGTTGACCGTGATGCCGCATCGGACCGTATTCGCGGGCAAGCGATCTGGTCAGCGAGAGCAGCGCGCCCTTGGACGCGGCGTAGTGCGCCATGCCCGGCGAACCCCGCTGGGCGCTGGACGACGAGATCATCACGATGCGGCCCCAACCTGCCTCCAGCATGTCGGGCACCGCGACCTGACAGCAGTGGAAGGTGCCGGTGAGGTTGACGTCGATCAGCCGCTGCCAGGCCTGCGGGGTGATGTCGGTGAACGGCGCGAAGTCCACGGCGCCGGCACTGGTGACCAGAATGTGCACCGGCCCCAGCTCGGTCCGCACCTTGGCGAACGCCTCCTCGACGGCGGCGCGGTCGCTGACGTCGGCCGCCACGCCAAGCGCAGTCACGCCTTCGGCGCGCAGATCCTCGGCAACCCGTTGTGCCGCTTCGCCGTTGAGGTCGAGCACGGCCACCTTGTGTCCGCGCCTGCCGAGCTCGTGACAGGTCGCTTCGCCCATCCCGGATGCGCCGCCGGTCACCACCGCGACGCGGCTCACGCTAACGTGCCATCTCTCTCTCGTCTCTATTCGTAGATCACGTGGACTGATCGGCTGGTAGGCAGAGACTGGCATGTCAGCACCCAACCCTCGGCCACTTCGTCGTCATCGAGTGCGTCGTTGTTGAGCATTCTGGCGCTACCGGAGACGACGCGCGCCATACACGTTCCGCACGAACCGGTCTCGCACGACGACGGTGCCCGCAGGCCTGCGATGCGCGCCGTCTGCAGCAACGTGTTGCCCGCCCGGTAACCGCGCGGTGGTGGTCGTGCGGTCGAGTTCGATCACGACTTCTTCGGTCTGCCCGGAACTGTCGGCGACATCGGCAGGCGCCGGCTCGACCGAAAAGCGTTCGAGGTGAACGCGTTCCCGCGGGATACCGGACTCGAGAACCGCAGCCTCGACGGTGTCCATGAACGGGCCCGGACCACAGATGTAGTAGTCCGCGGCACCGGTGTCGGCGACGAAGGACTCGACCACCGGGGGCGTCACCACACCGCTGTCATCGTCGATGTGGTGCACGACCACCAGACGGTCGGCGTGCTCGTCGGCCAACCGGGTCAGCGCGTCGGCGAAGATCACCGAATCGCGACAGCGGTTGGCGTAGAACACCCGAATCCGTCGCGACGAACTCGCCAACGCCGTACGCACCAGCGACATGATCGGCGTGATGCCGCTGCCGCCGGCGAACGCCACGATCTCGTCGGTGGTGTCGCGCAGACAGAACCGTCCCTCCGGCGGCGCGGCGTGGATCTCGATGCCCTCGGAGACCGTGTCGTTGAGCCAGTTGGACACCACGCCGCCGGGTCGCGCTTGATGGTGATCTGCAGGTCGTCTTCGAGGGGTGCCGACGACATCGAATAGCAGCGGCGGAGGTCCTGACCGTCCACGGTCACGCGCAGCGTCAGGAATTGACCGGCCTGATAGCGGTACTGAGCGGAGCAGCGCTCCGGCACGTCCAGCACAAGGGAGACGGCGTCGGACGTCTCGCGTACGACGCGCTTGACGCGCAGCGGCGCGAAGCCGTCGGCTCCACTGTTCTCAGCCATCGGCCTCAATATATCAAGTACTTGTCATTCATCTCAAGTACTTAATACTTCCCCTAGGAATCGATGTGATCTTCGTACAACTCGTGACCGGTGCCCTGCTCGACAACGCGCGCCAGCAGCTCCCGCAGGGTTTTCTGCTCGGCCTTGGTCAACACGCCGAAGACCTTGTCGTGCGCGGCGATCGCGTCGCTGACGACGGCTTCAGCCACCTTGCGGCCCTGGTCGGTGAGGAACGCCTGCAGAATTCGGCCGTGTTGGGGATCCTGCTTGCGCTCCACAAGCCCGCGCCGTTCCAGTGCGGTCAGCGCGAGCTGCACCCCTTGCGGACTGATCAGCATCCGCCTCGCCAGGTCGGCCCCGGACAGCCCGGGTTCGGCCGACAACTGGCGAAGCACACCGATCTGCGCGGTGCTGACACCGTGCTCGCTCACCGCGTCGTTGACCGTCGTCAAGGAGAAGTACCACGCCTGCTTGAGCAGCCACAGGATGTTGTCGGTTTGTTCCACGCTCGCTCCTCTCGGTCGGGCGCTAGCGCTTGTAGACAACGCCGTCTTTCATCACGAACCGC
This sequence comes from uncultured Actinomycetota bacterium, assembly GCA_963829405.1. Classification (GTDB taxonomy): domain Bacteria; phylum Actinomycetota; class Actinomycetes; order Mycobacteriales; family Mycobacteriaceae; genus Mycobacterium. Next base: position 46,795 of record CAWHIZ010000011.1, read on the forward strand.
ACGTCCAGTGTGACCGCGATGTCGCGCGACGGGTCATTCGGCACCGCGACGATGTCGGCGAGGTAGCCCGGCGCGATGCGCCCGAGTTCGTCGTCGGCATCGATCAGCTCGGCGCTGGTGATCGTGGCCGCCCGCAGCGCCTGCATGGGCGTCATGCCACGTGACACAAGAGCGCACAGCTCCTTAGCGTTCTGCCCGTGCGGGATCGCGGGGGCGTCCGTGCCGCACGCGATCCGGACCCCGGCATCGATGGCCTTCGGCAGCATGGCCTGAGCCTGCGGGAACACCACTTCGGCCTTCTTGCGCAACTCCGGAGCAATGCGGTCGATCGCCATCGCCTCAGTCAGGTAGGTGGTCGATACCAGGAACGTGCCGGTGTCGGCCATCATCTTGATCGTGTCGTCGGTGGCGAGGAATCCGTGTTCGATGCAGTCGATCCCGGCCCGGATACACGCGCGAATAGCGCTGTCCCCCACCGCATGCGCGGCGACCCGAACCCCCGCGCGGTGCGCCTCGTCAGCGATCGCGGCGAACTCGTCGTCGGAGTACTGCTGCGCGCCCGGCGCGGTGCTGTGCGACATCACACCGCCCGAAGCCGACACCTTGATCAACTTGGCGCCGTGCCGGACCTGATAACGCACGCACGCCCGGACCTCGTCGACGCCGTTGGCGATGCCTTCGGCGACCGACAGCGGCATGATGCCAGGAGCGAGGCGCTGAAACACCGTCGGATCGAGGTGCCCGCCGTAGGGCGTGACCGCGTGCCCCGCCGGATAGATCCGCGGCCCGACATGCCAACCCTGCTCGATCGCGCGTTGCAGCGCGACGTCGAGCAAGTAGCCGCCAGTCTTGACCATCAACCCGAGATTGCGCACGGTGGTGAAGCCGGCCTCGAGGGTGGTGCGGGCATTGACCGCGCCGCGCAAGGTGCGGTACGCGGGGTCGTCCTGCACACCGTGCATAGGACTCGGCAGACCTTCAGGACCGCCGGGTCCGCCGATCAGCAGGTTGAGTTCCATGTCCATCAGACCGGGCAGGAGCGTGACGTCGCCCAGATCAATGTCGTCGTCCGGATTCTGCGGCACCTCAACGGGATTGACCGCGGAGATCCGGTTGCCGTCGATCACCACCACAGCCGGTGAGCGCACCTCGCCGGCCTCAACGTCGGCCCAGCGCGCGGCGCGAAGGACGGTTACCGGACCGGTCACGGCACCGGTTCGGACACGCAGTCCAGGGTCGTCGCACCCGTGTCTGGCACCTTGGGCTGCTTCCAGCACTCGACCGGGAACGACGCCTGAATCATCGAGTAGAGAAGGTGCATCAGATTGAGCACATCGTCGGGCATGTCGTCCAGTGAGAACTTGTCGCAGAAGGAGATCGCCTCCTCGGCACGCGCGGTGATCGCGTCGTAGAACGCCTGGAGCTCCTGCATCGAACTGCGCCAGCCTCTTGGCGTAACGCTCGGCCTCGGTGGTAAGACACCAGTCCGAGAACTCCTCGAGGTCGGCGAACTCGGGCGGCAGTTTCGCCGTCGACTCGGCGGTCGTCATCTCACACCCCCGCGGTCTTGCGTCGGTAGTCCGCCACCCAAGCCGCGGTCTCGGTGTGTAGATGCCGGATGAGCACCTCCTGGTCGCAGAGCAGGAAGTTGTCCAGCACCCGCGACTCGACCATCGTCTGCGTCGCCTCCAGCGTGTTGGCGTCCTGCAGCCCGTACTCCTTGAAGGACACCGCGGCGAGTTCCTGCGCGATGCGCTCCCGAGGCGTTCTCGGCTGCGGGAAATACACCGTGCCCTCGAAGATGTGCGTGTTGAACGACGTCGGCCAATAGTGGTAGGTCAGATACCAGCCCTGTCCCCAGAACAGGATCACGAAGTTCGGGAACAGCTGGAACGAATCGAGGCCCCACGGATCGCATTTCGCCGGGTTGAGCCCCGACGGCATCTCGCCGAGATCCGGTTTGTCCCATGGCCCGAACAACCCGCTCTGGCAGATGTCCTCGATCGGCTTGCGCATCTCGTCGGCCATCTCCCAGGCCCGGATACCCGACGTGCTCACCAACCGGTGCGGCCCTTCGATGCGATAGTGCGGAGCCTCGAAACCCGCCTCGGCGGCAGCCTTCGAATATGCCGTCGGGGACTGGTTCGCGTGCAACACAGGTGCGTGGTAGAACTCCTGGAACGCGTCCATGTAGAGCTTCCAGTTGGCCTTCACTTCGGACCGGTAGTGGAACCGCGAGGTCATCTTGTCGAACGGATAGCCCTCGAGATCGGTGATCATCGGCCCCAGGAAGTCGCGAAGGCACTGCTCGGGCTCATCGGCGAAGTTGACGAAGATGAACCCTTCCCACACCTCGCAGTGCACGGGCACCAGGCCGTAGCGGCTCTTGTCGAGGTCGAAGAACTCCCCCTCCTGCTGAACGAAGGTGAGGTTGCCGTCGAGGTCGTAGCGCCAGGCGTGGTACTTGCACGTGAACTGGCGGCACACACCGCTGGTTTCCTCCAGCGGCATGTCGTTCCACACCAGCTTGTTGCCGCGGTGCCTGCAGATGTTGTGGAACGCCTTGACTTCACCGTTGGCGGTGCGCACCACGATGATGGAGGTGTTGACGACCTTGAGTTCCTTGGTGAAATAACTGCCCTTGCGTGGAATCCGTTCGACGCGGCCGACATTCAGCCACGCACGACGGAACACGGCCTTGCGCTCGACTTCGTAGAACTCCGGGTCCACCGAGTCCTCGTAGGACACCGGACCGGTTCCCAGCTGCGGGTAGTGCTCGGTCCAGCTGCCTTCCGGCGGCTTGGGAAATCGAGGCATCGTCGTCTCCTGTCGACTGTCATCGCTGCCGCGCGCCGCCGACCCGCGAAGCGCCCGGCAAGTGTCTCAGGCAAACGTTCAGGCGCAGCTACCTTTTCGTCACTTCGCGGAGACGACCAGCCGACGGTATATGCTTCGCGCAACAATCACAAGTAGTTGATATTGTTCTGTGTCCGGGTGCGGAGGGAGTCGAAGGTCGTGACCACACTGGAAACTCGCGAACCGAACTTCGCGCGCCCGGTCGCACCGCATCGGGGCCGCATCTACCTCGGCGTCGGACTGCTGACCGGAGTCGTGTTCCTTGGCATGACGATCGGCGTCCAATTCGGCCTGATCGCACCGAATCTCACCTCAGACGTGATCGCCAACCTGCTCTTCGGCGTACCGGTGATACTCGTGCCGCTCGTCATCCTGTGGGACGCGCCGGGCGAAAGCCGAACCCGGCTCGACAAGGCGGCGGAGCTGACGCTGTTCTACCTGCCGTATACGGCGTGCAGTCAGATCGGCTACGAGTTGATGTTCCTCATCGGCCACCCGCTCGGCTGGTGGACCCCGACGATCGATCCCGGCTGGAAATGGCTGTGGTGGCAGTACGCGTTGGCCGACACCCGCTACGTCAGCGGCAACCCGTGGATCTTCGCGCTGGAAGTGGTCGGAGTGATCACCGGAGTCGTCGTTTTCCTCACCTGGACGAGGCTGATCAAGGTCGACCTGCCCGCAGAATCGCGGATCCGTTGCCTCTGGGTCGCATTTGCCGGGTGCGCGGTGTTGATGAGCAGCACCGCGGTGTACTTCCTGGCCGAGGTGGGCGCCGGCTTCGACGACATCGGCCAAGGCGCGTACGGCCTTGGTTTCAAATTCATCGCGGAGAACGTCCCGTTCATCGTGCTGCCCCCGCTGGTGCTCTACGCAATTCACTTGCAGATCGACTACCTCACGCGACGTGCAGGAGCGCAGGCGGTCCGCGCGCTGCCCGAGAGCAGCTGACAGTCAGGGCATTTTGATCGCCGAGACGTACATTTCGATGACGGGCCGATAGAGGTCGACATCGTCGAGTTCGCTGCCCAGCACGACCGAGTCACTTGTGGCGACCAAGACCTGGGCGAACGTCAGGGGCGGGATCAACAATGTCCCACCCAGCCTGTCGATGCCTTCGACGATGAATTTCGCGAGCGCCTCGACGATTTCTGACCTCTTCTCGGCCACTCGTTCGCGCGCCTCAGGATTGCGAAGTAGATAGAGGGTGAACTCGTGGCCCAACGCGGCATGCTCGGCACCGCGGTCACGACTGAGTTGGCGCCACCGTGCGGCGATCTCGTCGAGTTCGCGCGAGCCGACCTGGCCCGCCGACGACATCACCTCGGCGAAGTTGTCGAAATAACGGCGCCAGTAGCGGTCGCTGACGGCCAGAAACAGATCTTCCTTGGTGGTGAAGTGCTTGTAGATGGCGCCCTTCGTATAGCCCGCCGCGTGCGCGATGTCGTCGAGAACAGCTGGCGCGAAGCCCTTTTCGGCGAACACGTCCTCCGCGGCGTCAAGCAGGAGCGTGCGCGTGTGCTCGAGACGTCGTTCCCGTGTCCAACGCTCGACCATGGAAAAAGTCTGCCACAGAATCTGAGAAACCGGTTGGAGTATCTAGATACTCACTGGTATCTTTCCGTGCGAGTCCGCGTGCGGCGCGGCGGGTCAGGAGGCGTCGTGAGCGATCTGTCGAACAAGAAGCCTGCGAGTAACCGAATCACTTGGCGGAACGGCCGAACTCGGTGCCCAGGTTCAGCCCAAGGGCAAGCCCGTTCAGATCTGGGCGGCATTGGGCGCCGTGATCCTGGCGCTGACGCTGTACGTGTGGATCAGCTGGATCACCGGACCGTACTTCGAGCGGGTGCCCGCCGGGCCAAACGATCCGCCGTTGCACATGAAGATCCCGCTGATCGCCAACGCGGTCGTTCTCTGGGTCGGTCTGCCGTTCGCGCATCTGGTTCTTCTTCATCCGGCCGTGGCGCACGAGAACGGCGAATCACGCTCGACGGCATGCTGTTGCTGTCGATGGGCCTGATGTTCTTCCAGGATCCGATGCTCAACTACTTCAACACCTGGTGCACCTACAACACCTGGTCGTTCAACATGGGTTCCTGGTCGTCGAACATCCCGGGCTGGGTGTCACCGGAGGAACCGGGCGCGCATGGTGCGCCGAACCCCTGCTGACCAACGCGCCGGGATACGCGTACGGCGTTCTGCTGATCACCATCGTCGGATGTTGGGTGATGCGGCGCATCAAGTCGCGCTGGCCCAACATCAGCAACCTGCGGTTGATCCTCGCCACCTATGCGATCGCCTTCGTCTTCGACTTCGTGATGGAGGCCCTGGTCATGCTGCCGATCGGCTTCTACACCTATCCCGGTGCCATCCAGCGCCGTGTCGTTCAACGCGGGCACCTACTACCAGTGGCCGATCTACGAGGGGTTGATGTGGGGCGGCGTCCAGGCCGCGCTGTGCTGCCTGCGCTTCTTCACCGACGACCGCGGCCGAACCATCGTCGAGCGCGGATTGGACAATGTCCGAGGTGGCCTCGCACGCCAGCAGTTCATCCGGTTCCTGGCCATCTTCGCGCGGTGTCAGCACCTGCTTCTTCATCTTCTACAACGTGCCGGCGCAATGGATCGGCATGCATTCCGACCCCTGGCCGGAAGACCACATGAAGCGCTCGTACTTCACCGGCGGCATCTGCGGCGACGGAACCGACATGCCCTGCCCCGATCCTGATCTTCCGATGCCGACCAAGCACTCCGGCTACATCAACAGCGACGGCGAACTCGTACTCCCCGAGGGTGCCGAGGTGCCGCGCGATCGTTCCCTTCGAACCAAGCAGGTGAGGGTCAGGGCATCTTCACGGCCGACACGTACATCTCGACCATCGCCTGGTACAGATCGACATCGTCGAGGTGGCTGCCCAGTTCGACGGCGTCGGTCGTGGCGATGATGATGTGGGCGAACGTCGCTGCGGGGATCAACAGGGTCGCGCCGAGATTCTCGACGCCCTCGACGATGTAGCGGGTGAGCCCGTCGACAACCTCAGATCGCTTGGCGGCCACGCGTTCCCGCGCCTCTGGATTGCGCAGCAGGTAGAGGTTGAACTCGATGCCCAGTGCCGCATGCTCGGCGCCGCGGTCACGACTCAGCTGGCGCCACCGCTCGCCGATGTCTTCGAGTTCGCGTGCCCCGATGTGGTCCGACGACGACATCACCTCGGCGAATTTGTCGAAGTACCGACGCCAGTACCGGTCACTCGCAGCCAGGAACAGTTCCTCCTTGGTGGCGAAGTACTTGTAGATCGCGCCCTTCGAGTAGCCGGCCGCCTTCGCGATGTCGTCGAGAGTCGCTGCGATGAAACCCCTTTCGGCGAACACCTGCTCTGCGGCATCCAGCAGCAGCGAGCGCGTGCGTTCGAGGCGTCGCTCGCGCGTCCAGGGCTCCACCATGCCGCCATCTTGCCACAGGATTTGACCCCTTGGTCATTCAGATACCGACTGGTATATTTTCGGCGCATCGGCCACTTTCCGAGGGGAGCTGCGAGGTCCATGGGATCGACAAGTGCGGAGGAGACGGTGTCGTGAGCGATCTGTCGAGCAAGAAAAAGCCCGTTCTCACCGAATCACTGAGCGATGCGGCACTCGGTGCCCAGCCTCAGAAGAAGATCACGCCGGTGAAAGTCTGGGCCGCCGTCGGCGGCGCCATCCTCGCCTTCCAGCTATACGTGTGGATCCGCTGGCTCACCGGGCCCAACTTCGAGCGGGTTCCCGCAGGCCCGACCGACCCGCCGATGTTCATGAAGGCGATCCTCTTCACGTGGACAGCCGTGATCGTGGTCGGCCTGCCAATTGCCATCTGGTGGTTCCTCATTCGGCCGTGGCGCCGGGAGCGGCGGATCACGCTCGACGGCATGCTCTTCGTGTCCTGCGGGCTGCTGTGGTTTCAGGATCCGCTGCTGAACTACTTCAACACGTGGAGCACATACAACACCTGGATGTGGAATATGGGCTCATGGGTCCAGGACATTCCCGGGTTGGGTGTCGTTCGGGGAACCGGGCGCCATGATGGCCGAGCCCATTCTGATGAACGCCCCGGGCTACTTCTTCGTCCTGCTGTGCACAATGCTGGGCTGCTGGGTCATGCGCCTGGCCAAGAAGCGGTTTCCCAATATCAACACCTTCGGCCTGATCGGGGTCGTGATCGCATGGACCTTCATCTTCGATTTCGTCATCGAGGGCATGTTCCTCATGCCGATGGGGTTGTTCACCTATCCGGGCGCCATCCAGGCGCTGTCGGTCAATGCGGGCACGTACTACCAGTGGCCGCTCTATGAAGGGCTCATGTGGGGCGGTGTCCAGGCCGGCCTGTGTTGCATGCGCTACTTCACCGACGACCGTGGCCGCACCTTCGTCGAGCGCGGACTCGACCAGGTCCGAGGCGGATTCGTCCAACAGCAGCTGACCCGCTTCCTGGCGATCTTCGCCGCGTGCAGCGCATTCTTCTTCGTCTTCTACAACATTCCGGCACAGTTCTTTGCCATGCACCAGGACCCGTGGCCGGACGACATCTTGAAGCGCTCGTACTTCCTGATGGGCATCTGCGGTGAAGACACCGATCGGCCGTGCCCCGACCCTGCGCTTCCGATGCCCCTGACGAATTCGGGTTACATCAATCACGACGGTCAGCTCGTCCTGCCCGACGGCGTGAAACTTCCCGAAAACGTTCCGATCGAGCGAGGAAACTGAATTGCCGAATAGCATGTCTGCCGTGGTCACCCCGGTGTCGAACGCGCCGTTCTACCGTGCGGTGCGCGACGAGGTGGAGGTCTTCCGCGCGGCGGCAGGCCGGGGCCTGCCCGTGCTGTTGAAGGGACCTACAGGATGCGGGAAGACACGCTTCGTGGAGGCGATGGCCCACCAACTCGGCCGGGAGCTGATCACCGTTGCGGGCCACGAGGACATGACATCGGCGGATCTCGTCGGCCGATTTCTGTTGAAGGGCGGTGAGACGGTCTGGGTCGACGGGCCGCTGACCCGCGCGGTGCGCGAGGGCGCAATCTTCTACCTGGACGAGGTGGTGGAGGCGCGCCAGGACACCACCGTCGTCATCCATCCGCTCGCCGATCACCGCCGTGAGTTGCCCGTCGACCGGCTCGGCACCACGCTGCAGGCGGCGCCCGGATTTCAGTTGGTGATCTCCTACAACCCCGGATACCAGAGCGTCCTGAAAAACCTCAAAGAGTCGACGCGTCAACGCTTTATCGCCATCGAACTGGGCTACCCGTCCGCCGACGTCGAGACCGAGGTGGTTGCCTACGAAGCCGGGATCGATATCGAAATTGCACGTTCGCTGGTCAAGCTCGCGTACGCCATCCGCAACCTGGACGGCTCACCGCTTGCGCGAAGTGTCCTCCACCCGCATGTTGATCCTCGCAGGCGGCCTGGCGGCCGAGGGGTTGAACCTGCGCAGTGCCGTCCACGCGGCCGTCGTCCAAGTGCTCTCCGACGATGCCGATGTCATCCGCGCCCTCGATGAACTCGTCAATACCGTCCTACCCCAGACGTGACCGACGCTGCCCCGGAAAGTCCTGACCGGTTCCGGTTCCTCGCCACCTACATCGCCGGCAGGTCCGTCGATGTCGCCGAAGCGCCGGCCGGCCAGCCTGCGCACACGAGCGGACAGTTCATCTTCGTCTCGGCCGGTCGTTCCGTCGAAGAGCAGCGCCGCGAGATGTTGGTCCAGGCAGCACTTCTCGGTGCGGGCAGCCTTGATCCGCGATTGGTGAAGGGATTGCGGGCACGGGCCACGACGGCGCGCCGCTACCTGGCACTCGAAGGTCACCGGGTGCTCGCCGAACTCGGCAGGCAGATTCGGATCGATGCCGCGCTCCTGCCCGACGGGCAACCCCGCACCGCGACCTCCGATGAGTCACTGGAGGTGGCCAAGACCCGAGCTACGGTTGCCGACCCCCCGGAGTGGTTCGGTGTCATCAAACCGTCTCGGCTTCTGGGGTCTACCGCCGGGCCCGGCGGGCAGGCCACCAACAAGGACCTCAAATTGCAGTTCGACCCCATCGGCCTACCGGAGTCTGAGGTCGACGACGAAGACGAGGACGATGACGGCGGAAAGTCCGGGGAGAGCAAGATTCTCAAGCTGTTCGAGAGTCCGATCTTCAACAACCAGTCGATGTCGGACTACCTGCGCAAGATGTTCGGCGGTTCACGCTCACCCGGAGAGGGTGCCGCGGGTGCCGAGATGACAGTTCGCTCCACCCGGCGGGTGCAGCAGATCGGACCGAATGCCCGTCCCCTGCCAACCCGCATCCAATTCACCGATGACGGCAAACCCGGTGCGGCGGTAGGCGTTGGCGGCGCCCTGTATCCGGAGTGGGACGTCTTCAACGACCGGTACAAGCCCGACTGGTGCCGGGTCATCGACTTTCCCCTGACCGTCGCCGCCGAAGTCTCCAATGCCGGTGTCGCACACGATGACGTGCTGCGGCGCCGCCTTGCTCGCGTCGGACTCGGCCCGAAGGTGCTGCGTGGCCGTGCCGACGGGGACGACCTCGATATCGAGGCGCTCATCGACCTGTTCGTCGATCTGCAATCCGGCTTCTCGGCGCCCGAGCATGTCTACCTGGAGCGCCGCAAACTTGCTCGCAATCTCGGCGTGCTCATTCTGATCGATGCGTCCGGGTCTGCCGTCGACGCCGATTCCGACGGTCTCGCGGTGCACGACCACCAGCGCCGCGCGGCCGCCACCCTGGCCGTCACACTGGAAGAGCTTGGTGATCGCGTCGCCGTCTATGCATTTCGATCGCAGGGCCGCCACGCCGTGCACCTGCCTGCCATCAAGACGTTCGACCAAAATTTCGGCGCCGTCGGGCGGGCCCGCCTCAACCAGCTCGAGCCGGCGAGTTATACCCGCCTCGGGGCCGGAATCCGTGGTGCGGGCGAAGTTCTCAAGACCGAGGCCGGCACGCCGAATCGCCTGTTGCTGGTCCTCTCGGACGGCTTTCCATACGACGACGGCTACGAGGGTCGTTACGCGGAAGCCGACGCAAGCAAGGCCCTCGAAGAACTCCGCGCCGACGGCGTTGCCTGCCTCTGTCTGTCCATCGGCGCTTCCACGGGAACCGATGTGCTCGAACGCGTCTTCGGCTCCGCCAGCTTCGCCAGCGCACCGACCCTGGCCGACTTGAGCCCACAGATGGACGAGCTGTTCATGTCCTCTCTGCGGGAACTCGCCGCACCGGCACCGTCGCGAGGCTAAAAGATGAAGGTCTTGGTGACGGGTGCGTTGGGCAACATCGGCTTCTCCACATTGGAGGCGTTGCTCGTTGAAGGCCATGACGTCGTCGCTTTCGACCTCGAATCTCGCAGGGCGCGCCAACTCGCATCCGGATTCGACGGACGGGTGCAGTTCGTCTGGGGCGATATCACGAATCCGGAGTCGCTCCGGTCCGCGCTCGAGGGCGTGGACGCGGTGATCCACCTGGCCGCCATCATTCCTCCCTCGACAGAACGAGTGCCCGACCTCGCCCAAAAAGTGAACGTCGACGCCACGCGCAACCTCCTCGCGGAGATGGAGGCCTCGCCCACGGCCACCCGGCTCGTCTTCGCTTCGTCCGTAGGCATTTTCGGAGACGTCCAAGACCGCGAGCCGCCGCTGCGCGTCGACACACCCGTGCGTCCGACGGACGAATACGGACGCCACAAGGTGGCGTGTGAGCAAGCCATCCGGGCAGTCGCGGCTGCGCTGGAGCATCCTGCGGCTCGCCGCAGTGACGCCGATCCACTTGCAGGCGCAGGACCCCAGCATCATGTTCGAGTTCAGCCCCGACGCCCGATTCGAGTTCCTCCATCCCGCAGATGCGGGAGTTGCATTCGCCCGAGCCGTGGCCTGTGAGGGGTCGATCGGAAAAACACTGTTCATCGCCGGCGGCGCGCAGCTGCCGCATGACCTATCGCGCCTTCACCAATGCACTGATGGGTGCGATCGGAATCGGTCCGATTCCGGCCGATGCGTTCGTGCGCACCAAGCCTCCACGCTTCTTCGGCGACTGGGTGGACACCGAGGAGAGCCAGCGCCTCCTTCAGTACCAGAAACGGGGAATCGCCGAGCAACTCGAAGACATGAAGAAAGACTTCGGCAAGCTCGTGCCAGTCATCCGTCTCGTTCGACCGATCGCGACCTGGTTCGTAACCCGAAGCTCCGCCTACCTCAAGGAGAACCGACGGGCAGATCATGGCTAACCCTGCCTACGCGGCGTCCTGTTCGGCTATCGCGATGCCGATCCTGAATTCCAGCTCCGTCACTTCGATATCGGGTAATCCCGGTAGCGGTGGTGCGGTCGATCGGTAGCGGTGTCTGGTGGGCGTCGTGAATTCGGCTGTGTGTACACCGTTCTCGTCGCTGCCCGCGGTAACCCGCCAGCCCGGTGATTCCTTGGTGTAGTTGCAGCGTTCGCATTCGCCGAGCCCGTTGTCGGCGCTTGTCGGCCCATCGCGGTGTCGGGGCTGAGCGTGATCGCGGTGGCGGATCGGCGCGTCGCAATACGGGGTGCGGCAGGTTTGGTCGCGCAGCCCGATGAACATCGCCAACCCTTTGGGAAAGAACCGCGATCGCGACTCCATCGCCACCAGCGCACCCGACTTCGGGTGGCGGTAGAGCCGCCGCAGCGTGCACCGCGACCGCTCGTCGCTGACCGCCTTGCTGCACCAGCCCGCGCGCCACCGAGGCGGGAATGGGGCCGTAGCCGCTCAGACCGCGCCGGGACGTCGTCGCCGCCCAGCAGCGTCTCGTCGGTGATCACCAGATCCACCGCGACCGGGTCGGCGACATCGGCCGGCGTGCCGGTGACCCGCTCGTAAGCGGTGTCGGCCATGACCTGGCCGCGGGATCGGTCATCGAAGGTGGTGTCGGCGGCACGCTTGAGCGCCGCGTACACCCCAACACCTTTGGCCACCGGCAACAGGATGCTCACATAGGCCATGGCGTCGGGTGCGGGACGGATCGTCACCGTGCGCTCGGATTCGGCCTTGGCCGCCCGGTCCACCACCGCCTGCGGATCGAGCCGGTAGGCGATGGCCTTGGCGTCAGCGGTGATCCGCGCATCACCCAGCCCATCCAGTTTGGTGACATCGGCGCACATCTCGGCGTCCAGCGTGCGCCGGTCCTCGACATCCAGGCAGGCCGACTCCCTCACGATCAGCGTCGCCCGCCACTCCGACAGTGCCCCGCATTCCAGCGCGGCCAGCGTGTGCGGCATCTCGAACACCAACGCCGTGGCGAACCCCAAATGCCTGCCACCGCGCACCGGGGAGTCGCGGCGCGCCAACGCCACCTCACTGGCCAGCCCGCGGCACTGCTTGGCCCGCGGCACGCCGGCGGCGGCCTCGGCGGCGCGCCGCTTATCGGCCAACACCGCCGTCAGCCGGGCCTGACCAGCAGCGGCCGCCGACTTCACCCGCTCCAGCCGGGCAATCTCCTCGACCAACCCGGCCTCGTCGGCTTCAATCGGATTCGAACATACATTCGATAATAGAGCAGTCCCACTGACAACTGAATCGGTGCGGAAAACGCCGGGTGGCGAAGAGCCGTCTCAGCGCGCGGGCAGCTTGAGGACGTGCTGGGCGATGATGTTGCGCTGGATCTCCGAGGTGCCACCCGCGATCGTGCCCGCGAAGCTGCCGATGTAGCGCGTGAACCAGCCCGCCGTGAATTGCCCTGGGCTGTAAGGGTTGTACGGCGCCGTCATCGCCGGGTCGGCCAGACCGTCGACTCCCGTCGCCTCCAGTACATGTCGGTACGCGCTCTGTTCGGCTTCCGACCCGAACACCTTGAGCACCGACAGCCCGGCGGTATCGCCTTCGCCCCTCGCGGCGCGTGCCAGCGCGGCCGAGCCGAGCAGGCGCAGCGCTTGATAATCCATGGCGATACGCGCGTATTCGTCGCGCTGTAGCGCGCCGTCGGGGTGGAAGCTCTCGAGTGTCTGCCCCAACCGGTTGGCGAACTGCAGCCACATCATCGTGCGCTCGTGACCGAGCGATCCGTTGGCCACCTTCCAGCCACCGCCCAACGGTCCGAGCAGATTCTCGGCGGGCACCACGACATCGGTCAGGAAGACCTCATTGAAGTCGAGGTCGTCGCGCTCGTACACGGACGCGAACGGCCGGCATGTCACTCCTGGTGTATCGGTCGGAATCAGGAGCGCGCTGATCCCCTTGTGTTTCGGTGCATCTGGATCGGTGCGGACGAACGCGAGGATCACGTCGGCGTCGTGTGCACCCGACGTCCAGACCTTCTGACCGTTGACGACGAAATGATCGCCGTCCAACACCGCACGCGTGCTCAACCCCGCAAGGTCAGAACCCGCGCCGGGCTCACTCATGCCCAACGATGCGGTGATCTCGGCACGCAGCAGTGGCACTGCCCACCGCTGCTTCTGCTCGTCGGTGCCGAACGACAGCAGCGAGGCCGCGATGATGCCGACTCCCTGCGGGTTGAACGCGTGGTAGATGCGTCGCCGCGACAACTCCTCGCGGTGCACGAACTGCTGCAGGATGCCTGCGTTGCGCCCGCCGAACTCCGGTGCATTGCCCGGAAGCAGCCAGCCGTGGTCGAACTGCAGTCGCTGCCAGCGCCGCGACCATTCCGGCACGTGCGATGTCGAACGCGACCGCTCGGCGGCCGCCTCGGCCTCGGCGGGCAGATGCTCGTCGAGAAAGGCGATGAACTCCGCGCGGAACTCCTCGACCTCGTCATCGAACCTCAGCTGCACACGAACCAACATATCAAGTACTTAACATTTGGGTGACGATGCGCTATGACTAGTGGGTGCTCGACGGACAAAAGGTGCTGATCACCGGCGCGACCGGCAAGATCGCCTTCCCCATCGCGCGTGCGCTCGCCGAGCGCAACGACGTGTGGGGTGCGGCCCGGCTGAGGGACCCGGCCGACCGCGACAGGCTCAGCGCAGCAGGCGTCACACCGTTCGCGCTCGACATGGCCGATCCCGACTTCTCGACGCTGCCCGACGATTTCGGCTACGTCTTCCACGCGGCGGTGGACACAGGCACCGACGACTGGACGCGTTGCGTCGAGACCAACGCCCACAATTCGGGTGCGCTGCTTCACCATTGCCGGACCGCCAAGGGCTTCGTGTTCTGCTCGACCGGATCGATCTACGGCTATCAGGGCCATCGCCCGCTTCGTGAATCCGATCCGCCAGGCGTACCGCTGCGGCCGAACTACAGCTTCAGCAAGATCGCCGCCGAATCGGTGTGCACGTGGGTCGCCGACCGCTATGACATTCCGCTGACGATCATCCGGATCTGCTCGACATACGGGCCCGAGGGTGGAGCACCCGCCGACCGGCTCGGAGATGATGTTGGCGGGCAAGCCGATTCGACTCCATCCGGACAAGCCGAACAACTACAACCCGATCTACGAGGACGACTACGTCGAACTGGGCATCCGGGCGATGGAGGTCGCCGCCACTCCCCCTGTCGTCGTCAACTGGGCGGGCAGCGAGACGGTCAGCGTCGAGGACTATTGCGCCTACATGGGTGAGCTCGTCGGCGTCGAGCCGGTCTTCGAGTACACCCCCGACGCGCACACGCCGTTATGGCCCGATGTGACTCGCATGCACGAGGTTCTCGGCACGACGAAGGTGCCGTGGCGCGAGGGCTTTCGGCGGATGATCACCGCCCGTCATCCCGAAATCAAGCTGCAACGAGGTTCGAATTGACGCTTCCCGGAACCCCTTCCGACCACGTCGACGGTGTGCTCGCCGCGGGGCGCGGCGAGATCGGCACGCTGTTCGTCTCGATGGCGCGGCGCCATCCCGAGGGTCGCGACGCCGAGTATCTGCGCTGGCACACGCTCGACCACCGGCCTGAACAACACCGACTGGCAGGTGTGCGCGCCTCGCTGAGGCTGGTGTCGACGCCGGCGTGCCGGGCCGCCCGCGCACACAGCGACGAGCGCTTCGACGCGATCGACCACGTGATGACGTACTTCTTCACCGATCAGCGCGGGCTGACGCCGTTCCTCGAACTGTCCTCGGCGCTCGGTGGCGCCGACCGCAAACTGCCGCTGTTGCCACCCGTGCAGCGCGGCGTCTACGCGATATCCGACAAGGTGGCGGCGCAGCGGATCAAGGTCGGCGCCGACGTGCTGCCGTGGTGGCCCGCACGCGGGGTGTACCTGCTGCTGGAGTCGGGCACGACGCCGCCCGCCGACCTCACTGACACCGAAGGAGTCGGCGGTATCTGGTCGGTGGCGTCGCAGGATGTCGACGCGCGCCTCGCCAGTGCGCGTGCCGGTCAGTTGCTCACGTACTGCTTTCTCGACGACGATCCGGTCGCGACCGCCGAACGGTTGCGGCCGGTGCTCGCCGCCCGCTGGGAACGAGGCGACGTCGAACCGCTGCTTGCGGCGCCCTTCTATCCCGTCGTGCCGTACCAGTGGGATCGCTATGTGCCCTAGGGGGTTTGAATGCGCGTCGGCTTGATGGTCGGCTCCGACAAGGAACGCCCGCGGGCCGACCGGTTGGCAGGTCTTTTGGAAGACGGACAGGCCGCCGAGGCCGACGGTTTCGCGTCGTTCTGGATCCCCCAGGTGCCGGGTTACCTCGACGCGATGACTGCGGTCGCACTGCTGGGCCACGTCACTGATCGCATCGAAATCGGAACGGCCGTCGTCCCCTTGCAGACCCGTCACCCATGTGATCCTCGCGCAGCAGGCGCTGACCACCCAGGTCGCCTGCGCGGGCAGGTTCGCGCTCGGCGTCGGCCCGTCGCACCACTGGATCATCTCCGACCAACTCGGGCTGCCCTATGACAAACCGGCGCGCCTCGTGCGCGACTACCTCGACGTGCTCGACGCGGCGTTCGCCGGTCCCGGCGCGGTGGCCGTCGACAACGACAGCTTTTCCGTGCACAGCCCGATCGACGTCACCGACGCATTCGCGATGCCGGTGCTGATCGCCGCACTGGGGCCGACGATGCTGCGAATCGCCGGCGAGCGCACCGCAGGCACCATCCTGTGGATGGCAGACGAACGCGCGATCGGCGACTACGTGGTGCCGCGTATCACCGAGGCGGCCGAGTCTGCCGGACGATCCGAAACCCGTGTCGTGGCAGGCGTTCCCGTCGCACTCTGCTCCGAGAGCGAGGTCGACACCGCCCGCACCTACGCCAGCGAAGTGCTCGGGCACGCCGACTTCTCCCCGAACTATGTCCGGCTGCTCGAACACGGCGACGCCGAAGACGTCGGAGACACGATGGCCGCGGGCGACGAGTCGACGGTGCTGGCGCGCCTGCGCCGCTACCGCGACGCGGGTGTCACAGACCTCGCCGTTCGGGTGGTTCCGCTCGGCGGTGACGCGGTCGCACGGCGCGAGTCGCGTCGGCGCACTCAATCCTTCGTCGCGTCGCTGGTTTCGGAGTTCGCTTCGGGTGCATAGGCGCCCATGAATTCGACGGGCACACCGCCCACGGTGCAGAAGAACAGATCGACGCCGGGCGTTCCGGTGTCGAAGATCGTCACGTCGCTTGCAAATGACTTCGCCGCATCGTGGGTACGCCGGAACTCGTCGGTCAGAAACGACAAAGCCGCCAGCCCTTCCGGCGCGATGTCGCGCAGATGCTCCGGTACGTCAAGGACCTCGATCAGACCCGCCTCGCCGGTGCCGACCATCGTCACATCGGCGCCGTCGGACGGCGGCCAGCCCAGCGTCTTCTCCAGGACTTCGCCCGGCACCCGCAGCTCGAACTGCACTTCCATCCCGACGACGTCGGTCAGGAACGCGACGAACGACTTGGCCGAGTGGCTTCGCATGACGACGTGGTGCAGCTGCTTGGACATACATAGATAGTTAGACATGCGTTAACTATTTGCAAGAGCTCAATCTGCCTGCTAGTGTGCGGCTGTGCCGAAGACCAGCCCGGTTGCCACCGCTGACGGTGGTCAGCGTCGGGCATCGTTCCAGAGGGCGCGCTCGACGGAGACCAAGCGGTCGTTGGTGCAGGCGGCGATGGCCCTGTGGCGTACCAACGGCTATGCCAAGACGACGGTCGCCGACATCTGCCGGGCGGCGGGCGTCTCCCGCGCGCTGTTCTACTTCTACTTCCCGGCCAAGGAAGACGTGCTGTTCGAAGTCGGGCTGCTGTCGACTCGGGCTGCGCACAAGACCGTGCATCAGGAGTTGGCTGCGGGCGCTTACGACGTACACGCCGTCATCACCAAGGCGCTGCGCAGCCTCGAACGCTCGATGGCTCCCAACCCGCGCGACCTCGTCGTCGAGACGATTCTGGAGGGCTACCGCCAGGAGCAGCGCATCCTCTCCGGCGACCGTCCCGTCGACGCCGACGCCGATATGTTCGGCGAGCTTTTCGCCAAGGCGAAGTCCGACGGCAAGCTCGCGGCACACGTCGACGTCCCCCACCTGTCGCGACTGGCTCAGATGCATGTCAGCGAGGGCGTGCGGCACTGGGCGCTCGGCGGATTCGGCAAGCGGTCCTTCGCCGATGTGGTGGCCGCAGACATCACGCGCACTGATCGCCGGATTCAACCAAAAGCCCTGACGGAAGCAAGGAGACACACGATGGCGTGGGATTTCGAAACCGACCCCGAGTACCAGAAGGAACTCGACTGGGTCGACGAGTTCGTCCGCGACGAGATCGAACCGCTCGACCTCGCCTTCCCCCACCTGCAGTTCACCCCGCCGGACGACAACCGGCGCAAGGTCATCGACCCGCTCAAGGAAGAGGTCAGGCGGCGCGGCCTGTGGGCGACACACCTGGGATCCGACTTGGGCGGCCAGGGCTACGGACAGCTCAAGCTCGCCCTGCTCAACGAGATTCTCGGGCGATCGCAGTGGGCGCCGATCATCTTCGGCTGCCAGGCACCCGACACCGGCAATGCCGAGATCATCGCGCACTACGGCACCGACGAACAGAAGAAGAAGTACCTGAGGCCGTTGCTCGACGGCGAACTGTTCTCGTGTTACTCGATGACCGAACCGCATGCAGGCGCGGACCCGACGTTGTTCACCACGCAGGCGGTTCGCGACGGCGACGACTGGGTCATCAACGGCTGGAAGTTCTTCTCCTCCAACGCGAAAACCGCCTCGTTCCTGATCGTGATGGTGGTGACCAATCCGGAGGTCAGCGCCTACCAGGGCATGTCGATGTTCCTGGTACCCACCGACACACCGGGCGTGAAGATCGTCCGCAATTTCGGCCTTCACGGCGAGCGTGAGGGCGAAGGTTCGCATGCGCTCATCCACTACGACAACGTCCGCGTGCCAGCCGAGGCACTGCTCGGCGGAGAGGGCCAGGCGTTCGTCATCGCGCAGACCCGCCTCGGCGGCGGACGCATCCACCACGCGATGCGCACCATCGGGATGGCACGCAGCGCACTGGACATGATGTGCGAGCGTGCTCTGAGCCGCGAAACCCAGGGCAGCCGGCTGTCCGACAAGCAGTTCGTTCAGGGCTACATCGCCGACTCGTACGCCCAGCTGCTTCAGTTCCGGCTGATGGTGCTCTACAGCGCATGGGAGATCGACAAGTACAACGACTACAAGAAGGTCCGCAAGGACATCGCCGCCGTCAAGGTGGTCATGCCGACCGTGTTGCACGATATCGCCTGGCGCGCAATGCAAGTACACGGTGCACTCGGCGTCACCGACGATGTTCCGTTCATGTCGATGGTGACGGGTGCCGCGGTGATGGGACTCGCCGACGGCCCGACAGAGGTGCACAAGGCCACCGTGGCCAAGCAGGTGCTGCGCGACTACCAGCCCAGCGACGACATCTGGCCGACCGGGTGGATACCGCGTAAACGCGAAGCGGCACAGGAGAAGTACGCCGAATATCTGGAGCACGAGGTGGGCAACCTGTGAGCGACGAGATAGACACCGCACGGCTCGCGGAGTGGATGGACGGCGAAGGGCTGCCCGGGAAAGGTGAACCGCTGGAGGCCGACTTCCTTTCCGGCGGCACCCAGAACGTGATCTACCGGATCCGCCGCGGCGAGCACGACTGTGTGCTGCGGATGCCTCCGCCGGACGCCCCGCCCGACCGCGACAAAGGCATCCTTCGCGAGTGGCGGATCATCGAGGCGCTCGACGGAACCGAGGTCCCACACACCGCCGCGGTTGGCGTCTGTCCCGATGCTTCCGTCCTCGGCCGCCCGTTCTACCTGATGGGATTCGTCGAGGGCTGGTCCCCGATGGATCTCGACCAAGGGCGATGGCCGGAGCCGTTCGACACCGACGTGGCCGCACGAGGACAGTTGGCGTATCAGCTGGCCGAGGGCATCGCGCTGTTGTCGAAGGTGGACTGGAAGGCCAAGGGGCTGCACGATCTCGGCAGGCCGGACGGCTTTCACGAACGCCAGGTGGACCGGTGGACCGGTTTCTTCGAGCGGATCAAGGGCCGCGAGATCGAGGGCCTTGCCGAGGCGACCGACTGGCTGCGGACACACAAACCGCTCGACTTCATCCCCGGCCTGATGCACGGCGACTATCAGTTCGCGAACGTGATGTACCAGCAGGGCGCACCCGCCCGGTTGGCCGCGATCGTCGACTGGGAGATGGGCACCGTCGGCGACCCCAAGCTGGACCTCGGATGGATGGTGCAGAGCTGGCCGGAGCACACTGACGCGCCGTCGGCGATGAGCTACGTCGATATGCGCGGAATGCCCTCGCGCACAGAGGTGGTCGACCATTACGCCACGGTGTCCGGCAGGCAGGTCGACGACCTCGACTACTACCTGGTGCTGGCGAAATGGAAGCTCGCGATCGTCCTCGAGCAGGGTTTCCAGCGCGCGGGCACCAACGAGAAGCTGCTCGCCTACGGCCCCGTCATCGTCGACCTGATGCGTTCGGCCGCCGACCTCGCCGAATCCAGCGACTACAGGTGACTCGCGCCGCAGTCTGCCCGGAATACGGGCCACCGGAGATCGTCCGGATCGAGGAGCAGCCGAGGACAGGCGCTCGAAGCCGGGCAGGTACGGGTGCGAGTCGGCGCCGCAGCGGTCAACTACCCCGACGTCCTTCTCGTCGCGAACCAGTATCAGATCAGCATCCCGCCACCGTTCGTCGTCGGCAGCGAATTCGCAGGCGTCGTCGTCGAAGTGGGTGGCGAGACAGGCGGATTCACCGTCGGCGACAGAGTGACAGGAACTCAGATGTTCGGCGCGTTCGCCGAAGAGATCGCGGTGACGCCCGAGGGTGTTGGCCCGAATCCCCGACGGCATCGACGAGCGCACGGCGGCGGCGTTCGGGGTGGCACACCGAACCGCGTATCACGCGCTGCGCTCGGTGGCGCGTGTGCGGTTCTGGTGACGCAGTCATCGTGCTCGGAGCGGGTGGCGGCGTCGGACTTGCCGCCGTAGCAGCTGGCCGCTGCGCTCGGCGCCGACGTCACCGCCGTCGCATCATCGACCGAAAAGCTCGACGCGGCAGCCTCATACGGTGCACACCATCTGATCAATCACCGATCAGGCGACCTGCGCGCTGCGTTGCGGGATGCCATCCCCGACGGCGCGGATGCCGTCATCGACCCCGTCGGCGGCGATCTGTCCGAACCCGCGCTGCGATCGCTGCGCCGTGGTGGCCGGTTCGTCACGGTCGGCTACGCCTCGGGTGTCATCCCGCGTATCCCGCTCAACCTCGTTCTGGTCAAGGGCGTGGTCGTGCTTGGCTTCCAATTCCAGGACGTCGCTGCTGACGACTTCGCCCGCAACGAGGACGAACTGCACGAACTGCTCGTCACCGGCGCGGTGGCCCCGCATATCGGCGCGGTCTATCCGCTTGCCGAAACCGCGAGCGCGCTAAGGCATGTCGCCGACGGAAAGGCCGTCGGCAAGGTGCTGATCGAGGTCAGCTCGCAGGGATGAGATCCGCGGCGACCGACGGCGTCGCCATCACACCGCAGCGGAAGGTCTCGGTTCCCGCGACGGCGCCGGTGTCCGCGGCGGCGGTGAGCGCCTGACTCTTGAAGGCCCGGGCGGCCGCGCTGAGTCGATGCGCGACGGGTCCGACGCTGTCGTCGAGTTCGGCGGGCCAGCGCTCGCCCCACAGGGTGACCTCGGTGAGGCCCTGCTCGAGTGCGCCGAGCACGCCCTGACGCACCCGGTCGTTGCTTGCGAACAGGTCGGCGGCCACGGCGACCGTCTGCGGGTGTGGCCGCTCGGACCACAGCGCCAGCGCCGATTCGAGATCCGACGTTTCGACACCGAGGATATGGAGTGGCCGCTCATCCGTGCGATCGGCCAGGAGCACGGTGACGTCCCAGCCGGCCATCACGCGGTCGTACATCCAGCCGCCCGCGAACTTGACCGCGTCGGCCGCGTTGGCCGCGACCACGTCGAGCCGGTACCTCATGTCGAGCTCCGCGACGCCAGAGCGACCTCCAGCGACGCCGCGTATTCCTTGAACGCCTCGGTGAGCGGTATTGACGGGTCGAGCAACCATAAGGTCTCCATTCCATTGATGAAGGCGAGAATTTCGACGGCCTTGGCGGCCGCATGACAATCCGGGCGGTACTTCCCGAGCCGCTGACCGCGCTCGATGATCTCGGTGAGGATGTCGATGGCGGCGCGATACCGCTTATGAAGGCGATCGTGCAGCGGCGCATCGGGGGCGATGTTCTCGACGAGCAGCACGGTGAACGTGCCGACGAGTTCGGGCGCCCTGGCGAACCTCTCCGGCACTCGGCTCAGCTCGGTGATCAGGTCTCCGGACTCGTAGTCCGCGTGGATTGCGTCGTCTTCGTCGCGGGCGTCGAGCACCGCGTTGAGCAGCTGCTCCTTGGACTCGAAGTGGTGCAGCAGGCCCGCAGGCGTCACGCCCGCAGCCTTGGCGATCTGGGCGAGCGAGGTGTTGCGCCACCCGTTGCGCGCAAGAAGCCGCTCGGCTACGCCGAGGATGCGCTGCCGACGGTCCTCACCCTTGGCGAGGAGCGTCTCATAGGGGCGTGGGGCTGCCACGGAACTCCTTTGACCAACCAACCTAGTGAACACACAGTAGGTAGGTTTGTCGGCTGTGACAAGGGTCTCAACTGAAAAAGTTTCACCCGCGATCACGCCGCAGGTCAGGGCCTTTGTCAGGCCAATAGCACCTACAGGCCCAGCGACTTGGCGATGATCACTTTCATCACCTCGCTGGTCCCGGCATAGATCCGGGCCACCCGCGCGTCCGTGTACAGCCGGGCGATCGGATACTCCATCATGTAGCCGTAGCCGCCGAAAAGTTGCAGACACCGGTCGACGACGCGCTGCTGCATCTCGGTGCAGAACAGCTTCACCCGCGCCGCGTCGGCCCCGCTCAATTCCCCGTCGACATGGAGTGAGATCGCGCGGTCCAGCATCGCCTGGGCGGCCTCGACTTCCGTCGAGCACGCGGCCAGTTCGAACTTGGTGTTCTGGAATGACGCGACCGGCGTGCCGAACGCCTTGCGGTTCTTGGTGTAGTCGATGGCAGCGGCGATCGCGGAACGCGCCTGCGCCACCGAACCGACGGCAACGGTCAGCCGTTCCTGCGGCAGGTTGTGGCCGAGGTAGCCGAACGCCTCGCCTTCCTCCCCAAGCACATTGACCGCGGGCACCCGCACGTCCACGAACGACAGCTCCGCCGTGTCCTGAACCTTGCAGCCCATCTTGTCCAACTCGCGACCGCGGGTGAAGCCGGGCATACCGTCCTCGACCACCAGCAGCGTGAGGCCCTTGCGTCTGTTGTCTGGATCCGTCGCCGTGCGCGCAACGGTGATCACCAGATCGGCCTGCATCCCGCCGGTGATGAAAGTCTTGGCGCCGTTGACGATCCAGTCGTCGCCGTCGCGCACCGCGGTGGTGCGCATGCCTGCAAGATCAGATCCGGTGCCCGGTTCGGTCATCGCGACGGCCGTGAACAGCGTGCCCGCGGCGAGACCGGGGAACCAGCGCTCACGCTGTTCGGCATTGGCGTAGTGCAGGAAGTACGGCAGGATCACCTCGAGCTGGGTGCGCACCGTGGAGAGCGTGACGAGCGCGTTGGCCGCCTCCTCCTGCATCACCACGTTGTAGCGATAGTCGGGCTCACCGCCACCGCCGTACTCCTCGGGGATCGCCATCCCGAGCATTCCCAGCGAACCCATCTGCTCGAACACCTCGCGGGGCATCCGGCCGCCCTTCTCCCACTCGGGATAGTGCGGCACCACTTCCTTTTCCACGAAGTCGCGGCACAGCTCCCTGAACGCCTCGTGGTCTGAAGTGAATAGATCTCGACGCACGTGGCGTCCTCCTGTCGGTTAGGCGATGAGTTCGACCAACGTCGCGTTGGCCGTGCCGCCGCCCTCGCACATCGTCTGAAGCCCGTAGCGAATCCCGTTGTCCCGCATGTGATTGAGCATCCGCGTCATCAGCACCGCACCCGACGCCCCTAGCGGATGGCCGAGTGCGATCGCACCGCCGAGCGGGTTGAGGCACTTCTCGTCGGCGCCGGTCTCCTGCAGCCACGCCAGCGGTACGGGAGCGAATGCCTCGTTGACCTCGAATACGCCGATCTCGTCGATACCGACGCCCGCCTTGTGGAGAACCTTCTCGGTGGCCGGAATCGGGCCGGTCAGCATCAGCACCGGGTCGGCGCCGGTGACGGCACCGGCGCGGTAAGTCGCAATCGGGGTGAGGCCCAACGCGACCGCGTTCTCGGCGGCCATCACCAGAAGTGCGGCCGCACCGTCGGAGATCTGAGACGAGTTACCCGCGTGGATGACACCGTCGTCTTTGAACGCGGGCTTGAGCCCCGCGAGTTTCTCGACGCTGGTTCCCCGCCGTACACCCTCATCGGCGATGACGGGTTCGCCTCCGGTGAAGACGGTGATCATCTGGCTCTCGAACGCGCCGCCGTCCTGCGCAGCCGCCGCGCGCTCATGTGACTGTGCGGAGTATTCGTCGAGCCGGGTGCGGGAGAACCCCCACTTCTGCGCGATCATCTCCGCAGAGATGCCCTGGTTGAACGAGAAATCCGGATAACGCTCAAGCACTTTCGGCCCGTACGGCATACCGGTGGCGCGGGCAGAGCCGAGCGGAACCCGGCTCATCACCTCGACACCGCCCGCGACCACGACATCCTGCTGTCCCGACATCACCGCCTGCACGGCGAAGTCCAGTGCCTGCTGACTCGACCCGCATGCGCGGTTGATCGTGGTGCCTGGGATGTGCTCCGGCCACCCGGCGGCGAGCACGGAGTAGCGGCCGATATTGCTGGATTGGTCGCCGACCTGCGAGACGCAGCCCCATATGACGTCATCGACGATGGCGGGGTCGACGCCCGCGCGCTCCATGAGGGCGGTGAGAACGAGGGCGGACAAGTCGGCGGCATGCATCTCCGACAGCCCGCCGTTGCGCTTGCCGACCGGCGTGCGAACCGCTTCGACGATGACCGTTTCACGCATTAGTCGTCTCCATATCCTTCACTGGCGATAGGCCGGGCCGATGGCGCCCTGCTCACGCAGATCGGCGATGTCGTCGCGGCCGAACCCGAATTCCGCCAGAACGGCGTCCGTGTGCTGACCCAGCCCGGGTACGGCCCCCATCGGCGGATCGTATCCGTCGATGACCGGCGGCGGCAGCAGCGCCTGGATCGGGCCCTTGCTGGTATCCACCTCGCGCCAGCGGTTGCGGGCGGCCAGCTGCGGATGGACGACCACCTCGCTGGGCACGTTATAGCGCGAGTTTCCGATGCCTGCCGCATCCGCCACGTCCTGAATGTGGGCGAGATCGTGCTGAGCACACCAGGATCCGATCGCCTCTTCGAGGATCTCGCGGTGCGCGCAACGCCCGGGATTGGTGGCGAACCGCGGGTCGGCGGCGAGGTCGGGCCGGTCGATGATCTCGGTGGCGACCCGCTGCCACTCCCTGTCGTTGGTGGTGCCGAGCACCACGGTCTGCCCGTCGCGGGTCGGGAATGCCCCGTACGGCGCGACCGCGGGCGAGCCGACACCGAGTGGCTGCTGGTCGATGCCGGAGTGCTGGGTGTACGTCAGCTGATAGCCCATCACATCGGTCAGCACATCGAAAAGGCTCAACCCGACGGCAGGGGCGGGCCCGTCGCGACGGTCACGCGAGAAGAGCAGCGCCAGGATGGACAGCGCGGCGTAGAGGCCCGTGGTGAAGTCGGCCATCGCGGGGCCCGGTTTGGCGGGCATGTCGGGGTATCCGGTGACGGCGCACGATCCGCCTTCAGCCTGGATCAGCAGGTCGTATGCGCGCTTGTGGGAGATCGGGCCGCCGGGGCCGTAGCCGTCGATCTCGACGGGTATCACGTTCGGATGCCGCTCTGCGAGGTCCGCGGGCGAAAGCCCAAGGCGCGCCGTCGATCCCGGCGCAAGGTTGGACACCAACGCATCTGCGTTGTCGAGCAGCCGATGGAGGACCTCCATGCCCGCGGGCGACTTGAGGTTCAGCGTGACCGATTCCTTGCCGCGGTTGCACCAGACGAAGTGCGCTGCGAGACCGCCTGGGCCGTTGACGACGTCGTCGTAGTCGCGGGCGAAGTCGCCGCCGTTGGGGTTCTCCACCTTGATCACGCGAGCGCCGAAGTCGGCCAGCACGCGGGTACACATCGGCGCGGCGACGGCCTGCTCCATTGCGACGACGGTGATGCCGGAGAGTGGCGCTGTCACATGACCATGCCGCCGTCGACCGGCAGCACCTGCCCGGTGATATAGGACGCGGCGTCCGACGCCATGAAGACGAACGCGCCCGCGACCTCGTCAGGTCCGGCCCAACGCTTCAGCGGAATGCGCGCCATCATGTTGGCGGCGAACTTCTCGTTGGTCCGGATGGTCTCGGTCATCGGCGTGGCGGCAAGCGGCGCAAGGGCATTCACCATGATGTTCTTCGACGCGAGTTCGCGCGCGAGCGACTTGGTGAAGCCGATCAAACCCGCCTTGGCTGCCGAATAATTGACTTGGCCGAGCGTGCCAGTGAGGCCGGCGGCCGACGTCACGTTGATGACGCGGCCCGTGCCGTCGGTCGGGATGTACGGCAGCGCGGCCTGCGTGCAGTGGAACGTGCCCATCACGTGCACGTCGAACGTCAGCCGGAAGGTCTCGTCCGTCAGCTTGGGGAACATCGCAGGCGACGTGACGCCCGCGTTGTTCACCAGGATGTGAAGCGCTCCCCCGCCAAGCCCGGCGGCCTGTTCGGCGGCGGCGTCCGCGGCGGCGCGGTCACCGACGTCGAGCGCACACGAGTCCGCCTTGCCGCCCGCCGCGCGAATCCGTTCGGCCACTGCGGAAGCCGCGTCTGCGTCGATGTCGGTGACGAGCACCGCGGCACCCGCTTCGGCCAGCGCGGCGGCAACGGCCGCCCCGATACCGCCGCTCGCACCCGCGCCGGTCACCAGGGCCGCGCGTCCGGTCAGATCGAAGTAGCCCATCTCAGTAGCTCCTCGGCATTCCGAGCACATGCTCGCCGAGGAAGTTGAGGATCATCTCCTGGCTGACCGGTGCGATCTTCATCAGCCGCGCCTCGCGGAAGTAACGCGACACGTGGTACTCCTCCGAGTAACCCATCCCCCCGTGCAACTGCAGCGCGCGGTCGGCGGCCCCGAATCCGGCGTCGGCGCAGAGGTATTTGGCGGTGTTCGCCTCGCGGCCACACGGCTTGCCGTTGTCGTAGAGCCACGTCGCCTTGCGCAGCACGAGCTCCGCGGCGTCGAGTCGGGCCAGCGAGTCGGCGAGCGGGAACTGCAGCCCCTGGTTCATGCCGATCGGCCGGTTGAACACCACGCGCTCGTTGCCGTACTTGACGGCCTTCTCCAGCGCGACCCTGCCGATGCCGAGCGCCTCCGCGGCGATCAGCATCCGCTCGGGGTTGAGGCCGTCGAGGATGTACTTGAAGCCCTTGCCCTCTTCGCCCACTCGGTCGCCGACCGGCACCATCAGGTCGTCGATGAACAACTCGTTGGAGCTCACCGCGTTTCGGCCCATCTTGTTGATCGGCCGGATGTCGACGTGGTCGCGGTCGAGGTCGGTCATGAACAGCGTCATGCCGTCGGTCTTCTTGGTCACCTGGTCGTACGGGGTGGTGCGGGTCAGCAGCAGGATCTTCTCGGACTCGAGCGCCTTGGAGATCCAGACCTTGCGACCGTTGACGCGGTAGTGATCGCCCTCGCGCTTGGCGAAGGTGGTGATCCGCGAGGTGTCAAGGCCCGCACCGGGTTCGGTGACGCCGAAGCAGACGTGCAGGTCGCCGTCGACGACACGGGGCAACGTCGCCTTCTTGAGTTCCTCGGAGCCGTGCTTGACGACGGGCTGCATACCGAAGATGGAGAGGTGGATGGCGCTGGCGCCGTTCATCGCCGCACCCGAGCGCGCGATCTCCTCGAGCAGAAGAGTCGCCTCGGTGATGCCGAGACCGTGGCCGCCGTACTCCTCGGGGATGGTCATACCGAGCCAGCCGCCCTTGGCGATCGCGTCGTAGAACTCCTGCGGGAATTCGTGCGCCTGGTCCTTCTCCATCCAGTAGTGGTCGTCGAACTTGCCCGCCAGCTCGGCAACCGACTTCCGGATCAGTTCCTGATCCTCGCTCAGCTCGAAGCTCATTCCGCCCGACATGCCCACACTCCTCCACTACATCGTCGGCACACAGCCGAATGCGCCGGTGCGATCAGGCATTCTGCGCACCGGCGCACTGTCGCCCAGCGGACCTGTTCAGTCCTTGTTGCCGCTCAGCTCCTTGGCGGCCGCCGCGAAGTCCGCGAAGTTCGCGCCGGTCTTCTCCTTCTTGGAGAGCGCCTGAATGGAGACGTCGTGGTCTCCCGCCGCCTTGCGCAGTGCGCCGACGGTGGCCTGTTCCTTGCTGATGTGGGTGAACGGGTCCCAGTGGTACCAGCGGCACGCATTCTCGAAGGTCATCTTGTTGATGTCGTCGTCGGGCACGTTGTGCTCCTTGAGCACCTCGTCGAGCTGCTCCGGCGCACCCGGCCACATCGAGTCGCTGTGCGGGTAGTCCGCCTCCCAGCAGATGTTGTCGACGCCGACGTCGTTACGCAGTTTCACCCCGACATGATCGGAGATGAAACACGTCAGGAAGTGCTCGCGGAACACCTCGGAAGGCTTCTTGCCCTTGAAGTCCTGACCCGTCCACGTCGAGTGCATCTCGTAGGTGCGGTCGGCGCGCTCCAGGAAGTAGGGGATCCAGCCCGTGCCGCCCTCGGACAGCGCGATCTTGAGGTCCGGGTACTCCTTGATCGGCTTGGACCACAGAAGGTCCGCCGCCGCCTGCACGATGTTCATCGGTTGCAGGGTGATCATCACGTCCATCGGCGCGTCGGGAGCGGTGATCGCCAGCCGGCCCGAGGAGCCGATGTGCACGTTCAGAACGGTGTCGGTGTCGACAAGCGCGTCCCACATCGGCTTCCAGTAGTCGAACTGGTGGAAGCTCGGGTAGCCCATTGCGGCCGGGTTCTCGGTGAAGGTCAGGGAGTGCACGCCGCGCTTGGCGTTACGACGAATCTCGGCCGCGCACGCCTCGGCGTCCCAGATCACCGGAAGCGTCATCGGGATGAAGCGCGCCGGGTACTCGCCGCACCACTCCTCGACATGCCAGTCGTTGTAGGCCTGCACAAGCGCCAGGCTGAACTCCGGATCCTCGGTCGCGAAAAGGCGGCCCGCGAAACCGGGGAACGACGGGAAGCACATCGAGCCGAGGATCCCGCCCGCGTTCATGTCCTTGACGCGCTCATCGACGTTCCAGCACCCCGGCCGGATCTCGTCGAGGCCCTGGGGCTCCAGCCCGTATTCCTCCTTCGGCCGCCCGGCAACGGCGTTCAGCGCGACGTTGGGGATCACCACGTCACGGAACTGCCAGGTGTCGCTGCCGTCGGGGTTGTGCACCAACCGCGGTGCGTCGTCGATGTATTTCTTCGGCCAGGTGAGTTCTTGAACATGTCAGGCGGTTCGACGATGTGGTCGTCGACGCTGATCAGGATCATGTCCTCTTTGTTCATAGGTCCCTTCTCCCTCTCAAGTCCTCTTGACCTCAACCGTAGTCGCCGCTGTGTTCTCTATCCAGGGAAACTATCTTCTCGTCGTGAGAGAATCAATCTCCGGACGCTGTTCTCCCACCATAACGCGGGACAAATGTTTGGTGCGCCACTCCGCCCGAGCATCGGGCATTGACCATCGCGGGAAAAGATGGAAATGTATTAGGCGGAAATGAGAACATGATTCTCACCCCCGAGAGGAGACGGCTGTGCGAGTGCCCCCGCTACCCGCGGATCAGTGGGACGACGCCGTCGACCGCGCCCTCGCCGTGATGCTCCCCCAGGAGCGCCGCAACCCCGAGAACGCGAGCAACATCCTCGGGACTTTCGTCAACCATCCGGACCTGACGAAGGAGTTCCTGAAGTTCAACGTGCACCTGCTGTTCAAGTCGACGCTGCCTGCCCGGCTGCGCGAGCTGGCCATTCTTCGGGTCGCGCACCGCACCGACTCGGCTTACGAGTGGATGCAGCACGTGAAGATGGGGTTGCGGGAAGGCCTCACCGAGGACGACATCGCAGGCGTTCAGCGCGGCGAAGCCGCCGACGCCTTCGACGCGACCGTGCTCACGGCGGTCGACGAACTTCTCGACTCCTACGAACTGTCGGATGCGACGTGGGCGGCGCTGGGCGAGCAGTTCGACAAACGGCAGCGGATGGACTTCGTATTCACGGTCGGCTGCTACGTCACCGTGTCAATGGCTTTGAAAACCTTCGGCGTTGAGCTCGAAAAGGAGAGGTAACCGACGTGGCATTTTTCAAGAAACCAGACGCTGGCAGCTGGACGGAGAACTGGCCGGAGCTCGGCACCGCTCCCGTCAACTACGAGGACTCGATCGATCCGGAGCACTACAAGCTCGAGCAGCAGGCGATCTTCAAGAAGACGTGGCTGAACATCGGCCGGGTCGAGAAACTCCCCAAGAAGGGCAGTTACTTCACCCGCGAGATGCCGTCGGTCGGACCAGGCACGTCGGTCATCATCGTCAAGGACAAGACCGAAACCGTGCGGGCCTTCTACAACATGTGCCGCCATCGCGGAAACAAGCTGCTGTGGAACGACTTTCCGGGCGAGGAGGTGTCGGGCACCTGCCGCCAGTTCACCTGCAAGTACCACGCGTGGCGCTACTCGCTGGACGGCGATTTGACCTTCGTCCAGCAGGAGGGTGAGTTCTTCGACCTGAACAAGTCGCAGTACGGGCTGGTTCCAGTCCGCTGCGAGGTGTGGGAAGGCTTCATCTTCATCAACTTCGACAACGACGCGATCCCGCTGAAGGAATACCTGGGCGACTTCGCCGAGGGTCTCGAGGGCTACCCGTTCCACGAGATGACCGAGCACTACAGCTACCGCTCGGAGATCAACGCCAACTGGAAGCTGTTCATCGACGCGTTCGTCGAGTTCTATCACGCACCGATCCTGCATATGAAGCAGGCCGAGAAGGAGGAGGCCGAGAAGCTGGCCAAGTTCGGCTTCGAGGCTCTGGCCTACGACATCAAGGACGACCACTCGATGGTGTCGTCATGGGGCGGTATGAGTCCGCCGAAGGATCTGAGCATGGTCAAGCCCATCGAACGCATCCTGCACAGCGGCCTGTTCGGCCCATGGGACCGCCCTGAGATCGATGGCATCCTGCCCGACGAGCTGCCGCCAGCCATCAATCCGGGCCGTCACAAGTCCTGGGGCACAGACTCATTCGAGTTCTTCCCGAACTTCACGCTGCTGTTCTGGGCACCGGGCTGGTATCTGACCTACCACTACTGGCCGACCGGGGTGGACACGCACATCTTCGAGGCCGACCTGTACTTCGTACCGCCGACGAACCTTCGCCAGCGGCTGTCGCAGGAACTCGCGGCGGTGACGTTCAAGGAGTACGCGTTCCAGGACGCCAACACCCTCGAGGCCACGCAGACCCAGATCGGCACAAGGGTCGTCACCGAATTCCCGCTGTGCGACCAGGAGATCCTGCTGCGCCACCTGCACAAGACGGCCTGGGACTACGTGAACAGGTACAAGGCATCATTGGCGAACGGAAACGGTTCGGCCAAGGCCACTTCCGCAGCCGACGAGAAGGACCATGCGAATGTCTAAGTTGCCGGAGGAGTTCGCCGACCTGGAGAGGTTCGCCGACTGGTGCCTGCCCACCGAGGAGGAGCGCTACCAGAAGCGGCTGAACTCTACGATGGCCGAAATGCAGGAACTCTACGACGCGGGTATGGAACGGCTCGAGGAGATCATGGTCTACGTCGATGCGCGCTTCCCGCTGAAGGGAATGCCGGACGACGCCAAGGCACTGGTGCATCTCGGACAGTCCATCGTGATGGTGAGCTTCCCCGTCGAGGTGTGGAAACAGCCACGCGTGCTCGACAGCGGTGCGTCCTACATCCAACTGATCAAGGAGCCGGTGGTCTGATTTGACTGTGACGACCCTCAAGGCAGCGGGTCTGCTCGACGTCGACGCCGGCGAGATCGTCCGGCCCGCCGTCGTGCGCATCGAAGACGACCGGATCGTCGGCGTCGGCGGGGATCCGGACGGCGAGATCGATCGATCTGGGTGACTCCATCCTGCTTCCGGGATTGATGGACATGGAGGTCAACCTGTTCATGGGTGGACGTGGCGAGAGCCCCGGCCTGTCCCAGGTGCAGGACGACCCGCCGACCCGGGTGCTGCGGTCGATCGGCAACGCCAGGCGGACGTTGCGCGCCGGCTTCACCACCGTGCGCAACCTGGGCCTGTTCGTGAAGACCGGCGGCTATCTGCTGGACGTCGCACTCTCGCGTGCGATCGAGGCGGGCTTGGTCGACGGACCACGCATCGTGCCTGCGGGCCACGCGATCACCCCCACTGGTGGCCACCTCGACCCGACGATGTTCGCCGCCTTCATGCCGGGCGCCCTCGAGCTCACCGTCGAAGAGGGTATTGCCAACGGCGTCGACGAGATCCGCAAGGCGGTGCGCTATCAGATCAAGCACGGCGCCCAGCTGATCAAGGTTTGCGTGTCGGGTGGGGTCATGTCGATGACGGGCGAAGCTGGTGCACAACACTATTCGGACGAGGAACTGCGGGCGATCGTCGACGAGGCACATCGGCGCGGCCTGCGGGTCGCTGCGCACACCCATGGCGCCGAGGCCGTCAAGCACGCCGTCGCATGCGGCATCGACTGCATCGAGCACGGGTTCCTGATGGACGACGAGGCCATCCAGATGCTCGTCGACAACGACCGGTTCCTGGTCACCACGAGGCGGCTGGCCGAGGCGATGGACGTCTCGCGGGCGCCGAAGGAGTTGCAGGACAAGGCCGCCGAGATGTTCCCGAAGGCCAAGACGTCGATCAAGGCAGCCTACGAAGCCGGTGTCAAGATCGCCGTCGGCAGCGACGCGCCCGCCATTCCCCACGGCAAGAACGCCGATGAACTGGTCACGCTCGTCGACTGGGGGATGACACCAGCCGCAGTGTTGCGCGCGGCGACCGTCGTCGCAGCGGATCTGATCAACAAACCCGATCTCGGCCGGATCGCCGAGGGCTATCTGGCCGACATCATCGCGGTGCCCGGCGACCCACTGGCCGACATCAGCATTACAAAGAATGTTAACTTTGTAATGAAGGGCGGAAAGGTTTTCAAGAATGACAAAGCCGACAAGGACTGAAGACCTCGTCGAGATCCAGCAGCTGCTGGCGAAGTACGCCGTCACCATCACCCAGGGCGACCTCGACGGGTTGACCTCGGTGTTCACCCCCGACGGCACCTACAGCGCGTTCGGGTCCACCTATACGCTGGCCCGCTTTCCCGAACTCGTGGACGCGGCGCCGAAGGGGCTGTTCATGACGGGCACGTCGCTGGTGGCCCTGAACGAGGACGACCCCGACAACGCGACAGGCACGCAGCCGCTGTGCTTCATCGAGCACTCCAAACACGATATGCGCATCGGCTACTACAACGACACCTACGTGCGCACCGGCGACGGCTGGCGGCTGAAAACCCGTGCGATGACGTTCATCCGGCGCAGCGGAGACCACGACTCCGGTCGCCCGCACGCGATCGGGAGGCCCGAGCCTGATGTCGCCGCCGGCGCGGCTCCGGAGCCGCAATGACCGAACTCTTCGAACCCGCCGCGTTCCGCACCGCACTACGGGCCTGGCTCGACGAGAACGATCTGACACCGCCGGCGGGCGAGGACTCCCTCGACGCACACCAAAAGCAGCATCTTCGCGTACTGAAGGCGCTGTATGACGCAGGTTGGATGCGCTACGGCTGGCCGGAGTCCGCGGGCGGGCTCGGAGGTCCCGACATTCTTCGGGCGATCGTCGGCGAGGAGATCGTCGGGCGCGAAATCGACCATCCCGGACCGTATTCCATGCTCGACGTGCTTGACCCCGACCATGATCGATTACGCGCGCCCCGAACTGGCCGCCGAGATGGTGCCGAGGCTGCTGTCGGGCCAGGAATCCTGGTGTCAGGGCTTCTCCGAACCAGGGTCAGGCAGCGATCTCGCATCCTTGACGACGCGCGCCGAGCAGCGGGGCGACGACTGGGTGATCAACGGTCAGAAGGTGTGG
This sequence comes from uncultured Actinomycetota bacterium, assembly GCA_963829405.1. Lineage (GTDB taxonomy): Bacteria > Actinomycetota > Actinomycetes > Mycobacteriales > Mycobacteriaceae > Mycobacterium. Next base: position 80,239 of record CAWHIZ010000011.1, read on the forward strand.
ACCAGCTTCGCGCAGTACGCGACCCGCTGCGTGCTGCTCACCCGCACAGGTGGCCCTGAAACCCCGAATCATGAAGCCATCACGGCGTTCTTCGTCGACCTGGACACGCAAGGGGTCACCGTGCGCCCGCTGCGCACGATGCACGACGTCGACGAGTTCTGCGAGGTGTACTTCGACGATGTCGTGGTGCCCGCCGATCGCATGCTCGGCGGCGTCGGCGACGGCTGGCGGCTCGCGATGGACCTACTGCCCTACGAACGCTCGACCTGCTTCTGGCAGCGGATCGCCTACCTCTACTCGCGATTCGACGCCCTGATCGCCGAGGTCAAAGGCCAAGGCCAAATGGTGGATTCCGATATGGGCGAGGCGTATCTGGCTCTGCACACACTGCGCTGTCGGTCCAGGGCAACCCAGCACCGCCTCGGCGACGGGGAGAAACTGGGTCCGGACACGTCGATCGACAAGGTACTGCTCGCAGGCGCCGAACAGCGCCTGTACGACACCGCACGCGATCTGCTCTCTGGCGCAATCGAACTCGACGACACCCCGTGGCGAACCGAGTACCTGTACTCCCGGGCAGCCACCATCTACGGCGGCACCGCGGAAGTGCAGCGCAATATCATCGCGCGCCGCCTGCTGGACCTCGGGAAGGAGTGATCGTGGCCAAGAACTCTGACCTCGACCTGCTCGAAGACGGACTGCGCAAGACCATGCTGTCGAAGTCCGGACCCGAACTCGACGCCGCGCTGACCGAGCTCGGCTGGGCCGAGATGCTGTCGGACATGCCCGACGTGGCGGTCCCGATGGTGTTCCGGCTGCTCGGCGAAACAGGTTCGCACTCCTCGGTTCTCAACGACGTGGTGCTGCAGTCCTCGCGACGGCCGCCGGGCGGGATTCCGGTGCTCCCCTTCGCCGGCGGAATCCAGGTGGTATGGGAGCGAGCCGCAGCCGATGAAATCGACCAATGGGTACTCGACAATTCGACGGCACTCGACGTGCTCGGAGGGCTGCCGCTGCGCCGAGTGGATGAGGGAGACCTGCTGCGGCTGGCCGAGGGCCGCCGGGCACTGGCCTGGTGGCTGGTCGGGTCGGCACGCGCGATGCTGAGTCTCGCTCGTCAGCATGCACTCGATCGCGTGCAGTTCGGCAAGCCCATCGCATCGTTCCAGGCCGTCCGGCATCGGTTGGCCGAAACGCTGGTGGCGATCGAGGGCGCCGAGGCGACACTGGGCCTGCCCGGTGAAGAGAATCCCGACCTCACCGCGCTGCTTGCCAAGGCCGCTGCGGGCAAGGCCGCGCTGACTGCGGCCAAGCACTGTCAGCAGGTGCTCGGCGGTATCGGCTTCACCGAGGAACACGATCTGGGCCACCATGTGAAGCGGGTGCTGGTTCTCGACGGATTGCTCGGCAGCTCACGGGAACTCACCCGCAAGGCCGGAGCCGGCCTGCGCGCCCGCGGCTCGGCCCCCCGCCTCGCCAACCTCTGAGGTCGATCGCGCCGAAATCCGAGTTTTGCAGGTCGCTACTCGCACTTTCCCTGCAAAAGTCGGATCTCGCGGGACCCGGTCCCCTATTTGCGGGGCAGCCCGAGCAGTCGCTGGGCGATGATGTTGCGCTGAATTTCCGACGTGCCACCCGCGATGGTGCCGCCGAATGACCTGATGTAGCGCTCGAACCAGCCGGCCCGGTAGAGGTCGAGGTGAAACGCCGAGTACGGGCCCGATACGGCCGGGTGTCGCAGCGCCTCAGGGCCAATGGCATCAAGCACGTACTCGGACGCCGTCTGCGACGCCTCGGAACCGAACAGTTTCAGAACCGAAAGCGCTCCGGCATCCTCGTCGCCGCGGGCGGCCCGCGACAGCGCGATCGAACCGAGCAGTCGCAGCGCCTGGTTGTCCATCACCAGCCGGGCATAGCTGTCACGATCGAGCGCAGTCCGGTCCGGGTAGTCCTCGACGAACTCCTGCAGCCGGTCGGCATAGCTGAGCCACAACATGTTTCGTTCATGGCCGAGGGATCCGTTCGCGACGCCCCAGCCCTCGTTGAGTGGGCCGACCAGGTTTTCGGCGGGCACGCGCGCATCGTTGAAGAACACCTCGTTGAAGTCGAGGTCGTCCACGTCGCACGCCGATGCGAACGGCCTGCGAACCACGCCGGGCAGGTCGGTGGGAATCATCAACGCGCTGATGCCCTTGTGCCTCGGCGCATCTGGATCGGTTCGCACGAACGCCAGCAGCACATCGGCGTCGTGCGCGCCGGACGTCCACACCTTCTGCCCGTTGACGACGAAAACATCGCCGGACGAATCGGAAGTGCGGACCGCCCTCGTTCGCAGCGACGCCAGATCCGAGCCCGCACCGGGCTCGCTCATCCCGAGCGAGGCCGTCTTCTCGGCCCGCAGGATCGGCACCGCCCACTTCTGCTGCTGCTCGTGCGTGCCGTACGAGATCAGCGAGGCGGCAATAATGCCGACGCCCTGGGGGTTGTACGTCTGATAAACCCGCCGTCGAGAGAGCTCCAGTTGATACGCGTACTGCTGCAGGATCGTCGCGTTGCGCCCACCGAACTCGGGCGGATTGCCAGGGACCAGCCAGCCGTTGTCGAACATCAGCCGCTGCCAGCGACGGGCCCACTCGGGTACATGGCTGCTCGACCGGGACCGATCGAGCGCTTCGGCCTCCGACGGCAAATGCTCGTCCAGAAATGCGACGAACTCGGCACGGAACGCTTCGACGTCGGCGTCAAATGTCAGCTGCACAGGACTCCCGGCCGGTCCGCAGAATGTGGAAGGACTTCCATCGTGAACTGAATGAGAATAGTATTCTCATGTTGAGAAAGTTACAATCTCCGACACGTTGGCCGCGAGGGGGTCGAGGACCGCAATGGCAAGGCGTTCTCCGGTACAGTCAGTCCATGTTCTCACCAATCGGCAAGCATCCGAGCCGCCGGTGACAAGCCCTAGCGAAGAACCCGCCTGGAAGCAGCGCGCGGTCGAACGCTCGATCAAGACAGCGAAGCTCCGGGCCGCGCAACGGGTCCAACGATTCCTCGACGCCGCCCAGGCGATCATCATCGAAAAGGGCACCACCGACTTCACCGTTCAGGAAGTCGTCGATCGCTCCCGTCAGTCGCTGCGCAGCTTCTACCTGCAGTTCGACGGTAAGCATGAGCTTCTGCTCGCTCTGTTCGAGGATGCGCTGAGCCGGTCCGCCGACCAGATCCGCGCCGCGACCGGCACCCACGGGGACCCGATGGAACGGCTGAAGGTGGCGATCGAGCTGCTTTTCGAGTCGTCGCGGCCCGATCCGACGGCCAAGCGCCCGCTGTTCACCGACTTCGCTCCGCGTCTGCTGGTATCGCATCCGTCCGAGGTGAAGATCGCGCACGCACCGCTGCTCGCCCTGCTCACGGAGTTGATGGAGGAAGCCGCGGCGGCCGGAAAGCTGCGGCAGAGCATCAACCCGAAGCGCATGGCGGCGATGACGATGCAGACCGTCATGTTCAATGCCGCGCAGTCGACCGGCGACGAGGACGACGAGGCGGGCCACCCGATCAGCGCCGACGAGGTATGGGATTTCTGCTCTCAGGGCTTCGCCGGCTAGCCTGAGAACTACGTTCTCTGATCTGAAGAACTCGGCTTACACTTAGCGCTGTGCCCGATCTCTGGACCGATCTGCTCGAGTGTCTCGATCTCGCTGCGGCGACGCCCGACGGCTCCGCCACGGCAACCGAACCGACGGTGTTCGAGGGGCGCAATCAGCAGCTCGAGTATCACCGGGTGTTCGGCGGCCAGCTCCTCGGCCAGCTCATCCAGGCAGCAGGCCTGATCTGCCCGGACAAGGCGGTCAAATCGCTGCACACGGTGTTTCCCAGAGAGGGTCGCGCGGACGAGCCGGTCACCTTTGAGGCGATACGTCATCACGAGGGCCGTTCGTTCGCGACGCTGACGATCACCGCGCGACAGGAAAGCCGTGTGCTGGCCACCAGCTCGATCAGCATGCACGTCACCGAGGACGGACCGCAGCACCAGGAAGTCGACGACGTTCCGCCGGTGCTCGGTCCCGAACACCGTCTCGACCTCGACCTCATCCCGTGGGAGACCCGCGCGGTCGACGACCTCAGCCTCACCACGACCGGGCCGCCGACGTTCGAATTCTGGATGCGCACACCGGATGTCGACCCGTGCCTGGCGCCTGCTCTTACCGCGTACGCGACCGACCTCACCCTGATCGGCACCGCGCTGCGGCCGATGGACGGACTCGGCCAGCGCGGCAACGGAACGCAGTTCACCTCGGCCGTCACATCGCACACGCTGTGGTTTCACCGGCCGTTCCGGACCGACGAATGGTTGCTGTTGCGCCAGCACAGCCCCCTGCTCGCACACGGTCGCTGCTTCGGCCGAGGCGATGTCCTGACCGAGAACGGCGTCCTGGTCGCGTCGTACGGCCAGGAGGCGCTTCTGAGGGTCGCGACATGAGTCGTCGGCAAAACGAGAAGGGCGTTCTACTAAGCGGAGAGTATAAATTGCGAAAAAGTATCGTCACATTGACACCCATGCGACGCTGGTGACAGAGTTGGTGAGACAGTTGCAGTCCATCTGTCTTATGCCGCCCCGGTCCCTGCGAAAGGCGACACCGTGACCGCCAGTACCACCGAAGCGCCGACCAGCGACGTCTATTTCGACCCGTACGACGTCGGTATCAACTCCGATCCGTACCCGACGTTTCGCCGGCTGCGCGAGGAGGCGCCGCTGTACTACAACGCCGCGCACGACTTCTTTGCGCTGAGCCGCTTCGCCGACGTGAACAAGGCGCTGGTGGATCACGAGACCTTCAGCTCGGCCCGCGGCGCGATCATCGAGCTGATCAAGGCCAATATCGAGATCCCGCCCGGCACGGTCATTTTCGAGGATCCGCCGATCCACGACATCCACCGCAAGCTGTTGGCGAGGATGTTCACGCCCCGCAAGGTCAACGGGCTCGAACCGAAGATCCGCGAATTCTGCGCCAACGCCCTCGACCCGTTGGTCGGTGGCGGCCGGTTCGACTTCGTCGCCGATCTCGGCGCGGTGATGCCGATGCAGGTGATCAGCGCACTGTTGGGCATCCCCGAAGGTGACCAGGAGATGATCCGCGACCACGCCAATGCGCAGATGCGCACCGAGGCGGGCAAGCCCATGAAGCAATCCGAGGACGGCTTCGTCACCGGCGAGATCTTCGAGGCCTACATCGACTGGCGTGCCGACCACCCGTCGGACGACATCATGACCGAACTGCTCAACGCGGAGTTCGTCGACGAGACCGGTACCACGCGGCACCTGACTCGCCAGGAGCTGCTGACCTATCTCAACGTGGTGGCGGGCGCGGGGAACGAAACCACCACGCGGCTGATCGGTTGGGCAGGAAAGGTTTTGGCCGAGCATCCCGACCAGCGCCGTGAGCTCGCCGAGAACCCCGTCGCTGATTCCGCAGGCGATCGAAGAGCTGCTGCGCTTCGAACCGCCCGCACCGCACGTCGCCCGGTATGTCACCCGCGATGTCGAGTTCCACGGCCAGACCGTGCCCGAGGGTGCCACCATGATGATGCTGATCGGCGCCGCTGTGCGCGACCATCGCCAATTCCCGCCCGACGGCGATGTTTTCGACATCCACCGCGAAGTACGTCAGCATCTCGCCTTCAGCGTCGGTACCCATTACTGCCTCGGCTCTGCGCTGGCCCGACTCGAGGGTCGCGTTGCCCTCGAGGAGATCCTCAAGCGGTTCCCCGAATGGGATGTCGACATGACCGGCGCCACGCTCTCCCCCACATCGACTGTCCGCGGCTGGGAGTCCATGCCGGCCGTAATCAAGTGAAATCCTTTTCCCTAACGACGAATTGAGGTTGGAATATGACTGGACGTGTTGAAGGCAAGGTCGCTTTCATCACCGGCGCCGCCCGCGGACAGGGCCGCGCACACGCGGTGCGACTGGCGGAGGAAGGCGCCGACATCATCGCCGTCGACATCTGTAAGCAGATCGACAGCGTTGCAGATTCCGCTGGCCACGCCGGAAGACCTGGCCGAGACCGCCGATCTGGTCAAGGGCCACAACCGCCGCATCTACACCGCCGAGGTCGACACCCGCGACTTCGACGCGCTCAAGGCCGCGGTCGACGCGGGCGTCGAGCAGCTCGGCCGGCTGGACATCATCATCGCCAACGCGGGCATCGGCAACGGCGGCGCGACGCTGGACAAGACCAGCGAGGGCGACTGGACCGACATGATCGACGTCAACCTCGGCGGCGTGTGGAAGACGGTGAAAGCCGGTGTGCCGCATATCCTTGCCGGCGGTCGCGGCGGCTCGATCATCCTGACCAGCTCGGTCGGCGGCCTCAAGGCATACCCGCACACGGGTCACTATGTCGCCGCAAAGCACGGCGTGGTCGGCCTGATGCGGACCTTCGCCGTCGAACTCGGCGCGCAGAACATCCGCGTCAACTCGGTGCACCCGACCAACGTGAACACGCCGCTGTTCATGAACGACGGCACCATGAAGCTCTTCCGCCCCGACCTGGAGAACCCGGGTCCCGACGATATGAAGGTCGTCGGACAGATGATGCACACGCTGCCGATCGGCTGGGTCGAGCCCGAGGACATCGCCAACGCCGTGCTGTTCCTGGCCTCCGACGAAGCCCGCTACGTCACCGGCGTCACGCTGCCGATCGACGGCGGAAGCTGCCTGAAGTAAGCCATCCGTGACGCTTGCGGAATTGTCGATCCCCCAGGGTTGGGACGGCATCACACCGGGCTGGATGACGGCGGCGCTCGGGTCTCACCATGCCGGTGCTGTGGTGGACACGCGTGCGGGTGGCGCTCCGCGACGACGGCACGAACAAGCGGGCCCGCCTCGCGCTGACCTATTCGGCAGGCTCCGGGCCCGCAACGGTGTTCGCCAAGGCCGTCGACCCCGATCACGCCGAGCTCGTCGCGCTGACCAGCGGTCTGTACCACGAACCGCGACTCTTCTCATCGGGAGTCGCTCTGCCGCTTGACCATCCGACGGTTTACGCGGCGCTCATCGACGAGGAGCGCTCGGACTTCCTCATGGTCATGGAGGACGTCGTCGTTCGCGGCGCCGACCCGCGCGACTCCACCCGGCCGATGACCGTCGAGCAGGTGGCCAACGGGGTGCGCGGGCTCGCCAGGCTGCACAGCGCTTTTTGGGGCGACCGGCTGACGGACAACCCGGCGCTCGACTGGGTCGAGCCGTTCGTCGCGTTCGAAGGTATGCAGTACGCGCCGCTGCACATCGCGCGCGAACGCCTCGGCGACACCGTTGCCGCCGAGATCCTCGCGCTCACCGGTGAGCAACTGTTCATCGACATCTGGGCGCGGTACATCGGGACGCTGACGACCTCACCGCAGACACTCCTGCACGGCGATCCGCATATCGGCAACACCTATGTGCTGCCCGATGACGACGTCGGCTTCCTCGACTGGCAGATGGTGCGCCGCGGCAACTGGTCGCTCGACCTCGGCTACTTCCTGCAGGGCGCGCTCACCATCGACGAAAGACGCCGCAGCGAGCGCGAACTGCTCGACGAATACCGGTCCGCGCTGACGTTGCCTGCCGCCGAGATGCCGAGCGCCGACGACGTGCTGCTTCGCTACCGCGCCTCCGTCGCCCACGGGCTGGCCATCTGGATGGCCACCCTGTCGGGCGGCGACGCGTGGCAGAGTCCCGGAGATCTGCCTGGCGTTGGCGCAGCGGTATGCGGCCGCGTTCATCGACCTCGATACGCCTGCGGCGATTAACGCCATCGTCTGAGTCGATGGCCGGATAGTCTTCGCGCCGTGGAGACATTCGAGGGACGCGGAGCGGTGATCACCGGCGGCGCGAGCGGTATCGGGTTCGCCTGCGCACAGGAGTTCACCCGGCGGGGCGCAAGAGTCGTGCTGGCCGACATCGATCAGGCCACGCTGGACGCCGCCGTCGAACGACTGCGGGCCGACGGCGCCGAGGCGCACGGGGTCATCTGCGACGTCACGAAGCTCGAGGCCGTCGAGCAGCTTGGCCGACGAATCCTTCCGCCTGCTCGGCGAGGTGAACCTGGTGTTCAACAACGCGGGGATCGCCTACGCAGGAGCGATCTCCGACATCACACACGGCGATTGGCGCTGGGTGATGGACGTCGACCTGTGGGGTCCCGTCCACGGCGTCGAGGCGTTCCTGCCCCGGATGATCGAACAGGGCGGGGATCGCCACATCATGTTCACGTCATCGTTCGCGGGCATGGTCGGCAACGCCTACCTCGGCCCGTACTCCGTCGCCAAATTCGGTGTCGTCGCGCTCGCCGAGGGTTTGTCACGCGAGCTCAAGGGCGAGGGCATCGGGGTATCGGTGCTCTGCCCGATGATCGTGGACACACCGCTGATGGCGAATTCCGAACGCACCAGAAGTGACGACTACGGTGCCCGCAGCGAGCAGGCCGCAGCGATCGCGCAAGGCCTGGTTGCGCCGACCGACGTCGACGTGCGACCCGATGACATAGCGCGGCTGACGGCAGACGCCGTGCTCGCCAACCGGCTGTACATCCTTCCGCACAGCGCCTCGCGCGAATCGATCCGCAGGCGGTTCGAGCGCATCGACCGCACCTTCGACGAGCAGGCGGCCGAGGGCTGGAGTCACTGAGTCCCGTCAAACCGCCCAGCCCGTGACGACCACGGGTGGTTGCATGGAACCGTTCGACGGCAGAGCGGGGTGGGGCGTGAGGCGACTCAACGGCATGGACGCCATGCTGCTGTACAGCGAAACACCCAACCTGCACACGCACACGTTGAAGGTCGCCGTCATCGACGCAGGAGACTTCGACGGCGAGTTCACCTTCGAGGTGTTCCGCCGAACCATCCAGCGCCGGCTGCATCTACTCGACCCGCTGCGCTACCGCCTCGTCGACATCCCGTGGAAGATGCACCATCCGATGTGGATGGAGGACTGCGACGTCGACCTCGACTACCACCTGCGCCGGGTGCAGATCCCAGCCCCCGGTGGCCGTCGCGAACTCGACCAGGTCATCGGCGAGATCGCCAGTACCCCGCTGGACCGCGACCGTCCGCTATGGGAATTTCATTTCGCCGAGGGGATGGCCGACGACCGCTTCGCGCTTGATCGGCAAGGTGCACCACACGCTGGCCGACGGGCTGGCCTCGGCCAACCTGCTGGCGCGGCTGTTCGATCTGACCGGCGCGGATCGACAACGAGCGTGACGACTACGCCACGCGTGAGCCGCCGTCGAGATCCGAGCTCTTGCGGGTTGCAGGGCCGTGACCATATCCAGAACATCGCGGCGCTGCCGGGCCTGATCCGTGACGGAGTCCGGGGATTCAGCCGAGTCCGGCGCCGGACGCGGGAGCGAAGCGCTCAGCCGGACATGGCCAGGATGTTCAAGTTCCCGCCGACGTTCGTCAACCACGTCGTCTCGCCCGGTGCGGACGTTCGCAACCGCCTCGCTGTCACTGGCCGAAGTCAAGGAGACGGCCAAGCACCTCGGCGTGACGTTCAACGACATCGTGCTGGCGATTGCCGCAGGCGGACTGCGAGAACTGTTGCTGCGCTACGACGGACGAGCGGATCTGCCGATCATGGCTTCCGTGCCGGTGGCGACAGACAAGTCGCCGGATCGCATCACCGGCAATGAGATCAGCGGGCTGCCGGTGTCGCTGCCGGTGCATGTCGACGATCCGCTGGAGCGGGTGCGACTGGCCGCCCTGGCCGCGTCGCGCGCCAAGGAGGACAACGAACTTCTCGGCCCGAAGCTGCACGGACGGCTGATGGAGTATCTGCCACCCGCATTCGCGCCCGCGTTGTTCCGGTTGCAGTCCAAACGCACCGCGCACAGCCCGATCATGAACGTCGCGGTCTCCAACGTGCCTGGTCCGCGCGAACGCGGACATATCGGCGGGGCACCGGTGAGCGAGATCTACTCGATCGGAATACTCTCGGCGGGAAGCGCATTCAACATGACCGTCTGGAGTTACGTCGACCAGGTCGACATCTCGATCCTCTCGGACGACCAGACGTTCGACGACGTCCATGAAGCGACCGACGCGATGATTCACGGCCTGACCGAAATACGGCGTGCCGCAGGGCTTCCCGCTGAACTCAGCACCGTCGGCACGGCGATGGCGCCCACGAAGCCCGTCAGCTAGCCGAGGATCGGGAAACGGCGCTTGCTCGCCAGCTTGTCCAGCGCGGTCTGCATGATCTTGCGGACGTGGGCGTCGACCGCGTCGATGTCGGGGTCCTCGCCGAACTCCTCGACCACGTCGATCGGGTCAAGCACCTGCGTGACGATCTTGGTCGGCAGCGGCAGGTTCGGCGGGAAGAACACACTGAGCCCGAACGGGAACCCGAAAGTGATCGGCAGGATCTCGGCCCGAAGCCGCTCGAGACCCAATCGCTTGGCCAGCCAGTTGCCGCGGGTGAGGAACAGCTGCGACTCCTGCGCGCCGATGGACACCATCGGCACGATCGGCACTTCGGATTCGATTGCGGTTCTGACGTATCCGGTCCGGCCTGCGAAGTCGATTTTGTTCTCGAAGGTCGGCCGGTACGAGTCGTAATCCCCACCGGGAAACACCAACACAAGCGCGCCACTGCGCAGGGCTTTCGCGGCGTTTTCCCGATTGGCCTCGATGACACCGACCCGGCGCAGCCAGTCGCCGAGCGGTCCGGCGAACAGGGCGTAGTGCGCGAGGGTGTAGACGGGACGGTCGAAGCCGAATTTGTGATAGAACGCGGGCACGAAGACCAGTACGTCGGGGGTGAACATCCCACCGGAATGGTTGGACACCAACAGCGCCCCACCTGCGGACGGAACAGCGTCCAAACCGTGCACCTCGGCGCGGAAATACCGCTTGATCAAGGGGCCGACCCGGTTCTTCACCTGCTCAGTGAAAGTGGGATCCCACTTGGTGGCCTCTTCGGTGCCGATGGCGTCAACGTCTTTGTCGCCCATTGCTTCACCTACGTCCTATTGTGTGCAACGCATACCCACGGTGGACGACGAGTACCCACCATCGGCTTAACCTGCGGATATGGTACTCTCTTTTATTGAGAATGTCATTTCCATCGCGAGGGGGACGGATGGTCGGACACGGTTCTTGTCACCGGCGGGTTCGGGCTTGTCGGTTCGGAAACCGTCAAACAGCTGGCCGCCGCAGGCCGCAGCGTCGTGGTCGCCGATCTTGACACCCCGGCCAACCGCAAGAAGGCCAAGGGGTTGCCCGACGGTGTCGCGGCGCGCTGGGCGAACCTGACGGATGCCGACGACGGTCGAGCGCCTCGTATCCGAGGTGTCGCCGTCGGTGATCGTCCACCTCGCCGCCGTCATCCCGCCGCCGCTGTACCGCAATCCCGGGCTGGCCACGCAAGGTCAACGTCGGCGCGACGAAGGCATTGGTGCGCGCCGCCGAGGCGCAGACCGAATCCGCCTCGCTTCGTGCAGGCCTCGAGCAACGCCGTCTACGGCTCACGCAATCCCCATCGCGTCACCGACGTCGTCCGCGCCGACACCCCGCCACGGCCGTTCGAGCTGTACAGCAACACCAAGTTCGAGGCCGAGGAATTCGTCCGCGACGTCGAGCCTGGAGTGGGTGGTGCTGCGGCTCGGCGGTGTGCTCAGCCCGAACTTCAGTGCGCTGCCGCTCACTGCCGACGGCATGTTTCATCGAAAGCGCACTGCCCACCGACGGTCGGATTCATACGGTCGACGTCCGCGACGTCGGCATCGCGTTCGCCGCGGCCACCACGGCTGACGTCGCGGGCGAGATTCTGCTCATTGGAGGCGACGACTCACACAAGCTGCTGCAGAAGGACGTCGGCGGCGCACTTGCCGCCGCGCTCGGGTTGCCCGGCGTGGTGCCCGAGGGACGGCCGGGTGATCCCGACGATGACGACGGCTGGTTCCTCACCGACTGGATGGACACCGCAGGGCGCAGGAGGCGCTGGCCTTTCAGCGTCATTCGTGGCCGTCCGATGCTCGGCGAGATGAGCGAGCGGATGGGATGGAAGCGATTTCTGCTGCGCCTCGTCGCACCTCTTGCGCGCGTGTTTCCTCGCCCGCCGTGACTGCCTACCGCAATTCGCCGGGACGCTACGCCGATCTGTGGGGTGCGATCGCAGCCAAACTCGGCGACCCTGCCTGAGCACGGGCAGTCCGACGGAGCTAGCCGGGACCCAGCTGGTAGTCGCCGGTCTCCGGATTGTGGTGCCAGCCGCTTGCGGCCTGGGTTCCACCGTCGACGTGGATCGTCTGACCGGTGATGTAGCTGGACATGTCGGATGCGAGAAAGACTGCCGCGCCTGCCATTTCGTCAACGTGTCCCGGCCGCGCCATCGGAATCATGTGCCGCGCGCCCTCGGGCAGTCCGTCGGGTGACACCCGCAGAAGTCCTTCGGTGACGGTCAGGTCCGGGGCGAGAGCGTTGACCCGGATCCCCTGCGTGGCCAGTTCCAGCGCCGCGGTCTTGGTGTAGTTGATGACGCCCGCCTTGGCGGCGGCATACGCGGCGTAGCCGGGTGCTGCCCGCACACCTTCGATGGATGTGACGTTGATGATGCTTCCCGGCGAACCGGCGGCCACCAACCGCTGTGCCACCCGCTGCGTGCAGAGCAGGACATGGCGCAGGTTCGACTTGTACAGCGCGTCCCAGCCGTTCTCTGTGGTCTCCAGCAACGGTGAGGCGAACACCCCGCCGGCATTGTTGACCAGGATGCTCACCGTGCCCAGCTCATCGGACGTGCGCTCGAGCGCCGCGTCGACCTGCTCGCTGTCGCGGACATCGGTCACGATGCCAAGCGCCCCAATGCCTTCGGCCGCCGACGCGCAGGTGTCGGGGTTGCGCTCCCAGATGGCCACCTTTGCGCCGAATGCGGCAAGCCCCTCGGCGATGCCGCGACCGAGGCCCTCCCCGCCGCCGGTGACGACTGCGACCCGCCCGGTCAGCAGGATGTTCGACGGATCGATGGCCATCTGACGAGTTAACCAGTCTTGGTGGTTCGGATGCCAAGGCCCGCCGGAGCGGTGCCGATGATGCCCTGCTGCTCGAGATCGGCGATCTCGTCGTCGCCGAGGCCAAGCGCCGAGAGCACCTCGCGGTTGTGCTGTCCGAGGAGCGGCGCGGGCGTCTTGTGGAAACGCTGCGGGCCCTTCGCGATCAGCATCGGCAGCGTGCTGTGCCTTGCCGTCGGGTTGACCGGGTGATCGACCTCTTCGTAGAAGCCGCGATGAACGATTTGCGGCAGATCGCCGACCCGGTGCGGCTGCATCACCTTGGCAACGGGCACTCCTGCGCTCCAGAGGGTTTCCACGATCTCATCGCCCGTTCGCGCGCCGCACCAACGTCCGAGATGCCCGTCGATCTCGTCGTGGTGTCGCCGCCGTCCTTCGGCACTCGCCAACTCTTCTGTGGCCCAGTCCGGGTCGTCGAGCGCGGCGACGAGGCTCCCCCACTGTTCGTCGGTGGCCACCGCGATCGCCACCCAGTCGTCTGGTCTGCCGAACTCGTCGAGCTCGCTTGTGCGGTAGAGGTTCTGCGGTGCTGCGGTCGGTCCGCGATTGCCCTGGCGTTGCAGCAGGTTGCCGTACGCGGAGTGCTCGATGACCTGCTCGGCGGCCACGTTGAGCGCAGCGTCCACCATCGCGGCCTCGATCCGCACACCTTCGCCGGTGCGGCGTCGATGCGCGAGCGCAAGCATCAACGCGTTGAGGCCGTGCACACCGGCGTTCGGGTCACCGACCGCATACGGTTCGACCGGGTTCTGGTCCGGATGACCGGTCAGCCACGTGATCCCGGACGCGTCCTCGATGATGTAGGCGAACGCGGGTTTGTCCCGCCACGGCCCGTCGAGCCCGAAGCCGGGCATCCGCATCATGATGGCGTCGGGACGCAGCTGCGCCACCGTGTCGAAATCGAGGCCGATCTGGTCGAGCACCCGCGGCGTGTAGTTCTCGACGATCACGTCGCATGTCGCGACGAGCTGATGGAGAAGCTCGACGCCGCGCGGCTTGCGGATGTCCAGCGTCACGCTCTTCTTGTTGGTGTTCAGGCCCGAGAAGATCGGCGAACGCTCCCACCACTGTTCCTCGGTCACCGGCACTCCCGCGATCAACCGTGTGCCGTCCGGCCGCGCCGTCGACTCGACGTGGATCACCTCGGCGCCGAGCTGCGCCAGCACATGCGTGCATGACGGCCCGGCCCAGAAACTCGTCATATCGAGCACCCGCACACCCGCGAACGGCAATCCGCCCTGCGCCGAAACCGACACTTGGGCGCGATTTTGGCCATTTTTCGCGTCCATGTTTTCGTTTCGGCGGTAGTGGTCGGTGTGTTCACCGAGCCGCGGTGCCGGTTGCGCCTGGCCCGTCAACGACGGGGTCGTGCGATAGGGCGGGCCGGGCTGGGTGAACCCGTCGCGCGGATTGGTCACGAATGTGCCGCGCTCGGTGAACTGGTCGAACGTTGTGACGTTGGCGCCGTTTCCGACCGGCGCGTTGGGAATTCGGAACGCGGACGACAGGTCAAGGATGTCGTCGACGTTGTTCTCGCGCACCCACTCGTAGAGCTGCTCGGCGTGGATGTTGGCCTGTTCGGTGATGGACAGGTCGGACTGTTCGTCGATCCACTCGTCGTGTCCGGTCATCGCGCACAGGTCGAACCACTGCTGCGCGGTGCCGCAGCCAAGCGCCACGAGTCCGTCTGCAGCCGTCGCGACACCGGGAATCGTGAGCCGGCGACGATCGCGGAACGGACGACCAAGCGCATCGTTGAAGGAAACCGAATAGTAGGTGAGACTGAGGATCTGGGTCTCGAGCATCGACACGTCGACCAGGCCGGACGGCACCGCCATCGTCGCCGCCGACGCGTACGCCCCCGCGAGCCATTCGCCGATCTGCCCCGCGACGAACAGCGGCGCACGGTCCTGCGCGCCCCGGCCCAGTCCGATCACACCTCCCGACCACGCCTGTGTGGTGAACTCCGTCGCGGGTTTGTCGGCCCACGGCCCGTCGAGCCCGAACGGGGTTATCGCGGTGACGGTCGACTGCGGGTACGCGTCGGCCAGCGCCGCGGGCGCGAACTCATCACGCGATGCGATCGACGATCCGCGCGACCACACCACCGCATCGGCGTTACCAAGCAGGCCACGCAGCATGTCCACGATCGTCGGAGTCTCCGGGATCGACGACGACGCTGTGTTTCGCTCCCGCGAGGAAGCTGAACAGCGCGCCGTCCTCGCCCGCCTTGACCTCGGCGCCGGATGCCGACCACCGGCGCAGCGGATCACCCTCGGGTGCTTCGACTTTGATCACTGTGGCGCCACCGTCGGCGAGCAGTTTCGTGCAGTACGCGCCGGCGATTCCGACAGAGAGATCGATGACGGTGAACCCATCGAGTGGCAGCTGGCGCCCCGTTGAATCGCTCCTCACGTCCGCGGGCCCTTCTCCCGATTCTTCTTGCTCAACCGGAACTCGGGCGGGAACTTCGCGTCGTTCTCGTTGACGGAGTCGGCCAGCCCGGCATCGATGGCATCGCCGAGTACGAAGTCTCCTTCGTCGTGTGCAACCGTGCTGCCCATCGACTCGAACATCGCCGCAAGCACGCTGCCCATGTATTCACCCTGGAACTGCTTGACGACCTCGAAGAAGACCTTCTGCTGAAACACGGTGTCGACGGGCCGGTTACGCGCACACGCCGACGCGTACTTGGCGACTTCGGCCTCGAGATCGTCGCGTGCGACGACCTTGTTGAGGAAGTTGCAGTCCTTCATCTCGGCAGCGGTGAACGGGCGCCCCGTGAACACCATCTCCTGGAACGGTCGCAGACCCATCGTCAGCACCCAGGTCCACATCCGCGGCCCCCACCCGTAGTAGCGGAACGAGGGGTGGCCGAAAAGCGCGTCGTCGGAGGAGATGACGAGGTCGGCGTCGGCGCACTGGTAGAAATGCCAGCCGTAGCAGTAGCCCTTGGCCTCGACGATGCTGATCTTCTTGAGCTCCTGCAGCGCGCGGTTGCCCGCCGCGGCGTTGGCGTACCACTGCCCCATCGTCGCGCCGTGCCGGAAGGTGCCCTCCGGTGGATACGTGACGTTCGGATCGTCCACCCGAAGTTCGGCGAGACGGTCCTGCGCCGTGCCAGCCATGAAGTCGGGCAGGTCGGCCCCGCTGCCGAAATCGTCACCGACGCCTCGGATCACGACCACCTTGACGTCGTCGTCCACCGTCGCACCGCGCAGCAGATCCGCATATCGCAGCCGCGCCGCCGACGTCGGCGCGTTCAGATAGTCGGGACGATTGAACGTGATCGTCGCGATCTTGGTCTCGGGGTCCTTGTCGTAGAGGACGATCTCCTCGGGCGACGGACGTTCGCCTGACGCCATCGTCTGTATATCTCAGGCCGTCGCGTCGACAGCGCCGTAGGTCGGACTCGTCGTGAGGACCTCGGCTCCGTCGTCGCCGATCAACACGGCGTCCCTCGAGAACACCGCACCGACACCGGACTGCCAGACATATCCGGTGACCGCGAGCACCATGCCGGGTTCCAGGCGCTCCTCGGCGCAGGTGACGGGCAGATCCGCCGAGATGACAGGAGTGTCGAATCCGAGCCCGAGACCGTGCGCGACGGGGGTCGCGGGCAGCGATTCCCCGGCCGCCTCGTACGCCGACAGCAGATCGGAGGCGAGACCGCCGGGTTTGCATGCCGCAATGAGGCGCTCCCACAACTCATTCGAGCGACGGAACAACGCGTCGGCGCCGGGCACATCGCCCACCGGCCAGGTCCGGCCGACCTCGCCGACATAGCCGTCCGCCAACGCGCCTGCGGAAAGGGCGACAAGGTCGCCCTCGGCGATGCGGCCGTCGGCCGAGTCGCGACGCCACGAGTGGGCCTTCGGCGTGATCCACGCACCGTCCTGTGTCGCGGGCGTGGTGACCCCGCCCGCGGCCATCGCCTCCATCATCGCGCCCGTGAGAGAACGCTCGCTGACGCCGGGCGGCCAACTCCGCGCGCGCCGCTTCCAGCGCGTGTTCCGCGACGCCGAGTGTGCCGCGAAGCACCGCGATCTCGTCGGCCGTCTTGATGCGCCGCGCCGCGCGCAGCGCGGGCTCGGCATCCACAAGTTCGGCGGCGGGGAACGCCATCGGCAGCAGCTGCGCGAATGTCGGTGTCAGCGAATCGGTTCCAACCCGGCGCACTGTGTCCGCCCCTGGCAGCTTCTTGAGGACCTCGATCAGCGTCATCGGATTCCACGCAAGCCCGTAGAGGTGGTCGTGGCCGATCTCGTCGGGGATGCCCTCATCCCATGTGCTGTTCAGGTGAATCTCGCCGGTTGAACGGATCACCTCGCAGATGGGTCCGAACGGCCGGGTGCCCGCGACCCACAGCTGCGGCGCCCCTGTGACGTATCGGACGTTGGCCTGACGTCCGAGGACGAGGATGTCGATGTCGTTGTCGGCCATCTGGGCAAGCACCCGCTCGCGACGGCCACTGCGCAGAGCTTTCGCGTCGGGCAGGATTTCGAGCGCCATCAGGCCCGCCCGTACGGGGCGTAGGGGTAGTCCGTGATTCTGGTGTTGCCGTCTTCGGTGATCACCACGATCTCCTCGCTTCGGTAGCCTCCCGTGCCGTCCTCCCAGATCACCGGTTCCAGGACCAGCAGCATTCCGGCGGGAAACACGAAGTTGTCGTCGAACTCCTGACCGAGATCGGTTCCGATCATCGGCATTTCGGCTGCATTGGTGCCGATGCCGTGCCCGAGGTAGAAGTGCGGCAGCCACGGCTTCTGCCCGCCGTTGGCTGCGATCGCGGCACGAGCCAGGTCACCCGCCGTCGCGCCCGCCTTGGTGACCGCGAGCACGGCGTCGATGATCTCGCGCCACTTCTCGTACTGGGCATGCTGCCGATCCGATGGTTCGTCGCCGACAAGCCAGGTGCGACCGAAGTCCGAGCAGTAGCCGTTGTAGGTGATGCTGACATCGGTCCACAGCACGTCGCCGCGCGCCAGTTCGCGTTCCGTTGTCAACAGCGGCAGCGCGAGGTCACCGGTGGTGGTCCACACGGCGCCACTGGTTTTCGTGGTGGGCATCACCTGCCAGATCGCCTCGAGCATGTTGGCGGTCGCACCCAGTTCGAACGCGAGCCGGACAAACGCCGCGGACAGGTCGACCTGCCGAACCCCGGGAGCCAGTGCCTTCTGCACATCGACCATGGCTTCTTCGGTGATGCGGCAGGCCTTGCGGACGCATGAGATCTGGTCGGCCGTCTTGACCAGCTTGGCGGGGCCGACGACCTGTGCGGCGTCCGACGGTGCACCCGAGGGAAACAGCCGTGCCTGCGCGCGTCGCATCGCGCCGGTCAACTCGTCGACGGCGACGGAGGCGCCTGCGGGCACCAGGTCGGCGAGCACCGTGGCGAAATGCTCGACACCCTCGTCGAATTCCAGGTATAGCGGTCCGTGCACGTGGTCGGCGGGCACCTCCGTCTCGGATACCGAACCTTCGCGCATCGGCATGAACAGGTGCGGATGCTCGTCATCGGCGAGCACGATCGCAACCGGGCGCTCGACGTGGGAGAGGCCGGCATCGAGCAGCCGCCAGCTGGCGCCGGTGGCGTACACCACGTTGCCGTTGCCGAGCAGAACGAGCGCGTCGACGCCCTTCTCCTTCATGGAGTTGCGCAGTCTGGCACCGCATTCGCGGTACATGCGCGCCATATCCGGAAGGTCCGGAATCTCGAGCGCGGTGCTACCCGCTGTCGCGATCGCGGTCATTCGACGCCCAGGAAGTTCTTGATGTTGGTGCTGACGATCTTCGTCGCGGCTTCCGGTCCGACCGCGTCGACGACGGACTTCAGCGACTTCTCCGAATAACCGAATGTCGACTCGTTGTGCGGATAGTCGGACGACCACATCACGTTGTCCTCACCGATCTTGTCGATCAGCTCGAGTCCGAGCGGGTCGACCATGAACGAAGCGCGCATGTGCTCTTTCCAGTAATAGCGGACGTCATGGCTGAGCTCGTGGTTGAACATGTGCCGGTAGGACGCGAGCATGTGCTCGGCATCCTGCAGGGCCGTTGGCACCCAGGCGATTCCGCCTTCGAACCAGCCGATCTTCAGCTTCGGATGCCGGTCCAGGATGCCGGAGAAGACATATTTGGCGAACTGCTCGCGGAACGAGTCGACGTTGACCATCATGCCGACGACGACGCTGTTGTGTTGGCACGGCGTCTTGGGCGGCGTCTCGCCGATGTGGTGGCTGACGGGCACGCCGGACGCCTCGATCTCGTCCCATACCGCGTCCATCTCGGTGCTGCCGTAGTCGTAGATGTTGCCTTCGTCGTCCTTGCCCGGGTTGAGCGGCAGCAGGAACGTCTTCAGGCCCAACGACTTCAATTCTTCGAGGGTGCTTCGGGTGCCCTTCGGATCCCACCAATTGATCAGGCCCACACCATGGAAATGGCCGTTGCTGCGCTCCTGCAGATCGGCGATGTGCTCGTTGTAGATGCGGAACACCCGCTCGCGCAGGGACTTGTCCGGGTAGTGGAACAGCGCGAGCACGGCGTTGGGGAACGCGAGTTCCTTGTCGATGCCGTCTTCGGCGAGTTGGAGTATGCGGGCATCGATGTTGTTCGACGCCGCACCTGCCAGGTCGTCGTACTGCATGAGCACGCGCCCGAAGTCGCCGCCCGTCCATGCCTTGCCCTTCATGCCGACCATGTAGGCGCCGTCCTCGTACCAGATCCGCGGCGCGGCGCCCTTCAGCTCCTCGGGGAACCGTTCGTAGAAGATGTCGTCGGCCACCGAGATGTGGTTGTCGGCGGAGAAGATCTCGGTGCCCGCGGGCAGCCCGACGATCGCCTCCTTCGCGTGCCCTACTCGATTCTTGGGCGCGCCGAAGCCTTCCGGCGGATACAACGTTGAGGTTGGGGTAGACATCCTCGGTACTCCAATCGGGCTGTGGTGCAAGAATTACCAGGTAACGGGAAGTTCGTAGACGCCGAAGGCGAGCCTGTCGTGTTTGAACGGCACGTCGCCGAACGGGATCGCCAGCTTCAACGTCGGGATGCGCTTGAGCAGGGTCGGGAACACGATCTGCATCTCGGCCCTTGCGAGCTGCTGCCCGACACATTGGTGGCGGCCGTATCCGAAGCCGAGCTGCTGGCCGACATCGCGGCCGAGGTCGAGCTTGTCGGGTTCGGAGTAGGCCGCGCCATCCCAGTTGGCGGGTGCGAGGTCGATGATGATGCCCTCGCCCGCGCGGATGGTCTCGCCGCCGATCTCGATGTCCTCGGTGGCGATCCGGCGTTGGCCGGTCTGGATGATCGACAGGAAGCGCATCAGCTCTTCGACGGCATTGGCGATGAACTTCGGGTCGTCGGAATCACGCAGCAGCGCAGCCTGTTCGGGGTTCTCCAGCAGCGCGAGTATGCCGATGCCGATCATGTTGGCGGTCGTCTCGTGCCCGGCGATCAACAGCCCGGTGCCCAGCTGCGCGGCCTCCTTGACGCTGATCTCGCCTGCGGTGACCCGTTCGGCGAGGTCGGAAACCGCATCCTCGGACGGGTTGGCCTGCTTCTCCTCGACGAGGTTGACCAGGTACTTGTGCAGGCTGAACGCGCCCTTCTGCATGGCGTCCGCGGCCGCGTAACGGGCCAGGCCCGCGTTGGCGTGCTCCTGGAAGAACTCGTGGTCTTCGTAGGGCACCCCGAGCATGTCGCTGATCACCCGGGTGGGCACCGGAAGCGCGAGCTTGGCAACCAAATCGGCGGGCGCAGGGCCTTCCAGGATCGCGTCGAGGCATTCGTCGGTGACCTCCTGGATCACCGGCCGCAGAGCCTCGACGCGACGGAATGTGAACGGCTTGGACAGCATCCGGCGGAACCGGGTGTGCTCCTCGGCGTCGGACGTGAACACCGACCGCGGTCGCTTGTTGACGGTGGAGAGCATGTGCTCGTTCCAGTGCGGGAAGCCGTCGAGGCGGTCGTCGACGCTGACGCGCGGATCGGCGAACAGCTCGCGCGCCACCGCGTGCCCGGTGATCAGCCACGGCGTGCTGCCGTCCCAGATCCGCACGCGGGAAAGCGGTTTCGTCTCGTTCATCGTCAACATCTGCGGGGGCGGTGCGAACGGGCACCGCGCGTCGCGCTCCATCGGGTACTCGGGTACGTCGGCTGTCACGCCGGATCCGTTCGCGGTCAGGGTTTCAGACATAAGCCTTGTTCATTCCTCGATGTCGATGGCCAGGGCCGGGCACGCCGCGGCGGCGTTGCGGACGTTGACTGCTTGTTCGGACGTGGGGCTGTCGTTGAGCAAGAGGACGACGCCGTCGTCGTCGCGTTGGTCGAACACGTCGCTGGCGTTGAGCACGCATTGGCCGGATGACACGCACTTGTCCTGGTCGACAACGACTTTCATGTCACGGGCGCTCCGAGACGGGTGCCAGCCATAGGCCGACGATCGCGTCGATCAGCCCTGATGCGACCGCCGCCCAGCTCGTCCGGGGCACACCCTCGCCCTCGGCGAAGGCCCGTTCGAAGTCGGCACAGGTATGCATCATCAGATTGCGCACCATGATGTTTCGTTCGGTCACCACGGCCATCGGCAGTTCGGGCAGGCAGCGGGTGATGCCGTCGACGACCTGGACGAGCGACGGTGAGGCGAGGGCGTCGCGAACCACGATCTTCTGGTATTCCGGGTCGGCCAGCGCCTGCGCGGCGAACCGCGCGTACGTCGTCGGGTTGCCCAGCTGCGCGAGGTGCTCGGTCAGCGAGCAGACCATGCACGTGATCCAGTCCCGCAGTTCGGCGGAGTCGCCGATGCCTGCGACCATCCGCGCGAGCAACTGCTCGATGGACGCGCGGTGCTTCTGCTCGATCGCGCGCACGAGGTCGGTCTTGGTGCCGAAGTGGTAGCCGACGGCGGCGTTGTTCCCCTGCCCCGCCGCCTCGCTGACCTGGCGATTCGATACCGCGAAGACGCCGTGCTCCGCATAGAGCCGCTCGGCGGCCTTCAGGATCGCGTCTTGTGTGTTGCTCGCCCGGTCGGCGCGCACGGCTCTGGCGGTGGTCACGGTCACAGTCAACCCGTCAGGCCGGATTAAGTCAAGCGACTGATTTAAAACGGTTCACGGCTTCGGCTTGCGGGGAATCACCTTGCCCGCGACCGTGCCGCCGTCGACCGGCAGAACGGTTCCCGTCACATAACGGGACCGGTCGGTGGCGAAGTACAGCGCCGCCTCGGCGACGTCGTCGGCCGTCCCCTCGCGCTTCAGCGGCCGGTCGTTGCGCATCGTCTCGCGGATCTTCGCCTCGAACTCCTCCAGCTTCTCGAGGTCCTCCCCGACGCCGACTTGCGCACGATGGCGGTTCGGATGTTGCCGGGTGCGATGGCGTTGACCCGAATCTCGTAGTGCGCCAACTCGATAGCAGCCGACTTCGTGAACTGGATGACCGCGGCCTTCGACGCGCGGTAGGTCATCACGCCGCCGCCGGCCAGGATGCCGCCGATCGAGGTGATGTTGATGATCGATCCGCCGCTGCCCGCTTCGCGCATCTGCCGCGCGGCGTCGCGCGTCCCGGCCATCACGGCCCGCAGGTTGACCGCCATGATCTTCTCGAAGTCGGCCAGGTCGTCGTCGAAAAGGCTCCGGTGCATGGTGCCGGAGACGCCCGCGTTGTTGACCATCACGTCCAGGCCGCCGAATTGTTCGACCGCCGTCGAGACCAGGCCGCTGACCTGGTCGAGTTCTGCCACATCGGCCTCGACGAAGTGGGCGTTGGCGCCGATGTCGCGGGCCAGTGCCGCGCCCGCGTCACCGTCGATGTCGCCGATCAGCACCTTGGCGCCCTCGGCCGCGAAGCGCCGCGACAGGCCCTCGCCAAGCCCGGACGCGCCGCCGGTCACGACTGCGACCTTGCCCTCGAGTTCGTTGCTCACTAGCTGGCCGTCCTCTCTCGGGTCACGCCGTCGAGGAAATCCAACAGCAGTTCGTTCACCGCGTCGGGCTGTTCGATCTGCGGACAGTGGCCTGCATCTCGGATGACGGCCGAGCGGCCGTCCGAAATCTGGCCGGCGATCTCGGCCGCCCAGCCGTCGGCCAGCAGCTTGTCGCCTGCACCTTCCACCACCAGCGTCGGCACGGCGATGCGTTCGTAGGCCCGTTTGCTCGACGGCAACGGCGGCGCGTCGAGGCCCGGCCGCCGGAACCTGGCCGCTGCCAACGCCTCCCATGCCCCCGGCGCGATGCTGGACTCGTATCGCCGTTGCACGTACGCCTCGTCGTCTGCGTATGCCTTGTCGAAGAACAGCGCCTCGACGATGCGCCGCATGCCGGGCAGCGTGGCGTCGTAGTCGTACAGCGCCGCCGAGTGCTCGTTGCGCTGAATCTCACCGCCGCCGCAGATCATCGTCAGGCTGCGCGCGGGCAGCAGCGGGGACTCCGATGTGGCGTCGACGAACATGTTGACCGCGCCCATCGAATTGCCGACGAAATGCGCGGCGCCGACGCCGACCGCATCGCAGAAGCCGGCGATGTGCCGAATCCGCATGCCGCGGCCGTCGTTGAAGTCGATGACCTTGGCCGACTGGCCGAAGCCCAGCATGTCGAGCGCGAGCACACGGTAATGCGCGGCCAGCGCGGCGATGTTGCGCTCCCAGCCGAGATCCGCGCTGATGCCGAACTCGCCGCCGTGCAGCAGGATGACCGGATCACCTTGTCCCGCTTCCAGATAACCGGTCGTCAACCCATCGACGAGGATCGTCTTCCGCTGCGTCACGCCGTTTCCCATGCGGCGCGGGCGTGCGCGAGCACCTGGGTCGCCAGCATGTCGAGCTGCCCCTGGACGCCGTCGTCGACCAGATCGCCCGACTCGTCCCAGATCTTGTCGGCGGAGTTGATGGCGACGCCAAGCGGGGTTGGCCAGGCCCGCAACGCATGTCCGATGCTGCGCAACTGGCCGAGCGTGCCGACCGCCGCCTGCCAGCCGTAGGCGCAGCTGATGCAACCCCACGGTGTGTTGTCGAGGTACACGCGTGGGTCCTCGCGCAGATCCTCGATGTAGTCGAGGGCGTTCTTCACCAGCCCGGAGATCGCGCCGTGGTAGCCGGGTGAACCGACGACGACGGCATCGGCGTCGCGCAATGCGCTGACCAACTCGAGCGCCTTCGGCGTGCGTTCCAACTCGTGCGGCGCGTACATCGGCAGGTCCAGCTCGGGGCCGCTGAAGAACCTGGTGCGGCCGCCCTGTCGTTCGACGGATGCCAGGCAGTAGCGCAAGGCTCGCTCGGTCGACGAGTTGGCCCTCAGCGTTCCGCCGAGGCCGACGACGAACGGCGTACCGCCGGTTGTAGTGGTTGTGGTCATCGTTGACACCTACTTGATCGCAATGGGATTCACCGGTGATCCGACCGCGCCGGTCACCCGAAGCGGCGGCGCGATGAGCTGGAATTCGTACACCCCGTCGGCGGCGCAATCGGCGGCCAGTGCCGTGAGGTCCCAGTACTCGCCGAGCATCAGGCCCATATCGCGAAGGCACAGCATGTGCATCGGCAGGATCGCGCCGTCCACGGCGGAGACAGGATTCTCCACCATCAGGTTGTCGGCGGCGACCGCGGCGACCTCGTGGTCGTGCAGCCACGATGCGCACGTCCAGTCCAGGCCCGCGCCGGGCTCCGTGCCGTCGCCGGTCTGCAGAAACCGTGCCCACCAACCCGTCCGGACCAACACGATGTCGCCGCGCCCGATGCTCGACGCCCTGCGTCCTTGCGGCCTCGTCGAGTTCGGCAGGGGTGATCGGGTCGCCGAGTTCGCAGTACGTGTCCGCTCCGCGCAGTGCCACGATGTCGAGCAACACCCCGCGCGACGTGATGCCCTTGACGTCCACCTTGTCGATACCGCAGTGGAACGCACCGAGACTGGTCACCGACTCCGCGGGGAAGCCGTTGTAGAGCTTGTCCTCGTAGTACACGTGCGACAGCGCGTCCCACTGGGTGGCCGCCTGCAACGGCATGATGATCATGTCGTCGTTGAAGCGCATCGGGCCGGCGTCCGAATACCCGCTGAGCTGTACGGCCGTCGGGTTCTGCAGCCATTTGGAGCCGTACTCGAGCAGCGTGCTCGCGTCGCCGCCGTCGACCGTCATCACGTGCACCGGGTTCTGCCGGTAGTGGAAGGCGCCCTGCGGGCCCGACGAGCCGAAGTCCACTCCCAACGGAAAGACCTTGCCGTGCTTGACGAGGCTCGCGCGCCTGTTGGACCTTCTCGTCGGTGATGAGGTTCAGCGTGCCGATTTCGTCTGCGTCCCCCCAGCGCCCCCAGTTGCGGACGTCGTCGGCGACGCGACGAAAGTCACTCAGGCTGGCCATGTTCTGCCCTTCGTCGCTCATCGGCCACGTCCCCGATGACCCTTTCGGCCACCGAGCCGCCGTCGACCCAGATCACCTGTCCGGTGATGTAGCTCGCCGCGGTGCTGTTGAGGAACACCAGCACGCTCGCCTGCTCGTCCGGCCCCGCGACGCGACCGAAGGGTGTCTTGAACGAGTCGAGGAACTCCTGCCCGTAGGCGCTTCGCAGTTGGTCGAGGATGGGCGTGTCGGTGACACCCGGTGCGGTGCAGTTGATCCGGATGCCCTTGGCGCCGAGCGCCGTCACGTTGGCCATCCCGTAGAGGATGAGCGCCTCCTTCGCCAGCCGGTACCCACCGCCGTCCTTCACCGGCTGCGGGTTGCGCTCACACCATTCGATGCCTTCGGCCATCGTCGCGGTGTCCAGCAGGCCCGCGGTCACCGCGGCGTTGGCGCGGTACTCCGAGGCGGCCAGCGACGAGACGCTGGCGATCGCCGACCCAGACAGGCATCAACGGAATCAGTGCCTCCGTGAGGTGACGGGTGCCGAGGAAGTTGATCGTCACGACCCGCAAGCGGATCACCGATCCCCGACGACACGCCCGCGACGTTGAACAGGGCGTCGACCGGACCGCCGAGCCGCGGCGACGGCCCGGTCGATCGATGCTGCGATCGGACAGGTCGAGTCTCGTGAAACTCCTTGAGCGGCAGCGCGGGTCCGTGCAGGTCAAGTCCGACGACCTCGGCGCCGAGCTCGGTGAGCTGCCGGGCGAGGTGGTCACCGATGCCCGATGCCGCAGCCGGTGACAACCGCGCGTCTGCCGTCATAACGCCAGAGGTCGTCGATCTGTCCCATGTCCTACGTCTTATCAGCGGTCGGGTTCCTGCTGTCCCATCCTTGCCCCGACTTGAGCTTCGCCGCAGCCGCTTCGATACCTGCGTTCATCTCGTCCATCGCCAGCGACACCTCGTTGGCGGTGTAGTTCTCCCGGCCGGTGGGCAGCCCGCCGAACGAGTAGGTCTCGTCGAATGTGGGCGCGTTCGATGCAGGCCTGCGGGCCTCGGCCTTCTCGAGGATCGGCTCCATCCGCTTCGCCTTCTCGGCCGACGACTTCTCATGGCGTTCGATGAACTCGGGCAGTACCTCGGTGCCCATCAGCTCGATGGACTCCATCGTCTCCTCGTGGCGGCGCGGGGTCAGCAGCAGGATCAGTTCGTCGACACCGCACTCCTCGTAGCCGCGCAGGAATTCACGCACGGTGGCCGGACTGCCGATCGGACCACGGTCGGGACCGTAGACGACGCTCGGATCCTTCTCGATCTCCTCGAGGTGGCGCTTCCACACTCCGGTCCGGCCAGGCGTGTGCATACCGGTCATGTAGTAGTGCATGATGCCGAACGCGAAGAAGCCGCCGCCCTTGCCGAGCCGCTCGATGGCCTGCTCGTCGGTCGGCGCCACCATCATCGACAGATCGCCGCCGATCGCAAGGATGTTGGGGTTCATCAACGGAGTGACGGGCACGGCCGTCTCCTCGAACTCCTTGTAGTAGCCGTTCACCCGCTCCGTCAGGGGACCGGGGCCGGTGTAGGCGAAACTCAGTGCGCCGAGGCCCTTCTGGGCGGCCATGGACACCGATGCAGGCCTGGTACAGGCGACCCACACCGGCGGGTGCGGCTTCTGCATCGGCTTGGGAACCACGTTGCGCGGCGGCATCTCGATGTGTTCGCCCTTGAATCCGGTGAAGGGCTCTTCGATCATGCAGCGAACGGAGACCTCGAGTGCCTCCTCCCACATCTTGCGCTTGTCCGCGGGATCGATGCCGAACCCGCCGAGCTCACCCACCGATGACGACTCACCGGTGCCGAACTCGACGCGGCCATTGGAGATCAGGTCAAGCGTCGACACCCGCTCGGCGACGCGGGCCGGATGGTTCACCTGCGGCGGCAGGTGCATGATTCCGAACCCCAGCCGAATGTCCTTTGTGCGCTGGCTGGCCGCGGACAGGAAGATCTCGGGTGCTGTCGAGTGGCAGTACTCCTCGAGGAAGTGGTGTTCGGTCAACCACACCGTGGAGAATCCGGCCTTGTCGGCGGCCTCCACCTCGTCGAGGCCGTCCTGGAACAGCTTGTGTTCGTCATCGTCACTCCACGGCCGCGGCAGCGGGAATTCGTAGAACAGCGAGATCTTCATGTGATTACCTTTCGATGCGAATCGAGTGCCGAATCGGTTCTGTTGCCACCGTTTTCCGGCAGCTGGTCTGCGATGTGCTTGGCGGCGACGTAGCCGAAGGTCATGGCTGGGCCGATGGTGGCGCCCGCTCCCGCATAGCTGCGACCCATGACCGCGGCCGAGGTGTTGCCCACCGCGTAGAGGCCCTTCACCGTGCTGTCGTCGGCGCGCAGGACGCGGGCGAACTCATCGGTCCGCAGCCCGCCCGAGGTGCCGAGGTCGCCGAGAATGATCTGGAACGCGAAGTACGGCGGCTTGCCAAGCGGATGCAGGTTGGGATTGGGCAGCGTCGGGTCGCCGTAGTAGTTGTCGTACTTGGAATCTCCCCGGTTGAAGTCGTCGTCGTGACCCTTGTTCGCCAACTCGTTGAAGCGGTCCGCGGTCTGGCGAAGCTGCGCAGGCGGACACGCCGATCTGAGTGGCCAGCTCTTCGAAGCTGTTCGCCTGTTTGACGATTCCCGACTCCAGCCATGCCTTCGGCACCTTCCAGCCGGTGGGCACGGGCGCGAACGGCACCTTGGGGATCGGCAGATGTCCTCCGACCACATATCGGTGAAACGACCGGATGTCGGTGATCAGCCAGCACGGGATGTGTGCGGCACCGGAGTTCTGTCCCTCGATCATCGCGTGCGCGAAGTCCATATAGGGCGCAGCCTCGTTGATGAAGCGTTTGCCGTCGCCGTTCACGACGAACTGAGCAGGCATCATCCGCTCGTTGAGCATGAACTGCAGGCGCCCGTCGGGCCAGCACATGGCGGGAAACCACCACGCCTCGTCGAGCAGGTCGGTCGAGCCGCCGACCTTCTCCCCCGCGCGAATGCCGTCGCCCATGGATGCGGGATTGCCGAAGCTCCAGTCCTTCTCGAGCACGGGCAGGTGCTGCCTGCGCCACTCCATGTCATGGTCGAAACCACCCGCGGCGAGGATGACGCCGCCCCTTGCGCCGATGCGCTGCTGCCGACCGTCGCGTTCCACCACCGCGCCGACCACCGCTCCGTCGACATCGGTGATCAACTCGGTCATCGGCGCACCGAGCCACAGCGGGACGTCGCGCTCCTTCATCGCCAACCGGAGACGCGCGGCAAGCGACTGCCCGATCGCGGCCATCCGGTCGCCGAATACCCGCGCCCGGAACATCCGCCAGATCAACTTCAGCAGCACCGCCTTGCCGCGCCAGTTCTGCCGCACCTGATAGAACAGCCGAAGATCCTTGGGGGCGAACCAGATTCCCTTCGGCGCCAACGCGAGAGGCTGCCAGCAGGTTCTGCTCTTCGTCGCCGAGATCGCGCAGGTCGATGGCGGGCACATTGATGGTGCTGCCGAGCTCGGAGCCGCCGGGCAACTCAGGGTAGTAATCCGCATAGCCGGGTTTCCAGACGAACTCGAACCATCGGCTGCGGCTCTCGAGGAACTCCATCATCTTCGGTGCTTCGTCGACGTAGCGGCGCAACCGGGCATCGCTGACGAGACCGTCGGTGATCGTCTTCAGATAGGTCGAACACGCTGTCGGGGTCGGGAACGTAACCCGCCTTGCGTTGCGACGGCGCGCCTGGCACCCAGATGCCGCCGCCCGACAGCGCGGTGGATCCGCCGAACTGCGCTGACTTCTCGACGACCAGCGCGTCGAGACCGGCCGCATCGGCGGTGAGTGCGGCCGTCATGCCGCCGCCGCCGGAGCCGATGACGAGGACGTCGACCGTGGTGTCGAATTCAGCCGTTGTCATGAAGCGGGCACCGCCGTCCGTACGGCGAATCCGGCGATCAGCTCCGGAGCCGCGCGGTAGAAGCGGTTCTCGGTCACGTAGGAGCCCTGTGCGGCGAGCGCCGCGAACGCCGCGACCCACGTCCGGACCTCATGCGCGGAGTTACCCGCCTCATGAGCCATCCACGAGGTAGACCAGTCATCGACGTCTGAGAGGTGGCCGCTGTCAACGATTTCCAGGAATCGATGATCCCACTCCGGATTGAGCGGTGCCAGTTTGCTCTCGCCGTGCGCGAAGCTGTCCGCCGCCTCCATCACCGCCGCCTGACGCGCTTGGCGCTGCTCGGGCGACATCGGCTCACCGAGCACGATCCGGCCGAGCGCAGCGGGCGGGGCGGTGGCGAGAGTCGGAACGGGCGGGTCATGGGACAACCCACCGGAGCCGATGACGAGCAC
Organism: uncultured Actinomycetota bacterium; assembly: GCA_963829405.1. Lineage (GTDB taxonomy): Bacteria > Actinomycetota > Actinomycetes > Mycobacteriales > Mycobacteriaceae > Mycobacterium. The sequence continues at coordinate 110,002 of CAWHIZ010000011.1, forward strand.
CCTCTTGTCCAAGGTGGCGAGATAGTTTCCGACGGCCGCGCCAAGAGCCCGCGAACGACGAAGCGGGCCAAGGGGTGTGGCGACCGAGTTGATGAAGATCGGGATGACCGGTTTGGCGGCCGCATCACCGAACAGGGTCTGTAGCGGCTGGACCGTGCCATGGTCGACATCCATGCTGGCCGAGATCGCGACATCGACGTCGGCGGCGAGCACCGCTTCCGCCAAATCGGTGGCGATGTCGCCCGGGACGTCGAGTGCACCTTCCTGCGTTCCGTAGTCACCGACACCGGACGCCTTCAAGCTGATGCAGAACGGCGGCATCATCCGATAGAAGACGCCGTTGTAGTGGTCGGGAGAGAAGATGACGACCAGCTCGGGGTCATAGGCGCGGACGAACTCCCTTGCGTCGGCGAGCGCGTCGCTGACGGCGTCAAGCAGGTCCTGCGACGGTCCCGGAAGATTCAGAAGTGGGCTGTGGGACATACAGCACAGGGTCAGTGGCACCGTTACCTCCTCCCTGGGTCAGATGGAGAACCGTGAACAGGGACGCGCTCAGTTCGGGAGCCCGCTGCGCGATGCACGCACCCGCGATGCAACGGTCGGGGCGCAGGAACAGCACCGAATCCGTGTTCGCGTCGAACCATGCCTTCAGTGCGCCCGTGCGGTCGCCGACAATGACGACGTCGGGGTCGTCGTGGCCGGTCCATCGAAGCTGCGTCATCGGCCGGGCTGTAACGAATTTGGCGCCCAACGCCTTCCACCGATCGAACGCCTCGTCTCCGAGCAGCGCGCGCGGGTTGTTGCTCCAGCACAACACGGCGAAACCGGCACCGAGCACATCGTCGAGCAGCACGTTCTGCTGGTCTCGGGTGTCGACGCGGGGCTGGATGAACAGGGTGCCGGTTGGCGAATTCTCCGCGCGGGGTTCGGAGTGGCTGACGGCGCCCTGCTCGTATCGCGGCATCGGCTTGAACCGCATCTCGAGGATGTACCGCTTGAGGGTCGGCACCAGTGACGCGGCGTGAATCACCCTGTCCCGCAGGCCGGCAACCCGCCGGTTCGTCGGCGAGATGACGCGTCCGACCATCGTGGACAGGTCGATCATCGCCCGTGCGTGCTTGCGCCGTTCGACGTCGTAGGTGTCGAGCAATGCGTCCTCGGCCTGACCGTTCACCACCGCCGCCAGTTTCCAGCCGAGGTTGGCGGCGTCGCGGATACCGCTGTTGTAGCCCTGGCCCTGCCACACCGGCATCAGGTGCGCGGCATCACCCGCGATCATCAGCCGTCCCCGCCTGAACGCGCTCGCGATCCGTGAGTGGTGGGTGTAGACCCGGTGCCGGATGATGTCGACGCGTTCGGGGTCGGGGACCATCTGGGCGAGCATGCGCTTGACGAACTCCGGGCTGTCGGCTTCGGCATCGGACTCGTCGCTGTGGATCATGAACTCGAACCGGCGGATGCCGTGCGCGATCGAGATCGACACATACGGCCGCACCGGATCGGCTCCGACTTCGCTGTTGGGATGTCCCAGCGGATCATTCGCGCAGTCGACGACCAGCCAGCGCGTCGACGAGGTGGTGCCGTCGAACGACACCCCCATCAGCCGACGCGTGGCGCTTCTGCCGCCATCACTGCCGACGACGTATCGGGCGGACACCGGTTCGCGGCCGTCGGCGAATTCGACCGTGACGCCGTCGGCCGTTTCGGTGCAGTTCGTCATCTGATGGCCCCACCGCACTTCGACGTTGGCGAACCGGTCGAGCCCGGTCAGCAGTTCGGCATCCACCATCGGTTGCACGAAGCCGTTGCGCTTGGGCCATCCGAAACGGGCGTCCGGCGGCGCCATCTCGGCGAGCAGTTTCCGTTTCGAATCGAAGAAGCGCAGGATCTGGTTGGGCACCGTGTGCGGCAGGACCTGTTCAACCAGGCCGATCGACTGGAACGTGCGCAGTGCCTCATCGTCGAGTCCGACACCGCGCGGATAGTCGATGAGGCTGTCCCGCTCGTCGACCACGAGGGTGCGAACACCCTGCGGGCCAAGGATGTTGGCCAGCGTCAGCCCGACGGGGCCTCCCCCGACGATGACGATGTCGAACTTCTCGGTCATGATCAGCGCCCCAGCAGGAAGTCCAGATGGAGCCGGTTGAAGGTCTTCGGGTCCTCGTACTGCGGCCAGTGGCCACAGCCCGGCATCACCTCGAAACGCGCGCCGGGGATCATCGAGGCGATCCGCTTGCCTTCGGTGACGTCGGCGGTCGGGTCGTCGCTTGTCCAGACGACGAGCGTCGGCGCGGTGATGGCGCCGTACTCGCCGGGACCCAGCAGATTACGGGCGCGGATCTCGGGATCCTGCAGCGCCATGATGTCGCGCATCGCGTCGACGAAGCCGGGTTGACGGTAGATCCGCTGCCTGCTGGCGACGATGTCGTCGTAATCCTTGGATTTGTCGGCCATCAGCCATTTGATCCTGGCCTGCACCGTCTCCCAGGTCGGCGCTTCGACCGCGGCCATCGACAGCGTGATGATGCGCTTCATCACCTCGGGGTCGGCCTGCGAACCGCCCGCCGTGTTCAGCACGAGTCGGTCGATCCGGTCGGGGTGGTCGATGGCGGCGCGCGATGCGACCCATCCGCCGAGCGACTCCCCGCTCAGGTGGACCCGTCCGGCGCCGATGGCGTCGAGCACGGCGATCAGATGCGAGACGTAGTGGTTGATCTCGAGCGGGTGGCCGGGCTTGTCGGTGTAGCCGTGCCCGAGCATGTCGATCGACCAGGTGGAGAAGTGCTCGGCGTGCGCCTCGAGGTTGCGAACGTAGGCCTCGGCGTGGCCGCCCGACCCGTGCAGGAACACCAGCGCGGGCTTGCTCTTATCGCCTGCGTGCAGGTACCGGGTGCGCACCCCGCCCGCGTCGAGGTAGCCCTGCGAGAACGCCACGCCCTGGAGGTCGCTCCAGACGCTTTCGTGCTCAGACACCCCGTCACCTCTCGTTGACGACGAGAATCGAATTCTCGCTATTTGTAAGCACTCTGCTCATTTATCGCACATACACGTGCACTATAGTCAGAGCATCACTCTCGGGAATCGGTCTGTCAAGGAGGGGCGCCATGCCGAAGGCCAGCGCCGGCGCAGGAACCACCGGGACCAACGGTGCGCCAGGATCGCAGACACTTGCCCGTGGTCTCGCCGCGCTGCAGCTGGTCGCCGCGGCCCCCAACGGCCTGACCGCCCAGCAGGTCGCAGACGAGATCGGGGTGCACAGGACGATCGCCTATCGCCTTCTCACCACGCTCGCGCAGTACCGATTCGTGGCCAAGGGCGAGGACGGCAGGTACCGCTCGGCGTCAGCGCTTGCGGTCCTCGGGGCGTCGTTCGACAACAACGTCCGGCAGCTGAGCCTGCCGACGCTTCGCTCCCTGGCCGACGAACTCGGCACCACGGTGTCACTGCTGATCGCGGAAGGCGATCAGCAGGTCGCCATCGCGGTGATCGTGCCGACGAATGTGTTCTACCAACTGTCGTTCCACGAGGGCAGCCGCTACCCGTTGGAGCGTGGGGCGGCGGGAATCGCACTGCTTTCCAGCATGCCGCCACGGCCTGCCGAGCGTGATCTCGTGCCCCGGACCCGCAAACAGGGCTGGGTGATCACGCACGGCGAGATCGAGCCGAACACCTACGGCCTCGCCGTACCCGTCAAGCGGAGTCCGCCGTCTCCGCCGACGTGCATCAACCTGATCTCCCATCGCGAGGATGTCGTGATGGGTGGCAGAGACTCAGTCATCAAGGCAGCAGGAGAATTATCCGCGATCCTCAACTGAGGGTCCGTCAGCCGAAAGGGTGAGCACCGGTGACCGATTGGGACAACGAAGTCGACGTCGTCGTGCTTGGCAGCGGTGGCGCGGGTCTGACCGCCGCCCTTGCCGCCGCGGCCAACGGCGCATCCGTGCAGGTGTACGAGAAGGCGGCGACGGTCGGTGGGACGACCGCTGTGTCCGGCGGCATCGTGTGGATACCGGCCCATCGCCGGTCGTCGGACGGTGAGCTGACGGAGGCCGACGCGCTGAAATACCTTGAGGCGCAGTCGCTCGGCGTGATGGATCGCGAACTGGTCGAGACATTCGTGCACACAGGTCCGGCGATGCTGGACTTCGTCGAAGAGCACAGCGAGTTGCAGTTCGAGATCGCCGAGGGCTTCCCCGACTACAAGCCCGAACTGCCGGGTGGGCGACCGACGGGCGGTCGCTCGTTGAACGCCAAACCGTTCGACCTGGCTCGGCTCGGCGAATGGAAGGACAGGATCACGTCCTTTCCCGCCGACTTCAGCAACGTCGGCATCGACGCCGAAACCCGCGCCAGAATCCACGCCGCCGTCGACGAGGCCGGCGACTACTGCGTCGCGGGCACCGCGCTGGTCGCCGGACTGCTCAAGGGCCTCCTCGACCTCGGCGTGACGCCGCACACCGACGCGCGCGCGGTCGAACTGATCGCCGCTGACGGCGCTATCGCCGGCGTTCGAATCCAGCTCGACGGCAAGGATGTTCGCGTCCGGGCGCGCGCCGGGGTCGTGCTGGGCACCGGCGGCTTCGAATGGGACGAGGCGCTTGTCGAGGCCTTCCTGCGAGGCCCCATGCACGGTCCGGTCTCGCCACCGAACAACACCGGCGACGGGCTGCGGATGGCGATGGCGCACGGCGCCGACCTTGCCAACATGGGCGAGGCATGGTGGGTGCCGATCATCCAGATCCCAGGGGACACGTTCGAGGGGAGGCCGCGCAGCCGCAGCGTGCGGCTCGAACGAACGCGACCAAGAAGCATCATCGTCAATCGGGCAGGCAAGCGGTTCCTCAACGAGGCAGGCGAATACAACTCGATGGCTGGTCCGTTCCATCACCTTGACCCGCGACACGGTTACCTCAACGATCCCGCGTGGATCGTCTTCGACGACCAGCACCTCAAGCGCTACGGCTTCCTCGGCATCGAACCCGACGGACCCGTGCCCGCCTGGTTCTGCCAGTCGAGGGATCTCGCTGAACTGAGCGAGAAGACCGGCATCGACGCCGACGGCCTCGCCCGCACGCTGGATGCGTGGAATGACAGCGTGGCCAATGAGAACGACCCCGACTTCGGCCGTGGCTCAAGCGCTTACGACGGATACTGGGGCGACAACGACGCGGCGACGACCGCGGGCAAGACACTCGGCCCCATCGACACGGCGCCGTACTACGCGGTTCCGGTCACGGTGGGGGCGATGGGCACCAAGGGCGGTCCTCGGACCGATCGCGACGGTCGCGTGCTGCACGTGAGCGGCGATCCGATACCGGGGCTCTACGCCGCGGGCAACGCGATGGCGGGGGCAACCGGCAAGGCCTACGGCGGAGCGGGCGGGACCATCGGCCCGGCAATGGTTTTCGGCTTCCGCGCCGGACATGCGGCGGCGACGGGGAAGTCGGTCTCCTAGCTCGAGGCGCGCACCGGCACGTTGCACCAGCCCAGCACGTTGGTCATGTGTACGCGCTGCAGGCCCGAGCGGTCGATGTCGTAGCTCGGGATCAGGTCGAGCAGCGTTTCCAGCGCCATCCGGCCTTCCATCCGGCGAGCGCGGCGCCGAGGCAGCTGTGGATGCCGTAGCCGAAGTTGAGGTTGTAGCCGACCTTGCGCTCACGATCGATGTCGAAGCGGTCGGCGTCGGGGAAGAACCGCTCGTCGCGGCTGGCCGACCCGTTGATCAGCAAGACAGGGTCATGTGCGGGGATCGTCTTGCCGTGCAGCGTGATATCGCGCGTCGGAGTTCTGAGCTGATACTGCGAGGGACCTTCGTAGCGCAGCAGCTCCTCGAATGCGGCAGGGATCTTGCTGCGGTCTTCCCGCAGTTTCTGCCACTGGTCCTGGTTGTCGGCGAATACGACGACGGCATTGCCGACGAGTTTGGTGACAGTTTCGGCGCCCGCGCCGCCGAGCATGGTGCAGAAGCCGGTGATCTCGATGTCGTCGAGTCGCCTGCGTCTCGCCGTCCTCGACGATCTCCGCGTCGATGAGCCCGCTGATCATGTCGTCACGACGCGTCTTGCGCCGTTCCTGAATCAGCTCGTAGTAGTAGGCGCCCGACTTCATGATCGCATCCATGCTGTCCGCCGAGATGCCGATGCCCTCGTTGCGCTCGAGTCCTTTGTCGAGCCAGTGCCGCAACTGCTGTCGGTCGGCAGCGGGCACACCGAGCATCGAGGTGATCACCTCGACGGGGAACAGCGCGGCGAAATCTTCGACCGCGTCGAACGAGGAGGGATCGAGCTGGCTCACATAGCGGTCGATGGTCTCGCGCACAAGGGATTCCAGCGCGATGACAGCTCGCGGCGTGAACACGCGGTTGACGAGCTTGCGCATCCGCTCGTGCTCAGGCGGATCCAAGCTGATGATGATCTTGCCCATGACGCCGGCTTCGCCAGACGCGGCGGCCTTGACCATGTCCAGTGTGACGCCCCTCGCGGACGAGAACGTCTCGTGATCCCTGATCGCCGCGGAGACGTCGTCGTAGCGGGTCAGCGCCCAGAAGTCGTACTTCTCGCTGTAGTACAGCGGCGCTTCGTCGCGCATCCGACGGTATGTCTCGAACGGCATGTTGAAGTAGTCGTCCGAATAGGGGTCGAAGACGACCGGGCCACCCGCAACAGTTGAACTTGTCACGCTCACTGCTCAACTCCGTTCCGTTGTCGCAACTTTGTACCAGTTCACGGCTCGACCGGGATGGCGAATAGCTGCTCTGCCGCCGTGTAGGGGTCGGACCGGCCCTCGGCGACGAGTTCGGCCATCCGGTCGAGGTCGGGGTGACTGCGCAACCGGGTCTGCGCGAGCGAAAGGATCTGCGCGCGGGCGCGCGCCGTGCGGCGCTCGGGGCTGTCGGCACGGGCGTGCGCCTCGATGGCTTCCACCAATTCCGGGATGCCGTCGCCCTTCGCGGCGATGAGTTTGAGGATCGGGGCCTTGGTCTCGGCGCGAAGATCCCGCACGGTCTGGTCGGCGCCCTCGCGGTCGGCCTTGTTCACCACGACGATGTCCGCGACCTCGAGCAGGCCCGCCTTGGCGGCCTGAACCGCATCTCCCGCACCGGGATTGAGGACGACGACGGTCGGATCGGCGATCGCGGCGATCTCGATCTCGGACTGCCCGACGCCGACCGTCTCCAACACGATCAGGTCGTAGGACAGGGCGGCGAGTAGCCGAGTTGCCGCAGGCACCGCAGCCGCCAGCCCACCAAGGTGACCGCGGGTGGCGACCGAGCGGATGAGCACGTCGGGGTCGTTGATGTGCGCTGCCATCCTGATCCGGTCGCCGAGCAGCGCACCGCCGCTGTAGGGCGACGACGGGTCGACCGCAAGCACGGCCACCCGCTTGTCACGCGCGCGGTAGGCGCTGACCAGGGCGGCGACCGTGGTGGACTTGCCCGCCCCAGGCGGCCCCGTCAGCCCGATGATCTGCGGCGGGGTGGTCTCCCCGAGCGCCTCGAGCACATCGTGCCTGCGGGAGCTCTCGACCAGGCTCAACAACCGACCGGCGGCCCGGGTGGACCCGCCGCGCGCCGCGTCGATGAGCTCGTCGATGGTCATTTCTGCCCGAGCCTAAGGTGCCGCATCACGATCCGAGCCGATCACGGCTTCTTGCATCGGGCGACTCCGTTCCTGACCGCATGAGAATGTTATTCTCTCTGATTGAGAGTGCCAGTTGCAAGAAGGGGAACGATATGCAAATCGCCGGTAGCTCCGCGATTGTGGTGGGCGGCGCAGGAGGCCTTGGTGAGGCGACCGTGCGAAGGCTGCACGACGCGGGAGCCAAGGTTGTCGTCGCCGACCTCGCCGACGACAAGGGCAAGGCGCTGGAGAGCGAGCTCGGCGTGCGCTACGTGCCCACCGACGCCACCTCGGAGGAGTCCGTCAACGCGGCGATCGCCGAGGCCGTGTCGTTGGCCCCGCTGCGGATCTCGGTCGACACCCACGGCGGTCCGGCCAGCGGTGGCCGGCTGATCGGCAAGGACGGCTCCCCGCTCGACCTCGACGGCTTCAAGAAGACGATCGAGTTCTATCTGACTGCGGTGTTCAACGTGATGCGGCTGACGGCAGCGGCGATCGCGAAGTCCGAGCCGTTGGAGGAGGGCGCTCGCGGCGCGATCGTCAACACGGCGTCGATCGCGGGATACGAGGGCCAGATCGGTCAGCTCCCCTACTCGGCGGCCAAGGGCGGCGTGCTCGGCATGACGCTGGTGGCCGCGCGCGACCTGTCGCCGCTGGGCATCCGCGTCAACACCATCGCGCCCGGCACCATCAACACCCCGGCCTACGGCAAGGCCGCCGACCAGCTCGAGCAGTACTGGGGTCCGCAGGTGCCGTTCCCGAAGCGGATGGGTCGGTCGACCGAGTACGCGCAGCTGGCGCAGAGCATCATCGAGAACGACTACCTCAACGGCGAGATCATTCGCCTCGACGGAGCGCTGCGCTTCCCGCCGAAGTGACGCTCGCAGGCAAGGTGGCGTTCGTCGCCGGTGCCAGCCGCGGCATCGGCGCGACGGTCGCCGCCGCGCTCGCCCGTGAGGGTGCAGCGGTCGCGGTCGCCGCGCGGTCGGAGGAGACCGGGCAAGATGCCCGGCACCATTCATTCTGTCGCCGAGGGTATTTCGTCATCAGGCGGCCGCGCGCTCGCGGTGCCGTGCGATGTCACCAAGGAGGACTCGGTTGAAGCGGCGGTGGCCGCGACGGTCGCAGAGTTCGGCGGCATCGACATCCTGGTCGCCAACGCAGGCGTGCTGTGGCTCGGCCCGATCGAGTCGACGCCGCTCAAACGCTGGCAGCTGTGCCTCGACGTCAACCTGACCGGCGTCTTCCTCGTCACCAAGGCGGTCATCCCGCATGTGCGGGCACGCGGCGGCGGGTCGCTGATCGCCATCACGACCACCGGCGTCACGATGGCCGGATCCAACGCCTACTGGGTGTCCAAGGCAGCCGTCGAGCGCCTGTACACCGGGCTGGCCGCCGACCTGAGAGCCCGACAACATCGCGGTCAACTGCCTGAGCCCGTCGCGGGTGGTGCTGACCGAGGGCTGGCAGGCGGGCGGTGCCGGGATGGAGATTCCGGAGGAGATGATCGAACCTCCGGAGGCCATGGCCAATGCGGCCGTCCTTCTCGCACAACAGGATGCGGGCGGAATCACCGGCACGATCCAGCGCTCCGAAGAAATCTCCGCGAAGTAGCTCGGGTGACGGCTGCGGCGATGAGTCTCGCGGCGTCCGGCGGTCATACTGTCGAACCCCTACGCGAGGAGGACTCTTGTGCGCAGCGTGACCTATTCGATGGGCGCCTCGCTCGACGGCTACATCGTGGGACCCGACGGCGGCTTCGACTGGACGGCGCCCGACGACGAGCTCTTCCGCTTCTCCATCGACGAGATACAAGAGGTCGGCGTTCACCTGATGGGGCGACGGCTGTACGAGGCGATGCTGTACTGGGAGAACCCCGACGAGAATCCATCGCTCGACGACGCAGAGCTCGAGTGGGCCGCACTGTGGAACCCGCTGCCGAAGGTCGTCTTCTCCACCACGCTGTCGTCGGTGCAGGGCAATGCCCGTCTCGCGTCAGGCAGCCTTGCGGAGGAGATCGAGCGGTTGCGGGCCGAGCCGGGCGAGGGTGACATCGCGATCGGCGGCGCGACGCTCGCCGCCGAGGCAGACGGGTTGGGTCTGATCGATGAGTACCATGTCAGGGTTTTCCCCGTACTGGTTGGCGGTGGCATTCCGTACTTTTCCCACAACGAGCGTCGGGTGGATCTCGAACTCGTCGAGACCCGCACCTTCCCCTCGCGAGTCGTCTACCTGCGCTACCGCGTAGCGCGCTAGTCCAGTCATCGGGTCAACGAGTCAGGATGCGACGGTGGCGCACTTCACTTCCCGCGAGCTGGGGCCCTCCCGCTTGCGGGGTGCGGGTCTGTTCGTCGACACGCCGCGAAACAACATCACTCCGCGCACGCTCATCGCAGCGCGAGGGATCCGATTTCGTCGAATCCTCAATCGCGGACGCTGGGGCGGCGCAATGTGAGCGGCATGCCGCGGCTTCTGGGGATCTCGCACATCGACCTGACGGTTTCCGACTGCGACCGCGCCGCGACGTGGTGGCAGGACGTCATGGGATTCACACTGGTGAATCAAGTCAGTCAACCAACCTACGAATGTCGATCCCTGATACACCCGTCCGGCGTCGCGGTCACCGTCATGACGCATGATGGGACGGCTGAGGCGGGACCCTTCGACGAACGGCGGGTGGGGCTAGATCACCTGGCATTCCAAATCACGGACCCAGCGGAGTTGCAGCAGTGGGTGACACACCTGGACGAGCTGGGCGTACCGCATTCCGGGATCATCGACACCGGCTACGGACCAACGATCGTGTTCCGCGACCCCGACAACATGCAGCTCGAGTTCTATGTTCACCCGAATCCAATCGACATGACGTTGACCGACTCCGGTTCCCCAGAGGCACAACGGCTCCTACGCGATCAGTAGCGCACCGTCAGGCGCCGCGGGCGTGCGCGAAGTGCTGGGCATCTGCGGCGTGCCGCGGAGCAGACGCGCACTCTCGCGGACTTACTTGTTCTTGGCGATCAGGCCGTCGACGATCTTGTTGAAGTCGGCGGTGCCGAACGACACGTACTCCGCGAGGTTGGCGTAGTCGAGCGAGGCCATCACGGACTGCTCCAACTGAATGTTCATCAAGCGCTTGGTGGCCTCGACCGCCTGCTGCGGCAGCTCGAGGAGCTTCTTGGCGCACGCGATCGCCTCGGCGACAGGGTCTTCCACGACGTGGTTGGCCAACCCGAGTTCGACGGCGCGCTGGGCCTTGATCCGCACACCCGTCAGCGCGAACTCCTTGGCCTGCAGCAGGCTGATCTGCGAACCCCACACCAGCGGGCCGCCGTCGGCGGCGACCAGACCGATCTGCACGTGTGGATCGGCGAAGAACGCCGTCTCGGCGATATAGACGATGTCGGACAGCGCGGCCAGGCTGCAGCCCAACCCGACGGCAGGCCCGTTGACCGCGGCGACCACCGGGATGCGGCAGCGCACCATGCCGATGACGAGATCGCGGCCGTGCTTGATCGTCTTCTGCCGCAACGCTTCATCGTTGCGAAGCTCGTCGAGATAGTTGAAGTCGCCGCCCGCCGAGAACGCCCGGCCCGCACCGGTGATGACCGCCGCCCGCGCGGTCGGGTCCTCGTTGAGCGCTTCCCAGATCTTCGCAAGCCCGACGTGCAGGTTGTCGTTGACCGCGTTGAGGTCGTCGGGACGGTTCAGCGTGATGATGCGCAACGCACCGTCGGCCTTGACGTCGATTTCGTCTGGCATGTCGTACATTTCAGCTCCCCAATCCGAGAATCCGCTGCGCGATGATGTTCTTCTGAATCTGGCTGGTGCCGCCCATCACGCTCTGCGCGCGGCTGTACATGTAGGCGCCGAACATCTCGTCGTCGCCCGATCCGACGGTCTTCAAGGCGGCATGCCCGACCGACTGCTCGACCCATGTCATCAGCAACTTGTCCAACGAACCCTGTGGGCCGTGGGTCAGGCCGTCCAGCTGCTCGGACAGCCGCCGCCGCACATGCAGCCGCAGCATCTCGGTCTGCACCCACGCCCATGACAGCTCCTCGGGAGCCGGTCCGTCGATGCGGGAGGCCAACTGCCGCACCGTCTTTCCGTAGCGCGCGGAGAAGCCCAACGTCGACGGCTCGCGCTCGTGGCTGACCACCGTCATCGCCAGTTTCCACCCGTCGCCGGGCGCGCCGACCATGTTGTCTGCGGGCACCCGGGCGCCGTCGAACTCGACCTGGCCGAACTCCCTGGTGACGCCGCTGATCATCTTCAATGGTCGCTGCACGATCCCCGGCTGGTGCATCGACACGATGAACGCCGAGATGCCCTTGTGTTTCGGCACGTCCTTGTCGGTGCGGGCCAGCACCAGACACCAGTCGGCCACATCGGAGTAACTCGTCCAGATCTTGTGGCCGCTGATGACGTACTCGTCGCCGTCGCGGACCGCCGTCGTCGTCAACGAAGCCAGATCCGAACCGGCGCCCGGCTCGCTGAAGCCCTGACACCAGCGCTCGGATCCGTTGATCATCCCGGGCAGGAAGCGTTGCCGCAGTTCCTCATTCCCGTGATGGCTCAGGCCGACGACGAGGTAGCCGAGGCTGGGTCGCGCAGGCGCGCCTGCCTTGGCGATCTCCTCGTCGACGATCACGTCGTACAGCGGCGGCAGGTCCTGACCTCCGTACGCCTTGGGCCACGACGTTCCGAAGAAGCCTGCCTCGTACAGCGCGACGTGCCATTCGCCGGCCTTGGCCCAGTATTCGTCCCCCGACGTGGGGAACTTGCCCTTCTGCTCGGTCAGCCAGCCGCGCAACCGCTCCCGGAACGCAGCCTCATCCGGGGAATCACGAAAGTCCAATGGTCAACTCCTCCAGCCTGTACCGGCCACGCCTCGGTGGCGGCGAGCACCCGTCGCAGGTACACATGCGCGAGACATTCCCACGTGTTCCCGATACCGCCGTGCACCTGGATGGACGTCTCACAGACTGTCAACGCCGAACGGGCACAGTAGATCTTGGCCACCCGACTTGCTTCCACTGCCTCGACGACAGGAAGTTCGTCGACGGCCCATGCGGCGTGCCGCAACACGCTGACACACCCCTCGATCAGCGCCAGACTCTCGGCCAGAAGATGACCCACCGCCTGATACGAGCCGATCGTCGCGCCGTACTGCTCTCGCATCTTCGCGTACTCGGTGGCCAGCGTCAGGGTGCCGCGCGCCGAACCGACGATGTCGGCCGTCGTCGCGGTCAACGCAAGTGCGTGCCAACGGCCTGCGTCGGAATCCGAGAGGTCTGCGAGCTCGGTCGGTGACTCGGCAACTCCCGCAAGGCTTCCGGTGAAGTCAACCGACGGGATCTCGGGAGGCGTCGCGGGCTGCCGTCCGATCCTGCGCGCCAGGTCGTCGGCCAACACCGGCCCGATGAACGGGACATCGACCAGACCCCGTGCGAACTCCTCCGCGACGATGGCCACCTCGACGCCGGACGCACCGTCGCTGCGCAGGGTGCGAAACCCCGTGCCGTCGATCGCCTTCTCCAGCCGTGCGAGGCGGGTGGCGTCGTCGAGGTCGGCGACCGACCCAGGTCCGAGGTCGTCGGCCACTTCGGCGGCGGCCTCGCGCAACTGCCGCTGTTCAGCCGTCAGACGGACGTCCATGCGCCTCCTTCAGCACTCGGCGCAATACCTTTCCAGAAGGCAATCGCGGGATCTCGGGCACAAGCACCACCCGGCTCAGTCGTTTGTACGACGCGAGCCGGTCGGCGACGAGGGCGGTGAGTTCGTCGGGGTCCACCGAACCGTGCGTCGCGACAGCCGCGACGACCGCCTCACCGTCGGCCATGTCGTCGACACCGAACACCGCACAGTCGTCGACGTCGGGATGGCCGTGCAGCACCGCCTCGATCTCGGCGGGCGCGACCTGAAATCCCCTGACCTTGATCATCTCCTTGGCGCGGTCGGTGATCCGCAACCAGCCGTCGGAGTCCAGATAGCCGACGTCGCCGGTGCGGTACCAGCCGTCGGAGAACGCCTGCGCCGTGGCCTCATCCGGTAGATAACCCACCATCACCGAATCCGATCGGGCTTGAATCTCACCGACTTCGCCGGTCGCGACAGGTGTCCCGTCCTCGAGCGACACGATGCGAAGGTCGACACCGGGCACCGCTCGCCCGACGGTGTCGAGTTTCGCGCCCTCGAGTGAATTGCACGTGAGAACCGGCAACTCGCTCGTGCCGTACGCGGTCACCCAGTTCACCCCTGCCCTTGCGGTGACGGCCTCGGCGACGCTCTCGGTGACCGGCGTCGCGCACCACATCACGTACCGCAGCGACGACAGGTCATAGGAATCCAGCTTCGGATGGGCTGCCAGGGCCAGCGCGATCGGAGCGACCGCCATTTCGACGGTGATCCCGTCGGCCTCGATGTGGTGCAGCATCTGGTCGATGTCGAAGCGGCGATGCAGGCGGATCCACGCGCCGGTCTCCAGGGCCATCACGATGTTGAGCAGTCCGAGGATGTGCGACGGCGGCGTGACGATCTGCATGCGGTCCGCCGACGTCAGGCCCAGCGCATCACGCCAGTGCCGCACGGCCACCGCGAACGCCCCATGGGTGTGCCTGACCGCCTTCGGCATGCCGGTCGTGCCGGAACTGAACACGAACAGCGCGTCCGCGTCGGCTGACGGCGGCTCGAACGGACGCCGCCCAGGGGTGACGGGGTCGTCGAGCGCCAACATCGGCATCAATCCGGCGAGCACCGGATGATCGCCGACGGCATGCGACGGTTTCGTCACCGCGAGCGCGTGCTCGACCTCTGTCTCTCGCCAGGCCGGGCTGAGCAGGACCGCCGCGGCACCCAACCGCCAGATGGCGCGCAGTGCAACGACGAATTCGGGCCGGTTCGACGACATCAGCGCCACCCGGTCACCGGCGCGCACGCCTCGATGTTCGAGCGTGGTCGCCATCCCGTTGGCCAGCGCGTCGAGCTCGGCCAGCGAGTATTCGCGCTCGTCGAAGGCGAGTGCGGCCGGCTCGCTCACTGCGCTCACCGCCCTTCCCTGACCGCTGTGGCTACCGTTGCCGACAAACCGAGAACACACTATCCTTAGTTGAGAATACTATTCTCGTAGAAGCAGAATCTCAATGGCGCTAGGAGGGGCAGATGTCCGTCGAGGGGACCGTGACGATCCTGCTCGACCGGCAGAAGGCGTCGGTCAACCGCGTGGCGAACGAGACCCTGCTGGAAAGCGCGAGACGCGCGGGTCTGTCGCCGCCGTTCAGCTGCGAGGCGGGTAATTGCGGTACGTGCATGGCCAAGCTCGTCGAGGGCAAGGCGACGATGCGCGTCAACGACGCGCTGGACGACGACGAGGTGGCCGAGGGGTACATCCTCACCTGTCAGGGCGTGCCGGATACGGAATCGGTGACCGTCGAGTACGAGTGAGCGTGCTCGTCCATTCGCGGCGCCGGTCGGTATTCGGGTCGTAGCCGGAGATCCGTATCGCGCTGCGCACCAGCCGGAACTCCCCCGCCGTCACGATGACCTCGGGGAGTGCCTCCAGCGCGTCGGGCAGGCTGCGCACCGCCGCGGCCGGGATACCGAGCGGACGTAGTCGCGCCTCCCAACCCTTCGCCGTGTCGGTGGCAAGCGCCGCGTGAACAACGGCGAGCACCTCGTCACGCTGGGCAGAGCGTTCGGCCATCGTCGGAAAGCCTGAAATCCCGGCTTCCGTGGCGAACAAGCGCCAGAACGCATCGTGCGTGATGAACATCGCGAGGTAGCCGTCCGCCGTCGGGAACAGCTGCGCGGGAACGTAATACGAATGCGCCCCGTTCGGGTAGCGCTTCGGCGCGACCCCGTCGTTCAGCCATGCCGATGCCTTGTAGTTGAGCTGCGACATCACGGCATCGCGCAGCGAGACCTCGACCTGACCGCCGCGGCCCGAGACGATCTGGGACACCAGGCCAAGCGCCGCGGTCAGCCCGGTGGAGTTGTCGGCAGCCGAGTAGCCGGGCAGCGTGGGCGGGCCATCGGGATCGCCCGTCATCTCCGCGACCCCGGTCCCGGCCTGGATCACGTAGTCGAACGCCGGATCGTCGCCGCCGTCCATCCCGAAGCCGGTCAGGGCGACACAGACGATCTTCTCGTTGTACTTCTTGAGCGCGTCGTAGGTAAGGCCAAGCCGGCGAATCGCCGAGGGCTTCATATTGACCAGCAGCGCATGAGATTTCGCCGCCAGTTCACCGAGTTGCTTCTGGCCCGCCTCCGACCGCAAGTCGATACAGATGCTCTGTTTGTTGCGGTTCAGGCTGGCGAAGTAGGCGTCACCGAGTTGGCGCGAGATCTCACCGTCAGGCGGTTCGATTTTGATGACCTCTGCGCCGAGGTCGGCGAGCAGCATGGTGGCGTACGGGCCGGCGAGCATGACGCCGACCTCGAGTATGCGGATGCCCGCCAGCGGTCCTGCATTCATCGCTGCGTCATCGTACCCTTCGGCTCTTCGCGCAAGCGCTCATCGCACTGCAGCCGCGAGCTGTGAAATCACCTCGCGGGTTCGATATTTCGACGCGACCAATTCGTCACGGTTGTCGCCGATCGGCAGCAACCGAACCGAGAGGTCGGTGACGCCCGCTTCGGCGAACTGCCGGAAGCGCGCCAGGATTGCTTCTTCGTCCCCGGCGGCGCACAGATCACCGACGTCGCGCGCATCTCCGCGATCCAGCAACTTCTGGTAGTTCGGCGACGTCTCCGCCTCGGCGAGAATGCGATTGGCGCGATCCTTGGCCGCGTCGATCTCCGAGTTGGCGCACAGGCACACCGGGATACCCGCGACGATGCGCGGCGCCGGCCGACCCGCATCAGCGGCGGCCTTGGTGATCTTCGGCGCGATGTGGTCGCCGATGGCCTTCTCATCGGCCATCCAGAGCACGGTGCCGTCGGCGTGTTCACCCGCGATCTGCAGCATCACCGGCCCGAGCGCGGCGACCAGAACAGGCATCGGCGTCTCGGCGGCCAGCACCGTCGGATTGTGCACGGTGAACGAGCCGTTCTCGACATCGACAGGACCCAGGACCCCCGATCGCGGCGTTGAGCACCTCGAGGTAGTCGCGGGTGTAGGTGGCGGGTTTGTCGTAGGGGATCCCGAGCATGTCCCTGACGATCCAGTGATGCGAAGGCCCGACACCAAGCGCCAGCCGACCCGACGCCATCGCTTGTACCGAAAGCGCCTGGCGGGCAAGGGCGATCGGATGCTGGGCCTGCAGCGGCACCACCGCGGTGCCCAGCTCTATGCGTGAGGTGTTCGCGGCCATCAGCGCCACCATCGTCAGCGCGTCGAAGTCGTCGGGCACCTGCGGCATCCACGCGGTGTCGAGACCCGCCTCTTCCGCCCACGTGATGTCGGCGACCAGCTTGGTCACCTTGCGCGTCATATCGCCGCGCTCGGCCCCGATCATCACGCCCAGTCTCATGCGGGCTCTCCTGCCTTCTCGGTCAGCGCACGCACGTCACGAACCAGAGTGTCCAGCGGCGTCCCGGTCGGAAACACCGCTGCCGCACCGGCCGACAGCAGCTTGGCCACATCGGCCTCGGGGATGGTGCCGCCGACGACGACGGCTATGTCGCCCGCGTCGGCAGCGCGCAACGCCTCGACGATGCGCGTTGTCAGCGCTACGTGCGCACCGGAAAGGATGCTCAGTCCGACCAGGGCGACGTCCTCCTGAAGCGCGATCGAGACGATGTCCTCGATGCGCTGGCGGATACCGGTGTAGATGACCTCGAAACCGGCGTCACGCAGCGTCCTGGCGACGATCTTCGCGCCGCGATCGTGGCCGTCCAGACCGGGTTTCGCGACAAGCACTCTGGTAGCCACTAGAACACCACCGGCTGCTGGAACTCGCCCCAGACCGCTTTCAGCGCGTTCACCATCTCCCCCACCGTGCAGTAGTTGTTGGCGCAGTCGATCAGATGATGCATCAGGTTGTCATCGCCTTCTGCGGCCCGCGACAGTGCGGCAAGGCTGGCCGCGACGGCATCCGCGTCGCGGTCCGCCTTCACCTTCGACAGCCGCTTCAGCTGAATGTCACGGCCCTCTGCGTCGAGTTCGTACATCGACACGTCGGGTGCGGACTCCTCGGAGACGAACCTGTTCACCCCGACGACCGGCCGAGCGCCCGATTCGACTTCCTGATGGATCTTGTACGCCTCATCGGCGATCAAGCCCTGCAGGTAACCGTCCTCGATCGCGCGCACCATTCCGCCGTGCGCTTCGAGGTCGGCCATGATCTCGACGATCTTCTCCTCGGTCGCATCCGTCAGCGCCTCGACGAAATAGGAGCCGCCGAGTGGATCGGCGACGGCCGCCACGCCGGTTTCGTACGCGAGGATCTGCTGCGTGCGAAGGGCCAGCGTCGCGGACTCCTCGGTGGGCAGTGCGAACGGCTCATCCCATGCGGCGGTGAACATCGACTGGACACCGCCGAGCACCGAGGCCATCGCCTCGTAGGCGACGCGCACGATGTTGTTCTGTGCCTGCGGCCCGTACAGCGAGGCGCCGCCGGACACGCAGCCGAACCGGAACATCGACGCCTTCTCGTTGGTGGACGCCGTAGCGTTCGCGCACGATCGTCGCCCACCGCCGTCTGCCTGCCCGGTACTTGGCGATCTCCTCGAAGAAGTCGCCGTGGGTGTAGAAGAAGAAGGAGATCTGCGGTGCGAACTTGTCGATGGTCATCCGGCCGCGCTCGACGACGGTGTCGCAGTAGGTGACGCCGTCGGCCAGCGTGAACGCCATCTCCTGCACGGCATTGGCCCCGGCGTCGCGGAAGTGCGCGCCCGCGACCGAGATCGCGTTGAACCTCGGCACTTCGGCGGCGCAGAACTCGATGGTGTCGGCGATCAGTCGCAGCGACGGCTCCGGCGGCCAGATCCACGTGCCGCGGGAGGCGTACTCCTTGAGGATGTCGTTCTGGATGGTGCCGGTGAGCTTTTCTCTCGGCACACCCTTCTTCTCCGCGGCGGCGACGTAGAACGCCAGCAGGATGGCGGCCGTTCCGTTGATCGTGAAGCTGGTGCTGATCTTGTCCAGTGGGATGCCGTCGAACAGGACCTCCGCGTCGGCGAGCGTGTCGACGGCGACACCCACCCGGCCGACTTCCTCGCTGACCTCCGGGTCGTCGGAGTCGAAGCCGCACTGCGTCGGGAGGTCAAGCGCGACCGACAGGCCCGTTCCGCCCTGATCCAGCAGATACCGGTAGCGACGGTTGGACTCCTCGGCCGTACCGAAGCCGGAGTACTGGCGGAAGGTCCACAGCTTCCCGCGGTAGCCGCTGGCGAAGTTGCCCCGGGTGAACGGATAGCTTCCCGGCGACGGTGGCTCACCGGCTCGATCGCCGGGGCCGTATACGGGCTGCAGCGGGATGCCGGAGGGGGTCTGAACAGGCTCGCTCATCAATGGATAACGTACTTGCAAAAAATGAGAATGCCAATACCGCCGGGCGGAAACGTGCACTGGGGAGGGCCAGCGGAGATGGCCAACGGTAGCGCGAAGAGCCGGTACACAGTGAATATGGGACTTGCCCAAAATGAGAATGCCAATACCGATTTGTTAGGGTGAAGGACCTTCCGAGGAGGCAGATGTCCAGCCAACCCAGCCAGTCGTTCACAGATCGCACCCTCGTCGTATCCGGCGCAAGCCGGGGTATCGGGCTGGCGATCGCACTCGGCGCCGCCCGCCGCGGCGCGAACGTCGTGCTTCTGGCCAAGACCGCCGAACCGCACCCGAAGCTGCCCGGCACCGTTCACACCGCGGTCGCCGAGATCGAGGCCGCAGGCGGCAAGGGCGTGGCGGTCGTCGGCGACGTGCGCAATGAGGAGGACGTGGCGCGCACCGTGGACACCGCCGTCGAGCATTTCGGCGGCGTCGACATCTGCGTGAACAACGCCAGCGCCATCGCCACCGAGCCGACCGAGAAGTTGGCGGCCAAGAAGTTCGACCTGATGATGGACATCAACATCAGGGGCACCTTCCTGCTGACCAAGGCGGCGCTGCCGCACCTGCGGAAGTCATCTGCAGCGCATGTGCTGACGCTCGCGCCGCCGATGAACATGAACCCGCACTGGCTCGGCGCCCACCCCACGTACACGCTGTCGAAATACGGGATGACGCTGCTGTCGCTCGGCTGGGCCGCCGAGTACTCCGACGCGGCGATCGGCTTCTCCTGCCTGTGGCCGGAGACCTATATCGCGACCTCCGCCGTGGCGAACCTCGCCGAGGGCGACAAGCTGGCCGCCCGCTCGCGCGATCCTCAGATCATGGGCGACGCCGCTGTCGAGATCTTCTCCAGGCCGCCCGCCGCGGTGAACGGACAGTGCTACATCGACTCGCAGGTGCTCACCGAGGCCGGCGAGACCGACCTGTCCCGCTATGGGGGTGGCGACGACCCGATACTTGATATCTTCGTCGACAGAACATGAGCATCTCTTTGCTGCTCGAGATGGCTTCCTCGAGCGATCCGGACCGGACGGCACTGGTCGCCGGCGACATGCGGTTGACCACAGACGAACTCAGCGCGCTTGCCGACGGCGGCGCGGGGGTCATCGCTGCGTCGGGCGCACAACACGTCGCCTACGTGGGCACCGGCGGGGCGATGCTGCCGCTGCTGCTCTTCTCCGCCGCGCGGGCCGCCGTCGCGGTCACCCCGCTCAACTACCGGTTGAGCGCCGACGGTCTGCACGAACTGATCGACCGCCTGCCCACGCCGCTGGTGATCGCCGATGCCGAGTACGTCGACGTCGTGGCGGGCTCGGGTAAGCAGGTGATCTCGTCCGAGGAGTTCATCGCGGCCGCTCGCACGGCCGAACCCACCGCCGAGTTCGCCGACCCCGACAGCGTCGCCGTCGTGCTGTTCACCTCCGGCACCACGTCGCGCCCGAAGGCAGTCGAGCTCACCCACAACAACCTGACCAGCTATATCACCGGCACCGTGGAGTTCGGCTCGGCGGCGCCCGAGGACGCGGCATTGATATGCGTGCCGCCGTATCACATCGCGGGCGTCAGCGCGGCGTTGTCCAATCTCTACGCGGGCCGAAAGATGGTGTACCTGACAAGCTTCGACGCCCGCGAGTGGGTTCGCCTTGTCGGCCACGAGGGCGTCACGTCGGCCACGGTGGTGCCGACCATGCTGGACCGCATCGTCGCGGTGCTGGAAGCGGAGTCGACTGCTCTGCCAACACTTCGCTCGTTGGCCTACGGCGGATCGAAGGTCGCACTTCCGTTGGTGCGCAAGGCTTTGTCGCTGCTGCCCGACGTCGGCTTCGTCAACGCGTACGGGCTGACGGAGACCAGCTCGACCATCGCCGTGCTCACCCCCGACGACCACCGCACCGCCCTCGGCTCCTCCGACGAGGGCGTTGCGCGCAGGCTAGGTTCGGTCGGTCAACCGGTGCCCACAATCGAGGTGCAGATCCGCGCCGACGACGGAACCGTTTTGGGCCCAGGCGAACCCGGCGAGCTGTACGTCCGCGGCGAGCAGGTGTCCGGTAAGTACACCGGCATCGGATCGGTGCTCGACGACGAAGGCTGGTTCCCCACAAAGGACGTGGCGTACCTGGACGCCGACGGCTACCTGTTCATCGGCGGCCGATCAGACGACACCATCATCCGCGGCGGCGAGAACATCGCACCCGCCGAGATCGAGGACGTGCTCGTGGAGCATCCGCACGTCCACGACTGCGCGGTGGTCGGTGCGGAGGACCCCCAATGGGGCCAGATCATCGTGGCCGTCGTCGTGCCCGCCACGGGCGCATCGCCCGACGCCGAGGATCTGCGGGGCTTCGTGCGCGGCCAACTGCGCGGGTCCCGCACCCCCGACAAGGTGGTGTTCCGTGATGAACTGCCCACCAACGCGACCGGCAAGGTGCTGCGCCGCGAACTCGTCAGCGAGCTGAACGCCAGTAAGGAGCCAGCATGATCAAGAACGGCACGCGTCTGCAGAGCCAGGTGTGCGACACCCAGGTGATCATCGTGCGGTCGGCCGACAGCCTCGACGACCTGCGCGCGGGCGGCGCGCCGATGGTGCCGATCGGCGACGAGGTGTCGTCGGATCTCACGCTCGACGAAGCGTTTGGCGGACGGCAACCTGATGGGCAAGCGCTACGTCGACGAGAACGGCGCCGAAGTCCTCGTCACCAAGGCGGGCAAGGGCACGCTGTCCGTCGGTTCGACGCCGCTGACCATCAAGGAAGCCAAGCCACTTCCAGCCAGCGACTAGCTGATGTCCGCCGGGGCGGCGGCTACCACGCGGGTGTCGCCGCTGCGCGTCGCCGTGGCCAGCTTCATCGGAACCACGGTGGAGTTCTACGACTTCCTCATCTACGGCACGGCCGCGGCGCTCGTGTTCCCGAAGCTGTTCTTTCCCAACGCATCGCCGGCATCAGGCATCCTGCTGTCGTTCGCGACATTCGGCGTCGGGTTCTTCGCCCGCCCCCTCGGCGGCATCGTCTTCGGTCACTTCGGCGACCGGCTCGGACGCAAGCGGATGCTGGTGTATTCACTTGTCGGCATGGGTGTTTCGACGGTGCTGATCGGTCTGCTACCCACGTACGCCCAGATCGGGATCGCCGCGCCGATCCTGCTGACGGCACTGCGGCTGTTGCAGGGCTTCGCTGTCGGCGGCGAATGGGGCGGCGCCACGTTGATGGCGGTCGAGCACGCCTCGGCGGAACGCAAGGGCCTCTACGGGGCGTTCCCGCAAATGGGTGCGCCCGCGGGAACGGCAGGCGCGACGCTGGCCTTCTTCCTCGCATCGCAACTACCCGATGACGCGTTCCTGTCCTGGGGCTGGCGACTTCCCTTCCTGTTCAGCGCGGTGTTGATCGTCATCGGCCTGATGATCCGGCTGACGTTGACCGAGAGCCCGGACTTCGCCGAACTGCGGGACACGTCAAGCGTTGTCAGGATGCCCGTCGCAGAAGCCTTCCGCAGGCATTGGCGCCAGATCCTGTTGGTCGCCGGAAGCTATCTGTCGCAAGGCGTTTTCGCCTACATCTGCGTGGCATACCTCGTCGCTTACGGCACGACCGTGGCCAAGATCGACCGCACGTGGGCGCTCTTCGGTGTGTTCGTCGCAGCCCTTGTCGCGGTGGTGATGTACCCGTTGTTCGGATCACTCTCGGATCGCGTCGGCCGCAAACCGCTCTTCCTGACCGGCGTCGTGCTGATGGCGGTGTCGATCGGTCCGGTGTTCGCGTTGATCAACACGGGCAGGCCGGTGTTGTTTCTCGTCGCGCTGGTGCTGGTGTTCGGCTTGGCGATGGCACCTGCCGCAGGCGTGACCGGGGCGCTGTTCTCCATGGCTTTCGACGCCGACGTGCGCTACAGCGGGGTCTCGATCGGATACACGCTGTCGCAGGTCGTCGGTTCGGCGTTCGCCCCGACCATCGCGGCCGCGCTGTACAACGCGACCAAGAGCAGCGATGCGATCGTCGGCTATCTCGTTGCCGTGTCGGTCATCTCGGCGATCTCGGTAGCGCCTGATGCCCGGCCCGTGGCTGCGACGCCCGCGGCCGTCGAATAGCTAGTGGTCGACAACGGCATCACTGGCCTCAAGGGTCCGACGCGGCGTTAAAGACCGACCAAAGCGGGAACCCTCGCTATCATGGGCGGGTATGTCCCGACGACCTCGGACGTTGCGGAATCCGATCTGGCCGATGCGCGCTCCCGCATACGCACTGGCCAGCACACGGGACCGACCAGCGGCCTTGCGCCGGGATTCGCCCAGGCCAACCTGGTGATGCTGCCCGCCGACTATGCACTCGACTTCGCGCGGTTCTGCGTCCGCAACCCCAAGCCCTGCCCGCTTCTCGAGGTCACCGACACCGGCTCACCGAATCCCGACGCACTTTCGCGGGACGCAGACCTGCGCACCGACGTCCCGCGGTACCGCGTGTTCGAGGACGGCACGCTGGTCGACGAACCGACCGACGTGAAGCGGTACTGGCGCGGGGATCTGGTGAGCTTCCTGCTCGGCTGCTCGTTCACCTTCGAATGGGCGCTGACCGCCGCGGGCCTGCCGCTGGCGCATCAGCGCCAGGGCGTCAACGTGCCGATGTATTCCACCGATCGCCGCTGCACGGGCGCGGGACCGTTCGAGGGTCCACTCGTGGTGTCGATGAGGCCCTTCGTGCCCGACGACATCGCGCGCGCAGTCGCGATCACCTCCCGCTTCCCCTCGATGCACGGAAGGCCCGTCCATATCGGTGACCCCGCCGCCCTTGGCATCACCGATCTGGGAACGCCCGACTTCGGCGACCCGGTGACGGTGAAGCGCGGCGAGGTGCCCGTCTTCTGGGCGTGCGGCGTGACACCACAGGCGGTGGTCATCGGAGCCAAACCTGCCACTCGCGATCTTTCACGCCCCCGGCCACATGTTCATCACCGATCATACCGCACGCCGAATTCGATTCCCAGGAGGGACGCCATGACCGTGCATGACGAACAGGTCTCACTACACGGGCCTGATGCATCGGCTACGCGAAAGGCGGTGCGGGGAGCGGCGATCGGCAACACCGTCGAGTGGTTCGACTTCGCGATCTACAGCGTCCTCGCCACCTACATCGCCGACAAGTTCTTCCCGTCGGGCAACGACACCGTCGCGCTGCTCAACACATTCGCGATCTTCGCTGCGGCCTTCTTCATGCGACCGCTCGGCGGGTTCTTCTTCGGACCGCTGGCGGATCGAATCGGCCGTCAACGCGTTCTTGCGATCGTGATCCTGTTGATGTCGGCGCTCGACATTCGCGATCGGTCTTGTGCCCAGCTACGACTCCATCGGAGTCGGCGCTCCCCTGATACTTCTGCTTCTCCGCTGCCTGCAGGGCTTTTCGGCGGGTGGCGAGTACGGCAGCGGCGCGTGCTACCTGGCCGAGTACGCCCCTGACAAGCACCGCGGGTTCGTCGTCTCGTTCCTCGTGTGGTCCGTCGTCGTCGGATTCCTTCTCGGATCCATCACGGTCACCGCGCTGCAAGCGGTTCTCTCCGAGGACGCGATGAGCTCGTACGGCTGGCGTATTCCATTCCTGCTGGCGGGCGTGCTCGGCGCCGTCGGCCTCTACATCCGACTGCGGCTGCGGGACACCCCGGAATTCGAGGAACTCCGCGAAGAAGGTGGGGTCTCCGAGTCGCCGCTGAAGGAAGCCATCACGACGTCGTGGCGCCCCATCCTGCAGATCTTCGGGTTGGTGGTCATTCACAACGTCGGCTTCTACACGGTGTTCACCTTCCTGCCGAGCTACTTCACCAAGACGCTCGAGTTCACCAAGATGGATGCGTTCATTTCCATCACGGTCGCCAGCGTCGTCGCGCTGGTGCTGATCCCGCCCCTTGGTGCGCTGTCCGACCGGATCGGACGAAAGCCCATCCTGATTGCAGGCGCCGTCGCCTTCATCGTCTTCTCCTATCCCCTTTTCCTGCTGCTGAATTCGGGCTCGTTGGCCGCGGCGATCGCCGGGCACGCCGGTTTGGCGGCCGTCGAGGCCGTATTCGTGTCGGCCTCCCTTGCCGCAGCCGCGGAACTGTTCGCCACCCGGGTCCGATCGGGCGCATACTCCATCGGCTACAACATGTCGGTCGCGATATTCGGTGGCACGGCACCATATGTGGCGACCTGGCTGACCGACCGTACGGGCAATCCACTTGCGCCCGCGTACTACGTGATCATCGCGGCGATCGTCTCGCTCGCAACGGTGTTGACGATGCGGGAGACGTCGGGACGTCCGTTGCGCAAACTCGTTACTGACTAGTCCACATCAGGCCGCGGATGACAGCCGCCTGCGGGATGTCCTCGACCGCGATCAAACCCGCGGGCGCGTCGCAGAGCCAGTCGATGACGTTGACCACCCGGGCAGCCGTGGACACGCATCCCGCTTCGGTGACGTCGAGTGCAGGGTCGGACACGTGTGTGTTGAGTTCGACCCGGGGCTCGCCTTCGACCACCACGCGGTGGACACCGGGCTTGCCGTCGGGCGGATACTCCCAGTCCGGTGCCGACGCCGCGGTCAGCCGGGTGATGTGCTCCATCGTGATCAGAGGAACCCCGTCGCGTACCCCTTCGACCGCGAACCGGACGGCCGCCATCTGGCCGGGCTCGATCGTCGCCATCTTGCATTCGATCCGCTTGTCGGTGTACCAGGGTTCTATGCGCTGCCGGAGCTCGTCGAGTTCCACGCCGAGTTGGTCTGCGAGGTTGCGGACCGGGCCGCCCCACATCGTGGTGAGGACACCAGGAAGGAAGAGCATCGGCGGGTCCGCGTCGGCGGAGAGCCCGAACCCCATTGACACCCCGGTGAACTCGTAGTCGTCGTAGTTGGCGTAGTCGAAGATCTCCTGGACCATGACCGACGTGGCGCGGGTGACGAGGCTCAGCGCACTGTGTACCTCGGTGTCACCCGAGTAGCCGGGATCGATGCCGTTCACGTACAACGACGCATTGCCTGCCTGGCAGGCCTTCTCCAGTGGTTCCAGCAGCCAGTCGTCGGCCTGCCGGGGCGTCACCAGCCAGACCATCGACGTGGCCGCGACGTTGATGCCTGCGGCGAGGAACTTCGACATCTGTTCGAGAGCTTCCATCGGCCGTGTCTCGCCCTGCGCGGTGTAGACGACGCAATCAGGCTTCAGCGCAATGAGTGCGTCGATGTCGTCGGTCGCGATGATGCCGGTCGGGTCTTTCAGCCCACATAGCTCGGACGCGTCTCGCCCGATCTTGTTCGGACTGGCGGCATGCAGGCCGACCAACTCCAGATCCGGCCGCCCGATGATTGCCTTGAGTGAATGTTGGCCGACATTGCCGGTGGAGAATTGAACTACTCTGCGCATCGTCATCCTCCAGTTGCAGACCGTGGCCATCATCTAAACGGATCGTACTGACTGAAGTCAACGGACTACACCACCTGCACAGGTCTGTTTGACGATATCGTGGCCGTATGGCCGTGGTAGACAAGCCCTCAGCGCGTGAGGCGAAGCGTCTTCAAACTCGCGAACGACTCATGGGGGCCGCCGTCGCCGAGTTCAAGCGATCAGGTCTCGCCGCGGCTGACGTCGGTGCCATCGTGACAGCCGCGGGCGTGGCACACGGCACCTTCTTCTTCCACTTCCCCACCAAGGAACACGTCCTGCTGGAATTGGAGAGGCGCGAAGAGGAGCGCATCGCGAAGCAACTCGGTCGCTACGTGAGCTCCAACCCCGACCTCACCTCGATACTCGAGGAGTCGGTCCGCCTCGTCGTGGGGTTGGAGCGCCGACTGGGCGCCGCACTGTTCAAAGACTTCCTCGCACTGCACTTCTCACAAACACGTCCCGCCGACGAAAGCAACGAACACCCCGTCATCGTCACGGTTGCCAAGGAGATCGAACACGCGCGGGAACGTGGCCAGGTGGACGCCGACGTGAGCCCGATGAACAGCGCCGTGTTCTTCCTCCTCGGCCTGTACGCGCTGCTCACGACGACACACGACTGGCCGGCCCAGGGCGCGATGCTCGACGACTATGTGGCGAGGACGCTGCGGGGCATCGGCGCGGAGTAGCCGATTGACTACCTCTGCTGATTGACTATAGTCAGTCATCGTGAATCTGCCGACGCCGAAGCTTCGCCGCGGTGGCCGTGAAGAGGCGCCGAAGACCAAGCTCACCGGCAGCGGTCTCGACGAACACATGGAGGCGTCGCGGCTCGCCCAGCGACAGGCCGACAAGTGGCTGATCTCTGGCAGCCTCCTGATCGGCACCGCGGCGCTGGGCGTCTTCGGCCTTCCGCTCTTCCTTCGCGGTGTTTGGCTGCTGCGGAAGGCACAACGAGAGGGCCTGACGGTGCGGCCCATGTTGGTCACACTGCTCGGCTATCTCGTCATCATCGACGCCGCGATCAACACCGTGGGCTGGGCGCTCGACCTCGTCGCCAACCACACCATCCTGGCCCGAATCCTGTTGAACAGCTGGGGCGCGATGTTCGATGCCGGCTACTTCTGGCACTACAACGAGTTGTGGCTGGGCGGTGCTGCAGGCCCGGGCGAGAAGGCCATGGAAGTCGGGATGATCCTCACCGTCTTCACCATGCGGATCGCCGCGGCGATCGGCTTCCTGCAGATGAAGCGCTGGGGCCACCAGTGGATGATCATCACCTGCTGGATGGGTGTGCTCATCTGGTGCCTGTACGTCTTCAACATGACCATGTACGCCGATGTGCGCTACGCGGGGGTCGTGCTGCCGGTGGTCGGGTGGTGGCTGTACGACATCTTCTACATCACCCCGTTCCTGGCGATCCCATACCTGCACTCCGTCAATCGCGAGATCTTCTCCGACTACGTCAATTGACTGAACTCATTGACTTTAGTCAGTAACTAGTTACAAAGGGCGGACCATGACGCCTCAGGTCAAGCATCGTCGCGCGAAGCACGCCGGTTGCAGACACGGGAACGCGTACTCGGCGCGGCGATCGTCGAGTTCAAGCGCGCAGGCATGGCCCGCGCCGATGTCCATGCGATCGTCGCCGCGGCAGGCGTGGCGCACGGGACGTTCTTCTTCCACTTCCCCAGCAAGGAGCATGTGCTGCTGGAGCTGGAGAGCCGCGAGGAGGCGCGGATGGCCGCCGAGTTCGCGCCGTTCCTCGATGAGCCACACGAATTGGTGACCGCGCTGACCGAAGTCGTCGACATGGTGACAGGCCTCGAGCGAGCGCTTGGCCCTGTGCTGTTCAAAGAGATACTTGCACTGCACTTCTCACCGACACGGCCCAACAAGGACGACTGGATCGATCATCCGATAATCGTGTTGTTGGTCCGAGAGATCGAGCGGGCCAGGGGCGACGGCGAAGTCCATCCGGAAGTCGATGCGTTCTACAGCGCGGCGTTCTTCCTTCTTGGCATCTACGGCGTGCTGACCACCATGAGCGATGTCGACACCCGCGAAAAGATGCTGGCCAAGCTGGTGGCCACCGCCGTGCGCGGACTGGGGATCCGATGACTGCCACGTGCACACACAACCCGACAGAAAGAGGTCGGACAGTGGACTGGGTATTGGAGATTCGTCGCTACGTCTTCGCATGGGGCGGGACGGTCTGATCATCTGGTTCTGGTACTGGATGTTCTCCAATATCGGCACCTTCTGACGGCGCCACGGACGCGTGATCTGTGGAGATCACCATGGCTGACCCTTCCGATGCGTCTGCGATGGCTTTGGAGCGCAGTTGTTCGCTGACGGCGGTCGCGCTCAGCGCACGACGCCGAGAGGGCGTGCGGTTGGTCACCGGAGCCAATCGCGACTTCAGCCTGAGTTCCACCCTCGATTTCGTCTACGTGCCATATCCCCACACCCACCGGTCCTGGACGCGCACCACAATGACATGCGGAGTGGCGTTGCAATGTTCGCCATCCAAGGAACGCGTTCTGGAGTATCGCCTCAACGAGCTGTCCGCACGGGAACTCGTTGCACTCACACTCGTCGAGGGTCGCGTCGCGATGGGTTGGGTCGCTGCGAACTGGCCCGGGCTCACGCCTGAAATGCAGCGTGTTATACGGATCTCGAGACGATGCCAGACGACCTGAGCGCCGAGAGATGCTCGACCGCGCCATCGACCTGGCGCGTGCCAAGGCAGCCCTGGTCATCCATCCTCTGATGGGACGTTGCCGACGGCGCACACGACCCGCAACAGCTCACCGACAAACTGCGTCGGACCTTGGGCAGGATGCCGTGGACCACGACACAGAAGCGTAAACCGCGCTCCCACACCGTGCCTGCCGGCGGCGACGGCGGCGTCCGCAACCGAAATCTGCCGCCACCGAGTCGGCCTCATGAAAACGATCTCGACATCACACCAGAGCACCGGCCGGGCATCCCATATCCGGAATGGAACGCATGGACCAAGGCATTCATGCCGAATCACGTCGCAGTGATCGAACATTCGCGAGCCATTCAAGGCGCACAGTCGGTTGCAACCTCCAGCGATCTACAGAAATGGTTCTAGGAGCACACTCATCGCGCTATGAAGAACCGTCTCGAAGACGGCTCCGATCTGGACGTGGACCAGTACGTCAGTCATTACATCGACCTGACCACTGGCGAGGCCATCGAGCCGCGGATCTTCCGCGAATTGCTACCCAGCAGTCGAGACGTCACCACGGCGTTGCTTCTCGACGGCAGCTCATCGCTGGGCGTGCACGGCGGCAAGATCTTCAAGCTCGAGTTGGCCTGTGCCGATGCGCTGTCCAAGGCGATGACACTTGCGCGTGAACGTCACGGCATTTTCGTCTTCACAGGCAATACGCGACACCGCGTCGAGGTCAATTGCTTGAAGGACTTCCAGGATCGCCGGTTCGTCCCGCCAGGCAATCTCGGCCTGGCGACGGGCGGATACACCAGGCTGGGGGCGCCGTTACGTCATTTGACGAGTCGGCTGTTGACCCAACCGTCTGAGCGACGACTGCTCATCATCATCGGAGACGGCTTGATCTCCGACGAGGGATACGAAGGCCGGTACGCGTGGGCGGACGCGGCACATGCCGTCGAGGAGGCCAACGACGCCGGCGTGTCCATCTACTACATCGGCGTCGGCCCCACCCGCGTCGATCCGCTGCCCGAAGTCTTCGGACCTCGTCGCTCCCAGCGCATTCGGCGAGTCGAAGAACTCCCCCGCGTCCTGGCACACGTCCATCGTGAACTCGTCGCCGCATGACCGGCCAACCACAAGAGGAAGAAATGACCACGGAAATCTACTACTCGAACGGCAAGGAAGTCCAGCTGTTCGAGCAGGCTTACCAGCGACGCCTTCCTGTCATGCTGACTGGTCCGACCGGATGCGGAAAGACACGACTGGTCGAGCACATGGGCTCGCTGTTGGGCCGGCCCGTCGTCACGATCAGCTGCCATGACGACCTGACCAGCTCGGACCTCGTCGGACGCTTCATGGTCACCGGAGGCGACGTCATCTGGACGGACGGCCCGCTGACCCGTGCCGTCAAGGCGGGTGCGATCTGCTATCTAGACGAGGTGGTCGAGGCCCGACACGACTCGTTGGCCATCCTGCACTCTCTAACCGATCATCGTCGCGCGCTGTACCTCGACCGCGCCGGCGAGGTCGTGGAGGCGCCGGACGCATTCATGCTCGTGTGCTCCTACAACCCTGCGTACCGCAGCTCCTTCAAGGAGCTCAAGCCGTCATTCCGTCAGCGGTTCGTCACGCTGCCGATGCGATATCTGTCTGCCGATCGGGAGGCGGAGGTGATCGTCGCCGAGTCGGGCATCGAATCGCCTGTCGCAGCAAGGCTTGTCAAATGCGCAACAGCGATCAGAACCGCAGACGAGGCTTTTCATTTCGAACCGCCCTCCACTCGCGTCCTGGTCACCGCAGCGCAATTGATTGTCGCTGGAGCCACGGAATTGGAGGCAGCAGAGGCCTGCATCCTGGCGCCACTGTCCACCGATGGAGCGATATCCGAAGGCTTGCGTGAAGTAGCCATGGCCAGCCTGGCCGCCACGAATAGCTCGAGCCCATCGCTCTAGGAAGGAAGGAATCGCGATGGTTGATCAAAGGAACGGAAGCGCAAGAGAGCACTCATCGTCTTCCAGATCGTCATCTACGGATATCTGATGTTGATGTTCTCAATACAGCTGTACATGTCATTCGCGCGCGGATGGTGGGAATTGTGAGTATTCCTCTTGTTGACCGGTTTTCACGGTCGAAGTCGTCTGCATCCGACGGCCTGCCGGCGCCGAAGCTCTGTGAGCCTCGAGCAACACGACGAGGAGTCGCGGCTCGCGCAACGGCGCGCTGACAAGTGGATGATCGTCGGTGCCGGCTTGATGGGATGTGGGCACCTGGCATCATCGGCTTTCCGATCTTCATGCGCGGCATTTGGCTGCAGCGACAGGCCGCACGGGCCGGCCTGTCGATGCGGCCGATGATCGTCACCCTGATCGGCTACCTGGTGATGATCGACGGAATGCTCAATACGTTGGGCTGGGGCCTGGACTGGCTCGCCAACCACACGTTGATCAACCGCGTGCTGACGGCCGGTTGGGGATACCTCTTCGACGCTGGATACTTCTGGCACTACAACGAGCTGTGGCTCGGCGGCGCCGCTGGTCCGGGTGAGAAGTCGTTCGTGTTCGGTTTCATACTCACCGTGTTCGCGATGCGTGTGGCCGCCGCGATCGGGTTCCTGCAGATGAAGCGGTGGGGCCACCAGTGGATGATCATCAGCTGCTGGATGGGCGTCGTCATCTGGACCACCTACGTGTTCAACATGACGCTTTATGCAGATGTCCGATATGCGGGCACCATCTTCCCCGTCATTGGCTGGTGGATCTACGACATCTTCTACATCACACCGTTCCTTGCGATTCCGTACCTGCACACGGTCAACCGCGAAATCTTCACCGACTGAACCTGGCCCAAAGGAGAACGACAATGACGACCTCTTCAAGCGTCGAGGAAAAGGATCAGGCGGAGAGTCTCCCACCTGGGACCACGCCCTACTACGCGCGGATGCACAAGTACATCAAGCGTGCAGTCCTGGTCTGTCTGATCGCACTGGTCATCGAGGGCGCGTTCACGCTGCCGTTCATGGCGGTGTACTACGGGTACCCGACATTGAGCCTCACCGAGATCTGCAGTGAGCTACTCAAGGTCCGCTACTCCGATGACACGTTGGAGTGCAAAGTCCCCTACCCGGCGTTCGGGCCACCCGAAGGTGCCGAAGGCAAGGACACTGCTCAGGACAAGTGGGGCATTCAGCCGGTCCCCGAGTACAAGCGCATCGGATTCCGCGAACTGGTGCGGATACACGAAGAGCGCGAGGCACGCAAAGCCGCCGAGCAAGGCTCTTCGAACCCGTGACCCCCTCCGTCGCATGAGATACCGAATCATTGAGTGGACGACGGGCGATGTCGGACAGGTGGGTGTTCGGCACTTCGCCGACAGCCCGGTGTTCGACCTCGTCGGGGTGCTGGTGCACAGCAAGGACAAGGTCGGCAAGGACGCGGGCGAGATCGCAGGCATCGCACCGATCGGCGTCATCGCGACCGACGACATCGACGCGATCATCGCCATGGACGCCGACTGCGTGTTCTACACGCCGATCATCATGGACACCGAGACCGTCTGCCGATTGCTGCGTTCCGGCAAGAACGTCGTGACCACGAGCGGATTCTTCTATCCGACAGCGGACTTCGCCGCCGACGGCGCCAAGATCGGCGAGGCATGCCAGGACGGCGGGACGACGTTTCACGCCGGTGGCATCCATCCCGGTTACGCGGGCGACATCCTGCCGCTCACGCTCGCCCGCGTGATGAGCAGGATCGACCAGATCCGCGTCTACGAAGTCGTGAACGTCCTCACGGACGCACCGACTAGACCACATCGACTGGATGGGCTTCGGGAAGGACAAGGACAAATTCCTCTCCGAGCCGACGATTCTGGGTCTCGGCGTGCCGTTCTTCGCACAGTCGATGTACATGATCGCCGACGGCCTCGGGGTGAGCATCGACGAGGTGACCGCCGCGGACGTGAAGGCCGCCGTCGCGACCGAGGACATCCCGCACGAGTTGGGGGCGATACCCCGCGGCACCGTCGCCGCCCAGCACCACGAGTGGACGGCCTGGGTCGACGGCAAGCCGCTGATCGTCTTCGACGCGCTCTACACTGACGACCGGTACCGACAAGATCGACCCGGCGTGGGACTGCGGCAAGACGCGCTACCGCATCATCGATCGAGGGCGATCCGCCGACCGAGCTGACCCTCCAAGGCGTCGAGCAACCGGACGGCACGATGGCGCATCCCGGCTACAACTGGACCGCGATGGGCGCCATCAACGCGATCCCCGACGTCTGCGACGCCGCACCGGGCTGGCTCACCCACCTTGACCTCGGTCTGGTCCGACCCCGTGGGCTGGTCCGCAAATGACTCGACAGAAAGCGTCCTACGCTGCACCACGTGGTCTTCGCCGTCGCGCCGGAACGGCACGAGGCAGTGGCCAAGATGTTCACCGAGATCGGTTTCATCTTCAACAGCGCCGAACTGACCGAACTCGGCGTCAGTATCCGTCTGGATTGGGACGATGGCATAGAACTGATCAGCCCGATCCCCGGAGCCACCGCGACGGTGGCCGAATCGGTCAACGAGTTCCTCGACGGCAACGGCGACGGCGTCTACACGGTGGTGCTCCGGGTGCCGGAGGCTTCGGCGGCCGAAACGGTCACCGAACGCTACGGAGCGGCATCCGCTTTCGACAGAAGCTCGAGGGCGAGGGCTCGTACCTCGACGAGATCGATCTGTCGGTGCTCGGTCTGCCGCTGACCTTCCTTGTCGACCAACATGCCGTGATGCCATGACCGATCCGCAGACTGACTCCCGCACATTCTATACGAGGACCTGCCCATGGCGGCCGACCGCGGGGCCGGTTGGGCCAAGCTGCGCGACCTCGGTCCGGTGTTGCAGGGAGACGGCTGGTACTACCTCACCAGCCGTGAAGATGTGCTTGCCGCGCTGCGCAATCCGGAGGTCTTCTCGTCCACCCGCGCCTTCGACGACAATGGTCAGCGCGGTGCCGCTGGTACCGCTGGCATTCGATCCGCCCGAGCACACCCGATATCGCAGGATCCTGCATCCGTTCTTCAGCCCGCAGACGCTCGGTGACGATCCTGCCGTCGTTGCAGGCTCAAGCGGCTGAGATCATCGCCGAAGATCGCTGCAGCGTGACGAGTGCGAGGTGATGGCCGACCTGGCCACTCCATACCCGTCGCAGGTGTTTCTCACGCTGTTCGGCCTGCCGCTCGAGGACCGGGAGCGGCTGATCGCGTGGAAGGACGCCATCATCGATCTCGAGCCTGGAGCCGAGATCCCGACAAGGTCGACCTGGTACCGGCGGCGGAGCTGTTCGGGTACCTCACCGAAGCCGTTGACGCACAACGGCGGCAGCCCCGGCGACGGACATCCTGTCCGCAGCTGCTTCACGGCGACGATCCGCTCACCGACACCGAGGCCATTGGGGCTGTCTTTCGTGTTCGTCCTCGCCGGACTGGACACCGTCACCTCAGCGATCGGCGCGGCAATGCTCGAGTTGGCGCGGCGCCCCGACCTGTGCGCACGGACCTGCGCGAAAACCCGGACCGGGTAGCCGCATTCGTCGAGGAGATGATCCGGCTGGAGCCAGCGGCACCGGTCGTGGGGCGCGTCGACCACTCGAGGAGGTGACGGTCGCGGGCATCACGCTGCCTGAGGGCGCGGAGGTCCGGCTGTGCCTCGGCGCGATCAACCGCGACGGCAGCGACGCGGCATCCGGCGACGACCTGGTGATGGACGGCAAGCTCCACAAGCATTGGGGCTTCGGCGGCGGCCCGCACCGTTGCCTGGGCGCGCACCTGGCACGCATGGAATTGAAGCTCGTGGTCACCGAATGGCTGCGCCGGATACCCGAATTCGAACTCCTACCCGGCTATCGTCCCGAGATCACCTGGCCATCAGCGACCTGCACATTGCCGAAATTGCCGTTGCGGATTCTAGCGCGTCGACGAGAGGCAGGATTCATGACCGTCAACACCGCCAAGCCGAGCGTCTTCGATGCCGGACTCCCGACACTCAGCTACGACGTCACCGATACTCCGCAGGAGATCTACCCGCAGTTTCGGGCGGCGCAGCAGGTTGCGCCGATCGCGCTGGGACCCATTGGGCCCGAGGTGCTCTCGTACGACCTTGCACGGACGGTGCTCCGCGACCCGCAGTTCGTGGTTCCGCCCGGCATCCATCTGTCCGCGCACGGCATCACGTCGGGTCCGCTGTGGGACAGGGTGACCCGCAGCATCTTGAACATGGAGGGCGAGGAACACCGCCGGCTGCGCAGCCTGGTGTCGAGGGCGTTCACGCCGCGCGCGACGGCGCGCATGCACGACACCATTCACGCAGTGATCAACGAGCTCATCGACAACGTCATCGACGTCGGGCCGTTGCGAATTCGTCGCCGACATCGCGCGCCCCTACCCGATACCGGTAATCTGCGCGCTGCTCGGCGCGCCCCGCGAGGACTGGCAACAGTTCTCCCGGTGGGCCGAGGACATCTTCAAGATCGTCAGCTTCGACATCAACCTCGCCGACGGAGGAGCCTGTCGTGCTCAAGGCGTGGGGCGAGTTCGACGACTACATCGATGACATGATCGCCCGAACGCGAGAGCGCCTGACCGACGATCTGCTCTCCGAACTCATCCGCATCGAGGACGGCGGCGACCGACTCGATGCCGGCGAATTGCGCATGTTGGCGTTCAGCATCCTGGTGGCCGGAACCGACACCACCCGAAGCCAGCTGGCCGCGTCGATGCAGGTGCTGTGCGATCACCCCGAGCAGTGGGCGCTGCTGCGAGACCAGCCCGAGCTGGCGATGCGCGCAGTCGAGGAGACCATGCGCCACTCGCCGTCGATGTGCAGCACGCGTTCGCAGCGTCACCGAGGACGTCACGGTCGGCGAATACACCTTCCCCGCAGGAACGTTCATCCTCGTCAATACCTATGCGGCCAACCGCGACAGCGCCATCTACGACGACCCGACACGCTTCGACATCACCCGCGACGATCCGCCGCCGATCTTGACCTTCGGCGGCGGAGTGCACTACTGCCTCGGCGCGAACCTGGCGCGGCTGGAACTCGCCGAAGCACTGAAGATCCTCTCCCAGCGTTTCCCGAATCCGCGGCGCGCGGGACCGGTGCCGTGGAAACCACTGCTCGGTCTGAGCGGGCCGACGAGTCTGCCGATGGAGTTCGACTGATGAGTTCGACATCTGAAGCGCCGCCCGTTGCCGTCGCACGCGAAGTCATCCCGTTCCGCGAGCGCAAGGGCGACATCGTCTTGTGGATCTTCTTTCTGGTCAACGTCATTTTCGTGACCTACCAGGCAGACATCGAGCAGCTCGTCATCCGCGATCCGGACAACTTCACCTACCCGATCTGGCCGCCGGCGTACATGATCGACTTCCTGCATTGGTATTTCGCGAACTACGACCCGCTGCTCTATGAGCGGCCCGTCTGGTACACCACAATCGTCGTGATCGACCAGGTCGTCTACGGCCCCTTCTACATCGCTGCGCTTTACGCGTTCGCCAACGGCAAGGAGTGGATCCGCAACTTCTCGATCATCTGGGCATCCGTGATGCTCGCAACCGTCACCGTCATTCTTGGTGAGGAGATCGCCGGACCGTACGCAAGCGAGCACCTGCCGCTGGTGTTCGCAACGAACGCCGGCTGGCTGATCGTCCCCATTTGGGTGCTCATCCGGATGTGGCGCGAGCACCCGTTCACACGACCGGTCACCACGAAAGCCGAGAGTTAGGCGATGGCAACGTTTGCGCAGCGCTACGGCCCGTGGGCCGTCATCGCCGGAGCATCCGAAGGGCTCGGTGAGGCATTCGCACGCGGGTGCGCCGGCCGGGGGCTCAACGTCGTGCTCATCGCGCGGCGCGACGAGCTCACACAGCAGCTCGCCGACGACATCGCCGCCACGACCGGCGTGCAGACGCGAGCGTTGCACGCCGACCTCGCCGACCGCGACGACCTCGACCGCATCCTCGCCGATCTCGTCGACCTCGACGTCGGCCTCCTGATCTACAACGCCGCTTTCTCCGTCGTCGGGCCGTTCTGGAATTTCGACATCGACACGCACCTCAAGGAGATCGACGTCAACGTGCGCGGACCGCTCGTCTCAGCCACGGCTTCGGCGAGCGGTTCCGTGCACGACGGTCGCGGCGGGATCATCCTGCTGTCATCGATGGGTGCTCTGCAAGGCATGGTGCGGGTCGCGAACTACTCCGCCACCAAGGCATACAACCTCGTACTGGCCGAAGGTCTCTGGGCCGAACTTCGCGACGATGGCGTCGACGTGCTCGTCAGCTGCGCAGGAGCGACACGGACGCCGAACTACGTGGCTTCGGAGCCGGATGACAGCAACGTGCCGGTCCAAGAGCCCGAGCAGGTCGCCACCGAGACGCTGAATGCCTTAGGGAAGAGGCCGACGTTGTTCCCCGCGCGCGTACTGCGTCTCACGCACTTCGCGTTCCGCCATCTGATGGGACGCCGTACCGCTGTGCGCCTGATGGCCTATGCGAGCAACCGAGCCTATAAAGAGCAGGGGAGCTACAGCACCGGGGACCGCGGATGACCGGCAACACGACTGGCGCCGATCGATCCTGGTAACTTCGGGATTGATTCGATACCGCGTGCCGGAGTCATTGGCCTCGGCGCCATAGGACGTTCTATTACGAATTTCTTGTCGTGGCACGAAGTTCCGTTAACAATCTACGATCCTCGTGAGCGGCCGGCCAATCTAGACCTCGACTTCGCTGCTCTAGTTGGCTCGCCGCACGCTGTTGCGGCGCGTAGCGACGTCGTAATCATCACCGACGTCGACGCCGACCAAGCGGTAGACATACTTGTCGGCGCCGATGGACTGCTAATCCAGGTTTCCCTGAACTCGTCGTGGTACTCGCAGCAGGTGTGTCGCTAGCGGAGTTTACAGCTTGGGCGACTTGTGCCGTCGACACGAAGCCAACTTGATAGACGCCGCGGTCGTCCGCGGCCCGGAACAGGACGACAGCGCTGGCCCCGTATTCATGGTCGGCGGGGATGACATCCACGTCGAGTCCGCTATGCCAGTTTTGCACCGCGCTGCACGGTCGGTGATCCACTGCGGCGAACTTGGCGCCGGAGTGATAACGAAGCGGGCCCGCGACGCCGCTCACTACGGTCGTCGAAGCGCGGTCGCCGAAGCGGCCGTAATCGCAGCAGCGGCGGTGTTGCGCCGGAACGATTGTTCGAAGTGCTGATCGAGGAGGCCGACGGCTATGACGAATCACTGTTCTGGCTCCGAGCCGACACAGCCGATTGTCCGATGGACGCCGAAGAGCGAATGACTCTCACAGCGATCGCCGAAAAAGACTTGGCCGCCACACAGAGACTTGCCGCCCACTTGGGCGTCGATGTTGCACATACTTGTCTCAGCAGAGCTCGACTGACGACTAGTAAGCTCCGCCAGGGTCTCAACACGAGCCGTTACAGGTGCACCAAGGCTTTCCGTCCCCCGCCGCGGGGCGCGCCGACGAGACTGCCCGGTTTAGAACCCGCCTGCGACTCGTACCACTGCGCGGCCGGAGTACTTTCCGGCGCGGACCTGGTCGAGTACGCCAAGCACGTCCTTAACGTCTACTTCATGCGAGTAATCCGAAAGATGCTGCGGCCTTAGGGAACTGCTCAACTTTTCCCACAGGGCGCGCCGCGGTCCGATCGGCATCTGTACGGAGTCAATACCCAATAGCGCCACACCGCGCAAGATAAACGGCATGACGGTGGTCTGCAGGCCTGCACCGCCTGTCAGCCCGCTAGCCGCCGCGGCGCCGCCATAGCGCACGGTGCTCAGCACGTCAGCCAGGGTGGCCCCGCCGACGCAATCGACCGCGCCGGCCCACCGAGTTTTCCCCAGAGGCCGCGGCTTGGCGTCGGGGTCTTCGGGCAGCCGGCCGATCACGTCTGCTGCACCCAGCGCCCTGAGCCGTTCTGCGGCATCGGGTTTTCCTGTAGACGCCACCACCTCGTAGCCCGCCGCGGACAGCAGATCGATGCTCACTGACCCCACACCGCCTGATGCGCCGGTCACCACGATGGGCCCGTCTTCGGGTGTGATGCCGCGCTGCTGCAGCGCCTGGACACTCATCGCGGCGGTGAACCCCGCGGTGCCGATGGCCGCTCCGTCCCGCGGACTCAGCGATCCGAGCTTGACAATCCAGTCCGCGGGCAGTCGGGCAAATTCTGCGTATCCTCCATGCCTGCCCGTACCTATCTCATAGCCGTGCGCCAAAACCAGGTCTCCGCCGCTGAATTCATCGGATTCTGAAGAGATCACCTCGCCGGTGAGGTCGATGCCGGGCACGATCGGATAATCGCGTACCACACCGCCCTTCGGTGTCAGCGCCAGTGCGTCTTTGTAATTGACACCGGAATAGTGCACCCGACGGTGACTTCGCCGCCAGGAAGCTCGGATTTCTCCAGGGTCTCGACTTCCGCCCGGATGCCGTTATCGTCCTGCCGGGCGACCAACGCATGAAACGTGTTGTTGTGACCCATGGGTTGAAACTCCTTCGAGGTTCGCGATATCACCGTGCAGCCAGTCACGGGCAATCGGCCACTTCACACCCTGAGTGTTCGATCTTGTTCACGGACCATAGCAGATATCGACAATCAGCATAATCCGATTGCGGCAACCCTGATTCTTTCTAACAAGAATGCTACAGTTGCTCTAGGAGAATTTGATTCTCATCTCACGTTTGCCTCGAAGGAGGGTGTCTACGTGCTTGCAAGTTGGACGGCGACACGCACTCCGAGACAGTCCAGAAGATGTCGATATTGTGGCTGTATGCCGCCCACTACGAATCAAAGCGCGAACGGGTGGCAATGAGCACCGAAGACGCAACGCACGAGCCGCCGCCCCAAAAGGATGAACTCAGGGGCACATGGCAGGAGCGGGCCGTCGAACGCCGACTCGGCGACGCTCGGGCGCTCGCCGTTGCCCGCAGCACACGATTCATGGCGACAGCTCTCGAGCTTGTCCAAGAATCCGGCCAAGCGAATTTCACGCTGCAGATGCTGGCTGATCGGGCAAACCTCAGCGTACGGACGTTCTACCAACACTTCGCCGGCAAGGACGAACTTCTGTTGGCTCTGTACGAAGACGTGACTGCCCGATACACCGAAGCGATCAGGAACATAGTCGAGGCCGCTGATGGGCCGATGGCGCAACTGGAGGCCTGGTGCAAAGGCGTGCTGTCGCGGCCGGGCTCATCGCAAGAAGTAGGCGGTCGCCTGGTTCTCATTTATAACTTGAGCCTCGAAGTGGAACATCCAGAGGCTTTCGCCAAAGTTTGGGAACCGCACCGCAAGCTGCTGACACAGATTTTGACCGCATGTTCTCAAGCAGGCCTAATTCGAATCGATCTCTCCCTGCCCCAATTGACCTCACTCTTGGGTTACACAATGACGTCGTTCGGCCAGTTCAACGCGCTGCACGAGGGGATGGACGGAACCAGTCTTACCGAAGACGTCGTGTGGTCCTGGTGCCGTCAAGCGATCCTCCCTTCGGCGAATCTTCGGGACACCGTCGAGTAGGGCATCCCGCATCGCCCGCCTACATCTTCGCGATGGCCAACTCGACTACAACGTCATACCTTGCGCGTGACATCTATTGTTTCGCCGACAATTTCGCGAGCCGCTCCACGGCCAAATCGCGAAGCTCCCCGGACTTGATCTTCGCGTTGCCTGTCAGCGTGATGTCGTCGTCGACGAAGAAAAGCACGTGGCGCGGCACCTTGTAGCTCGCCAGTCGCTCGCGCAAGAATGTACGGATGTCGTCGGCTTCGACGCTGGCGCCGTCGTGCGGCACGACACACGCGACGACGATCTCGCCGAGCGTCTCATGCGGCACACCGACGGTCTTCGCACTTCACTGCCGGGATGCTCGAAAGAGCTTCGTCGATTTCGAGCGGTGAGACATTTGCTCCGCCCGTCTTGATGATGTCGGTGAGCCTGCCCTCCCAGAACAGCCGGCCGACCTCGTCGAGATAACCGCCGTCGCCGGTGCCGAAGAACCCTTCCGCGTCGAGCGTCTCGTCGAGCGGTGTGCCGATATAGCCGAGCATGAGCGTCGGGCCCTTGACGCAGATCTCCCCGCTCTCGCCCGCGGAACGACACGGCTCCGGTCAGCGGATCGACGATCTTGATCGTGACGCCCGGCAGGGCCATTCCGCACTATCGGCGTGCACTTCGGACGGGGTGTTGCCTGGAAAATCGTTGAGATCGTGAAGGTTTCGGTGTTGCCGTAGGCATGGCCGGGCTCGTGCCATTCGGTGGACACCGTAGGATGACGGGCGATCGGCGTCTTGACATCAGCGAATCGCATACTGCTCAGGTCGACGTGAGCCAATTGGGCGCGGCTTCGATCTGTGCCCACTGGTGCGGCCATGCGAACGGGAAATTCACCCGCTCTGCCGCCATCAGCTCGAGCGCCTCGGCCGGCGACGAAGGTCGGCTGCAGGACCAGGCGCCGCCGGCGGCGAGCGTGGCGCCGAGCGACATCGCGAAATTGCCGGACCAGAAGAAGCCGTTCGCCGACCAGCAACGATGTTGTCGTCCGGCCCGAATTCGCACACCCTTCGGAAACGCCACATTTGGATGGCGACGCCGCGATGCGCGCTGAGAATACTTTTGGTCTTGCTCGTCGAACCCGACGAGAAGAACAGCGCTCCCGCATCGCTCGGACGCACCGCCTGTGCTGTCGCCATTACCAATTCGCGCGGTTCGCGGTGACCGCGGGCGAGAAACGTGCGCCACGTGTCGATGCCGAATGGCGCCTCGCCGACCGTTGCGAGATGGCGGAGGAACGGAAACCTTTCGCATTGCAGCGCGCCAGGGACGGTTGTGCCGATCTCGGGCGCCAGGTCGCACAGAATGGCGGCGAAGTCCTTCTTCAGCACTGTTCGCTCGAACAGCAGCACTGAAACGCTCGAGGCGTTGAGCAAGTACTCGAGCTCCGCAGAGGTCGAGAAGGTGCTGAGCGGGACGGCTACACCTCCGGCGAGCGAGATGCCGAAGAACGCCGAGATCCATTCCGGTCGGTTGGTCATCAATACGCCGACCCGGCTGTCCTTACCGACTCCGCAGGCGCGCAAAGCACACGCGACCTCGACTGCCCGATCCCACAGGTCAGCGTAAGTCCAACGTATGTCGCCGGCGGCCGCGCGGAAAACGAGCGCCTCTCGGCCGCCGTACGTAGATGTCACATCCCGCAAAAAGCCTGGCAACGTGAGCAACCCAAGTCCCGGCTCCTCGCTCAACGGCGGCCCGGACACTAGCGAAAGTAGTTGCACAGCTCTCGAATTCATCTGCCAACAGCTCGTTAAGCCGGCAGCTCAACCTCAGCGATGCATTTGACAAGTTCGTCGCCGTTCTGGTTGGCCAGCAGCAGTTTCACCTGAACGAGCGGCACACCCCAAGT
Source organism: uncultured Actinomycetota bacterium (assembly GCA_963829405.1). Classification (GTDB taxonomy): domain Bacteria; phylum Actinomycetota; class Actinomycetes; order Mycobacteriales; family Mycobacteriaceae; genus Mycobacterium. Next base: position 152,686 of record CAWHIZ010000011.1, read on the forward strand.
TGACTCCGCCTCTTTGCCTATGATCTCGGCGTCGAAGTACGTCACGTCGCCCTCGAAAGCCGGTCCGCGGAAATCGGCCTTCGTGTGGCGGACCATCCCGTCGTGGCCGGCCCAGTAGGCGAGATAGTCGGTACACCAGGCGCCCATCGTCGCGCCATAGCCATACGCACGTGCCATGCCGACTTCGCTGGCTCGGTCGGCGTCGATGTGGCCTCGCGACGGTCCCAGATAGAGTCCGTCGCGCTTGCGGGGGTCAATGAAGGCGTCTTCTTCGTCGAACGCGAAATCCTTGCCCCAGCCCGGATCCTGATAGACCCACGGATCCTCGACATCCGGCGGCGTCACCCATTCGAATCCGCCCCAGATGTTGAAGACGAACGCACGGTACTCCGTCGTGAAGGTAGCGATGCTGTGCGGACCGATCACACGGCGCGGCAGCGTGTCGCCGACCTTTACTTCGTCGAAGCGCGGTGAGACACCGAGCCGGTTCGACTCGAGCCAGTCGCGGCGGACCCTGTCGACTTCCTCCAGTTCGAGCTGCGTCCATCGTTTGATCTCGCCGAGCTGGCTCTCGAACATGCCGCGTTTTGTCGCCTCTTCGTACGAGATACCGGATCGCGGTCGAGCGCTCGCGGGCCACCAGGACGCCGTGCTGATTGGTGTGGATGGTGTCACCGCGCGAGAACATGGTCGGGCCCGGCGAACTTGGTGTCGACCACCTTGTAGTCGTGGAATCGTCGTTCCTGGAACAGCTTGTCTCCCGGACGCACCGGGCAGCCATAGAACCACCACTCCTCGCCACCGAAGATCAGGTGGCTGTTCGGAATATGGCCCACGCATGCGGGGGCTGCGCCGTGTCCATAATCCAGGGCGACCGCAATGGACTGCGGCGCGATCGATCCGCCGAACTTGGAATCGCGGGCGAACTCGCTCATTCCAGTGGAGCGGATTGGGATAGTCCATCGCCATCACCCAGCGCCGGATGTCGGAGGAGCTGCACGGATCCCACAGTTGCCCGCCGCCGACCGGCTTTCCCACGCGGTGGTCGACATCGGACAGGTCGAGTTCGACTTGCGGCGAGTTGGGGGGCGGCTTCCCGACCATCGTGATCTCCTGCTCAGCGGTTGACGTTGGTATCGACGATGCGTCCTGTGTCGATACCAGGTGGACGGCCGATCTGAACCCTCCGGATCCATCATTCGTAGATAACGTCAATCACGGATGCTGCTATCGGGACATGTCAATTGTCAAGATACGCGCACGTTGACTTTCCTGGAAAGAGAACGATATTCTCGCGTTGACCCTCGATGGAGATGGAACCGGAGTGCTTCTAGAGCTCGATAATGACCAGCGCTTCTGGCGCGACACGGTCCAAGAGGCAGTGGCGAAACAGTGCCCGCCGTCCCTTGTTCGCCAGATAGCCGAGGGTGGTGCCGACGCCAGCCACCTTTGGAATTGGTACATCGACCAGGGCTGGACAGAGCTCAACTGTGCCGAAAACCTCGTAGAACTCATGCTCGTGCTCGAAGAACTCGGGCGAGCGACCGATCCGACGCCCTTCTTGGCTACCACTACTCAATTCGCGCCCCTCGTCGGTGATCGTTTCGACCCAAAGCGGTCAGGCGCTGCGGTCTACACCGGCGTGACCGCACATCGCGTCGGCATTGGATGGCGGCTCGACGGTGCTGCACGGTTCGTCCTCGACGCGGACCGCTCGCAGGACCTCGCAGTCATCACTGAAGCTGGAGTCTTCGTTGTCGACGCGGATCGAGTAACGGCCCGGCGAACCGCTGTGTTCGACCCCGCATTGCACGTGGCCGATCTGCTATTCGACGGAGTCCGGTTGAACGACGAGGACCGGATCGCCGCTGACACCGAGCGTGCCAGGCATGTTGCACTCACCGGCATGGCGATACACACGGTCGGTGCCTGCCGACGGATCCTCGAGATGGTTCTCGAACACGTGAAGGAACGTCACCAATTTGGCGTGGCGATCGGGTCCTTTCAGGCCATTCAACACAAGGCCGCCGATATGCACGTGTCCATCGAACGGGCACGCGCGCTGACCTACTTCGCTGCGCTGACCATCGCAGCCGATGATCCGAGGCGTCGCCTGGCCTCCCTCATGGCGAAAGCTGCTGCAGGAGAAGCACAGTCGCAGGTAGTGAGGCACGGCATGCAGTGTTTCGGCGCCATGGGTTTCACATGGGAGAACAACCTGCAGTTCGCCATCAAGCGCGCGAAGGCGGGAGAACTGATGCTCGGCGGCGCGGCAGAGCATCGCGCCGTCATCGCAAAGGAGTATCGTGCAACTGACTTTTGATCAAGAAGTCGAGCGCTTTCGCGCAGAGTTCTCCGCATTCCTGGACAGCAACCTGCCGACCGAGTCCCAGACGCTCGAACGCCCGCAATCGGTTTCACACATGCCGCAGTGGGCCAGGGACTGGCAACGCCTGCTGTTCGACAACGGGTGGTTGCTACCCGCCCAGCCGCCGGAGTTCGGAGGTCGTAACGCAACTGTGCTGCAGCAGTTCGTGCATCTCGACGAACTATGCAGACGAAGAATCTTTCACAGCTTTAACCCCCAGGGCGTCAACATCATCGCGGCGTCACTGATCGCGTTTGGCACAACTGATCAGAAGCAGCGGTGGGCCGTGCCGGTCTTGCGCGGCGAAATGACCGCCTCGTTGGGAATGAGCGAGCCGAGTGCGGGCTCCGACCTCGCTTCGCTCAGCACCCGAGCCGTCCGTGAAGCCGACGAGTTCGTCGTCAACGGCCAGAAATTGTGGACATCAGGCGCGCACCATGCCGACTTCCTGCTCACTTTCGTGCGCACCGAACCGGACGCGCCGAAACACAAAGGCATCTCCGCGCTTGTAATACCTACCGACACCGAGGGGTTGGTCTGTCGCCCGTTCGCCGATGTGGCCAGTCAGGACAACCTCGACTTCAACGAGGTCTTCTTTACCGACGTCCGTGTTCCAGTGGAAAACCTTGTCGGCGAGCTTAATCAGGGCTGGCGAGTAGCCAATGGCTCACTGGGACACGAGCGCAACATGATGTGGCTGTTGTTCGCTGATCGGCTCGACAATCTGATCGCCGACTGCCGGCCGAGTACACCGGTCGAGCGGGATCAATACGCATCGATGATCATGGACTATCACGCATTGCGCGCAATGGGATCTGCGGCATTGGCCCGCGCCGCACGCGGGGAGAAGGACACGTCATCGGTGTCGGTGCTCAAACTGCTCGGCTCCGAGGCTGAGAGGCGGGCAGCCGATGTCCTGTTGGATACAGCGGGTATTGAAGGTCTGCTGCATCCAGTGACCGGCCGCTACCAACACATGAACAACGACGAGTATTTCGCGAGCGATTTCGAACGATATACCCGCGGTATCGCGGCGACCATCGCCGGAGGTACATCGGAGATTCAACGCAACATCATCGCCCAGCAGGTTCTCGGTCTTCCGCGTGGCTGATGAAGGCGGTCCTGCATGAGGACAAACGGACAGGAGAGATGTGTTGGCTGAAACACACTGGGCCGCTATGACATGCCTCAAGGTGCAACGACAAGCAAGCATCGTGACGGTTCGCCTGAACCGACCCGAGAAGATGAACGCCATCAGCAGCGCGATGGAGAAAGAGTTCTACTCCCTTCTTGCCGATTGCGATCGCATGGACGACGTAAAGTGCGTATTACTGACGGCGGAAGGTTCGAACTTCTCCTCCGGTCATGACATTCAACAGGTCGCTCGCGAAACCGTCGGGGGCCAGGAGCCCGCGACGATCCAGGACAAGTACTGGGTTCATACAGGCGATCTGCTTCCGCCGTGGCGCTTCACCAAGGGACTTGTGGTTGCCGCTAAGGGATTTGTGGGTCCTCATGCCAACACGTTCTTGCTGGCCGCCGACGTCGTCATCGCAGCTGAAAATTCGCGGTTCAGTTGGGAGGAATCTCGGGTCGGCGTCGGTGCACCCTACGGCTCCTATGCTCTCATGCCCTTTCACTTCCCTATCCGGGTCATGAAGCACTTGTGGATGACCGGCGGATGGCTGGATGCCGAAACGGCTGATCGACTGTTCTACGTCAACCGAGTCGTCCCGCTGGGCGAGGAAGAGGAAGTGGCGATGCGTTTCGCGGAGCAGATAGCGCGGATGGAGACGGGTGATCTTGTTGCCAACAAACGGGGCACGCACCGTCTCTATGAAGCCGCGGGGCTCTCCGCGATGGTTGATGTCGGTCGAGATCCATACGTACCGAGCGCGGAAGCGGCAATCGCCAAAGACCATCATCTGCGTCTGATTTACGAGAAGGGTGTGAGAGCCGCTGTACGCGAACGTGATACAGGCTGGGACGACGAAGTAAGCAAAGTGTGAGTGCTTGATTCAGGCGCCGACAGATACTGCGAGAAGGGAAACACTGATGCCAGACGCCAATGCAATCGTCGCGGCGATCCACGCGCACTGCGAAACCCTGAGTAACCACGATAAGGATGGCTGGTTGGCGCTTTGGGCCGATGACACGGTTTTGGAAGACCCCGTAGGAGTAGATACCTACAGCGGTATCGAGAGTCTGCGAACGTCGTTCTGGAAGTTGGTCAGTGACCTCTCTCCGATGAAGCTGTGGCTCGAGCGCGACGTCATCGTGTGCGGGAACGAGGCGATCGCTATTTTGCAGGGCGTGGTGACACGCGAAGGCGCGATGCACCATGTCGGTCCTCTCGTCGATCACTTCACATTTGACGAGGCCGGGAAAATCTCGATGATGCGTGCCTTTTGGAAGTACGCGTGACGTTGTCTTCGCAGGAAACGCTACCCGCCATCGTTAATCGCATGGCGAGTGCGGATCCGCACCGGGAGATCATACGGACCATAAATGGTCCTTCGGCAACCTGGGGGCAATTGCACTCATCGATAGACGTCTGGGCGGCCCGCTTTCTGGCACTGGATGTGAAGCGAGGTGACGTCGTCGTCACCATCCTCGACGCAGGCCTGGACTCATTGGCTCTTTGGCTCGGGCTCGCCAGTGTCGGCGCGATCGACGCCGCGACAAATCCAGAGTTCCGCGGGCGCATGCTCGCCTACGCGATCAACAACTGCGCTCCCGAACTACTCGTCGTAGCCCCACAGCACATGGATGTCGTTGAAGCTGTTGCTGCAGAGCTAAATACGGTCAAGCGAGTACTCGTACTGGGCAGCGACGGGCACGACTTCGCAGCCGTCAGCATTACCTGGCCTGACGCGGCCTGACGCTCTTAGGCTGGATATCGCAAAAGCGCGTGATCACATGAGCGTGCCACAGTTTCACGAAATTGCCTGTATCACCTATACCTCGGGAACCACCGGACCCTCGAAGGCCGTGAGGTTGCCGTGGGGTCAGCTGCACGCGATCAATTCGGGGACGTTCCCGATCGAGGACCTCACACCAGCTGACATCTTCTACTGCACAACTTCGCACGCCCATTTCGGCTCCAAGTCGATCCCCTATAACGCCGCGATGGTCGGCGGACAAGTGGTCATGCGGTCGCGGTTCGCACTAAACAGCTTTTGGGACGACATCTCGGACTTCGGAATAACGACCGGCATGCTGGTGGGGTCGATGGCCGATGTGCTGCTGCAGGATTCGAAGGGGCCAGCGGGGCCGACTCTCTGAAGAACTTGTTCATGGCACCCCTCGGCTCCAACTATCAACAGTTCAGCAAGCGATTCGGCGTCCGCATCTGCACTGTGTACAACAGCACCGAGGGCGGCGTCGCAATTCGATCGGGTGGAACTCTCCAATGACCGCACCGTGGGTCGCTCCGAGAAGGCTACCCGGGTTTCGAAGTCCGCTTGGTGAATAAGAACGACTATGAGGTCTCCGACGGGACGCCCGGCGAGTTCACGGTTAGGTCCCGCGTGCCGTGGGTGATGAACGCAGGCTACCTAAACAATGACAGCGCAACAGCAATTGCTTGGCGCAACGGGTGGTTTCACACGGGCGACGCGCTTGTCCGCACGCCGGAAGGTGATTACGTCTTTGTCGACCGCCTGAAGGATGTGATCAGGCGACGGGGTGAGAACATTTCATCCTTCGAGGTCGAAGCGGACACTCCAGAACCCGGATATTGCAGAGTGTGCCGCAGTCGCGGTTCCGGCCGACACCATCGAAGACGAGGTGCTTCTCTTCGCGGTCAGGCGCCCAGATTCAACGATCAGTCCGCAGGAGCTGTGCGCAGACCTCGAGAGCCGGTTGGCCCAGTTCATGGTGCCCCGCTACATCGAGTTCGTAGACCAGCTTCCGAAAACTCAAGCGACTCTACGTGTTATGAAGGCCGAGTTACGTCAGCGGGGAATAGGCCCGGCGACCTGGGACCGGAAAGACCAACCGTCTCGCACGCAAGCGAGCGCGGCTGCCAACAAATGATGGATACAGGGGCAGACTTATGACGAAAGAAGGAACGACCACCGACACCGGTTGCCCGGTCGGCGGCGAGCGGCTGAATTCGCTCGACGGAGTTTCGTTTATCGACCCGGCAGTCCAAGAGAAGCCGTTCGCCTACTATCGCGCGCTCCGCTATGGCGACCCGGTCCATTTCGAAGAGAACCTCGGGATGTACCTGGTGTCGCGCCACGAAGACCTCATGACAGTGCTCCGAGATCCCGTCGTGTTCTCCCAGGAACTCGGCTACTACAAGCAGATGGCGCACGGCCACCTTGACGAGATGAAAGAGATCCTCGAAAGTCGAGGCGGTGGCTTCTTCCCCGACGTCGCCAACATCGATCCACCCCGCCACACCCGGGTACGCCGTCTACTGTCCCAGGCCTTCAGCAGAAAGCGGATGAAATCCCTTAGCCGCAGTTTGAAGAACTCGTCGATGCGCTGATCGATGGTTTCATCGAGCGCGGTGAGATAGATGGGTTGCATGAGCTCGCCATGCCGATGGCGATCGCCTTCAGCATGCAGCAATTGCATGTCGATGACCTCGACATGAGCACGATCAAGCGCTGGGGCAGTGCGTATCTTCGAGTTCAGTCTCACGAACACACGTGACGAGATGATCAATGCGTCTCATGAACTGGCTGAGATGCAGAATTACCTGATCGCACTCGTCCGGAGACGAATGACCGAGCCCGAAGACGACATGCTCTCAGACATCATCACCGCCCGAACGCCAGAAGAGGAGCCGCTGAGTTTCGAGGAACTGGTCGCGACCGCGCGAGCTCTTTTGATCAACACGCATGATTCGATGTTACGGCATTTACCAACATTCTTTTCCAGGTTGCGACGGACCCGGCAATCGCGACTCAGTTTTACGAGGCCGCCGAGGATGATTCGCAGATGGGACGTTTCATCGAGGAACTCATGCGTCTCGAGCCGCCGGTGCGTGCTTGTCGCGAGTGACCACCGCGCCGGTCACTCTAGGCGGCTCAGCCTGCCCAAGGCGCACATCTGCTCATCCTCTTCGCGTCCGCCAACGACGACGAGTCAGTGTTCGAATGCCCCCGCAATTCGACGCGGTCGTATCAACATCCGGAAGAGTATGACGTTCGGGGCCGGTGTCCATCTGTGCCTTGGCATCGCGCTCGCGCGTATGCAGCTTCTCGTCGCAGCGAGGCAGACTGCGAAACGGCTCAGAGTCTCGATCTGGCGATACCGATCGAGGATGTCCGTTATATACCCAACGCTGCATTGTTGGCGATGGAGCGGCTTCCATTAACTTTCGCACCGCGCCCGGAAGGGTTACGCCGATGACCTGCGAGCGCACGAATGTGCCCGATCCCCAGGGCTTGGACATTCCTGCTCTTCGCAACAAGTATCGGGAAGAGCGCGACCGTCGCCTTCGTCCCGACGGCCAGGACCAGTGCACGCCGGCAGCCGAGGGAACGGATGCGCTCGATTACAGCGATCCGCACATGCCTCGCCTGTCGCGACGTGCATTAAGCGACGATGTAAACGTTGCTCACGGCGGCGGTTGGGCCGAGTGCTGGCCGGTTATCACATGCGTATGGCAGGCATCGATGACTGCCGGATCATTGAGCAGGCTGGTGACTTCGGTGGTGTGGTACTGGAACCGCTATCCCGGCTTGTCCTGACAACGACTCGTACTGCTATCTACCTCTGCTGGAGGAGATGAAGTTCTTTCCGTCGAAGAAGTTCGCGGAGGGACTAGAAATTAGAGAGTACTGCCAAAGTGTCGCAACCAAATTCAACCTCTATGAAGGTGCGCTTTTCCACACCTGCGCTACTGAGTTGAGCTGGGATGAATCAATTAAGCGGTGGCGCATCGCGACCGACCGTGGTGACGATTTCCGGGCGCGCTTCGTCGTGATGGCGATGGGGCCGATCAACACACCAAAGGTGCCACGCGTCGCAGGTCTCGACGATTTCAGGGAAAGATGTTTCATACCGCGCGGTGGGACTACGAGTACACCGGCGGAAGCCACAGGAGCCAGTGCTCAATAAGCTAACCGATAAGCGAGTAGCGATCGTCGGCACAGGCGCTTCCGCTATCCAAGCGGTGCCGTACCTGAGCCGGTTTGCCCAACAGTTGTACGTCCTGCAGCGCACCGCATCCACCGTGGACGAGCGCCACAACACACCTACGGATAAGGCCTGGCTCGCCACGTTGCAGCCCGGTTGGCAACGCGAACGCCAGATGAACTTTCATCGTGCTGCGATCGACGGATTGATGCCTGGCGAGAACGACCGGATCTGCGACATATGGACAGAGATAAATCGAAACCTCTCAGCCGAATTCAACGATTCAGGCTGGCCGCAATCTCCGGAAGAATTCCTCGCGGTGCGCGAGGTCATGGACTATCAAGTCATGGAGCGACTACGGGCTCGCGTCGACGCAGTGGTGAAAGATCCAGAGACGGCGGCGATCCTGAAGCCGTGGTATCGGCACATGTGCAAGCGACCCGCCTCGAGTGATGAGTTCTATCCGGCGTTCAACAGGCCGAACGTCAAGCTTTTCGACGTGTCGCCGACGCGAGGATTGGAGCGCCTTACGAGCCGCGGATTCGTCCACGGGTCCGCGGAGTATGAGATTGATTGCCTCATTTTCGCAAGTGGGTTCGAGGTAACCAGTGACCTCCAACGAAGATGGGGAATCGACAAGGTATCGGGACGCGGTGGTCGCTCTCTCTACGATCATTGGGCGCATGAGTTTCGGACTCTGCACGGCGTGATGACCCACGGATTTCCAAACCAGTTCTACGTCGGCTTTTTCCAGGGAGGCTTCAACGCCTCGACGACTGAAACGTTCAACAATCAGGGTCGGCACATCGCGTGGATCGTCAGCCGGGCGCTTGAGCGCGGCGCCTCTACTGTGGAGCCCAGCTTGGAGGCCCAGGATGCGTACGTGGACCACGTCCGTGAAGTCGCTGTCGATACCTCGGCATTTGTCCGAGAATGCACGCCCGGGTATTTCAACAACGACGGGCAGGAGGTCGCCGATGAGGAGGGTGAGCTCCGTCCGAGGTCCTACACCGGCGAGTTGTACGGTCTCGGGTACTACACTTTCGAGAAGTTGTTGGAAGACTGGCGTTCGAACAACGACCTGGCGGGTCTGGTGATCGACGCGTGAGAATCAGATGACGGCATCGAACGGTAATCGCGTTGCGGGCAAACGCGTTCTGGTGACCGGAGCCGCCCGGGGTCTCGGACGCAGCCATGCTTTGAGACTCGCCGAGGAAGGTGCGGATCTCATTCTCATCGACATCTGCCGGTCCCTTCCTGAGATCGAATACCCCTTGGCGACCGAGGACGACTTGGCCGAGACGGTGCGGTTGGTCTCCGACCTCGGTCGGCGATGCGCAAGCCGCGTCGTCGATGTCCGCGACGAGACGGCGCTGCGCTCAGCGGTCGATGATGGCGTCGCCGAGCTCGGCGGGTTGGATGGCGCGGTCGCCAACGCTGGTGTGCTGACGGTGGCGACGTGGGAGAACACGACCCAAGAGCAGTGGCGCACAGTGGTCGACGTCAATCTCATCGGAGTATGGAACACCTGCGCGGCAGCGATCCCTCACCTTCTCGTCCAAGGAGGTGGCAGCCTGGTGAATATCAGCTCAGCAGGAGCACTGACGGGATATCCGCTTCAATTGCCCTACACCGCAGCGAAACTAGGCGTTGTCGGCCTGACGACGGCACTGGCCAACGAGCTGGCTGCGAAGAATGTACGAGTCAACTCCGTGCATCCCACAGGCGTACCCACAGGGATGATTCCCACCTCACTCGGTGAACTTCTCGGCGGGGAGCGAGCCGACCTCGTCCCCACCTTCGTCAATGCCATGCCCACGCCCTGCATCGAACCGATCGACGTCAGCAACGCGGTCCTCTATCTGATCTCCGACGAATCGCGATTCGTCACGGGGTTGCAATTCAAGGTCGATGCCGGCGTAACCATCAAGTAGCGACACGCCAGGCAGAGAAGTGAGGACTCAACGCCGACATGATCCGTATCAAGCCGCTGCCTTGGCGTGACCGCCGATGACTACCGAGGACCGTGACCTAGATAAGGGGGTTGAGGAAATGCCAAGCGCTGCAGAGGGGTCTGAACTCGGGCATCGCGCTGGTCGGATGGCGGTGCCGATGAACACCAGAGGCCAGCGCATCTTGCTGTGGACAGTGCCTGCGGCAGCGGCGCTGTTCGTGCTTGCTTACCTTCTGTTTCCGATATTCTCTCCACCGCTGTCGCCGACGCTGACGCCGGACGAGGTCGCGGCGTTCTTCCGGGCGAATGTCACTGGGATACTCGGGGTCACGATCTTCTGCAATCTGATTGCAGCGTCGCTCGTCCCGCTGTTCGCGGTGACCGCCGTTCAGATTTCCCGCATCGGCACGTCAAGCACTGTCTTCACGTATGCCTACATCATTTGCGTCGGAGTCGGGATGACTGCCTTCATCCTCGCCGACTACTGTTGGGCGATTGCCGCTTTCAGGCCTGAACGTGATCCGCAACTGCTCAGCCTGTTGAACGACATGGCGTGGTTCTTCTTCATTGCGCCGGTGGGCACCATCATCGTGCAGAACCTCTGCCTTGCGCTGAGCATCTACCTCGATGCACGGCCCGACCCGGTCTTTCCTCGTTGGGTGGCGCACTTCAATATCGCCATCGCCGTCTTGGTTGTTCCGAGCTCGTTCTCGATTCTTCACAAGTCAGGTCCGCTGGCGTGGGACGGCACCCTGTCGTTCACGCTGCGCTTGGCGACGTTCGCCGTCTACATCGTGGTGATGTTCTTAGTTCTCCAGCGCGCTGTCAGTCGTCAGGGTGAAGAACACGAAGCGCTCGCATGAACGAATCCGTCGACGTGGCAACAGACCCCACACGCCCGTGGCGCCAGAGCAAGAAACTGGATCAGTGGATCTGCTTCTGGAGCGTTCCCTTCTTCTTCAGCGTGTTCGGGCTGGTGTTCGTGCCGCTGAGTCGGATGATGCCGCCGAGGTCGCCGAGCACCCCTTTGGCGGAGGTCGTCGACTTCATGCAGTCCCACAATCTGCTGATTGCCTGCGTCGTGCTGACCTTGTCGTTCGGCCTGGCGCCGGTCTCGAACGCTTGCTACCTCATGCAGATCAAGCGGATGTCAGTTAGCCCGGTGTTTCGATACACGTTGCTGGTTGGCGCGATCACCGGCGCGATCGTCGGCATGCTGTTCCCGATGTTCTGCTTTGGGCTCGGCGCATTTCGCTCCGGGTACGACACGGCGATCCTGTCGATGCTGTTCGACTTCGGCTATCTGGCGTTCATCGGCTCGCTGGGTTGCTTCTGCGTGATGTGGATGGCGTTTGGCCTCGCAATCTTGTTGGATAGGAACAACATTCTGCCGAAGTGGCTGGGTTACTACACGGTGTGGCAGTACGTATCGGAGCTGATTGTCGCGCCGGTGTGGATCAACAAATCGGGGCCATTCGCCTGGAATGGCCTGATGACCTTTTGGTTTGCGATGGCACTGTACGTATCTTGGCAAATCATCGTCTACGTGTGCATCTACCGAGCAATCAAGAATCAGCCGGAACACGAGCTCGACAACGCCCGGCTCGAACCGCAGGCAACGCCGCATGAAACGGACACGCGGGCCAGCGCATGACAGAGGTAGCCGAGGACCTCCGCCATTCGGACCGAAGAGGCAACTCCCGCAGACATATCCCCGGCGAGCCGAGCATGTGGTTCTTCGTCATCGGCGATCTGTTGATCTTTGGCTTTTACTTCGTGCTGTACATGCATCACCGGGGGCAGAATCGCCAAATATTTTTGGAAAGCCAGGCACTGCTGAACCTGGACATCGGCGCCATCAACACAGTGATGCTGCTGACGAGTTCACTGTTCGTTGCGTTGGGCATATCTGCAGCACGAGCCGGAAAAGCCGCGGACGCTTTTCGTCTATTTGGCATCGCGCTCGCTTTTGGCGTGGCGTTTCCGATCTTCAAGATTTTCGAGTGGATTCCCGAACTACAAGCAGGCCTGACGCCGGGGACAAACTTGTTCTTCACGTACTACTACGTGATGACCGGAATGCACCTGTGTCATGTGTTGCTCGGCCTGGTGATCATGTGCTTTGTGCTACGCGAACTGAAGGATTCGACGAAGCCGAGGATTCTGTTCGCCGAAACCTGCGCGACCTACTGGCACATGGTCGACATTCTGTGGCTGGTGCTGTTCGCACTGCTCTATCTGATGAGGTGAGCCATGACGTCATGTTTTCGCAGTACGCAGACCCTCGTTTGGGCGTTCGTCACATCGATAACCGTGGCGTCCTGGTTGATCAGCCGCGACGGCGGCGCGGCGCACCAGACCAGTGTGGCAGTCACGGTCGGCGTCTTGACGATCGCCGCGGTGAAGACCCAGCTGGTGATCAGTTACTTCATGGAAGTCCGCGGTGCGCCCACTTGGCTGAAGTTGACCACAAGCGGTTGGGTATTCGTGCTGTTCGCGCTGCTGCTAGGCGTTTACTTCGCGAGCTTGTAGCCCAGTGGCAGAACTCCCGCGAAGTGGTGAGCAAGGTCTGAGGCCTACGCGAGCGACCGAACCTACAAGTAACAGGGCAGATACAGCACCCGAGACCGCGAATGACCCGGAGCACTGGCGCCTTGTACCTATCTTTATAAAGATAGTAAAATAGCGTGCCATGGATCGCGATCAGCTCGTCGACCTGACCCGTCGCGCCCTCAAGCTGGCGCGGGACAAGACCACAGACCTGGCGCCCGCCGAATGCCGAGTGCGGGCCGATACCTACACGTCGGCGGAGCGCCACGAACTCGACGTCGAGATGGTGCTCGCCAGCCCGCAGCTGGTCGGCTACGTCTCCGAACTGCCGAAGCCCGGGTCCTACTGCACCAAGACCGTGATGGGTCGGTCGATCCTGCTCACCCGCACAACGGACGGCACGGTGAAGGCATTCGAGAACGTCTGTCTGCATCGGCAGTCGCAGATCACCGAGGGGTGCGGGTCGGCGCGCAGGCTCGTCTGTCCGTACCACGCGTGGAACTACGATCTCGACGGCAACCTGGTCGGGGTCCCCGGCAAGGAGGGCTTTCCCGAAAGCTCCACCGGCACAGGGAAATTAGCCGAACTGCCCGCCACCGAATGCGCAGGCTTCCTCTGGATCGCGCTTGATCCCGACGCGACGCTCGATATTCCCACGTTCCTTGGACCGCTCGCCGACGAGCTGGACTCATGGGGCATCGGCCGCTGGGCGCCCCTCGGCGAAAAGGTGCTCGACTGCGCCATCAACTGGAAACTCGCGATCGACACCTTCGCGGAGAACTACCATTTCGCGACCGTGCACAAGACCACGTTCGCGACCATCGCGCGCAGCAATTGCACGGTGTTCGACTCGTTCGGCCCGCACCACCGACTTGTGTTCCCGCTCAACGGCATCCTCGACCTCGACGATGTCGACGAAGAGCAGTGGGAACCCCTTCAGGCCATGGTTGTCATCTACGCGCTGTTCCCTAACATCGTGCTGTCGGCGACGATCGCCAACGGTGAACTGTTCCGTGTCTATCCGAGTGAGGTGCCGGGCCGGTCGATCACCGTGCACCAGAACTCGACGCCGTTGGACCTGTCAGACGAGTCGACCGCCGCGGGTGCGCAGGCGGTCTTCGACTACGCGCACGGCACCGTCCGCGACGAGGACTACGCGCTCGTCGCGAAGCTGCAGGCGAACCTCGCCTCAGGCGTCAGGGAGCATCTGGTCTTCGGCCGCAACGAACCAGGACTGCAGCATCGACACGAGAACTGGACGAACGCGGTCAGCGCTGCTCGTCGATGAGCTGCGCTACCTCGTCGCGCTCCCCCGGTTCGGCGGCCTCCAGCACATCGGCCAGTTCCCAGTCCCGATAGAGGGCCATCGACCGTTCGTAGAACGCGAACCCGCTGACCGGCTCACCGCGATACGTGCCCTGATACCGGAACGGACCCGCCATGTACTCCAGCGGAAGCAGGTGCGCGGGGGCGGCAACCAACGGCTCTGCCGTCAAATCCAGGTCGAGCTTGCGTGAAGTCAAGCGATGACGGTCGGAAAGGTAACGAGCCTTTGAGGGAGGCGGGACAAGCGTGCGGATCTCTTCGGGCCACCGCACGTAGCTGGTGATGTCGACCTCGATGTCGTCGGCGTATTCGGGATCGGCGTCGGGCGAGCTCACGGTGGCACCGGTGAACGGCTGCGGCGCATTGCGATTCGTGCGATCGAACTGTCGCCAGATGCTGATGTCCACGCCATTGTCCAGGTTGATGGTGCGCCACTCATGCCCGCGCGACCGGATGTCGCCAGTCGCGCCGCCGTCGTTGGCGACCAGTGGAAACCACTGCCGGTCCACATGGCCCGCGCTTCCGGTGACGGTTTCGGACACCGAACCCCACGACAGCGTTCCGGTCATGGTCATGCGCGTCTGGAAGTAGGAGTACGTCGTCGCCTGTCCGAAGCATTCGATGACCCCGTTGTAGGCCGCGGCCCCCAGGGGCACGGGTGGCCGCGATGGTGTCACGTCCAGGTCCAGCTGCATCGTTTCGCCGTGATGGTCGGTGCCGACGAGGCTGAAGACGTACGTATAGGGCACCGGTTCGCCCTGTTCGTCGAGGGATGTCCGCCAGACCGAGGTACCGGCGCTGCAGTCGTAGGCCAGGTCCAGATGCTCATCAGCCATCGACAGTTTGGGGGACGTCGACCCTGCCTTGTTCGTACCCGGCATGTCATAGTCCGTGAAGGTGCCATAGGTGCCGTTGTCGAGGTCGAACAGCGCGAGCGTGTAGAAGTCGGCGACGATCGCCTGCCCGGGCCTGTTCTTGTTGTAGATCGTGAAGAAGGCGAACTTACGGCCTGACTCCGCGGTGAGTTCGCCTGCGAGGTACCAGGTGTCCGACTCGCACGTGGGATGGTTGGCCTCGGCGGCGGGAAAGACGAAATGCGGGTCACCCGGCACCAGCTCGAACGGATACCGACGCCAGTCATCACCCACGGCCACTCCCAGTTTCCTTTTTTGCTATGTTAGCAGTAATAGCAACTTTAACGCGGGCAATGCAGTCCTATGAGGAGGCCGACGCGTGAGGTCGATGTCCTACGACGAGCTGTTCATCGGGGGCCGGTGGCAGTCGCCCGCCACAGACCGACGAATCACGGTCATCTCCCCGCACACCGAGGAGCCGATCGGCGAGACACCGGAAGCCGCGCCGCAGGATGTCGATCGCGCGGTGCTGGCCGCGCGCAAGGCATTCGACGAGGGCCCGTGGCCTCGGCTCCCGGTCTCCGAGCGGATGGAGAAGATCGAGAGCCTCGCGTCCGCCTACCTTGCACAGGCGGAAGAGATGGCCGACCTCATCACCGCGGAGATGGGATCGCCGCGCACGTTCAGCAGGCTCGGGCAGGCCAACGGTGCGCTTTCGCAGATGTACCTGACGTTGGCCACGGCCAAGGAGTTCGGGTGGGTCGAACGCAGGCAGGGCCTGTTCGGCCAGGTTCAAGTGCGACGGGCGCCGGTCGGCGTCGTCGGCGCGATCGTGCCGTGGAACGTGCCCCAGGTGCTGATCATGCCGAAGATGATTCCCGCCCTGATCGCCGGTTGCACCGTGGTCGTCAAGCCCGCGCCGGAGACCCCGCTTGATGCGATGTGGCTGGCCGAGATGCTGGAGGACCTGGATCTCCCAGAAGGTGTGGTGTCGATCGTTCCCGGCGGTCGGGAGACGGGCGAAACCCTTGTCCGCCATCCAGATGTGGACAAGATCGCATTCACCGGTTCCTCGGCCACCGGCAAGCACATCGCCGCGGCGTGCGGTGAACAGCTCAAGCGGGTCAGCCTCGAACTCGGCGGCAAGTCGGCGGCGATCATCCTCGACGACGCCGACGTCGACCACACGGTCAAGCACCTCAAGATGGCCGGCCTGATGAACAACGGGCAGGCGTGTGTTGCGCAGACTCGCATCCTGGTCAGCGAACGCAGACACGACGAGGTCGTCGATGCTCTCGCCGAGATGGTGTCCGGCCTCACCATCGGCGACCCTGCCGACGAGTCGACCGACATCGGTCCCCTTGTCGCCAAGCGTCAGCAGGAGCGCGTGCAGGGCTACATCCGGTCCGGTATCGACGAAGGCGCCAAAGTCGTTGTGGGCGGGACCGACACACCGCGCGACCGCGGCTGGTATGTGCGCCCCACACTGTTCACCGGCGCGACCAACGACATGAAGATCGCCCGCGAGGAGATCTTCGGCCCGGTGCTCACTGTGCTCACCTACGCCGACGAAGCCGACGCGATCCGCATCGCCAACGACAGCGACTACGGTCTCGCCGGTTCCGTCTGGACTGCCGACGTCTCGCACGGTCTGCAGATCGCCGCCGAGATCCGCACCGGCACTTACGGAATCAACATGTACCAGCTCGACACCAGCGCGCCGTTCGGTGGTTTCAAGCAGTCCGGCATCGGCAGGGAGTTCGGCCCCGAGGGACTGGCGCAGTACACCGAGATGCAGTCGACGGTGACCGCGGGCGAACTGCCGATCGACTTAGTCCTACTGGCTCGGCTGCTTTGCAGCGTCCGCCTGTTTCTGCTTTTCAGCCTCCGCAGCTTTCTCCGCCTTGGCCTGAAAATCCCGACCCTGCGGGCTGCCAAGCGAGGCGCCGGGCGTAGTGGCCGTCGCGACTCCCCTGTCACAGTTGAGGGCCAGCAACACTTCGCTGTCAACATGGGTAAAAGCACCGTCGGAATCTTCCACGAACGGCGCATTCGTAGCACTGGTGACCAGGCAGTCACCCATCGCGGCCTGCCGATCGCCCACCGTCACTTGGATCTTGGCCGTGCCGCCGCCGTCTTCGATCTTGGAAACAGCGTCGCCGTAGGTCATTCCCACCACGTCAGGTGGCCCGCCCGTGCTGGCGGACGAGATGCCTGCGCCGAACAATCCCAGCACGCCGACAGCCACACCCGCGGCGCCGATTGTGCTGGTCGAGATAAAGATCTTCTTCACATGCCCACCCGTTGCATCGATCGTCGGGCAAGCTAAACGCCTGAACCTGTGCTTTTACAGGGCGTAAGGCATGAATGTGCCGTGAATGAACGCGGGCTAACCCGAGAGCTCCAGGGTCACCTCGGCCGGACAGCACAGTTCGTCGCGCTGGTTGAAGATGGCGATCTCGAGGTCGACGAGGTGACGCATGGTGTCGCCGGCCTTCTCCTGCCGCTTGTCGACGACCCGCCCGCGACCGACCATCGAATCCCCCGCATAGATCGACCCGATCATCGACACCTTGCGCCGCACCACGCGGCTGTAGGGCCCCGCCCAATCGGTCGCGATCCGGTCGATGAAACCCGCGAGATGCATCGTGTTCACGAAGATCGTCGGGTGGCCGTGGCTTTGGGCGTACGCAGGGTCATAGTGGCCGGGAAAGTAGTCCCATGTCGCGCCGGGGTTCATCACCACGCGCTGAAAGCTGATCACGTCGACGACCTCCGCGAGATCGGTCGGCACCGCGACATCGGACCACGACAGCCTGCGGTATGAGGTCATGACGACTCCGAAGGCGTGAAGCGGAACAACGTGTTTCGGTTCGTCGCCAACAGCGACCCGTCGTCCCGGTGATAGCTGTCGCAGGTCTCGACGAAATGACCGACGCCGACCTTGGTCCGCTTCTCCGGGGATACCGACACCACTTCCTCGACGACATTGAGGCGGTCGCCCTCGACGATCGGCGTCACGAGCTCGACGTCGTTGGACGCGTTGATGAACGTGGTACCCGGCAGCGGAACGCGGATGGCGATCGACGGAATCGGTCGCTGACCGTCGGGCAGCCACGGCGGCGGAATCAGCCAGCCCATCAACATCGCGGGCGGCGCGACGAGGCCGCCCCACACCGCAGTGGCGAACTCGACATCCCAGTACGCCGGGTTGCCGTCCTGCACCATCGACGCGAAGTGCTGAATGCGTGCCGCGCTCACCGCGGTACCAGCGAACCTCGGTTCGCTGCGCACGCCGACCATGCGCAGGGCATCTTCGTAGGTGCCGAACGCGAACTCGTAGCGGATGGCCGCGGTCACGGGCTCATACCGGTAGCGCGTCTTTGCTTGGCACGACGTCCCATTCGAGCTCGCGCGAGGTGAAGTACCACCCACCGCGCTCGTAGATGAGCTTGTCACGGTAAACGCCGGTGGCGCGCAGTTCGGCTCCGACGAACAACAGCGCGACACAGTGCTGGGTGGCGTCGACTCCGTCGACGATGATCTCGTGGTCGACGGTGACCAACCGCTGTCCGTTGCCGCCGTCGAATGCCTCGCGCAGGTTGGCGAACGTCTCACCGCCGCGCGCCACCGTCGCGCCAGCGTGCCGGAACGTCGCAACCCAGCCGCCGAAGTCGCCTCCGGAGAACAACCGATTGTGCCGTGCGTTCAGGTTCAGGATGGCCGCCCGCCCGGCCACCCCGGCGAGCACGAACTCCTGCTGGTAGGTCATCGTCATATCTGTCTCTCCCGTCCTAGCGACTGAGTACGTAGCCGTGATCCTCGCGGTCCCATGCGTCTTCGCCGAGACCTCTCTCGCGCAGCACGTCCTTTCGGACCCGCCCGATGACGTTCTTCGGTATCTCGTCGAGCACTTCCAGATACCGCGGTACGCAGAAATAGGGCATCCGCGCCGAGCAGAAGTCCAACAACTCGGCGTGATCGAATACCGCGCCAGAAGCCAGGGTGACGACGACAAGGATGTCGTCCTCGCCCAGATCGCTCGGCACGGCCACGGCGGCCGCCTCGAGCACGGCCGGATGTCGCATCACCGTCGTCTCCACCTCGACCGACGACACATTCTCACCCCGCCGTCGCAGCGAATCCTTGGCCCGGTCGACGTACGTCAGGTTGCCGTCGTCGTCGAAGGAGCCGAGGTCGCCGGTGCGGAACCACTCATCGTGCGGTGCGACCACCAGACGCCGACTCGTCCCCGGTGGCATCGACGTAGCCCATGCTCATCGCGCTGGCCGACTTTGGCCTGCAGGCGATCTCGCCGACGGCGCCCGTGGGCAGCCGCCGTCCGTCACCGCCGACGATGCGTACCTCGAATGCGGGATTCACCTGCCCCGACGTGCCGGGAACGCCGTCGGAGGAAACACTCTTGAAGGCGAGCGGGAACGCCTCGGTCATGCCGTACATCGTCACGATCTTCGCGTCGTAGCGAGCCTCGATGCTGCGGTACATGTCCGCCGAGATCGGTGCGGCGGAGATGAACCTCAGTGGCAGCTGCGAGTCGCGCGAGTTGGGCGGCTGGTTCCACAACATGGACACCATGGCGCCCGCTCCCGCGAAACCCGCTGCGCCGCAGGCGCGTATGTCGTCCCAGACTTCGGACGGCCGGAAGGCCGCCGACAACACCGTCGTCGTACCGAGGAGCAACGGCACCAGCACCGAGGGCGCGGCGCTCAGGTGGAACAGCGGCATGGCGCTCCACACGACGTCGCCGTCGGCAAGCTCCCATGCTGCCGCCACCCCGGCCGCCGCCGAGAACAGGTAATGCCACGACGTCGCGACGGCCTTCGACGGTCCGGTCGTGCCGGACGTGAAGAACAGCGCCGCCAGTTCCTCCGGACCGGCCGGTTCGGTGTCTGGCGCAGTGATCGGTGCGCGCGTGAGCACATCGGTCAACGAATCACCGACGACCAGTTCCGTTTTCACGGTTTCCACTCGGTCGACGGACCTCGCTGAGCCTGATATGGCGTTCGGTATCGGATATCACGACCTTGGCGTGCGCCAACCGCAGTGCGTGGACGAGGAATTCGTCCTTGTTGGCGATGTTCACCGCGGCCGTCACCGCTCCGATCCGGGCGGCGCCGAGCCAGAAGTAGACCCATTCGGGGCATGTCGCCGTGAACAACGCAACGGTGTCACCCCTCGCGACACCGTTGTCGACCAACACATTCGCGGCCGCGCACGAGCGATCGCGCATCTGCGCGAAAGTCACCGGCGTCCCTGCGATGGACATCATCACGCGATCGCCGAACTGCTCGGCGCGCAGATCGAGCACGTCCGGGACTGTGAAGCGTTCGATCCCGAACTGCGACGGACCGACGGGTCCGTCCGGCCTCGCGCCGTCAGGCACCCGCCGCCGCCGGGTCTGGTTCGCCGGTGTCGGTGTACCCGAAGTCGATCGGCGACGGCTCCTCACCCGGGTAGAACCGGTGCGCCCATCGCCGAAGGGCGGCATAGTCGCGGGCTTCCTCCGGTGCCAGATTCGGCTTCTCCAGGTACTTCATGTTCTCCCAGGTGAAGAAGTCCTGTTTGATGACTTCCTGTTGCAGCGCAATGAATTTCGCGGCACGGCCCGCAGGCTTGTCGCCGGTGTCGCCCGCTTCGCGAACCGACGCCTGGGTGTAGAAGTAGTCGGTGTAGTCCTCGTCGACCGGAGTCTGGCCCGTCACCTCGATGGTCGCGACGAGTTCCTTGGGGAACCGAACGATGCCGAGCCCCAACGAGTAGTTGTCATAGATGATGTTCGCGTCGACGGGCCCGTCTGGAGTGAGCCACGTCGAAGCGCGGCCGCCGCCGAAATTGGCGGTCACCGTCGCGTGCAGGTGATAGCCGTTCGCATCGAACGACGTGGTGCTGGCTGCGCTGTCGGCCTTGTGGACGAACTGCACGTGATACGGGTCTGCGGCGTTCTCGATGATCATCTGCGCATGCACCTTGACCCGGTTGAGCATCCGGGAGTGCGGGTGCAGCGGGTAGTACTCGTCGGTCTCCAATTCGGGAAGCACCGGCGGCTCCCAGTACGGGGCCCGGCCGTGACGTTCGTGCCAGACGACGATGAACCCGTACCACTCCTGCGCCGGGTAGCTCTTGATCTTCACGTTCTGCTTGCAGCCGATCTTGCTGTACGGGATCAGCGCATTGGTGCCGTCGCCCCGCCATTCCCAGCCGTGCCACGGGCAGACGATGTGTTCGCCCTCGACCGTGCCGCCGACTCCCATGTTCGCGCCGAGGTGCAGGCAGTAGGCGTCGAGCACGTTGACCTTGCCGGACTTGGTGCGGAAGATGACCAGTTCCTCGCCGAAGTAGTGTGCGCGCTTGACCTGGCCGGCCTCCAGCTCCGAGGCGAACCCGACAATGAACCATCCGGTCGGGAAGCGGTACTTCGAGAGGCTGATGCCGCTCGGGCCGAACTCACGTTCCGACGGATCGATGGTGGGATCGTCGATCGTGTTCGTCATGCCGTCTCCGTCCGCACAATATTTTGGCAGGTCAGACCCTGTCCGCAGTCTATTGTTACTATTTTAAGCATTCTAGGTCAAGGACAGCCAAACCAGGAGCCTGCATGCCCACGACCACGCCAGTCGATCTGTCGGATTCCGCATTGTGGCGGAACGGTTTTCCCGACGAACTGTTCGCCGAGTTTCGGCGGGATCGGCCGCTGTTTCACCATGGGCTGACCGACGGCGTGGCCAAGACAGTCAAACGGGACTTCTGGATGGCCACCAAGCACCGGCATGCCCAGCGCATCCACCGCGACACCGACTCCTTCACCGCCACCGACGGCCCACTGATCCAGGGCGTGGGTGTCGTGGGTTCGGCGCCGACCATCATCAACATGGATCCGCCCGACCTGCTCAAGCGGCGGCGGGTGATGTCGCACGCATTCACGCCGAAGGCGATCGGCAAGCTCGAGGACGGTATTCGCACGCGTGCTGCGGCGATGGTCGAACGTCTGCTCGCGGCAGGCGGCGGCGACTGGATCGACGATGTCGCCGACGTGCTGCCGATGTCGGTCATCGGCGACATCATCGGCATCCCCGACGACGACCGGCCGGAGATCTTCGACACCCTCGACCGGATCCTCAAGGTCGCGTCGTCGGAAGACCCGGTGGCCCAACAGAATGCGATGGAGCTGTTCGGCAAGATCTTCACGTACGCGTTCGAACTCACCGCCGAGAAGCGACGCAACCCCACCGACGACATCTGGAGCACGCTGACGTCTGCCGTCGTCACCGACGAGAACGGCGAGGAGTTGTCGATCCCGGCCAACGAGCTGGAGATCTTCTTCTTCGTCATCGCCTTCGCGGGCAGTGACACCACCAAGAACGCACTGGCGTCCGGCCTTCAGGCGTTCGTCGCGAACCCCGAGCAGATCGAGCGGTACCGCGAGGACGAGTCCGTGCGCTCGAGCGCCGTCGAGGAGGTGCTGCGGTGGGCAACGCCGGTCACGTTCTGGACGCGCAGCACGAAGGTCGACGTGGAGATGGACGGGATCACGATTCCGAAGGGCGAGCGCGTGGTGGCGATGTTGCGCTCGGCCAACCGCGACGAGGAGATATTCGCCGATCCGTTCACCTTCGACATCGGCCGGGCGGACAACCCGCACGTGACGTTCGGCGGCGGCGGGCCGCACCACTGCCTCGGCGCGATGCTTGCCCGCGCCGAGATCCGCGCGGTGCTCGACGAATTGCTGTGCCGCGCAGACGACATCACCCTCGGCACTCCGAAGGTCGCCTATCCCAATCTCACCAACAACATGACGATCTTCGACGACATGCCGATCTCGCTGCGGCGGCGCTGACGCCGGTCAAGCGCCTTTCGGCCTTGTGCCGATGACGCCGTCGGCCGCGAGTCGATCGAGGTCGGCCATCGTCAGCCCGCACAGTTCCGTCAACACCTCTTCGTTGTGCTGACCGAGCGTCGGCGGCGTGCGACGCAACCACGGCTGCGTCTCGAGACGGGTGAACGGCGGACACGGGTAAAGGCCCTCGCCGGTGCGCGGGTGGTCGAGCCGTTCGAAGAAGCCGCGATGCACCAGTTGCGGGTTCTCGGTCACCAGCGACGGCGAGATCACCACCGCCGCCGGAATGCCTGCCTCTGCAAGGCTTTCCGCGGCCAGCTTCGGCGTCCTGGTCGGCGAGCCACTGGCCGACTTCGACGTCGTCGTCGCCGATGAGTTCGGCCAACGCCGCGCGTTGACCGTCGGTGCACACGCTGACCGCGATCCAGTCGTCCTCACCTGCGCATCGGTAGACGTCCTGATCCGCCGCGGTGTGCCCGCGGTTTCCCCGCCGTTCCATGACCGACCCGAAAACCTCGAATTCCATTGTCTGAACGGCGGTCACGTTGAGCACGGTTTCGATCATCGGCACCTCGACGAGTTGACCGCGTCCCGTCCGGTCCGCGAACTCCAGGGCCGCGAGCGTCGCGAACGCCGCGTGCGCGCCCGCGAGCGGATCGCATGCCCCGCGCGGCGCGACGGGCGGACCGTCCGGCAGGCCGGTCACCCAGGCCAGTCCTGCGATCTGCTCCATCGTCGGGGCGAACCCGACACGGTCCCGCCATGGTCCGGTCAACCCGAACGCGGGCATCCGCACGACGACGGCGGCCGGGTTGAGTTCCAGCAACGCGTCCGCGCCGAGGCCGAACTGATCCATCACCCGCGGGGAGAAGTTCTCGATGACGACATCGGCCTGCCGCACCAATTCCCTGACCAGCGCAAGCCCGTCCTCTGACTGCAGGTCGAGGGTCACCGACCGCTTGTTGGTGTTCATCGCGTGGAACACCCAGCCGTACTCCCACCAGTCGTCGACGTCGGTGCGCATCCCGCCGGAGTAGCGGATGCCGTCCGGGCGCTGGATCGACTCGACCTTGATGACGTCGGCGCCGAACGCCGCGAGCGAGTTCGACGCCGCGGGACCGGCCCAGAACGCCGTGAAGTCCACCACCCGCACACCGGCGAGCGGCGCTGCAGCAGCCCGACTGCGGGGCTTCGAATCCCTTGGCTCCCAGCCGGAGACGCCGTCGGCCTCCCCTATCGCGGGAGCGGCGCGCACCGGCGCCTGACCTGCGCTCGACATGAGCCACGGGGCACGGGGCTGCTTGAACCCCGCGGGGTTGTCGATGTAGACGCCACGAGCCTGCAGGTGATCCATATCCGGGATGGTCGAGCCGTTGCCCAACGGGGCCAGCGGCAGCCGGAAAAGCTGGCCGAGTTCGACGACCTCATCGACGGTGCGCTCGCGCATCCACGGATCGATCCGCTCGCGGATCCAGTCGCGGTAGTCCCATCGCCCGATCTGGAATCGCAACTGCGCGATCTCGGTGAACTCCTGGCAGTCCACCATCGCGGCGAAGTCCAGCCACTGCTGGCCGGTCACCATGCTGATGCCGACGTAACCGTCCTTGGCCGGCTCGATCGACGGCACCTCGACCGAGCGCGTGATCGGAGGCCGCGCAAGCAACTGCGAATGCAACCATTCGCTGCTCTGCATCAACGTGATCGCCTCGAGCATGGACATGTCCAGGTGGCCGCCTGGTCCGCCGCTCGCGACCCGACGCCGCAGCGCCATCGTCCCGTAGGCCGCCCATGCCCCACCCATGTACTCGCCCAGCTCACCACCGATCGAGATCGGGGGGCCCGCGGGATCTCCGCGAAAACCGGTCAACCCGGACGCGGCCTGAAGGGTGAACTCGGTCGCGGGTCGTTGCGACCACGGACCGGTCCAGCCGAAGTCGGAGATGGTCACCACGACGCACTCCGGCCTGGCGTCGACCAGCCGTGCCGGGTCAATGCCCTTTTCGGCGGCGGAGGCTCGGTTGCCGGTGACGATCACGACGTCGGCCCAGGCCAGCAGCTCATCGGAAACGGTTGTCACGCTTCGCTTCCCGGCGGACAGGTAGCTGAACAGCGGCGAATCGACGCCGTCTCCGAGCTCGCCTGCGGTGGCGGTGAAGCGGCGCAGCGGATCGCCCGAGGTGGGCTCGACCTTCACCACGTCGGCACCCGCGTCGACCAGCAGCTTGCCGCAATAGCCGCCCGCGATACGGTTGCTCACCTCGACGACGCGCAGATCATCGAGCGGAGTGGTTGCTCCGTCGCTCACGCGCACAACCTCCCAGGGCTCGTTTTTTGCCATCTTAGTAACTTTTGTCGGATGGCGACCTCGTAGACCCCAGGTAGCGCCCCTAACGCTGTTAGCATTGACGTGCAATGACAACACTGGGAATCGGCCCCGAGGCCCGTCGCCGGCTGGGGGCTCGCAGGACGGCCGAGATCGTCGCCGACGAACTCCGCCGTCAGATCATCGACGGTGAGCTGACCGACGGTGACCTGCTCCCGCGCCAGGAACTGCTCGTCGAGCAGTTCAACGTCAGCCTTGTGTCGTTGCGGGAAGCCTTGCGCATCCTCGAAACCGAGGGTCTTGTCTCGGTCCGCCGCGGCAATCGCGGAGGGGCCGTCGTGCACGCGCCCGCCAAGGCAAGCGCCGCGTACATGATCGGACTGCTGCTGCAGACCGACACCGTCCCGCTTGCCGATCTCGCAACCGCATTGCAGGAGCTCGACCCCATGTGCACCGCACTGGCCGCGAAGCGACCCGACCGCGCGGCGACGCTTGTTCCGAAGCTCAAAGAGATCAACAGTCTGATGGCCGAACACATCGAGGACGGTGCGAAGTTCACCGAGATCGGTGGCCAGTTCCACGACGAGATCATCCGCGGCTGCGGCAATCACACGATGGTCGCGGTGGTCGGCAGCCTCGAGACGCTGTGGTCCGGCCACCTGAACATGTGGGCGAAGGAAACCGCGGCCCGTGGCGAGTATCCGTCGATGAGCAAGCGCCGCATCGCGTTGTCGATTCACACCAAACTCACGGATGCGATCGAGGCCGGTGATGCGGACCGCGCCAGGAAGATCGCCGCCCGCCATATCGGCGATACGCAGACATACTTCAGCTCGGGCGATCCCGAACAACGGATCGTCGCCCTGTCTCCGCAAGCGCTGGCTCGTCGCCAGCGCTGAAAGGTGCTGTGTGCGTACGGCGTTGATCACCGGTGGCAGCGGCGGCATCGGCAAGGAGTGCGGGCGCAAGCTCGCTGAGCTCGGCTACGACGTCGTGCTGACCGCCCGCCGCGAGGAGCCGCTTCGTGCCGCCGCCGAGGAGATGGGTGCACGCTACGTCGTCGCCGACGCCAGCGATCCGGACAAGTTCGCACCTGCGGTCGAGGCTGCAGGCGACGTCGACCTGCTCGTGCACGCATCCGGCGTTCTCGGCGGAACCTACGCCCGCAAGCAGACTTTCGAGCAGTGGCGGGAGATCATCTCGGCCAACCTCGACTCGTGTTTCGTCGTGACGTCGGCGGCGCTGCCGCGGATGAAGCCGGGTTCGCGGTTCGTGTTCATATCGTCGTCGGCCGCGCACGAACCGATGATGGCCAGGACCGCGTACTCCGCGTCGAAGGCGGGCATGAATGCGTTCGCGGCTGCGCTGGCCTCCGAAGTCGATCGCGACGGGATCAACGTCCACATCGTGACTCCAGGTCCCGTCGAAACCGAGATGCTGCAGGACGTTCCGTTCGAGATGTGGGCGATCAGGGCGAGCGACATCGCCGACGCCGTCGCCTGGCTGGACACCCTCGACCCGTCAGTCGATCTGCCGGAGATCAGGCTGCACGCGATCACCAGGGGTCCGTCGGCGCGGGAACCGATCGTGCCTCTCGGCGCCGAGCGGCGCGCGTCCCGCACGAAGTGATTTCGGCGCGCTAAGCGACGCTCAGCGCGCATTAGCGCGCCGAATTCGCTAGGGAGTCTCGCCGGGGAGCGCCTTGACCGTTGACGGCAGCCCGTACAGCGCGGTCGCGTTGCCGCGCATGATCCGCTCGCGCTGATCGGCGGGGAACCGCCTGATCGCCCAGTCCGGCGCGTCGTAACTCCAGTGCGGATAGTCCGTGGAGAACATGATGCAGTCGCCGAGATCCATCATCTCGATGTACTCCCGGTACTCCGCGACGTTGACCTCCTCGAGCGGCTGCGTGGTGAACCGCACATGCTCGCGGACGTAGTCGGACGGCCTGCGCCGGACATGCGGCAGATCGGCCTTGCGATGCTCCCAGATCCGGTCCATCCGCGACATCACCGGCATCGCCCACGTGAAGCCGCCCTCGACGAACACCACCTTCAGATCGGGATGGCGGTCGAATGCGCCGTCGAACACCAGGCTCATCAGGTGCGAGACGTAAAGCAGCGGCCAGGATGCGAAGAAGTCGTGCCAGTGCGCCGGGTTACCGACGGGGAAGATCGGTATCAGCTCGTACGGGGTCTGACCCATCAGATGCGTCGCCACCGGCAGCCCATTGCGCGCGGCGGCCTCGTACATCGGGTCGAAATGTGGGCTGCCGAAGGGTATTCCACGCGTCTGCGGTGTCATCAACACCTCGGCCATGTAGGGATGGCCCGCCCACCGCTCGATCTCCCGCGCGGCTTGGCCCGGGTCCTGCGCGGTGACGCTGATCGCGCCGCGCCACCGTCCGTGCCAGTTGTTGTCGCCGAGCCACACGTCTGCCAGCCAGTCGTTGTAGGTGGATTTGAGCACGTGTTCGGCCTGCGGCAGTTGTGCATCGCACATCGGCTCGAGAAGCGCGATGCTCACCCCCGCGTCGATCAGAAGCTGCTTGGCCGCGAAATCCGGATCGCTGCCCGCCGCTCCACCCCTCGGGGGCGTCGAGTCGACCCGCAACGAACTCGTCTTGTACGCATCGGGTGTGTCATAGAAGTAGGACATGGGCGACACGGCGTTACCGGTCGGCCACAGCGTGTCCTTCCACTCCGGCGGCGCATACGACTTCAGCACCTCACCCGACACCGGCAGCGGATGCACATCGGTGTCGACGATGGTCACCGCGACGTCCTGTGCGACGACCTCTTCCGTGCGCTCGATGGTCGTCATGTCAGACTTCCTTCCTTGGCGCCGATCCCGTAGAGCTCACTTGCGTTGCGCCACAGCAGCTTTTCCCGCTTCTCGTTCGACAGTCCAGCGACGGCGGCATCGGGGCTCGTCGTCGACCAGTGCGGGTAGGCGGATCCGTACATCAGCAGATCCGCTTTGTCGGTGAAATCCACCCACCGCTCGGCCTTGCTCTCGTCGGTCGGCCCGTCGAGCGCGGATGTGCAGTAGCGCACATGGGCGGGCAGGTATTCGCTCGGATACCGGTCGACCCACGGGGTTTGGTCGCGCATCGACATCCAGAACGTGTCGAGGCGCCACATCAGCGGGGTGAGCAGGTCGTAGCCGCCGTCGGCGAAGACGAACCGCAGATTCGGGTGTCTTCCGAAGACCCCCTCGATGATCAGCGTCGCGAGGTGGACGAACGAGTTCAACGGCATGAACGCCGCATAGCCGGGGTAGGTGGCGGCGTGGCCCGCGAATGTCGGCGCGTAGTCGACGCCGTTGCCGCCGTTGATGTGGACGGCGACCGGCAGCCCGTGCGCTTCTGCGGCCTCCCAGATCGGCTCGAACACCGGCTTGCCGTACGGCTCCCGCGACTGCAGCGGAACCCCGACCTGCACCATCTTCGGATGCCCGGCCAACCGCTCGATCTCGGCGACCGCACCCTTGACGTCCTCGGGATTGACCCGAATGGTGCCGAGGAAGCGGTTGGTGGCGTCGGGCTCGAGCCAGCGGTCGATCAGCCAGTCGTTGACCGCGGCGCAGATCCGGCTGTTGAGCAGGTAGTCGGCGATGTTGCCGCGTGTCGGCGGATTGAGGATCGCGTAGTCGACGCCGCCCTCCTCGAAGAGGTGGCGGGTCACGGTGTCGGGGTCGGAGCCCGGATACCCGTCGCCGTACAGGTCCTTGCGGTAGTCGCCGCCCGGCGCCTGGTACCACTGCAATTCGACATCAGGGATGGCCCGCAGCTTGTGCGCAGGCGAGATATAGCGCCGGATCTCCGAGTTGTACCGGAAATACGTCTGCACGTTGGCATCGATGATCGCTCATGCCGTGAGATACACCTGCCCGTCGGCCACGTCCACCTCATAGGTGCGGACCCGCTTGTTCGGGTCGGCGAGGTTCGCCCCTGTGGTGATGTCGAACTCCCAGTTGTGCCACGGGCAGCGCGCGATCTGGCCTTCGCGGACATACCGCACCCCACCCGGTGCGTCCGGCGCGGACTCGGTGGTGCCGCCCACGTAACCGGCGCACAGCGGCGCGCCCTCGTGTGAGCAGTAGTTGGCGATCGCGTACAGCGAGCCGTCGATGTTGTAGACGCCCACGCCGAACTTGCCCGCCGCAACCAGCTTCATGCTCCCCGGAGGCAGGTCCTCGATCGCACACACCGGACGGCGCAGCATCGGTGTCCCTTCAGCTTTCCTTGACCTAGAATACTAAAATAGTAAAGATAGAGCGACCGACTTGCTAGACGCTGCTGTCCGGGAGGCACTGTGACGCTGAGCACGGAACCGCACGACCCGCCCGCCCCCGACATCGAGACCGACGCCTACGGCTTCTTCAACCACATGCGCAACACCTCGCCGGTCTGGCGCGGCACGCTCATGGAGAGCGACCTGATGCCGGAGGAGCTGAAGAATCCCGAGAACTGGACGCTTTTCGACTTCGAGAGTGTCTTCACCGCCTTCCGCGAGGACACGGTGTTCGCCTCGGAGATGTACAACCAGACGATCGGGCTGGTGTTCGGGCCGACGATTCTCGGCATGGCGGGCAAACAGCATCACGACCATCGCAGCCTGGTGAGCAAGGCGTTCAAGCAGAGCGCACTGAACCAATGGGAACCCGAGGTCATCGACCCGATCTGCGATCAGCTGGTCGATGAGTTCAAAGCACGACGGCGAAGTCGATCTGGTCAAGGCGGTGACGTTCGAGTTCCCCACTCGCGTGACCGCGTCGCTGCTGGGCTTGCCGCAGGAGGATCTGGAGATGTTCCGGCGGCTGTCGCTGGACCTCATCTCCATCACCGAGGACATCGAGGCAGGCCTCAACGCGTCGGTCGAGCTCGGCACCTACTTCCAGGATCAGGTGGACCAGCGCCGCAGCACGATGACCGACGACGTCATCGGCGATCTGGTGGCCGCGGAGATCGACGGCGAGAAGCTCACCGACGAGGCGATCATCTCGTTCCTGCGGCTGCTGCTGCCCGCCGGCCTCGAGACCACATACCGGTCTTCGGGCAACCTGTTGCAGCTGCTCCTCACACATCCCGACCAACTCAGGGATCTGCAGCAGGATCGAAGCCTCATGCCTGCCGCGATCGAGGAGGGCATCCGGTACGAGACCCCGTTGGTCCTGGTGATGCGCAATGCCACTCGCGATGTCGAGATGCATGGCATGACGATCCCCGAAGGCGCACAGGTCAACCTGTGCATGGGTGCAGCCAATCGGGACGACAAGCGGTGGGAAAATCCGGACGTGTTCGACATCCACCGACCGCGGCGCGCGCATATCTCGTTCGCGGGCGGAATCCACAGCTGTCTCGGCATGCACCTCGCCAGGGTGGAAACCAAAGCAATGCTGAACAGCCTCTTCGATCGCGTGACCGACCTGCAGCTGATACGCCGATGACGACACCGAGATCGTCGGTATGCCGTTCCGTTCGCCCAAGCACCTGCCCGTGACATTCCGGCCTGCGTCGGCCGAGCCGGCTAGTCGGGCCTGAGCCATGAAAACCCGCGCGGCGATCCTGCACGACATGGGTCGGCAGTGGTCGGTCGAAGAATTCGAGCTCGACCCGCCGAAGGCGGGCGAGGTCCTCGTCGAGATGGCTGCCGCCGGACTGTGTCACTCCGACGAGCACATCCGCAACGGCGACATGTCCGTACCCAATGAGGTGATGGAGTCGTTCGGCCTGCCGGGCATGTTCCCGATGATCGGCGGCCACGAAGGCTCGGGTGTGGTGCTCGAAGTCGGCGATGGCGTGACCGAGTTCGCGCCAGGCGACCACGTGGTGACGTCGTTCGTCGCGGTCTGCGGCACATGCCGATGGTGCAGCTCGGGCATGGAGTACATCTGCGATATGGGCGCCCAGGTGATGATTCCCGGTATGCCGACGGACGGCACCTTCCGCCATCACACCGCCGACGGCCGCAACCTCGGACATCTCTCAAAGGTCGGCGCGTTCTCGAAACACACTGTGGTTTCCACGGATTCGATCGTCAAGATCGAACCTCACCTGCCGCTGCTTCCGATGGCGCTGTTGTCGTGCGGAATTCCGACCGGGTACGGCTCCGCGGAGAACCGGGCGAAGGTGCGGACCGGCGACACGGTCGTCGTCATCGGCGTCGGGGGCATCGGCACAGGTGCGCTCCAGGGTGCGCGCATCAACGGTGCCGCGCAGATCATCGCGGTCGACCCAGTGGAGTTCAAGCAGAAGTCGGCGCTGGGATTCGGCGCGACACACAGCGTCTCGTCGACCGAGGAAGCCGCCGACTTGGTCCGCGACCTGACCCACGGAGTGATGGCCGACAGCGTCGTGGTGTCGCCGTCGCTGATCTCAGGAGACGACGTGCAGGCGGCATTGAGCCTGACCCGCAAGGGTGGAACCTGCGTGCTGACCGGTATGACCGCCACCACGACGAATTCGATCGCGATCAACCTGCAGGAGTTCATCCTGTGGAACAAGAGCCTGGTCGGCACGGTGCTCGGGTCATGCAATCCGCGGGTGGACGTCCCCCGTTTCGCCCGGCTCTACGAGGCAGGGCTGCTGCAGCTCGACGAGATGATCACCCGGCGGTATCGGCTCGACGACATCAACGAGGGCTACCAGGATCAGCGGGGCGGTGAGATCGTGCGCGGCATCATCGATTTCAGCCTCGACTGATCACAGGATGCGCGACGGCCGGCCCTGCCAGTAGCGCTCGCGGATCCGCCTCTTGTAGAGCTTGCCGTTCGGATCGCGTGGCAGTTCGGCATCGAATTCGACCGTGCGCGGGCACTTGTACGTGGCGAGGTGCGCTCGGCAGTACTCGATGAGTTCGGCCTCGAGTGCGGGTCCCGCCTGCACACCGTCGACAGGTTGCACGACGGCCTTGACCTCTTCGCCGAACTCGTCGTTCGGCACCCCGAACACCG
Source organism: uncultured Actinomycetota bacterium (assembly GCA_963829405.1). Taxonomy (GTDB): domain Bacteria; phylum Actinomycetota; class Actinomycetes; order Mycobacteriales; family Mycobacteriaceae; genus Mycobacterium. The sequence goes on from CAWHIZ010000011.1 coordinate 184,969, forward strand.
CCGCGTCGACGAGCTTCGGGTGCATGACGAGGAGGTTCTCCGCCTCCTGCGGGTAGATGTTCACCCCACCCGAGACGATCATGAACGTCGAGCGGTCGGTGAGGTACATGTAGCCGTCCTCGTCGAGGAAGCCCATATCGCCGAGGGAGCGCCAGCCGCGGTCGTTGGACACCGAGGCCGTCTTGGCGGGGTCCTTGAAGTACTCGAACGCCGGGCCACCCTCGAAGTAGAGCTCTCCGGACTCCCCCGCAGGCAGTTCCGACGCCGTCCTCACCGACGACATGAACCGGGCTGAACGGCTTGCCGACCGATCCGGGATGCGCGAGCCACTCGTCGGGGCCGATGATGGTTCCCGCGAAACCCTCTGTGCCCCCGTAGTACTCGTGGATGATCGGGCCGAACCAGTCCATCATCTTGTGTTTGACGTCGACCGGGCACGGGGCCGCGGCGTGGATGACGCACTGCAGGCTCGACACGTCGTAACGGTTGCGGACATCGTCGGGAAGCTTGAGCATCCGGACGAACATGGTCGGCACGAACTGCGCGTGCGTGACCCGGTGTTCGGAGATCAGGCGAAGCACGGTCTCGGCGTCGAACTTTCCCATCATGATCGAGGCGGCACCCACTCGATGCACCGCCATCGTGTAGTTGACGCCCGCGGCGTGGTACAGCGGCGCAGGCGACAGATACACGCTCGCCGGGGTCATGTCGTAACGCTGGGCGAGCGAGTACTCCAGTACCTTCTGCGCCCACGACCCCTGACCGTCCTCGGGCAGCGGTCGCCGAACGGCCTTGGGGCGTCCCGTGGTTCCCGACGAGTAGAGCATCTCCGAACCGTCCGAAATCGGCGGAGCCGGCACCGGATTCGGCCACCACGTCGTCGTAGGACCGCCAACCGGGCAGTGCAGCCGCCGACGCAGATGTGAACGTCGACGCCGCCGTTGACCGCTGTAGATCCGCTCGGCCAGTTCGGCCATCGACGCGTCGACGAACACGGCCTTGGCGTCGGAGTCGCCGATGACGTAGGCCACCTCGTCCGCTGTGAAGTGGGTGTTCACCGCGCTGTAGTACAGGCCGGAAAGCTGGCAACCCCAGGTGATCTCGAAGAACTCGGGACGGTTCGGCAGAACCAGCGCAACTCCGTCGCCGCGCCGCAGCCCTGCCTTGTACAGCAGGGCGGCGACGCGCTGGCTCCGTTCGAACAGCTCGCCGTAGGTGATCGTCGCGCCATCGGCGACGATCACGGCGGGCGAGTCCGGATCGCCGTTCGCGTGGTCGGCGATGTTCAACCGCGGTCCTATGTGGCCGCTGCGCCGTCGGTGGACACGGCGGCCGCGGCCTGACGATCCGCCATCTCCTGGGGCTTGATCTTGCCCTGGAGAACCTGACCGATCAGCTGCTGCACATCTTTGCTCATCGACGCGAGCGCGACGAGGTCGTTGGAGCTCTGCCAGTGCACCCGCATGCCCATCAGCTCCCACGCCCGCTTGAGATTCGCCTTGGTGAGCATGAGCGTCGTCAACGGGGCTTGGGCGATGTGGCGGGCGATCGCGTCGACGCGTGCGTCGAGATCTTCGCGCTTGACCACCTCGTTGACCAGGCCGACTTCGAGCGCCTTCTTGGCGTCGATCACCTCGGCGGTGAACAGATAGTAGGCGGCGCGGCGCCAGTTCATGAACACCCATGGCTCGATGGAACATTCGCCCGACGGCATGCCGAAGCCCTGCAACGGCGGGTAGGAGAAGTACGCGTCGTCGGAGGCGATCACGATGTCGGTCGTCAGCCCCATGTGTGTGCCGCCGCCCACGCAGTAGCCGTGCACCTGCGCGATGGTCGGTTTGGAGAACTCCCACAGGTTCAGCGTCGGCTTGACGAACAGATCGGACTGCGCCTTCCAGGGGTGCCCGGTGACCATGGCGTTCTCCACGAACGCCGGGTAGTCGGTGGCGTTGTCGCCGATGGCATGTCCCGAGCAGAAGCCCTTCCCGTTGGCCTTCAACACCAGCACCTTGATGTCGTAGTCGCGGTCGGCGTCCAGCAGCGCGGCATCGACCTCCTCGGCGAGCTTCTGGTCCTGCGCGTTCGCCTTCTCGGGCCAGTTCAACGTGATCTTCGCGATCGGCCCATCCTTTTGGTAGATGATTCGTTCGCGGGTCTCGTTGAGATCCATACGTCGTCCTCCTCGGTTATGACGTGATGACGCCGATTTCGGCGCCGATGTCGTAGGTGGTCCCGACCGTCGCCCGTCCACTGCACGGTGCCCGATGCCCCCGCTTCGATTTCCTGCTCCACCTTCTCGGTGGCGATGGCGTAGATGGGCGTGCCCTCGTCCACGTGCTCGCCCGCCTCGACCAGAAGCTCGGTCAGCTCGGCTTCCGACACGGCGACCGAAACCCGTGGAATGCGAATGAGGAAGTCAGGCACCGGCACCCGCCTTGTCGAACGTCCGCTGCACAGCCTCGACGACGCGCGCCGCCGTCGGATAGATCTGTGCCTCCAGCGACGCCGCCGCGGGTGTCGGAACGAACCTCGCAGCCACCCGTTCGATCGGCGCGGAGAGGTCACCGAAGCATTCGGCCTGAAGGACGGCCACGATTTCGGCGCCCGGGCCCGCGAACTGGACGGCGTCGTGCACGACCACCGCGCGCCCGGTGCGTCGCACCGACTCGACCATGGTGTCGACGTCCAGCGGAACCAGCGTGCGCAGATCGATGACCTCGGCGCTGATGCCCTGCCCCTCGAGCGTCTGTGCCGCGGCAAGCGATTCGAGCACGCTGCGCCCGTAGCTGATGAGCGTCACGTCCGACCCCGGACGTTTGACGTCGGCCTGACCGAGCGGGATCGCGGAAGCCGGGATCGATTGGCACCGAACCCTTCTGGGCCTGAAGTCGGATCGTCTCGACGAACAGGCAGGGGTCTTCGTCGAAGATCGCCGACGCCAGCAGGCCCTTACCGTCGCGCGGCGTGGACGGCACGATGACCTTCATCCCCGGGATGTGCATGAACCAGGCTTCCAGCGTCTGCGAGTGCGTCGCCCCCGTCGCGAGTCCGCCGTATACCTGGGTGCGCACGGTGATCGGCGCGGTCGTGCGGCCCGCCGTCATGAACCGCAGCTTGGCGGCGTTGTTGATCAGCTGGTCGGCGGCGATACCGATGAAGTCCATGATCATGATCTCCGCGACCGGCAGCAGGCCGTCGATCGCGGCGCCGATCGCAGCGCCGAGGATGGCGGCCTCCGAGATCGGTGTGTCGAGCACGCGGTCGTGGCCGTACTTCGTCGACAGCCCGGCGGTCGGGCCGGACGCGCCGGGGTCGGCGATGTCCTCACCGAGCAGGAAGACCCGGTCGTCGGCGGCCATCGCCTGATCGAGCGCGAGGTTCAGCGCCTCACGCATCGACATCTCTCTCTCGTCCATGGCCTTCCTCAGACGGGGTAGCGGATCGGGGTGGCGTACACGTCTTTGTCGAGTTCGTCGGCCGAAGGCGCCTCGGCGGCAAGGACCGTCTTCAGGGCTTCCTCCACCGCGGTCAGCGCACCCTCGTCGATGCCGCTGAGTTCGTCGTCGGTGGCAAGGCCGCTGTCGATGAGCGTGCGGCGGAACGCGGGCACCGGATCGGCGGCCATCGCCGCCTCCAGTTGTTCCTTGGGGATGTAGGGCATCCGGTCGCCGAAGTAGTGGCCGCGGAAACGGAACGTCACGCACTCGATGAAGGTCGGCCCGTCGCCGTTGCGGGCCTTGCCGATCGCCTCGGCGAGCGCATCCGCGACCGCAAGCGGGTCGTTGCCGTCGACGCGGACACCGGGCATTCCGTAGCCGGCCGCACGGTCGGCGACATGTTTGATCTTCATCGTGTCGACGGTCGGCGTCATCTCGGCGTACAGGTTGTTCTGGCAGACGAAGACCATCGGAAGATCCCACAGCGCGGCCATGTTCGCCGCTTCGTGGAACGACCCGGTGTTCGTCGCGCCGTCGCCGAAGCTGACCGCCGTGACGCGGTCCAGGCCCTTGCGCTTGGCGGACATCGCCAGCCCGACACCGACGGGCGGCCCCGCTCCGACGATTCCCGTCGAGAGCATCACGCCCTTCTCCGGTTTCGCGATGTGCATGGTGCCGCCCTTGCCGCGGCTGGCGCCGACGGTGCGGCCCATCATCTCGCCGTAGATCTCTTCCAGCGGAACGCCTTTGCCGATCAGGTCGTGCAGTCCGCGGTAGGTGGTCACCAGCTGGTCGTCGTCGCGCAGCGTGACGCCCATCGCGGCGGCGATGGCCTCCTGCCCGCGTGACGGCCAGTACACACACATGAACTCGCCGGTGCCGATGCCCTTGGACAGCCGGTCGTCGGCCGCCTTCATCAACACCATCAGCGCATAGATGCGCTTCTGAACGTCTGCCGGAAGCGTCACGGTCCGAGCGACCCGATCTCGCGGTACACGTGCGGAATCGGCTTGGGGTCCATGGCGATGTTGTCGAGACCGGTCAGCGCCAGTCCGCCCATCTTCTGGGCGGCGGCATCGAGGTCGTCGCAGTCGAGTTCATAGATGGCGATGAACGGACCATCGCCCTTCGTCGGTGCGAACCGGCGGGCCGAGACGATCCCGTCCACCGACAGGATCTGCTCCAGATGCGTGTCGTTGTACCACTTGTGGTACTCCGCTTCCCGATCCGGCGAGGCCGGCATCGTCTCCACGTAGATGATTCCTCTTGCCATTCCGCCCTCCCTAAACGCCTGCCCATGGCTTGATCTTGAGGAAGCCTCCCGCGTCGACGCGCAGCTGTTGTCCGGTGACGTAGCGCGCGGCGTCGCTGGCGAGGAACAGCACCGCCTCGCTGATGTCCTCGGGCTCGACATAGGGAATCGGGAAGCCCTGGATCACCGGGAAGACGACCTCGGCATCTTCGCGGGTGGGGTTCTGCAGGTCGGGCCGAAACGCGCGATACATCGGCGGACTGTGCAGCATGTCGGTGTTCACGTTGGTCGGGTGGATCGCATTGACCCGGATCTGCTCCGGTGCCAGCGCATTCGCAAGATCGTTGACGTAGTGTGCGACAACCTGTTTGGCGAACGCATAGCCCGCGCCACCAGGCCCACCGTCCATACCTGCGGTGTTCACCGCCGTCGCCATGAACGCGGCGACCGAACCCGTCGCGACGATCGACGCGCCGGCGGTGAGATGTTTCATGCTCGCGTGCACCAGGTTCATCACGCCGATGAGATCCACATCGACGGCGTCGACGAAAGCCTGCGGCGGCAGGCCCGCGGTCAGCGGACAGATACCCGCGTTGGCGACGACGATGTCGAGCTTGCCCGAACTCGGCGACCCCGCGATCGATCGCCGCCGAGAGTGCGGCGCGGTCGCGGACGTCGGCGATCTCGGCGTGGACACGCCTGCCTTCCTTCTCCACGAGTCGCGCGGTCTCGTCGAGGTCCTCCGGTCTGGCGAGCGGGTACTCGTTGGTCGCGATGTCCTCGCAGATGTCGACGGCGATGATGTCGGCGCCTTCTGCGGCGAGCAGCTGCGCATGCGACCGGCCCTGACCCCTGGCGGCTCCGCTGATCAGCGCTACCTTGCCCTCGACCCTGCCCATCGCCGCCCTCCTTGTCGACTGTCACCGCACGAGCCGGTTAGGAACCCTTCGAGTCACCTCGCGGAATCGCTATACTACCTAAAATTATAAAGATGCCAATCGGCCCGATCTCGAACAGGACACCGTGGACTTCTCATATCCGGTGGAGGTGGAGCAGTTCCGCAAGGAGCTGCGCACGTGGCTGTCAGCCAACCTGACCGACGATGTGAAGGACGCCGACCGGCGCCGCGGACGTGACTCCAGATGCCTTCGACACGCTGCGCGGCGTGGGATGCGGCGGTGGCCGACGCGGGGTGGGGTGCGGTGTCCTGGCCGCAGGAATACGGCGGTCGCGGCGCGACGGTGCTCGAGCAGCTGGTCTACGCCGAGGAGACGACGCGAGCGCGAGCTCCCGTGCCGCTCAACGTGATCGGCATGAACAACATCGCTCCGGCGATCATGCACTACGGAACCGATGACCAGAAGCGCACGCTGCTGCCCCGCATGGTGCGCGCCGACGACATCTGGTGTCAGGGCATGTCGGAGCCCGAGGCAGGCTCCGACCTGGCGTCGCTTCGGACCCGCGCCGTCCGCGACGGCGACGACTTCGTGGTCAACGGCCAGAAGGTCTGGACGTCGCTCGGGCACCGCGCCGACTGGTGCCAGCTGTATGTGCGCACCGATCCGGAGGCGTCCAAGCACAAGGGCATCTCCTGTCTCATCGTCGACATGAGGCTGCCGGGCATCGAGGCGCGTCCTCTGGTCACGCTCAACGGCGCCGCCGACTTCGCCGAGGTTTTCTTCAACGACGTCCGCGTGCCCGCCGACGCCCTGCTCGGACCACTCGATGCGGGCTGGCAGGTCGCCACCACGACGCTCAGCCATGAACGCGCGGGCGCGGCACGTCTGTACGCACAGGTGGAAGTGCAGTTGGCCGACCTCGTCGCCGATCTGGCCGGACACACGATCGACGGCAAGCCGGTGCTCGAGGACAACGCCACGCTGCGCAGGCTCGGCGAGGTCGCGGTCCGGATCAAGTACCTCGAACTGCTCTGCAAGCGGTCCATCTCGGCGACGCTGCACGGCGGTGACGCGCTCGGATCGGCCAGCCTCGCCAAGAGCGTGTGGGCGGAACTCGGCCAGGATCTCGCGGAACTGGCCTTCGACGTGCTCGGCGATGACCAAACGAACCAGCGATGGGTCGACAGGCGCCTTTCGACGCGCTCGCTGACGATCGCGGGCGGCACGACGCAGATCAACAAGGGCATCACGGCCACTCGCGTCCTTGGGTTGCCGCGCAAATGAACCTCGAACTCACCGAAGAGCAGGTCGCACTGCGCGATACGGTGCGGCAGTACCTCGCCGAAAAGGCAAGCGTGGCAGGGCATGTACGCCCCATGCTCGACGACCCGACGGGCACGACCGACGACGTCTGGCGCGGGTTGGCGGACCTGGGAGCGACGGGCGTGCTCGTCGCCGCCGAGCACGACGGCGCGGGTATGACGATGGTGGAGGCCGGCGTCGTCGCCGAGGAGTTGGGCGCCGCGCTCTATCCGGGACCGTGGTCGTCGAGTGCGGTCGCCGCGGCACGCGCGCTTGCGCGCACCGGCGCCGACGATGGGCTGCTCTCGGGGATCGCCGACGGCACAGTCATTGCCACTGTCGGCGCGCTGACGGTCCGCGGCCCGCCGCCGACGACGCGACACTGCGCGGCGAGGTGACCGCGGTGCCCGACGTCGCCGCGGCGAACGTGCTGCTGGTATTCGCGGACGGACACGACGGCACTGCCCTCTACTCCGTCGACCCCGCCTCTGACGGCGTCACCGTGACGCCACGGTCCCACGTCGACCCGACGCACAAGCTGTTCGATGTCGTCCTCGACGGCGTGGCAGCGCGACGCCTGGCAGACGCGCCAACCGACGTCGTCGAGGCACTCGTCGACGACGTCATCGTCGCGCGGGCAGCCGACGCACTCGGCGCCGCGACCGCGGTGATGAACCTGGCCGTCGACTACGCAAAGGTGCGCAGACAGTTCGACCAGCCGATCGGCAGCTTCCAGGCCGTCCAGCACCTGTGCGTCGACATGTACGAGTCCGTCGAACTCGCGCGCAGCGGAGTCATCCACGCGCTGTGGGCCGCCGACGCGGCCGAGCCCGCCGAGCGGCACCTCGCCGCGCTGCGCGCCAAGGCGTTCGCGGGCAGGTTGGCCTCCGTCGGCGACACCGCGATCCAGGTGTTCGGCGGCATCGGCTTCACCTGGGAGCACGACGCCCACCTGTATCTCAAGCGCCTGTTGGGCTGGAGCGCCTACCTCGGAGCCCCCGACCGCTACCTCGAAGAGGTCGGCACACAACTCGTCAGCGAACTCGACCGAAAGGTGTTGCATATGACGCAAGTCCTGAGCGGAGTGCGGGTCATCGAGCTTGCCTCGTGGACATACGTGCCCTCGGCAGGTGCGGCGCTGGCGGACTGGGGCGCCGACGTCATCAAGGTGGAGGACGTCAACGCGGGCGACCCTGGGCGGGCGCTGGTCATCGGTGGGTTCACCCGGCAGAACGCAAGGGCCGACGTCGATTTCATCCTCGAGATCGGCAACCGCGGAAAGCGCAGCGTCGGCATCGACATCAAGACCGAGACCGGCCGCGAGTACTTCGGTCGCCTGCTGGCCACCGCCGATGTGTTCCTGACCAATTGGCGTCCCGGCGCGCTGGAACGGGCGCGGCTGACGGTCGACGACATCCGCTCGTTCAACCCGAACATCATCATCGCCCGCGGAACCGGGGCCGGTGTGCGCGGACCGGACCGCGAGAAGGGCGGCTTCGACGCCGCGACCTATCTGTCCCGCGGCGGGGTGTCCTACACGATGACGCCGTTCGGCACCGAGACGCCTGCCGTCCAGGGACCGGGATTCGGCGACCTGCAGGGCGGCATCACGCTCGCGGGCGGCGTGTGTGCGGCGCTCTTCCGCAGAGAGCGCACGGGCGAGCCGTCCATCGTCGACGGGTCGCTGCTGGCGCAGGCGATGTGGACGATCGCACCGTCGATCTCGGTCGCCGACCTGTTCGGCATCGACGGGATCCCGGGTGCCCCACCGGGACTGGCGATCAACCCGCTGGTGAATCGTTACAAGACGCGCGACGGCAGGTGGTTGCAGATGGTCTTCCTGCAGCCGGACCGGTTCTGGGCGGGTTTCTGCGAGCGGATCGGGCTGCCCGAACTCGCCACCGACGAGCGCTTCGTCCCGTCGAGCAACCTCATCGCCAACGCCGAGGAGGCGTGCAAGCTCGTCGGCGAGAGGCTCGCCAGCGAGGATCTCGCATACTGGCGCGAAGCACTCGCCGACGAACCGGGGGTGTGGGCGGCGCTGGCCACCCCCAAGGAGACGCTCAACGATCCGCAGGTGGTTCCGAACGGCTACGTCATCCCCAACGTCGACGACCAGGGTGTCGAGTATCAGATCGTCGCCGCACCAGTGCAATTCGACGAAACACCCCCGCGGGCCGCGCGCGCTCCCGAACATGGACAGCACACCGAGGAGATCCTGCTGGAGCTCGACCTCGACTGGGACGACATCTCGGCGGCCAAGGACAGCGGCGCGATTCTTTAAGAGGAGAACCTCATGGCATTGGAGCGGCGCGAGCTCGAATCGGTCATCTACGAGCGTGAACCGCCGATCGCTCGGATCATCCTCAACCGGCCGGACAAGGCCAACACCAAGGACGCCAGCCTGGTGCAGGAGGTCGACGCCTGCCTGCGAGAAGCCGACCGCGACAAAGAGATCAAGGTCGTCATCCTCAAGGCCAACGGCAAGGGCTTCTGCGGCGGCCACGTCGCCAGGTGGGGCCCCGACGAGAACCCGTACCCGGACTTCGGTGACACGTTCGAGGACCTGTACAAGGGCACGGCCGATCTGTTCCTGTGGCCGACGCTGTATCTGTGGGAGTTCCCCAAGCCGACGATCAGCCAGATCCACGGCTACTGCATGGGCGGCGGAATCTATCTCGGACTGCTGACCGATTTCTGCGTCGCGTCGGAGGACGCGTACTTCCAGATGCCGCTGGCGCAGAGCCTCGGCGAGCCAGGCGGGCACACCATGATCGAGCCCTGGCTGCTGATGAACTGGCACCGCACGATGGACTGGCTGCTGCTTGCGCCGACGCTCTCCGCACAGGAGGCGCTGGAGTGGGGTCTGCTCAACAAGGTCGTGCCGAAAGACCAGCTGGAGGACACCGTCGAGGAGATGGCACGCAAGATCTCCCAGGTGCCGCTCACCACGTCGATGGCGGTGAAGCGCGGCGTGAAGAGCGCCTACGAGATGATGGGGATGCGCGTACACCTGCAGATGAGCCACGCCATGACGAACATGGTCGGGGCGGCATCCGATGTGCAGGAACGGCGCCGTGAGCTCATCCAGTCCGGCCTCAAGCCAAAGGATTTCATCGAGCGCGACGAAAAGGCCTAGGCCAGTGCGGCCCGCGGCATGCAGCGCGGCGACGTAGCCGAACACCATCGTGTTCGCGATGCTGCCCCCCGCGCCAAGGTATTTGCGGCCCATCACCGTCGCGGTGATGTTGCCCGTCGCGTACAGGCCGTCGATCACCTCATCGCGTTCGTTGAGCACCTGCGCGTGCTCGTTGGTGATCAGTCCCCCGCACGTGCCGACATCGGCAGGCAGCACCCGGGTGGCGTAATACGGCGCCCGATCGAGAGGGCCGAGCGCGGCGTTCGGTTTGTAGCCGGGATCGCCGAGGCAGTGGTTGTAGGCCGACTGGCCGCGACCGAAGTCGGGATCCTGCCCCTTGGCCGCGAACTCGTTGAAGCGCTTGACCGTTTCCTCAGCGCGGCCGGCGGAACATCGATCTGGCGGGCCAGGTCGGCGAGGGTGTCGGCGCGCTTGACGACACCCTGCTCGATCAGCGCCTCGTTCAGGGTGCGCTTCTTCAGGAAGTTGGCGCCGGACACATACCTGCCGACGTAACCCTCGTCGAAGACCTGCCAGCAGGGCACGGCCTTGGCGGCGTACATCGCCTTGCCGACCTCGACGTAGGAGTTCGACTCGTTGCAGAATCGTTTGCCTGCGCCGTCGACATAGATGGCGCCTGGGCGCTGTCGCCCGGATCCAAGCGACGCGGCGCCAGGGTCCTGGATGAAAACCATTGGCAGCCACCAGGCTTCGTCCAGCAGATCGGTCTTGGCGCCCAGGTCCATCGCGGTCTGCAGGACCTCGCCGGTGTCGCCCGCGTTGGCGATCGACCACGATCCGTCGTTGGGCTGGTCGCCGCTGTAGCGGCGGCGCATATCCGCATTGCGGCTGAACCCGCCCGCCGCAAGCAGAACGCCTCTGCGCGCCTGGACGTTCACCGGTGAGCCGTTGTGGTTCACGCGTGCGCCGACCACGCGGCCGTCCTCGACGATGAGGTCCTCCATCGCGGCGTTCGTCCAGACCGGCGGATCGCCCTTGAGGTCGATGAGGACCTTCAGCATCTGGCCGATGAACGAGGCGCCGTTGGTCATCAGGTCCCGACGCCGGAGCTTGGCGATGTTGGTGCGCAGGAACACCTTCATCGCGATGGCGAACGAGCTCGGCGACCGATTGAAGTACTGCACCGAGCGCAGCTCATTGGTCTTGACCACGAACCCGTAGTTCTTGGCCATCGACGGCTGAACCTTGTCGCTCCACTCGCCGAGCGCGGCGGAGTCGTACGGGATCCCCTCGACGGAGCGCCCGGCGGCGTTGCCGCCCTTGTGGTTCGGGTAGTAGTCGCTCCAGCCGGGACAGCGGACCAGCCGAACTCCCTTGCGCAGCAGGAAGTCGATCATCTGCGAGCCCGCGGTGAGGAAGGTCTCGCGGCGGGCAGGCGACGACGCCTCGCCGATGTCGCCGATCACGTCGTCGAAATACGCCAGCCCGTCTTCGTGCGAGTCGGGTATGCCCTCCGCGCGCATCAGCGGGTTGTTCGGCAGCCACACCATGCCGCCGGACATTCCGGTGGAACCGCCGAGAAGGTCCTGCTTTTCGACGACCAGCGGTTCGATCCCCGCGTCGACGGCGGCCAGGGCCGCGACCATCCCCCCGCCTCCGCTGCCCGCGATGAGCAGGTCGACGGACTTGTCCCAATTCATGAGGCGGGAACGGTCTCGGTCAGACCGAGGTCGGCGACGGGTACGTCGATGGTCGTGTTCGTCTTCTGAATCGCAGGCACCAGGCGCTCATAAGGCAGGCCCGCGAGGAAGCCGTCGATCACCCGCTCGAAGTTGGAGATCAGCCCCTCGATCTGGTCCGACAGCCGCATGTACTCGAACCCCTTGGCGTGCAAGCCTTTCTGCTGCTTCGGCAGGTTGGAGAAGTCCTGTGCCGGGATCATCGGCCAGCTCGGGTCGTCGGGTGCAAGTGGCTCAGGAGGTGTTGGCTTGCCCTGCGAGCGGTCATTCGGGTAGCGAGTCAGCGACCAGACCTCGAACAGGGTCTGCTCGGGACCGAGCGGCCGGATCCGGTACGACGACGCGCTGCTGTACTGCGGAAGGATGAAGTAGTGCGGGAAGCAGAACCCGATCGCGTCGATGACGCGGCGCCGCTCCAGGTCGTTCAGGTCGGGGAAGTCGCAGTCGCGCGCCCGGTGCCAGTTGGTGACCGCTTCATTGACCGCGCCGCGCCAGGTCGCCATCGCCTCGGCCGGATTGTCCGGGAGCGACATGTGCTGCAGCCCTTCGGCGATCCGAATGTCGTTCTCGTGAGTCATCCCGCCCATGCCAGATCCGAGCGTCCGCATGAAGTAGAGGCTGGTCTCGATCAGTGGGTGCACCGTCGACGCTTCCGGATTGTGCGCAGATGGCAGCAGTTGGGGATGGGTCTGCGGTACGTGGTAGCCCTCCATGAAGGCCGCCGTCGCCAGCTTCCAGTTCACCGGAAGCAGACACGATTTCCACCACTCCACGCGCAGCGCAGAGACCTTCCACTCGTCGTGTTTGGAGGCGAACGGTTCGATGCAGTCGCGCAGCGGCGGGGCGTCGTCGTCGAGGTTGATCCACGCGCAGCCACCCCACAGCTCGCACCGGACGGGGGCCAGAGCGAGATCGTCTGCGCTCAAGTTACTTTCGTCGAACTCACCGGACCTCAGAACGAAGGTGTTCTTGCCGTCGAGTCCCCAGCACCAGCCGTGGAACGGGCAGACCAGGGTGCGGCGTGATCCACTCCCTTCCACCAGCTTCATGCCGCGGTGGCGACACGAGTTGTAGTAGGCGCGAATGGTCGACTCGTCGACACGCACCACGATGATGGACTGGTCGAGGATCTCGTACTCGACGAAGTCGCCGGGTTTCGGGATCTCCTCCAACCGGCACGCCATCTGCCAGACGCGTGGCCAGAAGAGTTCGGCCTCCAGCGCGTAGAACTCCGGGTCGTAGTAGCGCTGCTTGGGGATCCTGTCCACGGACTGAACCGCCCATGGCACCGGAAGCGGCGTCCAGTCCGTCTTGGTCAATCTGCTCACCCCTCCATCGGCGGCCCGGCCTCTAAAGTAGCAAAAATAGCGAGACGGGCGAAGAGCGGTGCTACCCAGCGGTCGGTCACCTGGTGACCGGCCGCGCCGAACGTTCCTTACCAGTCGAGAAATCGCGGAAATCTCGACCGGTACGGAACGTTCGCGGAGCAGGGAATAGCCTTTTCGCTCGTGATCGTGTTGCTGCCGCCGTCGGAGACCAAGCGGGCCGGAGGCGATGGTCCTCCGCTACGTCTTGACGCGCTGAGCTTCCAGGAGCTGAAGCCGTGCGCGCCGCACTCGTCGACGAGTTGGTGGCACTGGCGGCCGATCCCCCGGCGTGCAGGCGCGCGCTCGGAATCTCGGCGTCCCAGGATCACGAGATCGAACGAAACGCGACACTCAACGACACGCCAACCCTGCCAGCGATCAACCGCTACACCGGTGTGCTGTACGACGCCCTCGACATCGAATCATTGAGCGGCACAGCGCTTTCCCGCGCGCATGCACGACTCGCCATCGGGTCCGCTCTCTTCGGCCTGCTGCGCGCAGACGACCCGATCCCCGCCTACCGACTGTCCGCGTCGTCGAAGCTGCCGGGAAAGGGCACGCTGGCCGCCCGCTGGCGCGCCGCCCTCGAGGCGGTGCTCGCCGAGATCGCGAACGACGAGCTCGTCGTCGATCTGCGATCGGGCTCGTATGCGGCGCTTGGCAGGCTGCCCGGCGCGGTGGATGTGGACGTCGTCTCGGAGAATGCCGACGGTCACCGCACGGTGGTAAGCCATTTCAACAAGGCGCACAAGGGCAGGCTCGCGCGGGCGCTCGTCACCAGCAGGGCCGAACCCGACAGCGCGGCGAAGGTGGCCGCGATCGCGCGGAAGGCGGGCATGCGGGTCGAACGCAAGGGCAACGAGCTGACCGTCGTCATCCCCGCGTGATCCTCAGTCCCAGACCCGAGCCAGCGGTGACTCCGACCCCGGGGTGACCGCTCCGGTCAGCACGACAGGGGCCTGTGCCATGAACCGCGGCGTGACGCCGCGGTGTTCGTCGGCCGCGTGCGCGGTGAACGGGTGCACCAGGTACATGTCGCCGGGCTCGCCGGTCGCGTGGGCGACTTCCCGGCCCGAGGTGGCCTCGTCGACGAGTCGCCCTGCCTGCTCGAAGGTCACCGGTTCCGCGGGCAACACGGCGGCCACGTCGCGGTGCGAACCGATGCGGATCCGGGTCGGCGCATCGTCGGGTCCGACATAGGACAGCAGCGTGAGCAGCAACAGGGTCTGCGGTCGGCCGCTGACGCCCCAGGATCCATCCGGCCTAGGGGTGTTGGCGTCGATGTGCCAGCCGCGGTCGTCGACTGTCGGCGGCAGCGGGAAGCGGACCGGGATGTTGCCAAGCGCGCCGCGTGGCACCCACCCACCCGGTCCGGCAACACGATCAAGCGCATCTGCGAGGTGCGCGCTGCGGGCGAGTTCACCGAACGGGCCGTGCCCGGTGAGGTCGGCCGCCCAGATCACCGGCTCGAGCCAGCCGGACGGTTCGTCCGGTGACAGCCCGATCTGCTGCCACAGGAGATCGCGTGCGGCGTCAGCCTTTTCGCGGTGGCCGGCCCCGGTCACCTTCACGAAGCCGTTGTGGATGAATTCGTCGACATCGACCACGGAGGTCAGCGTGCCGGATCGGCCAGGCCCTGCGCCAGCGAATTTCTGGCGTTGTCAGGCCTTGGCGAGCTGCTTCTGCTCGTAGAGCCGCGCCCATTCGGCGCGCGGCCGGATCGACACGTCGACGTCGGCCCCCTTGGCCCGCAGTGCTGCCGACAGTGGCCTGCTCGCGCGGTGTGCGCGCGAACGGGTCCCAGCCGAAGAACCGGCACGAGTTCTCCCAGGTGATCTTGTTGATGTCGGAGTCGTCGGCGCCCGCGGCGTTCAGCTCTGCCAACACCTGTTCGGGGGCGTCGGGCCAGAAGCAGTCGGAGTGGGGGTAGTCGCACTCCCACGCGATGATGTCGATGCCGATCTCGTGGCGCAGCCTCAACGACGTCTTGTCGGTGACGTAGCAGGCCAGCGAGTGTTCGCGGAACACATCGCTGGGCATCTTGTCCCCGAAGTCGCGGCGCAGCCATTTCTGATTCGTGTAGTGGCGGTCGCTGCGGTCGAGATAGAACGGAATCCAGCCGATACCGCCTTCGGAGAAGGCGAATTTCAGGTCCGGGTAGTTCCGCATCGCCGGACCCCACAGCAGATCCTGGGCGCACATCGCCGATACCTGGGTGGCCAGGATGATCAGGTTGTCGATCGGAGCGTTCGGCGCCATGCTGATGGCCCCGAACCCGGTGCCGATGTGCAGGCACATCACCACGTTCTGCTCGGAAAGGGTGCGGAACACCGGGCCCCAGTATTCGTCGTCGTGATAGCTCGGAAGCCCTTCCAGGTGAGGCAGTTCCGGCATCGTCACGGCGCGGCAGCCCTTGGCGGCGACGCGGCGGATCTCGGCGCACATCGCTTCGGGGTTCCAGGTCGGCAGCACCGCGATCGGGATGAACCGGTCGGGATAGCTGCCCGCCCACTCGTCGATGTGCCAGTCGTTGTAGGCCGACACCATCACCAGCGTCACGTCCTCGCGATGCATGTTGAGGTGGCGGGCGGAGAAGCCGGTGAACGTCGGGAAGCACATCGACGCGAGAATGCCGTTGCGGTTCATGTCGCGGACGCGCTCGTGCACGTCGTACACGCCGGGCCGCATCTCGGCGAAGCCCGCGGGGTCGCGGCCCCATTCCTCCGGCGGCCACGACACCACGGCGTTGAGCCCGCTGACCCCCTGCGGCCTGCCCTGATACATCCACTGATCGACGCCCTTGTCGTCGGTGACGACGATGGGCGCCTCCTCCTTGTACTTGGCGGGCACATGGTTGAGGAACATGTCGGGTGGCTCGACCACGTGGTCGTCGATGCTCACCAGGATCAGGTCATCGGTCTGCATACCCAAGTAGTACCGTCTAGTGGTGTGACCGGCTCTGCGCTTTCGGACAGAGATTTGGCCGAACCGGCCAAGGGCGCCCATAGGGTGATCGAACTGCGCCGTGGCGGGCAGGCGCTCGGCGGAAGCTACCTCTACCAGGGCGAGGGCCTGATCACCGGCTGGCACAGCCACGAGGTGCACCAGATCGAGTACGCGATCGGCGGTGTCGTCGAGGTCGAGACGGCCTCGGCGCACTACCTGCTGCCGCCCCAGCAGGCGGCGTGGATTCCGGCGGGGCTGGAGCACCAGGCGACGATGGCGCCCAACGTGCGGACCATTGCGGTGATGTTCGACGCGCAGATGATCCCCACGGGCGGTGACCGCGCACGAATCCTGGCGGTATCGCCGGTGATTCGGGAGATGATGATCTACGCGCTGCGGTGGCCGATCGACCGAGCGCACGGGCGACGACGTGTCCGACGCCTTCTTCCGCACGCTTGCCGATCTCGTCGTCGACGCGATCAATCACGAAGCGCCACTGAGCCTTCCGACCTCCGAGCATCCGATCGTCGCCGCGGCGATGACGTTCACGAAGGAGCATCTGCAGTCGGTGACGTCTGAACAGGTGAGCCGCGCGGTCGCGGTGTCCGAGCGCACCCTGCGACGCCTGTTCCACGACGAACTCGGCCTCTCGTGGCGCACGTATGTGCTGCACGCCCGCATGTTGCGGGCAATGGCACTGCTGGCCTCGCCCGGCCGGACGGTGCAGGAGACGTCGACGGCGGTCGGCTTCGACAGCATGAGTTCATTCACCCGCGCATTCACTCAGTTCAGCGGGGAGACACCGTCGACCTACCGCAAAAGGCTTGTCGGCTAAACGGGTTTGATCTATTCAGGCTGCTTGAACAGTCCTTCACGCAGAAGCATGGTGACCGATGCTTGCCACCGCTGGAGCTGCTCGGGACTGGTGAGCGGCTGGGGTAGGTTGCGCTCGATGTGGCCTCGGAGAATGAAGGTGCCGAGCGCCAGTACGAGCGAATTGACCGCCGCCCACGTCAAGTCGAGATCGGGGCGGGTCTCGCCGCGTTCGCCGCGTTGATTCCATCGGGCCGTGCCGGAATTCAGCAGCGCGTCGAAGACCATGTATCCGACCGGGCGGCTGTCGATCAGGGCGCGCCCGACATAGTCGACGATGTCGGGGAGCTCGGCGATCATTCGGGTCACCCTGTCGCCGATCTCCGCGACCGAATCCGACGCCGAGGCCGGAACCTCTTCCGTGATGCGGGTGAGCACCACAGTGAGCACGTAGTCGTCGACCGCCTTGATCAGGCCGGCCTTCGTGGCGAAATGGTGCTGCACCAGACCCAGTGACACACCGGCTGTCGAAGCGACCGCACGCAGAGACGTGTTGGCGAAGCCATGGGTGGCGAAGCTCTTCATTGCCGCCTCGCGGATTCGCTCGACGGGGGCGGTTTCCGTGCGGGTGCGCTCGGCGTCCGGAAGCAAGGTCATCGAATGCCGTTCTCGGTGGTCACATCGTCAGAGTAGACAATACAGGCGTATGGTGTCTACAGTACGGTCGTATCGGCGGGGCAATACACACGTATTGTCCGCCACATCCGAGCGGGAAGGAGCAGAGTCCGTGTACCCGATGGTTTTGGAAGACGAGTCGACGTTCGCCTGCACGAGCGACCCCGACCGATGGACAACAGTTGCCGACGACGGCGCCAAGGCGTTATGCCGCGCTTGCCCGAGACGCTGGGCGTGCGCTCGTGAGGCTTGTAAAACCCAGGGAGCCGAGGGCTTGTGGGCTGGCATCCTGATCCCCGAGGGCGGCCGCGGCCGTCGACACGCGCTCAAACAGTTGCGCGAACTCGCAGAACAGAATGGGTTTCCGGTCCAAGCCAAGTGATCTGACCGCAAACACGTCGATGGGCTGTTAGGTTTCATTGCCGCCAGAACGGGGCAACAACAGTCCGTCCTGTTCGGTTAGTCATTGGGGGATTGTCATGGGCGACCGCCCCGCATCTGACGGCGCACCCGCGTCGGAGGCAATCGCCACCACCGGACTGTTCTTGAACATCGCTTCGGTGATCGCAATCGCGGTGAGCCTTGCCAGCTGGGGAGCGTCCGACGCGGTCGTCGCGGCGATCGCCGGGGTAACCGCGGTGCTCGCGTTCGTTGGCAGCCTCGTGTGCTTCGGCAAGCAGGCCGAGGACCGCGAAGCCAAGCAGATCGCCTGATCGGCGGTTGCGTCAGCCGCGCTCGCGGGGCGCCGCGATTGTTGTACTGACCGATCTTGCGATAGAGCGTCTCTCGCACGAACGATCGAACGCCGACGGTGTGGGGGCGAGCATAGGCGAGATACAGGTCGACTAGCCGCGCGTAGAACGGGCGGCAGTCGGCGATCGTCGGATCCCACCAACCGTCGGGCAAGCAGTTCTTCATGGGGGCGCCGGTCGGACGGCACACGTTGGCGACCGGATCCCACCATTCGGTGCCTGGCGCGCAGTCCGCGGAACTGACGGCGGGCGAGATCACGGTCACGAAAGCCAGCGGAGCCAACCCAGCAGCAGCGACGGTTGCAATACGACGAGTGATTTTTCGCATGTAGTGGTTTTCCACCGGGCTGGCTTCTCAAACGCGGCCCTAGATATTGCAGCTAGGGCTGTGCGTCGGCGCCGATCTACAGCCCTGATTGCAAAAACGAGGAGTCAAAAGTGCGGGCGGTGGGACTCGAACCCACATGTTCTTTCGAACACGGGCACCTAAAGCCCGCGCGTAAACCAATT
Source organism: uncultured Actinomycetota bacterium (assembly GCA_963829405.1). Taxonomy (GTDB): domain Bacteria; phylum Actinomycetota; class Actinomycetes; order Mycobacteriales; family Mycobacteriaceae; genus Mycobacterium. The sequence goes on from CAWHIZ010000011.1 coordinate 203,761, forward strand.
TCGCCACGCCCGCTAAGCCCACCAAGGGTATCGCGGTACCGTTGACGGGTGTCCACTACACGGCGTAGGAGACCGGCGCTCATCGTGCTGGTGGTCGTCGCCGCCGCAGGTTGCCTGGCGCTTGCCTGGTGGCAGTGGACCCGCTTCGAATCGGCAACCGGCACCTTCCAGAACCTCGGCTACGCGCTGCAATGGCCCGCCTTCGCCGGGTTCTGCGTCTACGGCTACTACAAGTTCGTCCGCCTCGAGGACGCGCCACCCGAGCCGATCCACCACGACGCGGCCACCGAGATCCCCGCCGGGCTGCTGCCCGAAAGACCAAAGACCACAACACAATCCGACGACGACCCCGCACTGCGGGAGTACAACGCCTACCTTGCCGACCTGGCCGAGAAAGACAAGGAATCGTGACCGAAACACCCGCCCCGCTCGTCCCCGTCGAGTCCATCCGCAAGGCCCTGACCGGATACCGCATATTGGCGTGGACCACAGGCCTGTGGCTGATCCTGCTCTGCTACGAGATGGTCGCGAAGTACGTCTACAACGTCGAGGGCCTGAACTGGATCGCCGTCGTGCACGGATGGGTCTACTTCGTCTACCTGCTCTTCACCGCCAACCTCGCGGTCAAGGTGCGATGGCCGATCGCCAAGACCATCGGCGTGCTGCTGGCAGGCACCATCCCGCTGGTCGGCATCATCGTCGAGCACTTCCAGACCAGGGACATCAAAGCCAAGTTCGGGATCTAGCCGGACCCGCTCAGAGGTGACTCGGCACGCGGTTTCTTAGCTTAGCTACAGACTCCGTCGCTACACTCGGCGCCGTGCTAGCCAGCCCTGAGGTGCGCTGCAGCGTGGCGCTCCCAGGTAGCTCATACCGCGAGTCGCCGCCCGAGCGACTCGTCGAAAACAACCACCGCGACCCCGCCCTGACCGGCATGCGGGCCGTCGCCGCGCTCCTCGTCATCGGAACGCACGCGGCGTTCGCCACCGGCAAGCTCACCCACGGATACCTCGGCGCCGTCTACGCACGCCTCGAAATCGGTGTCGCGCTCTTCTTCGTGCTTTCCGGTTTCCTGTTGTTTCGCCCGTGGGTTGTCGCCGCGGCCACCGGTGACACGTCGCCGGGGCTGGCTCGCTATGCGCGACACCGGCTGCGCAGGATCATGCCCGCCTACCTGGTGACCGTGTTGGCGACCTTCGAGCTGTACGTCGTTTTCACCCCTGGCCCGAATCCCGGACAGACCTGGCACGGGTTACTTCGCTACCTCACCCTGACGCAGGTCTACACGAACGATTACCTGACGACATACCTGCATCCCGGGCTGTCTCAGATGTGGAGCCTTGCCGTCGAGGTTTCGTTCTACGCCGCGCTGCCCGCGATCGCCTACGTCCTGCTGCGGCGACACCGCCCCGAGTGGCGGCCCGCCCGCGTCCTGACGGCGTTGGCGGTTCTCGGTGTCGTCACCCCGGTGTGGCTTGTGATCGCAGCCGCCACCGATCTACTTCCGAATTCGGCGGGAATGTGGCTGCCTGCGCACCTCGCGTGTTTCGCGGGCGGCATGGCGTTGGCAGTCCTTCACGTCGTCGGTGCGCGGTGGCGCGCGCATGTGGCGCTGCCGTGGGCGGGTGTGCTGTTTCTCGTCGTCGCGACACCGCTCGGCGGGGTCATCGTCGGACCGGCTCCCGTCTGGGCGGCGGCCACCAAGGCCGTGTTGTATGCGGCCATCGCGACGTTGACAGTGGGCGCACTCGTGCTCGGCGCGTCGAACCGGTATGCGCGGGTGTTGGCCAGCAGACCGATGGTGTGGCTCGGCGAGATCTCATACGAACTCTTTCTGCTGCACGCGGTCGTCATGGCGGTGACGATGAATCTGGTGTTGCGATGGCCGCTGTTCACCGGATCGTTGGCGGGGTTGTACGTCGCGACGCTCGCAGTGACGATCCCGTTGGCATGGGCGCTGCACCGGGTGACTGGGCCGAGGCAGGCGCGGACCTCTAGACGAGAAGGCGTAACGCGGGCACCAACAGTGCCAGCGCCCGCCCTCGGTGCGACGCCGCGTCCTTCTCCTCCGGCGTCAACTGCGCCGCAGTCCGCGACGATCCCTCGGGAATGAACACCGGGTCGTAGCCGAATCCGCCGTCGCCCAACGGTTCTCGTCCGATGCTGCCCGGCCACGTGCCACGCACCACTGTCTCGCCCGACGAACTCACCAGCGCGCACGCGGAAACGAACGCGCCGCCACGCCGCTCGTCGGGCACGTCGCGAAGCTGGGCCAGCAGCAGTGCGGTGTTGGCCGCGTCCTGGCCGTGCGCGCCCGCCCAACGCGCCGACAACACACCCGGCATGGCGTTCAGCGCATCGACCTCCAGCCCCGAGTCGTCGGCGACACTGGGGAGTCCGGTCGCCAGGAACGCGTCGCGCGCCTTCGCCAACGCGTTGTCCTCGAACGTCGCGCCCGTCTCGGGCGCCTCCTCGAAAGCGGCGACGTCGTCGAGCGAAAGCAGCGTCAGACCAGAGATCCCCGCGGCGTCGAGCACCCGCCGCAGCTCGGCAAGCTTCTTGCGGTTGCGGCTGGCGACCAGAAGGTCGGTCACGCGCTCAGGCTAGTCCGTGCCGAATTGCGTGGAAGGTCGCTGCGCGACCCGAGCCGAAACTGTCGACTAGCTGCGCGTTCGCCAAATGATCGTTCAACGACCTCGCAGCAAACTATTTGCCAGGGCAACGACTCGCGGCCGAATTTGCATTCATAGTGAGCGGCCACGCAGATCCACACTTATCGTTCCATCAATCGGGCCGCTCGACCGCCCGTACCAACGTGGGAGGAAAGCAAGCACCATGGTCACCTTTACTCGCGGACTGGCATTGGGTGGCGCCCTCGTCGGCGCACAGATCGCGCTGGCAATCCCGGCGTCGGCCGACCCAGCCGCCGGGGCCTACACGGGGACCATCCTCGAGGCTGAACAGTTCAACGTCGGCGATGCGGCTCCGTTCACCGTGGACCCGTGCGGACCGGACTGCGTCCGTGTCACGCAAACCGGCCAGGGGTGGGAACTGCACCGGCAGGGCAACATCTGGGCACAGTCGGACGCCCGCGGCTCGGCATCGCTCGACGAAGGCACGCTCGTCCTCACCGTTGATTCCGTTGCCGACGGACACGTCGTCATCGGGCTCGTCAAGAACGCCTAGCTTCCGAACGCCTTCTTCGCAGGCGTATCGGACTCGGGCAGCTCCCCCGGATAAGGCAGTTCCAGCGCCTCCTGCTGAATGACGAACAACTGGTCGCAGGCGGCCAGCGCGGCGTCGAGCAGCTTGTCCAGCGTCGAGCGCGGGAACGTCGCGCCCTCGCCGGTGCCCTGGACCTCGACGAGCGTGCCGGTGTCGGTGGCGACGACGTTCATGTCCACCTCGGCCCGCGAGTCCTCGGTGTAGGGCAGGTCGGTGCGGACGCGTCCGTCCACCACGCCGACACTGACCGCAGCGATAGCGCACGACAGCGGTCGCGGGTCGGCCAGCTTCCCGCCCGCCGCCAACCACGTCACCGCATCGGCAAGCGCCACATAGGCACCCGTGATGGCGGCCGTGCGGGTACCGCCGTCGGCCTGCAGCACATCGCAGTCGATGGCGATGGTGTTCTCGCCCAGCGCCGCCAGATCGATGCACGCGCGCAGCGATCGGCCGATCAACCGGCTGATCTCCTGGGTGCGGCCGCCGACGCGGCCCTTGACCGATTCGCGGTCCGACCGATCGTGAGTGGCCGCGGGCAGCATCGCGTACTCCGCGGTCAGCCAGCCCTGCCCCGAACCCTTACGCCAGCGCGGCACACCCTCGGTGACGCTCGCCGTGCACATGACCCGCGTCTGACCGAACTCCACGAGTACCGATCCGGCGGGGTGAGAGGTGAAACCGCGGGTGATGACCACCGGACGCAGCTCGTCGTCGAGCCGGCCGTCTTCTCGTCTGGACACCCGCCAACCCTAGCCGGTGCCCCTGTCGTCAATGCCGGGTGACGGGGAAGGACTCACCGCACACCACCGCGTGCACGGGTCCGTCGAATTCCGCCTTCGCCTCGCTGATCACGTCTTCGCGCGACGTCCACGGCGGAATGTGCGTCAGCAACAGCTCTGCGACCCCGGCGCGCGCCGCGGCCTGGCCCGCTTCGGTGCCCGAAAGATGAAGGTTCGGCGGCCGCGACGGATCGTGGGTCCACGACGCCTCGCACAGGAAGACATCGGCGCCGCGCGCCAAGTCGACGAGCGCGTCGCATGCGCCGGTGTCGCCGCTGTAGACGAATATCGCACCCGACGGGTCGGTGATCCGCATCCCGTAGGACTCCGTCGGATGGCACACCAGACGCGGCTCGACATTGAGCGCACCGATGTTCACGGCCTCCCTGTCCACCCAGTGCCGGATGTCGAAGATGTCGCTGAAGTCGTCGATCTCGGCACCCTCCGGCGACGACGCCGCACCGAGGCGCGCCCACGTCTTCTGCGGGCCGTACATCAGGCCGCGTTCGGGAGCGGGCGACGGGTGGTAGCGCCGCCAGACGAACAGGCCGGGAAGGTCGAGGCAGTGGTCGGCATGCAGGTGCGAAAGCAGTACATGCACCGCGTTGGGGTCCGCGTGGCGCTGCAGCGCACCCAGCACGCCGCCGCCGAAATCGATGACGAGTGGAGGGGTGTCGGGCGCAGTCAACAGGTACCCGGACGCTGGCGAATCAGGCCCGACAACACTGCCGGAGCAACCGAGTACGGTGATTCGCACGCCCACTAGCTTGCCATGCCCGCCATCCCGATGACGAAAACATCACCGCATTGCTTATCGAACGTCATCATTGGGCGGCGATGTGACGCTGAACAGGTCGAACACCGTCAAGAGACGGACCGAGGAATCGGGCCGCAAGTGTGGTGAACGCCTCAGGATCGCCGGTCGCTTCGAACTGCCGTTGTGCACGCGGTGCGTCATGCGGGCGAAGCAGATCCAGTTCGGTCAGCACGCGCAGCAAGTCCTTGGCCGTCTCCTCGGCGCTCGACACCAAAGTGACCGCCTCGCCCATCGCCAACTGGATGAGCCCGGACAGCATCGGATAGTGCGTGCAGCCGAACACCAACGTGTCGACGTCGGCCTGCTGCAGCGGTTCCAGGTATCCCTCGGCCAGGCCGAGCACCTGCCGCCCGCTGGTGACGCCGCGTTCGACGAAGTCGACGAACCGCGGGCACGCGACCCCCGTCACCTCGATGTCGCGCGCGGCGGCGAACGCGTCCTGATAGGCGCCGGAGGCGATCGTCGCCTCGGTGCCGATCACCCCGATGCGGCCGTTACGCGTGGCGGCCACCGCGCGGCGTGCCGCGGGCAGGATCACTTCGACGACAGGCACCGGCGCGTACCGTTCGCGGGCATCCCGCAGGCACGCCGACGACGCGGTGTTGCAGGCGATCACCAACGCCTTGACGCCGCGCTCCACCAGGTCGTCGCCGATGGCCAGCGCATGCGCCCGGATCTCGGGGATGGTCAGCGGTCCGTACGGCCCGTTTCCGGTGTCGCCGACGTAGATGATGTCCTCGTCGGGCAGCTGGTCGATGATCGCCCGCGCGACGGTCAGTCCGCCGACGCCGGAATCGAAGATCCCGACCGGCGCCAAGGGCGAGCTCACGTGCCGTAGCTCGGCAGCTGCGTGCCGCCCTTGCGGGCTTCGCGAGCCTTCCGCTCAGGACCGGACAGCAGATAGGCGGCGAGCACACCCGCGACGGCCCCGCACAAGTGGCCCTGCCACGAGACCCCCGGCGTGCCGGGAAGCACACCGAGCAGTACGCCGCCGTAGACGAACAGCACGACGACGCCGACCACGATCTCCCAGATCGTGCGGGTGAAGAATCCGAACACGATCAGGAAGGCCAGCCAGCCGAAGATCAGGCCCGACGCGCCGATGTGGTTGGTCTCGCAGCTCGCACCGACGTACGGGCAGTGCGTGCCGACGTTGCCGATCAGCCACGTGCCGAAGCCGCCGAGAATCCAGACGATGGCCGTCGCGAAGATGAACCGCGACAGACCCGCGAGCGTCATCAGGAAGCCGAGGATCAACGCCGGGATGGTGTTGGCGATCAGGTGGTCCCAGTTCGAGTGCAGCAGCGGCGCGAAGACGATGCCCATCAGGCCGTCGGACTCCAATGGCCGGATGCCGTTCCGGTCGAGGCTGTGGTCGGACAGCGAATCGAACAGCTCGATGACGTACAGCAGCGCGACGAAGCTGACGATCGTGATACCGCCGACCACCCACGCCGGGCGTTTCTTCGGCGCAGGCTGGATCGTCGGGTATCCAGGTCCGCTCAAGCCCACAGTTGCCCTTCCAAAGCATCTTCCGCTTCGTCAAGGCTACCGGCGTATGCGCCGGTCGACAGATACTTCCACCCGGCGTCGGCCACCACGAACGCGATGTCGGCGCGCTCGGACGCCTTGACGGCCTTGGCCGCCATGCCGAGCGCAGCGTGCAGTACCGCTCCGGTCGAGATGCCCGCGAATATCCCCTCGACCTGGACGAGCTCGCGGGTGCGCTTGACCGCGTCGAACGACCCGACCGAGAACCGCGTCGTCAGCACATCCGGGTCGTACAACTCGGGGATGAAACCCTCGTCGATGTTGCGCAGCGCGTAGACGCCCTCGCCGTACCGGGGCTCGGCGGCCACGATCTGGATGTCGGGCACCCGCTCGCGAAGGAAGCGGCCCGTCCCCATCAATGTGCCGGTGGTGCCGAGGCCCGCGACGAAGTGCGTGATCTCCGGCAGGTCGGCCAGCAGCTCGGGCCCGGTGCCCTCGTAGTGGGCGTCCGTGTTGGCCGGGTTGCCGTACTGGTAGAGCATCACCCATTCGGGGTTCTGCGCGGCCAGCTCCTTGGCGTGCGCCACCGCGGTGTTCGACCCGCCCTCTGCGGGCGAGGAGATGATCCGCGCGCCGTACAGCTCGAGCAGTTGCCGCCGCTCGATCGACGTGTTCTCCGGCATCACGCAGATCATCTTGTAGCCCTTGAGCAGGGCGGCCATCGCCAGCGAGATGCCGGTGTTGCCACTCGTCGGCTCCAGGATCGTGGCGCCCGGCTCGAGCAACCCGTCGCGCTCGGCCTGCTTCGATCATCCGCAGCGCGGGCCGGTCCTTGATGGAGCCTGTCGGGTTGCGGTCCTCGAGCTTGGCCCACAGCCGCACATGCGGCTCGCCGTCGCCGTCGTCCCAGCGTGGCGAGAGCCGGCGCAGCCCGACCAGCGGAGTGTCACCGAGCGCTTCGAGCAGCGAGTCGTGGCGCGTCATCGACGCCCGATCACCCGCCGGCCACGGCGGGCAGGATCGTGACCGAGTCGCCGTCGGAGATTTCGGTGTCGAGCCCGCCGGAGAACCGCACGTCCTCGTCATTGACGTAGATGTTGACGAAGCGGTGCAGCTTGCCGTTGTCCACCAGGCGATCAGTGATGCCGGAGTAGTTGGCCTCCAGATCGCTGATCACGGCCTGCAGGGTGCTGCCCGACGCGGTGACGCGCTTCTCGCCGCCGGTGTGGCTGCGCAGGATGGTCGGGACGGAGACGGTAACGGTCATCGAATGGGCCTTTCTAGTACTGCTCGACGATCTTGACGGGTTCCTCGGTGACGACGCCGTCGACGATGCGGTAGCTACGTAGCTCGTGCTCGTCGGGGTCGCGGGTGGACACCAGAACGTAGTGGGAGTCGGGCTCCGACGCATACGAGATGTCGGTGCGGCTCGGGTAGGCCTCGGTCGCGGTGTGCGAGTGGTAGATGACAACTGGCACCTCGTCGGCGTCGTCCATCGCCCGCCACACCTTGAGCTGCTCCATCGAATCAAAGCGATAGAAAGTCGGCGACCGTTCGGCGTTCAGCATCGCGATGTGCCGCCCGGGACGGTCGGACCCCTCGGCACCGGCCAGCACTCCGCATGCCTCGTCGGGATGGTCGGCGCGGGCGTGCGCGACCATGGCGTCGACGAGGTCGGCGCGGATCTCCAGCACGGGCCTACCCCTTTCCTGATAGCGCTCCGGGCAACATGTCCCGGTACGTCGGTATTCCGGCTACCGACTCTGCCGCAAGCACGCCGACGAGCACCGCCCGGGCCAGCACATCCGCCGCGGCGGCGCCGACGGCGGTGATCAACGGCACCTCCGGGCTCATCGACGCGGGCGTCTCGGGATCCGGCGGCACCTCGACGGCACCTGTGGCCAGCGCGAACACGGTATCGCCGTCAAGGGGGGTGTGACACGGCCGGATGGTGCGGGCCAGGCCGTCATGGGCGGCGACCGCGACGCGGCGGCACGCGGCTGCGCTCATCACCGCGTCGGTGGCGATCACCGCGATGGTGGTGTTGAGAGGGCTGAGCTCGGTGCGCCGGTCGGCGTAACCGGCGAGCTCGTCCGCAGGCGGCGGAACCAGCCCGAACTCGACGATCTGGTCGGCCTGCCACGGCAGCCCGGTCGCCGGGTCGACGGCGTCGCCCGCGGCGTTGACCACGACGATCGCCCCGACCGTGACACCGATATCGGCAAGCGTGATGGACGCGGTTCCGACCCCGCCCTTGAGCACGCCGACGCGTGCGCCCGTCCCCGCGCCGACGGTGCCAAGGGCGACCTTCTCCGACGCGCTGCCTGCTGCGGCGTAGCCGAACTCCGCGGTCGGTCGGCAATCCCAGCCACCGACGGGCAGGTCGAAAACCACCGCGGCGGGCACGATCGGCACCACGCCGCCGTCCATCGCGACCCCGCGGCCTTGCTCCTCGAGCCACCGCATGACGCCGTCGGCCGCCGCGAGGCCGTATGCGCTGCCGCCGCTGAGAACCACCGCATCGACGTGGCGAACCGAGTTGATCGGATCGAGCAGGTCGGTCTCCCGCGTGCCGGGCGCCCCGCCGCGACAGTCGACACCGCCGACGGTGCCCGGTGGGGTCAGGACGACCGTGGTTCCGCTGGCCCAGCCGGAGCCCAGCGTCACGTCGGCGTCGATACGTTCGTGTTGCCCGACCCTGATTCCGCCGACATCGGTGATTGCGCTCATCGCTTGTCCATCAGCCCGATGACCAGATACTCCTGCAGCACCGTCAGCCACTGATAGACGTCGAAATGGCCTGCCATCGGATGGTCGGGCGGTAGCCGATCGGGTCCTTCGGCGCCGATGTCGAGCATCGTGCCGAGCGCGAGGCGGACGTCGTTGACCGCGGAGGCCCACGCATGCGCGTCACCTTCGGACAGCTCGAAACGGCCGCCGCCGTTCGGCACCGTCTCCAGTACCCGTTGCGCCGCATCGCGTTTGGCCGCGATGATCTCGGGCTCGTGCAGGCTGCGCAGCGCGCTGTTCAGGCTCTCCGCTGTCCCTGAGCCTGCAGGGATGGTCGTTCTGCGGGCGGAAGTAGTCCGGCAACAGACGCTTCATCGTCTCGTCGTCCGGAGGACGGGAATTGCCGGTCTTCAGACCGGTTATTTCCTCGAGTTCATCTGTGGGAGAAGATGATTCACGTTCTTCGAGCATCGAGACCATGGACGTCACAAGGCTCTCGAGCAGTGCCGCCTCATGGGCGGCCAGAGTCGATCGAAAGCGCGGGCCGGCTGCGGTGTCGACCCGTTTCCACTTGCGCACTATTGCGTCCCGGCTCCGTCTTCAGCGGTCGTGTTGCATCGTCGCCCACAGGCCTGCCGAATGCAGCTTGGTGACGTCGACTTCCATCGACTCGCGGCTGCCCGCGGACACCACGGCCTTACCTTCGTTGTGCACCTGCAGCATGAGCTTGGTGGCGTGCGGCTCGCTGTAGCCGAACAACTTCTGCAAGACGTAGGTCACGTAGGTCATGAGGTTGACGGGGTCATCCCAGACGAGTGTCACCCACGGGGACTCGGTGTCCTCGGCAGTGTCGGTGCGTTGTTCCTCGCGAGTTCCCGGACGGGTCTTCGCTGGAGTGACCATGTCCCCAGAATAGCCGGGGCCTGACAGGCGCAGGAGACCGGTTACGGTTGCGGGATGACGGCGGCGTTGCTGACTGACAAATACGAGCTGACCATGCTCGCGGCCGCGCTGCGGGACGGCAGCGCGCACCGCCGCACCACATTCGAGGTGTTTGCCCGTCGACTGCCCGAAGGCAGACGCTACGGCGTCGTCGCGGGCACCGCCCGGTTCGTCGAGGCCCTCGCGGACTTCACGTTCAATGACACCGCGCTGGAGTCGCTTTCAGACTTCCTCGACAAGGACACGCTGGCGTATCTGGCCGACTACCGATTCCGCGGAGACGTCGACGGTTACGCCGAGGGCGAGCTGTACTTCCCCGGCTCGCCGGTGCTGGCGGTGCACGGCACGTTCGGCGAATGCGTGGTGCTGGAGACGCTGGCACTGTCGATGTTCAACCACGACACGGCGATCGCGTCCGCCGCGGCCCGGATGGCCTGGGCCGCCGAGGGCCGAACCCTCATCGAGATGGGCTCGCGGCGCACCCACGAGCAGGCCGCCGTCGCCGCCGCACGGGCCGCCTACCTCGCCGGTTTCAGCGGCTCGTCCAACCTCGAGGCCCAGCGCCGCTACGGCGTGCCCGCGCTCGGCACGAGCGCTCACGCGTTCACCCTGCTGCACACCACGGCGGACGGGCCTGACGAGAAGGCGGCGTTTCGCGCCCAGGTCGACGCACTGGGCGTCGGCACCACCCTGCTCGTCGACACCTACGACATCACCAAGGGCGTCGCGAACGCCGTCGAGGTGGCGGGCCCCGAGCTGGGTGCGGTCCGGATCGACTCCGGCGATCTCGGGGTGCTCGCCCGCCAGGTCCGCGCCCAACTCGACGGGCTCGGTGCGACCAAGACCCGGATCGTGGTGTCGGGCGACCTCGACGAGTTCGCGATCGCCGGACTGCGCTCCGAGCCCGTCGACATGTACGGCGTCGGCACATCGGTGGTGACCGGCTCTGGCGCCCCCACCGCGAGCATGGTCTACAAACTGGTCGAGGTGGACGGCATGCCGGTGGAGAAGCGCAGCGTGCACAAGGAGTCGCACGGCGGCCGAAAGAAGGCGACGCGGCTGGCCAAACCGTCGGGCACCGTCGTCGAGGAGGTCATCTACCCCGCCGCCGAGGGTCCCCCGCAGTCAGACCTCGTCGCACAAGGTCTGACGGTTTCGTTCGTCGAGAACGGTGAGCCCGTCGACGATCTCAGCCTTGCCGCGGCCCGCGACCGGGTGGTGTCCGGGCTGCACAGCCTGCCGTGGGACGGCCTGAAACTGTCCCGCGGCGAACCCGCGATTTCGACCCGGATGGTTCCGTCCGCCGGCCGACGCGCATAGGAGGAGCCACGCCCGACGCAGCTCCCGTCACCGAACTGCTCGCCACCGCGGTCGCCGCGCTCGGTGGAAGCGAGCGCACCGGTCAGGTCCAGATGGCCGAGGCCGTCGCCAACGCCTTCGACTCGGGCGAGCACCTCGCCGTGCAGGCGGGCACCGGCACCGGCAAGTCACTCGCCTACCTTGTTCCTGCGATCGCGCGGGCGGTCGCCACCAACGAACCCGTTGTGGTGTCCACCGCGACGATCGCGCTGCAGCGTCAGCTCGTCGACCGCGATCTGCCCGCACTCGCCGACTCGCTGGTCGGCAAGCTGCCAAGGAGACCGGAGTTCGCCCTGCTGAAAGGGCGCGGAAACTATCTGTGCCTGAACAAGATCCACAACGGCGGGGCGGCGGAGCCCGATGACCGTCCGCAGGAGGAACTGTTCGACGCCGCGGCCTCGACCGCACTCGGACGCGACGTGAAGCGACTGACGGCCTGGTCGTCGGACACCGAGACCGGTGACCGCGATGAGCTGACACCCGGCGTCCCGGACCGGTCGTGGGCGCAGGTCAGCGTTTCGGCAAGGGAGTGCATCGGCGCTTCGCGCTGCCCGTTCGGCACCGACTGCTTCGCCGAGAAGGCGCGTGACACGGCGGGCCACGCCGACGTCGTCGTCACCAACCACGCGCTGTTGGCCATCGACGCGATCTCCGACGCCGCCGTTCTTCCCGAACACCGACTGCTCATCGTCGACGAGGCACACGAACTGGCGGACCGTGTCACTGGTGTGGCCACCGCCGAATTGTCCAACGCGGTCCTCGGCGCCGCGTTCCGTCGCGTCGCGCGACTCGTCGAACCCGAACTGGCACAACGGCTGGACGCCGCGACGGCCACGTTCGTATCCGCAATTCACGACGGCACGCCGGGACGCATCGACCGTCTCGACGACGACATGACGACCTATCTGATGGCCCTTCGGGACGCCGCGAGCAGGGCGCGCTCGGCGATCGACACGTCGCCGTCCGACCCCAAGGCCGCATCCGCGCGGGCCGAGGCGGTGACGGCGCTGTCCGACATCAGCGACACCGCGACGCGCATCGTGGCGTCGTTCGTGCCCGAGATTCGCAACCGGGACGATGTGGTGTGGCTGGACCACGAGGACAACAGAGGGTCCGTCCGAGCCGTGATGCGGGTGGCGCCGCTTTCGGTGGCAGGCCTGTTGCGCGGCAGGCTCTTTGACCAGTCCACCGCGGTGCTGACGTCGGCGACGCTGACCGTCGGCGGATCCTTCGATGCGATGGCCGCGGCATGGGGATTGACGGGCGGGGACGTCGAGCCGGAATGGCGGGGCATCGACGTCGGATCCCCGTTCGAGCACGCCAAGTCCGGAATCCTCTATGTCGCAGCCCATCTGCCGCCGCCGGGGCGTGACGGCACCGGGTCGGCCGAACAACTTGCGGAGATAGAGGCGCTGATCAATGCCGCGGGCGGTCGCACACTGGGGCTGTTCTCGTCGATGAGGGCCGCGCGGGCCGCCGCAGAGGTCATGCGCGAACGACTGTCCACGCCGGTGCTGTGCCAGGGCGACGACACCACGTCGGCGCTGGTGAATCAGTTCGCCGATGACCCGTCGACGTCGTTGTTCGGCACGCTGTCGCTGTGGCAGGGCGTCGATGTGCCGGGCCCGTCACTGTCGCTGGTGTTGATCGACCGCATCCCGTTCCCGCGGCCCGACGATCCTCTGCTTTCGGCGCGCCAGCGCGCGGTCGCCGCCCGCGGCGGCAACGGTTTCATGGAGGTCGCGGCCAGCCACGCCGCGCTGCTGCTGGCCCAGGGTGCGGGCAGGCTGTTGCGGCGCACCGACGACCGCGGGGTGGTGGCGGTGCTGGACTCGCGGATGGCCACCGCGCGCTACTCCGGATTCCTGCGCGCGTCTCTTCCGCCGTTCTGGGCGACCACCGATACGGCCCGGGTCCGAGAAGCACTGGAACGGCTCGACACGGCCAACGCCGCATTATCGTGACGCCAATGAGCCGACGACCCCGTTACCGCAGGCATGCTCGCCGTCTGCGCGGCACTGCTCGTCGCCTCATGCGCGACGACGGTGAAGGGCACCGCCGTCTCCGTCTTCGACGATCCGTTCAAGGTGGCGGGCATGCCCGCGGTGGACGGGCCGACGGGGCTGCGACCCGGCGCAAAAGATCCTTCGCGGGAGGTCGAGCACGGCGACGGCGGGGAGATCGACGATCTCGGCGCGGCGTCGGTCAGCGATATCGAGGACTTCTGGGAAGCCGTGTACGGCGAGACATTCGACGACGACTTCATCCCCGTCAAGGAGCTGATCTCCTGGGATGCGGCCGGTTACGACAGCGTCGAGTTCTGCGGCCAGGACACCTACGGATTGGAGAACGCCGGCTATTGCTTGCCCGAACGCACCATCGGGTGGGACCGCGGCAAGCTCCTGCCCGACATAAAGGACAACTTCGGCGAAATCGCCGTGACCAATGTTCTGGCCCACGAGTACGGTCACGCAATCCAGCACCAGGCCAGGCTGAACGCGAAGGACACGCCGACGCTGGTCGCCGAGCAGCAGGCCGACTGCTATGCCAGGCTCATACATGCGCTGGGTGGCCGAGGGGAACTCCGACCGCTTCACGTTGAGCACCGGCGACGGGCTCAACGGCCTACTGGCGGCGGTGATTTCGTTTCGCGACCCGGTACTCAACGAGGACGTGTACGCACCCGGACGCCAAAAAGCACGGCTCGGCCTTCGAACGGATCACCGCGTTCCAGTTCGGGTTCATCGACGGCGCGGCATCGTGCGCGTCGATCGACGAGAAGGAGATCGTGCAGCGCCGCGGCGACCTGCCGGTCGAGTTGCAGCAGCAGGACCTGACCGGCGAATGGCCGGTCAGCGAGGAGTCGGTCAACGCGATCGTCGACGCGCTCGGGCAGCTGTTCTCACCGGCCGACCCGCCGACACTGCGCCTCGAAGCGGACTCGAACGAGGACTGCCCGGATGCGCGGCCGAGCCCACCGGTCTCCTACTGTCCGGCCACCAACACGATCGCCGTCGACATGCCCGAGCTGGCGGCGATGGGCACGCCGTCGGGTCCGGACGAGAGCGAGAACGGCGGCGTGGTGTCCGGGGACAACACCGCGTATTCCGTTCTCGTCTCGCGCTACATGCTTGCGCTTCAGCACGAACGCGGTGGCCTGGTCCTTGACAACGCCGAGGCGGCGCTGCGCACCGCGTGCCTGACGGGTGTCGCGACCACGAAGATGACCGAGGCGGTCACCACCTCGGACGGCAATACGGTGGCGCTGAGCGCGGGCGATCTCGACGAGGCCGTCTCAGGACTGCTGACCAACGGGCTGGCCGCCAGCGACGTCAACGGCGAGACGGTGCCGTCCGGGTTCTCCCGGATGGACGCGTTCCGCAACGGCGTGCTCGGCGACGAGGACCGCTGCTTCAAGCGGTTCCCGTGATCGCTAGACCTTCTTGGTGACCCCGTAGTAGCCGAGGATCGCGTCCGAGACGTCGGTCGAGCGGGTGAGGAACGCATACGAGCGGATGAAGGACTCGCCGACGCAGCCGTCGATCTTGACCCGGAACCCGGTGATCTGAATCCACGGCTCGGCGCCTTTGAACTGCTTCTTGCTGACCGGGATGACGTTGATGATCCCCGGCTTCAGCGCCACCGCGAGCGACCCGCTGATCGGCGTCAGAAGCGTCGGAATGCCCACCGGTGTGCCCGCGCCGAGGCCCGCCGATACCCAGGCCGGGTGTCAGACCAAGGCTGCCGCTCATCACCACACCGTTGGACGTGCTCATGTCGATGCCGCAGCCGATCTGATAGCCGACCTCGAATGTGCCCTCCGGCCCGTCGGCCTCCTCTGGCCCCTCCATCTTGGCGTTGAATACGCCCGCCGACCTCGTACTCCCTGGTCGAAACCGCGGTTGTCAGCGGCTGGATCACCCTCTGCGTCTCATCCTTGGCCGATACGGTCAGCGTCCAGCCGTCCGGCGACTTCGTGTTCGCGGGCGGCGACGATTCGACGAGATCCACCGGCCCCTCGGCGGCGGTGCACCCTCGGGCGGCGGCGCACCCTCGGGTGGGGCGGGCACCGTTTCTGCGGTGTCGACGACGGGTTCGACCTCAGGATCGGCTGACGCCACGGGGGTGAGCAAGGCGAACGCCACCGCGCAGGTGGCCAGCAGCGTGGCGCAACGGAACATCAACGGAACTTACAACGGCTACCAACCGTGCCGACCCCAAGTCCGGCAAATGGTCTCACCTCAGGCGAGCGTGACGAGTCCCAGCTCGGTGTCGGACGCCAGCAGCGGGTGATGCGGTAGCACGCGCACCGTGTAGCCGACGGGCCCTGCGACAGGCAGCGGAGTCGTCGTCGAGAAGATCTCGTTCCCGCCCTCGGCGGTACCGGTGTGCGGCATGGCCACCGTGACCGGGTTGACCAGTGCGTCGGCGGTGTCGACCCGGCCGAGGACCGCCTGCACGGAGACCTCGTCGGGACGCAGCCCGGCGAGCTGGACCGTCGCCGACAGCGTCAGCTCGGAGCCGAGCAGCGGGGTGTCGGGCAGACCCGTGCTGTCGACGTCGGTGATCTGGATCTTCGGCCACGCCTCATGCGCGCGCTGCCGGTAGTTGGCCAAATCCCAAGCGGCACCGAACGGTACGCCGCCCTCGTCGGTGGGCTGGACGGTCCTGCGCAGCGACTGCGCGGCGGGCGCGTAGTACTTCTCGGTGTAGTCGCGCACCATCCGCGATGCCAGCACCTTGGGGCCGAGCACCTCGAGCGTGTGCCGCACCATCTCGACCCAGCGCACGGGTACGCCGCGGTCGTCGCGATCGTAGAACTTGGGCGCGACCGACCGCTCGACCAGGCTGTAGAGCGCCGCGGCCTCCAGATCGTCGCGACGGCTCTCATCGGCCAGCCCGTCGGCTGTCGGTATCTCCCAACCGTTTTCGCCGTCGTACCACTCATCCCACCAACCGTCGCGGATGGACAGGTTGAGGCCGCCGTTGAGCGCGCTCTTCATACCCGATGTGCCACAGGCCTCGAGCGGCCGCAGCGGGTTGTTGAGCCAGACATCGCAGCCGTAGTACAGCTGGCGGGCCATCGACATGTCGTAGTCCGGCAGGAACGCGATGCGATGCCGCACCTCTGGCCGGTCGGCGAACCGCACCACCTGCTGGATCAACGCCTTGCCGCCCTCGTCGGCGGGATGCGACTTGCCTGCCACGATCAGCTGGATGGGCCGCTTCTCGTCGAGCAGCAGTTTCTCCAGCCGGTCCGGATCGCGCAGCATCAACGTCAGCCGCTTGTATGTCGGCACCCGGCGCGCGAACCCCACCGTCAGCACATTCGGGATCGAAAGCCGTTGCGATCCAACCCAGTTCAGCATCCGACGCACCGCGCTCATGCCAGGACCGACGGAGCCGCGCGCGAACGTCGTTGACCAGCCCCTCGCGAAGCTGCGACCGAATCCACCACAGATGACCCGGGTCGACCTGCTGCAGCCGTTCCCATAACGCGGGCTCCCACACGGCGGGCGCACTGGGCAGGTCTCCGCCGGACAGCTCCCGGCCGAGCTCGAGCCACTGTGGCGCCGCC
The DNA here is from genome assembly GCA_963829405.1 of uncultured Actinomycetota bacterium. Lineage (GTDB taxonomy): Bacteria > Actinomycetota > Actinomycetes > Mycobacteriales > Mycobacteriaceae > Mycobacterium. Next base: position 220,682 of record CAWHIZ010000011.1, read on the forward strand.
CAGGTCGGCGCGTGCACACCGTTGGTGATCGAGCCGATCGGCACCTCGGCCGGATCGAAGCCGGGCCACAGCTCGTTGAACATCTCCCTGCTGACCCGACCGTGCAGAAGCGACACCCCGTTGGCGCGCTGCGCGAGCCGCAGACCCATATGCGCCATGTTGAACTTCGACGGGTCGTCGTCCACGCCGAACGCGATGACGCGGTCCAGGGAGACGCCTGGCAGCAGCCGCGAGGTGCCGCCTGACGCGCTGCCATCGCCGCTGCCGAAGTAGCGCTTCACCATCTCCACCGGAAAACGGTCGATACCTGCGGCGACCGGGGTGTGGGTGGTGAAAACGGTCGACGACCGAACCACCGTCAGCGCGGTGTCGAAGTCGAGCCCGGAGTCGATCAGCTCACGAATCCGCTCGACGCCGAGGAAACCGGCATGGCCCTCGTTCATGTGGAACACCTCGGGCGTCGGCAGACCCTCGATCTCGGTGAACGCGCGGATCGCCCGCACCCCGCCGATACCTGCCAGCATCTCCTGCTTGATCCGGTGCTCCTGATCGCCGCCGTACAGCCGGTCGGTGACGCCGCGCAGATCGTGCTCGTTCTCCGGGATGTCGGAATCCAACAGCAGCAACGGAATTCGACCCACCTGGGCGACCCACACCCTGGCCCTCAGCTGCGCCGCGTCCGGCATGGCCAGCTCCACGAGCACGGGGTCGCCCTGGCGATCGGTCAGCAGCCGCAGCGGCAGGCCCTGCGGATCCAGCGACGGGTAGTTCTCGCGCTGCCAGCCGTCCGCGGTCAGCGACTGACGGAAGTAGCCGGACCGGTAGTAGAGCCCCACCGCCACCAGCGGCAGGCCGAGATCCGACGCCGATTTCAGATGGTCGCCCGCCAGGATTCCCAGGCCACCGGAGTAGTTCGGCAGCACCTCGGCGACACCGAACTCCATCGAGAAGTACGCGATGCCGTTGGGCATCTCGGCGCCCTCAGCGGCGCGTTCCTGGTACCACAGCGGCCGGGCCAGGTAATCGTCGAGCTGGCCGGCGATGTGGTCAAGCCGACCGACGAACGACTCGTCGACGGCAAGTTCGTCCAGCCGGTTCGGGGTGACCTGACCAAGCAGCGCCACCGGATCGCAGCCGACCCGCTTCCACAGGTCCGGATCGATGGCCTCGAACAGGTCTTGCGTCGGTTTGTCCCATGACCAGCGCAGGTTGACCGACAGCGGTTCCAGCGCGACCAGTCGCTCGGGTAGGTGCGCGCGGACGGTGAACCGACGGAGGGCTTTCACGCGACCCAACCTTACTGATGATCGGCGAGAACGCAGTCCGGCCGCCGTGAACGTTCACCAGCGTGTGATTGGGCCGGACACTACGGTGGGTATAGGGCGCGACGAGGCTGTAAACGAATATCCAGACGACAGCGGCCCTACCGCGGGCCGCGCCTTGAAGGAGTGGGTAGGTGGCCGGTCGAATCGGGATCGATGACGTCGCCCCTGTGGTGTCCGCAGGGCGCTATCCCGCCAAGGCTGTCGTCGGCGAGGTGGTGCCGGTCAAGGCCACGGTGTGGCGCGAGGGGCACGACGCTGTCGCGGCCACGCTGGTGGTGCGCTACCACGGCACGCACTATCCGCAGATCACAGAAGGGCCCGCGCACGAGCCCGCTGCGCCTGCCGTGCCGATCGAGGCCGTGGTCTCACCGACGACGAAGGTCAAACCGCAGGCCATCTCCATGGACGCCGGTCGAACGCCCGACGTTTTCCACGGAGTGTTCTCCCCCGACCGGGTCGGTTTGTGGACGTTCCGGGTCGACGGTTGGGGCGACCCGATCGCGACATGGCGTAAAGCCGTCACCGCCAAACTCGACGCGGGTCAGAGCGAAGCCGAGCTGTCCAACGACCTGATCGTCGGCGCACGGCTGCTGGAGCGCGCCGCCACCGGGGTGCCCCGAACGCTGCGCGACCCGCTCATCGAGGCGTCCGAGCTGCTGCGCAAGCCGGGCGACCCGTTCACCCGCGCGGGCGCTGCCCTGTCCGCCGAGGTCACCGAGCTGTTGGCGCAGTATCCGCTGCGCGACCAGATCACCCGCGGCGAGCAGCACGGCGTCTGGGTGGATCGGCCTGCGGCCCGCTTCAGCGCCTGGTACGAACTGTTTCCCCGGTCGACCGGAGGATGGGACAAGAAGGGCAACCCGGTCCACGGCACGTTCGCCACCGCGACGAAGGCGTTGCCGCGCATCGCCAAGATGGGCTTCGACGTGGTGTATCTGCCGCCCATTCACCCGATCGGCAAGGTGCACCGCAAGGGCCCCAACAATTCGGTCACCGCCGCACCCAAGGACGTCGGATCCCCGTGGGCGATCGGCAGTGACAAGGGCGGCCACGACGCCGTGCACCCCAAGCTCGGCACGATCGAGGACTTCGACGATTTCGTCGCCGCAACGCAGGACCAGGGCATGGAGGTGGCGCTGGACCTGGCGCTGCAGGCCGCACCCGACCATCCGTGGGCCCAGACGAATCCCGAGTGGTTCACGGTGCTGCCCGACGGCACCATCGCCTATGCGGAGAACCCGCCGAAGAAGTACCAGGACATCTATCCGATCAACTTCGACAACGACCCGGCAGGCATCTACAACGAGGTGCTGCGGGTGGTGCGCTACTGGATCAGCCACGGCGTCAAGATCTTCCGAGTCGACAACCCGCACACGAAGCCACCGAACTTCTGGGCGTGGCTGATCGGACAGGTCAAGGCGACCGATCCCGACGTGTTGTTCCTCGCCGAGGCATTCACGCGGCCCGCGCGCCTGTACGGCCTTGCCAAGCTCGGCTTCACGCAGTCCTACAGCTACTTCACCTGGCGCACCGCGAAGTGGGAGCTGATCGAATTCGGTGAGCAGATCGTCGAGCATGCCGACTACGCCCGGCCCAACTTGTTCGTCAATACGCCCGACATCCTGCACGAAAGCCTCCAGCACGGCGGTCCAGGCATGTTCGCCATCCGCGCGGTGCTGGCGTCGACATTCAGCCCGGCGTGGGGCGTGTACTCCGGCTACGAACTGTTCGAGCACCGCCCGGTGCGCGAAGGCAGCGAGGAATATCTGGACTCGGAAAAGTACGAGCTGCGGCCGCGCGACTTCGAGGCCGCGTTGGCACGGGGTGAGTCGCTGGAGCCGTTCCTCGGCCGACTCAACGAGATTCGCCGAATACATCCCGCGCTGCGCGAGATGAGGACGCTGAAGTTCCATCACCGTCGACAACGACGCACTGCTGGCCTACAGCAAGTTCGATCCGGTAACCGGGGATGCCGTGCTCGTCGTCGTGACGCTGAACCCGTTCGGCGCCGAAGAGGCGACGGTGTGGCTGGATATGGGCGCGCTGGGGATGGCACCATACGACCGATTCTGGGTGCGCGACGAGATCAGCGGTGACGAATATCAATGGGGACAGTCGAATTACGTTCGCCTCGATCCGGCTAGGGCGGTTGCCCATGTTTTCAACATGCCGCAGATCCCACCGGAACAACGACAGATCCTGCTTCGCAGGGAATGAGGAAGTGACGGAAGATGACTCGCACGAATCAACTCACCAGTCCACATCTGCGGCCTGATCAGGCCGACCTGAACCGGCTGTTCTCGGGCCAGCACCACAACCCGCATTCGATACTCGGCGCGCACGAGTACGAGGACCACACCGTGATCCGCGCGTATCGGCCGCACGCCGTCGAAGTCGCCGCACTCGTCGGCGATAAGCGATATGTGTTCTCCCACATCGAATCCGGGCTGTTCGGGGTCGCGCTGCCGTTCACCGACCTCATCGACTACCGGCTACAGGCGAGCTACGAGGACGGCGGCGACCCGCACACGGTCGCCGACGCGTATCGGTTCCTGCCCACGCTTGGCGAACTGGACCTTCATCTGTTCTCCGAGGGCCGCCATGAGCGGCTGTGGGACATCATGGGCGCGCATCCACGTAGCTTCCGGACGGCAGACGGCATCGTCGAGGGCGTGGGCTTCGCGGTGTGGGCGCCGAATGCCAAGGGCGTCAGCCTGATCGGCGACTTCAACCACTGGGACGGCGACGTGGCGCCTCTTCGTGTGCTCGGGTCAACCGGTGTGTGGGAGCTGTTCTGGCCCGAATTCCCGCTCGACGGCAAATACAAGTTCCGCGTGCACGGCGCGGACGGTTCGGTGACCGACCGCGCCGATCCGATGGCGTTCGCCACCGAGGTGCCGCCGCAGACGGCGTCGCGGGTCACCAAGAGCGACTACACCTGGGGCGACACCGCATGGATGACGCGGCGCGCAGAGGTGAATCCGGTGTTCGAGCCGATGAGCACCTACGAGGTGCACCTGACGTCGTGGCGGCCCGGTCTCAGCTATCGTCAACTCGCCGAAGAGCTGACGGAATACGTTGTGGACGCAGGGCTTCACGCATGTCGAGCTGATGCCCGTCGCCGAACACCCCTTCGGTGGGTCATGGGGATACCAGGTCACGTCCTACTACGCACCCACATCGCGGCACGGCACACCCGATGATTTCCGCTATCTGGTCGACACGCTTCACCAGGCGGGCATCGGCGTGATCATGGACTGGGTGCCCGCACACTTCCCCAAGGACGCGTGGGCGCTGGGCCGCTTCGACGGCACACCGCTGTATGAGCACTCGGATCCGCACAGGGGCGAGCAACTGGACTGGGGCACCTACGTTTTCGACTTCGGCCGAGCTGAGGTGCGCAACTTCCTTGTGGCCAATGCGCTGTACTGGCTGCAGGACTACCACATCGACGGCCTTCGCGTCGATGCCGTGGCATCGATGCTGTACCTCGACTACTCACGACCCGAGGGCGGCTGGACCCCCAACGTCTACGGCGGCAGGGAGAACCTCGAGGCGGTCCAGTTCCTGCAGGAGATGAACGCCACGGTGCACAAGGTCGCCCCGGGTGTCGTCACCATTGCCGAGGAGTCGACCTCGTGGCCCGGTGTGACGCGGCCGACGAACATTGGCGGCCTTGGCTTCTCGATGAAGTGGAACATGGGCTGGATGAACGACACCCTGGAGTTCATCAAGCGTGACCCGATCCACCGCAGCTTTCACCACGGCGAGATCACGTTCTCGATGCTCTACGCGTACAGCGAGAATTACGTCTTGCCGATCAGCCATGACGAGGTCGTGCACGGCAAGGGCACGCTGTGGGGCAGGATGCCGGGCAACGACCACACCAAGGCGGCCGGGCTGCGCAATCTGCTGGCATACCAGTGGGCCCATCCCGGCAAGCAGTTGTTGTTCATGGGCCAGGAGTTCGGCCAGCGCGCCGAATGGTCCGAGGAGCGCGGGCTCGACTGGTTCCAGCTGGACGAGAACAGCTTCTCGAACGGCATCCAGCGGATGATGCGCGACGCCAACGACCTCTACCGGACGCGGCGGGCGCTGTGGTCACAGGACACCCGTCCGGAGGGCTACTCGTGGATCGACGCCAACGATTCGGCCAACAACGTGCTGAGCTTCCTCCGATTCGGCGACGACGGTTCCGATGCTGGCGTGCGTGTTCAACTTCTCCGGTTCCGAACACAGCCAGTATCGACTCGGGCTGCCGCATGCGGGCACATGGCGCGAGGTGCTCAACACCGACGCCGACATCTACAACGGTTCGGGCATCGGTAACTTCGGGGCCGTTGAGGCGACCGACGATCCGTGGCACGGCCGACCCGCGTCGGCGCTGATGGTGCTGCCGCCACTGGCGGCGCTGTGGTTCGAACCCGAGCCGGAATAGGCAGCGTCAGTACAGCGCGTTGGCGAGTTTGCGCCTGCCCGCGATGACCTCGGGATCGGCCGGGTCGAAGAGATCGAACAGTTCGATCAGCCGTGTCCTGACCGACGTGCGCTCGTCGTCCGCGGTGCGCCGCACCAGAGCGATCAACCGGTCGAACGCCGCGGCGACGTTCTGCTGGAGGACCTCCACGTCCGCCGCGGCGAACGCCGCCTCGATGTCGTCGGGGGCGGCGTCGGCTTTGGCGATCGCGTCCGGCGTCTGTGCGGACGCGCGGGTGAGGAAAGCGATCTGACGCACGGCGCCTTTGGCCTCTTCGTGCGCGGGGTTTGCGTCGAGGATCTTCTGGTAGGCGCTCGCCGCGGCGTCGAAATCGCCCGCGTCGAGATGGGCGCGCGCCTGTGCCAATTCGGGGTCGACCTGCTCCGGTTCGTCGCCGGCCTCTCCCCCGCCGTCGAGCTTCCCTGCGGTGGCGTCCAGCAGCGAATCGAGCCAACCGCGCAACTGATCCGGTGGCTGCGGGCCCTCGAAGCTCGACAGCGGCTGTCCTGCAGCGAGAGCCACCACCGTCGGCACCGCTTTCACCCCGAAGATCTGCGCGACCCGAGGTGAGGTGTCGACGTTCACGGTAGCCAGCGCCCACTTGCCGCCGTCGTCGGCGGCCAGAGTTCCCAGCACGCTGCCCAACTGCACACTCGCGTCGCTGCGCGGCGACCACAGCACCACGACGACCGGCACCTGGTTGGACTTCTGCAGGACCTCGGCTTCGAAATTGGCCTCGGTGAGCTCCACACCGGGAGGCGCGGCTGAACCCTGTCCGGGCTCGGCCGATGGCGCCGGACGCTGTTTGAGACCGGAGAGGTCAACCGCGCCGGCGATGGAGGGCCCAGGCCCGGCGGGAGGACGGGGTCGTGTCACGTCCCCAAGTCTGTCACGTCGTTTCCTGGACCGATCGGACTGGTTCGCGGACGTCGACGGGCGCGCTCGCGGCGCCCAGTCGGCCGGTCCGATCAGCCCATATGAGGAAGATCACACTGCAAAGAGGCACGATGCTCGCCAGCAACGCCAGCAACCATGTGCCGACCTTCCACCGATGGGCGATCCCGACGAGAAGACCGGCCACCACGAAGGCGATGAAGACCAGACCGTGGGCCATGCCGAAGATCTTCACGCCGATCTCCGTGCGGGGTGTGCCCAGGTACTTGAAGTACATCCCGACCAGCAGACCCACCCAGCTGACGGCCTCGGCGAGGGCGATGAGGCGAAACCAGCCGGCCCGCGTGCGGAGATCGAAGGCGCTTGTCATGGGCGCCATTGTGCCCGAATCCGAATCGAATTACTACAAGGCGTCGTAGACCGTCAGCCCGCCCGCAGGATCAGCGCGTCGCCCTGGCCACCCGCGCCGCACAGCGCCGCCACCCCGTAGCCGGAGCCGCGTCGTGCCAGCTCAAGGGCGACGTGAAGGGTGATGCGGGCACCCGACATACCGATCGGATGACCGATGGCGATCGCACCGCCGTTGACGTTCACCTTGTCGGGATCGACACCGAGTTCCTTCGTCGAAGCGAGCGCGACCGCAGCGAATGCCTCGTTGATCTCGATGACGTCGAGCTGATCGACCGTGATGCCCTCGCGGGCAACGGCTTTCTTGATGGCATTGGCCGGCTGGCTCTGCAGGGTGGAGTCGGGGCCCGCGACCACGCCGTGCGCCCCGATCTCGCACAGCCAGGTCAGGCCCATCTCCTCGGCCTTCGCCTTGTTCATCACGACGACGGCGGCAGCGCCATCGGAGATCTGCGACGCCGAACCTGCGGTGATGGTGCCGTCCTTGCGGAACGCGGGCTTCAGGCCTGCCAGCGAGTCCCCGGTGGTGTTGGCGCGGATGCCCTCGTCCTCGGTGAACTCCAGCGGGTCACCCTTTCGCTGCGGGATCTTCACCGCCACGACCTCATCGGCGTAGACGCCGTCTTTCCATGCCGCAGCGGCCTTTTGGTGCGAACCCGCGGCGAACTCGTCCTGCTCGACGCGGGTGAACTTGTCCTCGTCGTTGCGCTGCTCGGTCAGCGCACCCATCGGCTGGTCGGTGAAAACGTCATGCAGGCCGTCGTAGGCCATGTGGTCGACCGCCGTGACGTCGCCGTACTTGTAGCCCGCCCGACTCTTCATCAGCAGGTGCGGCGCCTGGGTCATCGACTCCTGCCCACCTGCGACGACGACGTCGAACTCACCGGCCCGGATCAGCTGATCGGCCAGCGCGATGGCGTCGATTCCCGACAGACACATCTTGTTGATCGTCAGCGAAGGCACGTCCCAGCCGATTCCCGCGGCCACCGCGGCCTGGCGGGCGGGCATCTGGCCAGCGCCCGCGGTCAGAACCTGACCCATGATCACGTACTCGACGGCCGAGGCGGGCACACCCGCCTTCTCCAGCGCGCCGGAGATGGCGATCGCGCCGAGATCGCTGCCGGAGAAGTCCTTCAGTGAACCCATCAATTTGCCGACCGGAGTGCGCGCTCCAGCAACGATCACAGACGTCGTCATACCTACCTCCAGAACCGATCAAGAAGAGTCCATCCCGAGCATCGGGCTGCCGCGATCTTTCCCGCCAGGTTACCGTTACGTTATGTCCACCGAGCAAGTCGATGCCCGGCCCGTGCTGGCAAGCGCCCTGGTGACAGCAATCGACCATGTGGGGATTGCGGTCGCCGACCTGGACGCCACGATCAAGTGGTATCACGACCACCTCGGCATGATTGTGCTGCACGAAGAGGTCAACGAGGCGCAGGGCGTCCGCGAGGCGATGCTCTCGGTGCGCGGCTCGGCCGTCGGCAGCGCCCAGATCCAGCTAATGGCTCCGCTCGACGAGACTTCGCCGATCGCCAAATTCCTCGACAAGCGCGGCCCCGGCCTTCAGCAGCTGGCCTACCGGGTCAGCGACATCGACGCTCTGACCGAACGGCTGCGCGAGCAGGGTGTGCGGCTGCTCTACGACGAGCCGCGCAGGGGCACCGCGGATTCGCGGATCAACTTCATCCATCCCAAGGATGCCGGCGGCGTGCTCATCGAGCTCGTCCAGCCCGCCACCGATCACTGACCTTCACGACCACCTGCGCGTCGGTCCCCGCGTTGCGCGGTTCTGCCAGCACGGCGTGTGCCAATGCCGTCGGTCCTCCATCGCCGACTCACCGAGGCCGGTCTGAAACACCACCAGATGGGCTGTGCCAGGCCTGATCTCATGATCACAGCCGGGGCAGCGATAGGTCTTGGTCGCCCGAGACGCCGGAATCGGCCGAACCTCGTAGTCGTATCCGTCCGGCCCCGTCTCGACGCGACGAGACGCAGGCAACGGCGCTCGCGGCGGCTGCCTGCGGCCTGTCGCTCGACGCCTGGCCATCAGAACAACCGGAACTCGGAACTGTCCATCCCGCGCATCTCGTCGTAGTCCAAAGTCACGCAACGGATCCCACGATCGATCGCCAGTGTTCGCGCCTGCGGCTTGATCTGCTGCGCGGCGAAAACGCCTGCGACGGGGGCCAGCACGGAGTCGCGGTTGAGCAGCTCGAGATAACGGGTGAGCTGTTCGACGCCGTCGATCTCCCCTCGCCGCTTGATCTCGACCGCCACCGAGTGCCCCAGCTCGTCGCGGCACAGTAGGTCGACCGGACCGATCGGCGTCATGTACTCACGCCGCACAAGCGTGTAGCCGACGCCGAGCAGCTCCACGTGTTCGGCCAGCAGTGCCTGCAGATGTGCCTCGACGCCGTCCTTCACCAGCCCCGGGTCCACGCCGAGCTCGTGGCTGGAGTCGTGCTCGATCTCCTCGACGGTGATCCGCAGCTGCTCGCCGCCCTTGTTCTCGACGACCCACACCGGCGACGAATCGCCGGCTTCCTCGGTCATCCAGCACGGCGGTGACATCCAGTTCAGCGGCTTGTAGGCCCGGTCGTCGGCATGCACGCTGACCGATCCGTCGGACTTGATCAGAAGCAGGCGACGGGCCGAGGGAAGGTGGGCCGTCAGCCGTCCCACGTAGTCGACGGTGCACTGGGCGATGACGAGACGCACCCGAACAACCTTAGGGGCAACCCCGGCAAACTAGGCTTGCGCCACGATGACGGAGAAGAAGACCAGCGCACAGCGGCTTGGCCGGGTGCTCGAGAAGGTCACCAACCAGAGCAGCCGGGTGCCTGCGACGCCCGAATACGGCTCATGGATCCTCGGCCGCGTTTCGGAGAGCCAACGTCGCCGCCGCGTCCGCATTCAGCTGATCCTCACGACGTTCGTCGTCATCGCGAACATGATCGGCGTCGCAGTGGCGTTGCTCGTCATCACCGTCACCTTTCCGGTGCCTAACGTGTTCGCCCCGAACGTCTTGTGGATCACAGCCGCGGTCGCGCCCGCATACATTGGACTGGCCTTCGTCGTCGGCGTCATCTGGGCGACAAGCCGCGTGATCAAGAACGTCCGATGGTCGATCGAAGAGCGTGAGCCCACACCCGCCGATCAACGCAACACCTTCTTCGCGCCGTGGCGGCTGACCCGCGTCCTGCTGATCCTCTGGGGCGGGGGCACCATCGTACTCACCCTCCTCTACGGGCTGCAGGACACGGATTACATCCCGAAAGTGCTCCTCGGCATCAGCTTTCCCGGCATCGTGGTCTCGGCCAGCTGTTACCTCTTCACCGAGTTCGCGCTGCGGCCGGTCGCCGCACAGGCTTTGGAGGTCGGGCCGCCGCCGCGCCGGTTCGCCCCCGGCATCATGGGCAGGACGCTCACGGTGTGGGCGCTTGGCTCAGGTGTACCCGTGCTTGGCATCCTGTTGGCGGCCATCATCACGCTGTCGCTTCAGAACGTCTCACCGACGCAGTTCACCGTCGCCGTGATGATCCTGGCGTTGTTCGCGCTCGTCTTCGGATTCATCCTGATGTGGATTTTGTCCTGGCTCACCGCGACACCGGTTCGCGTCGTGCGCGCGGCGCTCAACCGGGTCGAACAGGGCGACCTCGACACCAACCTGGTGGTATTCGACGGCACCGAGCTCGGTCAGCTGCAGCGCGGCTTCAACTCGATGGTGAACGGTCTACGCGAACGCGAACGCGTGCGTGATCTGTTCGGCCGCCACGTCGGCCGCGAGGTCGCCGCGGCCGCGGAGCGGGATCGGCCGAAGCTCGGTGGCGAGGAGCGCCACGTCGCGGTGATCTTCGTCGACATCATCGGCTCGACCCAGTTGGTCACCTCAAGGCGTGCGACCGAGGTGGTCGATCTGTTGAACCGCTTCTTCGCGGTGATCGTCGAGGAGGTCGACCGCCACCACGGATTCGTCAACAAATTCGAGGGCGACGCCGCCCTTGCCGTGTTCGGCGCCCCGAACCATCTGGACAATCCGGAGTCCGAGGCGCTGGCCGCGGGACGTGCCATCGCCCGGCGCATCCGCGAGGAGGTGCCGGAGTGCGAGGCGGGCATCGGCGTGGCCGCCGGTCAGGCGGTAGCCGGAAACGTCGGCGCGAACGAACGCTTCGAGTACACGGTCATCGGCGAACCGGTGAACGAGGCAGCCCGGCTGTGCGAGCTGGCCAAGGACGCGCCGGACCATCTTCTCGCATCCTCGGACGCGGTCAGCACCGCGACCGAGGAAGAGCGCGCGCACTGGACGCTCGGCGACACTGTCACGCTTCGAGGTCACGACGAGCCGACGAGGCTCGCGCTTCCGGTGTGATCTGCCCGTGAAAACCATGACGGCCGAGCAGTTGGCCGACCGCACCCGGCGCGCCACCGCCGCCGCTGTCGCCGCGGCCGGCGAGCTGGGCCTGCGGGTTCGGCGCGCCGAGGTCCTGCACGATGTGTTCTCCGTCGTCGTTCACCTTGCACCCGAACCGGTGGTCGCACGCATCCCCGTGGTGCTGACCGCCGGGACCGCAGCCGATCAGCAGTGGGCTCGTCAGCAGCGCGAACTCGACGCCGTGGCGTGGCTCGACGAACAGGGCGTACCGGTGGTGCCGCCGTCGCCTCTCGTGCCGCGTGTGCCGGTTCGACGCGACGGGTTCCCCATGACGTTCTGGGAACTCGCCGACGTCGCCGACGACCACGAGCCCTACCGCGGAGTCGACCTAGCGTGGAGCGCAGAACTGCATGCGCGGCTCGCGGGATGCCCGATAGCCCTGCCGTTCCTTGCGCCGTTCAACAACGGGCTTCCCGAGATGCTGACCGCGCTCGACGATGTCGACCTCTTGCAACCCGCCGAAATCGACAGGGCGCGTGCCGAGTACGACACTCTGCGGTCCGTGTTGTCCGGCCCGGCCGAATTCGAGGCGGCGTTTCCCGGGATCGACGTGCAGACCATCCAAGGAGATGGCCCGTCACACAATGTCATTCGGACCAAGACCGGCATCCGGTTCTCCGACTTCGAGGACGTGACAATCGGTCCGGTGGAATGGGATCTCACATTGATGGGACCAGCTGCGACCGCGGAGTACGACATCGCGGCCAGGGAGCGCGGGCTGCGAGCGACCGATCCAGACGTCCAGCGGGTGATGGACAGCGCCCGACGCCTTCAGTTCGTCGCGTGCCTCAGCCTGATACCGCAGCTGCCGCTGCTCGCCGACGGGCTGAAGGAGCCGTTGGCCGACTGGCGCGCCACCCCGCTGGTGCTGTGACGTTAAGCCGATGCGGCCAACGCCGCGTCGTAATCCGGCTCCTGGGCGATCTCGGGGACGAGCTCGGAGTACACCACGTCGCCGTTCGCGCCGACGACGACGACCGCGCGCGCAAGCAGGCCGGCCATCGGGCCATCGGTGATCGTCACTCCGTAATCCTCGCCGAAGCTGTCGCGGAACGCCGACGCCGTCGTCACGTCTTCGATGTCCTCCGCGCCGCAGAATCGCTTCTGCGCGAACGGCAGATCCTTCGAAACGCAGACGACGGTGACCCCGCTTGCGGCGGCACGCTCGTTGAAGGTCCGAACGCTGGTCGCACACACCGGGGTGTCGACGGACGGAAAGATGTTGAGCAGGAACGGCTTACCGCGCAACTGCTCGTCGCTGACCGTACCGAGGTCGGTACCGGTCAGGGAGAAGCCGGGCGCCGGTGAACCGACGGCGGGCAACTCTCCGACGGTATTGATGGGATTTCCACGCAGGGTTATTTGAGCCACGCAGACAGTCTGCCAGCCCTGCTACCCCGTGAATCCACGGGCCAGCCAGTCCACGGCCGCGGCCACCGCATCCTCGACCTCGCCGTACCGGAACTCTTCGAACTCGGGCTCGGTACGGATGACGATTCCGTCGGGGTCGACGAGGTATCCGGCCTTGCCCTCGGCGCGCAATCCCGCCGCCATGTCGGCAAGCAGCGCGCGGGCGGCGTCGTCGATGTCGTCGACGCGGGAGACGTCCAGGATGGCGACGTCGAAGCTGTCGCGTTCACGGTCCACCGTTCGCACCAGCTGCTCCGCCCCCGAGAAAAGGAGGTCGCCGTGCGTCTCGTAGACGCGGATGTTGTCACGCGGCCGATGCACCGCGCGCAGGGTCGCCCTCGAGTCGCGCGACACCGTCAAGAAGTGCAGCCCCAACTGTTCGGAAAGACTGCGGCACAGGCGCACTCCACGCACACTGTTGCCCTTTTCGTCCAGCAGCGGTGAGTACACGCCGATACCGAGCTGCCCGGGAAGCACCGCAACGATGCCGCCGCCGACCCCGCTCTTGGCCGGCATCCCGACAGCGCTGACCCAGTCACCCGCGGCGTCATACATCCCACAGGTGACCATCACCGACAGCGTCCGTTTCACGACCGACGGATGCGTCACCCGCCTGCCGGTCTGCGGATTGATCCCACCGCGGGCCAGGGTTGTCGCCATCCTGGCCAGGTCGGTCGCCGTCACCTTGAGGGAGCACTGCCGGTAGTAGACGTCGAGGACCTCGTCAGGATCGCCGTCGAGCACGCCGAAGCTCTGGAGCATGTAGCCGATGGCGCGGTTACGGCTTCCGGTGGCCTTCTCGGACGCGTACACCTCGTGATCGAGTTCGAGACGACGTCCCGCGAACGCGGAGTAGAACTCGTGGATCATGGCGAATCGCTCGTCGGCGTCGGCTGCGGGTATCAGGGACACCGCGGCGATCGCCCCGGCGTTGATCATCGGATTCTTCGGGATCTTCGTCGAATGGTCGACGCTGATCTCGTTGAACGCCTCCCCGGACGGCTCGACGCCGATCTTCGCGTCGACGGCGTCCACTCCGACCTTGTCGAGCGCTAGTGCGTATGTGAATGGCTTGGAGATCGACTGAATCGTGAATTCAGTTCGGGCATCGCCGGATTCGTATACAAAGCCGTCCGAGGACGAGACGGACAGCCCGAAACCGGTCGGGTCGACGCGGGCCAGTTCCGGAATGTAGTCGGCCAACGCACCGTCCGTCACGCCCGCGTGTTCTTCGCGGATCCGGTCGAGATAGCGCTGCACGAGTTCGGCCACGGTCGGAGATGCTAATCCTGGACGGCGCTCTCGCGCCGCTCAATCAGGGCGCCGCAGGGATTAGGGCAACGGCGCCACTACCTATCGGACGACGCGGTAGCGCAGGTGGACCACGCCAGGCGCCTCGAGCACCCGGGCCAGCTCGAGTGTGGGCTTGCCCGCCTCGAACCCGTCGAACAGGCGCTCACCTGAACCGAGTATCACCGGGCTGACCTGAAGATCGATCTCGTCGACGAGTCCTGCCGCGATTGCCTGCCTGCCGCACGAGGCCCCTCCGGCAATCGAGATGTCGCGGTCACCCGCAGCCGCCTCTGCCTTGGCGTACGCCGACTCGATCCCGTCGGTGACGAAGTGAAAGGTGGTTCCACCGCCCAATTCGATCGGGTCGTGTGGATAGTGGGTCAGGACGAACACGGGGCAGTGGTAGGGCGGGTCGTCGCCCCACCAGCCGTTCCAGTCCGAATCCCCCCACTCGCCACGAATTGGGCTGTACATGTTGCGGCCCATGATCGTCGCCCCCATGCCGTCCATCATGTCGGAGACCACCTGCTGGTTGACCGGATGGTTCTTCGTTGGGCCCTGGTGCCAGTGATGAAGCGCCTCACCGCCGACGCCGAGCGGCTGCTCCTCGCACTGGCCGGGCCCGGCAACGTAGCCGTCGGCGGAGACCGACATCGAAAGGTTGGTTCTGGTCACATTTCCTCCAGCCAGCTGCGGTGAGTTCGACTTCATCTAAGAAGACTGCGGTGGCCGGTCAAACTCATCGGTTGGCCGACTGTCCCGACCATCCGACGACGATGTCGTTTTTCCGCCAGTGATGTCGGTGGCTGCGTGTAATTGTCTTAGTCGTGCACGAAGATTTCGACCGCTGCTACCGGGCCGTCCAGTCCAAGGACGCCCGGTTCGACGGCTGGTTCGTCACCGCAGTGCTGACCACCAAGATCTACTGCAGGCCCAGCTGCCCCGTTCGGCCGCCTTTCGCCCGCAACGTGTGTTTCTACCCCACCGCCGCGGCCGCCCAGCGTGCCGGCTTCCGGGCGTGCAAGCGGTGCCGTCCCGACGCATCGCCGGGCTCTCCCGAGTGGAATGTGCGCGGCGACGTGGTGGCAAGGGCGATGCGGCTGATCGCCGACGGCACCGTCGACCGCGACGGAGTGACCGGCCTTGCCGCCAGGGTCGGCTACACCACCCGCCAACTCGAGCGGATGCTGCAGGCGGAAGTCGGGGCGAACCCGCTGGCACTTGCCCGTGCGCAGCGGACACAGACCGCGCGGGTGCTCATCGAGACGACGGATCTGCCGTTCGGCGATGTGGCGTTCGCTGCGGGATTCTCGTCCATCCGGCAGTTCAACGACACGGTGCGCACGGTGTGCGCCCTCACGCCAACGGAGTTGCGGAGTCGGGCGCAGGCCAAGTTCGGCCGCGGCGAAGCCGTCTCGGCGGGAACGCTGTCGCTTCGGCTTCCGGTTCGCACGCCGTTCTCGTACGAGGGATTGTTCGGCCATCTCGGGGCGTGCGCGGTGCCGGGCGTGGAGGAGGTCCGCGACGGCGCGTACCGACGCTCCCTGCGCCTTCCCGCGGGCAACGGAGTAGCCAGCCTCACACCGGAACCCGATCATGTGCGCTGCACGCTTGTGCTGGACGACTTCCGGGACCTGGCCACCGCGATCGCCCGCTGCAGGCGCCTGCTGGATCTCGACGCCGACCCAGAGGCTGTCGTCGACGCGCTCGGCGCCGACCCGGATTTGAATGCGCTGGTCGTGAAGGCGCCGGGACAACGCATCCCGCGTACCGTCGACGAACCCGAACTGGCGCTGCGCGTCGTTCTGGGCCAGCAGGTGTCGGTGAAGGCGGCCCGCACCCACGCCGCCAGGATCGTCGCCGCCTACGGGCAGCCGCTGACCGATGCAGGCGGCGGACTCACCCATGTCTTCCCTGCGATCGAGGATCTGGCCGAGATCGATCCGGTTCATCTCGCATTTCCCAAGTCCCGTCAACGAACCCTGGTGTCCCTCGTCAAGGCGCTGGCTGACGGCGGCGTCGTGCTCGACGCCGGCTGCGACTGGAACCGCGCCCGCCAACAACTGCTTGCACTGCCGGGGATCGGACCGTGGACCGCGGAGGTCATCGCCATGCGCGGCCTCGGCGACCCCGATGCGTTCCCCGCCACCGATCTCGGGGTCCTTGTGGCTGCCAGACAGGTCGGTCTGCCCGAGGATGCCCGCGCGCTCACGGAGCACAGCAGCCGCTGGCGGCCGTGGAGATCCTATGCCGCCCAACACCTCTGGACCGCACTGGACCATGCGGTGAATCAATGGCCGCCGAAGGAGAAGTGATGTCAGCCATTCAGTTCCGATCCATCGACAGCCCGGTCGGGTTGCTCACCCTTGCCGGTCGTGATGGCCGCCTGATGCATCTGCGCATGGTGGACCAGACGTACGAGCCGAGCCATGACGGCTGGGAACGCGACGACACGGCATTCCCCGACGCAGTCGAACAGCTCGAGTCCTACTTCGCCGGCGAGCTTTTCGACTTCGAGCTCGATCTGGACATGGTCGGCACGTCGTTTCAGCGCAATGTCTGGGCGGCACTGCTGACGATCCCCTACGGAGAGACCCGGTCGTACGGAGAGATCGCGGCGCAGATCGGTTTGCCGAGCGCATCACGCGCGGTCGGGTTGGCCAACGGCCACAACCCGATCGGCATCGTCGTGCCGTGCCATCGGGTGATCGGCGCCAACGGCAGCCTCACCGGATACGGCGGTGGATTGGACCGCAAGCGCGCATTGCTTGCATTGGAGAAAAGTCGAAATCCGGTAACGCCAACGCTTTTCGACTGAACAATTCGACTGCACAAAAGGAATCACCCCCCACGCAATTGTGGGGGGTGATCCTAATTTGTGTTCGGCGGTGTCCTACTTTTCCACCCGGGTTGGGTAGTATCATCGGCGCTGGCAGGCTTAGCTTCCGGGTTCGGGATGGGTCCGGGCGTTTCCCTGTCGCTATTTCCGCCGTAACTTTATTTCACTTGTTGGTGAAGTTGTTGTTGGTGGTGGGGTGCAGTTTTTGTCTGCTGTGGTTTGTGGTTGCGAGGTTTTTGGTTGTGTGTAAGTTTTCGGCCGGTTAGTGCCAGTTCCCTATGTCCATTGCTGGGTGTGCAGGTCTGGTCTATTGATCCCGTGTTCTGCGGGGGGCCTTATCCCACTTGATGGGTGAGAAGCCTGGTCTTGGAGGGGGTTTCCCGCTTAGATGCTTTCAGCGGTTATCCTGTCCGAACGTGGCTATCCAGCGGTGCCCCTGGTGGGACAACTGGTGGACCAGAGGTTCGTCCGTCCCGGTCCTCTCGTACTAGGGACAGGTTTCCTCAAGCTTCTGACGCGCGCGGCGGATAGAGACCGAACTGTCTCACGACGTTCTAAACCCAGCTCGCGTGCCGCTTTAATGGGCGAACAGCCCAACCCTTGGGACCTGCTCCAGCCCCAGGATGCGACGAGCCGACATCGAGGTGCCAAACCATCCCGTCGATATGGACTCTTGGGGAAGATCAGCCTGTTATCCCCGGGGTACCTTTTATCCGTTGAGCGACACCCCTTCCACTCGGGGGTGCCGGATCACTAGTCCCGACTTTCGTCCCTGCTTGACGTGTCAGTCTCGCAGTCAAGCTCCCTTGTGCACTTACACTCAACACCTGATTGCCGTCCAGGTTGAGGGAACCTTTGGGCGCCTCCGTTACTTTTTAGGAGGCAACCGCCCCAGTTAAACTACCCACCAGGCACTGTTCCTGAACCGGATATACGGTTCGAGGTTAGAGGCCCAATACGGTCAGAGTGGTATTTCAACAATGACTCCACGATCACTGGCGTGACCGCTTCGCAGTCTCCCACCTATCCTACACAAACCGTATCGAGCACCAATACCAAGTTGTAGTGAAGGTCCCGGGGTCTTTTCGTCCTGCCGCGCGTAACGAGCATCTTTACTCGTAGTGCAATTTCGCCGAGTCTATGGTTGAGACAGCTGAGAAGTCGTTACGCCATTCGTGCAGGTCGGAACTTACCCGACAAGGAATTTCGCTACCTTAGGATGGTTATAGTTACCACCGCCGTTTACTGGGGCTTAAATTCTCCGCTTCACCCCCGAAGGGGTTAACAGGTCCTCTTAACCTTCCAGCACCGGGCAGGCGTCAGTCCGTATACATCGTCTTGCGACTTCGCACGGACCTGTGTTTTTAGTAAACAGTCGCTTCTCACTGGTTTGTGCCACCCCCTTCCGCTGCCGGCCGCGTGGGCCTTGACGGTGTGGGGGTCCCCCTTCTCCCGAAGTTACGGGGGCATTTTGCCGAGTTCCTTAACCATAGTTCACTCGTACGCCTTGGTATTCTCTACCTGACCACCTGTGTCGGTTTGGGGTACGGGCCGTGTGTGTACTCACTAGAGGCTTTTCTTGGCAGCATAGGATCACCGAATTCGCCTCACTCGGCTATGCATCACCTCTCAGGATATGTGAACGACGGATTTGCCTATCGTTCTCCCTACGGGTTTGCCCCAGTATTACCACTGACTGGTACGGCTACCTTCCTGCGTCACCCCATCGCTTGACTACTACCAGAGAAGGTTCCACGCAGCCGATGAACCCCGCTCACCTCGAAAGGGTCTTGGTGGTTCATCTTTTGGGTGGTTAGTACCTCTGATTCATCAGGGACGCGCACACACGGGTACGGGAATATCAACCCGTTGTCCATCGACTACGCCTGTCGGCCTCGCCTTAGGTCCCGACTCACCCTGGGCGGACTGGCCTGGCCCAGGAACCCTTGGTCTTTCGGCGGGCAAGGTTCTCACTTGCCTTATCGCTACTCATGCCTGCATTCTCACTCCCACACCCTCCACCACTCGATCACTCGGTGGCTTCACCGGATGCAGGACGCTCCCCTACCCAGCCTTGCGGCTGCCGCGGCTTCGGCGGTGTGCTTGAGCCCCGCTACATTATCGGCGCACAATCACTTGACCAGTGAGCTATTACGCACTCTTTCAAGGGTGGCTGCTTCTAAGCCAACCTCCTGGTTGTCTTCGCGACTGCACATCCTTTTCCACTTAGCACACGCTTAGGGGCCTTAGCCGGCGATCTGGGCTGTTTCCCTCTCGACGCACGGAGCTTATCCCCCGCCGTCTCACTGCCACGCTATTGACTTGCTGGCATTCGGAGTTTGGCTGACGTCAGTAACCTTTTAGGGCCCATTGGCCATCCAGTAGCTCTACCTCCAGCAAGAAACACGCAACGCTGCACCTAAATGCATTTCGGGGAGAACCAGCTATCACGGAGTTTGATTGGCCTTTCACCCCTACCCACAGCTCATCCCCTCAGTCTTCAACCTAAGTGGGTTCGGGCCTCCACGACGTCTTACCGTCGCTTCACCCTGGCCATGGGTAGATCACTCCGCTTCGGGTCCAGAACACACCACTACACCCCTTACGGGGATACGCCCTATTCAGACTCGCTTTCGCTGCGGCTACCCCTCAACGGGTTAACCTCGCGACATGTCCCTGACTCGCAGGCTCATTCTTCAAAAGGCACGCCATCACCCCACGCAAAGCGAGGGCTCTGACGGCTTGTAGGCACACGGTTTCAGGTACTATTTCACTCCCCTCCCGGGGTACTTTTCACCATTCCCTCACGGTACTAATCCGCTATCGGTCATCGAGAAGTATTCAGGCTTACCGGGTGGTCCCGGCAGATTCACAGCAGATTCCACGGGCCCGCTGCTACTCGGGGACAGTTCCACGAAAGCCGTGATGTTTTCGGTTACGGGGCTCTCACCCTCTCCGGCAGGCCATCCCAGACCACTTCACCTAACACCACGGTTTATCACTTTCGCCCTCATCGGCGGATGAGAGAAGAAACGCCCCACAACACCGAACACACAACCCCCGCCGGGTATCACATGCATCCGGTTTAGCCATCCTCCGCTTTCGCTCGCCACTACTCACGGAATCACAATTGTTTTCTCTTCCTACGGGTACTGAGATGTTTCACTTCCCCGCGTTACCTCCCAACTGGCTATATATTCACCAGCAGGTGACGCGACATCACTCGCGCCGGGTTTCCCCATTCGGACATCCTCGGATCCACGCTCGGTTGACAGCTCCCCGAGGCATAACGCAGCCTCCCACGTCCTTCATCGGCTCTCGATGCCAAGGCATCCACCATGCGCCCTTAAACACTTACAACACAAAAAACCAAAAAATGAGTTTAGAGATTCTCTATACAAAGAAACTCTGAAATTGCACATCAACACACAAGAAAAGCACCCACCCCCGAAAGGATCGGCGCCACCTGCGTGCTAGATGCTCGCAACCACTATCCACAAATCAAACACCACACCCCACCACCAAGATGGAGCGACAACCAAGTCCTATCCCCGGTTTCCCACATACGGGACGAAGAGATAGCGGGCCTGTTGCCTCAAAGCCCAATAGTGTGTCTGATGATTCCATCCACCGGCGTTTCCCCACCAGCATCAACGTTTGTTGATGTGCACCAGAACCACACCCACTACAGGTGCAGCCCATCTTCACGATTCGCTTGAATCACCGAACCCCCACACGATGTGGGCGGGCTCAAGTCTCGTGGTGCTCCTTAGAAAGGAGGTGATCCAGCCGCACCTTCCGGTACGGCTACCTTGTTACGACTTCGTCCCAATCGCCGATCCCACCTTCGACGGCTCCCTCCCCAAGGGGTTAGGCCACCGGCTTCGGGTGTTACCGACTTTCATGACGTGACGGGCGGTGTGTACAAGGCCCGGGAACGTATTCACCGCAGCGTTGCTGATCTGCGATTACTAGCGACTCCGACTTCACGGGGTCGAGTTGCAGACCCCGATCCGAACTGAGACCGGCTTTAAAAGGATTCGCTCCACCTCACGGCATCGCAGCCCTTTGTACCGGCCATTGTAGCATGTGTGAAGCCCTGGACATAAGGGGCATGATGACTTGACGTCATCCCCACCTTCCTCCGAGTTGACCCCGGCAGTCTCTCACGAGTCCCCGCCATTACGCGCTGGCAACATAAGATAAGGGTTGCGCTCGTTGCGGGACTTAACCCAACATCTCACGACACGAGCTGACGACAGCCATGCACCACCTGCACACAGGCCACAAGGGAATGCCTATCTCTAGACACGTCCTGTGCATGTCAAACCCAGGTAAGGTTCTTCGCGTTGCATCGAATTAATCCACATGCTCCGCCGCTTGTGCGGGCCCCCGTCAATTTCTTTGAGTTTTAGCCTTGCGGCCGTACTCCCCAGGCGGGGTACTTAATGCGTTAGCTACGGCACGGATCCCAAGGAAGGAAACCCACACCTAGTACCCACCGTTTACGGCGTGGACTACCAGGGTATCTAATCCTGTTCGCTCCCCACGCTTTCGCTCCTCAGCGTCAGTTACTGCCCAGAGACCCGCCTTCGCCACCGGTGTTCCTCCTGATATCTGCGCATTCCACCGCTACACCAGGAATTCCAGTCTCCCCTGCAGTACTCAAGTCTGCCCGTATCGCCCGCACGCCGAGGGTTAAGCCCCCGGTTTTCACGAACAACGCGACAAACCACCTACGAGCTCTTTACGCCCAGTAATTCCGGACAACGCTCGCACCCTACGTATTACCGCGGCTGCTGGCACGTAGTTGGCCGGTGCTTCTTCTGTAGGTACCGTCACTTGCGCTTCGTCCCTACTGAAAGAGGTTTACAACCCGAAGGCCGTCATCCCTCACGCGGCGTCGCTGCATCAGGCTTGCGCCCATTGTGCAATATTCCCCACTGCTGCCTCCCGTAGGAGTCTGGGCCGTATCTCAGTCCCAGTGTGGCCGGACACCCTCTCAGGCCGGCTACCCGTCGTCGCCTTGGTAAGCCATAACCTCACCAACAAGCTGATAGGCCGCGGGCCCATCCCACACCGCAAAAGCTTTCCCCCACCAGCCATGCAACCAGCGAGGTGTATTCGGTATTAGACCCAGTTTCCCAGGCTTATCCCAAAGTGCAGGGCAGATCACCCACGTGTTACTCACCCGTTCGCCACTCGAGTACCCCGAAGGGCCTTTCCGTTCGACTTGCATGTGTTAAGCACGCCGCCAGCGTTCGTCCTGAGCCAGAATCAAACTCTCCAAACAAAACCCTAACAAAGGCAAGGAATTCGAATCAGAAAAATCTGACCTAACACCAGTATCAAACTGGCAAAAATAAAACAAAGCCATGCCCCCAAACGGGAAAAAGAGGACACAACCAAAAACAACAAACAAAAACCACCAAACACACTATTGAGTTCTCAAACAACACACCCGTTAAAGGGCAACCCTGCCACTGTACTCCACATGGTCAGAGACGTCAAACCCCGTCCGCCAGACCAAATCTGGGGCCGTGGGTTACTTGGAACAGAGTACGCCTTCAGGCACGGGAGTCCCAAACCGGGTCCGGTCGAAAGAGCGAACTATGTAACCCGCTCGATCTCGGCGCCCAGGCTGAGCAGGTTCTCCACGAACAGCGGATAGCCGCGATCGATGTGGAAAACGTCGTGGACCTCGGTATCGCCGTCGGCGACCAGGCCTGCGAGCACCAGGCCTGCGCCCGCGCGGATGTCCGAGGACCACACCGGGGCGCTGGACAGCTGGGGAAGGCCGCGGACCACGGCATGGTGGCCGTCGGTTCTGGCGTCGGCGCCCAACCGGATCATCTCCTCGACGAACCTGAACCGCGCCTCGAAGACGTTCTCAGTGATCATCGACGTGCCGTCAGCGATGCAGGCCAGCCCGATGGCCATCGGCTGCAGATCAGTGGGGAAGCCGGGGAACGGCAGGGTGGCGACATTGATCGCCTTCGGCCGCTCGTACTGCACCACACGGAAGCCGTTGTCGTCCTGGGTGACGGTCGCACCTGCGTCGTGCAGCTTGTGCAACACCAACTGCAGGTGTTGCGGATCGACGCCGGTGACCGAGATATCGCCCCGCGTCATCGCCGCGGCGATCCCCCAGGTGGCGGCGACGATGCGGTCGCCGATCACGCGATGCTCTGTGGGATGGAGCCGATCGACACCGGTGATCGTCATCGTCGACGAGCCCGCACCCTCGATCTGGGCGCCCATCTGGTTCAGCATCGTGCACAGGTCGACCACGTCGGGTTCGCGCGCGGCGTTGTGGATGGTGGTGACGCCCTCGGCGACGACCGCCGCCATCAAGATGTTCTCCGTCGCGCCGACGGACGGGAACTCGAGCTGAATCTCCGCGCCGCGCAGATGCTCTGCTTCGGCGACCACACAGCCGTGCTCGATGTTGCATGTCGCACCGAGCTGCCGCAGGCCGGCCTGGTGCATATCGAGGGGCCGCGATCCGATGGCGTCGCCGCCGGGCAGTGCGACCTTCGCCCGCTTGCAGCGGCCGACCAACGGCCCCAGCACGCAGACAGAGGCCCGGAACTGCCGCACTGCGGCGAAATCGGCGTCGTACTTGGGTTCGTCGGGAGACGTGATGCGGACCGTGCCGCCATCCAGTTCGACGTTGGCGCCGAGGCCGCGGAGTACCTCAGCCATCAGCGGCACGTCGAGGATGTCCGGACAGTTGGTGATCGTGCTGGTTCCCTCGGCGAGCAACGTGGCCGCCATCAGCTTCAGCACACTGTTTTTGGCTCCCCCGACGGCAACTTCGCCGGACAACCGGTTACCACCGGTCACCACGAATCGCTCGCTCACGCGGTTAGTTTAGACAGCGGAGGGTGCCGTGTACGAATCCGCGGCCGCACCGTCGGCGGTACCGTTTGACCATGGCTGTACACCTGACTCGCATCTACACCCGTACTGGCGACGACGGGACCACCGGTTTAAGCGACTTCAGCCGCGTTTCCAAGAACGACGCACGCCTTGCGGCCTATGCCGACTGCGATGAAACCAACGCCGCCATCGGCGTCGCCGTATCCATGGGAAACCCAGGCGAGCAATTGCTCAAGGTACTGCGCCAGATTCAGAACGATCTGTTCGACGCGGGCGCTGACCTCTCCACTCCGGTGGTCGAGAATCCCGAGCACCCTCCGCTGCGCATCGACCAGAGCTACATCGACCGGCTCGAGGGATGGTGTGACGAATTCAACGCGCCCCTTCCGGCGCTGAATTCCTTTGTGCTGCCGGGCGGTACGCCGCTGTCGGCTTTGCTACACGTGGCCCGTACCGTCGCGCGCAGAGCCGAGCGGTCAGCTTGGCTGGCGATCGAAGCCCATCCCGACAACGTCAATGTGTTGCCGGCGAAATACCTCAACCGGCTGTCGGATCTGCTCTTCATTCTCTGCAGAGTCGCGAATCCCGGCGGCGATGTGTTGTGGCAACCGGGCGGTCGCTGCAAGGGATTAGGCCGTTCTACGGCGCGCCCGCGGCGAGGGGCGAGACTCCAGCCACGATTGAAACGCCGTCAGCGCACCGCGATCCAGCGCCACCTCGTAACCGCGCTTGCGCTCCGGGCTCGTGTCACGCAGTTCCAGAATGACGATCTGGTCGGTCATGATGTCGAACTCGTCGCCGCGGGGTGACCGTCGCGACACGATCTCAAGGCCTCGACGGCTCAGCCTCCGATCAGGCCACCAACGAAAGCTCGACAACCGGTAGAAGCCGGCCTCGCCGCCGCGGTATCGCATCACCCCGTGCCGCCAGCCCTGGCCGCCTACCGCGGGAACGTCACGCAGAATTGCCGCGGTGCCGCCGACCTGACGCAGTTTCCAGAGCCGATAGGACAGCGCGATAACGACAAGCAGTAGCACGCCCACCAGCGCGACCATGATCAGCATGGACGCGCTCATCGCTGGCCCTAGTCGATCTGACCGAGGGCGCGCAACCTCGCACGGCCTCTTGCGGAGGTCGCCTCGTCGTCGGACTCGGAATCGCGCTTCGCCGCTTCGGCATCGATCTCGGATTCGAGTTCGGCCGACTCGGCGAGGATGATCACGCCTTCGTCGGTGACCGACATGAACCCGCCGTCGACAGCGATGCGCAGATCCTCTTCGCCGTCGCGCTCGACTCGGACCATGGCATCGTCGACAAGCTGGGCCACCAGCGGGATGTGGTGCGGCAGGATGCCGATCTCACCCGACGTGGTCCTGGTGAATACGAACGTGGCCTTACCAGACCAGATTTCGCGTTCTACGGCGACAATGTCGACGTCCAAATCGGCCATCGCCTATTCGTCCTTGTCGCCGTCGTCGTCCTTCTTGGCCTTGACCTTGACGGCGTCGTCGTCCTTGCCGTCGTCGTCGTCGGCATCGTCGTCCTTGGCGTCGTCATCCTTGTCGTCGTCGTCGGACGCCGGGGCACCGTCGCTGCCGCTGTCGTCCATCTTGGCTCCCAGACTCTCTGCCTTCTTCTGCAGATCCTCAAGGCCGCCGATCAGGAAGAACGCCTGCTCGGGCAGGTGGTCGAAATCGCCCTTCGCGAGCTTGTCGAACGCCTCGATGGTCTCCTTGAGCGGAACGGTCGAGCCGGGCTGGCCGGTGAACTGCTCGGCAGCCATCATGTTCTGCGACAAGAAGCGCTCGATGCGGCGGGCCCGCTGCACCAGCTGCTTGTCTTCCTCGGCCAGCTCGTCGATACCGAGAATCGCGATGATGTCCTGAAGATCCTTGTAGCGCTGCAGGATTCGGATGACTTCCTGTGCGACGCGGTAGTGCTCGTCGCCGACCACGCTCGGGTCAAGAATCGTCGAGGACGACGCCAGCGGGTCCACCGCGGGGAAGATGCCCTTGGAGAACACCGCACGGCTGAGCTCGGTGGTGGCGTCCAGGTGAGCGAAGGTCGTGGCGGGCGCCGGGTCGGTGTAGTCGTCGGCGGGCACGTACACGGCCTGCATCGAGGTGATGGAGTGACCGCGGGTCGAGGTGATGCGTTCCTGCAGCTCGCCCATCTCGTCTGCCAGCGTGGGCTGGTAGCCCACCGCGGAAGGCATGCGGCCCAGCAGCGTGGACACCTCGGAGCCGGCCTGGGTGAACCGGAAGATGTTGTCGATGAACAGAAGAACGTCCTGCTCCTGCTCGTCGCGGAAGTACTCGGCCATGGTGAGTGCCGAAAGCGCCACGCGCATACGGGTGCCGGGCGGCTCGTCCATCTGGCCGAACACCAGCGCGGTGTCCTTGAGCACGTCGGCGTCGGCGAGCTCGACCCAGAGGTCGTTGCCCTCACGGGTGCGCTCCCCCACGCCGGCGAACACCGACGTGCCGCCGAAGTTACGGGCGATGCGGTTGATCATCTCCTGGATCAACACCGTCTTGCCCACGCCTGCGCCGCCGAACAGTGCGATCTTGCCGCCACGCACGTACGGGGTGAGCAGGTCGACGACCTTGAGACCGGTCTCGAGCATCTCCGTACGGGGCTCGAGCTGGTCGAACGGCGGCGGCTTGCGGTGGATCGACCAATTGTCGAAGTCCTCGCCGTAACCGGGCTCATCGAGGCAGTCGCCGAGCGCGTTGAACACGTGGCCCTTGACACCGTCACCGACGGGTACCGAGATGGAGGCTCCGGTGTCGGTCACTTCCTCGCCGCGCACCAGACCGTCGGTCGGCTGCAGCGAGATGCAGCGCACGAGGTTGTCACCGAGGTGCTGGGCGACCTCAAGCGTCAACGTCTTCGCGAGATCCTTGTAGTCGATCTTCGCGTGCAGCGCGTTGAACAACTCGGGCACGGAACCGCGCGGGAACTCGACGTCGACGACGGGCCCGGTGATGCGCACGACGCGGCCCGCGGTGTCGGTGCCGGTCTTCTTCTTTTCAGCAGTAGAGTCATATGTCTTCTTCGCTTCCTACGGGCTACTTCTTGGCGGCGTCCGCGAGCGCGTTAGCGCCACCGACGATTTCGCTGATTTCCTGAGTGATCTGGGATTGCCGTTCGCGGTTGGCCATCAGGGTCAGTTCCTTGATGAGGTCGTCGGCGTTGTCTGTCGCCGACTTCATTGCGCGCCGTCGGGATGCCGACTCCGATGCCGCCGCCTCGAGCAGAGCGGCGAAGATCCGGGTGGCTACATACCGCGGCAGCAGCGCTCCGAACAGGGTTTCGGCATCCGGCTCGAACGAGAACAGCGTGTGCGGACCGGTGTCCTCGTCGCTGTACTCGACCGTCATCGGTGCGATCCGGCGGGCAATCGCCGACTGCGACAACATCGACTTGAACTCGGTGAACACGATGTGCAATTCGTCGACACCGAGGATGTCGTCAGCGCCGGCATCGTCGCCTTCGTCATCCATGCCTGCGGTGAAGGCGTCCACCAATGTCGAGGCGATCTCCTGGGCGTTCTCATAGGTGGGACGCTCAGAGAAGCCGGTCCATGAGTCCTTTACATCCCAGTTGCGGAAGCTGTAGTAGCCGAGGGCTTTTCGCCCCACGACGTACAGGACGGGCTCCTTGCCCTCCTCGCGAAGCAGGGAGAACAGCTCCTCGGACCGCCGGAAAATGTTGGCGTTGTACGCGCCGCACAGCCCGCGATCCGACGTCACCACCAGCACGGCCGCCCGCCGCGGATTCTCCCGCGCGACCAGCAGCGGGTGATCCAGTGCGCTGGCGCTCGCGAGCTCGGTGAGCATGTTGGTGATCTCGCGATCGTATGGCCGAGCCGCCTGGACTCGGGCCTGTGCCTTGGCGATACGCGACGTCGCGATCATCTCCTGGGCCTTGGTGATCTTCTTGATCGCCCCGGCGGAGCGGATGCGGCCGCGTAGTTCGCGCAGTGTGGCTGCCACTGTTCTCGAGCCCTACTTCTTCTTCGGCTTCGGCTTTTTGACCTTCACCGATTCCTTTTCGACGTCCTCATCGTCCATCGCGTCGACGTGCTCATCGCGAACGACCGAGCTGCCGTCGGTGGTGTCGAAGCCCTTCTTGAAATCGTTCACGACTTTCACGAGCTTCTCTTCGAGCTCCTCGGAGAGCTTCTTGCTCTCCCGAATCTCTTTGAGGATCCCCTCTTGCGAGCCCTTCACGTGCTCGAGGAACTCGCGCTCGAACTTCTGAACGTCTTCAACGGGCACGGAATCGAGGTGGCCCCTTGTGCCGAGGAAGATCGCGACGACCTGCTCCTCGACCGGCATCGGGCTGTTCTGGGGCTGCTTGAGCAACTCGACCAGCCGGGCGCCGCGATCCAGCTGGTTCTTGGACGTTTCGTCGAGGTCCGATGCGAACGCCGCGAACGACTCGAGCTCGCGGTACTGCGAGAGATCCAATCGCAGCGATCCGGCGACCTCTTTCATGGCCTTGATCTGAGCGGCACCGCCGACACGCGACACCGAGACGCCGACGTTGATGGCCGGCCGCACACCCTGGTTGAACAGGTCGGTCTCCAGGAAGCACTGACCGTCGGTGATCGAGATGACGTTGGTGGGGATGTAGGCCGAGATGTCGTTGGCCTTGGTCTCGATGATCGGCAGGCCCGTCAGCGAGCCGCCGCCGAGCTCGTCGGACAACTTGGCACAGCGTTCCAGCAGCCGGGAATGCAGGTAGAAGACGTCGCCCGGGTATGCCTCGCGGCCTGGCGGCCGGCGCAGCAGCAGCGAGATGGCGCGGTAGGCCTCCGCCTGCTTGGTCAGGTCGTCGAACACGATCAGCACGTGCTTGCCGTCGTACATCCAGTGCTGGGCAATGGACGACCCGGTGTACGGCGCAAGCCATTTGAAGCCCGCGGAGTCGGACGCCGGGGAAGCGACGATGGTGGTGTACTCCATCGCGCCACCGTCTTCGAGGGTCTGCCGAACGCTGGCGATCGTGGTGCCCTTCTGGCCGATCGCCACGTACACGCACCGGACCTGCTGGTCGGGATCGCCGGTCTCCCAGTTCTGGCGCTGGTTGAGGATCGTGTCCACACAAACCGCGGTCTTGCCGGTCTTGCGGTCGCCGATGATCAGCTGGCGCTGGCCGCGACCGATGGGAGTCTGCGAGTCGATCGCCTTGATGCCGGTCTGCAGCGGCTCACTCACGCCTTGACGCTGCACCACCGACGGCGCCTGCAGTTCCAGGGCGCGTCGCTCGTCGGTCTCGACGTCGCCGCGGCCGTCGATCGGCTGACCCAGCGGGTTGACGACGCGTCCGAGGAAGGCGTCACCGACGGGCACCGACAGCACCTCGCCGGTGCGCTTGACCTGCTGGCCCTGCTCGATTTTCTCGAAGTCGCCGAGGATCACCGCGCCGATGTCGTGCTCGTCGAGGTTGAGCGCAACGCCGAGCACACCGCCGGGGAACTCCAGCAGCTCCTGCGTCATCACCGAAGGGAGGCCTTCGACGTGCGCGATGCCGTCACCGGCGTCGACGACAATGCCGATTTCCTCACGCTCGGTGTCGGCTTCGAAGCCGGCGACATACTCCTCGACGGCGCCCTGGATCTCGTCTGCCGAGATCGTCAACTCTGCCATGGCTTTTCGTCTTCCTACTTCGTTGTGGGTCGTGGTGTTGTCGGTGATCATTCGGGCAAGTGGGTCTCGGCCGATGCCAGCTTGGACGCCAGCGAGCCGTCGATCACCTCGTCGCCGACGGCGATCGTCAGGCCGCCGATCAGTGCCGGATCGATGTGGTACTGAAGCGAAACGGGATGACCGTAGATGCGAGTCAACAGCTGGTTGAGCCGGTCGTTCTGAGCGTCGCTGAGTTCGCTTGCGGCACTGACGTGTGCGACGACCTCACCACGCCGGGACACCGCCAGATTCGCCAATTCGCGGACGGATTCGTCGGCGCGCTCGCCGTGCAGCAGTTCGATCGTCTGCCGGAGCAGATCCGCGGTGTTCTTGCTTGCCCTGCGCGAAAGCACGTTGTTCAACAGGCTGATTCGGCCGTCCAGCGGTGTGGAGTAGTCGCTCAACAGCGTGATCAGCCGCGGCTCTGTGTCCAGGATGCGGCTGAACCTGAACAGCTGGTCCTCCACGTCCTCGATCTGGCCGTCGCTTTCTGCGCGCACCAACAGGGCGAGCCTGGCGACGTGCTGAACTCCGCGCGTCAGGTCCGAGGTGGACGACCAGCGCTGTGATGCAGCGCTTTTGAGGATGTCCAGCGCGGAATCGGAAACCTTGCCCGACAGCAGTCGCGTAACGAGCTGAACCTTGGCGGCTGAACCGCTGGACGGATCGGCCAGATGCCGTGCCAGAATCGGCTCGCGGCGCAGCAATTTCACCGTCGATGCCAGATCGTCCGACAACTTCGTGAGTCCGTCGGAATCGAGATCGGCTGCGACGCCGTCGAAACTCTTGACGAGCTCGGCCACCGACGCGCGACTTGCCGCGCGCAGCTTCGCGATGGCGGCATCCTCGAACGTCGTGCTCGACGGTGCCATCTCGTCCAGCTCGTCCAGGAAGCGGTCGACTGTCGCGGACTGCTCCGCCGGATCGGAGACGAAGTCGCGCACCAGGTCACCTGCACGATGCACGGACTCAGCGCCGAGGCTCTGCCGAAGCTCACGAATCAACTGCTGGCGCAGCAATTGAACCTGCTGCCCACCTTGGGTTTTGATGCGTTCCAGCTCGGAGTCTGCATGGGCTCGCAGCTGCTCGGCGATCTTCTCGGCGTCGTGCCGGGCCTCGTCGATCACCTTCGCCGCCTCGGCCTTGGCCTCTTCCAGCGCCTTGGCATGCTCCTTGTCGGCGTCGGCGACCTTCTTCTCGGCCTCGGCATGGTCGCTGAGCTGAGTGCGGACAGTCTCCTGCTGGTTCTTCATCATGGTGCGGACCGGCGGCACGACGTATTTCCAGAGCAGAAAGACGATGACGGCGAAGCCGATGAGCTGTCCGATGAAGGTCGACATTCGAACTAACGCCCCTGTCCTGTTGTAGCCGGCACAGTGCGGGTGGTCACCTCAACGCCGAGCACGCGGCTCGCAAGCTGCGCCGACAGGTTTCCCACTGACGTCTGAAGCTCCGCAGTCACCGCACGCGACTGCTCCGTCAGCTCTTCACTGGCTCGCTGAAGTACTGAGGAAACCTCGGTGTTCGCCTTGGCTCGCGCTTCGTCGACGATCTTGCGTCCCTCGGCGCGGGCCTCCTCGCGGACATTGGTCGCCTCGCGGCGTGCGGTCGCCATCGCCTTGAGGTAGTCCGCATCGGCGGCCGCCCGTAACTGGGCGGCGCGCCGATTGTCCTCAGTCGTCTTGTGCACCATCTCTTCGCGCTCGCGCAGCACCTTGCTGATCGGTGGCACGACCCACTTGGCGATGACGCCGAGCACGATCAAGAAGATGAGCAGCACGAAGAAGAACGTGCCGTTCGGGATCAGGAAGTTGCTCTGCCCGCCCTCTTCGGCCGCGAGGATCCTTACGTCGAGGTCACCCATGACGCGGATTAGGCAACCGGGGTGGCGAACACGAACAGCGCCATGAACGCCAGGTTGATGAAGTACGCCGCCTCAACCAGACCGACCGTGATGAAGAACGGGGTGAACAGTCGGCCTTGGGCCTCGGGCTGACGGGCGATACCGGCGATCAACGCGTTACCCGCGATACCGTCACCGATACCGGCGCCGATGGCGCCGCCGGCCATGATCAGTCCACCGCCGATGAGTGCGCCAGCAGCGATTGTGGGATCCATTCCTTATCCTCCTTGATAACTGGTAGGTGCCCTACCAGGACGTGGGTCGAGCATGGTGTTGCGGCTAGTCATGGTGCTCTTCATCATGGAGTTCCATTGACTGGCTGAAGTACAGGATCGTCAGCAAGGCGAAGATGAACGCCTGAATGGCGCCGACGAATAGGTCGAAGCTCTTCCAGATGGCGTTGGGCGCCCACATGATCCACGGCGGGAACAGTGCGATCAAAGCCACCAGGATGCCGCCGGCGAAGATGTTGCCGAAAAGTCGGAGCGACAACGAGATCGGCTTCGCGATCTCCTCGACGAGGTTGATCGGCGCCATCAGCGCGACGTGACCCTTGAGCAGAGCGACCGGGTGGCCCAGCGGACCCCGTCGCCACACGCCTGCCGCGTGGTAGCAGATGAAGACGAACAGAGCGAGCGCCAGCACGAAGTTGATGTCGGATGCGGGCGGCTTCAACAACTCATGTATCGCACCGCTGGAGTCGGTGTACTGCACCGGCAGCACCGAGAGCCAGTTGGAGACCAGGATGAACACGAACAGCGTGACGGCCAGCGGAAGCACGAACGGCGCGATCTTCATGCCGATCGCGGCCTCGATCTGGTTACGCAGCTGGGTGGTGATGGCCTCCCAGAAAAGCTGGACGCCGTTCGGCACTCCGGTCGATGTCACCTTGGCGCGCAGGAAGAATGCCAGCGCGAGCACGATCACGGCAGCGATCGCGGTGGCCAGCACCGTGTCGGCGTTGACCGTGAGGCCGAACCAGTGCGCCTCCGTGTGGTGGCCGACCTGAATGCCCGATTCGGCGGCCAGGATCGTCACCGGAGTCGATCCGTCGACGACATTCAATCCGTCATGGTTTCGCGGCCTCCCCTTCGAGTCCGTCAGCTGAGCTCGTCTCGCCACCGGCCCGCAGCTTCTTCATCACGGGCAGCGCAGTGGAAATCACCAGCAGTACTTGGAAAAGCGCCATCCCGAACACCACGCCAAGGCCCTGGGGCCGGAAGACGAACGCGATCGTCAGCCCGATCACCGTCATCGCCAACAGTCGGGTGGCGGAGTTGACGGCCATCTTGCGCTTCAGCGGATGGTCCGCGGCAGTGATCGACTCAACCGATCGCTGCACGAGGATCGCGTTGAGCAAACCGAGCGCGAGGCCGATGCCGAAGAAGACACCGATCATCGGGTGGCCGAAGAACGCGGCCGCCAGCGTCACAAGGCCGGCGAACACAACGCACACAGCGAAGAGCCGCAACGGCCGGAAAGCAACTGACGGAAACACCAACGGCGCGTCTTGCGCTGGCGTCGTCACGGCGTCACCTCAATCCCGCGGTCACGAGGGCTATCCCAATGATTCTGTGCGTGGCGCACCGAGCGTATCGGAGTGCGCGGGACGCGCTGGAATCACCCAAGGGGTAGCTCCCTTTGTCGGTCGTTTATCCGTGCCGATCGGTGGTGAACCGGGCGGCTCGGGGGCCGGCAACCCGCGAGGTTTTTCGGGTTCTGCCTGCACCGTACCACATGGTAGGCGGCCCTAAACGGGGTCTACTACTTTTCGTCGTACAGCTCGTCGTAGGGCTCTTCTTGGCGCCTCAGGAGCGGGATCAGCGTGACGACGATCGCCACCAGAATCGCCGCGAACATCACCCCGCCGGTGTAGCGCGGATCGAAGAAGATCGTGCTTGCCGCCCCCAGCGCCACGATGCCCACCCAGAGATAGATGAGCAGAACCACGCGCCGGTGCGAATGGCCGATCTGCAGGAGCCGGTGGTGCAAATGCATCTTGTCCGGACTGAACGGGCTGCGGCCTGCGCGGGTGCGCCGGACGATGGCGAGCAGCATGTCGAGGGCGGGCACGAACATGACCGCGACGACCAGTAGGAACGGCGACAGCAGAGCGAACACGTCGCGGGCGCCGTACGCGCTTTGCGAGATCGGGCCCGCTGCAGTGGTGGCCGCGGCGCCGAGCATCAGCCCTATCAGCATCGAGCCCGAGTCACCCATGAAGATGCGGGCGCGGTGGAAGTTGTGCGGTAGAAATCCCAAACACGCGCCTGCCAGGACCACGGATATCACCGCAGGCGGATAGAACAGCACGTCGCCACCGTGGTCGCGAAGCAGCCCGATGGAGAAGATGGTGATCGCCAGCGCGGTGATCAACCCCAGCCCCGCGGCCAGACCGTCGAGGCCGTCGACGAAGTTCATCGCGTTGACGATCGCGACCGTCAGCGCCAGCGTCAGCAGGATCGACGAGACCTGGTCGAGGACGATGGTGCCGACGCCGCCGAACGGGATGTACAGCACGCTCCAGGCCACACCCATCGTGACGAGCACACTGGCGGCGGTGATCTGGCCTGCGAACTTCGTCAGCGCGTCGAGGCCCCATTTGTCGTCGATCATGCCGATGGCCATGATCAGCCCGCCTGCGACGACGGTCGCGGGCAGACCCGACGAGTAGACGAAACCGCGGGTCAGCGCGGGCAACTGGGAGGCGAGCAGCACGGCGGCCAGCACGCCGATGTACATCGCAAGGCCGCCCATCCGCGGCGTCGGCTGCTGATGTACGTCGCGTTCCCGTGGATAGGCCACCGCGCCCACCCTGTGTGGCCAACACGCGAACCCAGCCCGTCGCGAAATAGGTGATGATCGCGGCGGTGAGGCCCACAAGAGCCAACTCGCGCAGCGGCACGCCCGCGCCTCGTTCGGAGAGCGCAAGCAGCCCACTGGCCACCTCGTGCACTTCTCTCACCACTGGATGAACCGTACTGGACGTGATTATGAGGCTCCTGCGCCGCAGCGCCTCAGGCGGTCGCCGTCAGCGTGTCCACGTCAACACCGAGCACTTCTGCGATCGCCTCGGCGGTCACCGGGCCTTCGCGCAGGATCCGTGGATGCGCACCGGTGAGGTCGACGATCGTGGACGCCGCCTGCTGTTCGGACGGCCCGGCGTCCAAATAGACGGCGACGAGGTCACCGAGCTGGTTACGGGCGTCCTCGGCGGTCACCGCGGCGGGTTGCCCGGAGATGTTCGCACTGGACACCGCCATCGGCCCGACTTCGCGCAGCACTTCGATCGCGACCGGGTGCAGGGGCATCCTCACCATCACGGTGCCCGCCGCATCACCGAGGTCCCACTGCAGCGACGGCGCCTGCTGGACGACGAGGCTCAGCGCGCCGGGCCAGAACGCGCGAATCAGTTCTCGCGCGGAGTTGGGCACGTTGTACACCAAACCCTCGATCGTGTGCCACGACCCGACCAGCACCGGAACCGGCATATTGCGGCCCCGCCCCTTCGCCGAGAGCAGCGCCGCCACCGCGACGTTGTCGAACGCATCCGCGCCGATGCCGTAAACGGTGTCGGTGGGCAGCACGACAAGGCGCCCGCCCTTGACGGCGCTGACGGCCGAGGCGATCCCGGTCGCCCGCGCTTCGGAGTCTGCACAGTCGAAAAGCTCAGCCATGTGTCTCGACTTCCCCCTTCTCACGTGTCGCCGTGACAAAGCGGGGACGTTCCGCCAGGTCGAGATTCGCCGCGACGTCGACGAACCGGCCGGCGGCGGTGAACGCGTCGACGGTGGCGCTCGACGTGCTGTCGTCGTGCTCGACGGCGCATCGGCCGCCGGGCTTCAGCCAGCGGGCAGCCAGCTCGACGATCGCTTCGATGACGTCCATCCCGTCCGGGCCGCCGAACAATGCATGCGGCGGATCATGTTGTGCGACTTCGGGTTCCAATGCCACACCATCGGGGATATATGGCGGGTTGGCGACCAGGAGGTCGACCTGTCCGTCCAACTCAGGCAGCAGGGCGGTGTCGGTGACGTCGGCGCGCACCAGTTCGACCGGCGAACCGGCGACGTTTCGGCGTGCGTAGCCAAGCGCCTCGTCGCAGTCGTCGACGGCGATGATTCGCGCATCAGGCCAGAACTTCGAAAGGGCCAACGCCAGCGCACCCGAGCCCGTGCACAGGTCGACGAGCACGGGTCGCGGCGGCAGCGGTTGTGCCGACGCCCACTCCAGCAGTCCCTCGGTCTCCGGTCGCGGGATGAAGACACCCGGGCCGACGGAAACGGTCACCGGACCGAGCGGAGCGGTACCGACGATGTGCTGCAACGGGATTCGGCGCGCACGAGCTGCGATCAGATCGGCGTACTGGCGACAGAAGGTGTCATCGACATCCTCGATCAGCGACAGCCGTCCGCGGCTGGTGTCCGCCGCATACGCGGCCAGTTCCTCGGCGTCGGCTCGCGGCGAGGCGACTCCCGCCTCGGTCAGCGCAGCCGCCGCGTGCTCGATCTCGCGTCGCAGCCTTGCGCTCGTCCTTGCCGTCATGCGGTCGCCATCTACGCCTGCTGCAGCCGCGATTGCATGTCGGCGGCGGCCAGCGCGTCGAACAACGCGTCCATGTCCCCGTCGAGAACCTGGTCGAGGTTGTGTGCCTTGAAGTTGATCCGGTGATCGGCGATGCGGTTCTCCGGAAAGTTGTAGGTCCGGATCCGCTCGCTGCGGTCGACGGTGCGGATCTGGCTGGCCCGGTCGGCCGACGCGTCGGCCGACGCCTGTTCCTCTGCGAGCGACTGCAGTCGCGCGGCGAGCACCTGCATGGCGCGCGCCTTGTTCTGCAGCTGGCTGCGTTCGTTCTGGCACGTGACGACGATGCCGGTGGGCAGGTGCGTGATGCGCACCGCCGAGTCCGTGGTGTTGACGCCCTGACCGCCCTTGCCCGACGACCGGTACACGTCGATGCGGAGGTCGGACTCGTCGATGTGGACTTCCTCGACCTCGTCGGGCTCGGGATAGGCGAGCACGCCCGCCGCCGACGTGTGCACGCGGCCCTGCGACTCGGTGACCGGCACCCTTTGCACGCGGTGCACGCCGCCCTCGAACTTCAGCCGTGACCACACGCCGTCGATCGAATCGCCCTTGCTCCTGATCGACAGGGTCGCGTCCTTGTAACCACCCAGGTCCGAGAAGGTCTCGTCGAGAACGGTGACGGTCCAGCCGTGCCGCTCGGCGTACCGGATGTACATGCGGGCCAGGTCGGCGGCGAACAGCGCCGACTCCTCGCCGCCCTCACCGGACTTCACCTCGAGTACGACGTCATCGGCGTCGTGCGGGTCGCGCGGCGCCAGGAGGTCGGCGAGATGGGTTTCGAGTTCTTCGACGGTTGCGGCGAGTTCGTCGACCTCGGCGGCGAAGGAGTCGTCGTCGGCCGCCAGTTCGCGGGCGGCGCCGAGATCGCCACGCGCCGCTTCGAGCTTGCGGTAGGTCCCCACGATCGGCGCCAACTGCGCGAACCGCCGACCGACCTTGCGGGCCATGTCGGCATCCGAGTGCAGTTCGGGATCGGACAGCTGGCGTTCGAGGTCGGAATGCTCGGCCAGGATGCCGTCGATGGCCGGCGCGGTGTCCGTCATCGTGACCTCCCTGTTGTGGAGCGCAACACAAACCGACGCCCGGCCTGCGCATACGCGGCAGATCGGGCGTCGGTCGGATAGCTAGCTGTCTGCAGCCTTCTCGGCACCGGTCTTGCGCTTGCCGTAGCGCTTCTCGAAGCGGGCCACGCGGCCGCCGCTGTCGAGAATCTTCTGCTTGCCGG
This sequence comes from uncultured Actinomycetota bacterium, assembly GCA_963829405.1. Taxonomy (GTDB): domain Bacteria; phylum Actinomycetota; class Actinomycetes; order Mycobacteriales; family Mycobacteriaceae; genus Mycobacterium. The sequence continues at coordinate 258,056 of CAWHIZ010000011.1, forward strand.
TGTAGAAGGGGTGGCACTGCGAGCAGACCTCGACGTGGATCTGTCCGCTCTTCTTGGTGCTGCGCGTCGTGAACGTTGCACCGCAACCGCAGTGCACCGTGGTCTCGACGTAGTCAGGATGAATACCCGATTTCATGGTGTCCTCTTCATTCGTTGGCCGCCGGGTCGCCCGCGCCATACCTGGAGCGCTGAGACGTGAACCGGAACCGAAGGTCAGCGGCCCATTATGCCAGGTCAACCGCTAACAGTCCTAAACGCGCCGACGGGGCCCGCTATTCCACAGGCAAACCGGCACGACGGCCCGACAGCGTCATCAGGATGTCCTGGATCGGAGCCAGGACGACTTCACCCGTGCCCACGCTGAAATCGGCATCCGTCGCGGTGAACGTCACGTTCGGGAATTGCTTGCGGGCGTTGAACGGAAACCCCATCGTCCACACCCGCTGCGCGGCCACCACCGCGGCGGGGACGGGCATCGCGCGTTCGACGCCAAGGGGTACGGCGATGTCCTGTCCATGCACGAGCACGTCCATCAGCGGGTCCGCCGTCGCCGTGCCCGGTGGCCTGCGACGACCGCCGACCATCGCCCTCAGCGCCGCGGTGATCTCGTCCGGCGTCCGCTGGTCGTCGCGGGCCATCCTCAGCATTACCGCATTGAACCGGAACCCCGAGCGTGCCAGTTCGAACGTCAACCTCCCCCAGTTCGTGGCCGACTGGGTGATGTGTGCGGCCACCTCGCGGACGGTCCAGCCGGGACACAGCGACGGCGTCTCCCACTGTTCGGCGGAGAGTGTGTCGAGGAAGTCGGCGAGATCGGCACGCTGCTCGTCGATGTAGGCCCAGATCTGTGAGTCGTCCATGTCGCCCCTCGGATTTAGTCAGCTTTCCTGACGAATATAGACAGGCAACCGTACTAAATCAACCTATACTCGAGCCGTGCCCGATGAACCGACCTCCGCGCTTCTGATGTTCGTCGCGCATCGCTCCGCCGAAGCCCGCGTGGTGGAGGCCGTGCGGGCCGCAGGCTTCGACGATCTGACGCTGGCCCAGAGCCGGATCGCCCAGCGCCTCGACCGCGAGGGCATCCGCGTCACCGATCTCGCCGAGCAGGCCGGGGTGACCAAGCAGACGGCAGGCGCGCTCGTCGACGAGCTGGAGGCAGGCGGCTACGTCACGCGCAAACCCGACCCGGCAGACGCCAGGGCCCGGCTGGTGGTGCTCACCGACCGTGGCGAGAAGCTGTGCGCGACGGCCGCCGCCGAGATCGCGCGGGTCGAGGCGGACTGGCGGGCGCATCTGGGCGCTGCGGCCTATGACGAACTGCGCGCCGCGCTGGTGTCGCTGCGCGAGATCACCGACCCGTATCGCTGACCTTCGCGCTTCCACAGCAGGCCACCCTGCGGAGTGGTGCCGTAGGAGACCAGCTCCCGCTTGAGGATCTTGTTGGTCGCCGTCGACGGCAGATCGTCGGCGATCCAGACGTAGCGCGGCCATGCCTTCGGCGACAGGTCGGCCTGGCCCGCCAGGAACTCCCCGAACGCCTCGGGTGTCAGCGTCTCGCCCTCTCGCAACACGATCGCCGCCATCACCTGGTCGCCGACGGACTCGTCGGGCACCGGGTACACCGCGATGCGGCTGATCTCCTCAAGCCTTGTCAGAACCCGCTCGATGGGTGCGGCGGCGAGGTTCTCGCCGTCGACCCGCATCCAGTCGGCCGTGCGGCCGGCGAAGTAGATCCAGCCGTCGGCGTCGCGGTAGGCCAGATCGCCCGACCAGTACATGCCATGGCGCAGTCGCTGATCGGTGGCGCCTGCGTCCTTGTAGTAACCGCGGAAGAGCCCGCCACCGGAGGTGTTCACCAACTCCCCCACCGCCGCTTCGCGGTTGATCAGATCACCGTTGCCGTCGAACGTCGCGACCTCACACTCCTGCAGGGTGTCCGGATCGTAGATCGCAACCCCGGGAAAGCCTTTGCCGAGCGAGCCGTCAGGGCAGCCGTCCTCGCGGGTGATGATGACGGCGTTCTCCGTCGACCCGAAGCCGTCCCAGACCGTGCAGTCGAAGCGACGGGAGAACTCGGCGATATCCCGATCGCTGGCCTCGTTGCCGAATGCGACGCGCAGTGGATTGTCTTGGTCGTCGGGCTTTTCGGGAGTGGACAGGATGTAGGCGAGCGGCTTGCCGACGTAGTTCATGAACGTGACGCCGTAGCGGCGGACGTCGTCGAGGAAACGCGAAGTGGAGAAGACCGCGGGCACGATGGTCGCCCCGGTCACCATCGCGACACCCCAGCCCGCGTAGATGGAGTTCGAGTGGAACAACGGCATCGACACGTAGCAGACATCGGACGTTGTGACCGAATAGCGTTCCGCCAGAGCACTTCCCGCGAAGATCGGCATCATGTGCTGCACCTGCACGGCCTTCGGGTCGCCGCTGGTGCCCGAGGTGAAGATCATCACGAACGTGTCGTCAGGGCCCGACCTCACGGTGCGGCGTCAACTCGACATGTTGCGCGGTCAGCGCGGCCCATTCGTCACTGGACGTGTCCAACACCCGGACACCGGGCAGGTCGACGCCGTCGAGCAGGTGGCGATGGGCTGCGTCGGTGATCAGGATCTGACAGTCGACGAGGGCGACATCGCGGGCAAGGGCCTCGCCGCGCCGAGTGTTGTTGATACAGCACAGGACATAGCCGCCGAGTGCGGCGGCCGCCATCGCCGTCAACATGTCGGGTCCGTTGGCCAGTAACACGCCGACGTGCAGCGGCCGGGCGGGATCGGCGATGCCGATGAGTGCGGCGGCCTGGGTCTCGGCCTCGGCGATGTGCTCGCGCCACGTCCAGGTGCGGTCGCCATGCTTCACCGCGACGGTGTCATGTCCGGACCGCTCACGAAACAACTGTTGGAGTGTGTCCGCCATGGCTCACCTCGGTTCGTCGCGCTGAGTGAACAGATTCGCGAATCTGTCTACCATCCCTTGCCGGGCCGGTAGTATCCGCCTGCCAGTTGACAGAATGCTCCGACCGCATCTGCTGACGCGACGGAATGACGAGGAGACCCAGGTGACGAGCGGCACGGACGCCAAGAGCGTTCGCGATCGGCTGATCGACGCAGCCGAGGTATGCCTGCGCGCCAAGGGTATTCGGTCGACGACGGTGTCCGAGGTGGCCGAGGTGGCCCAGGTGTCGCGCGGTTGGCTGTATCGGCACTTCCCCGACAAGGCGTCCCTGCTGGGTGCGGCCATCGTCAGGCTCAACGAGGCGTGGTGGTCCGAGGTGCACGCGATGCTGCGAGGACGTCGAAGGACTCGACAGCCAGATCGCGGCGGCGCGTGGTGAATGCGCGCACCGCCTACGACGACCCCGGCACCCTGCTGATGCGGCTGCGGATGGAGGAACCCGAGGAATTCGCCGCGTGCGCGGGCGCAGGCGTGCAGGGCTTGGTGCCCGACCTCGCCGAGTTCTGGCGGCGCTACCTGGTTGCCGCGCGCGACGCGGGCGATATCCATCCCGCCACCGACATCGCCGAGGCATCCGAGTGGGTGGCCAGGGTGATCATCTCGCTCGTCACCGTGCCCGGCGACGTCCTCGACCCCAACGATCGCGACGAAGTGCGCGCGCATGTGCGGCGCTACGTGATGCCGGGCCTGCAAGCAGACCCGGCCAAACCGACTGACTAGTTGGCGTCGTCCGGCGAGCCCGGCGCGGTCTTGGAGACCTGCATCAGGAACTCGTAGTTGTTCTTCGTCTTGCGCAGCTGGCTCATCAGCAGGTCGATGGCCTGATGAGAATCCAGGCCCGACAGCACCCGGCGCAGCTTGTGCACGATTGCGAACTCATCCGGCGGGAGCAGCAGCTCGTCCTTGCGGGTGCCCGACGGGTTCACATCGACGGCCGGGAACACCCGACGCTCGGAGATCTTGCGGTCGAGCTTGAGCTCGGCGTTACCGGTGCCCTTGAACTCTTCGAAGATCACCGTGTCGCCGGTCGACCCGTCTCCACCATCGCCGTGGCGATGATCGTCAACGAGCCGCCGTCCTCGATGTTGCGGGCCGCGCCGAGGAACCGCTTCGGCGGATACAGCGCGGTCGAGTCGACACCACCGGACAGGATTCGGCCCGACGCAGGCGACGCGTTGTTGTACGCGCGGCCGAGGCGGGTGATCGAGTCGAGCAGCACCACGACGTCCTTGCCCTCTTCAACCAGGCGCTTGGCCCGCTCGATGGCGAGCTCGGCGGCCTGGGTGTGATCGGACGGCGGACGGTCGAAGGTCGAGGCGATGACCTCGCCCTTGACCGAGCGCGTCATGTCGGTGACCTCTTCCGGCCGCTCGTCGACGAGCACCACCATGAGGTGACATTCGGGGTTGTTCGTGGTGATCGCGTTGGCGATGTCCTGAAGGATCGTCGTCTTACCGGCCTTGGGCGGCGACACGATCAGCGCGCGCTGACCCTTGCCGATCGGCATGATCAGGTCGATCACGCGGGTCGTCAGCCGGTCGTTGGAGGTCTCAAGCCGCAAACGCTGGTTCGGGTACAGCGGGGTCAGCTTGGTGAAGTCAGGACGCTTCCTGGCGTCCTCGACCGACCCGCCGTTGACGGTGTCGAGGCGAACCAGCGGGTTGAACTTCTGGCGCTGGTTGGGCTGCTCGCCGTCCTTGGGGACCCGAACTGCGCCGGTGATGGCGTCGCCGCGGCGTAGACCGTTCTTGCGCACCATGTTCATCGACACGTAGACGTCGTTGGGGCCTGCGAGGTAGCCGGAGGTGCGGACGAAGGCGTAGTTGTCGAGCACGTCGAGAATGCCCGCGACGGGCTGGACGACGTCGTCGTCGCGCAGCTCGGTCTCGCCGCCGCCGCCGTCGCCACCGCCACGTTCACCGCGGCGTCTGCGATCGCGGAAGCGCCTGCCGCGACGTCCGCCGCGCTCGTCGTCGTCATCGTCGTTGTTGTTGTTGTTATTGCGACCCTGCTGGTTGCGCTGCTGGTTGCCCTGCTGATCGCCGCCCTGCTGGCTGCCGCTGCTGGTTGCCCTGCTGATCGCCGCCCTGCTGGCGCCCGCCGTCCTGCTTCTTGTCCTGCTGGTTCTTGTTCCTGTCGTTCTTCTCGCCCCTGTCGGGCCTATCCGACTTGTCGGGCTTGTCAGAGGCGGCGTCGTCCTTGGCGCCTGGTCGCCGTCCTGCTTGTTCTTCTCGCCTGCGGCGCCGGCGTCGCGCGATGCGCCGCGGCGCTCACGGCGCTGCTGGTTCGGCTGCTCGCCTGCCTCGGGGGCCGCGCCACTCTCGGTCGCGGCGTCCGCCGCGCTGTCGGCGGGCGCAGGACCGTTGTCGGCGGGGCGCCGTCGGTCTTGCCGGCGGCCTTGTCGGCCTTGCTTCGGCTTTGTCGGCGGCCTTCGGGGCGTCGGAGGTGTTGGCGACCGATTCCCCGCGGCTCTCGCGGATCGCGGCGATGAGTTCGCTCTTGCGCATACCGGAGGCGCCCTTGACGCCGACGGAGTTGGCCAGGGCGCGTAGTTCAGGCAGCACCATGGTCGACAGCGATCCCGTGGAGGCGTCCGTCGTTACGTCGGCCTTGGGCGCTGGATCCGCGGCCGGCGCGGCGCTTGGCGCGTCTGCGGCCGCAGGAGATGAGTCTTCTGAGTTCACGGTGTTCGGCAGCTCAGCCTGTTCGGGGGTGCTGCCACCAGCCGTGACGAGGTCCGTTTCAGTCACGGATTTCCTTTCCTTCCCCCGGTGATCAATTCACACGAGGGTTCGTTGCAGTCAGCCAAGTGCTGGCTGCGAAGCTGCCACCGTCGCGTGTCTGCAACGGTGAGGGCCGGGATTCGCGGCGATATGGCGAACCGTCAATCCACGAGGGGATGTCCAAAAATTTGAGTGGTTGTCCTAGTGTCGGCGCAGGTGAGAACCATGCGATTGCTGGACGAAAGCGAGAATAACCCGCTTTGTTGCCGGAAAGCAAGAAACACGCTGTTCCTGATGTGACAACTGTCAACTCCGAACCGGAACGCCTGACGTCCACCGAACGCCGTCGCCGACGGACATCTCGCTGACGGTGAATCCATTTGCGGCGCCGAATTCGAGGGCCTCTGCGGGAAGTTCCTGCCGAGTGCTCAGACCTAAAACTGCTGGTCCAGCCCCCGATAACACCGCCGCAACTCCACAACGCCGAAGCAGAAGCAGATATTCCGCCGATGCCCGCATCGCGATGGCCCGGTGCGGCTGATGCAGCACGTCCTCGGTGGCATCCATCAACAGGTCGGGTCGCTCGGTGAGGGCAACGACCATCAGCGCGGCGCGGCTCACGTTGAAACGGGCGTCGCCGTGGCTCACCGACCGTGGCAGCAGCACGCGCGTCTCGGCTGTCAGCGACCGCTGCTCGGGTATCGCGCTGAACAGGTGGATGTCGGGATGGATCTGCAACGGGGCGGCCGCATAGCGCGGTCCGGTCGTACCGGTCGACGTCCACGACACCACACCGCCGCCAAGCACCGCGGCAGCGGCGTTGTCGGGATGGCCCTCGAACTCCGATGACCGCTGGATCAGGTCGGCTTCGGACATCGGCTTCGAACCCGCCTGGGTGACAAGACCGTTGACGGCCGCGAGTCCGCCGACGACCGCGGCCGCAGACGAACCTAGTCCGCGCGACTGCGGGATTGCGTTGCGGCACCTGACATTCAGGCCGCCAACAGTCGCATTTAGTGCCCGAAAACCGTGCTGAATTGCCCGCACCACGAGATGCGTCGAGTCCAGCGGGACATGACCCGCCCCTTCACCCTCGACCTCGACGTTGAGACCGGATTCGGTTGTCTCGACGACGATCTCGTCGTACAGGCTCAGCGCGACGGCGAGGCTGTCGAAGCCCGGACCGAGGTTGGCACTCGACGCGGCGACGACACTGGTCGCCGTCAGACCGGCCGGCAGAGTTCGGGTCACTCGCGATCAGCCCAAGTCCAGCTGAGCGACGACGGCGCCCGGATCGACTGGAACCGGCGTGACCGTCGGCATGTCCGCCAGGGCGGTGTCGGGATCCTTCAGACCGTTGCCCGTCACCGTGCACACCACTGTCGACCCGCGCTTGACCCAACCGTCTTCGACGGATTTCAACAGGCCGGCGATGCTGGCCGCAGAAGCGGGCTCGACGAACACCCCTTCGCTCGCCGCGACCAGGTGATACGCATCGAGGATCTCCTCGTCTGTGGCGGCAAGGAAGCGGCCACCGGACTGCTGCTGGGCCTCGACGGCCGACGTCCACGACGCGGGCGCGCCGATCCGGATGGCGGTGGCGATCGTTTCCGGCTCTTTGACGGGCTCACCGATCACCAACGGTGCTGCGCCCGCCGCCTGGGTGCCCAGCATCCGTGGCAGCGCTTCGATCAACCCGTCGCGGTGGTATTCGGTGTATCCCTTCCAATACGCGGTGATGTTGCCCGCGTTGCCGACCGGAAGGGAGTGCACATCGGGCGCGGTGCCGAGCGCGTCGACGATCTCGAAAGCCGCGGTCTTCTGGCCTTCGATGCGATACGGGTTCACCGAGTTCACCAGCGCGACCGTCGGGTAGTCGGTGGCGAGCTTGCGCGCGATCTCGAGGCAGTCGTCGAAATTGCCGTCGATCTGCAGAATCTTGGCGCCGTGCATGACGGCCTGCGCGAGCTTGCCCATCGCGATCTTTCCCTGCGGGATCAGCACAGCGCAGGTGATGCCGGCACGCGCGGCATAGGCTGCCGCCGACGCGGAGGTGTTACCGGTCGACGCGCACAACACGACCTGCTGGCCACGGGCCACCGACTCGGTGACCGCCACCGTCATGCCACGGTCCTTGAACGAGCCTGTCGGATTGAGCCCTTCGACCTTCAAATGGACTGTGCAGCCGGTGCGTTCGGACAACCGCTTGGCGTGGATCAGCGGCGTGCCGCCCTCCAGCAGCGTGATCGGCTTCCAGGAGTCGTCGACCGGCAACCGGTCGCGGTAGGCCGCGATCAGCCCGGGCCACGGCTTGTGCACGGGTTCCGCGCGGGTCGCGCTCATTCGCTGGTTCCCTCGAGTCGAAGCACGCTCGCCACTTCCTGCACGACGTCGAGGTCTGCAAGCGCGGCCACGGTGTCTGACAGCGCCGCGTCGGTGGCCTCGTGGGTGACGACGACGATCCGCGCGCCGCAGCGCTGGCCACCTTCGTCGACGACGCCCTCCTGCCGGACCTCGGCGATGCTGACCTCGCGCTTGCCGAATTCGGCTGCGACGGCGGACAGTACGCCGGGACGGTCGGCGACGTTCATGCTGACGTAGTAGCGGGTGGGGATGAAGCCGATCGGCGCGATCGGGAGTTTGGCGTATTTGGACTCACGGGGGCCACGGCCACCATGAACGCGGTTGCGGGCGGCCATCACGAGATCTCCCATCACCGCCGACGCCGTCGGCGCTCCCCCGGCACCCTGGCCGTAGAACATCAACCGTCCGGCGGCCTCAGCCTCGACGACGATGGCGTTGAACGCCCCGTTGACCGAGGCAAGGGGATGCGTCAGCGGCACGAGCGCCGGGTAGACGCGGGCCGAGATCCGTTGTTGTCCTTCGTCGTTGGTGAGCCGTTCGCAGATGGAGAGCAGCTTGATGGTGCATCCGAGTGCGCGCGCTGTCTTGAAGTCCGCCGGCGTCACCTTGGTGATGCCCTCGCGGTAGACGTCGTCGGCGGTGACCCGGCTGTGGAACGCGATGGAGGCCAGGATCGCGGCCTTGGCCGCCGCGTCGTATCCCTCGACGTCGGCGGTGGGGTCGGCTTCCGCATAGCCCAGCGCGCTTGCGTCGGCCAGAGCGTCCGAATACTCGGCGCCGGTGCTGTCCATCTCAGAAAGGATGTAGTTGGTGGTGCCGTTGACGATGCCCGCCACACGCAGCACCGTGTCGCCGGAGAGCGACTGGGTGAGAGGGCGGATCACCGGGATGGCGCCGGCGACCGCGGCCTCGAAGTACAGGTCGACGTGGGCGTTCTCGGCGGCCTGGGCCAGTTCGCCGGTGGACTGAGCCATCAGCGCCTTGTTGGCGGTCACGACCGACTTGCCCTTTTCGAGGGCGGACAGGATCGCCTTGCGCGCGGGTTCGACGGGTCCCATCACCTCGACGACGACATCGACGTCGTCGCGCGACACCAGCTCCTCGATGTCGCTGGTGAGCATGTCGATCGGCACGCCTCGGTCGTCGGCGACCCGTCGCACACCGACACCGCGCAGCACCAGCGGCGCACCGATGCGCGCGGTCAGGTCCTCGGCGCTCTCCTCGATGATGCGGACGACCTGGCTGCCAACGTTTCCGAGGCCCAATACCGCTACACCAACCGGCTTTTCGTTCATCTCTTACCTCACTTCCAGACTGAGCAGATCGTCGACCGTTTCCCGGCGCAGGATCAGGCGGGACCGCCCGTCGCGCACGGCCACCACCGCGGGGCGGCCGATCAGGTTGTAACGGCTCGACATGGAATAGCAGTACGCGCCGGTGGCCGCCACACCCAGCAGGTCGCCGGGTGCGATGTCATCGGAGACCCACGCGTCGCGCACAACGATATCGCCGCTTTCACAATGCTTTCCGACGACGCGCCCCAGCGTTGAAGCAGAGTCGCTGATTCGGGAGATCAGGCGCACATCGTATTCGGCTCCGTAGAGCGACGTCCTGATGTTGTCGCTCATGCCGCCGTCGACGCTGACGTAGCGCCGGTGGGCGGTGGGGCTGACGGCGACGTCCTTGACGGTGCCGACCCGGTAGAGCGTGATGGTTCCGGGGCCTGCGATCGCGCGTCCCGGCTCGACGACCAGGCGCGGAGTCGGCAGACCGACTGCGGCCGACTCGTTGTGCACGATCGCGCCGAGCTTGGCCGCCAGATCCTCGACCGGGGGCGGATCGTCCTGTGGGAGATAGGAAATGCCCAGTCCACCACCGAGGTCGACGGTCGAGATCTGGGCGGTCTTGTCGACGCCGAACTCGGCGACGACGTCGCGCAGCAACCCGATCACCCGGTGAGCGGCGATCTCGAAGCCTGCGACGTCGAAGATCTGCGAACCGATGTGGCTGTGCAGTCCGACCAGTCGCAGGTGGTCGGTCTCGAACACCCGGCGCACGGCGTCCATCGCGGCGCCGCTGGCCAGCGACAGCCCGAACTTCTGGTCTTCGTGTGCGGTGGAGATGAACTCGTGGGTGTGCGCCTCGACGCCGACGGTGACGCGCACCAGCACGTCCTGCACCACGCCTGCGGCACCGGCGATGTCGTCGAGGCGCTCGATCTCGGTCATCGAGTCCAGCACGATGTGGCCGACCCCGGCCTTGACCGCGGCGGTCAGCTCGTCGACGGATTTGTTGTTGCCGTGCAGCGCGATCCGTTCGGCGGGAAAATCGGCGTGCAGGGCGACCGCGAGTTCGCCGCCGCTTGCCACATCCAGCGAGAGGCCTTCTTCGTCGACCCAGCGTGCGATCTCGGTGCACAGGAACGCCTTGGCGGCGTAGCGGACATTGTCGCCGCCGCCGAACGCCGCGGCGATCTCGCGGCAGCGCGACCGGAAGTCGTCCTCGTCGATGACGAACACGGGGGTGCCGTATTCGTCGGCGATGTCGGTGACCGTGACCCCGGCGATCGACACGACGCCGTCGTCACCGCGAACCGTGTTGCGCGGCCACACATTCGGTGCAAGCGCCAGCAGCGCCTCCGCCGACTGCGGGCGTTGTGGCGTGCCCGCGTGGTGGATCTCCTCGGCGTGGCGCGGACCTGCGGGGTGGGCCATTACATCCGCTCCGGTGCGGTGACGCCGAGAATGCCCAGCCCGTTCTCGATGACCTGACGGGTGGCCTGGCACAGCGCAAGTCGGGCGGTGTGCAGCTCATTGGCCTCTTCGTCGCCCATCGGCAATACGCGGCAGGAGTCGTAGAAGCGGTGGTAGTCGCCCGCGAGGTCTTCCAGGTAGCGCGACACCCGATGCGGTTCGCGTAGCGCGGACGCGGTCTTCAGCACACGCGGGAACTCGCCGATATTGCGGATCAGCGCGCCCTCTTTCTCGTGCGTGAGCAGCTCGAGGTTCGAGGTGTCGGGAATGAGGCCGAGCTCCGCGGCATTGCGCGCAAGCGCGGACAGCCGCGCGTGCGCGTATTGCACGTAATAGACCGGGTTTTCGGCCGAGGCCGACGACCACAGCGCCAGATCGATGTCGATCGGGGTGTCGACCGACGAACGGGTCAGCGAGTACCGCGCGGCGTCGACGCCGATTGCCTCGACGAGGTCGTCGAGCGTGATGACCGTGCCCGCGCGCTTGCTCATCCGGACCGGCTGGCCGTCGCGCACCAGGTTGACCATCTGCCCGATCAGCACCTCGACGGTGGCGGGATCCTCGCCGAGAGAAGAGGCGATCGCCTTGAGCCGCGCGATGTAGCCGTGGTGATCGGCGCCGAGCATGTAGATGCACAGGTCGGCACCTCGCTCACGCTTGTCGAGGTAATAGGCGATATCGGCGGCGACGTAGGCCGGGTTGCCGTCGCTCTTGATGACGACGCGGTCCTTGTCGTCGCCGAAGTCGGTGGTGCGCAACCAGGTTGCGCCGTCCTTCTCGTAGATCTTGCCGACGTCACGCAGCCGGGCGATGGCCCGGTCGACGCGACCGCTGCTGTGCATCGAGTCTTCGTGCGTGTAGACGTCGAAGTCGGTGCCGAAGTCGTGCAGCGATGCCTTGATGTGGGTGAACATCAGGTCGACGCCGATCGAGCGGAACGTCTCGCGCATCTCGGCATCGGGCAGGCTCAGTGCGTCGGGCTCCTTGGCGAGGATCTGGGCCGCGATGTCACCGATGTAGTCGCCTGCGTATCCGTCGTCGGGCGTCGGCTCACCCTTGGCGGCCGCGATGAGCGAGTTGGTGAACCGGTCGATCTGGGCGCCGTGGTCGTTGAAGTAGTACTCGCGAACGACGTCGGCACCCTGCGTGGCCAGGAGTCGGCCGAGCGCGTCGCCGACGGCCGCCCACCGCGTGCCGCCGATGTGGATGGGCCCCGTCGGGTTGGCCGAGACGAACTCGAGGTTGATGTTCGTGCCCGCCAGGGCGTCGGAGTGGCCGTAGTTCTTGCCTGCCCCGATGACGTTGTCGACGATGACGTTCTGCGCGCTGGCGTCCAGCCGCAGGTTGACGAATCCGGGACCGGCCACGTCGGCCGAGGCGATGCCGTCAGCGGCGGTCAGCGCTGTCGCCAACCATCCGGCCAGCTCACGGGGGTTTGCGCCGACCTTCTTGGCCAGCTGAAGGGCCACGTTGGTGGCGTAATCGCCGTGTTCGGGGTTGCGGGGACGCTCCACGGTGACCGTCGCGGGAAGGGCCGACGTGTCCAGGTCGTGCTCGGCCAGCACCGCGGCGGCGGTGGTCTTGAGCAGCTCTGCCAGGTCGGCGGGGGTCACGAGGGTCCATCTTATGGTCTCGGGTGGTCAGGCCCCGAATCGTTAAACCAGCCGCTCGATGCGCTAATCTGTGCACGCCCATTGGCGCAGTCAGTCCGCATGCGCCCCCGTAGCTCAGGGGATAGAGCGTCTGCCTCCGGAGCAGAAGGCCGCAGGTTCGATTCCTGCCGGGGGCACCACGTTTGACCAGCAGAAACGCCCAGGATTCAAACCCTTGACCTTTTCCGGACTGGAATTCATGTCTCTCGACCCGGAGAAGCTCCAGCAATTGGCCGAGCTAGCAGCTGCCGAGTCACAGTAGACCGGTTTCGGTGGCCATCGTTGGCGACGCCAAGGCCGCCGCTGGTCGAGAATCCCCGTCGCCTTGCCTGGCGGGTAGGAAATTCTCACCTTCGTCGGCCAGACTCTGACTCGCGAGCGATTACCGAAACACGTTGTGCTCGCGAGTATTTCCCTCATGAGAAACCACCCCGCAAAACACAGCTTCACCGCCCGGATCGTCGCCGCCACGGCAGCGGTCGCCATCCCCGTCATCGGTATCCTCGGCGCCGCAACTGCCGCCGCCCAACCGGTAGACCGCAGCCCAAGGCGTCTTGCACCTGGAACGGTCAGACAACAAGCGACGGCGGCTATCACACCGAAACCAGCGGCACTAGCTGGGCGAAGTACAAGTGCGTCGACGGCACATGGGTCAAGGAGTCGTCGTGCGACGGCAATTGCAACCCGCCGCCCCCGAAGACCAACCCGACCGGCACGAAAGGTGGGATTCCCACCCGCATCATCGGGGTGGATCAAGGCTCCGTCAAAAGCGCGAACTGACAACTCACTCCCCGTGCCCCCGGCAGGTTCAATTCCTGCCGGGGGCACCTACCGTTTCGCTAGGGTCCCAGCCGGGGGACCACACCTTCAGAGCCCCTGGCCCCCGAGCCAGGCGTCGATTCTTTCGGCGACGGCTTGCCACTCGGGCTCAAGCATCATGTTGTGGCCCATGTCGGCGAAGAACTCTGCTTCCGTGCCGTAGGCGCGTGCGGTCTTCCGCTGTTCGTCTTGGCTGAAGCAGGCGTCGTTCTCGGCTCCCAAGACAAGCAGGGGCGTAGTCACCTGCTGAGGTTTGGGCAGGCTGAGCATCGTCAAATCGACCGTCTGCCTTCCGCCATACTCCTCATCCAGGAGAGCGGTGTAGCGCACGATTTCCGACTCCGGCATACGTGTTGAGTAAAAGTTCTCGCGCGCTGCCTGTGGTGTGTTCAGTGCCCGCAGCGACCTGCCCGTCAGTGCGGCTCTGGCTGAACGCAACGGATGACGCCTCATTACGCGAAGCAACCCGCGACTCGCCCCGCTCACGGGCATCGTTGCGACCAGGACTCCTGCAGGAGCGCTGTGCTTCTCGAGGTATTTTTGCACCACCAAGCCGCCCATCGAGTGACCGATTACCACCGGCGGCGTCGGGAAGCCGCTGGCGACAGAAGCGACGTCGCTGACCCAATCTGCGACCGAAGTGGTACGGGGACTCAGCTTGTGGCTGTTTCCATGGTTGCGAAGGCTCAGAGCCGCGGCCCGGTAGCCCTTGTCAGCGAAGAAACCTAGGAAGTTCTCATCCCAACACCAGGCGGCGTGCCAGGAACCATGCACAAACAGAAGCGGAACGGGATGCGATTTCGTGACACACCCCTTATCGATCACTTCGAGCACGCGCCCACCCTCCCGTCCGCTGGCCCCCCGTGCGCATCTTCTCAGGCGGTAGGCGATAGACAGCGTTGATTCACTCGTTTGCTGATTGGCCATCGATTCGGGCCTCACGCGCTGCAGGGCTGCGGCTACGGCGATATCGCGGCGAGAAAACCCGCGCACCGATGTAACGGCAATCAGCCGATAATGCTCTGGTGCGAGTCCGTGAAAGCGCAGGAAAGGGACCGATGCGGTCCCTCACGTCGATTGCGTGCGTGATCGGCGCTGTCGCCGCGATCGGGCTGGCTCTCATGACGTGGACGGACGTATCCATGTTCGGTTTTCCCGACGGGTACGTCACCGACTATCAGGAGGCGGCAGGCCCGCCCCTGAAGGTCATCTCATGGGTGGCGGCCGGCCTCGGTCTGGTGTTCTTGGCCCTGGCCTTCGTCCCGATTCGCACCAACGTACGGACGTTCGCCTGGCTCGCGCCTCTGATCGGGCTCGTGCTCGTTGCATTAGCGGCACGGATCGGCATCCCGTGGTACTTCGGAACCCACCTCGGCCTCGACAATGGAATCGGCGGCTGACGCCGATCTGTTCAGCTCAGCAGTGCGGGCAGCGGCACATGCATCAAACCGCAAGCCGCGCGCAGTAGTTCGGCCTCCGACGCAGTGACGGTGCCATCGTGCATCACCGCTCCCACCATCGCCTCGACGAGCGCCTGCTTGGCTTTGGGATCCAATGCGTCCAGCGCGGACCAGCCCTCGTCGAGGGTCTGCTGCCAGGTCAGCCGGCGCGGGTTCTCCGCCCGTGCCGCATCGCCGTAAAGACGGTGCAGCGCACCGTCCAACGCCCGCGACGACGACTCCTGGTCTGCAGCGCCGGCGACCGCCAGAGTCGCCAGCAGCGTTGTCACCACCGGGCGCACTCCGGTCAGCGAACCGTTGCCCACCTTGCTGCGCCGGGACGGGTCGGCGACGTCCAGCAGATAGCTCCAGACAAGACGCGTCAGGCAGTACTCGAACATCGTCACTTTGTCGTCGGCGACCGCGAGATCGTTGAGCACCGCGACGAGCGCATCCCGCTCAGCACGGGTGTGCGTGACCAACTGTGACAGTGCCAGAGCGACGAACGGCATCCGCAGCTCTTGTGGCAGCTTCGCCATCTCCGCAGAAAGGGCTTCAGCGTCGCGCGCCTGCGCGGTGCCCATGCGCTGAACCACAGAGCCGAGTTGGCGCGCTTGCAACGCTTCGCCGGCTGGAGCGAGGAGCAAGGCGATGATCGCCGCAGGCGCTGTCGTCGGCTGGGTCGCGAGCTGCCGGACATCGTCGGGCAGTCGCGCATGCAGGGCGGCGCCGTATCTCAGGTCGGCGGGGGTGAACGTGCCCGCACGCGCAACGACTTGTTCTGCGGTGATCGCATGTCGGCCAGACGCGCGGCCAGACGCAGGGACCGGCACCGGGGTCGGCGCCTGACGGCCGAGCGCCGATCCGGCAGGTGCGAAGCCTGCGGCGATGTCTTCGGCCAGGCCGTCGGGGGCCTGGCGGGCGTAATGCTGTTGCAGCGCAGCGATTTCGCCAGGGTTGAAGTTGGGGTTGAGTGCCTTGATCCGGTCGGTCAGTTGCGGATGCGTCGCGAACAGCGATGTGAACGACCGTCGCGTGCCCTCCCCGAACAGCATGTGGCTGACCTCGGCCGCATTGCGGGAGTCACGCAGCCGCGAGCCGGTCGGTATGCCGCCGATCTTCTTCAGCGCGCCTTCGAGACCGTCGGTCTGCCTGGTGAATTGCACGGCGGATGCGTCGGCCAGCCACTCGCGCTGCCGCGACACCGCCGCCTTGATCACGTTCGCGAAGAACACCCCGATGTAGCCGAGCGCCATGATCGCGAACGCGAAGACCACGAACGGCAGGGCGCCCTTGCTGTCGCTCCCGCGGCCACCGAACTGCAACTGCGCAACCCGATCATGCCGATCAACAGGATTCCGGCGAGCAGTCCGATCAGCCGGATGTTCAGCCGCATGTCGCCGTTGAGGATGTGGCTGAACTCGTGCCCGATCACGCCCTGCAACTCGTCGCGGTTGAGTTGGGCCAGCGCTCCCCCGGTGACCGCGATCGCCGCGTCGGCCGGGGTGAAGCCCGCTGCGAAGGCGTTGATGCCGGGCTCGCGCGGCATGACGAACAACCGCGGCGCCGGCACGCCGGAGGCCAGCGCCATCTCCTCGACGATGTTGACGAACCGCCGCAGCTGCGGATCCGTGGTGGTCGGGTCGACGGGCACCGCACCGACAGACGCGGCGACGGCCGCTCCGCCCTGCCGCAGCGAGAGCGTCTTGAAGAGCATGCCGCCGGCGATGATCAACAGGGTGAACGCGCGTGACGACGACGACCACGGCGAGCATCGACGAGGCGTCGATCTCCTGGTAGTCCGACGAGAGGTACGTCATCGCGAGCACGGCTGCGACGTCGATGGCCGCGACCAGCGCCACCACGGCGACCGCGAACAGGAACACCAGCTTCAGCGTGGTGCCCTTGGCCGCCCGCTGGTGGTCGAAGAAGTTCATGACCGCCGGGTTGGTCAGAACTGGACCTTCGGCGCGTCCCGCATCTCGGGGTGCTCCGGCGGGATCTCCAGCAGCGCCGCCGGGGCGAAGTTGAACATGCCCGCGTAGACGCTGCCGGGGAACGTCTCTCGCTTGTTGTTGTAGTTCATCACGGAGTCGTTGTAGGCCTGGCGAGCGAACGCGACCTTGTTCTCCGTGGAGGTCAGCTCCTCGGACAGCTGCATCATGTTCTGGTTCGCCTTGAGGTCCGGGTACTGCTCGACGACCACGTTGAGCCTGCTCAACGCGCCGTCCAGGGCCTGCTGCCCGGCCGCCAGCTGCTGCATCGCCGCCGGGTCGCCGGGATTGGCCTGTGCCGCGGCCAGACCGTTCATCGCCGCGCCGCGCGCCGCCACGACGGCCTCCAGCGTCTGGCGCTCGTGCGCCATGTACGCCTTGGCCGTCTCGATCAGGTTGGGAATCAGGTCGAATCGGCGCCGCAGCTGGACGTCGATCTGCGCGAACGCGTTCTTGTACGCGTTGCGCGCGCGGACCAGGCCGTTGTACCCGGCGATGACGAAGATGAGCAGCAGAACAATGACGACGGCGACGATGATGCCGATGACGAGCCCCATGAGGCATACCTCCACGATTCGGGACTTCCGCTATGATAGGGTCTGCCGAAGAATAGCCGTCGACCTCGCTCGACGCGTCGAATCTGACGTGATAGCTCATGGCTCACGCGGGAATGCCCGGCGAGACAGCGCCATTACCCCGAGGCCGCAGGCGATAAGCGCCGCACCCGGCCACGGCAGTACCGATGGCCCAGCCACATGGAGCACTCCGGCTCCGATAGCGGCCCCACCCGCGATTCCGATGTTGGCGGTGGAATTGATCCATGCGCCGGCCAGTTCGGGCGGCATGGCCCGAGCACGCACCGCACATGCTTGATAGATCGATGGCACGCCCCCGAATGCGCCACTCCATATCGCTGTCGCGACAAGCACTGTCACGAGCGCAGGCCATGAGGCACCGAGCATCACGACCGCGGCCAGGATCAGCGCGACCAAAAGCAAAGCGGTTCGCCTCGGATTCCTGTCGAGGCCGCGACCGGCGTACCAAAGTCCGAGAAGCCCAGAAGCGCCGCACGCCAGAAGGATCGGTCCGACGAAAGCCGGGCCGACGCCGCTGCTGAGCAGCAGCACGGCGATGAACGTGTACACCGTGAACTGGCCGAGAAACACCAGGGTGTTCGATGTCGCGACCGCCGCGAGTTGTCGTTGCCCGCCGGATCGGCTTCGGGCCGACATCGATTCGTGGTCGACGCGCGGCAGCAGTGCGGCGACCAGGACAACGTCAGGACCGACAGCACGGCCAACGCCACAAACGACGTGCGCCATCCCGCCGCGGCGCCAAGCGACGTCAACAGCGGCACGCCGATGACCAGTCCGGCCGATGCCCCACTGCCCGCCAGCGCAAGTGCGCGACCGACATGCGCTCCCGACACCAACCTCGGCGAGTATCCGATCACCAGCGAGAAGAACAGGGCATGGGTGATCCCGCCGACAGTGCGTCCGACCGCAACAACGGCGAACACCGGCGCGACGGCAACCAGCACGTTGCTGACGGCGTAGCACGCCAAGGTGGCAAACAACAGCGGCTTGCGGGCGAACCGGGACGTGGCGATTGTCAATGGGACGGCAAGCGCCGCGACCATCACCGCGTACAGACTGACCAACAGTCCGGTAACCGAGTCGGCCACCCCGAACGTCGCACCGATATCGGGTAACAGACCGATCGGCAGCATCTCCGTGGTCACCGCGATGCATGACGCCAGCGCAAGCGACAGCAGCCCCAGCAGGCTCTGGCGAATGCCCGATGCAGGTGCGTTCTCAGCGGTCAACGTCACGACTGCAAATATACTCGCCGCTTGAGCATATTCAAATGCGATACTTCCGGTGATGGCACAGGATCCGCGGCAGGCCGCCCACGTGCGGTGGTTGGGCGCCGCTCAACTCATCGACGTGGTGCGATCCGACCCTGGAATCACCCGCGCCGCCGCAGCACAGCGCCTCGGCATCGGCACCGGCGGTGCGACCGAGTTGGTCGCGCGGCTGCGGCAAGCGCTACTTCTCGACGAAACCCCCGCGCCCGCACAGGGGCGGGGCAGACCACCACGGTGCTCGGACCTCATGCAGAGGGCCCGTTGGTGCTGGCGGCTGACTTGCGCGCGACGGACTGGCGCCTTGCTCTCGCGGGCATTGACGGCGTGCCGCAGGTCGTGACACAAGCCGAGTACCGCCGAGAAGTTGGAGCCCGTACTCGACCAGCTGGCGGATGCGATCGGCGGGATCTATCGACGGAACTCCAAGCGACTGAGGGCGATTGTGGTCGCGGTCGCCGGCACCGTCAGCGACGCCAGGCTCGTTCAGTTCACGTCGCGCGGATGGAACGACGTCGACCTCTCGGTGCTGGCCGCGAAGATCCCCGCGCGCGCGAACATTCCACTGCTGCTGGGTAACGACGCCACGCTGGCAGGATTGGCCGAAGCGCGAAGCGGCGCCGCCCGATTCGCCTCGACGGCACTGTATTTGATCGTCGCGCAGGGTATCGGCGGCGCGCTGGTGGTCAGCGACAAGCCGCTGAACGGAGCCCATGGCGCGGCGGGTGAGTACGGCCACATCCCCTTCGGCGATCCGAAACTCGTCTGTCCCTGCGGTGCACGCGGATGCTGGGACCTCACCGTCGACGGGCGCGCCATTGCCAGGTATCGAGGCGACAAGCCCCCCGATGATCCCGTCGAGTACGTGCACCAACTGCTGGCCGCACCCAAACGCGACGCCTTAACGCGTCGGGCATTCGAATCCGTCGCAGCGTCGCTGGGGCGCGGTGTCGGCGCCTTGGTGAACATTCACGATCCCGAGATCGTCACGCTCGGCGGCCTGGCGGCGCTACTGAAAGCAACTGCGCCCGACGTTTTCGACGATGCGTACAGGGACGGCCTCATGGCGTTCCGCAAGGATTCCCCGCCACCGGTGCGCGATGCCGAACACGGTGAGGACGGACCACTGCGCGGTGCGGTCACGCAGGCGCTCGACCACATCACCTCCACTGCTGGACTGGCCGACTGGGTTGCGCGACAGCGCATCCGACGCTGAACAGCCTGCCTAGTCGCCCATAGCCTGGCGGAAGCGGCGACGACCCTCCTGGTATTCGGGGCGGTCGCGGTAGACGAACCTCAGCGTGCTGCGTTCGCCGTCCTGATCGCCGTACATACCGAACACGTCCTCGGGCGCCAGGCCGACGATGCGGATGTAGTTCTTCACCATTGCGTCCAGACCCGAACCTCCAGGTCTTGGGTGCGACCGTGTCGACATACGGTTCGACGGCGGTGGGAGCGAAATAGGCGTGTACTCGCTGTCTTTGGCGACTTGTTTCTCAGCGTCGAGCATCTGCTGAAGCTCGCGGCTCGACCGGTCAGGGTTCGCCTGCTGAAGCTCTGTCAGTCGGCGGATGTCATCGCGAAAACCCATGGCTGTGACCATAACGCCCGGCATAGCGCTTTGTGATCGGTAGTGCACTACGCATTGCGCGGCGCTCCACACATGCCATCGTTGGTATGACGTGGTGTCCGACCGGAGTAGGAGGGTTCGATGGCGACCGAGATATTCGCCAAAATCGGTGACATAAAAGGGGAATCGCTGGATGTCAAGCACAAGGAGGAGATCGAGGTGCTGTCGTTCGCGTGGGGCGTGTCGAACCCAGGATCGACCGGCACAGGCGGCGGCAGCGGTGTCGGCAAGCCGACCTTCCAGGACCTGACGATCGTTCACGGCATCGACAACGCAACCCCCGCACTGCTGCTCGCATGCGCGACAGGTCGACGCATCGCTGAAGCGACCATCAGTCACCGCAAGGCGGGCCCGAACCAGCAGGACTTTTTGATCGTCAAACTCAGCGAGGCGACGATCACCTCCGTCGGTCAAACAGGCGTAGAGGACACCCATAAACGGAGTCGGTGACCTTGAAATACACCAAGGTCGACCTGCACTACCGCCGGCAGAAACCCGACGGTTCGCTGGACCCCGGGCAGCACTTCAAGTTCGACGTGAAAACCAATCAGGCCGGATAGCGGGTTGGTCCGAGTCGCAGCTATCTGCTTGGTGTTGGCGAATCTTCGCGGTTGAGTTGCCTTTTTTTTTTTTTTTTTTTTTTTTTTTTTTTTTTTTTTTTTTTTTTTTTTTTTTTTTTTTTTTTTTTTTTTTTTTTTTTTTTTTTTTTTTTTTTTTTTTTTTTTTTTTTTTTTTTTTTTTTTTTTTTTTTTTTTTTTTTTTTTTTTTTTTTTTTTTTTTTTTTTTTTTTTTTTTTTTTTTTTTTTTTTTTTTTTTTTTTTTTTTTTTTTTTTTTTTTTTTTTTTTTTTTTTTTTTTTTTTTTTTTTTTTTTTTTTTTTTTTTTTTTTTTTTTTTTTTTTTTTTTTTTTTTTTTTTTTTTTTTTTTTTTTTTTTTTTTTTTTTTTTTTTTTTTTTTTTTTTTTTTTTTTTTTTTTTTTTTTTTTTTTTTTTTTTTTTTTTTTTTTTTTTTTTTTTTTTTTTTTTTTTTTTTTTTTTTTTTTTTTTTTTTTTTTTTTTTTTTTTTTTTTTTTTTTTTTTTTTTTTTTTTTTTTTTTTTTTTTTTTTTTTTTTTTTTTTTTTTTTTTTTTTTTTTTTTTTTTTTTTTTTTTTTTTTTTTTTTTTTTTTTTTTTTTTTTTTTTTTTTTTTTTTTTTTTTTTTTTTTTTTTTTTTTTTTTTTTTTTTTTTTTTTTTTTTTTTTTTTTTTTTTTTTTTTTTTTTTTTTTTTTTTTTTTTTTTTTTTTTTTTTTTTTTTTTTTTTTTTTTTTTTTTTTTTTTTTTTTTTTTTTTTTTTTTTTTTTTTTTTTTTTTTTTTTTTTTTTTTTTTTTTTTTTTTTTTTTTTTTTTTTTTTTTTTTTTTTTTTTTTTTTTTTTTTTTTTTTTTTTTTTTTTTTTTTTTTTTTTTTTTTTTTTTTTTTTTTTTTTTTTTTTTTTTTTTTTTTTTTTTTTTTTTTTTTTTTTTTTTTTTTTTTTTTTTTTAAAAAAAAAAAAAAAAAAAAAAAATATACCATACACCACGCCGCCTGCAGGCGCTAGGTGCACTAGTGCACGCCCTCCATCTCGCGGCTGATCCAGGGCGAGAGGGCGAAGACGATCACACCCGCCACGATCGCGACGGCACCGAGGATCCCGAAGTAGGCGAACTCCCTGCTCGCGTCGTAGTACTTGGCGAGCACCCCGGACATCGACGTGCCGAGGCCGACCGAGAAGAAGTACAGCGCCATCATCTGCGCCCGGAACGCTTCCGGCGCAAGCTTTGTCGTGACCGACAGGCCGATCGGTGACAACAACAGTTCCGAAATCGCGAACATGGCCAATAC
This sequence comes from uncultured Actinomycetota bacterium, assembly GCA_963829405.1. GTDB lineage: Bacteria > Actinomycetota > Actinomycetes > Mycobacteriales > Mycobacteriaceae > Mycobacterium. Next base: position 280,110 of record CAWHIZ010000011.1, read on the forward strand.
CGCCGCGACGAAAAGTGCGGGCACTGACTTGCCCTCTGTGCCGGCCATCGGCAGGAACAACAGGAACGCGATGCCCATGCCGATCACGCCGTAGGAGAACTTGCGCGGGGTCGTCGGCGCCCGGTTGCCCAGCTTCGTCCACATGATCGCGAACAGCGGCGAGAGCAGGATGATCCACACCGGCTCGATGGAACCGATCCAGCTCGACGGCGCCGTCCACCCGAAGATCGACCAGTTCATCCGCTCATCGGAGTAGACCGCGAGCACCGTGAAGATCTGCTGGAAGAGCGACCAGAACACCGCGTTGGCGATGAAGAGGGGAATGAACGCGCGCACGCGGGTGCGCTCGACGGGCTCCACCTTCGAGCTGGTGAGCATGATGACGAAGTACGCGATCGAGGCGACGATGATGACGCCCGTGGTGACCTGCGACAGGTTGGCGAGCTTGACCAGGCCGGTGAGGAAAGCGATCGCGACCACGACGACAACCGCTACGCCGGCAATGACGGCCCACTTGATACCGCTGCGCGGCAACGGGTTCGGCACGTTGCGGCCGTGGTCACCGAGGTTCTTGCGGAAGAAGACGTACTGCGCCAGGCCAAGCGCCATTCCGACCGCGGCCGCGCCGAAGCCCCAGTGGAAGCCGATCCGCGTCTGCAGCAGGCCGGTGATCAGCGGGCCGATGAACGCGCCGAGGTTGATGCCGAGGTAGAACAGCGTGAACCCGCCGTCGCAGCGCGGGTCACCCTTCTCGTACAGGGTGCCGAGCAGCGACGACGCATTCGCCTTCAATGCACCCGAGCCGAGCGCGACCAGCACGAGGCCCACGGCGACGCCGGCCAGGTCAGGGATGATCGCGAGCGCGATGTGGCCACACATCACCACCACACCGCCGTAGAACACCGTGCGCTCCATGCCGAGCACCCGGTCGGCGATCCAGCCGCCCAGCACAGTGGACAGGTAGACCAGTCCGCCGTACGCGCCGACGATGCCCGTTGCGGTGGTTTTCGGCAGCTCGAGGCCGCCTTCGGTGACGGAGTAGTACAGGTAGTAGCCGAGGATCGTGAGCATCCCGTAGAACGAGAACCGCTCCCACAACTCGACACCGAAGAGGTTGGCCAGGCCAATCGGGTGACCGAACAGCGTGCGTCCGGTCGGCTTCTCGTCCGTCTGTCCCACTGTTGTCATGTGGGCCAGCTTTACCACGGTCGCGTGCGCACCGGAAGGAGTTTCGGAGGCATCGCAGGTAGGCCGTCCGACGGTGTCACCGCGTCATGAAAAACTGGCCGCCATGGCGTTCACGGTGCGTTTCAGTGGGCAGGCACAATCGCAGGACTTCGGAGACGACGACGGCTTCGAGTTCCTCGATGGCGGCGTGCTCGCCATCCATTTCGGAGACGAGGAGACGTGGGCGCAGTTCCACCCGCCGACGAAATGGGAGCAGGTCACCGCGGACCCGGACCATCTGGCGGGGCTGAACACGCCCTACGTCGATGAAGAGGACGAGAGACGACGACTTCGACGAAGACGACGAGTCGAGATTCGAGGACGAGGAGTACGAAGACTGAGGACGACGAGACCGACGGAGACTAGTCGGACCGTCGCTTCCTCCTCGTGCGGTGGCTGGCGACGAACTCGGCGTCATAGAAGGGCGACGACGTCGGCGCCTCGGGTTGTTTGCGCTTCGCGGTGCGGCGCTGCAACAGCTCGATCAGCTCAACCGGTTTGACCCAGTCCGTCGGTTCCGCCGGGGACACCGACTGTTGCTCGTCTGGCGTCGGGTCGTGCTCGTGCGCGCTAGTCATCCCCGTCGCCTTCGGCTGGAGCGCAAACCAGCGCCATGCCGCCCGCGATCGCCACAAAGACCTTGATCATCGCAAACTTCCTGCTCAGCGCACTGCACGAGAGCCGCCGGCAAAGCGGCTAGCTAAGCATAATTGACGACCTGCGATGATTTCTACGCAATCAGTACGAGTCGTGCAGCCGCATCCACTCGTACGGCGGCTGCTGCGGCCATCCCGCGGGCGAGTCCTCCCAGCTCTCCTGCCTCCCGTACGGCGTGAGGTCGAGCAGGTCGAACACCAACATGAACGGCTCCTCGCCGCGCGCGAACGTCGACCAGGTGTGAAAGATGCGCACGCCGTCACGGAGGAACACGCTGATCGCCTGCCGCTCTTCGCCGTCGACGGTCGCGTGGAAATCCTCGTTGAACGTCGACGGCTCCGAGGACACCCACGGCAGCGTCCAGCCCATGCGGTCACGGAACGCCAGCAGCTTGTGCAGCGGCGCGCGCGAAATCAGCACGAACGACGTGTCTTTCGCGTTGAGGTGCGACAGCGGAGGGATGGAGTCGGCCATCATCGAACAGCCGTCACACCCCTGCGTCCAGTCGGGTCCGAACATGAAGTGCTGCACGATCAGCTGCCTGCGGCCATCGAAAAGGTCGAGCAGTGACTTCGGCCCGTCGTCGGAGTCGAACGAGTACGACTCGGTGACTTCCACCATCGGCAGGCGCCGTCGTGCCGCACTGACCGAGTCCTTCAGCCGGGTGAGCTCCTTTTCCTTCACGAGCAGCTCCGCCCGCGCCTTCTCCCATTCGGCGCGCGACACGATCGGCGGCATGAAGGCGTCATCGGTCATGCCTGCAGCCTGCCATTCGGACATCTGCCGCTGATACGTTCACGCCGTGCGAACCACATTCGACTTCGACTTCGTGACGACCGCGACCCCGGATCAGGTCGTCGAGTTGATGACGGATTTCTCCGCCAACCGGTCGCGGCGCTGGCCGGCGTCATCGGAGGCGGCATTCGAGGTGTATCGCATCGGTGACACCGACGCAGAAATTCGTGAGGGGCAGGACTTTCCGAAACTGTGGGCACGCTGGCGCTACGACTGGTCGCAACCGGGCACAGTGACGTTGACGATCGTGGAGGCCGAAGCCCTGCATCCCGGCGGCTTCATGTCCTTGACGGCGACGCCTCGGGCCGAGGGCGGCAGCGCCGTGCATGCGGTGTGGGACCAGTCGTCGAGGAATCTTCGTGGGCTGGTGGCGGTGGTGACTATGCGCCTGATCGGTCGCCGGTTCCTGTCGTCGTACTACAGGAAGGTTTACGACAACTACTCCGCGCCTACCTGAAGTCCTTGACGACGTCGGCGACCCTGCGCACCTGGTCGATATCCGAACTCGTCGGGATGAGGTGAACTTCGTCGGTGCCGATGTCCTCGAACTTCTTCAGCACGGCGAGCAACTCGTCCTCGCCGCCGGCCCAGCCGGTGCTGGGCGCCATGGCGTCGACGTAGGAGGCCGGGATCCAGTTCATGTAGCGGCGCAGATGTCTGTGAACCTGAGCGCGCGCTTCGTCGCCGTCGCCGAGCGCGAACCAGAACGACGTCGCCAGAAGGGGTTTGGGCTTTCCCGCCTGCGCCCACGCGGTTCGGGCAACGTCGTACAGTTCGTTCTGCTTGGTGGTATCGAGGTCCAAAGTGGTGCCCGCAAGGCCGTCGGCCCAGGATGCGGCGGACTGCACGGTCTTGGGGCCCATCGTCCCGACGAGCAGCGACGGCCCCGCGTTCTGCAGCGGTGCGGGTCCGACGGGCACGACGGAATCGGTCACCTTCTCGCCGGCCCAGACCCGTTTCATCACGGCGACCAGGTCTGCCATCCCCCGCATCGTCTGTGTCGACGGGTCGGCGCCGACCGCCTCGTAATCCTCGCGTCGGCCGCCGATTCCGAGGCCTACGGTGAGCCTGCCTCCGCTGAGCATGTCGCCGGTCGCCAGCGCCTTCGCCAACATCACGGGGTCGTGCAGTTGCGGCACCACCACGGTCGTCACCAGGCGAACGCGATCCGTCCATGCCGCCAGCGCCCCGAGCAGCGTGATCGCCTCGGGGTTGTCGAACGCGATCCGCTCACCCCAGCACAGCGACGAAAACGGCCCTTCGTCGATCGTCTTCGCCCACGCCTCGAGTACCGCCGCATCGAGGTCTGGCTCCATCACCGGCATCGTCATCCCTACCTGCACGACGGCGATTGTGGCACGTCGCCCTTGTGGTCTCGGGCGCGCCGGTCAGTCGCCGGGTTCGCGCAGCAGTTCCGGCGGCTTGGGGCCGACCTCGTACAGATATTCCGGAGTAGCGATCGACGTGATGTCATACGCGATCTGGCCCGCGGAATGCTGCTCGGGGATATCGGAATTCGTCAGGACCACCATTGTGGCGTCGAGTTCGGGGAGGTACACCACGACGGTCGCGTAGCCGGGAATGTCGCCGTTGTGTCCGAGCCAGCCGTGCGTGTTGAAGATCGCGAAGTCGTAGTCGACGCCCGGCGCGACGGAGCTCCCATTGTTGATCCGTTGCGCCTGAGTATCGGGCTTCAGCAGCGTGCCCTGGCCCAGCGCGACCGCCCAGACCGTCATGTCCGAAAGGTCCGACACAATCGCGCCTGCCGCGTTACCCCACGACGGATTCCATAGGGAAGCGTCGAAGATCTGGCCATCGGGCGCCTTGTTGTAGCCGTGGGCGTACGGGATGGGCATCGCGCCGTTCGACGGATAGCTGGTGCGATCCAGGCCGAGCGGGTCGTAGATGTTCTGCTCGAAATACTGTCCGAGCGGAAGCCCGGTGACCTTCTCGACCACCATGCCGAGCAGGACGGTGTTGGTGTTGCTGTACTTCCACTGCGTGCCGGGCGGGAAATCCATCGGTTGGGCAAACGCCGCATCGACGAGCTCCCGTGATGTTGTCGCGAACGCGTCAGGTCCGGTGGGCAGCTCGCTGTAGACCCGCGGGAGAAAGGTATCTGTCTCGGTGTAGTCGTGCAGACCACTGCGCATCCGGCCCAACAGGTCCAAGGTGATCACGTCGCCGGACGGGACACCCTCGACATATCGGGAGATCGGATCACTGAGCCGGATTCTGCCCTGGTCGACCAATTGGAGGATGGCGGTTCCGGTGAACGTCTTGGTGACGCTACCGATTCGGGTGAAGTCGTCGACAACCATCGGGGCACCGGTGGCGGTGTCGGCGACGCCGAACGCCTTGGCGTATTCGATCTGGCCCGGGATCGCCAGGGCGACGATCGCGCCCGGGATGCCCATCTGCGCGATTCTGGCCTCGATCGCGGAGTCGAGTTGCGAGGGGAGGTCGGGGTCCGCCTGTGCAGGCGCGATGCCGACGTTTACGCCCATGGCCAGCGCTACGACGACGGCGACGACCCTCCGGATTCCACCCACGAGCCGGCCTTTCGATCTGGGGTCCCCGTCCGGGTCGACCCTATCCCGTGTGCTGGCAGCATGAGGGTCATGGCAATAAACACGACGTCCATTCAGCACGTCAGGCTGACCGTCACCGACATCGCGCGATCGCGGGAGTTCTACGACAGCGTCTTCGGCTGGCCGGTTCTGCTGGAAGTGCCAGACGATGCGGACGCCGAGACGCGGGACAAGCTGTGGTTCCTCTTCGGCGGCGTCATCTACCGCGCCGGCGACACGTTGGTCGGCCTGCGACCGGTGGCCGACGACAGTTTCGACGAGGACCGCGTCGGCCTCGACCACCTGGCCTTCGGGTTGAGCACAAAGGACGAGTTGGATGCCGCCGCAGCGCATCTCGACGATCTCGGCATCGCGCACGAGCCGATCAAGGATATCGGCACGTCCCACATTCTCGAGTTCCGCGACCCCGACAACATCGCGCTCGAACTCATCGCCCTGAAATAGCGAATTCGGCGCGCTAACGCACGCTCAGGGTCGATTAGCGCGCCGAATTCACCCGGTGTGGGGGTTTTCCCCCGCGAGGGTCTCGGGAAAACGCCATGTTGCCCGGCCCACGATCTCCCTAGGTTGAAGACATGGTCGCAGTCACTTCCAATCCAGCACCACCAACCACGGTCGACGTGCCGGATACCGACGTCACCGCACCCAGACCGGACCGGCATATCGGCCTCGTTCCCACGGCGTCGACGATCACCGGCGCGGCGATAGCCGTGGTGTGGTTGTGGATCCCGTTGACAATCCTGATCGTCGGCATCTCCTCCATTCCATCCGTCATCGGCTTCGCGATCGCCGTCGTCGTGTTCGTCTACCTCATGCGCGGCGTGGAATGGCTGGAGCGACTCCGCAGCGAGGCCGTGTTCGGCATGGGCATTCCCGTGCCGCCCCGCAACATCTCGCGCTACACCGGCTTCCAGCGATGGCTGCACCAGCTGTGGCTGGACATCAGCAGCGCGCGGTTCTGGAAGGGCGCGGCACACCACCTTCTGCGCGGGATCTACGACGCCGCGGCCACCGGAATCGCGTTCGCGTTGGTGGTTTTCGCGTTCATCGGACCCGCCGCGGCGATCGCGATCCGTCAAAGCGACGACGACGCCGGGTTGACGTTCCTCTCGCCCCCGCTCGCCTTCGTGCTGGCGGTCATAGCGCTGCTCGCCGCGGTGGCGATTCTGGTCCTCGCGCCCGCACTCGACGCCGCCATCGACCGGTGGCTGCTCTCGCCATCCCCGACGGCGGCACTGAAGTTCCAGGTCAACGCTCTATCCGACGCTCGCCAGGGTGCGGTGTCCTCGGCGCAAACCGAACGGCACCGCATCGAGCGGGATCTGCACGACAGCGTGCAGCCGCGCCTGGTCTCGCTGGCGATGACGATCGGCCTCGCGCAGACCAAGCTCGACAGCGATCTGCCGCAGGCCAAGAAGCTGATCGCCGAGGCACACGACGACGCCAAGAGCGCGCTCGTCGAACTGCGCAACGTGGTACGTGGTATCGCCCCGACCATCCTGGCCGATCGCGGGCTCGACGCCGCGCTGTCCTCGGTGGTGCAGCGGGCCGAAAACCTCGGGGTGCCTGCGTCTCTCGACGTTCATCTTCCGCGAAGGCTGCCCGACGAAACGGAGTCCGTCGCCTACTTCGTCGTCGCTGAGGCGCTGACGAACGTCGCCAAGCACGCGCAGGCCACGCAGACCATCGTCAGCGTGCGACTCGACGAGGCCGCCGACCAGTTGCACGTCTCGGTATTCGACAACGGCCGCGGCGGCGCGGCGATCACGACAAGTGAGGACGCCACCGGCCTGCGCGGACTCGAGGAGCGGGTGCGCGCCGCCCGCGGAACCTTCACCGTCTCCAGTCCAGCGACCGGTCCCACCATCGTTACGGCGGTCCTGCCATGCGCATCGTGATCGCCGAGGACTCCGCGCTGTTGCGCGCAGGCATCGAGCGCATCCTCACCGATGCCGGGCATGACGTGATCGCCGGTGTGCCCGACGCGACCAATCTCCTGCGGTTGGTCAACGACAGCAGGCCGGATCTGGCGATCGTCGATGTGCGGATGCCGCCGACCTTCACCGACGAAGGCATCCGGGCCGCCGCCCTGTTGCGCAGCCAGAATCCCGAGTCCCCCGTGCTGGTGCTCTCGCATTACGTCGAGGAGCGCTACGCTGCCGACCTGATCGCCTCGGACACAAAAGGATTCGGATACCTGCTCAAGGATCGGGTCGCCGATGTGCCCGCCTTCCTCGATGCGGTCGAGGTCGTCGGCGGCGGTGGCACCGTCCTCGATCCCGAAGTGGTGTCACAGATCCTTGTGCGCTCACATCGGCGGGCAGTCCTCGACCAGCTCACGCAGCGCGAGCAGGAGGTGCTGCAACTGATGGCGGAGGGCAAGACCAACTCCGCAATAGCCGCGACGCTGCACATCTCGACTGGCTCCGCCGAAAAGCACATCGCCTCGATCTTCACCAAGTTGGGCCTCGCCCCCGACGAAACCGAGAACCGGCGCGTGCTCGCGGTCCTGCGCTACCTCGAATCCTGATCTACCGAAAGGCCTTTCACCATGACGACCATCGCTCCTCCCCCGCCCGCGCCACCGGTCACACCCCCGCAAGCGGCGCCTGCATCACCGCCGCCGCTGACCCCCGGCGGCCGCACCGCGATTCGGGTGCTGCTCATCGGGGCGGCCGCGGTGCTCGTGCTTGGCGGCCTCGGCGCCTTGGGAACTGCGGCCTGGGGGCTGTCGACGTTCCGGGTGATCACCGACAGCAAGCCCCTTCCGTCGGCGATGCGCTCGCTGGTCGTCGATACCGGCCAGCTTCCGGTGGCGGTCCGCATCACCACCGACCGCTCCGCCACCGAACCCCGTGCCGACATGCGCATGATCAACTCGACGCGGGCCGGTTCGCATCCACTCACCGTGACCAATGACGCCGCAGGCACTCGCGTGGCGATCAGCGGCGAACCCTCCCCGTTCCTGCAGTGGGGCCGGGCCGGCGAGATCAAGATCGTGCTGCCCCCCGAGTTGGCGCGCAGGCTGGCCGTCACGAGCCAGCAGGAGAACGGTGTGCTGATGGCGCAGGCAGACCTCGACCAGTTGACCGCGCACATGAACAACGGGGCGGTACTCCTGAGCGGGTCGGCCCGGCGCATCGAGGCGCACACGGAGAACGGCGACGTGATCAGCCGCGTGGCGATCTCGGTCACCGATTCGTTCAGCGCCACGACGAACAACGGCGACGTCGAGGTCGATTTCAAGGATGCCGCTCCGCGCACCGTGGACGTGACCACCGATAACGGCGACATCCGCATCGCGTTGCCGCCGCGCGGACCCTACGTGGTCAACGCCGACGGAAAAAACCGCGGATCGACGGCTGTCCGGGTGCCGCGCACAACGAACTCCGAGGCCGCAGCCGCAGTGATCACAGCGCGATCCGACAACGGCGACATCGTCATCGACGACCTGCGCTAGGTCAAGTGATCCCATGATGTCGGCGACCGAACCGGTCCGGATCGACGTAAAGCCCGTCCCCGCCCACACATTGGTGCCCTGCGGGTCGCCGGCACGCACCGAGCCCGCGCGAAGCGGTCCAGTGAGGTAGTGGATCTCGGGGTAGCCGAACGGCGCCTGCGCCTCGTGATCGTCGATGAAGCGGTTGTGCAGACCACGCGCGTAGCGGCCAGAAAAGGCTTTCGTCACAACCGTTTCGGTGAACTGCGGATCTTGCAGCGCCTTGCGGTGCACCGGGCTGCTGCCCGCCTCGTCGGCGAGAAGGAAGGCAGTTCCGAGCTGCGCCGCAACCGCACCGTCATTGATCACCCGGTTGACGTCGTCGGCGCTCATCAGTCCGCCTGCGGCGATGACGGGGACCTCGACCCGACCGACAACGGCGGCGAGCAGTTCGTTGAGCGGTTGCTGATTCGGCTCTGCCACCGGATCGAAGGTGCCGCGATGGCCACCCGCCGCCGGGCCCTGCACGGCGATCGCGTCGACGCCGCAGCCGACCGCGGCGTCGGCTTCATCGACAGACGTCACGGTTGCGACCGTGGCGATACCCGCGTCGCGTAGCCGCCTGCATTCCTCGACGCTCGGCAAGCCGAACGTGAACGACGCCACCTCGGGGCGCAGGTCGAGCAGCAGATCGACCTTGGCCGCCCAGTCGTCATCGGTGAAGACGGGATCCCCCAGCTCAGCCCCGTATCGCTGCGCGTCGGGCGCCAGCGCCGCGGCATAGCTCTCGATCGCCTGCGACGTCGCCGCGCTGGGTTGGGGGACGAACAGGTTCACGCCGAGCGGCCCGGTCGTCAGGTTGCGCGCGGCGACGATCCGCTCGGCGAGCGCGTCGGCGCTCAGGTAGCCGGCGGCGACGAAACCCAGTCCACCGGCATTGGTGCCCGCGGCGGCAAGCTCGGGTGTCGACGGACCACCGGCCATCGGCGCGACGATCACCGGAACGGCAAGGCCCCGAATATCAAAACCGTTCGGCATCATTGCCTCCCATCGGTCCAATGGCTCATTCGTACCATGTCACCGACGTTCCGAACTGCAGACGTCTAGCGGCTCGTTGCTGCGGAGACGGTGTGCCGCAGCCTTCCTCCAGCGCGACAGCCCGTTCGGAATCGCGCCGAACGGGTGTTGTCGACGTGGCATACGGCCGATACTCGGCGCACCTTCGAAGCGCTCCATTTCGGAGAGCAACAGGTCGACCACTTCTGCGATCAACCGCTGTCCCCACCAGCGGCGGCCCAGTACGTAGCCGAACTCCCGGATGTGGGGTCTGACCAACGGAATCCACAGAGCCGATGATTTCCCGGTTCCAGTTCGATCAGCCATTCCGTTCGTTCCCACATTGAACAGTTCGGTGATCACCCGCCGCGTCTCGTCGACGTCCGGATGCGGCGTCCAGCTCACATACCGTGTGACCTCGGGATCGAGGCGACCGAGGCAAACAGTTCTCGGCGTCGCCGAGTCGAGGCGCGCGCAGCGTCACCCTGTCACCGGCGTCCTTCACGTCGACCATGTGGCCGATCCTTCCGACATCGCCGGTCGAACGAAAGTGGTTTACTGGCAATACATGAGCATCATGTTCAACCACACCATCGTCGCCGCGAAGGACAAGAAGGAGTCGGCGGACTTCCTGACCGAGTTGTTCGGCCTGCCCGATGCGCAGGCGTTCGGCCACTTCCTGGCGGTGAACGTCGCCAACGACGTCAGCCTCGACTACGCCGAGGTGCCCGACGGCGAGGAGATCCGTCCGCAGCACTACGCGTTCCTGGTGTCCGAAGACGAGTTCGACTCCATCTACGGCAAGATCCGCGACCGCGGCATCCAGCACTGGGCCGACCCGAGAGCGAAGCAGACCGAGCGAGATCAACCACAACGACGGCGGCCGTGGCGTCTACTTCCAGGATCCGTCCGGCCACTACCTGGAGATCATCACGAGGCCGTACGGGTCCGGCGGCTGAGCCGAGCCTCGAGTACCGCGACACCTTCACCGCGCAGACGTGACAGCGCGTTGGGCCGGTCGCCGAGGACGGACACCAGATCAGCGGCACGACCCGCGACCACGGGTCCCCGATCGCCGTGGCTCCATCCTGTGTCCGTTGCCTGTAGCCGTAGGCCTCTCGAGTTACGGAACGCCGGTACGAACGGATTCGGCACGGCCACTTGGGTATTCAGCACCGCGATCAGCGCGTCGGCGCCGACCTCGGGTTCCATGCCCAGTGCGAGCACCATATCGAGCTCGTGCGTGACGTGGTCGCCGAGGAACAACCGGGACGGGAAGTAGCGGCCAAGTCCCTGCGGTTCCCGGCTCAGCGTCGCGAAATCGTCGAGCAGGTCCGTGGGTGATCGCAACGCGGCAAGGGCCTTGGCCATGTCCGCGTTGGCGCTGTCGAAGGCGCCGCGGTGACGGACCATCGCACCGGCCATCGAACGGTAGCGATGCGCTGAGGCCGACCACAAGATGCGCCAGCACCTGATGGTTCGTCCAGCGCTCGCACAGGCTCGGCTGCGACCAGTCGTCGGCGCTGAAACCACGCGCCAACGCAGAGAACCTCTCGTCGTTGTCTCTCAGCAGGTCACGCACGGACATCGAGATGCTCCAGAAGGAAGGCGGTCTGGTCGGCGAGCGCCTGCTCGACCAGCGGCGGGTGATAGATCTCGAAATGGTCGGAGTCGTAGTGACGTGCAGTGCCGCGAGGTGCCCGGCGCGCAGTCAGCTCAACGTATTTGGGATCGATGAGGGTTTCACGGTCGCAGACGCACACCAGTAGCGGCGCGGCGATTCTGTCGGCGTGCCGAAGGGCTGACGTCACGACGAGACCGAGGACGTCGGCGGCAGCCACCCGGTTCTCGAAGTGGCCGCCCGGCGGCACCGTGGAGTTCCAGCCCTCTTCTGCGCCGGCGATCGTCACCATCGCCGCACTGCCCGGCGGCCCGACGATTGGGACGTAACGGCGGCCGCTGACGCAACACGGCCCGCGCCACGTCGAGGGCGATGTACGGAGCGAGGCGCAGGGCAGGCGCGACGCCGAGCCGGCGCACGGCAGCAGGCCCGTGGACCATCGGACATTGGACGATCGCGACCGCGACGTCGTCCCGGGTGGCGGCCACCCGCAGCACATTCATCCCGCCAAGGCTTGTACCCCACAAGCCGACCCGTTCTCCGTCGATTGCCGGGTGCGTTCTCGCATAGCCCAGTGCCGCCTCCACATCGGCGCGCTGCGCCCGCAGCGAAATATGTTGCCGCGGTTCGCCGTCGGACTCACCGGTATTGCGGTAGTCGAACGCCAGGGTCGCGATGCCCGCTGCGGCGAAGTGCTGCTCGTACTGCGCAAGCATCATTTCGTGCGTCGCCCCGAAACCGTGCACGAGGACGACGGCCGGGTGTGGCCCGTCGCCCGGCGGCGATGTCAGCCATGCAGCGCACCGGGTGCCGCCGGAGTGAAATTCGACGCGGTGGGTGGGAATGGTCGCGGGCATATCGAGCTCCTCATAGGTACGCTGTACGTATCGCTACACTGCTTCACGTACGCCGTACTTGTCAAGGGGAATGGAATGCGGGCACGGTTCACCACCGATGAGATCGCCGTCGCGGCCCTTCGCATGGTCGACGAGGCGGGCCTGGGCGCGCTGAGCATGCGGTCGCTGGCGGCCGCGTTGGGAACTGGACCGATGACGCTCTACAACTACGTCGCCGACAAGGAGGGCCTCGAGGAACTCGTCGTGGCCGCGATCGTCTCCGAGGTGAGCCTGCCCGAGGCGACCGACGATTGGCAGCACGACGCGCACGCCATCGCCAGCGCGATGTGGCAGGGCATCCGAGCCCACCCCGCGGCGATTCCGCTGGTGCTGACCCGCCGAATGTCCTCGTCGACCGGATTCGTGGCGGCCGACGCGCTCATCTCGGCGTTGGACCGCGCGGGTCTGGAGGATCACGACCGGCTCGCCGCGTTCCATGCCCTTCTGGGGTTGATCACCGGTTCGGCGCAGGCAGATCTGGCTGGTCCATTGGTCGCTGCCCGCATCGGGTCCGTTGCGGGCGACGATCACCCCAACGTCGAGGCGTTGTCGAAGGTCGCCGTCGAAACACCCGTTGAAGACGATTTCGATCGCGGGCTTTGAATGTTGCTCGACGGCATCGCATCTCGACGCCGACCGCGTCGCCGCCGCTAGCCGGCCGTGCGCGGTTTGACGTTGCCGGCCTTCGGGCTCCGGTGACCGCGGTCCTTCTCCTGACCGCGGTAGTCGTCGGCGAACGTCGCGACGTGCGACGGAAGGTCGCCGCCCGCCACGTCGGCCAGGCTGGTCTCCTCGAGAACCGATCGCATGCTTGCCCGCAACGCCCGCCAGACGTCTGTCAGAGAGGCCGTCGGCCCCGAATAGGGCAGGTCGCCGAGGCCGATGTCGCGCACGCTGGCCAGCGGCCCGTCGATGCATCGCAGCACGTCGGCGATGCTGATCTCGGCGGCAGGCCGGGCCAGCTCGTAGCCGCCCTCGCGGCCGCGGCGGCTGCGTACCAGTCGGTCGGTACGCAGATCCGACAAGATGTCGACGAGGAATTGCGGTGGAATGGCCTGCGCCTTGGCCAGGTCGTCGGTCTTGACCACCGAGCCCTCATCGGCGGCGGCCAACTGGACCATCGCCCGGACGGCGTACTCCGCCTTGGCCGACATCCGCATGAATTGAATTGTGCCACCGACACGGGTGCAAACCGGACAGCAATGCACCACCATCGACGGATGACCACCCGCGTCGCCTGCGCTCAAATCCCGTTGTCCATCGGAGATACCGCGGGAAACCGCTCCACCTGCAGAGCAGCGATCGAATCTGCGGCCAACGACGGCGCTCAGATCGTCGTGCTGCCCGAACTGGCTTCTTCGGGATACGTCTTCGCCGACCGTGACGAACTGGCTTCGTTGGCCGAAACCCGCGACGGGGCCGCCATCACCGAATGGGCCAATCTCGCGGGCGCGTTCGGGCTCACCATCGTCGGGGGGTTCCCCGAAGCTGCGGGCGACGCGATCTACAACAGCGCGGCCGTCGTGGACTCGAGCGGGCTGAGAGCCGTCTACCGCAAGGCTCACCTGTGGGACACCGAGAACCGCGTATTCGACCGCGGGGACGATCTGCCCATCGTCGTGGACACCGAACACGGCCGCGTCGGCGTGATGATCTGCTACGACGTCGAGTTCCCCGAATGGGTTCGCGCCGTTGCGCTTTCCGGCGCCGACCTTCTCTGCGCCCCGGTGAACTGGCCACTGCTGCCGCGACCCGAGGGTGAGCGCCCGACCGAGATGGTGCGGGCGTTGGCCGGGGCGGGAATGAATCGGATGGCGATGGCGGTATGCGACCGGACAGGCGTGGAACGCGGCGTTGACTGGATCGGCGGGAGCATCATCATCGACGCCGACGGCTATCCGCTCGCTATGTGCCGAGTTCGGCAAGGCGGGCGTCGTCACAGCGGACGTCGACCTCGCGGAGTCACGGATCAAGCGATTCAATGCGAACAACGATGCGCTCGGAGACCGCCGCACAGACCTGTACCGCCGCACCGCGCTACTCGACTGACGGCGGGGCGGCGATCATCGCCCGCACCGACGCGGGCACCGGGATGCCCGCTCTGAGGTCGGGCGCGGGCAACGGTGCACCGTAGGTCGCCGACATCGGGACGACACCGGCCCAAGCGTCGCCTGCGATGTCCTCGTCGGGATCCTCGGGCCAACCGTCGCTGACCTTGAGCGACCAGTTGTCCGCGCGAATGGGCAGCCGCAGCGGCAATGTGGCCGCGAGTTCCTTGCGGGTGCTGGCGCGCAGCTCGGCGGTCCGCCCCGGGGCGAACGACTCGGTCAACCTCTCCAGGCAACGCTCCTTGTCGGCATCGGGCACCCGCTCGAAGACTCCGAACACAACAGCGCTGCGATAGCGGAACGAGGACTCGAATGCGCTGCGTGCCAACATGATTCCGTCCAACCCGGTGACGGCCACGGCCGCTGAGGCCCCCTCGGCCAGTGCACGCATCCACGGCGAACCCGTCGAACCGTGAATCACCAGGTCGTCGTCGACACGGGCAAAGGCGGTCGGAAAGACCACCGGATGACCGTCGCGGACCAGCGCCACGGTGGCAAGGGGCGTGCTGTCGAGAAGTTCGTCGAGCCGGCTGCGTGATTCGCTCTGCAGTTCACTGAGCCGGCTGACCTTGGTCGATGGGGTCGTCATCTCCAGTCGCCTCTCAGTCCGGTAAACCCGAGCCGTCGGGAATCACGACGGCGAAAAGGTCGGCGATCGCGGCCAGGCTCGCCGAGTGCAGCACGCCTGCGGGCACCGGATCGCCGTCGACACCGGGCAAGGTTCTGGTGGCGGTCGCGGCGGCAACGACCGTCGGCGCATACCCGAGGTTGAACGCGCCGCGGGCTGTCGAGTTCACGCACATGTGCGTCATGAACCCGGCGAGGACGAGATTCGACGCGCCTGCGGCCTTCAGTCGGTCGTCAAGATCCGTCTGCACGAACGAGTTCGGGTAATTCTTCACCACCACCGGCTCGCCCTGCCGCGGGGCCACTCTGTCGACGATCGCGCCGCTCTCCGCGTCGATGTCGTAGAGCGAACCGGGCCCGTCGGAGTGCTGGATGTGGATGATCGGGATGCCTGCGGTCCTGGCCCGGTCCAGCAGCGTGGCCGCTTCGTCCAGCGCGGCCTGCACCCCGTCGAGTTCCATCACGCCGCGGGTATAGGTGTTCTGGCAATCGATCATGACGAGCGTCGATTCGGCCAGGCTTGCGGGCGCCGAGGGCAGTTCGGCCAACGTGCGCAGGGTTGTGGGTTCTGACACGCCGCCGAGCGTATGCCGTCAGGCCGCGGTTGCGGTGGCGATCAGCACCGACGCCACGGATTTCGTCGCCCGGGTTATCCCTAGGGAACCCCGTTGATGCCGGGGTGCTGACCCGGCGGCACATTGGGCGCCGGGTTGGCGGTGACTCCCGGGGTGAACAGGTTCCCGCCGGTCGGGTTGACGCCCTTCTCGGTCGGGGTGGGCGCGGCGGCACTGGACGGTGATGTTGTCGCTGTCGTGGTCGTCGTCGATGTCGACGACGGCGCCTGCTCGCCGCTGGTCCCGCAGGCGGTAGCCAAGCCGCCGATCGCGATCAATGCTGCGCCGCCGGCGATCGCCGTCACCAGCCGGTTGTCCTTGTTGGTAATCACAATGCTCGTCCCATTCGTCCTAGTTGTTCCGGTGAACGCCAGGCGGTTCGGTCGGCGCGGGCGGCGCCTTGATGTCCGGCGAGAACAGGTTGCCGCCGGTCGGGTTGATGACCTTCTCCGTCGGTGACGGCGGTGCGGCGCTGGAGGGTGTCGTGGTGGTCGTCGTCGTGGTGGTGGTCGTGGATGGCGCCTGCTCACCGTTGTTGCCGCATCCCGCAAGGAGTGCGCCCATCGCGATCAGTGCACCACCGCCGACCACCGCCACGAGGCGAGGGGTGAACGGTTTCGAGCTCATGGTCAGTTTCCTGTCGTCGACCAGTATCCCGGCCGCGATCGGCCAGGATCTCAGTTCTGGGTTACACAACCCACGCTAGGTTGATGCATAGCCCGGACACAACGAATCTCATTGGTTTCGAGGGCAATTCGCAGTCGCCTCGCAGGTGTCCCACAGTCAGATTGCTGTATCGACGGCGTCGCGATACGCCTCGAGCAGACGCAACCACACCTCACTGACGGTTGGGAAGCACGGCACCGCGTGCCACAGCCGTCCGATGGGCACCTCTGCGGCGACAGCGATCGTCGCCGCGTGCAACAGCTCGGCTACCCCTGGACCGACCAACGAGACACCGAGCAGAATTTCCCTGTCGAGGTCGACGACGATGCGGGCCTGCCCTGAATAGCCGTCTGCGAAAAGCGCAGCCCCAGCGACTGATTCGCCGATATTCACGTCGACGGTCCGGACGCGATGTCCCCGCTGCCTGGCCTCCTCGGTGGTCAAACCAACTGAACCCGCTTCGGGATCGGTGAAGAAGGCCTGGGGAACCGCATGCGCATCGGCCGTCGCGACGTGCTTCCCCCACGGTGCGGTGTCGATGACGGCTCCCGACGCGCGTGCACCGATCGCGTTTCCGGCGATGCGTGCTTGATACTTCCCCTGGTGTGTGAGCAGAGCACGGTGGTTCGCGTCACCAAGTGCGTACAACCACGATCCGTCCACGCCTCGCACCAGACAAGAGTCGTCAGTCTCGAGCCACGATCCAGGCGTCAGCCCGACCGATTCCAGGCCGATATCGGCCGTGTTGGGAGTTCTGCCTGTGGCAAAGAGAATCTCGTCGACTGTGATGTCCTCACCAGTATCAAGAGTGACACTCACGGGATCGCCATGTTGGCGCCGTTTCAACTGAGTGACAGTCACATTCGTGCGCACGTCGACTCCGGCATCACTCAGGCCACGGGCGACATACTCGCCTACAAATGGTTCCATCTTCGGCAGCAGAGCTGACGTGCGCGCCAACAGCGTCACCTGTGACCCGAGGCCCTGCCATGCCGTGGCCATCTCCACCCCGACACCCCCAGCCCCCACCACGGCCAGGCGTGCCGGGACCACGCTGCTGTCGGTCGCCCGCCGGTTGGTCCACGGCGCCGCGTCCGCGATACCGGGAATGTCGGGAAGCGCCGCCGTGGTGCCGGTGCATATCGCCACCGCCTGGCGAGCGGTCAGAATCCGACCGCGACCGTCGGGCGTAGATATGACGAGGCGACGCGGCCCGTCCAGTCGAGCGTGGCCTCGAATGAGGTCGATGCCGATCCCGGTCATCGTCTCGACCTGGCCGCTGTCGTTCCAGTTGGTCACGTAGCGGTCCCGACGGCCGAACACACCGGCAACGCCTACGTGCCCGGCGATGGCGTCACGGGCTCCGTCTACCCGGCATGCGTCTGCGATCGCCAGGACAGGGCGCAGTAGAGCCTTACTGGGAACACACCCCCAATACGAGCATTCGCCACCTACCAGTTCACGTTCGACCAGCGCGACCGAGAGTCCGGTAGAGCGGGCTCGTGCGGCGATTGTTTGTCCGACGGGACCAGCCCCCAGGACAACCACATCGTAGGCATCACCGTCGGTATCGAAGGGGACGACGTCGGAGTATTGGCGGTTGAGTTCATGGTTCGGCTTTCTCCGCGGTGGCGGCACGCAATCGGCACGAGGCAACACCTGCGATGAGACCTGCACCAGGCGTCTGCAGCGCACAATTGTCAGCGACCCGCAGATAATGGGTTGATTACCCCACTATTTTGGGTGTCATGGCCCATAAAGTCCAGAGGTTCGCCATGATCGAATCCTGTGAATCTGCTGTCCTCTACGCGAGCCTTGCGACTAAAGACGTCGGATGCCTGCGCCCGCCGGTGCGCTGTTTGGATCGAAGGATTCGACGTAGTCGACCGCGGCCTCGAGGGCGGCCCGCACCGGTTCGGCGGTACCCGTTGCGAAAGTCAGGAGGGCACCGCCTTGATGGGCGGCAACCAATGAGACGGCGAGATGTCGCGGATCGCGCGTTCTGGGTGAGATCGCCGCGGCGGCGCATCAGTCTCAAACCGTTGCGGAACAACGCTATCCACCGGTCATAGCCGGCAGCGAGATCATCGAGGATGCCCTCATCCGCTTCCAACAGCTCACCGGTCAACGAGCCGTAGACGCAGCCTCCGCGCAGATACACTGCCGCCACATCGGCCATGCAGGCGTCGATCCATGCTCTCAGCGCGTGCAGGCTGTCGAGTTGCCCCAAAGGCGGTTGAGTGTGGAAACCGACGACATCGTCCGTGCGCAGTGCGATCACGTGCCGAAGCAGATCGCGTTTGTCGGTGAAATAGTGCGACAACTGTGATCCGCTGACGCCGCTTGCTTTACGCACATCCGCAAGGCTGGTCGCGTGAACGCCCCGTTCGAACATCAGGCCAGCCGCTCGCTCGATGATGCGAGCGCGGGTCGACAGACCCTTCTCCGTCAGCCGAGTTTCGCCGCCATCGGAGATGGCGCTGGTGTCATGGGCGCCCAGGCCGCGAACACGGCGCGGCTTGCGCGGCCGCCGCTCCGCAGGATCGGCGGCGAAGGTACGCAAGTAGTTGACGACAAACAACGTCACGTCGACAAGAGGCCATTCCTGGCGGTACGCGAAACGCCATGGTCCCTGCACCCTGGTGGGCGCAAACGACAACCAGGGCCAGATGTCGGGGGTCAGCCGTCGCCACCAGCACGCCGCGATCCACCATTCGCTGGAAAGACTGCTCCAACAGAGCGACCCATCGCCAATAGCCGTCAGCCAGCGTGTGCCTGGTCTCTGCGTCGGCTTTCGCCAGCTGGCCTGCCAGCGTGTGGTAGGTGGGCGATTCGTAGCCGGTCGCACGGAGATACCTCAGATTCGCGTCCGCCCACCGCTCGAAGTCGTCGAAGGTGTCGAGGCCGCCCAGTTTCGGCTGCCGGTGAAAGTCGAGAACCACCTCGATCTGACGGTCAAGCACGCCTCGGATCAGCGCAGGCCTGTCAGTGAAGTAGTGCGACAGCTGTGAGCCGCTCACCGCTGCCGTGCGACGTACCTTCTCCAGATTGAAACCGGATAGGCCCTCGGACAACAAGACCTGCGCCGCCGACTGAAGGACGCGCTCACGGGTCGCGCGGCCCTTCGCCGTGAACTCCTGTGAAAGACGCGGATCTGCAGGCATTTGACCAGCGACGATACTCGTCCACTCGACGGATTGGGATCACCGACCCACTGCGGCCGCCGTCCGCCCTACCGCGTGACGGCAAGCACGGCCTCTGCCAGTTCGGGCCTGCACACGATGAGGTCGGGCAGCAGTGGATCCGGCCTGTTGTATTCCAGCGGCGCACCGTCGAGACGCGACGTGAACAGTCCGGCGGCGCGGGCCACCGCGACCGGTGCCGCGGAATCCCATTCGTACTGGCCGCCCGCGTGCACGTAGACGTCGGACAGACCCTGCACGACAGACGCGACTTTGGCTCCCGCCGAACCCATTTCGACGAGCACGCCGCCAAGAACGTCACGGACCCGCAGCGCGATGGCCGGGGGGCGGGTCCTCGAGACCACGATGCGGGGCTTCGTCAGGCGCCTCTGGTGGTGTGGCGACGTCTGGTGTGGCGAGCGTGGTGCCCTGCGCCGGCAGCGCCACCGCACCTGCGACGAGTTCGCCGTTGTGCCAGAGCGCGACATGCACTGCCCAGTCGTCCCGACCGAGTTCGGAGAACTCGCGTGTGCCGTCGAGCGGATCGACGATCCACACCCGTTCAGAGCTCAGCCGGATGGGATCGTCGGCGCCTTCCTCGGACAGCACGGCGTCTTTGGGCCGCTCCGATGTCAGCGCCTCCATCAGGAAGTCGTGAGACCGCTTGTCCCCCGCCGCCTTCCGTTCGGCCGCACTGGCGTCGGCGAGCTCCTCGCGGATGCCGAGGAGCAGCTGGCCTGCCTCGGTCGCCAGCCGGGCGGCGACCTCGTCGTCGCTGCGGTCTGTCACGGACGGGTTTCCAGCATCTCGATGACGAGGTCGGCGAGCTCTTCGGTCGAGCGCTCCGGGGTGAGCCTGATATCGGGCGTCTTCGGCCGCTGATACGGGCTGTCGATACCGGTGAAGTGGGTGATCTCACCGGCACGCGCCTTTGCGTACAACCCCTTGGGGTCTCGTCGTTCGCAGTCCTCGAGCGGGGTGTCACAGAACACCTCGAAGAAGTCGAGCCCCGAGTCGTTGGTGACCTTGCGCGCCAGCGCACGGTGCTCCTCGAGCGGGCTGATGGCAGGCACAAGGACGATCTGGCCGGAGTCGGCGAGGATCGCGGCGATATGGGCCAACCGTCGCTGGTTCTCGGCGCGGTCGGCCATCGAGAAGCCGAGGTCCGCATTGAGGCCGTGACGCAAGTTGTCACCGTCGAGAACGTATGCCGGAAGGCCCTTTTCGAGCAGCTTCTGCTCGACGAGCATCGCCACCGAAGACTTCCCCGATCCCGAAAGCCCGGTGAACCAGACCGTGCGGCCTTTCGACAACCGGTCCTCGGCCGTGCACAACGACTCGTGGCGCACCGTGTTCGGGCTCGCCGTGCGTGCGGTGACATACGGCAGGATCATGCCCGCCGCCACCGTGCCGTTGGTGTTCGGGTCGATCAGGATGAACGAACCGGTCGCGGCGTTGCGGCTGTACTCGTCGAGGAGTAAAGGCACCTGCGAGCGCAACGAGATACGGCCCAGCTCATTGAGTTTGAGCGCGGTGGCGGTCTTGTCACGGTGCAGCGTGTTGACATCGAGCCGGTAGTCGAGCGCGCTCACCCTGACCCGGGTGGTGCGCGTCGTGTGCTTGATGATGTAGTCGCGGCCGGGCTCCAGTGACGCCTCGTCGGCCATCCAGCACACCGTGGCGTCGAAGTCCTGCGCCACCCGCGGCTGGTTGTTGGGCCGCGCGATCAGGTCACCGCGTGAGATGTCGATATCGTCGGCGAGGCTCACCGAGACGGCCATCGGCGGAAACGCTTCCTGCACAGGGCCGGTCGGCCCCTCGATCGCGGTGATGCGGCTCGTCTTGCCGGTGGGCAGGACGACGACCTCGTCGCCGGGACGCATCACACCGCTGGCGACGGTGCCCGCATAGCTGCGGTGGTCGGCGTGCTCGTGTGACTGCGGCCGGATCACGTACTGAACCGGGAAACGCACGTCGGTCAGGTTGCGGTCACCCGCGATGTAGACCTCTTCGAGGTGCGACAGCAGCGACGGCCCGTCGTACCACGGGGTCTTGTCCGACTTGGTCACCACGTTGTCGCCCTGCAGCGCCGACAGCGGGATCGTGGTCACGTCCTGCACGTCGAGACGCGCCGCGAACTCGTGGAAGTCGTCGCGGATATTCTCGTACCGATCCTGGTCCCAGTCGACGAGGTCCATCTTGTTGACGGCCAGCACGATGTGCCGGATGCCGAGCAGCGACGCAAGGAACGCATGCCTGCGCGACTGTTCGAGCAACCCGTGGCGCGCGTCGACCAGGACGATCGCCAGCTGCGCGGTCGAGGTGCCGGTGACCATGTTGCGCGTGTATTGGATGTGGCCCGGCGTGTCGGCGATGATGAATTTCCGCTTGGCCGTGGCGAAGTAGCGATAGGCGACGTCGATCGTGATGCCCTGTTCGCGTTCGGCGCGAAGCCCGTCGGTCACCAGGGCGAGGTCGGTGTAGTCGTGGCCGCGTTCCTTCGAGGTGCGCTCGACGGCGGCCAGTTGGTCCTCCATGACGGCCTTCGAGTCGAACAGCAGCCGGCCGATGAGCGTCGACTTGCCGTCGTCCACCGAACCCGCGGTCGCAATGCGGAGCAGCGTTGCCATCAGAAGTAACCCTCTCGCTTGCGGTCTTCCATGCCTGCCTCGGAGATGCGGTCGTCGGCGCGGGTTGCGCCGCGTTCGGTGAGCCGTGACACCGCGGTCTCGGCGATCACCTCGGAGACTGTGCCGGCCAGCGATTCCACGCAGCCGGTGCAGGTCACGTCCCCGACGGTGCGGAAACGGACCGTCTTCTCGACGATCTTTTCGTCTTTGCGCGGCTGCAGGAACTTGTGGACGGCCAGCAGCATGCCGTCGCGCTCGAAGACCTGACGCGGGTGCGCGTAGTAGATCGACGGCAGCTTGATCTTCTCCGCACCGATGTAGGACCAGATGTCGAACTCGGTCCAGTTGGACAGCGGGAACACCCGGATGTGCTCGCCCTTGTGGTGGCGGCCGTTGTACAGGTTCCACAGCTCGGGCCGCTGCGCCTTGGGGTCCCACTGGCCGAACTCGTCACGGAAGCTGAACACGCGCTCCTTGGCGCGCGCCTTCTCCTCGTCGCGGCGGGCTCCGCCGAACGCGGCGTCGAACTTGTTCTCGCGGATCGCGCGCAACAGCGTGAAGGTCTGCATCGGGTTGCGCGACGGGATCGTCTCGACGACCCGGCCCGCGTCGATGTCGTCCTGCACCTTGGCGACGACCAAGCGGACACCGGACTCCGCGACCATCTCGTCGCGAGTTTGCAGGACCTCGTCGAAGTTGTGCCCCGTGTCGACGTGCATGACCGGGAACGGCAGCCGTCCCGGCGCGAACGCCTTGATCGCCAGGTGCAGCATGACGATGGAGTCCTTGCCGCCGGAGAACAGCAGCACGGGCCGCTCGAATTCGGCGGCCACCTCGCGGATGATGTGGATCGCCTCGGCCTCGAGCACCCTGAGATGGCTGAGCTCGTAGCGTCCGGCGGCCTGTTTCGGCTCTTGCGCGGTCGTCATCCATTCCTCTTTAAGTTGGTAGGTTTGACCAGATTAACATGCTTAAACCGACATAGAACCAGGCAAGGCGGGGGATGTCAACGATTTTGCGCATCCGAGCGTGCGCCAAATGCTGTTTCGGCGCGGCGCGTCGGCTGCAGACCCGCTCCCCGCACGCGGGGGGGCCCCAGTCGCGGTTACCTGGGAGGTAATTGAAACGCGTCGCTCAGCCGTCGACACTTCGTAGTCATGTCACCAACAGATGCGCGGACCGGCTCAGACGTCATGGCGCAGTTCATCCCGGCCTGTCCCCTGGCAGCCAAGCTCGGCATCGTCGCAGAGGTGCTCGAGGGCGACGAGGTGCGGCTGCGGATGCCGTTCGATCCGACCAACGTGACACTCGGCGACATGGTGCACGGCGGTGCCATCGCCACCCTCGCCGATATGACGGTGATGGCAACCGCCTGGGCGGGCGCCGAGATGCCCGACTCGCTGCGCGGCGTCACCACGTCGCTCTCGATGCAGTTCCTCGCACCTGCGCGCGCGACGGACCTCATCGGCGTCGGGCGGGTGCTGCGGCGCGGCAAGACCCTGGTCAACTGCGATGTCGACATCGTGACGCCCGACGGTGAGGCGGTCGCGAAGGCGATCGCCATCTACAAGGTCGGCTGAGGCGGCGTCCCACCAGTCGAGCACCCGAGTGCCGAAGAGGGTGAGCCACTTCGACGGCTCACCCGGTTCGACGTCGACTTCGAACCACACCCGACCGGGCATGTCGGCCCGCCTGCAGCCATGTGCCGTCCGTCTGGCGGGCTGCGCGGATCAGGTCGATCGCCTCGGCCATCCGCGGGTCCGGCCCGCCGCCGTCGAAGCGTGACGACTCCCGAAAGTAGTCGGCCGCGTTGAGCGCGTTGTAGAACCAGTAGAACGGATAGCCGAAGCGGTCAACCCACGGACCCACCATGTCGCCGGTCGACAGCCGGCGGCATAGAGTCTCGCTCGAGCAGGTACTCCTCTCCAGCCCGACGAGCGGCAGACGTTGCGGTGCTACCGCCGGTGGCGACCTCGTAGGCCAGTAACCCTTTGAGCGAGTTGAGCGTTGAGTGAAACGACGACCGTGTCGAGCCCTCGACCCACTGGCAGTTCCACCCGCCGTCGGGCAACGCGTGTTCGACGAACCAGTCGGCGATACCCGTGACGTCGGCACCGAGCCACACACCGTTGGCCAGCGTCCACGCGTTGATGCAACAGTCGACCTCGCCGCCCCAGTACGGCAAGTCGTCGTACTCCCACCGCGCGTTCTCGGCGAGAAGCTCGACCGTGCGGCGCTTGCGCAGGACCGCGGCGTCCAGGCCCCACTCCCGAAGCGAGTTGAGCGCCCACGTCGTCGCGGTCCACGGCTGCGTGCCCTCGGCCGCCTCGGGGCCTTCGAAGTCGAAGTCGGCGGGGAAGAAGGCGCCGCCTGCCCACTGGCCGTCCGGATCTTGCAACGCGAGCAGGCGCGCACCGAACCCATCCGTCGCGACGCTCGCGCGGGTCGCCTCCCAGATTTCAGGCGGGGCGCCGAGGAGGTCGCGTTCGACCTGCCACCGCAGTCGCCGGATCTGAATCGAGGAGCCAGGAAGTCAATGACTCGGCGACCATGGCTCGACTGTAGCCAGCCGCTGCAAGTGCTGACCACATGTCCCTCCGGGAACATTTCGTGATCGTCAATTGTGGTGAAACAGCGCGCCGCCGGTCGTAACATCGCTAGTGCAAGACGGGTTGGGGAAGAGCAAAGGGGCGTGCCATGGCCGCCTTCATTCATCGTTGCGCAATCGTTTGCGCCGCCGCACAGCGCCACTCGCATGCATCACAGTGATTACGCCGGCGGTGGCCAGCGCGGTCGAATGCGGACAGGGGACATTTTTCGATCCGCCGTCCAACACCTGCGTCGCGGCGGCATTGACCACCGCCGCCGCCGCCACCACCGCCGGCGTGGAACGGCGACCTCACGCCATATTTCTCGGTCGGTGTCTGCGCGCCCATCCCGTTCGTGGCGTTGTGCACGGGCATCTAGCCGCATCAGCCGTTGGGCGTGATGACGGCGCGTCCCTGGATCTTGCCGTCGTGCAGCAGGTGGTAGGCCTCGCGCCGCATCGCTCGAGCGGGAAGTGCTCGACGAGCATCTTGATCTTGCCGGCCTGGGCGAGGCTGACCACCTCGATCAGCTCGGGGATGGAGCCCCAGAACGGCGACGCGACCGAGCATTCGTGCGGCGGGCTGTGGAAGTTGACCGGCAGCGCCGCATTGCCGAGCCCGACGATCGTGAGGTGGCCCAGCACCCGGGCCACCTGCGCCGCCATCGTCAGCGTCGGCTTGACGCCGACCAAGTCGAGGACGAGTTCGGCGCCCTGCCCCTTGCGTGATGTCCTTGATGCGCTTGACCGCGTCGTCGCCCGAGACAGGGCTTCGTCGGCGCCCATGCTGTCTTGGCGATCTCGAGCTTGTCGGCTGAGGTGTCCACGGCGACGACGGTTGTCGCCGAGCTGAGCGCCTTGAGAACCTGGATGGCCATCTGCCCGAGACCGCCGGCCCCGATGACGACCGCGGTGGACCCGCGCCCGAGCAGATGGACCGATCGCTTGACCGCGTGATAGCTGGTGAGCCCGGCGTCGGTCAGCGGCGCGGCCTCGCGAGGATCGAGATCCCCAGCGGAATGAGGAAGCGCGTTGACGGGACGAGCAGGTACTCGGCCATGCCGCCGTCGGTGCCCCGAGGCCGCCGGGCTGGGTTTCCCGGGGTCTGGCAGTAGTTCTCCATCCCCTGGCGGCAGTTCATGCACAGCCCGCAGCCCCACGGGCCGTAGACGATGACGGGGTCGCCCGGCGCGAAACCCGTCGCGCCCGGCCCCATCTTCTCGACCCAGCCGGCGTTCTCATGGCCGAGGGTGAACGGCAGCGTGAAGGCCTGCGTCCCGGCGGGCGCCTCGAGATGTGCAGATCCGAGTGGCAGGCGCCGGCGCCGCCGACCTTGATCAGGACCTCGCCCGGGCCCGGTTCGGGCACCGGCACTTCCCGGAGTTGGCCCGGCTTCTGCCATTCGACGAACTGGAATGCTTCATGATTGTCCTGCTCAGTCTCGTGATCCGGTCGAAGTCGACCTCGAGATGCAGCGGGCCGCGGAACACCTGGTTCTGCCGGTAGGGCGGCGGGTCGACGACCAGCCGCGGGTTCTCGACGCGACGAAGGAACGTCTCGAGCGCGATGTTGACCTCGAGGCGCGCCAGCGGACCGCCGAAGCAGGTGTGCACGCCGCTGCCCCAGCCCACGTGCTGGTTGTCCGTGCGCTGGAGTCGAACTTCTTGGGGTCGGGGAACCGCTTCGGGTCGCGGTTCGCGGCGCCGTACATCAGGTGGACCGCCGAACCCGCCGGGATCACCGTGCCGCCGACCTCGATGTCGTCGGTGACGCTGCGGCTGGGGAAGAACTGGACCGCCGACTGCAGCCGCAGGACCTCCTCGATCGCCTGGGGATCAGTTCCGGCTTGCTCGCGCAGAAGCTCGAGCGACCCGGGGTTGCGCAGCAGCAGTCAGCACGCAGTGGGCGATGGTGTTGACCGTCGAGTCGTGACCGGCGATCAGCAGCAGCAGCGCGTTGGCGGCGGCCTCTTTGGGCGTCATCGGGCCGTCCGGACCGTCTTGTCGTTCACCATCTTCGAGAGCACGCTGTCCTGCGGTTCCTTCAGGAACCCCTGGATCAGGTCGGCCATGTACGCGTGAGCGCGGCCGTGCTCTCCTTGCCCTTCTGCTTGCGGGCCTGCCCCTCCTCGGTGGCGGCGTCCGGGCCCATGTCCGCGCCCGCCATGAAGTCGAAGATCCAGCCGTGAAATTGGGCTTCGTCCTTCAGCGGAACGCCCAGGATCTGGCAGATGACCGCCACCGGCACCGGGTAGGCGTAGTCGTCGACGACGTCGAAGCTGTTGCCGCCCTTGGCCTTGATCTTGTCGAGCGAGTCGTTGCAGAGCTTCTGGATGTCGGCTGCCATGTTCGGGATGAGGTTCGGCGAGTGCGGCGGGGCGAAGTGCCGCATCACCTGTCGGCGCTGCTTGTCGTGTTCGGCCGGGTCGGACACGATCAGGCTCGGCTCCCGGCCGTATGCCTGCATGTGCTCGGCGCCGACGTCGGGCTGCGCATCGGCCGCCGGCTGGGCCGAGATCGGACTCTTCGAGATGTCGGAGCTGACGTGCGGGTCGTGCGCGAGCTGCAGCAGCTCGCGGTAGCCGGTGACGACGTAGACCTTGTCGCCGACCTGCACGACGGGTGTCTTGCGGAGCTCGTCGAAGAACCGGTACGGGTCGGGGCGGTTTTCGTACTTCATCGCCTCCGCCCAGGCGGTTTCTGCGTGTCTGTCATGGTGCGGCTCCGTCTCTAGCGGGCTTTGGGGCGGTACTCGGCGCCCCGCGCGTCGGGTCATGGCCGGTGAGAACGACGTCGGGAATCCCCGTCGGCGCGCGCGGATCCGGGAAGCGGGCCGGCATCGGCTTGCATTCGCCGGTGCGTCGTAGCCCGGCGGCGGCGGCGGGAACGGCGCCGATTGTTCGATCAGCGCGCCGTAGTACTCCAGCCACTTGCCGTGGTTGAAGGTGATGGCGCCGACGATGCGGCCGCTCTTGCCATAGGCGGCGGCGAAGCGGCGATCCTTGACGGAGCCCTGGGTGAAGACGATCTCGTCGCCGAAGGAGCACACGCCGACGCCCTTGATGTTGACGCCGAACTGGCCGGACCAGAACTGCGGCAGCGGCAGGTGCGGTCGGCGTCGCCCTCTCGAGGTTGACCATGTTGTGCGCCGCGGTCCTGGCCCCGAGGACCGCATTGTCCCAGTGCTCCATCGACATGAACTGGTACTCGTAGAGCACGTGGGGGGCCCGCGCGATGTCGCCCGCGACGAAGATGTTGTCGGTCACCACGCCGTTGATGTCGAAGGCGCGGCAGCCGGCGTCGCAGGCCACGCCCCAGAAGCCGGCTGGCGAGTTCGGCGCCCTCCAGCCATTCGATGTTGCGGATCGAGCCCAGCGACGCCACCACCACGTCGACGTCGAGCAGTGGTCCCGTCGGAGAGCTTGGCGCCGCCGGACGTGTCCGTCGGCGTCGCCTTTCAGCGCTTCCACCGCCACGCCGGTGCGCAGGTCGACTCCGGCATCGCGCTGCATCTCGGCGGCGATATCGCCGATCACCCCGCCGAGCGCGCCCACCAGCGGTGCGCTCGATCGCTCGGCGACGGTCACGTCCAGTCCGAGTTCGCGGCAGACCGAGGCCATTTCCGAGCCGATGAAGCCCGGCGCCGATGATCAGGACCCGCTTCGGCTTGGCCGCCAGAGCCGCCTGCAGCTCGGCCGCGTCATCGCTGGTGCGCAGCGTGAACAGGCCCTTCAGCTTGGCCTCTTCCGGGTTGAACCACTGCGCGCGACCGGACGCCGGTGGCGATCAGCAACCGGTCGTAGGGCACCTTGTCGCCGTTGGCGAGCAGCACTTCTTGGTTGTCGCGGTCCAGGCCGGTGGCGGCCACGCCGAGGCGCCAGTCGGCGTCGACCTCACGCATGCGCGGCAGCTTGGTGTTTTCCGCCGGCACCCACCCCTTGAGGACCTGCTTGGACAGCGGCGGCCGATCGTACGGCTCGTGGACCTCGTCGCCGATGATGGTCAGCGAGCCGGTGAAGCCCTCGTCGCGCAACGCTTCCGCGGCGCGCAGCCCGGCCAGGGACGCGCCGACGATGACGATCCGGCCCTGCGCCTTGAAGGTGCGTGACGAGATCGTCGACCAGCGACTGCGTGCTCACTTCGTCGTCCTGTCCGCGGGTGGGTCCATCTCCGCGATGATCGCCTGCACCGGGCAGGACGCGACGGCCCGCGCGACCTGCTGGCGTTGCGAGTCATCGGGATTCGGGTCGTACATGAGCGCCTCCTCGCCGCTGCAGTTGGAGAACATCCGGCGCGAGCGGGACGCATTGCGCGTACCCAAGACACCGGTTCAGATCAACCACAATGCGCATGATTTCGGCTCCTTCTCAACCGGCGCCGAGGGCTGGTCAGCGCTGCTACCGCGTTGCCGCGGGAAGGGACCGACAGTACCGCTTACACGGACGTGAATTACGCGATTGCGAGTTCAAGCCGGAGTGAGGCGGGCATCGCGAGCGGAACGGAGGAAGTGACCTCGTTGAGCTTGCCGGTGGCGACGTCGAACACGAACCCGCGCAACGACTCGTGCTTGGTGACGAACGGGCTCGCCTCGATGCGGCGGATCGACTGCCGCACGTCCTCGTCGAGATCCTGGAAGGCCTCGGCCGCCCACTCCGGCTTCAGACCCGTCTCGTCTTGGATCTGCTGCTTGAAGCCGTCGTCGGTGAAGGTCAGCATGCCGCAGTCGGTGTGATGGATGAGGATGATCTCCTTGGTGCCCAGCAGCCGCTGGCTGATGGCCAGCGAGCGGATCTCGTCGTCGGTCACCACACCGCCCGCGTTGCGGATCACGTGCGCCTCGCCCTCGTTCAGGCCGAGGATCCGGTACACGTCGAGCCGCGCATCCATGCACGCCACCACCGCGACGTGTTTGGCCGGTGGCAACGGCAGCGGGCCGGAGAAGTTCTTCGCGTACTCCTCGTTGTTCTTCAGGTACTCATCGGTCACGGTCATTTCGACCTCCTTGTCGGCTCGCAAGCGCCCCGACGATAACAACACGGCGCCCGGCTTCCACGAGTCAGAATCACCCCGATTCCTCAGGTGGCGGGCGCGCGTGAGGTCGTAGACCGTGGTGTCGCCGACCTTCATCGGCTTGAAATTCTTCTCGACCCACGACGTGATCTCACTCGCTGCGCCCGACTCGTGACGGCCGGGCGGCCCGAACGGTTCACCCGCAATGAAGTACCGCACCTCATGATCAGCGACGTAGCCCTGGAACTGTTCAAGCGTCGGCGAATCGTCGCTGCCGGTGAAGCCGCCGATCGCCATGATCGACGCGCCGGTCTTCAGTTCAAGACCACTGGCCCCCATCGAACCGATTGCGGCCGCGGCCCAGCGGTTGTCGAGACCCTGCACCATCTCGGCCAGCGCGGCGTTCTCGGCAATCCGTCCACCAGGGCCGCCATGTCCACCGGGGCCGCCTGGCCCGACCTTGGCCGGGGCCCCCGAAGGCGTCGCCCTTGCTCGGACCCGATGTGGAGATGGGCCCGTTGTGTGAGGTCGCAACAGTCTCGACGGCGTAGGCGGCGGGCGCCACTGCCGCGAAAAGGATTGCGCCCGCGGCTAATACCGCGGCCGTTCGGCCCCGCCGATGCGCTCCGACGGCCAGCATGACCGCGAGCACCACCGAACCGGCGAGCACGATCCACCGCAGCGCAGGCAGCCAGTCCGGGGTGCGATCCAACAGCACAAAGGCCCAGACGCCGGTGCCCGCAGACATCACGGCGAGCACCAGCCTGGCGCCGAGATGCTCTCTGACGCACCATAGTTCGCGAACCGAGATGCCGACCAACGCCGCGATCGCCGGTGCGAGGGCGACCGTGTAGTAGGGATGGATGATGCCGTCCATGAAGCTGAACACCGCGGCGGTCACCAGAAGCCAGCCACCCCACAGCAGCAGGCTGGCGCGCACCCGGTCGGTTCGGGCGGACTTTCGGGTCAGCCACAGAACGGCGACAAGGCCGACGAGCGCGGCGGGCAGCAGCCACGACGCCTCGGTGCCCATCGACATGCCGAACATCCGGCCGATACCGGGATCGCCGCCGAAGAACAGGTGGCCCATGCCCGCGGGACCGTCACCGGAACCGCCGCCGGGCGGCGGACCGGCGTTATGGCCGCCGCCACCGGGTCCCTCCCCACCGAGCACTCGCTGAAGCCCGTTGTACCCAAGCGTCAACTGCACGAGGCTGTTGTCGGTCGAACCTCCGATGTACGGCCGCGAGTCGGCGGGCCACAGGCTGACCAACGCCAGGTACCAGCCGCCAGAAGCGATGAGCGCGGCCGCGCCGATCATCAGCTTCCAGATCCGTTGCCACAGCCCGACGGGCGCAGCGACCAGGAAGGCAAGCGCAAGTCCTGGCGCCACCAGAAACGCTTGAAGCAACTTGGCGAGGAACGCGAAGCCGATCGCGCAACCGGCCAACGCCATCCATTTCGTGCTCGCCGTCTCGATGGCCCGCACGACGCAGTACGCTGCCGCGACCAAGAGCAGCACCAGCAGTGCATCGGGGTTGTTGAACCGAAACATCAACGCCGCCACGGGCGTAACCGCGAGCGCGGCGCCTGCGAGCAATCCGGCACCTGGGCCGTTGACCCGTCGCACAGCGGCATAAAGCAGCGCGACCGCACCCACTCCCATGAGGGCCTGCGGCAGCAGCATGGTGAACGCGTTGAAGCCGAACAACCGACCGCTCAGCCCCATCAACCACAGCGCGGCGGGCGGCTTGTCGACCGTGATGGAGTTTCCGGCATCGAGCGATCCGAACAGCCACGCCTTCAGGTCCTGCGTGCCTGCCTGCGCCGCGGCCGCGTAGTAGTCGTTGGCCCAGCCGGACGAACCGAGCCCCCACAGGTACAGCACAGCGGTGGCAAGGAGCAGAGCCAGCAGCGAGGGAGTCACCCAGCGCGGCCGTCCGGCGGGCGTTTCGGGTGTCACCGACACCGGAGCGTGCGGGTCAGCGGTGAGCGTCATGAATTGCGTTCCTTCGTGTTTCGGGGAGGTCATCGGTTGCGGCGCGGGTGGAACACCCAGCCGCGCAGCAGGACGAATCGCGCGGCGGTGGCAAGCAGGTTCGCCGCGACGAGCACGATCGCGTCGATGTACCGCCCCGGTTCGGGCGTCAGGGTGTGCAGCAGAGCCAGCGAACCACTCGTGATCGCGAGCGCGATGCCGAACACGATCAGCCCTTCGAGGTGGTGGCGCGCCACGCGCTTGCTGCCCGCCACCCCGAATGTGAACCGGCGGTTGGCGGCGGTGTTGCCGATCGCGGTGACGAGAAGCGCGATCAAGTTCGCCGCCTGGGCGCCGAATGTTCCGTGCAGCAGCATGAACAGCAGCAGGTAGGCGGCCGTCGACGCGACCCCGACGCATGCGAACCGCACGGTCTGGCGCAGCAGCGAGCCCGGCGCCGCGGAGTCTCGCGACGACCCGAGTTGCGCCGTGAGGATCTGCACCGGAATGGTGCCTCGCGCGAAACCACGCAGCAGGCGTGCGATGCCCTTCAGGTCGGCCGTCGCGGTGGCCACGATGTCCACCCGGCTGTCGCTGTCGTCGATCCAGTCCACCGGCACTTCGTGGATCCGCAGCCCGGTGCGTTCGGCGAGGACAAGGAGTTCGGTGTCGAAGAACCAGCCGGTGTCGGTGATGTGCGGGAGCAGTCTTTGCGCGACGTCGGCGCGGACCGCCTTGAAACCGCACTGTGCGTCGGAGAATCCGGCGGCGAGCGTGGATTTGAGGATCAGGTTGTAGCAGCGCGAGATGATCTCGCGCTTGGGGCCACGCACCACCCGGGCCCCGCGGCCCAGCCTGGTCCCGATGGCGAGATCCGAGTGACCCGAAATCAGCGGGGCGACAAGCGGAGCCAACGCGGCGAGGTCGGTCGACAGGTCGACGTCCATGTAGGCGAGCACCGGGGCGTCGGACGTCGACCATGCTGCGTGCAGCGCGCGGCCGCGACCCTTCTCCTCCAGTCTCACGACCCGCACATCGGACAACTCGGCTGCCAGTCCCTCTGCGACGCGGGGCGTCTCGTCGACGCTGGCGTTGTCGGCGATCGTGATGCGTGCCGGAAACGGAAACTGCTCGCGCAGGTGGCTGTGCAGCCGGTACACCGATTCCGCCAACGTGGCCTGCTCGTTGTACACCGGGATCACCACGTCGAGGACGGGTACGCCCGCGGCGCGTGCCACGATCGCCGCGTTCGGGCGCCGTTCGAAGCGGGCTTGTCTGCCGGGACTTGTATCGGGTTGCAGGGCGATGTCCGTCATGACCTCCATGGTCGAGGAGCAGGCTGTCGACTCCGTTGGGCGAAGCTATGTCTGAGCTATGTGTTCTTCGGCGGCTGGGTGAGGTCGTAGACGATGGCGCGGTCCAACGTCATCGGGGCGAAATGGGTCTCCACCCACTGCGCGATGTCGGCGGCTTCGCGACTGCCGGACGAGGTGGCTGCGCCCCATTGGCCGAACATCATCCGGCCGCGGATGAAGTAGTGGATCTTCTTGTCGCTGACGTAGGCCTTGAACTCCTTCAGCGTGGGCGCCGGGTCGGTTCCGTTGAAACCACCGACAGCCATCACCGGCTCGCCGGTGGCCAACTGGTAGCCCGCCGCGTTGTTCGAACCCAGCGCCGCCGCGACCCACGTGTAGTCGCCGGCGTCGGCCGAGAGTGTCGCGGTCATGCCTGCGCTGGGAGTCGGGGCGTTCAACAGGCCGCCCGGCCCCATCTGCCCGAAGCCACGGACCGACGGGCCAACCGACGGTATCGAGCCGATATGCGGAGTTGCCGCTGTGGCAACGGAATACGCGAACGGTGCGGCCAGCGACACCATGACGGCCGAAGCGGCGACCAATCGTGCGACCTTGTCGTCGAAGCCGCCCCGCCACCAGCAGCAGTGTCGCCGTCGCCACTCCCCCGATCGCGATGACGGCCCGTAGCCAGGGCAGCCACCCTTCGGCGCGGGTCAGAAGCACACACGCCAGGACCGACGTGACGAGTACGGTGCCCGCCAGCGCAGTGGCGGCGGGTGGCAGAGATCGGTTCTGCCACAGCAGAGTTGCGCCGATTCCCACCAGTGCGGCGACGGCGGGTGCGAGCGCAACCGTGTAGTACGGGTGCACGATGCCGCTCATGAAGCTGAACACCACCGCCGTCACCAGCAGCCAACCGCCCCAGATGAGAGCTGCGGCGCGCAGCGGATCACTTCGCGGCGACCGCCGCGCGAACACCACGATGGCGCCAAGGCAGATGACCGCCGCGGGCAACAGCCACGCGATGTCGGCGCCCATCGAGTGGCCGAACAGCCTGCCCCAGCCGACGTCGAAGTTCAGGTTGCCGAGGCCGCCTGGCTCATCGCCGGTGAGCCTGCCGATCCCGTTGTAGCCCAACGCCAATTCGACGATGCTGTCGTGCTGTGATCCGCCGATGTAGGGCCGGGACTCCGACGGCCAGATCTCGACGAGCGCCAGGTACCACCCCGCGGAGACGACCATCGCGGCGAGCATCGACGCCACATCGAGGAGCCGACGGCCCAGCGGGCGATTGCCCGCGGCCACGTATGCCGCGATGAAACCCGGCAGGACAAGGAAGGCCTGCAGCATCTTGGCGAGGAATCCGAAGCCGATCGTCGCGCCTGCTGCGACCAACCACCAACGGCTGCTGTCTTTTTCACATGCCCGCTGGGTGCAGTAGGCGCCGGCGACGAGCGCGAGCACCAACAGCGCGTCTGGGTTGTTGAAGCGGAAGATCAACGCGGCGACCGGCGTCAACGCCATCACCGCGCCTGCGAGCAGCGCGGCACCAGGCCCGCGGACGCGTCGCACCGCCGCATAGAGCAGGGCCACCGCGGCCACACCTTCGAGCGCCTGCGGCGCCAGCACGCTCCACGAGTTCAGCCCGAAGATGCGCACCGAGAGGTCCATGATCCACAGCGATGCCGGGATCTTGTCGACGGTGATGGCGTTGGCGGCATCGCTCGAGCCGAACAGCATCGCCGTCCAGTTGTCCGCGCCGGCCTGCGCGGCGGCCGAGTAGAAGCTGTTCGCCCATCCGCTCGCCGACAGGTTCCACAGATAGAGCAGGGCGGTGCCGACCAGCAGGACCCCCAGACCCACCCGCGAGCGGGAGAGACGGAAAAGTCCCGTTTTGCACGGCGTGTCGCGGACTTTTGCGTCTGCTCGGCAGAAGAAGTCTCGCCGGGAAGGAGGAGGGTCACCGACCCAATCGTCAACTACCCGGCTAGGTCCCGGTTTTGGTGCCGCTGTGGCTTGGCTGTGAATTGACGGGAAGCTTCACCACGAATTCGGTCTTACCGGGCCCGCTGCGCACGTCGATGGTGCCGTTGTGCGCCCTGACCACCGCGGCGACGATCGCCAGGCCGAGCCCGGTACTGCCCTCGCGGCGTGACCTCGACGAGTCGCCGCGGGCGAACCGCTCGAACACCTCGGGCTGCAACCAGACGGGGATGCCGGGACCGTCGTCGGTCACGGTCAGCACCGCATGATCACCGTCGACGGCCAGCGCAGTGGTCACCGATGTGCCCGCGGGGGTGTGCGTCCTCGCATTGGCGAGCAGGTTGGCCAACACCTGGTGAAGCCGCGCCTCATCGCCCCTCACCACAACCGGTTCGTCGGGGAGGTCGAGCGACCAATGGTGATCGGGACCCGCGATATGTGCGTCGCTCGCGGCATCGACGACCAGGCGGCTGAGATCCACCTGTTCGCGCTGCAGCGGCCTGCCGGTGTCGAGGCGCGCGAGCAACAGCATGTCCTCGACGAGGTGGGTCATTCGCTCGGTCTCGGACTCCACCCGGCTCATCGCGTGCGCGACGTCGTCGGGCAGCACATCCTGTTTGCGTTGCGCCAGTTCGGTGTATCCGCGAATCGCCGCGAGCGGGGTCCGTAGTTCGTGGCTGGCGTCCGCGACGAACTGACGAACCCGCATCTCGCTTGCCTGCCGCGCCGACAGCGCACCCGAGATGCGGTCGAGCATGCGGTTCAGCGCCGAGCCGAGCTGGCCGATCTCGGTGTGCGCGCTTGCCGGATCGACCTTCACGATGGGCGTCGGCAGCCGAACCTCCCCTCGGTCGAGCTCGAGATCGGCCACCTGTCGGGCAGCGGCGGAAACCGTTGACAGCGGCCTGAATTGGCGTCTGATGATCAGGATGCCCGCAGTCGCCGCAGCGATGAGAGCGACGACGCCGACGATGCAGAACATCACCAGCACCCACAGCAGCGCGTCGTCGACATCGGAGGTCGGCAGGCCGACGACGATCGTCTCCTCCGGGCCGCGCGAGTGGTTGCCCACCACCCGGTAGCGGCCGAGCCCGTCCAGATCGACCGTCGTCGGATAGCGGTTCGGCGCGATCTGTGCCAATTGTTCCGTTGCCGCTGAACTGATCTCGGCTCGGGCGCCGTCGGCGGTGATCACCCCCGCGTCGACCGGAACGCCCTGGGCGATGACGGCGCCGACCATGCGCGCGGCCTGCCCGGGTGCGTTCAGGAACTCAGGGCCGGGTCCCTCGTCCTCGCGAATGATGATGCGCCGAGGGTGATCGAGGGGCGGCCCCGGCGGCAGGGGCGGACGCTGTGGCATCGCGAACGGTGGTCCCGGCATCGGCCTCGGCGGCCCGAACCCCGGCGGAGGCGGCGGCCCGAACGCGAAGATGGCCGACGAGCGGCGGCCGGCCTCGATCAGCTGCTGGTCCAGCTGATGCATCAGAAAGCGTTGCAGCGCAAACTCTGTCGCGATGCCGATGCCTGCGCACACCACCGCGAGCAACGCCACCTGGGTGACCAGCAGCCGCGCCCGCAGCGACCATGTTCGTGGAGACCGGATCCGGGTCAGCAGCCCCGGCGGGTCAACGCGCGGGCTTGAGGACATACCCGGCCCCACGCAGCGTGTGGATCATCGGTTCGCGGCCGCTGTCGATCTTCTTGCGCAGGTAGGACACGTACAGCTCGACGATGTTGGACCGCCCACCGAAGTCATAGCTCCACACGCGGTCGAGAATCTGCGCCTTGGACAGCACCCGTTTGGAGTTCCTCATCATGAAGCGGAGCAGTTCGAACTCCGTCGCGGTCAGCGAGATCGGCTCGCCGCCGCGGGTCACCTCGTGGCTGTCCTCGTCGAGGGCCAGGTCGCCGACGACGATCGTGGCGCCGCCCGCCTCGCTGGTCACCCCGGTGCGGCGCAGCAGCGCCCGCAGCCGAAGCACCACCTCTTCGAGGCTGAACGGTTTGGTCACGTAGTCGTCGCCGCCCGCGGTCAGCCCCGCGATCCGGTCCTCGACGGAATCCTTCGCCGTCAGAAGCAGCAGCGGCAGATGCGGTATCCGCTCGCGCAGTTTGCGCAGCACGTCGAGGCCACTCATATCCGGCAGCATCACGTCGAGCACCACGACGTCGGGCGGGTTTTCCTTGGCCAGCGCGATCGCGGTGGCACCGTCGCCTGCGGTCTGGATCTCCCAGCCCTCGTATCGAAGAGCCATCGACACCAGCTCTGCGAGGACGGGTTCGTCGTCGACGACCAGGACATTTATCGGGTTGCCGTCGGCGCGGCGCATCACGACGCGTTCGGGGTCGCCTCGCGTTAGCGCTCACACAGGTCCGTTCGAGCTGTCCACGTCGTCCATTATTCGCCAACGGCGTTAGCGCGCGCTGTGTCGATTCTGTGCGTGGACTGTGAAGGCTGCTTCGCCCATGTAATACCGATTGCGTACACAGCCGATCCACATCTGCCGACTGCACAGTGGACCGGTGACGACCGAGAGCGTAGAACAGCCGGCCCTACGACGCTGGGGCAAGCGACAGACATTGGCGGCCGTCGCCGTCGCCGCCGTTATCGGTGGGCTGGGAGGTGCCGCCGTCTACGCCGCGACCCAGGGATCGTCGCACGCGATGCCGGGCGTGATGCGCGGCCAGATGCACGGGCCGCCGCCGCCGGACCGGGAACTCCGCCGGCCGCGCAGGCACCCGCCGAGCCCGCGGGCGTGCTGCACAGCGAATACGTCGTGTCCGACGGTCACGGCGGCTTCACCACCAAGATGACCCAGACGGGCGTCGTCGACGAACTCACCCTGTCGCAGATCGTGGTGCGAAGCGACGACGGTTACACGCAGATCTATGTGTTCCCATCAGCGTCGGTCGTGCCGGACAAGTCCGTCGCCGCCAAGGACACCGTCACCGTCGAGGCCACCCGCGCAGGCGCGACGTTGACCCTCAACCGCATCGGCGAGGGTCAACCGCCACCCGGCAATTAGCCAGCGGCCGTTGAGATTACGGTCCGAAGCCGTCAGGCGGCTCGGCGGTCACCTCGGGAGCCGCCACCGAGGTCTCGACTTCGGTCGCGGCCTGCTCGATAGTGCTCGTTTCGCCCAGCGTCATTTCAGCGGGATCGGAAACGATGGTCTGCGAGGCGCTGTCGTCGGTCAGCACCGCAGTCAACGTTCCCATCGCCACGACCGCGCTGGCGCCGATGGTCGCCGAGACCATTTTGAGCTTCTTTGAATTCATCTCTGACCACTCCAATTCGGTGTCTGGTCAGCCGCCCCAAACAGCCCGGACGGCTAGTCGAACTGTGCGTCGAGAGGTCTTCGCGACCCCTCCGGTGTATCGGGTAACCGGAGGGGTCGGGAATAAAACGTCAGGCGGTCTATCGCCTGCTACTCGGCGGCCTGCTCCTCTGCGGGCAGCTTCGCGGGGCCCTTCATGACGGGCACGGCCATCGAGGTGGCCTCGACCGTGTCGTCCTTGCCCGACGCGGTCGTCGTGGCCGCTATGGTCATCTGCCCCACCGCGACGTTGGTTGCGGCGCTCGGTTGCTGGTGAATGCTCATCGCCAGCGCGCCCATGGTCACCACGGCGCTGCCACCGATGACAGCGGCCAGTAGCTTTACCGTCTTCTGCTTGTTTGAATTCATTGCCAGTCTCCAACTCATGGTCATT
Source organism: uncultured Actinomycetota bacterium (assembly GCA_963829405.1). Classification (GTDB taxonomy): domain Bacteria; phylum Actinomycetota; class Actinomycetes; order Mycobacteriales; family Mycobacteriaceae; genus Mycobacterium. The sequence continues at coordinate 318,782 of CAWHIZ010000011.1, forward strand.
GCCGACTCGCCCCTGCGCCGCAGCGAACCGTGAAAGTGCAGGTGATATCCAGTGAACCCGCGATTTCTGTAGCCAGGCTTAAGACCGGGTGCGAATTGGCTAGCCGCGCTGCCGTCGGGTTGTCGGCCTCACAGCCCGCCATCTCCTACCCTGTCGGCATGCCTGCTGTGGAACCTCGCCGATGACGCGGTTCCTTGCCCGGCGGCTGCTCAACTACGTCCTGCTGCTGATCCTGGCGTCGTTTCTGACGTTCACCCTGACCTCGTTGTCCTTCAAGCCGCTGGACAGCCTCGAGTCACGCAACCCAAGGCCACCGCAAGCGGTCATCGACGCCAAGGCCGCCGAGCTGAATTTGAACAAGCCGATTCCCATCCGGTACGCGCGCTGGGCATCGGAGGCCGTGACGGGCGACTTCGGCACGACGATCACCGGCCAGCCCATCGCCGACGAGCTCGGCCGTCGCGTCGGGGTCAGCTTGCGACTCCTCGTCATCGGCGCGATGCTCGGCACGCTGATCGGTGTCGTGGTCGGCGCATGGGGTGCCATCCGCCAGTACCACCTCAGTGACCGCGTGATCACGGTGGCATCGCTGTTGCTTTTGAGCACACCGGTTTTCGTCATCGCTCCGTTGTTGATGCTGGCCGCGCTGCGGGTGAATTCCATTCTCGGCGTGCAGTTGTTCGAGTACATCGGCGAGACATCGCCCGATGCTGTCGGCGGTTGGTGGAATCAATTCGTCGACCGGGTTCAGCATCTGGTGTTGCCGTCGTTCACCCTCGCGCTGATGGGCATCGCAGGCTACAGCCGCTACCAACGCAACGCGATGCTCGACGTACTCGGCCAGGACTTCATCCGCACCGCGCGCGCGAAGGGTCTGACGCGGCGCCAGGCGCTGTTCAAGCACGGCCTGCGCACCGCGCTCATTCCGATGGCCACGCTCTTCGCCTACGGCGTCAGCGGATTGGTCACCGGCGCCGTGTTCACCGAGAAGATCTTCGGCTGGCACGGCATGGGCGAGTGGGTGGTGCAGGGCATCGCGACCCAGGACACCAACGTCATCGCGGCCGTCACCGTGTTCACCGGCGCCGCTGTGCTGCTTGCCGGCCTGCTGTCGGACGTCATCTACGCGGCGCTCGACCCGAGGGTGAGGGTGCGATGAGCGAACCGGTGACGACGGAAAGCGCGACGTCGGCCAAGTCCGGCCTCGATGCGCAGAAGTTCGCCTCGCGACGAAACCTGGTGTGGCGCAGGTTTCTACGCAACAGGCCCGCAGTGGCCGCGCTCGTGCTGCTTGTGTTGTTCCTCGTCGGTTGTTATGCACTCCCACCGCTGCTGCCATACAGCTACACCGATCTGGACTACTACGCGCTGCAGCAACCGCCGAGCACCTCGCACTGGTTCGGCACCACTGCGATCGGCCAGGACCTCCTCGCGCTGACGCTGCGCGGTATGCAGAAGTCGATGCTCATCGGTGTTTTCGTGGCGATCATCTCGACCGTCATCGCCGCGACGGTTGGCGCGATTGCCGGATACTTCGGCGGTTGGCGCGATCGCACCCTGATGTGGATCGTCGACCTGTTGCTCGTGGTCCCCAGCTTCATCGTGGTCGCGATCGTCACGCCTCGCCTTGGCTCTGGCGATCGCGTCTTCTGGTTGATCGTCCTGTTCTCCGTGTTCGGCTGGATGATCAGCTCACGCATCGTGCGCGGTATGACGATGAGCCTGCGGGAGCGCGAATTCGTGGTGGCCGCAAGATATATGGGCGTCAGCAATACCCGCATCATCCTCCGGCACATTCTGCCGAATGTCGCGTCACTTCTCATCATCGACACCACCCTCAACGTCGGAACGGCGATCCTGGCCGAAACCGGGCTCAGCTTCCTCGGATTCGGCATCCAGCCTCCCGATGTGTCTCTTGGCACGTTGATCGCCGCAGGCACGCAGTCGGCTCTCACGTTCCCGTGGGTGTTCCTGTTCCCCGCCGGTGTGCTCGTGCTGATCATCCTGTCCGCCAACCTCGTTGGCGACGGGCTGCGCGACGCGCTCGATCCCGGCGCGCGCCCGCTACGGAGGAAACGCACGTGAGCCTCCTCGAAGTGCGCGACCTCACGGTCGGCTTCTCCACCGAATCCGAGTTGGTCTCCGCGGTGCGCGGAATGAATTTCGGTGTCGACAAGGGCGAAGTGGTGGCCCTTGTCGGCGAATCCGGCGCGGGCAAATCAGCCAGCGCGATGGCGGTCGTCGGACTGCTACCCGAGTACGCCGAGGTCACCGGATCGGTGCGGTTACACGGCGACGAACTGATCGGGCTTTCCGACGAGCGGATGTCCCGAGTGCGGGGTAAGTCCATCGGCACGGTGTTCCAGGACCCGATGTCCGCTTTGACGCCGGTCTTCACCGTCGGCGACCAGATCGCCGAGGCCATCGAAATACACGACAAGACCACCACGCGAAGGGCCGCCCGCGCCCGCGCCGTCGAACTGCTCGACCTGGTCGGCATAGCCCAGCCGCAGCAGCGGGCGCGCGCGTTTCCGCACGAACTGTCCGGCGGCGAGCGCCAACGGGTCGTCATCGCCATCGCGATCGCCAACGACCCCGACCTGCTGATCTGCGACGAACCGACCACCGCGCTCGATGTGACCGTGCAGGCCCAGATCCTCGACGTGCTGAAGACCGCACGAGATGTCACCGGCGCCGGCGTGCTGATCATCACCCACGACCTCGGCGTCGTCGCCGAGTTCGCCGACCGCGCGCTTGTCATGTACGCCGGTCGCGCCGTCGAGGTGGCTTCGGTCGGCAACGCTCTACCGTGACCGCCAGATGCCCTACACCGCAGGGCTTCTCGGATCGGTACCGCGCCTCGACGCGCCCCAGGGTGCGCGGCTGGTGCCGATCCCCGGCGCTCCCCCGTCGCTGGCGTCGCTGCCGCCGGGCTGCCCGTTCGCGCCGCGGTGTCCGCTGGCCATCGACGAATGCCGCACGGCCGAACCCGAACCCGTCACGGTCGGCCCGAACCACACCGCGGCGTGTATCAGAACCGATCAGGTCGCAGGCCGCACGGCCGCCGAGATCTACGGCGTCTCCACCGCACCGAGCACCGACGTCGCGCCGAAGGACAGCCCCGTGGTGTTGCGGGTGGAGAACCTCGCCAAGACATACAAACTCACCAAGGGGGTGGTGCTGCGCCGCACCATCGGCGAGGTGCGCGCGGTCGACGGCGTCAGCTTCGAGCTCCGGCAGGGCCGCACCCTGGGCATCGTCGGCGAGTCGGGATCGGGCAAATCGACCACGCTGCACCAGATCCTGGACCTGACCGCCCCACAGGCGGGAACGATCGAGGTGCTCGGGTCCGATGTCTCCTCGCTCGACACCAAGTCTCGGCGGGCGTTGCGCGGCGACCTGCAGGTGGTGTTCCAGGATCCCGTCGCCTCGCTGGATCCGCGGCTCCCTGTCTTCGAAGTGCTCGCAGAGCCGTTGACCGCCAACGGCTTCGACAAGAAACGGATCGATGACAGGGTCTCCGAGCTGCTGGACATCGTCGGTATGCGACGGGCCGACGCCAACCGCTACCCCGCAGAGTTCTCCGGCGGCCAGAAGCAGCGCATCGGCATCGCCCGCGCCCTTGCGCTGCAACCGAAGATCCTCGCCCTCGACGAACCCGTTTCGGCGCTCGACGTGTCGATCCAGGCCGGCATCATCAACCTGCTGCTGGATCTGCAGGACCGGTTCGGGCTCGCCTACCTGTTCGTCTCCCACGACCTGTCGGTGGTCAAACACCTCGCCCACCACGTTGCGGTGATGTTCAAGGGGAAGATCGTCGAGCAGGGCGACGGTGACCAGGTCTTCAGCAATCCGCAGAATGAATACACAAGGAGGTTGCTGGCCGCGGTGCCGCAACCGGAACCGGACCACAGCTAAAGTCGGTCGGATGATGCTCCGACGCTTCGCTGCGGCCGCACTGGTCGCCGGCCTCACCATCACCGGCTGCTCCAGTAGCGAGCAGCAGGCGCCGCCCGCGGGCGGTAACGCCGAGGTCGGCAAGACCAACGACATCAACCCTGCGGACCCCGCGACACTGCGTCAGGGCGGAAACCTGCGGCTGGCGCTGACCGAGTACCCGTCGAACTTCAACTCGCTGCACATCGACGGCAACACAAGCCGATTCCGGGGCGATGCTGCGCGCGACGATGCCGCGCGCGTTCCGGGTCGCCTCCGACGGGTCGACGACGGTCAACACCGACTACTTCACCGACGTCGAACTGACCAGCGAGAGCCCTCAGGTCGTCACCTACACCATCAACCCCAAAGCGGTCTGGAGCGACGGCACGCCGATCACCTGGGAAGACATCGCCTCGCAGATCGACGCGACCAGCGGTAAGAACAAGGACTTCCGGATGGCGAGCCCGAACGGCGCCGACCGCGTCGAGAAGGTGACGCGCGGCGTCGACGACCGCCAGGCGGTGGTCACCTTCGCCAAGCCGTTCTCGGAGTGGCGGGGAATGTTCGCGGGCAACACGATGCTGCTGCCCAAGAGCATGACCTCTGATCCCGAGGTGTTCAACAAGGGTCAGCTCGACCGGCCCGGGCCGTCCGCAGGTCCGTTCACCATCACCAAGCTGGACCGCACCGCGCAGCGAATCACGTTGACACGCAACGACAAGTGGTGGGGAAACCGTCCGCTGCTGGACAGCATCACGTACCTGGTTCTCGATGACGCCGCCCGCCTTCCTGCGCTGCAGAGCAACACCATCGATGCCACAGGGGTCGTCTCGCTGCCCGAGTTGACCACCGCCCGCAACACCGCAGGCATCACGATCCGGCGCGCACCAAGCCCGAGTTGGTACCACTTCACCTTCAACGGGGCTCCTGGTTCGATCCTCTCCGACAAGGCACTGCGGCTGGCCGTCGCCAAGGGGATCGACAGGCAGGCCATCGCCAATGTCACGCAGCGCGGTCTCGTCGACAAGCCGGTTCCGCTGAACAACCACATCTACGTCGCGGGCCAGGAGGGCTATCAGGACAACAGCGCGCCGGTGGCATTCGACCCCGAGAAGGCCAAACAGGAACTCGACGCACTCGGATGGCGGATGAACGGCCAGTTCCGCGAGAAAGACGGTCGTCAGTTGGTGATTCGCGATGTGCTGTACGACGCGGACACGACGAAACAGGTCGCGCAGATCGCCCAGAACAGCCTGGCCCAGATCGGCGTGAAGCTCGAACTCGACGCCAAGGGCGGCGGCGGCTTCTTCACGAACTACATCATTCCCGGCGACTTCGACATCGCCCAGTTCTCCTGGGTGGGCGACGCGTTCTCGCTGTGCTGCCTCAACCAGATCTACACGACCAACGCCGAAAGCAACTTCGGCAAGATCAGCAGCCCCGAAATCGACGCGAAGGCCGAAGCGACCTTCGACGAGCTCGACCCGGCCAAGGCGCGCGAACTGGCCAACGAACTCGACAAGATGATCTTCGAGATCGGCTTCAGCCTTCCGCTGTTCCAGTCTGCGGGGAACCTGGCGGTGCGCTCCAACCTGGCGAATTTCGGCCCCGCAGGCATCGGTGACCTCGACGTCACCAAGATCGGCTTCATGAAGTAACCCGTTGCCGCGTTACTTCCCTGCGGCGGCTAACCCAGGGTGCGGGCGCGCTGCACCCACGGGATCGGCGAGCATCGCGGTGAAGAAGTTCACGACTTCGGCATAGGGGCTGCGGTGCGTGTCCAGCCGCCGCACAACGGTCTCTATGCGCTGCAGGAAACCGCGGAACGCGTCGGCGGCGTCCTCCGCATACGCCGCGGTCTCCTCGTTGTGGGCGGTGCTGTCTGCGCCGTCTCGCGACTCGTTGCACAGGTAGATCGCGTGCTCGTGCACCACCCGCGCGAGCGTCTGCATGATGTCGATGTCGACAGGGAAGTCCGCGTCGCTCTCGTCGGCCATGCCGACTTCGAGCATGTAGTCGATCTGGTGCAGCGCATTGAGCGCGTTTTCGATATGCGCTGTCTCCGAGCGGAACTCAAGGGGAGGAACCGGCATCGACAACGTGCGCGCCGCACGTTCCTGTGTCTGTCGGACCGCGTCGTCGGCAGCGGCATACGCACGCGCCACCTTCGCCTCCGCGGCCTCCCGCACGGACGCCGCCTCACCGGCGGCCCACCCGCGTGCCGCGGCGATCTCGGCGTCGGCTTCTGCGCGGACGCGCTTGACCTCGCCGCGAAGCTGCTGAGCCGTCTGCTCGGCGGCTTCCGTCGTAGCTGTGCGCTCGGCGGCTCGCTGCTGGGCCCTGGCGTCCGCCGCGGTCGCCCGCTCGCGCGCCGCCGTGACAACGGCTTCGGAATCGGCGCGCACCTGTTCGAGCTCGGCACGCACCTGCTGCACCATCTTCTCGGCGGCCTCGCTTGCTGCCGTGCGCTCTGCGGTCCGCTGCTCGGCGCGCGACTCCGCTGCCGCCGCCCGCTCGCGGACGGCCGCGACCTCGGCTTGCGTATCGGCGCGCAGCTTTTCAAGCTCGGCGCGCACCTGCGCAATACCGCGTTCGTGCGCCTCTGCGGCGGCCGCGCGCTCGGCCGCTCGTTCCATGTCTTTCTCGGCGACCTGCTGCTGCGCCGTGCGCAGCTGTGCGCGAGCAGCGTCGGCGGTACGTGCAGACTCGTCGGCTTCCACCCTGGCCGCAGCCGCAGCCGCTTCGGCGTCCAGCTTGTCCTGATGTGCACTCTGCGCGCGGCCTTCTGCGATGCGGCGCAGATGATCGGCCTCCACGAGTTGCATGACCGGCGAAAGCCGTTGTCTTGCGGGCCCATTGCGCGCGCGACGGTCGAGGAGTTGACGCTCTGTCAGCCCGGCCACCGCGAGCAACTCGGCCGGTGGCGTCTTCCCTCGACGCTTTGTGGCCTCGACCGCTTCAACCGCGGCGCGACGGGTCAGCGAGGCCCACTGGTCGACGCCGAGGTCTTCGATATGGCTCTGCAACGACGTCATAGCCGGTGACGCCGTCCGTCGCCGACCATTTCAGATGCCGACGCCGGGCTTTCGTCGGAGGCCGGCTTCGCGCCGGGCTTGTCCCCCTGCGCCTTGGCGGGCTGCGCCTGGACGGGCTGCGCCTTGGCGGGCTGTTCCTTCGGAGTCGCCTGCGCCGGTGGCTTTCTCTCGCCACCCGCAGGTGGTTTCGCAGGCGGTGGACCTCCCGCGAGCTCGGACAGCGGGCCGCCCTGTTGCGCCAGCACCAGCGCGAATTGACTCTGATAAGCCGTCACAGCGTCGGCGAGGGTTTCGTCTTCGAGCCTCTCGGCGTCGCGAAGCAGCCCCCGCAGGGTCGCCATGGCGAGTTCAGGGCCGATGCCAAGGGTCGCGCCTTCGCTGGCCGACGGTTCGACGCCCGCGGTTTCCACCAGCCACTTGAGCGTCTGCCAACATTGCTGGGAAGTCACGGCCTGCTGTTCGGCGTCGCGCGTCTCTTGATGGTGACGCTCGCGCTGCTCAAGCTCGGTTTCGAGCCTCTTGCCCGCGCGCCGGATCGCAAAAAGCACAGCGCATGCCACGATGAGCGCCGCGACCACTGCAGCCGCGCCGATGAAGCCTGGCGAGACGATGAAGTCACGCATCGGCAGTCCTGCCTCCCCTAGCCTGCGGATTACCAGTCATCCGACCCATTCTGCCGTATATGCCACCTCGGCCACTGCACGATCTGGTTACGAAGTAACCCGCCGCACCACACGCGGAATCGCAGCGGGCAACGCGGATTCGACGATGGCGGCCGCCCCAAGCGCCCCGACCAACAGCCTGATACCCACACTTGCGGGCACCGCGTCCAGCTCTTTTCCCCGTGCCCGCAGCGGCGAGATGTCGCCGTCGTAGAGCGCTTCGACGATATTCAGGGCGGCACGTTCACGCACATCGATCGCGCTGTGGCCCGCGGTTGCCAGGTCGACGAGGACGGAATCCGGAATCAACGAGACGATCTCGTCGGCGACCGCTCGCGGCGTGATCAGATCACGTCCACCGGAGACGACGACCGTCGGCCAGCCGAACTTCGGCATCGCAGCGGCGAGATCGTAGGGCTCCTCATCGAAATCCAAAGGGTGTGCGGCCAATTCGCGAAACGCGACGGCGGGGTCCAGTGGCTTGCCGTCGGGTACCGCACCGTAGTTCAATTCTCGAAACCCGATGCGCCCCACCAGATCCGGCTCATGCCGATACGGCGCCTTACGCTCGAAAAGAAACCGCGACGCCTGGTCGAGAACCGTCCACAGGCCGCGCCTGCCTGCCAGCAGGAGATCGAGTTGACGGGTCAGCACCGCAGGACCGGCGAGGCCGTAGACGGCCGCCGTGAGCTGTCCCGCCGCCGGCGTCAGCATCCCGTCGTCGACGAGCTTTCGCACCTTCGGCGCCAACTCGGCCGCATCGGGGTCGTCACCGTCCCAGAGCACACGGCGGGTCTCGTCGCGCACGGCGTCGATGTCGTCGGCGGACAGCAACGGGGAATCGAGAACCATGGCGTGCACCCGATCCGGATGGCGCACACCGAATCCCGCAGCAAGATACGTGCCGTACGACGTGCCGTAGACGACCGCCTTCTCGACCTGGGCGTCGTCGAGAACCGCGGCGATGTCGTTGACCGCCTGGTCGATGGTGAGGGCCTCGGGCGGCAGGTCAGCGCCCTGATCGTCGTGGCGGGACATTCCGACACCGCGATGATCGAGCATGATCACGTCGAGACCCCTGGCCGCCGCGTGCCTGCGCAGACCGCGATACAGCGCGATCGACGCCGCACCGGGCCCGCCGGGGACGATGACCAACGGATTCACCGACTTCTTGCCCGTGCGGACATAGAAGAGGTCGAATTCGTCGTTGCCGTTGGGCGTAACCGGCCGCCGCACGGGGCGCACGCCTGGCATCGCGGCCAGCTTGTCGTGTGCTCGCCGGCGTTTGGCGTTCATCGTCATCGCCAACCATTCTGCTCCCGGCGGGAATCCGGCGGTAATAGAGTCGCGGGACGGATCGACGACGGGGACGCAGTGAACTTGGAACAGTTCTTCGAACGGGCCACGCAGGCGTTCGAGGTCTTGGGCGTCTCGTCGATGGTGCTCGGCACCGGTTACGCCATCGGCCTGGCCCTGTTCACGTGGCGGCGAGCCGACGGCGGGCGGGCGTTCAAGACGCTGCGCAACTCGATCGGCGGCGCGATACTCCTCGGCCTCGAACTGCTCGTCGCCGCCGATATCGTCAAGACCGTCACGTCCAAGCCGTCGCTCGAAGACGCCGCCATCCTGGGACTGATCGTGCTCATCCGCACGGTGCTCAGCTTCACCATCGAGGTCGAGATCGACGGCGTCGCGCCATGGCGCAAGGCGTTGACGACAGGTCCGGAAGTGCTGGCCAAGACGACGCGCGCCGCGCGCACTCAGCCGGCCGAATAATCGCGAACGTTGGGTTACCGGCCCGCGCGGATCAGGTCGGAGGCCTTCTCCCCGATCAGCACGCTCGGAGCGTGAGTATGTCCCCGCACGATCGCCGGCATCACCGAGGCATCGGCCACCCGCAGTCCGTCGACACCGCGGACCCGCAGCTGCGGATCCACCACGCTCGCGTCGTCCCTGCCCATCCGGCAGGTCCCTGCGGGGTGATACAGCGTCTGCGAGCACTCGTTGATCGCCCGCTCATACGTCTCGTCGTTGAGGTCCGTTGCGCCGATAGGCCGGGCAATCCCGCCGAACACCCCGCTCAGCGCGGGTGACCGAGCGATTCGCGCGCTCATCTGCAGTCCCGAGATCAACGCGGCGCGGTCCGCCCCCGCATCGTCGCTGAGGTACTGCGGATCGATGATCGGCTTGTCCAGCGGGTCCGCCGATTTCAGCGTGATGTGGCCGCGGCTGCGCGGCTTCACCAGGATCGGTCCCATCGCCACCGCGTGCCCGTCGTACGGGTCGCCGATGCCCTCCTCGAAGAACGGGGCGGGCGCGAAGATCAGCTCCAGGTCCGGCACGTCCAGATCCGATCGGCTACGGACGAACCCGTAGGCCTCCCCGACGTTCGACGTGAGCATTCCCCGGCGGCGGAACAGGTAGTTGAGCAACTCCAACGGCTTCTCGGCCGCGTACAGCGAATCGTCTGGCACATCGAAGCCCATCGGCACCGCGAGGTGGTCCATCATGTTCTGTCCCACCTCGGGCACATCGGCGACCACATCGATGCCGTGGCGGGCAAGCTGCTCGCGATCACCGATGCCCGAGAGCATCAGCAGCTGTGGGGTGTTCACCGCGCCGCCTGCCAACACCACTTCCCTGCGCGCACGCACGACGCGGCGCTGGCCGAGCTGGCTGAACTCGACCCCGACCGCGCGCCTGCCGTCGAACAGCACCTTGGTGGCGGTGGCCTCTGTCTGCAGAGTCAGATTCGGCCTTCGCAGGGCAGGCTTGAGGTAGGCGTCCGCCGTACTCCACCGCGCACCCTTGCGCTGGGTGACGAGGGTCTCGCAGAACCCTTCCGGCGCATCGCAATTGGGGTTGTCGATGTCATATCCGCATTCCCGCACGGCTTTCAGCCACGCGGCCGTCGAACTCCGAGGGCTGCGCTGCCGCGAGATGACGAGCGGGCCCGCTTCGATCTTCGCGAAATACTTCGACACATGGGCGAAGTCCCAGTCCTCACCCGCCAGCGCTCCCCACTCGTCGTAGTCGGCCGCGAATCCGCGTACCCACATCATCGCGTTCATCGACGAACAGCCGCCGAGCATTTTGCCGCGGGGCCAATAGATCTCGCGCCCGTCGAGCTGCTTCTGCGGCTCCGTCAAATAATCCCAGTCGACCTCGCTGCGAAACAGCTTGGAGAACCCGGCTGGGATGCGAATGAACTTGTTCTTGTCCTTGGGGCCCGCCTCGAGCACCACGACCGATGCGGCCGGGTCGGCGCTGAGCCGATTGGCCAGCACAGCACCGGCCGAGCCCGTTCCCACGACGATGTAGTCGGCTTCCACCCGCCGGAGTTTACGGAGGTGCGCGCCGTCCTATGCGGACAGTTCGATGTGGTGCGCGGCGCCGACGCTCTCGTAGCGCTGAGGACTGCAGGTCAGCACGATGACCTGGCCGTCGCCGCCGACGGCGTCGAACACCGCACCCATCCTGACCAACCGGTCGGGGTCGGAGAAGCCGAGCGCGTCATCGATGACGACGGGGACGCTGTCCTCCTTGGCCACCAGCGCCGCTCCCGCCAGCCTGGCGACGATGCCCAGCTGCTCCTTCGCGCCGCCGGACAACGACTCGTAGGGCACCGTTCGCCCGGACAGCGTGCGGCTGCAGATCCGCAGCTGGCTGTCGATCTCGACCTCGAAGGTGTCCCCGAAGACGATGCGGCCCAGCCGCTCCACCTGGCTGCGGAACGGGTCGACGTAGCGCAACCGGGTGGCGTCACGATGGCGGTTCATCACCGAGCGCAGCAGCTGCGCGGCCCGCGCCCGCCGATGCACCCTCAGGTATTCGGCCTCTGCATGTTCGCGTTCGGTTTCCGCGGCGTCGAGCTGGCACTTGCGCCCCTCGGTGCCGTACACCTTCAGCTGCGCCGTCACCAGGCGAAGGGCGTCGGCGGTCTCGTCGTGACGATCGCTCAACGCGTCGATGCGCCGCAGCGCCTCATCGAGGGTGGCGGCGACGGTGTCCGGTGCGCAGCGCGCGAGTTCACCGCCCAGATCCGCGACGAGCCCGGTGGCGCGGCGCGCCTTCTCCATATCGTCCTCGGCCTTGACCAGAAGGGCGTCGTCGGTCGCGGTCGCCCGCTGTTGTGCGAGGCGTTCCCGCCCGACGCGTCAGCTCGGAGAGGCACGCCGTCAACTTCTCCTGGGCAACGCCTGCCTGCGTCGCCTTCTCTCCCAGCCGTTTCGCCGCAGCCTCTGCGACCTTGCGGTGCGTCTCGGCTTCCGCGATGGCCTTCTGCTGTGCGGCGGTCGCGTCGGTGAGTTCGGCACGGGCACTTGCCGAGTCGGCCGGGCCCGCGCGTCACCGTTCGCGGTTCCGATCTCGCGAAGTTCGGACAGCCGGGCACGCAGCACGTCGACGTCGTCGTCTCCGATCAGCCCGTTGACCGTCGCCGTCGACCTGTCGCGGGTAGCGACGAGCTCCCGGCGCCGCTGATCGAGGACGCGCGCTGCAGCGACGTCGTCGACCTTGGCCGCCGCCAGTGCCCGCGCGAGAACCTGTTGTGCGGCATCGAGTTTCGCCTGCGTATCGGAAGCTGGAGCACCCGGCACCACCCGCGCGGTCAGCACCCCCGGTACCTCGATGTCGGTGGTCATGGTGGCATTCGCCGACCATGCACCGCCTGCTGCCAGCGTGACTGATTCCCCGCCGACCCGAAACTCGATGTCGGAGGCCGCGACGACCTCGATGTGGGCGGATGCCAACTCGGCCTGCCCCGCGGCACGCTCGACGGCGGCAGCGGCCGTGTCGATCTCCCTCATCAGCGCATCGGTGAGCGCGATCGGCGCGAGTTCGCGCTCCGCACAGCCGACCTCGGCGAGAGCCGCGTCGATCTTGGTCAACCGGCCGGTAAGCCGTTGGGCCTCATCGCGATCGGTCTGCTGATCGACGGCGCGACGGGCCGCCTCGACGCGAGCCTGGCTCGTCTGCACGGCGGCGCGCGCCTCTTCGGCGGCCGCCTCTGCGGCCTCCTGCACCTCGGCGGCGGTCAGCTCGTCCTCGTGTGCCTGCGCGGCGGCCTTCTCCAGTTCGGCGACTGTGGCGGTGCGCTCCGTGACATCGGCCTGCAGCCGACGCCTCTCTGTCAGGGCCGAGACGGACGCCTCGAGCGTGGCGCCCGCGGCTGCGGCGACGACCTCGGCCTGTTTGAGCTGCTGGGTCAGCGCGGCCACCTCTTCTGCCGCGGTTCGCGCCGTCGCCAGTCGTGTGGCGGCGTTGGCCCGCTCGCCGGAGAGCCGCTCGAGCTCGGCGGTGACCGCGGTGTGGGTGCGGACGGCATCGTCGACCTCGGCGACAGCGGCCGCGCACCGCGCCACCTCATCGTCGGCGTCGCGCATCCGTTTGTTCGCGGTGGCCCACTCGCCGGTGGGACGGCCGGTGGGGGTGAAGTATCGCAGGTACTCGGCGTCGATCCGGTCGATCAGCAGCGGCTCGGCCCCCGACAGCTGGACCGCCTCACCGGCGGCCACATCGAGCGCCCGCGAGAGCGCATCGCATCCCGAAAGGTCCACCGCCGCCGTCGACGTCGACTGCAGCACACGCTGCGCCTGCCACAACGCCACGTCGACGGTCTCGTCGAGGATGGCACGCACCCGTTCGTGAGCCTCGTCGCCGGTGAGCTGTTCGCGACGTGGCGCCAACACCGTCAGCGCTGTCTCTGCGCGCTTGTGGAATCGCTTGCGATAGACGAATCGATAGGGGCCCGTGCTGATCTCGGCGATGATCTCGGCGCCGACGTCGGCGTGCGTCGGCTTGACCTGTTTGACTTCCTTCTTCGTCGACCGGTCCTTGGACTCCAGAAGCAGGTCCAGCGCCTCGATCATCGACGACTTGCCGATCTCGTTGGCGCCGCAGACCACGACGACCCCGTGATCGGGGAACTCGATCTCGCGGTGGGTGATGCCGCGGTAGTTGGTCAAGACCAGCCGATGCAGCTTCACGCTATCCCCCTGTCGACCAGACGCAGCAGCAATGACAAAGCGGCCCTTGCGTCGTCGGCGTCCTCACCGTCGGAGCGCGCGGCGGTCACCAGTTCGTCGACAGCCGCGGCGGCGAACCCGCCGATGCCGAGATCGTCGAATTCACCGTCGGCGGGGATGACCGCGACCTCGGACTGCCGCTCCCACAGGCCGAGCGCCGCGAACAGCCGGGAGTACTTGTCCAGGCAGACATCCAGTGCGGCCTTGTCGGTCACGGTCAGCGATCCGGTGAGCGCCAACCGGACGACGGTGCGCTCCTTTTCCTGCATCAGGTCGAGGTTGATGTCGAGGTCGGCGATGTCGCGGCTGCTGTCGACCGCGTGGTGCAGCGTCACGAACCGCCAGCGGCCCACCAGGTGCGGTTCGACGCTCACCGGCCTGCGGGGGTCGGCCTCGTCGACGTCGACCACGAGCACATGACCGGGGTCGGGCTCGATGTCGTCGTAGTTGGTCACCTCGGGCGAGCCGGAATACCAGATGCGGCCCGATGTGCCGACCTGCATGCGAGAGTGCTTGTCGCCCAACGCCACATAGTGCACCGCGCCGCGGTCGATCGCCGCTTCCACGGCCGCGAGCTGGATCAGGGAAGGCCTGTCCTTGTCGGGGACGAAGATGTCGACGGCGCCGTGGCCCACCACGATGCGGGTCGTTCCGTCGGCGGCCAGGCCGTCGATCACCTGGGCGACGAGGTCTGTGGTTGGCGCCTTCGACGTCCATGGCGCGGCCACGATCTCGAGCCCGGGCCGTACTTCGTGCACGCCGGGCCGGTCGAGAACCGTGACGTTGTCCGGGCATTCGGCGGTGAACAGCGCGCTGGTGTACACCGACGACGCGTCGAGTGGATCGTGGTTGCCCGGCAGCAGAAAAACAGGAACACCGATGGCCCGCATCGCCTCGAGCGACTGGCTGACGACCCGCGGTGTCAGTTGGTTGTGCTCGAACACGTCGCCTGCCACCACCACGAACTCCGCGGCCGTCGTGTCAGCCAGTGCTCCAAGCCCGGCCACCGCATCGCGGCGGGCCGCCGAATACCGCGGCTGCGCCTCGCCATTGAGGAAGTACCGGGTCATCCCGAGCTGCCAGTCGGCCGTGTGCACGAAGCGCATCTTCGGACCCTCCTTCCACGCCGCATCTTTGCTAGGTGTGGCGAGTGTAGGTCCGGTGGCCGACAAGTCGTCGGACGTGCCTCGGCATGTGGTCGCGCAACCGCGTCAGCCCGTCATCGCGCACAACCGCGCTGAGCAGGCTTGGCGGGCATTCGCCGCCGAACCCTATTTTGCGAGTGTCCGAAGCCCTAGCGTGGGAGCGGTGACGAACCAATTCCGGACCTTGCTCTTGATGCGGCATGCGAAATCGGACTATCCCACCGGTGTGGGCGACCACCAGCGTCCGTTGGCGGCCCGCGGGGAGCGGGAAGCCGGCCTGGCAGGAGACTGGTTACGCGCCCACGCCCCGTCTGTCGACGCGGTTCTGTGCTCCACCGCCACCCGCACCCGCGAGACGCTGGAGCGGACCCGGATCGATGCGCCGGTGAACTACGTGGACCGGTTGTACGACGCGACGCCGACAGCGGTGATCTCGGAGATCAACGGCGTCGACCCCGACGTGGAGACGCTGTTGGTGATCGGCCATGAGCCTGCGATGTCGTCGGTGGCGCTCGGCCTCGCCACTCCGGATGGCAGCAACAAGACTGCGGCCGAACACATCTCGACGAAGTTCCCGACCTCGGCGATCGCGGTGCTGCGAACCGCCCAGGCGTGGGACCAACTGGCGCTGAGCAGCGCCGCACTGGTCACCTTCCACGTGCCCCGTTAGGAGCTGGTGGCCAGCGTCAACTCCATCAGCTTGATGACCATCCCGCACGCGTCGATGCCGGGCTGCTGCGGGTTGACCCACCAACCCACCACGCCGCCGGCATCGCTGGCGACTCCGCACGCGCCGTTGGGATCGTTGGGGTGCATGACGATCGAGGGAACGCCCGCGATCGCGCGGCTCTCCACCTTGTACTCGAGCTTGTTCGCCGTCTCGCGCTCGTTGTCCAGGCTGCCCTGTTCGAACCAGAACCGGGTGATGTCGATCAACCCGGCCGGATTGGCGGCCTGCCACCGGCACACCGCGCCGACGAACGTGCTCTGGATGTCCAACGGATCGGCACCGACGGTCTTGGCCAGGATGTCCTCGGTGAGGACCTCGCACTCTTTCAACAGGTTCGGGTACTGCTTCTCCGAGTTGTCATTACGCGGCACATCACCCGAGCCGGCCTTGGCCGCGGTGCCATCGACGGTCCGCGAGCAGCCAACCAGCATCGTCACCACGGCCAGCACGGCGATGACGCCCGCGCCGACCCGGCGCAGCCGGCCGGTCATTTCGCGTTCACAATCGTCTGACGGGTCAACTCCTTGGCGATGTCACACGGGTCGGGGAAAGGCTTCTCGGAGAAACTGATCGACCACTCGAAGAAGTCGTCGTCGTACTGGATGCCGATCTCGCAGAGGTTGTTGCCGAGCGTCGGGTCCTCGCCGACGGCGATGAAGCCGTCGTGACCCTCGATGTTGATGTCTTCCACGCTGGCGCGGGACAACTCCTCGGTCTTGCGTTCGCGCCCGATCGGGCTTCCGCGGTACATGGTGATCGAAAAATGCGGCCCGAGGATGCCCCCACCGGCCAGCCACTGGCATCCGACGGAGTTCTTGGCCGTGTTGACCAGTCCCGAAACCCGGGTCTGCTCGGCCATCGTCTGGTCGGTTACGCCACCGCACTCGGGGACGAACGGCCCGTGCGTGACGCCCTGTGCGGCCGGCGGGCCCGACGACTCGCCGGGCGACGTCGAATCAGAGCCCGAGGAGCACGCCGCCAACACCGGAATGAGGGCTGCCATGGCAACGGCCAGCCGTTTCAGGTTGCTGGGGATCACAGCGCACACTGTAGCGGCAGCGACCCAAGGCCAACCTGAGAGACACGCTGACCTGCCTTTTCGAGGCCCAAATGGGATATCGGCCAATCCGCGGTCGTACAGGTCGGTATGCGAAAGTAGCGAGATGCTCCTGGCTCTGCTGCGACAGTATGTGCGGCCGTATCGCGGGCCACTCGCTGCCGTCGCGGTGCTCCAGGTGATCAGCAACATGGCTTCGCTGTATCTCCCGACGGTCAACGCGGCGATCATCGACGACGGCGTGGCCAAGGGCGACACCGACACCATCGTCGAACTCGGCGGGGTGATGCTGGCCGTCACAGGGCTGCAGGTGCTGTGCGCGATCGGAGCGGTGTACTACGGCTCGCGCGCCGCGACGGGCGTCGGGCACGATCTTCGATCGGCGATCTTTCACCACGTGACGGGCTTCTCCGCGGCCGAGACGGCACGATTCGGAGCGCCGTCGCTGCTGACCCGAACCACCAACGACGTCCAGCAGGTTCAGCTGCTGGTGCAGTTGACCGCCACGATGCTGATCACCGCGCCGATCATGTCGATCGGGGGCATCTTCATGGCGGTGCATCAGGACGCCGGGCTGTCATGGCTGCTGCTGGTGAGCGTGCCCGTTCTGGCGCTGGCCAATTACTGGATCGTGCGGCACCTGCTGCCGATCTTCCGCGGTATGCAGCGGCTCATCGACGGCATCAACCGGGTGATGCGCGAGCAGCTGTCGGGTATCCGCGTCATCCGCGCATTCGCCCGAGAGCCGTTCGAGCGCAACCGATTCGCCGAGGCCAACCAGGCCTTGTCGGATACCGCACTGACCGCGGGCCGCTGGCAGGCGCTGATGCTGCCGGTGACCACGCTGGTGATCAACATCTCGAGCGTCGCGTTGATCTGGTTCGGCGGAATGCGAATCGATGACGGTCAGATGCAGGTGGGCTCGCTGATCGCATTCCTGTCCTACTTCATGCAGATCCTGATGGCGGTGCTGCTCGCGACGTTCATCCTGGTTCTCGTTCCGCGGGCGACGGCATGCGCGGAGCGGATCACCGATGTGCTGGCGACCGAGCCTGCGATCACCAGCCCCGCCGAGCCGGTGCGGCCTGATTCAGTAAGCGGCGCGATCAGCCTGCGCGACGCCACGTTCAGCTATCCAGGCGCCGATCGACCTGTGCTGCAGGATGTTTCGCTGACGGCCCGGCCGGGCACGACCACCGCGATCGTCGGGTCGACGGGTTCTGGCAAGTCGACGCTGGTATCGCTGATCTGCCGCATGTACGACGTCACCGGCGGGGCCGTGCACGTCGACGACATCGACGTGCGGAACTACGACACCGAGCAGTTGTGGTCGGAGATCGGGCTTGTGCCGCAACGGGGCTACCTGTTCTCCGGGACCGTCGCCGACAACCTTCGCTACGGCAAGGCCGATGCGACCGACGACGAGATGTGGGAGGCATTGCGGGTGGCATCGGCGGACGGTTTCGTCCGGTCCCACGCCGACGGCCTCGACATGCGGGTCGCCCAGGGCGGCATCAACTTCTCCGGCGGTCAGCGTCAACGACTGGCGATCGCGCGCGCCGTCATTCGTAGGCCGGCCATCTACCTGTTCGACGACGCCTTCTCGGCGCTCGACGTGCACACCGACGCCAAGGTGCGCAGCCGCCCTTGGCGAGGTATCCGCCGACGCGACGGTTGTCATCGTCGCGCAACGGATTTCGACGGTCGCCGGGGCGGATCAGATCGTGGTGATCGACGACGGCAAGGTCGTCGGCACCGGGACGCATGAATCGCTGCTGACCGACTGCCCCACCTACGCCGAGTTCGCGGATTCGCAGTCCGTCGGGGCAGGCGTCGGGGGTGATCAGTGACTCAGCCACTGGGACGCCCCATCCGCGGCATGGTGCAGGCGCCGACGGAGCGCTCCCGCGATTTCAAGGGCGCCGCGATCCGCCTGGTGAAATGCCTTAC
Source organism: uncultured Actinomycetota bacterium (assembly GCA_963829405.1). Classification (GTDB taxonomy): domain Bacteria; phylum Actinomycetota; class Actinomycetes; order Mycobacteriales; family Mycobacteriaceae; genus Mycobacterium. Next base: position 337,326 of record CAWHIZ010000011.1, read on the forward strand.
TCCGCAGCGCGGTCCGACCGCGGCGGTGATCCTGCTCGGAGTCGCAGGCATCGCGATCGGTGTGATCGGCCCGCGCATCCTCGGACACGCCACCGACCTGTTGTTCAACGGGGTCATCGGCCGCGAGTTACCCGCGGGGCTCACCAAGGAGCAGGCGATCGCGGCGGCCAGGGCTCGCGGCGACAACACATTCGCCGACCTGCTGTCCGGCATGAACGTCGTACCGGGCAGCGGTGTCGATTTCGCGGCGGTCGGCCGCACCCTTCTGCTGGCGCTCGGGTTGTATCTCGTTGCGGCGCTGTTGATCTGGATTCAGGCGCGCTTGCTCAACGTGGTGGTGCAAAAAACGATGGTCACGCTGCGGTCCGACGTCGAGGACAAGCTGCACCGGCTCCCGCTGGCGTACTTCGACACAAGGCAGCGCGGTGAGGTGCTCAGCCGCGTCACCAACGACATCGACAACGTCTCGACGTCATTGTCGATGACCATCAGCCAACTGCTCACATCGCTGCTGACCGTCGTCGCCGTCCTGGTGATGATGCTGACGATCTCGCCGCTGCTGACGCTGCTCACGGTCGTCACCGTGCCGTTGTCGCTGTACGTGACGCGTGAGATCGCGCGCCGCTCACAGAAGTTGTTCGTCGCGCAGTGGGCCAACACGGGGCGGCTGAACGCCCATATCGAGGAGACCTACAGCGGCTTCACCCTGGTCAAGACGTTCGGCCACCGGGCGCTGGCCGAAGAGCAGTTCCGCGAACGCAACGCCGACGTGTACGACGCCAGCCGCGGCGCGCAGTTCTTCTCCGGGCTGGTCGGGCCTGCCACCACGTTCATCGGCAACCTCAGCTATGTCGCGGTGGCGGTGGTCGGCGGCATCCAGGTGGCGACCGGCCAGATCACCCTCGGCAGCATTCAGGCCTTCATTCAGTACGTGCGGCAGTTCAACCAGCCGCTGACCCAGGTCGCAGGCATGTACAACACCCTGCAGTCGGGGGTGGCCAGCGCGGAGCGCGTCTTCGAACTGCTCGACGCCGACGAGGAGTCACCGGACCCTCGCGAACGTTCCTTACCGTCGAGAAACCGCGGAAAATTCGAGCGGTACGGAACGTTCGCGGGGTGTGCGGGTGGAGTTCGAGCACGTCAACTTCGCCTACCTGGAGGGCACGCCCGTCATCGAAGACCTGTCGCTTGTCGCGCAGCCCGGCAGCACGGTGGCGATCGTCGGCCCTACGGGCGCGGGCAAGACCACGCTGGTGAACCTGCTGATGCGGTTCTATGACGTGGATTCCGGGCGGATCCTCGTCGACGGCGTCGACATCGCGACGGTCAGCAGGGAGTCACTGCGGTCGCGGATCGGGATGGTGCTGCAGGACACCTGGCTGTTCGGCGGCACCATCTTCGAGAACATCGCCTACGGCAGGCCCGACGCACACGAGGACGAGGTCGTCGAGGCCGCGCGGGCCGCCTACGTGGACCGGTTCGTACACACGCTGCCCGACGGTTACGACACCAGGGTGAGCGACGACGGCGGCAACATCAGCGCAGGCGAGAAGCAGCTGATCACCATCGCGCGCGCGTTCCTGGCCCGCCCGCAGCTGCTGATCCTCGACGAGGCGACCAGCTCGGTGGACACCAGAACCGAGCTGCTCATCCAGCACGCCATGGTGGAGCTCCGCCGCGACCGGACCAGCTTCATCATCGCCCACCGGCTGTCGACGATCCGCGACGCCGACCAGATCCTGGTGATGGAGGAAGGCAGGATCGTCGAGAGCGGCAGCCACGCCGACCTGCTGGCGCGGCGGGGCGAGTACTGGGCGATGGCGCAGGCGTAGGCGACACCTAGTGCGTGTTTGATTCGACCGGCTTGCGGCCGTTGTCGGACGTCCCGTCTACAGCGCGCCACGACTCGAGGAAGCGCAGGAACGCGGTGGCGCCGGGATCCTGTAGCCCGATGCTGCGCTCTTGCAGCCAAGAAGCCCGACCGCGGCGAGATTGCAGAGCCGTCGTGTCGATGACGGCACGTTCGGCCCCGACGATCGCGGCGTCAAGGCCTGCGGTTCCGTCCTTCGCATCGTCGAGAGCATCGGCAGCGGGCATGATCGCGTCGAGGATCGTCTTGTCGCCAAGCTGGGTCTTGCCTCTCGCCGCGATGTTGTCACCACCGGCCCGGATGAAGATCGCCGCGTCGGGCACGGTGATGTCAGTGACGTCCGCCCAGGTCTTCGATCCCGCGAGAAGTCCCCCGGCGACCAGGGCGGCCATGGTCGACGGATTGGCGTTCGCAAACGCCTTGGCGCACTCCCGCGCGATCTGCGCGACAGTGGCGGAATCGGGCAGCGCGGCCACTGCCTCGATGACGGCCTCCGCTCCAAGCGTCACCGTGATGCCGAGGTCGCCGTCGCCGAGCGCCTGGTCGAGATCGCGAAGCTCGTCGGCGTATTTCACCAGTTCTGCGAGGCTGTCGCGGATACGGTCCTTCAATTCTTCGGCGTTCACGCGCTCATGCCTCCCGGAAGAACGGCGAGGACGCCGGCGCCTCGAGGAGAGCGAGCCGCTCGTCGTCGAGTGCGAGAAGAGAGATTGAGGCGCCGGCCATTTCGAGACTGGTGGCGTACTCGCCGATGTAGCTCCTGGTGATCTCCACTCCGAGATCGCTGAGTATCTGGTGGGTGCGGCGGTACAGGATGTAGAGCTCTTCGAGCGGGGTTGCGCCGAGGCCGTTGACAAGTGCTGCGACCCGGTCGCCGGATTTCAGATCCAGATCCGCGATGAGCGCGTTGACGATCCGATCGGCGATCTCGTCTGCGGTGTCCAGGTCGCCGCGATGAATCCCTGGCTCACCATGGATGCCGATCCCGATCTCCATCTGGCCGTCCGGCAGGTCGAAGCTCGCGGCGCCCGTGGTCGGCAGGATCGTCGGGGACAGGCCGATGCCCATCGTCGCTGTGTGCTCCACGACGTCCTCGGCCACGGCCGCGACCTGCGCAAGGTCATCGCCCCTCTCCGCAGCAGCCCCGGCGGCCTTGTAGGCGAACAGGATTCCCGCAACGCCTCGGCGGTCCGCCTTACGCTCCCTGGGCTGGCTGGCCACGTCGTCCCGGCCGAGGACGGTGCGTGTCTCGATGTCCTCGAGCTCGGCCAGGTCCGCCGCGAGATCGAAATTGAAGACGTCGCCGCCGTAGTTGCCGTAGAGGTAGAGCACTCCTGCGCCACCGTTCACCGCGACGGTGGCCTCGAAACACTGCTGTGAGCTCGGCGAGCTGAAGACATTGCCGATGGCGACTCCGTCGCACAACCCTTTGCCCACATAGCCTTTGAACAAGGGAAGGTGCCCCGAACCGCCGCCGGTGACGATCCCGACCTTTCCCGAAACGGGAGCGTCGGCACGCACCATGATTCGCAGATCGTCACCCGGTGTCTTGAGCTGGTCCGGGTGTGCGAGCAGGATGCCCTCGACCATCTCGTCGACGAAGTCGGCCGGCTTGTTCAGAATCTTTTTCATGTCTTTCCTCTGGAGCAGGTGCGGATTGGTGATCAGTTGCCCGACGCTGGCGCGGGCACGTGCGGCGTCGGTTTTCGTTGCCGTCGGCGCCGCCAATCGACCTGGTCGGCGATCATCACCAGGATCAGGATGACGCCCTGGGCGATCGCGTATTGGTAGGCGGACAGCCGCAGCGCGGTGAAGCCACTCGCGACGATCTGGAGTGTCAGAGTTGCCAATACGACGCCGAGCACCGTTGCGAAACCGCCGGTGGGATTCGTTCCACCGAGCACGGCGATCACGATGACAAGCAGAACGTAGGACGCACCGTAGTCAGCGGATGCGGACGGGTTGCGGGCGATGAACAGCACGCCGGCGAGTCCGCCGAGTAATCCGGTGACGAGGTACGTCATGGTGAGCACGGAGCGGCTGCGAATCCCCGAGTAGACGGCCGCCATCGGGTTGGATCCCTCCAGCTGAATCTTCAGGCCGATGGGTGTCCGGTTGATCAACAGCGCAACGAGTATCGCCGCGAGAATGAATATCAAGAACAGAATGGGTATTCCGGCAACGGTGGCCTGGCCGAGACTGGTCAGCGTTGCGGGTGATCCGTACAGCGTGCGGCCGCCGGTCCAGACAACGGCGATCCCGTTGTAGATCTGCATCGTGCCAAGGGTGGCCAGAATCGGCGTGATCCCGACGTAGGCGACAAGTACGGCGTTGATCGCTCCGCCGAGGAGCCCCATGGCAAGTCCAGCAAGAACCAAAACAGGTGTGAGTTGTTCAGCGAGTGCGGGATTCGAGTCGTGGATCGAGGTGTAGAGAGTCGACATCGTGATCGCCGACAGGTTGGCGATGTTGACCAGCGACAGATCGATCCCGCCCGTCAACATCGCCAACATCATCGCGATGGCGAGCACGCCGATCTCCGGCGCGGCGAGCGCGAGGTTCTGCAGGTTGAGCGTGCTCAGGAAGATCTGGGGTCGCAGCGCGGCGAAGAACGCGAACGCAACGACGAGGAGCACGAGCATTCGGCCGGTGCCTCGGCTGACGTGCAGCCGTTCGATCAGTTCGGACGTGCGCGTGCCAAAGCCGTCGTTGAGTTGCCGAAGGCCCGTCATACCGTCATCGCCTCCTGCGTCAGGCCGGGTGCTTCGGCGCCGGGCTGCCGCTTGCGGCGACGCTTGGCCGACACGGCCTGTACGCCGACTCCGATGATGAGCAGGGTCCCGACGGCTGCGCGCTGCCACGCACTTGGGACGCCTGCCAGGATCAGGCTGTTGCCGATGACCTGCACAAGCAGCACACCGAGAACGGTGCCGATCACCGAGCCGCGGCCGCCGAAGATCGAGGCCCCGCCGAGCACCACAGCCGCGATGATGTCGAGCTCGGTGCCCACCAGGTTCTGCGGGCTGGCGCTGCGGCCCATGATGATGTAGATCAGTCCGCCGAGCGCCGCGGTCATCCCGACGAGGACGTAGAGCAGGACCTGGGTCCGCACCACCCGGAAGCCGGCGCGTCGCGCCGCCTCCGCATCGCCGCCGATCGCATAAATGGAACGCCCGAACATGGTGCGGCGCAACATCCATGCCATCACGCAGCACAGTAGGACGGCGGGGATGATCATCACATGCAAGTAGGCACGACCGCTGGCGGTGGCAACCGTGATCAAGTTGGTGGTCGACAGCCCGGCGATCGCCGGTGGGAGGTCGGCGATGAACCGCGAGCCGACGAAGGTGAGCAGCGCACCCTTGATGATGCCCTGTGTTCCCAGCGTCACGATCAGCGTCGGCAGTCTGAACCGCGCGATCACCACGCCGTTGATGAAGCCGAGTGCCGCTCCGATGGCCAGGGCCAACAGCACCGCCCCGACAAGTCCGGTGCCGAAGCCGCCCGACCCGAATGCGGTGACGGTCGTGTACCCGGCGAAGATGGCGATCGCGGCGAAGGAGACGTCGATCCCACCGGAGATGATGACGAGCAGGACGCCGAGCGCGAAGATGAGCGGCACGATCGAGCTACGCACGATCGCGAACAGGGTCGACACCGAAAAGAAGGTCGGATTGAGCAGCGACATAAGGATGATCAGCCCGAGCAGGATCAGTACCAGCACACCCTCGTTATTGGCTCCCCGCAATCTGGAGAGCGAGATACGTTGTGCCGCAGAGTTGGTCACGCCGCCATCCTCTCCCGGATGAGTTCGACGTTGACCTCGTCGCCTTCGAGAGTGTGGCTGATCCGCCCCTGCCGGACGACCAGTACCCGGTGACACGCTGCCACCAGCTCGGGAACGTCGTCGGAGATGATGATGATCGACCGCCCGTCGGCAGCCTCGCCGCGCAGGATCTCGAGAATGTCCTCCTTCGATCCGACGTCGACTCCGACGGTCGGCCCGTTGAGGATGAGCACGCGCGGCCTGATGGCCAACCATTTGGCGAGAACGACGCGTTGAGCGTTACCACCCGAGAGCGAGCGGACCGGGGCCGTGACGCGGGAAGCCTTGATGCGCAGCCGGTCGAACAACTCGCGGATGGCTCCGCGGGTCTTGGTGTTGTCGAGTGTGCCCCAGCGGGTTCGATACCGGTCCAGTGATCCGGCGATGATGTTGTCGCCGATGGCGCGATCCATGAACAGGCCCTGCGTCAGACGGTCCTCTGGGACATAGCCGATGCCGGCGCTGATCGCATCCTGAATCGAGTGGAGCCGCAATGCCTTTCCGTCGAGTTTGACGGTTCCGCTCGAGGCGCGAGTCACGCCGAACAGGGCCTCGGCGATCTCGGTACGCCCTGAGCCGAGCAGGCCTGTCACGCCGACGATCTCACCCTCCCGCACCGAGAAGCTGACATCTTCGAAGGCGCCGGGCCGGGTCAACGCCTCGACGTCGAGCACGACCGGCGCATCTTCGGACAGGTCGCTGACGAGGCGTTCCTCGCGTAGTTCGCGTCCTGTCATGTATTCACCGATGGATTGGCGGGTGAAGTCCGATGCAGGCCCGGTGACCACCTGGCTTCCGGATCGCAGGATCGTCACTCGCTGCGCGACGCGCAGAACCTCGTCGAGCTTGTGGGACACGAAAACCAAACCGACGCCGCGGGTCCGCAGTCTCTCGACGAGTGAAAAGAGGCGGTCGACCTCGCTGTGCGTGAGTGCGGTGGTGGGCTCGTCCATGATGATGACGCGGGCTTCGTGCACGACTGCCCGGCAGATGGCCGTGAGCTGCCGGTCTGCGACGGGCAGCGCCGAGACGTCGGCATCGAGGTCCAGGTCGAGGTGCAGTTCTTCGACGATGCTGTGTGCGATTTTCTGTGCGTTCGCGGGTGAGTAGAGCCGGCGGCGTTCGGCCACGGCGGAGGTCAGCGCGATGTTCTCGGCGACGGTCAGGTTGCCGAACAACGAGAAATCTTGATAGATCACTTGAATTCCGCTGGTGATGGCGGCGGTTGGGTTCATGGCGCGATGCGCGATGTCGTCGACCACGATCTCCCCGGAGTCCGGTCGTTCGGCCCCGGAGATGATTTTGATCAGGGTGGATTTGCCGCATCCGTTTTCGCCTGCGAGGCAGTGCACTTCACCGGGACGGATGTCGAAGGAGACGCCGTCGAGGGCCGTGACGCCGCCGTAGGTCTTGACGATGTCACGCACCCGCAGGACCGGATCTTCCGTGTCCGCAGTGCTGGGCTGTGTCATTCGTGGACACTTTCCGGGCCGGCCGCGCGGTCAGCGCGGCCGGCGCCTGACGTCTGGTACGGGCTCAGAAGTTGTACTGGGACATGGTTTTCGCGTCGGCCTCCAATGCCGCTTTGCCAACGTAGACGTTGTCGTAGCCGTCGAGCTTGGTCAGCGACTCGTAGCCGGGGAGGTTCAGATTGGTGCCCGCTTCGATCGGCTTGCCCTGCGCGAGCATCAAGGCGATCTGCAGTTGCGCCTGCCCGGCCAGCGCCGGGTCCCAGAAGAAGATCTTGTCGATCGACCCGTCGGCGAGGTACTTGGACGCCGCGGACGGGATCGACGTGCCCATCACGCATACTTTGTCGTTGAGTCCGGCCTCCTGAACGGCCCGCGCGATGCCGGGGACATCATTGCCCGCCGACCCCTGGAATCCCTTGATGTCAGGGTATTTCGCCAGAACTTCTTTGGCCTTCTCGTAAGCGGCCTGCTCGTTGTCGGTGCTTTCGATCGGGTCCTCGACGCGGCTCATGTTCGGGAAGTCTTTGACCTGCATGTCGTGTGCGGCGCCGACCCACTCCATATGCGTCTTCGCGGTCAGCCCGCCGACGAATTGCACATACTTGCCCTGGTCGCCCATGCACTGCGCGAGGTTCTGCATGATCTGTCTGCCATAGGCGGCGTTGTCGAAGGCCTCGATGTCGATGTCCGCGTTCTGAATGCCGGTGGCTTCGTGGGAGACCACCTTGATGCCCTGCGCGCGCGCCTGGCCGAGGACGTTCTGAAGCGCCTCGGGCGAATTGGGCACCACCGTAATCGCGGTGGGCTTCTGGGGGATCAGGTCCTGGATGATCTGGATCTGCTTTTCCGGGCTGGTGTCGTCGGCGCCTTCCTGGCGGGTGTCGACGCCGGTGCGCTTCGCGAATTCCTCGTCGCCCACCGCCATCCGGTCGAACCAGGAGATGCCCTTGATCTTGACGACGTTGACCATCGTCATGTCCTTCGGGTCCTGCGTGGTCCCGCCCGCTGGGGCGCTGCTACTGCCACCGGCACCTCCGCCGACCGAGCCGCAGCCCGCGATCAATGTCATGGACAAGGCCACTGCGCCCAGCAGTGCCGTTCGCCTGTGCTGCATAGGTCACTCCCTTGTGAAGCCTGCGTGTTTGGGGGCCGGTTGATGGCCAACTTGCGTGACATTAGACGTGACCTACCACACAGTCAAGCATTCTTTTGCGCGAAACCATGCAGTAGAGTGCAGAAATGCGCGGAAACGCGCAATATCTGTTTGCTAGCATGATCGCGATCTGTGCCCAGTTCGCCTAGTCGGGAGAAGGCTCGATCTACATGTCACGTCGCGCGGACATCGTCAGCCTCCTGCAGGACCGCGGGTTTCAGAGCGTCAACGCGCTGGCCGAGGCCTTTGGAGTCGACGCATCGACCATTCGCCGCGACCTGGACAAGCTCGAGACCGAGGGCGCCGTGCAACGCACGCACGGGGGCGCCGTCCCGACCGGCCACCGAGACTCATCGCCTGGCGAAGTCATTCTGCATCAGGCCGAGAAGTCGGCGATCGGCGCAGCCATGGCCGAGCGTGTGCACGAGGGCCAGACGATCTTATTGGACGGCGGCGAGACCACCCTCGAAGTTGCCCGCCACCTTCACCATTCGCGCTTGACGGTCGTCACTCACGACCTTCGCGTCGGCTTGGAGGTCGCGACCAAGCCGTCGATCAACCTGGTCTTCATCGGCGGCGAGCTGCTGCCGTCGGGCTTCGGGATGTGGGGCCCGACCTCGGTGCAGCAGGTGGAAACCCTGCGGGTCAACGTCGCGATCTTCGGTGCAGGCACCGTGATGGACGACGGCATCTACTCCGCGTCCAGCTACGAAATCGAGCTCAAGCGCAAGATGATGTCCATCGCGAGCGAGGCATTCTTCGTCGCGGACAGCTCCAAATTCGGGCGCGAAGCGCTGTTCAAGGTATTCGGGTTCGAGGACTTCACGGCCGGCATCACCGACTCGATGCTCGATCCGATCCGGGCTGCGCAGCTTCCGCTACCGGTCATCAGGGTCGCCGTGGCCACTGCTCGGTAGGCGATCCGCTTAACAGCACCCACGGCCGAGTCGGTCGGGCACTATGTCGGCTATGAGTACCAAGACGGTGCACACGTTCTGCCGGTACTGCCTGGCGTCGTGCGGCATCGAGGTCACGGTCGACGGCAATCGCGTCACGAAGATCTCCGCGGACAAGCAGAACCCCCACACCTGGCGGGACTTCTGCGCCAAGGGCCGCACCGCCAACCAGCTCGTCGAGCATCCACGCCGCATCATGAACCCGATGCGTCGCGTCGGCGACACCTATGTCGAGGCCACCTGGGACGAGGCCATCGCCGACATCGCAACACGCATGAACGCGCTCATCGACGCCGACGGGCCCGACGCGATCGGCATCTACTACGGGAACCCGGCAGGCTTCTCGTCGTCGAACATCATCTTCATGAACGGGTGGCTGGACGCCGTCGGCACCCACAGCCGGTACTTCGTCGGCTCCGTCGACCAGAACGCGATGCACGTCGTCGCCACCGCGATGTACGGCTCGATGTTGATGGCCCCGGTGTCCGATATCGACAACTGCGACTACTTCCTGCTGGTCGGCACGAATCCCGCTGTCAGCGCGTGGAATTGGCTGGAGACCGTGCCCGGCGGATGGCGGCGCGCGCTCGAAAGGCAGAAGGACGGCGCGAAGATCGTCATCGTCGACCCGTTGCGGACCGAATCGGCGGAGCACGCCGACGTGCACCTGGCGGTGCGACCCGGACAGGATTGGGCGCTGCTGCTCGCCATGGTCAAGGTCATCCTCGACGAGGGCCTCGAGCACAAACAGGACTGCGCCGAACTCGCAACGGGCGTCGACGAACTGCGCGAGCTTGTCGCCGATGTCGATCTCGACGACCTCGCGGCCCGCTGCGATATCCCCCGTTCGGATATCGAGGCTGTGGCACGGGACTTCGCGGGCGCGAACGCCGCGATGGCCGTCACCCGCACCGGTGTTTCGATGCACCTGGCAGGCACGATCGCCGAGTGGCTCGGCCATGTGCTCAACGTGATCACCGGGCGGATGGACCGGCCCGGCGGCAGACGCTACGAACCCGGATACGTCGACACGATCCGGATGGCCGGCATGGTCAAGTCGAATCCGCACACGAGCCGCCTGCTCGGCCGTGGCATGGTGGCCGGCGCGCACGCGCTGAGCGAATTGCCCGACGAGATAACCACACCCGGCCCCGGCCAGATCCGCGCGATGGTCATCAACTGCGGCAACCCGGTGGTGTCGGGTCCCGACGGCGGGAAGCTCGACAAGGCGCTCGAACAGCTGGATCTGTTGGTGGCCATCGATTTCGTGCAGCGAGAGAGTCACCGGCACGCACACTGGCTGTTGCCCGCGGTGCACTGGCTGGAGCGCGACGACCTGCTTGCGTTCACCAGCAGCATGCATGACGAGCCGTACCTGCAGTACGGGGCGAAGGCCGTCGAACCCCCGCCTGGGGCACGTCAGGAGTGGCGGATCTTCGTCGACCTGGCGATCGCCATGCGCAAGCCCCTGTTCCGCGCCAAGGGGATCAACGGCTTCATCAAGGCGACGCGGCGCGCGGCACGACTGACCCGCACGCCACGGCTGGAGTTCGGGCCGCACTGGATGGACCGGCTGGTGATCGCCACCGGCCGAAAGTTCAACGGCCGCAGGATCAAATGGCGCGACATCGTGGCGCATCCGCACGGATGGGTGTTGGGGCCGCGGGAATTCGGCCACTTCAAGGACGCGCTACGGACCGACGACAAGTTGGTGCACGCCGCTCCGCCCGAGTTCATTGCGCGCACACATGAATTGCTCGCCGAACCGCGCGAGGTCGCGCCCGACGGCTACCCGTTCCAGTTGGCGAACCGCAGGCACCGGCACTCGATGAACTCGTGGCTCAACGAACTGCCCGGGCTGCATCCGTCCGGTAAGAAGAACGAAGTCCTCATCAATCCGGATGACGCGGCGGACCTCGGCATCGGCGACGGCGACCGCGTGCGGGTGTTCTCCCCCGTCGGCGAGATCGAACTGCCCGCGGCGGTCGACAAGGTGCCGCGCCCCGGCGTGATCGTCGTCGACCACGGCTGGGGCTCAAGGATTTTCGATCCTCGTGGCGGCGGCACCCCGGAATCGTTCGGCGTCAACCGCAACCTGCTCGTCGATGGCGGTCCCGTCGATCCGCTGTCGCAGACCTCGGCGCTGAGCTCGTCCTACGTCGGCGTCGAACGCGTCGGCTGAATCAGACCTGCGGGCCCTCTGACCTGAGGTCGTCGACGTTGCGCATCGCGTCGCGCAGCTTGCTCAGCCACTCGTCTGTGTGCTCGCCGACCAGCTTGACCGACCAGGCGAGCGCGTCCGACCGCGACCGCGCGACACCGGCGTCGACGAGGGTATCGAGCACCTGACGCTCGGATTGCCGCAAGCGCGTCATCACCGGAACGGCGATGTGAGTGAAGAGGATTCGCTCCGCGGACTCGCCGCTGCCAACCTCGACACCCCAGGAAACCTTGCGGCCGTATTTGTCCTGCGCCTCGTCGGCGATCCGCATCCGCTCTGACCTGGTTTCCTCGCGGAACCGGGAGACGCGGCCCGATTCGCGCGCTTCGCTCGGTTCGCCTTCGGCTTCTGGCAGTCGCCCGATGACGGTGATCTCCTCCCGGTCGACCACGACGGTCGGGTCGCCGTCGAACCAGTCGGGCAGGCGACCTGCGAACCATTCCGCTGCATCGCCTGCGTCGGGTTGATTGGCCTGCTGCCAACCTCCCGGCCGACCAGAACGTCGGCCATGTGCGTGATGTTGTCTCATGATTACATGATTACACCGTTACAGCGCAGTTGAGACGGCTTTCACCCACGGCGAACAGGTCGGTTGTTACCCCGGCGCTAGTTGCGCTTCATCAGGACCGCGGCACCGCCGCCGAGCACCACCCCGACCAGCAGCAGCGCGGCCCAGCCCGCGCCGAAGAACCACCACACGACGGCCAGCGCGACGAGAGCGGGCGACGCGGCGAACAGCACCATGCCGGGGTGCTGCTTGATGACCGCGAGGGCGCTCTGCGCTCGTACCCGGTCGATTTCCTTTGCCATCTGATAAGCATGCCAGCGCCGCGCCAACCACGGCATAGTGTCTTCGAAACCCCGACGCACGGAGGAGTGAATGGTGACTGGACCCGGAGCCGGCAGCTGGCAACCCGATCCCGAGGGCCGCTACGAGTACCGGTGGTGGGACGGGCAGCGTTGGACGGATCAGGTCTCCCATCGCGGTCAGGTGAGCCGCGCCCCGATGGGCGGTGCTCCGGCGCCGGGAGGTGCGCAAGGTCAGGGGGATCCGCAAGCGCAGGCGGCCGGCCAGCCGCAAGCCCAGGTGCAGCAGGGCGGTCCGCCGCCAGGCGGCGGGGACGGTTTCGCGGGTATCAGCGGTGATCTCGTCGACGGCCGGTTCAGCGAGAAGGAAGCCAAGGCGATCGCGAACCAGAACAGCAAGCTGCTTCGGGTGCGTCTCGGCGAACCGTTCATGGCGCGCCAGGGCGCGATGGTCGCCTACCAGGGCAACGTCGACTTCTCGTTCGAGGGCGGCGGCGCAGGGCGGTTCATCAAGAAGGCCCTCACCGGCGAGGGCCTGCCGTTGATGCGCTGCCAGGGCCAGGGCGACGTGTTCCTTGCGGAGCGGGCCTACGACGTACACCTGTTGAACATCAACAACTCCGGGCTGTCGATCAGCGGAAAGAACGTGCTGGCCTTCTCGGCGAGCCTGGACTGGAACATCGAGCGGGTGAAGGGCGGCAGCATCGCGACGGGCGGGCTGTTCAACACGACGTTGCGCGGCACCGGCTGGGTGGCGTTGACGACCGACGGCCCCCCGGTTGTGCTGAACGCGGCGGAGGCGCCGACGTTCGCCGACACCAACGCGGTGGTGGCGTGGTCGGCGAACCTGCAGACGCAGCTGAAGACGAGCTTCAAGGCCGGTGCGCTGATCGGCCGCGGGTCCGGCGAGGCGGTACAGGTGTCGTTCCACGGGCAGGGCTTCGTGATCGTGCAGCCGTCGGAGGGCTTCCCGGTCACCACGACGGCGTAGATCAGAGTTCGAGCTGCACGGTCACCGGGCCGTCGTTGACGAGCTCGACCTTCATATCCGCGCCGAAAACTCCGGTTTCCACATGTGCACCCAGCCGACGTAGGGCATCGGCGAACACGGTCACAAGCGGTTCGGCGACGGCGCCGGGCGCGGCGGCGTTCCATGTCGGGCGCCTGCCCTTGGCAGTGTTGGCGTAGAGGGTGAACTGGCTGACGACCAGAATCGGGGCGCCGATATCGGCAGCCGACTTCTCGTCGTCGAGAATCCTTAGCTGCCAGAGCTTTTCGGCCAGCCGCTGCGCCTTGCTCGCGTCATCGTCGTGTGTGACGCCGACGAGCGCGAGCAGTCCCTGGCCGTCCGGATTGATGGCGCCGACGATTTCGCCGTCGACGGTCACCGACGCCGAGGTGACCCGCTGAACGAGGATGCGCACGGCGACGAATGTAACGCCACGGCGGGTTTCCGCGCCCGATTCCGCCCTGACGTTACGTTCGTCGGCGCCGCGCGCAAGGCCTAGAGCGTCGTCAGCAGGCCCTTCATGGTGTCGATCTCCTCCTGCTGGGTCTTGACGATCGTGCGCGCCATGTCGACCGCGGGCGCGAACTTGCCGTCCTTGATCTCGTTCTGCGCCATGTCGATTGCGCCCTCGTGGTGGCCGATCATGCCCGTCAGGAAGAGCCTGCTCGCCTCGACGCCGTCGGCGTTCTTCAGCGCGGCCATCTCGTCGTCGGACATCAGGCCCATCCCGTCGCCGGACATGCCTCCCATGTCGTGACCGCCGTGGCCCTCACCCGATTCCATCGACGGCATCGGCGGATTGCCCCACTGGCCGAGCCAGCCCTGCATCTCCGTGATCTCCGGCCCCTGCGCGGCCTTGATCGCGGTGGCCAGGTCGGTGACGCGCGGGTCGACGCCCTTCCGGGCCAGCACGATGTCACTCATCTCGACCGCCTGCTGGTGATGCGGGATCATCTGCTGCGCGAACATGACGTCCGCATCGTTGTGGTCCTCCGCGTTCGGCTTCGCGGTCGCCGAGGTCGCCGCCGACGACTCGTGTCCTGCCGAATGCCCTGCGGTCGAGTCGTCGCTGCTACAGCCGGCGATCACCAGCGCAGCCACGGCGCCCGTGCCGATCAGAATTGCCCGTTTCCACATCACGTCGTCACCCCTTCATCGTCACCTTTACCTATACCCCCTATGGGTATAAAGTGGCAACTATGCCGTCCGCCGCCCATGCCACCGACAGGCGCGAGATCATCCTGGCCATCGGCGGGATGTCATGCGCTTCGTGCGCGGCGCGGGTCGAAAAGAAGCTCAACCAGCTCGACGGCGTCGCCGCAACCGTCAACTTCGCCACCGAACAGGCCACGGTCGACTTTCCTGGCAGCGTCTCCCCGGACGTCCTGGTCAGCGCGGTGAAAGAAACCGGCTACACCGCGACGCTACCCGCACGCGACGACCCAGCCGAGACCTCTGCGGACGCCGACGCGACCGCGCCGTGGCTGCGCAGGCTGCTGATCTCCGCGGTCCTCACCGTTCCGGTGGTGCTGCTGTCGATGGTGCCCGCGCTGCAGTTCGGCTACTGGCAGTGGGTCGCGCTCGCTCTCGCTTCGCCGGTCGCGCTGTGGGGTGCGTGGCCGTTCCATCGCGCGGCGTTGGCCAACCTTCGCCACCGTGCGGCGACGATGGACACCCTCATCTCCGTCGGAGTCGCGGCGGCCTACCTGTGGTCGGTGTGGGCGCTGCTGTTCACCCATGCAGGCACGCCAGGCATGACGATGACCATGAGCCTGCTCGCCGACAACGACACCGGACCGCATCTCTATCTTGAGGTCGCCGCGGCCGTCACGACGTTCATCCTTGCGGGCCGCTATTTCGAGTCGCGCGCCAAGCGGAGTTCCGGCGCCGCGCTGCGCGCACTGCTCGACATGGGCGCCAAGGACGTCGCCGTGCTGCGCGACGGATCCACCGAAACACGTATTCCCGTCGAACAACTCGCCGTCGGCGACGTATTCGTCGTGCGGCCCGGCGAAAAGATCGCCACCGACGGCGACGTGGTGTCCGGCACGTCGGCGGTCGACGCGTCGATGCTGACCGGCGAGCCGGTACCCGTCGAGGTGGGTCCGGGTGACAGCGTGGTCGGCGCGACCGTCAACGTCGGAGGGCGGCTCGAGGTCCGCGCAACCCGCGTCGGATCCGACACCCAACTCGCCCAGATAGCCAGGCTCGTCGCCGCCGCACAGAGCGGCAAGGCCGACGTGCAGCGGTTGGCCGACCGCGTCTCGGCGGTCTTCGTTCCCATCGTCATCGGGCTTTCCCTTCTGACACTTGCGATCTGGTTGCTGATCGGCGCACCCGCCACGGCCGCGTTCACGGCTGCCGTCGCGGTGCTCATCATCGCCTGCCCCTGCGCACTGGGGCTCGCCACGCCAACTGCCCTACTCGTTGGGACCGGGCGCGGCGCGCAACTGGGCATCCTGATCAAGGGTCCGCAGGTGCTGGAGTCGACCAGGCGCATCGACACCGTCGTGCTCGACAAGACCGGCACGGTGACCACCGGACAGATGACGGTCGCGTCCGTGCACGCAGCTGCCGACTCGACCGACGCCGAGATGCTGCGGCTGGCGGGCGCGCTCGAACACGCATCGGAGCACCCAATCGGACGGGCCATTGCCGCACGCGCGGCCGCAGCGGGCCCGCTTCCAGCAGTGACCGACTTCGAAAACCACGGCGGCAGAGGCGTTACCGGCGTCGTCGAGGGTCAAACTCTTGCCGCAGGACGCTACAGCTGGCTGCACGAAACCTGGTCATCGGAGGCTCCCGACGTGCTACGGGTAGCGGCCGACGAAGCCGAAGCCGACGGGAAGACCGCGGTATGGCTGGCGGTCGACGGACGGATCGGAGCGGTCATCGTCGTCGCCGATGCGGTGAAGGAGTCATCGCGCGACGCAGTCACCGAACTGCGCGAACTCGGTCTGACGCCCGTTCTGCTGACCGGCGATAACCGCCGCGCCGCCGACGCGGTGGCCCGACAGGTCGGCATCGGCGAGGTGATCGCGGAGGTGCTGCCCGCCGAAAAGGTGCACCACATCAAGCAGTTACAGGCCGAGGGCAAGGTCGTGGCGATGGTCGGTGACGGTGTCAACGACGCCGCCGCGCTCGCACAGGCCGATCTCGGCCTGGCGATGGGCACCGGAACCGACGTCGCCATCGCCGCCTCCGACCTCACCCTCGTCCGCGGCGATCTGCGGGCGGCGCCCGACGCAATCCGGCTCTCGCGTGCCACGCTGCGCACGATCAAGGGCAATCTCTTCTGGGCGTTCGCCTACAACGTCGCCGCGCTCCCGCTGGCCGCGCTCGGCCTGCTGAATCCGTTGATCGCCGGTGCCGCAATGGCTTTCAGTTCGGTATTCGTGGTGACCAACAGCCTGCGGCTGCGCCGGTTCAACCCACAGAGCGCTGCACGCGGAAGAGCTTGACCTCGCCGCTGACGCCCTTCAGGTGCCTGGCGCCGACCGACGTCCAGTGATATCCGCCGGTGTTGCCGACTGCGTCTCGCGTCGACTCTGCGATCAGCACAGCGCCCGGTCGCGCGGCGGCTGTGACGCGACTCGCCACGTTGACCGGACTGCCGAACCAGTCTCCCGCCCGAGTCACCGCGCAACCCGTCGCCACCCCGGTCCTCAGGCGCGGCAGGTCATTAGCGGCGGCCGCGTCGATGAGGTCGAGTGCCGCGCACAACAACGGTGCGGGTTCGGAGCTGACCATCATCACCGCATCGCCGATGGATTTGACGAATCGCACCGGCCCGACTGATACGTCGTTGGCCAGTTCGGTGAGCCGATTCGCCACGCGCTCAAGCTCTTCGGGCGGAATCGCCTCACCAAGCCGAGTGAATCCCGTGAGATCGGCAAAGCTCACAGTGATCTGCCGTGCGCCGGGAAGTATTCCTGCGGCACGCTCGGCTGCGTTCACCGCCTCGGTCTCGAAATTGCGCCGCAGTTCGAGGCGAAGCAGCGCCTCCATCATCGGCGCGAACGACGGTGCGGCTCGCAGCGTAAGCGCCTCGGTCGCCTCCGCGACCTCGATCTCGGTGGCGCCGGGCTTCAATATCGACTTGAGCGCCGCTTCCCGCATCACCGCCGCGGCATGGCCGAGGCTCTCCTTCATCACGCGCAGGACGGACACCACGTCATCGGGATCGATCCCCAGGTCGAGGATCATCCTGGCCTGAGCGGCGGCTTCGCCGTCCACCCGCAACAAGGTCCGCGCGTCGGGATCCTCGAAGCGCGGGAGGCCCACCGCGCAATGAATCCGCTGCAGGAACTCGAGGTCGATTCCCGTCGACTGGCAGATCTCGCGCGCGGAGACGTATGTGCCGTCGTCACCGATCACCCGGCTGGCGGGCAGGTTCAGCGGCGCCCCGACGGACCCGCGGATGTGGTCGATGTCGAATCCGCGGTCCAGCAGCCAGTTGATCAGGTCGATGCGCTCCTGGCGCGCATCGCCCTCGAGGCCGTCGAGCAGGCCCAACGCTTCGAAATCGTCCGAAGCCATGTGCTGAACGTACTATTCCTCACCTGCCGCGCGGGCCCGGAACAGCTTCACTTCGCCCTTGATTCCCTTGATGTGCCGCGCTCCGGCAAAAGACCAGCTGAACTCGTCGGTTTCGCCGATCGCCTCGTGTGCCGACTCGGCGACGAGGACCGTGCCCGGCCGCGCCGCCGAGGTCACTCTGCTCGCCAGGTTCACCGGGCTGCCGAACCAGTCCCCCGCCCGCCGCACGGCGGCGCCCGCGGCCAGCCCGACGCGCAACTGAGGCAGACCCTCCTTCTCGGCGGATGCCAGAAGGTCGAGCGCGACTCGCAACAACGCGGCGGGCTCGGTGCTGACGAACATCACCGCGTCGCCGATCGTCTTGATGAACTGCACAGGTGGAGCGGCGACGTCGCGGGCCAGACCGGACAACCGGTTGGCGAGGTTCTCCAGCTCCTCCGGCGGTACCGCCTCACCCAACCGGGTGAAGTCGACGAGGTCGGCGAAGCACACGGTCACCTCACGTGCGCCCGGTAGCTGTCCGGCGGCCCTCTCCGCGACGCTGACGGCCTCGGTCTCCAGGCCATGACGAAGCTGCAGCCGCAGCACGCCCTCGGCGAGCGGTCCCAGGAGTGGCGAAGCTCGTTGCACCAGTTCGCCATACGCCTTGGCGATCTGCAGTTCCGTCGCACCGGGCTCGATAACCGCTTCAAGCACGACCTGCCGCATCACCTCGGCGGCCTGCGCCATCCCGTGCCCGAGGACCCGCGCGACGGCGATCAGCTGCTCGCGGGTGAATCCCACATCGACGAACATCTGTGCCTGCGCCGCGGCCTCGGCGTCGGCACGAAGATGAACCGGCGCGTCGGGATCGTCGACCCGCGGCAGGCCGAGTGCCCGCTGCATCGCCTCGAGCAGTTCCAGATCGATGCCGGTGTCCTCGCAGATCTGTCGCGATCGACACGTACACACCGTCGTCGCCGACGACGCGGCCCGCGGGCATCAGCATCGGTGCGAACTCAGACCGGATGTGCTCGACGGTGAAGCCCTCGCCGAGCAGCCATTCGATCAGCTCGGCCCGTTCGGCGCGGGCCACCCCTTCGAGACCGTCGAGCAGGCCGGCATCCTCGATGGCGTCGATACTTGTGTCATCGGCCACCGGCTCAACGTATACCTGTGGTCATGACGCGACAGCTGCTGGAGGGACTGCCGCCGATCGCCGACGACGCCGCGCAGATCCTCGTTCTCGGCAACATGCCCAGCGTGATGTCGCTGGCGGCGCAGCAGTACTACGGCAATCCGCGCAACGCGTTCTGGCGGATCACCGGCGACATCTTCGGATTCGACGCCGCATCCGATTACGAAGACCGCACCGCCGCACTGCGCGAGTGTGGCGTCGCTGTCTGGGATGTGCTTCGGCTGTGCCGACGAAAGGGCAGCCTCGATTCGGCGATCGAACCGGACAGCATGGTGGCCAACGACTTCGAGGCATTCTTCGACGCACACCCCGCGATCGATCGCGTCTTCTTCAACGGTGCGGCCGCGGAGAAGAACTTCGTCCGCCTCGCCGGGATCGACCGGCCCCTGCGCTACCGCAGGCTGCCGTCGACAAGCCCCGCCCAGACGATGCGCTACGCCGACAAGCTGGCGGCGTGGCGGGAGGCACTCGGCTAGCCGATCGGCGGCCTTCGATGCGCCCACGGCCGCGCCTTTTCGATCTGCGCCGCCAACGACAACAGCGTGGCCTCGTCGAAGGGTCGCCCGACGATCTGAATCGCCGTCGGCAGGCCGTCTCCGTCGGCCCCCCACGGCACGGCAGCGGCCGGTTGACCGGTCCCGTTGAACATCGCCAGAAACGGCGCCCGTTGCGCGACGAGCGCGAGCGTCGTCACCGCACCGCGTCGCTGGTATGCCCCGATCCGCGACGGGCCACTGGCGGTCGCCGGTGTGATCACGACGTCGACGTCGTCGAAGATCGACAGAACGCGCCGCGTCAGTTCGCTTTCCGCTTCCCGGATCGCCGCCATCCGCCGATCGGAGAACAGCCCGCCGATACGGGCGAAGGCGCGCGTGCGCGGCTCCAGTCGGTCCTTGCGGGGTAACGTCGCCACGTCGTCGTACACACCCCTGAAGTACCGCGGCAGAAGGTTGCCGTAAGCCGCGCCGGTCGGATAGTCGGGGTCGCGGACGAATACCTCATGGCCGAGTTCGCGCAGCAGCGCGCCCGCCTCGTCGACCGCAGCGCGTTGCGCACGCCCGACCCTCGCTGTCAGGAGAGGTGGCACCTTGGTGCTCAACGCAATTCGCAGTCGACCCGGCTCGCGGGCCGCCGCGGCGACGAAGCTGCCCTCGGCGGCGGGCGTCGTCGCCGTCGCGTCCAGGAACACGGCGGCGTCCTCGACCGTCCGCGCGATCGGCCCGTTGACGGACAAGCCGTTCCACGCGCCGTCGTGCGGAGCCATCGGAACCCGGTCCCGTTGCGGTTTGATGCCGAACAGTCCGCACCACGCCGACGGAATGCGGATCGACCCCATGCCGTCGGACCCCAAGGCCATCGGCGCCATCCCCGCGGCGACCGCGGCGGCGCTGCCACCGCTGCTGCCGCCGGGGGTCCGGTCGGTGTCCCACGGGTTTCGCGTCGCACCGAACTCGCGGGTCTCGGTGAACGACCACACCATCATCTCGGGCACGGTGGTCTTGCCGAGGATGACGGCGCCCGCGGCGCGCAGCCTGCGCACCACCTCGGCGTCGTCGGTCTTGGCGGGCCCGTAGGCGCCGCTGCCGTACGTCGTCACCACACCGGCGACATCGACGTCGTCCTTGATCGCAATCGGCACGCCGAGCAGTGGCGAGCGCTCGCCGTTGTCGAGGCGGGCCTGCGCCGCGGCGGCCTCCTCGCGCGCCGAGCCGGCGAGCACGATACGGTAGGCCCCGAGCGTCGAATCCAGCCGGGCGATGCGGTCGAGGTAGAGGTCGAGCAGTGCGGGTGCGGTGATCGTGCCCGCGGCGAGCAGCCGCGCCTGCTCCGCGGCGCCGGCGAAGGCTAGCTCGGTGGACTCCACGCGCGGCAGCGTATCGGTGTCACGTCGCGTCGCCTACCCTCTATCCCTATGTCACGTGCACTCCTGGCGACCTCGATGGTCGCCTTCGGCCTCGCCGTCTCCCCCGCTGTCGCCCACGCCGACGTCGAATGCCCGTCCGGTTGGGAGTTCGGGCCGTCGTTGCGGCTGCTGCAGAGCGACGGCTGGACGGTGACAGTCGCCACAGCAGGCCGCACGGTCGGCGGGGCTGCCGCCGCCATTCCGCCCAACAACGGGGCGCTGTGGCGCGGGACCGGCGAGGGCGGCAGCGACGGCATGACGGTCGCGTTCGGCGTCGGCTTCGACAACGGAACCGTCCTGCACTACACGGGCGTCATCGACCCGACCACGGGTGCCGTCACCGGTGAGCGCCCCGACGGGATCACCTGGAAAGCCACATCGAAGATGCGGTGCATCGGCGCAGCCGACACCCCGCCTGTTGCGAGCACGCCGGGCGACGCGGTAGCGCCGGGAGACCCGAATGCTCCTGGAGCGCCTGGCGCGCCAGAAGCGGCGGGCACGCCAGAAGCGCCGACGGCCTGAGACGAACACAAAAGGAGGGCACCCGATCCGGGTGCCCTCCTTTTGAGTGTTCCGAGCCGATTAGCTCGCGGTCATATCGACCTGCGGGACGTTCACCTGCTGCTGGATGTCATGAACCCAGTTGTGATGGATGACGTCGGCCTGCGCGGGAGCGGCGAAGCCGAGGAACGCGGCGGCCATACCGGTTGCGACGATGGAAGCGAATCCGAACTTCTTCATTTGGGTGCCTTCTTCGTATCTCTGCGGGCTCTTTTCGTGCCCTCTGATCGTCTAAACACAGTGGTCAGAGGGTTAATTCCGCTGGCAGAAATTGATCGGCGGTTGGCAGCAATCGCCACCCAATACGATGCCCAGATGGCAAAACTCGAGCTCTCCCGCAGCCTCTCGATGACACCGGACGACGCATGGGCGCACGCGTCGAACTTCTCGACGCTCGGCGACTGGCTCAAGATGCACGAGGGTTGGCGGTCCGAACTGCCCGACGAACTCGAGGTCGGGACGACGCTCATCGGCGTCGCTGGCGTCAAGGGCATGCGCAACCGGGTCACCTGGACGGTCAAGGAGCTCGAAGCCCCGACGCTGTTGGCGGTCACCGGCAAGGGTGTCGGCGGCACCAAGTACGGGTTGAAGATGACCGTGAAGCCCACCGAGTCGGGATGCGACTTCACGGTCAAGATCGACCTCGGCGGCGCGCCGCTGTTCGGGCCGATCGGCGCCACCGCCGCCCGCTTGGTCAAGGGCGACATCGAGCGCTCGATCGAGCGGTTCGAGGAGCTCTACACCTGACGACGAAGGCGGACGCGGACGGGCCGGGCACAGTGCCCGGCCCGCAGCCGCTATGTCTGCGCCTGGCCCAGCGTGACCTGCACGGTCTTCAGGCGCCGGAGGCGTCCGTGTACGTCAGCGTCACGTCGTCTCCAGGGGCTTTCGAGCGAACCGCCGCGACCAGCGCCTCCGCGCCGTCGATCGGCCGGTCGTCGACCTTGGTGATCACCACGCCGCCGGGCAGACCCGCAGCAGCTGCAGGACCGCCGTCGACGACCTCGGCGACCGCGGCCCCCGGCGCGCCACCATCCTGGGTCAGCTGAACACCCAACGACGCGTGCGTGACGGTGCCGGTGGAGACCAGTTGGTCGGAGATGCGCTTGGCCTGATCGGACGGGATCGCGAAGCCGAGCCCGATCGAGCCGCTCTGTCCGCCCTCGGCTCCCGCTCCGCCGCCCATCGACGCGATGGCCGAGTTCACGCCGACGAGTTCGCCGTTCATGTTCACCAGCGCACCGCCGGAGTTGCCCGGGTTGATGGCGGCGTCGGTCTGAATCGCATTCATCACCGAGTGCTGTCCGCTGCTCCCGTCACCGGTGCTCACCGGCCGGTCCAGCGCACTGATGATGCCCGTGGTCACGGTGCCGTCGAGGCCGAGCGGCGATCCGATCGCCACCACGTTCTGCCCGACCTTCAGGTCCTTCGACGACCCCATCGTGATCGGGGTCAGGCCCGAAACGCCTTCGGCTCGAACGACAGCGAGGTCATCGGCGGGGTCGGTGCCGACAACGCTGAACGGCACCGTCCGGCCGTCGGCGAACGAAACCGTGGCCGCAGCGTCCTGACCGGACGAGCCTTGGCCGAAGGGGGACGGCTGACCGTCGGGGGAGCCCAGCCCAGGAAGGCCGGGGAATGTCGGATCGTCTCTTCCGCCGGACCGGCTCGACGACGCCGGGTCGGCAGACGGACCGCTCACCGCGGCCACCACGTGGTTGTTCGTCAGGATCAAGCCGTCGGAGCTCAGCACGATGCCGGACCCCTCTTCCTTGCCCTGTCCCATGCTGATCTGCAGCTTCACCACGCTTGGCAGCACCTTCGCGGCGACCTGCTCGACCGAACCGGACGGCGGCGCGGCGACGGGCTGCTCAGGGGCCGGCGCCGCGGCTGCCGCGGCCGTGGTGGCGCTGTTGGCCGCGGACGGGTCGGACTGGTTGGCCAGCACAGCGGCGCCGACGCCGCCAGAAACCAGCGCGACGGCTGCGGCCCCAACGACCACTACGCCGGTCCGAGAACGCTTCCGCACCACGGGAATCGGGGCCGTCGGCGCCGAATCGGCCTGGTACGCAGCGGTGTACGCGCCGTACTGCGGCTGAGGCTGTGCGGTGGCGTAGCGCCAGTCGTAGGGCTGTTGGTACCCGCCCTGCGGGGTGGGGCCTGAATATTGTTGGTTGACAGGCTGGCTCGGAGTCGATTTTCGGCGCAGCGAGGATCGCGATTGCTTTTTCATGAAATGGGTTCATCCCTAACAGTGGGGGCAAGATGGTTAGCTCCACTGTGCAGCCGTTCACTGAGACAGGGCTGAGAGGAGGATCTACAGAGTCCAAGACTTTGGCAACGGGTTAGCCTGAGGACCATGCCATGTGTGTTCTGCGCCATAGTCGCCGGAGAGGCCCCAGCCATCCGGATCTACGAGGACGACGACTATCTGGCCATCCTCGACATCCGCCCGTTCACCCGCGGCCACACCCTCGTCATCCCCAAGCGTCACTCCGTCGACCTGACCGACACCCCGCCGGATACCTGCGCAGGCCTCGTCCGCATCGGGCAACAAATCGCAAAAGCGGCACGGCAATCCGGGCTGCACGCGGACGGAAACAACGTCGTCATCAATGACGGAAAGGCGGCGTTCCAGAGCGTGTTCCACATCCATCTGCACGTGCTGCCCCGGCAGTCGGGCGACAAGCTGTCGTTCGCCAAGGGCATGTTGCTGCGTCGGGACCCCGACCGCGAGGAGACCGGCAGGATCCTGCGCGAGGCACTGGCGGACATCGACTCCGACGCGCAAGACTGAAGCCATGGCCTCGTTGATGGAGAAGGTCGCCTACCAGTTCATGCGCGTGCACGACACGGTGTACCAACAGACGAACGGCTGGATCGGCCACCGCCTGATGGGACTACCCAGCCTGCTGTTGCACACCGTCGGCGCCAAGACCGGGACGCCGCGCACCACGTCGCTCACCTACGCGCGCGACGGCGACGACTATCTCATTGTCGCGTCCAACGGCGGCGCGCCGCGGTCACCGGGCTGGTACCACAATCTGAAGGCCGATCCGAACATCGAGATCAACGTCGGCCCAAAGCGATTCGCAGTGACAGCAGAGCCGGTGCTGCCCGGTGACCCAGAGCGAGAACGACTCTGGTCGATAGTCACCAAATACAACAAGGCATACGACCAGTACCAGAAGCGGACCAAACGCCCGATACCGATCGTCAGGCTCACGCCAAAAGCCTGATCAGAAAAGCTCTTTCGCGAGCAGTTCCAACGTCTTGATGCGCGCGGGCGAGGTCGTCGGATCGGTGTCGCGGCGCGCGGACGCCACCGGGTGCACCATCACCTCGTCGACATCGAACTCCTCGGCGAGCGCACGCACCTGGTCGGCGGCCTCGCCAGGATCTCCGACGACGGCTCGCCGCAACCCGGACTCGACGACCGCCTGCTCCTGTGGCGTCAGCCGCTTCTCCTCGGCGTCCTCGACGAGGTCCACAGGGCCGAGCGGTTGGCCGGTGCGCAGCCGCGCCATCATCTGCAGGTTGGGCAGCAGCAATTCCATTGCCTCGTCGTGGGATTCGGCAACCACGGCGTTGACGGTCAGAAACGTCACGGGTTCCGAGGCGAGGTCGCTCGGCCGGAACTCCGACCGGTAGACGGCGAGCGCCTCCGCGGTGCCCTGCCCGGAGAAATGGTGCGCGAACACGTACGGCATCCCCTTGGCGGCCGCGAGATGGGCCGAGTACATCGACGAGCCGAGCAGCCACATGCGCGGTTCGCTCGTCGCCGCAGGCGTCGCCTTGAGGATGTAGTCCTGCTGCGGGATCGAGACACTCACGCCGCCTGCACTCATCATCGCGACGACGTGGTCGAGATACTCGGGGAATTTGTCGATGTCCTCGTCGTCGCGGCCCGCGGGCTTGCGCAACAGGAACGAGGTCAGCGGATCGGAGCCGGGCGCGCGGCCGATGCCGAGGTCGATGCGGCCGGGGTGCGCGGCCTCGAGCAGCGCGAACTGTTCGGCCACCGCCAACGGCGCATGGTTGGGCAGCATGACGCCGCCGGAGCCGACCCGGATCTGGGAGGTGTTCGCAGCGAGGTGGGCGATCAGCACCGGCGGGCTGGTGGCCGCGACCGACGGCATGTTGTGGTGTTCGGCGACCCAGTAGCGGGTGTATCCCAGCCGGTCGGCGGTCTGCGCGAGCTGCGTGGACGCGGTCAGCGCAGCCGACGTCGATTGGTCGGTGCGCACCGGGACGAGGTCGAGGACGGAAAGTCGCATACGGGGGTCAACGCCTGTCATGGCCGGCTCGTTCCCGCGAATTCGGCGCGGTTGGTCACCCTGACGGTGGCTAAACGCGCCCGAATTCACTGGAGGCCGGCCAGTGACGCGGCTTGGGTGAAGACGTCGTCGAGCATCGCCGGGGTGAGCTTGCCGGTGAAGGTGTTCTGCTGGCTCGGGTGGTAGACGCCCATCAGCGTCACCTCGCCGTGGGGAGTCTGCAGCGTGGCCGTCGCGCCGTGCCCGAACTTCGGCACCGGTCGGCCGATCGAACCGCCCGCGGCGCGCACCATGTCCAGCACGGCGCGCCAGGCGAAGCCGCCGAGCGCGATGACGACACGCACGTCGGCGCCTGCGAGACGCCACTCGGCGTCAAGCCACGGCGCGCACGTCGCGCGCTCAGCCGGTGTCGGCGCGTTCGCGGGCGGCGCGCACCGCACGGCAGCGACGATCCGAGTGTCGTTGAGCGCCAATCCATCCGCGGCATCAACGCACAGCGCCTGGTTGGCCAGCCCTGCGCGATGCAATGCCGCGAAAAGGAAGTCGCCGGACCTGTCGCCGGTGAATACCCGGCCGGTTCGGTTGGCGCCGTGCGCGGCAGGCGCCAGTCCGACGACCATCACCCGCGGCCGCTCCGCCCCCCAGCCCGGCGCGGGTCGACCCCAATAAGGCTCGCCGGCGTAGGACTTGCGCTTCTCGACCGCGACACGTTCCCGCCACTCGACCAGCCGCGGACACGCCCGGCACACCGACACCTCGGCGTCGATCTGCCCGATCGAGTCCGCCGCTTCGGCCATGGCCGTCACCTGCGCGGCCGTGTCGGCCACCGCCGTGGCGCGCGTCGCCGGGTCACCCGGCCAACCGGCGCCCGCGGGGACCGGAGAGTCGAACAGTCTTGCCGGTGCGAGGATGGGCCAGCTTCACCGTTCCACTGTGCCTGCGCAGGTGAATTGGTCGCCCACCGGGCCTGGCCGCTGTTAGATTCGCGGAGATAACCCATGATCAACGGCAAGCGCGGACCGCTCTACGTCATCCTGTTCGCCGCGCTGATGGCCGGTGCGGGCAACGGTATTTCGATCGTCGCATTCCCCTGGCTGGTGCTGCAGCGCACCGGATCGGCACTCGACGCGTCGGTGGTTGCGATGGCGGGCACGATTCCCCTCTTGGTGGCGACGTTGATCGCCGGTGCCGCGGTGGACTACATAGGGCGCAAACGCGTTTCGATGATCTCCGACGCGCTGTCCGCCGTTTCGGTCGCCGCGGTTCCTGTGCTCGCGCTGACGTTCGGCGCGCACGTCGTCAACGTCGCAGTGCTCGCAGGACTCGCCGCCCTCGGCGCGCTCTTCGACCCCGCGGGCATGACGGCGCGCGAAACGATGCTGCCCGAGGCGGCGACGCGAGCCGGTTGGACACTGGACCACGCCAACAGCGTGTACGAGGCGGTCTTCAACCTGTCCTACATCGTGGGTCCGGGCATCGGCGGCCTGCTGATCGCCACGTTGGGCGGCGTGAACACGATGTGGGTGACGGCGGCGGCATTCTGCTTGTCGATCGCGGTCATCTCGGTGCTGCGCCTCGAAGGCACCGGCAAGCCCGACCGCAGCAAGCTGACCGAAGGCGTCTGGGCAGGCGTCGTCGAGGGCCTGCGCTTCGTCTGGAACAGCAAGGTGCTGCGCACACTGGCGATCGTCGACCTCGCAGCGACCGGTCTCTACATGCCGCTCGAGTCGGTACTTTTCCCAAAATATTTCACCGATCGCAACGAACCGGCGCAGCTGGGCTGGGTGCTGATGGCGCTCAGCGTCGGCGGGCTCATCGGTGCGCTGGGATACGCAGTGCTGTCGAAGTATTCGCGCCGTCGAACCGTCATGCTGGCCGCGGTGCTGACGCTCGGCGTTGCGATGACGATCATCGCGTTCCTGCCTCCGCTGCCGATGATCCTGGTGCTGTGCGCGATCGTCGGCTTCTTCTACGGGCCGATCGCGCCGATCTACAACTACGTCATGCAGACCCGTGCGCCTGCGCACCTGCGCGGTCGGGTCGTCGGGGTGATGGGTTCGCTGGCCTATGCCGCGGGACCGCTCGGGCTCGTGGTGGCGGGGCCGCTGGCCGACGCGGCCGGGTTGCATGCCACGTTCCTTGCGCTGTCGCTGCCGATGCTGCTGCTCGGGATCGTCGCGGTGTTTCTACCTGCGCTTCGCGACCTGGACCGCGACCCGACGCCAGGGCGCGCGGACAAGCTTGATCGAAACTGGTTCGTTAAGTCTGTGCACTGTCTGGGTACACCTGTGACGCAAACCACAAATCGAACATCGAGGTTGGCTCGTGTACCAGCAAGTTCTCGATCCGGTTGCCCATTCGCTCGCGTGGAGTTCGCTGGTCGCGGCGATACCTCTGCTCCTACTTTTCGTCCTGCTCGGCGTCATGAGAGTCACCGCATGGGTGGCGTCGCTGATCTCGCTTGCCGTCGCCATCGCCGTCGCGGTGCTGGTGTACGGAATGCCGATCGGCCAGACGCTGCTCGCGGGCACCGAGGGCGCCGCGTTCGGCTTCTTCCCGATCCTCTGGATCGTCATCAACGCGATCTGGGTCTACCAGCAGACCGTCGAGACCGGGCATTTCGACGTCCTGCGCCGCTCGTTCAGCCGGGTGAGCGACGACCAGCGCATCCAGGCCGTGCTGATCGCGTTCTCGTTCGGCGCGCTGCTCGAGGCGCTGGCCGGCTTCGGCACACCCGTGGCGGTCACCTCGGTGATGTTGATGGCGCTGGGTTTCAAGCCGATGAAGGCCGCGGTGCTCGCGCTCGTCGCGAATACGGCGCCGGTGGCCTTCGGCGCGATGGCGACACCCATCCTCACGCTGGCCAAGGTGACCGAACTGCCCGCCGATACGCTCGGCGCGATGGTCGGTCGCCAGACCCCGATCCTGGCGGTGTTCGTCCCCCTGATCCTTGTCGTGATCGTCGACGGCTGGCGCGCCGTGCGAGAGACATGGCTACCCGCCCTCGTCTGCGGCGTCGTCTTCGGCGTGAGCCAGTTCGCGACGTCCAACTTCCTCTCGGTGCCGCTGGCCGATGTGGTGGCCGCCCTGCTGTCGGCAGCCGCGGTGGTCCTGCTGGTTCGCGTCTGGAAGCCCCGCCAGACCTACACCGAGCCCGCAGTGGTCGCAGGCGGCGCGGCGGACGAGCCGACGCCCGAGTTCGCCCAGCGGGTCGAGCATCCCGACTCGCGGTCCGACGTCGTCAAGGCGTACGCCCCGTACGCGATCATCATCGCCGTCTTCGTCGTCTGCCAGATCTCGGTCGTCAAGAAGCTGCTCGACAAGGCGACGGTCAAGTTCCAGTGGCCGGGGCTCGACGTCGTCAGCCCCAGCGGCAAGCCGGTGACGCTGACCGAATTCACCCTGAACCTGCTCACCACGCCGGGCACCCAGATGCTGATCGCGGGTATCCTGACGGCGATCGTGCTCAAGCTGTCGCCTGCCAGGGCGCTGAAGGCGTACGGAACGACGCTGCATCAGCTGCGCTGGGCGATCCTCACTGTGATGGCGGTGCTGGCGCTGGCGTTCGTGATGAACCTGTCCGGCCAGACGATCACGCTCGGCACCTGGATGGCCGCGGCGGGCGGAGCGTTCGCGCTGCTGTCACCCATCCTCGGCTGGCTCGGCGTTGCGGTCACCGGTTCGGACACGTCGGCCAACTCGCTGTTCGGCGCGCTGCAGGTCACCGCGGCGAACCAGGCGGGCCTGTCCGATGTGCTGATGGCGGCGTCGAACAGTTCGGGCGGCGTGCTCGGCAAGATGATCTCGCCGCAGAACCTCGCGATCGCGGCGGCCGCCGTCGGCATGAACGGCAAGGAAGGCGACATCTTCCGCAGGGTCGTCGGGTGGAGCCTGCTGTTCCTGCTGCTGATGTGCATCCTGTCCGCGCTGCAGGCCTCGCCGGTGCTGTCCTGGATGGTGCCGTCGTGACCACTCGTAACATCGAACCGTGAGCGTTCTCGAGAGCCTGGTCGCCGATCTGCCCGACGGCATGGTCGTCACCGACCCGACCATCACCGAGGGTTACCGGCAGGACCGTGCGCTCGACCCGTCGGCGGGTAAACCGTTGGCGGTCGTGCGGCCACTGACCACAGAGCATGTGCAGATCGTCATGCGCTGGGCCAGCGCCCATCGGGTTGCCGTGGTGCCGCGCGGAGCGGGCAGCGGCCTTTCCGGCGGCGCCACCGCGCTCGACGAGGGCATCGTGCTGTCGACGGAGAAGATGCGCGACATCACCGTCGACCCCGTCACCCGCACCGCGGTATGCCAGCCCGGACTGTTCAACGCGGAGGTGAAAAAGGCTGTCGCCCAACATGATCTGTGGTATCCACCGGACCCGTCGTCGTTCGAGATCTGCAGCATCGGCGGCAACATCGCGACCAATGCGGGTGGGCTGTGCTGCGTCAAGTACGGCGTCACCACCGACTACGTGATGGGCCTTCAGGTGGTGCTTGCCGACGGAACGGTGGTGCGGGTCGGCGGTCCGAGGCTGAAAGACGTTGCGGGGCTTAGCCTCACGAAGCTCTTCGTCGGCAGCGAAGGCACGCTGGGCATCGTCACCGAGATCACGTTGCGGCTGCTGCCCAAGCAGCACCGGGCCAGCACCGTGGTGGCGAACTTCGCCACGGTCGAGGCGGCCATGGAGGGGATGCTCGGCGTCGCCTGCCAGATGCGGCCGTCGATGCTGGAGTTCATGGACGCCGTGGCCATCAACGCCGTCGAGGACAAGCTGAAGATGGGACTTGATCGCGACGCGGCGGCATTACTGCTGGCCGGATCCGACGAACGTGGCCAGTCGGCGACCGAGGAAGCCAAGAAGATCGCGGCGGTGTTCGAGGAGAAGGGCGCAAAGGACGTCTTCACCACCGACGACCCCGACGAGGGCGAGGCGTTCGTGGCCGCGCGACGCTTCGCGATTCCCGCGGTGGAGGCCAAGGGCACACTGCTGCTCGAGGATGTCGGCGTGCCGCTGCCGAGGATCGGCGATCTGGTGAGCGGCGTGGAGCGGATCGCCACCGAACGCGATGTGATGATCTCGGTGATCGCCCACGCGGGCGACGGCAACACCCACCCCCTGATCGTGTACGACCCCGCCGACGCCGGGATGGCGGAGCGGGCCCAGCTCGCGTTCGGCGCGATCATGGATCTTGCGATCGGCCTCGGCGGCACCATCACCGGCGAGCACGGCGTCGGCAGGCTGAAAAGGCCGTGGCTGGAGGACCAGGTCGGACCCGAGGTGATGGAACTCAACCGGCGGATCAAGGCGGCGCTCGACCCGGACAACATCCTGAATCCAGGCGCCGCTATTTAATGTCAATTCGCTGTGCCCTGTTGACAGGGCATGCGGTTGTGTCGTACCCATAAGACATGACCGCCGCAGTGTCTCACCGCACGCCTGCCCGCTTCGAACTCGCCACGGCCAAGACCTGGGCCGACCCGTGGTCGATGTACCAGGCGCTGCGCGACAAGGATCCGGTGCACCACGTCGTCCCCGAAGACCGGCCCGACCACGATTACTGGGTGCTGTCGCGGCACGCCGACATCTGGAACGCCGCCCGCGACAACGCGACGTTCTCGTCGGCCCAGGGCCTCACCGTGAACTACGGCGAGCTGGAGATGATCGGCCTCGCCGACAACCCTCCGTTCGTGATGCAGGACCCGCCGACGCACACCGAGTTCCGCAAGCTGGTGTCGCGGGGATTCACACCGCGACAGGTCGAGGCCGTCGAACCCGCCGTCCGGCAGTTCGTCGTCGATCGCATCGAACGGCTGCGCGCGGCGGGCGAGGGAGACATCGTCGAAGAACTGTTCAAGCCGCTGCCGTCGATGGTCGTCGCGCACTACCTCGGCGTGCCCGAGGAGGACCGCGCGCAGTTCGACGGCTGGACCGATGCGATCGTCGCCGCCCAAACCCAGGAAGGCGGTCTGGCCTCGGCCGGTGAGACCGCGGGCGAGGCGGTCGCGTCGATGATGGCCTACTTCACCGGGCTGATCGAACGTCGCCGCCACGAACCCGAGGACGACACCGTGTCGCACCTCGTCGCCGCGGGCGTCGGCGCCGACGGCGACATGGCCGGGATGCTGTCGATCCTTGCCTTCGCATTCACGATGGTCACCGGCGGCAACGACACCACGACCGGGATGCTCGGCGGCGCGGTGCAACTGCTGCACAAGCGGCCCGATCAGCGAAGGCTGCTGATCAACAACCCCGACCTGATCGCCGATGCGATCGACGAACTGCTTCGGCTCACCTCGCCTGTGCAGGGCCTGGCCCGCACCACGACCCAGGACGTGCGGGTGGGCAGCACGACGATTCCCGCCGGGCGCAAGGTGCTGTTGCTCTACGGGTCGGCCAACCGCGACGAGCGCGAATACGGTGCCGACGCAGGCGAACTCGAGGTGCGCAGGCGCCCGCGCAACATCATGACGTTCAGCCACGGCGCACACTTCTGCCTCGGCGCGGCCGCCGCGCGGATGCAGTCACGCATCGCACTGACCGAACTGCTGGCCCGCTGCCCCGAATTCGAGGTCGACCTGTCCGGGGTGGAATGGGCAGGCGGAAGTTACGTGCGCAGACCGCTTTCGGTTCCGTTCCGGGTGACCGGGTGATGGCGGGCAACGACTGGCTGGGCGACCGCCGCACCGAAGTGGCGGCCGATCGCATCCTCGACGCCGCCGACGCGCTGTTCGCGCAGCAGGACGCCGCGACCGTCGGCATGCACGAAATCGCCAAGGCCGCAGGATGTTCGCGCGCGACCCTGTACCGGTACTTCGAGAACCGCGAAGCGCTGTACACCGCGTACGTGCACCGCGAGAGCTACCGGCTCTTCCACCAGATGTCCGAGCAGCTCACCGGCGTCGACGAGCCTCGCGAGCGACTCACCGAGGGCATGGTCTCGTCGCTGCGCAACGTCCGCGAAAGTCCCGCGCTGTCATCGTGGTTCGCCACCGCGCAGCGGCCGATCGGTGCGGAGATCGCCGAGCAGTCGCAGGTGATCAAGGCGCTCACCGAGGCGTTCCTGATCTCGATGGCGCCCGCCGAACCCGAGGTCGTCGAACGCAAGGCCCGCTGGCTGGTGCGGGTGATGACGTCGCTGCTGGTGTTCCCCGGCCACGACGAGGCCGACGAACGGGCGATGATCGAGCAGTTCGTCGTCCCGATGGTGGTGCCGACGACTCAGGAGTCGTCAACGTAACGCCACGGCGAGATTTCGCCCGATTCGCCGGCGTGGCGTTACGTTCGGCGGGCTACTGACGCGCCATCGCGATGCGGAAGCGTTCGTCTGGCTCGATGTAGTGGTCGGCGTCCTTGGCGTCGTCGCCGAGGTCGATGCGAACCCAGTCGATCTTGCCGTTGAACTTGCTGGTGTGCGCGGTGTAGTCGGGACTGACCGTGGTGCCGGATTCGTAACCGATATCGGTGGTTTCGTCCGCGGAGAAGATGAACCCTGGGTCTGGTCGACGCGGCCGCTGCCGACTTCCGTGCCGTCGTAATAGAGCGTGACGTTGCCGCCCTTGCCCATGCCGCCGCCGTCGTAGGCGAACTCCATGCGCACCTGGCTCTTGCCGGCCGGAACGGGTTCGGTCGCATCGATCGCGAAGGACTTGATGCCGAGCACGTTGTAATGGAACTTGGCCTTGCCGTCCTTGGCATACAGGGTCCATCCGCCGAATCGACCGCCCTGGGCGATGATCACGCCATCGGCGCCGTCGGACGGCACCTCGATCTCGGACGTGACGGCGAACGACTTGTTCTTGATGTCGACCACGCTGTTCTCCGACAGCCGCCCCATCCCCGCGAACAGCAACTGACTGTTGCCCTTGATCAGCGACGGCCGGCCTGCGAGCGTCGGGTTGATGCGCTCGATCTGGCGGTCATCAAGCGGAAGCACGTTGTACTTGACCGCTTCGATCAGCCAGAGCCGTTGCAGCTCATGCAGTTTGTCCGGGTTCTCCTTCGAGAGATCCTTGGACTGCGTCCAGTCGGTGTTGCCGTCGTAGAGCTCCCAGACATCGTCGTCGAAGGCCGGCATCGCCTGGCCGCCCATCGCCCACGGTGTGCGGTGCTTGGTCACCGCGCTCCAGCCCTTGTGGTAAATGCCTCTGTTGCAGAACATTTCGAAGTACTGGGTCTCATGGCGTTCGGGCGCGTCGGCGTCGTTGAAGCTGTACAACAGGCTGGTGCCCTCGTACGGGCTCTGCATGACGCCGTTGACCATGGTCGGTGCAGGAATGCCTGCGGCTTCCAACACAGTGGGCGCCAAATCGATGACGTGTGTGAACTGATTACGCACGCCGCCCTTGTCGTCGATTCCCTTCGGCCAGTGCACGATTGTGCCGTTGCGGGTGCCGCCCCAGTGCGACGCCACCTGCTTGGTCCACTGGTACGGCGTATCCATCGCCCACGCCCACCCGACCGCATAGTGACCGTAGGAATTCTCGCCACCGAACTCGTCGAGTTTGGATGCCAGGAATTCCGGTGTCTCGAGGTCGGCCATGCCGTTGAAATTGGCCATCTCATTGAACGCGCCCTGCAGCGTGCCCTCTGCCGATGCACCGTTATCGCCGATGATGACGTAAACCAGCGTGTCGTCCAGGATCGGACCCATCGCCTCGAGCAACCTGCCGATGTGATGGTCGGTGTGCTCCAAGAATGCGGCATACACCTCCATCTGGCGTTCCAGCGCCGGCTTGAGCGCAGGATCCATCTCGTCCCAGGCCGGGATCTCCGCGTGCCGCGGCGTCAGAACCGCATCGGGTCCGATGACGCCCAGTTCCTTCTGACGCTCAAAAGTGATCTCGCGCTGGCGGTCCCAGCCGTGCGCGAATTTTCCTTTGTACTTGTCGATCCACTCCTTGGGCACGTGGTGCGGCGCGTGGGTGGCTCCTGGCGCGAAGTACATGAAGAACGGCTTGTCGGGAAGAAGCGCCTTCTGCTGGCGCACCCAGCCGATCGCCTTGTCGGTCAGATCTTCGGTCAGGTGATAGCCCTCGGCGGGTGTCTTCGGCGGCTCGATCGGGGTGGTGCCCTCGTAGAGAGCAGGGTCCCACTGGTTGTTCTCGCCGCCGATGAAGCCGTAGAAGTACTCGAATCCGCCGCCGCCGGTCGGCCACGCGGTGAAGGGGCCCGCCGGACTGGTCTGCCACACCGGAACCTCGTGGCACTTGCCGAACTGTGCGGTCGAGTATCCGTTCAGCTTCAACGTCAACGCCAGCGGTGCCTTGGTGTTCGGCAATACCGAGGTGTAGCCCGGAGCTGCGGTCGCGGTCTCGGTGATGTTGCCCATTCCGACCGAGTGGTGATTGCGTCCGGTGAGCAGAGCCTGACGCGTCGGCGAGCACAACGCGGTGGTGTGCAACCGCGTGTACTTCAAGCCCCTCGAAGCCAGATTCTCGAAGTTGGGCGTCTCGCACGGCCCGCCGAATGCGCTGCTGGCGCCGAAGCCGACATCGTCGATCAGGATGACGAGCACGTTGGGCGCGGTCGCAGGCGGGCGCACATCCTTGATCGGCGGATAGCTGGTGTCGGGGTCCTTCGCGTCGTACGTCGTCAGACCGATGTGCGTGATGTCGGGGATGGGCAGGATGTCGCGCCGGACCTCCCCCCCGCCGCGTCCGACTGGCCGTTGTTCTGCGCTGACGAACTGGGCATGAGGGTCCTCTCGGCGTTCTCGGACCACTCTGCTTGGGTCCGAGGAGGCCAGCCTATTGAGGCGTGCCAGCCGCCGGAGGCTTTTTGACCCGGTCGACAAAACACCAGGGCGATCAGCCGCTGAGGTTCCAGTAGGCCTGCGCCTTCATCGACTTGCGCGGGATCTTGTACTCCTCGCGGAAGATCTTCGACACCGCGCGAGTGGTGCGGTTGTCGCAAGCGACCCAGCCGAAGTGGTCGGACGCGTCGAAGGCCGACGAGCGCACCGCCTCGACGAGTGCCTCGCCGTCGTTCTTGCGGTCGACCCACAGCACGTCGGCGTCGCGCGCAATCGGCAGATCCCGGTCGTCGTCGTGCGCCGACTCGAGGAACACCTTCGCGGGCGCGTCACCGATCGCGTCGAGCAGCGAGTTGATGGCGGGCAGCGACGCCGTGTCACCGACGATCACGTAGCCCGACGGCGTGGGTTCGGGCAGGGAGAAGTTGCTGCCGAGCACCGTCACCTCGAGGACCTCGCCGGGTTCGGCCTCCTGCGCCCACCGGGTGGCGAGGCCGTCGTGCATCGCGAAGTCGATGCTGACGGTGCCCGCGCCCGGGTCGGGATCAACCAGCGTGTACCCGCGCATGATGCGACTTCGAACCGTCGGGAAACCAGCCGCGGATCCACATCGTCGGATGCACGTCCTTGTCGGCGAGCATCTCCTTCGCGTCGAAATGCAGTCGCAGATAGTTCGGGGTGATCTCGGTCCGCCCGGTCACGGTGATCTGCATAATCGCCGCCGCGCCATAGCTTGCAGAGCACGCCCTCGAATCCGCGCGATGTCTTCTGATCGACCATCAGGTAAGGGTACCCTAACTAACGCGAACTGTGGCCACCGCCGTCGCCACGCCTCGGCGCGTTAGGGCGAGCGCACGCGGGTGAAACGGTGCAGCAGCCACGCCAGCGGCACCGTCACGATGAGGGTGGCCACGAACAGCAGCGGCATCGAACCCGTGTAGACGTGGACGTGCAGGATGTCGACCATCACGATCTCCATCGTCACCAGATGGATCAGGAAGATCTCGTAGGAGATCTCGCCGAAGAAGACCATCGGGCGGCTGCCGAGGAAACGGACGTACCAGCCGCGGTCACCCAGCGCCACCGGTGCGACCATCAGCGTCGCGATCACGGCGTAGAAGACCGCCTTCCACACCGCAGGCGCGAGTGCATAGGGGGACGTCGCAGGCTCCCCCGCAATCGGTGTCGAGGCGATGAAGTAGCTCACCACCGCGACGGGTAGCACCGCGAATGCGTAACAGCGGACACCCATCGCGGCGAGGACCGCGAGCAGCATGCCGCCGACGAACCAGATCAGATATGTCGGTAGCCACAGGCGGGCTCCGTCGGGCAGCCCGTCGACGGTGTGCACGAAGATCAACCATGCGGGCGACACCGCGGTCAACACCAAAACGCCGCCGAGCAAGCGCATCGGACGCCAGCGACGGCGACATAGCACCGCCAACAACAGCCATGCCAGCAGCGGCAGCACGACATAGAACGCGGCTTCGACAGCCAGGCTCCACATTTGGGTCAGGCCCTGGTGGATATAGGAGTACATGTACTGGTCGGTGTAAATCTGCGTCAGGCTCAGGTTTCGAAGGAATCCGATCCAGGTGTGGCCGGGGTTCGGCAGCGCCTCGCGGAAGTGATAGAGCACGTACGCCGCGACCACGGTCACCGCGTACGCGGGCATGATCCGCCGCACCCGGTGCCACCCGTAGCGGCGGACCGATGGCCAATCACTGCCTGCCACTGTCGCTTTCACCCACGGCCGGAAGAGTAGAAACCCCGACAGGACAAAGAAGATGGGAACCCCGATCTCCATTCGGGCCTGGACGAGTCCCACGTAACCGTGGGTGTACTTGCCGGTGGTGTAGGCGGCGTGCGTCGCCACCACCAGCAGCGCCGCCACGCCGCGGATCCCGGTGAGCGACGCCACCCGCTCGGGTGCCGCGACGGATTCGAGCCCGCCTTGAGCCTCCGTACCAGCGACGCCCCTTGACACCGTCATTTCGATTTGCGATGCGGCTTCTTCTGCCCGCGATCAGGTTGCAGATCGATCAGCTGACCTTGAATCCGGGTCTTCGCAAGGGCTTTCAGTGTCTGCTTCGACAGCTTCGCGGGCAGCTCGACCAGCGAGTAGTCCTCCCGGATGCTGATGTGCCCGAAATCGCTGCGATGCAGCCCACCCTCGTTGGCGATCGCGCCGACGATGGCACCGGGCATGACCTTGTGCCGCTTGCCGACTGCGAGGCGATAGGTGGCGAGGTCGTCGCGAACCTCGCGCCGCTTGCGCGGCGGCCCGTCCTCACGCGGTCCGCGTTCGGGACGCTCGCGGCGCTTCTCGGGCGGCGGTTCCGTCATCAGGAACTCTTCGCCGTCGCGGCTCTGCAGGGCCAGCGCGGCGGCGATGTCGGCCATCGGCACGTCGTTGTCCTGCTCGTAGCCCTCGATGAGCTTGCGGAACAGGTCGATTCCCGGCGCGTTGAGCGCGCTGGTGATCGAGTCCCGGAACTTCTCGACCCGCTGGGCGTTCACGTCGTCGACCGACGGCAGCCGCGACTCGACGAGCTTCTGGCGGGTCACCCGCTCGATCGAGTTGAGCAGGTGCCGCTCGCGTGGCGTGACGAACAGCAGCGCGGTGCCCGATCGCCCTGCGCGGCCGGTGCGCCCGATCCGGTGCACATAGGACTCGGGGTCGTGCGGGATGTCGTAGTTCAGCACATGCGAGATGCGGTCGACGTCGAGACCGCGCGCCGCCACGTCGGTGGCGATCAGGATGTCGAGCTTTCCGTCCTTGAGTGAGGCGATGGTGCGCTCGCGCTGGGCCTGCGCGATGTCGCCGTTGATGGCCATCGCGGAGAACCCACGCGCCCGCAGCTTCTCGGCGACCTCTTCGGTGGCCTGCTTGGTGCGGACGAACACGATCATCGCCTCGAAGGGCTCCACCTCGAGCAGCCGGGTCAACGCGTCCATCTTCCGATGCCCGGAGACCTGGATGTAGCGCTGCGAGATGTTGTCGGCGGTCGCGGTCTTCGATTCGACCTTCACCTGGACCGGGTCGTGCAGGTACTTGGTGGTGATCTTGCGGATGGCAGGCGGCATGGTCGCGGAGAACAGCGCGACCTGCTTGTACTCGGGTGTGCCCTCGAGGATGCGTTCGACGTCCTCGGCGAAGCCCATCTGGAGCATCTCGTCGGCCTCGTCGAGCACCAGGTAGTCGAGGTGCGAGAGGTCGAGGGTGCGCTTCTCCAGGTGATCGATGACCCGGCCCGGCGTGCCGACGACGACCTGCGCGCCACGCTTGAGGCCTGCCATCTGCGGGCCGTACGGGGAGCCGCCGTAGATCGGCAGCACGTTCACGGGCAGATGCGCGCCGTAGCGGCTGAACGCCTCGGCGACCTGCAGTGCGAGTTCTCGCGTCGGCGCCAGCACCAGCGCCTGGGTGATGCGGCTCGACGTGTCGATCTTCGACAGAATCGGGATGGCGAACGCCGCCGTCTTGCCCGTGCCGGTCTGCGCGAGGCCGACGACATCGGAGCCGGCCATCATCGCCGGAATGGTCGCCGCCTGGATCGCCGACGGTGTCTCGTATCCGACGTCGGCAACGGCCCGCAGCACCTCGGGGTGAATCTGCAGGTCGGCAAAGGTGGGTTGCGCCGAAGGCGCGTCCGCATCTGGTGACGTCATCGGGGTGCCAGTCTAGTGGCCCGGCCCGTCCCGACCCGCCGCGCCGCCTGCCGGGTCGGCGACCGGGTTGGCGGTACGGTGCGCAACTGTGAAACGGCGTCGCGAGCCGCACGGTCGGCGACACCTCGCGGTCGCCGCTGCCGCGGCCTGTCTCGTACTGCTCGCGGGGTGCGGCTCGGGCGACTCGACCGTCTCCAAGACACCGGATGCGACGACGCCTGCCGCCGCGCCAGCACCCGCGACCGCGGCGCCCGCACCGTCACGCAGCGCCGCCCCGAGCACTGCGGCGCCCGATCCGTGTGCGGTGAACCTGGCGGCGCCCGAGATCGCCAAGGCCGTCTCCGACCTGCCCCGCGACCCGCGCAGCGGGCAGGCGTGGAGTCCCGAACCACTGGCGGGCACCTACAACGAATGCGCACAGCTGTCGGCGATCATCATCAAGGCCAACACCAACGCCGATAACCCGAACACCCGTGCAGTGCTGTTCCATCTCGGCAAGTACATCCCGACCGGCGTGCCCGACACCTACGGGTTCAACAGCATCGAGCCGACGGAAAGCACCGGTGACACCGTCGCGCTGGTGTACTCCAACGGCACGCCGGGCCTGGAGAGCGTGGTCAAGTTCCGCTGGAACGGCGCGGGTGTCGAGCTGATCGGCAACACGCCCGGCTGACCTCTCGCCGAAGTTGGGTGTCGGCGAACGGGCCTACAGTTGGGCACGTGTTCGTCGCCGACGATCGAGTGATCTACAGCGCCTCCGACCTCGCGGCCGCGGCGCGCTGCGAGTACGCGCTGCTGCGCTCGTTCGACGCCAGGCTGGGCTGGGGCCCGCCGGTCGCCGCCGAGGACGAATTGCTCGCCCGCACGGCCGAACTCGGCGGCGAGCACGAACAGCGCCACCTCGACGAGCTGCGCGAGCAGGCGCAGGAGAACGTCGCGATCATCGGGCGGCCCGGCTACACCGTCGACGGCCTCACCGCAGCCGCGGAGGCGACCATGCGCGCGGTCGAGCGCCGCTCGCCGGTCATCTACCAGGCGGCGATGTTCGACGGCCGGTTCGCCGGGTTCGCCGACTTCCTGATCCTCGAAGACGGCCCCGACGGCCCGCGCTACCGGTTGCGCGATACGAAGCTGGCGCGCTCGGTGAAAGTGGAGGCCCTCCTGCAGCTGGCCGCCTACGCCGACACGCTGGACCACGCAGGCGTCCCGGTGGCGCCCGACGTCGAGTTGGTGCTCGGCGACGGAGTCACGGCGAGCTACCGGCTCGATGAACTGCTACCGGTCTACGGTCCCCGCCGCGCAGCCCTTCAGCAGCTGCTCGACGACCACCTGGCCGGCGGCACGCCGGTTTCGTGGCAGGACGACGAACGTCCGCGCCTGCTTCCGCTGCCCGGAGTGCACGATCCAGGTCCGCGAGCACGACGACCTTCTCCTGGTCGCTGGCATGCGGGCCAGCCAGCGCGCCCGCCTGATCGATGCGGGCGTCACCACGATCAGCGGACTCGCCGGGCACGACGGCCCCGTAGCCGAACTGTCCGCGCGCACGGTCGAGGCGCTGACCGCGCAGGCACGCCTGCAGCTCGCGCCGCGCGTCGACGGCAAGCCGCCCTACGAGGTCGCCGACGCGCAGCCGTTGATGGTGCTGCCAGAGCCCGACAAGGGCGATCTGTTCTTCGATTTCGAGGGTGACCCGCTGTGGACGGCCGACGGTCGCGAGTGGGGGCTCGAGTATCTGTTCGGGGTGCTCGACACCGCCGACGAATTCCGGCCGCTGTGGGCGCACGACCGCGCCGACGAACGGCGCGCGCTGCGCGACTTCCTGAAGATGGTGCGTGAGCGTCGCAAGCGGTATCCGCATATGCACATCTACCACTACGCCGCCTACGAGAAGACGGCTCTGCTCCGGCTCGCCGGACGCTACGGGGTCGGCGAGGACGAGGTCGACGACCTGCTTCGCAACGGCGTCCTCGTCGACCTTTATCCGTTGGTGCGCAAGAGCATCCGGGTCGGGACCGAGAACTACAGCCTGAAGTCGCTCGAGCCGCTCTACATGGGTGGGCAACTGCGAACCGGCGATGTGACGACG
Organism: uncultured Actinomycetota bacterium; assembly: GCA_963829405.1. Classification (GTDB taxonomy): domain Bacteria; phylum Actinomycetota; class Actinomycetes; order Mycobacteriales; family Mycobacteriaceae; genus Mycobacterium. The sequence goes on from CAWHIZ010000011.1 coordinate 378,604, forward strand.
GCGACGGACTCGATCACCCAGTACGCGAAGTACTGCGAGCTTCGCGGCGCAGGGCGCGACGACGACGCGGCAGTCGTGCTGAAGGAGATCGAGGAGTACAACCGCTACGACTGCACCTCGACGCGGAAGTTGCGGGACTGGCTGATCTGCCGGGCCATCGACTGCGAGGTGCCACCCGTCGGCGCCCAGCCGGTCAAGGACGGCGTGACCGTCGAGGACGACGATCCGTTGGCCCGCGCACTGGCGAAGTTCGTCGGCGACGACCCCGTCGCCCGCAGCCCGGAACAGGCTGCGGTGGCGATGATCTCGGCGGCACGTGGCTATCACCGCCGCGAGGACAAGCCGTTCTGGTGGGGCCATTTCGACAGGCTCAACAATCCGGTCGACGAATGGGGCGACAACACAGACGTCTTCATCGCAGACGATGCCGAAATCGACACCGACTGGCACACGCCGCCGAAGGCGCGCAAGCCGCAGCGGCGGGTCAGGCTCCACGGAGGTATCGCATCCGGTGAGCTCAGCAGGTCGATGTATGCGCTCTACGAGCCACCCTCGCCCGCGGGTCTCACCGACGACACGGAGCGAAGGGCGTTCGGGGCCGTCACCGTCGTCGACTGCGACGATCCTGCCGCACCGACCGACGTCACCGTCGTCGAACGAGAACCCAAGGAAGGCGGCCCGTTTCACCAGCTGCCGTTCGCGCTGACGCCGGGGCCACCGATTCCGACAGGCCCGTTGCGCGACTCCATCGAGGCGACCGCCGCCGACATCGCCGCGGGCCTGCCCAACCTACCGCCGAGCGCGGTCATCGACATCCTGCTGCGCCAGCCGCCCCGCACCCGAAGCGGCGGGCAGCTTCCCCGCGGCACGGACGTCGCCACGTCGATCACTGCAGCGCTGCTCGACCTCGACTCGTCGTACCTGGCCGTGCACGGGCCACCCGGGACAGGAAAGACGTTCACCGCGGCCGCCGTCATCGCCAGGCTCATCACCGAAAACCATTGGCGCATAGGCGTCGTCGCGCAGTCGCACGCCGTCGTCGAGAACCTGTTCCGCGACGTGATCGCCGCCGGAGTCGATCCCTCGCTGGTCGCCAAGAAGAAACACGGAGCCGACGCGAGCTGGCAGGAGATCGACGAGAAGGAGTACCCCGGGTTCGTCGCCGACCGTGACGGCTGCGTCATCGGCGGCACCGCATGGGACTTCGCCAACGCGGGACGGGTGCCGCGCGGCAGCCTCGACCTGCTCGTCGTCGAAGAAGCAGGCCAGTACAGCCTCGCGAACACCATCGCCGTGGCATCGGCTGCGAAGAATGTTCTGCTGCTTGGTGATCCCCAACAGCTTCCGCAGGTGAGCCAGGGCACGCATCCGGAGCCGGTCGACACATCGGCACTGGGCTGGCTGATCGACGGAAGACACACTCTGCCTGCCGAACTCGGCTACTTCCTCGACCGCTCGTACCGCATGCATCCCGATGTGTGCGCAGCGGTGTCGCGGCTGTCCTACGACGATCGGCTGCAGTCCGTCGACGAGTTGACCGGTGCGCGCAGACTCGACGGACAGCAGCCCGGCGTGCGGGTGCTGACCGTCGACCACGATGGCAATTCGACGGACAGCCCGGAAGAGGCGGACGCCATCGTCGCCGAGATCGAGAAGCTGATCGGCGCCGCGTGGAGCGACGAGCGCGGGCCTCGCACCGTTGAGCAGGAGGACATCCTCGTCGTCACCCCGTACAACGCGCAGGTCGTGCTGTTGCGCGATCGGCTCGACGCCGCGGGGCTGGAGTCGGTGCGGGCGGGCACGGTGGACAAGTTCCAGGGCCAGCAGGCGCCCGTGGTGTTCGTGTCGATGACGGCGTCGTCCATCGACGACGTGCCGCGTGGAATCGCGTTCCTGCTCAACCGCAATCGGCTCAACGTCGCGGTGAGTCGGGCGAAGTACCTCAGTGTCATCGTGCGCTCGCCGTTGCTCACCGAGTATCTGCCGAGCACCCCGGACCGCCTGATCGAGCTGGGTGCGTTCTTGTCGCTTCCCTCGTGTGGTACACCGACGGGATGACCGAATCGCTGACCTCCCGGCTGGCCGAGATCGTCGGCGCGCCCCACGTCAGCGCCGATCCCGACGTGCTCGACGGCCGCAGCGTCGACTACACCGGCCGCTACCGAGGGCACGCCAGCGTGCTCGTCCGGCCCGGCACAGCCGAGGAGATCGCGGCCGTGCTCGGCGTCTGCCGGGAGGCCGGGGTGCACGTCACCGTGCAGGGCGGCCGCACCTCCCTTGTCGCGGGAACAGTGCCCGAACACGACGACGTGCTGCTGTCCACCGAACGGCTGACCGACATCGATGAGGTCGACACCGTCGAACGGCGCGTCCGGGTCGGCGCGGGTGTGACGCTGGCCGCCGTCGCGCGGGCCGCGACGAAAGCGGGTCTGGTGTTCGGCGTCGACATCGCCGCGCGTGACTCCGCCACCGTCGGCGGTATGGCATCGACGAACGCAGGCGGACTGCGCACGGTGCGCTACGGCAACATGGGCGAACAGGTCATCGGCCTCGACGTGGTACTTCCCGACGGCTCGATCGTGGCGCGGCACAGCCAAGTTCGGCAGGACAACACCGGCTACGACCTGGCATCGCTGTTCGTCGGCGCCGAGGGCACGCTCGGCGTCATCACCGGCCTGGATCTGCGACTGCATCCCACACCGACGCACCGAGTGACCGCCGTCTGCGGTTTCGCCGACCTCGACGACCTCGTCGACGCAGGCCGTGAGTTCCGCGATATGGACGGCGTCGCCGCACTGGAGTTGATCGACTCCCGCGCCAGCGACCTGACCGCCGAGCACCTCGGCGTCTCCGCCCCGGTGGAGGGCGCCTGGCAGCTGCTGATCGAACTCGCGGCCGACACCGACCAGACCGAGCAGTTGGCCGATGCGCTGGAGAATGCGCGGCTGACCGGCGAGCCCGCGGTCGGTGTGGATGTCAACGCGCAGCAGCGGCTGTGGCAGGTCCGCGAATCGGTCGGCGAGGTCCTCGGTGTCTACGGGCCGCCGCTGAAATTCGATGTGTCGCTGCCGCTGTCGGCCATCGCGCCGTTCGCGCGCGAATCCGCCGAGCTGATCGCCGAGCACGCCCCCGATGCCATCCCCGTGCTGTTCGGCCACATCGGCGAGGGCAATCTGCACCTCAACGTGCTGCGCTGCGCGCTCGAAGGCGAACGCGAGGCGGCGCTGTATTCGGCGATGATGGCGTTGATCGCCCGGCGCGGCGGCAACGTCAGCTCCGAACACGGCGTCGGCAGTCGCAAACGCGATTACGTCGGCATGTCGCGAACGGATGCCGACATCACCGCGATGCGCGCGGTCAAGAAAGCCTTCGACCCCTCGGGGTATCTGAACGCCGCCGTGCTTTTCGACTAGTCGCCGGGGCGCGAGTGCCGCCCGTGCCGTCCGATGCTGGGAAAGTCGTCGGCTTCTGTGCGGGAATGCCTGCCGTTGGACCGGGTCTCGTCATCGGCCAGCCCGTGCCGCGGCGGCACGTCGAAACCGGCTTCATCGGGGCTTTCGAAATGAGCGTGGCTGCCGAAGTCCAACGGGTAGTCGGGGCTGAGGACGTCGGGCTTGTGCGGTTCCTCGTGCGACATCGGCGCTTCCTCGTCCGCCACGAAGCGGCTGAGCGGCTGGAAGTGCTCCTCATCGTCGGTGTGGAAACCGTTGTGGGCAAAGCCGATCGGTTCAACCGACGGTTTCGGCGGTGGCACGTCGGCGAGAAAGTCGTACAGGCTGCGCACGGGCTCGCGTCGAAGGCCGAGCGGTTCCACCGGGGCGGCAGGCAATGGCGGGACGACCTCAGGTATCGGCTCGGTGTCGCTCTCGTCCCCGACAGGCTCGACAACGGTGTCGACGACCGGCGCGACGGGGGCGGCGGCCCCGACGAACGGCGCGGGCACCGGGGTCGCGGCCGGGGCGACCGGGCGATGCTCGTCGTGCGCCACGGTGAATTCGACATAGTCGTCGTCATCGTCGACCACGTCAGCGTCGTGGTCCCAGTACTCGTCGACCGCCTCGGCCCGCGGTTTCGGCGCGTCCGTGCTGCCGAAGCCGAGCATGAACATCGCGGCCACCACTCCGACCAACGCGATGAAAGCGGACAGCAGAAGCGACTGCGACATCGCGGCCGCGAACGGCTCGTGCAGGATCGCCGGCAGCTGCGCGACTGACCCCTCCCCTGCGGGCCCGTCGGCGGCAAGCGGCATCTCGGCGCTGATCCGTGTCGTCATGAAGGCCGCCATGCCTGCGCTGCCAAGCACCGAACCCACCTGTCGGGTGGCGTTGTACACACCGGATCCCGCGCCCGCCACATTCGACGCGAGATTGCGCGTCGCGGTCGCCGCCAGCGGCGACCAGATGAACGCCATACCGATGCCAGTCACGGTCAGCGGCAGCACGATTCGCCAGATCGGCGTGGTCGGGGTCATCTCGACCGACAACCACGTCAGCGCGATCGCCAACAGTGAGAAGCCGAATCCGATGATCGGCCGCGGATGGTACCGGTCGACGAGCCTGCCGACCCACGGCGCGAGCACGCCGCTCGCGATCGCCATCGGTGCGGTCAGCAGCGCCGAACGCGTGGGCGACAGCCCGCACACCGCCTGCGCGTAGAACATCAACGGCAGGATCATCCCCGTCACGACGAAGCCGATCGTCGCGACGCCGAGCGCGGACAAGCTGAAGTCGCGGTCGCGGAAGATGGCGAGCGGCACCAGCGGCTCGTTGCGGTTGGCCTGCTGCCAGAAGACGAATGCGGCGAAGATGCCGATGCCGCCCGCCAGCGTGCCCCAAACCCACGGCGCCCATTGGTGCGACTGCCCCTCCTGAAGAGCGAAGACGACCATGAACATGCCGACGCCGGACAGCACGACACCGATCAGGTCGAAGCCGCGGTTCTCGGTCGGTAGGTCCGGCACCAACCAGAAGGCCAGCCCGAGTCCGATGATTCCGATCGGCACGTTGACGAAGAAGATCCACTGCCAGCCCAGCCCGTCGACAAGAAACCCGCCGGCCAGCGGCCCGACCAAAGTGGCGACGCCTGCGGTGGCGCCCCAGACGCTCATCGCGACGCCGCGGCGCTCGGCGGGGAAGATGCGGGTGATCGTGGACAGTGTCTGCGGGGTGAGCAGCGCCGCGCCGACGCCCTGCACCACGCGGGCCGCGATGAGCATGCCGATCGTTCCGGACAGGCCACACCACAGCGATGCGGCCGTGAAGACCAGCAACCCGATCAAATAGAGGTTCTTCGGTCCGTAGCGGTCCCCGAGTCGGCCCGCGATCAGCAGAGGCACAGCGAAGCCGAGCAGGTAGGCGCTGGTGACCCAGATGACCGCGTCGTAGCCGGTGCCAAGCGCGGTCATGATCGACGGGTTGGCTACCGACACGATGGTCGCGTCGACCAGGATCATGAAGAAGCCGACCATCATCGCCCAGAGCGCATGCCACGGGTCGGCGACCGGCGCGGGCCGGCCTCGCAGCGCCGTGGTCATATCCCCACTCCCCTCGCAAGCTGGGGGCCCACACGTCCCGGCTTCTCTCGATGGTGTCGGCATATCTCGCCCGACGCCACCGCAACCGGGCTGTTCTTAGGGACTTCGCAGCCATATGACCCGCGCCTGCTTCACAGGTCGGCATAAGAAGAACAGCCCTTACTGCCGACTACTCCCCCACGTGGAGTAATTCGCCCCGACGGTACGGATCGTTAACGTCCGCGACAACTATGCCGGTTCGGCCAACGCCTCATCGGAGACGGATTCAGTGGCATCATCGCTGGTCGAGACGCCGACCGCGAGAAGAGCGAGCAGGGCAACCAGCGCGCTGACGGCCATCACGGCGGCCAGCGCGAGCTCGTCGTTCCCGAGAACGCCCACCAGCGGAGCCACCGCGGCGCCAAGGCCGAACTGCGCGGCGCCGAGCAACGCGGCCGCGGTTCCTGCGGCGTCGGGGTGCCGGGACAGCGCGACGGCGGGCGCGTTGGGGATGACAAGGCCCATCGCGGCCAGGATCGCCCACACCGGCGTGACGAACCCGGCAAGGCCACCGACACCGGCCACCGCGATGCCGACGAAGACCCCGCCCGCCAGCAGCGCCGCCGCAAGCGCCCACAGCGTGATCGCCTGCGGCGAGAACCGCTTCAGCAGCACGACGTTGAACTGCGTCGCCCCGATCAACGCCACCGCGCCCGCGCCGAACACCAGCGCGAAGCCCTGCTGATCGAGCCCGTAGCTGCCCTGCAGAACGAACGCCGCCGCCGCGATGTAGGCGAACAGACCCGACATGCCGAGAGCGGCGACCAGCACGAGGATGACGAACCGCTTATCGCGCAGGAGTTCCACATAGGTCGCCGCGATGGAACGCACCCGCAACGGCCTGCGGTGCGACTGCGGCAGCGTCTCGGGGAGTGCGAACACCGCGACGAGAAGCAGTGCGCCCGCCAAGATCACCAGCGCGGTGAAGACCCAGTGCCACGAGCCGTGCAACAGCACGGCCGCACCGAGCGACGGCGCCACGACCGGCGCGACACCGAGAACCAGCATCAGCCGGGACAGCACCGTTGCGGCGGCGTTGTCGGAGAAGAGGTCACCGACGACGGCGATCGCCACCACCATCCCTGCGGCCGCCCCGACGCCCTGCAGGACGCGGCCAACGCCGAGCACGACCAGGTTCGGCGCCAGCATGCAGATGACCGAGGCCACCATGTGCAACACGATTCCGGCCATCAGCGGGCGCCTGCGGCCCAGCGAGTCGGACAGCGGGCCGACGATCAACTGTCCCAATGCCAGCCCGGCCAGCGTTCCGGTCAGGGTCAGTTGGACGACCGACGAGGAAACCGACAAGTCGTCGGCGATCTTGGGCAACGCGGGCAGATACATGTCGATGGTCAGCGGTCCGAGCGCGACCATGACACCCAGCACAACGATCATGCGCCAGCGGCTGGGTGTCTTGACGTCCACAGAGGGGGATGCTGCCATGCAAATGGTTAGCACGCTAAATCAATATTTTCTTCCCAGATCATCCCGGTGATCGCCGTCACCGTCAGCCGTCGTTCGCACCGGGCACAAGCGGCCGCCGCTGTTCGTTGACAGACCGTTAGCCTGAAGGCAACGGGTTACGTCCATCCCAGGAGGCCGCAATGAGCGCTCGGTCCAAGGCCAAGAGCCAGGTCCCGGCCACGGTCGACGAGCATCCCGGTGCCGCGGCGCGTGCACTGTCGGAGATCATCGAGCGCGGCGCCCGCGTGCAGGGCCCTGCGGTAAGGGCATACGTCGAGCGATTGCGTGACGGCAATCCGGAGGCGACGCCCGCCGAGATCGTCACCAAACTGGAGAAGCACTACCTGGCCGCGGTGATGGCCAGCGGTGCGGCGGTCGGCTCCGCGGCGGCCTTCCCCGGTATCGGCACGCTCGTGGCACTCTCTGCGGTGGCGGGCGAGACGGTCGTGTTCCTCGAGGCGACATCGGTGTTCGTGCTCGCCGTGGCCGAGGTGCACGGCATCCCGGCCGAGCACCGCGAACGCAGGCGCGCGTTGGTGCTGGCCGTGCTGGTCGGCGAGGACAGCAAGCACGCGATCGCCGACCTCATCGGCCCCGGCCGGACCAAGGGCGCCTGGCTGAGCGACGGTGCGGCGACGCTGCCGCTGCCTGCGGTGTCGCAGCTGAATTCGCGGCTGCTGCGGTTCTTCGTCAAGCGCTACGCGCTCAAGCGCGGCGCCATCGCGTTCGGCAAGCTGCTGCCCGTTGGCATCGGCGCCGTCGTTGGAGGCGTCGGCAACCGGTTGATGGGTAAGCAGATCATCGAGAACGCCAGGATGGCGTTCGGATCTCCGCCCCCGCGCTGGCCGGCGAAACTGCACATGCTGCCCTCCGCGGAAGGCGCGAAAACGTCACCTGCCGATTAGGGCTCTTGTGGCGTGCACGCCTGCGCGTAAGCGCTAGCCTTTAGGCGGCGTTGATGCGGGGTAACCGCAGGCTGGAAGGAAAACAGACGGGCAGGCGTCCGTGCGGATGCTTGCCGAACAGAAGGAATCGAGGCGAGTAGCTGCCGTGAGCAGTTCAACTTCACCATTCGGACAGAACGAATGGCTTGTCGAGGAGATGTACCGCAAGTTCCGCGAGGATCCCTCCTCGGTCGACCCGAGTTGGCACGAGTTCCTGGTGGACTACTCCCCCGAATCGACCGGTGCCACGTCGACCGAAACCAACGGACCCGCATCCTCATCCACGTCGGCGCCCACCGCGCCGCGCGAACCAGGGCCCGCCCCCGCGCCGAAGGCCGCGCAGGGCAATGGCGCGCCGCCCCAGAAGGCGGAGCAGGCACCCGCGAAGACCGAAGCCGCGCCCGCCAAGACCGAAGCCGCGCCAGCCAAGAAGACGCCGCCGCCTGCCACGACCCAACCACCCGCCGCCAAGACCGACGTCGCACCCGCCAAACCCAAAGCGGCCGAACCGAAGCCGGCCGAGAAGTCTGTGCCAGCCGCCGACGGTGACGAGGCCCAGGTGCTGCGTGGCGCGGCCGCGGCCGTCGTCAGGAACATGTCGGCGTCGCTTGACGTGCCGACCGCGACGAGCGTGCGCGCCATCCCCGCCAAGCTGATGATCGACAACCGCATCGTCATCAACAACCACCTCAAGCGGACCCGCGGCGGCAAGATCTCGTTCACCCACTTGATCGGGTACGCGATCGTGTCGGCGGTCAAGAAGTTCCCGAACATGAACCGCCACTTCAGCGAGGTCGACGGGAAGCCCAACGCCATCACGCCCGCGCACACCAACCTCGGGCTGGCGATCGACCTGCAGGGCAAGGAAGGCGCCCGCCAGCTGGTGGTGGCGGCCATCAAGGGCTCCGACGCCATGCGGTTCGGCCAGTTCATCGCCGCCTACGAAGACATCGTGCGACGCGCCCGCGACGGCAAGCTGACCGCCGAGGACTTCTCCGGCGTGACGATCTCGCTGACGAATCCCGGCACCATCGGCACCGTGCACTCCGTGCCGCGGCTGATGCGTGGCCAGGGCGCGATCATCGGCGTCGGCGCGATGGAGTACCCCGCCGAGTTCCAGGGCGCCAGCGAGGTACGGATCTCCGAACTCGGAATCGGCAAGCTGATCACGCTCACCTCGACCTACGACCATCGCATCATCCAGGGCGCGGAGTCCGGCGACTTCCTGCGCACCGTGCACGAGCTGCTGCTCTCCGACGACTTCTTCGACGAGATCTTCCACGAGCTCGGCATCCCGTACGAGCCGGTGCGGTGGCGCACCGACAATCCGGACTCGATCGACGACAAGAACGCACGCGTCATCGAGCTGATCGCGGCCTACCGCAACCGCGGGCACCTGATGGCCGACATCGACCCGTTGCGGCTGGACAAGAGCCGGTTCCGCAACCACCCCGACCTCGATGTCACCACGCACGGGCTGACGCTGTGGGACCTGGACCGGGTGTTCAAGGTCAACGGCTTCGCGGGCGCCCAGCAGAAGAAGCTCCGCGACGTCCTCGGCCTGCTGCGCGACTCGTACTGCCGCCACGTCGGCATCGAGTACACCCACATCCTTGAACCCGACCAGCAGAAGTGGCTGGAGGAACGCATCGAGGTAAAACACGAGAAGCCAACCGTCGCGCAGCAGAAGTACGTGCTGTCCAAGCTGAACGCCGCAGAAGCGTTCGAGACCTTCCTGCAGACCAAATACGTTGGGCAGAAGCGATTCTCGCTCGAGGGCGCCGAAACCGTCATTCCCATGATGGACGCCGTGATCGACCAGGCCGCCGAACACGCGCTCGACGAGGTCGTGATCGGCATGCCGCACCGCGGCAGGCTCAACGTGCTGGCCAACATCGTCGGCAAGCCGTACTCGCAGATCTTCGGCGAGTTCGAGGGCAACCTGAACCCGTCTCAGGCGCACGGCTCCGGCGACGTGAAGTACCACCTCGGCGCCAACGGCACCTACATACAGATGTTCGGCGACAACGACATCGCGGTGTCGCTTGTCGCCAACCCGTCACACCTCGAGGCGGTCGACCCCGTTCTCGAGGGAATCGTGCGCGCCAAGGAGGACCTTCTTGACATCGAGCGGGGAGTCGACGGTTCCGAGGTTTTCTCCGTCGTGCCGCTGATGCTGCACGGCGATGCGGCCTTCGCGGGCCAGGGCGTCGTCGCCGAGACGCTGAACCTCGCACTGCTGCGCGGGTACCGCACCGGCGGCACGATCCACATCGTCGTCAACAATCAAATCGGCTTCACCACATCGCCTTCCGACGCCAAGTCGTCGGAGTACTGCACCGACGTCGCGAAGATGATCGGCGCGCCGATCTTCCACGTCAACGGCGACGACCCCGAGGCGGCGGTCTGGGTGGCACGCCTCGCGATGGACTTCCGGCAGAAGTTCAAGAAGGACGTCATCATCGACATGTTGTGCTACCGCCGCCGCGGGCACAACGAGGGCGACGACCCGTCGATGACGCAGCCGTCGATGTACGACGCCATCGACACCAAGCGCGGCGTCCGCAAGACCTACACCGAATCGCTGATCGGCCGCGGCGACATCTCGATGAAGGAAGCCGAGGACGCGCTGCGCGACTACCAGGGCCAGTTGGAGCAGGTGTTCAACGAGGTCCGCGAACTCGAGAAGCATGCGATCGAGCCGAGCGAGTCGGTGGAGAGCGACCAGATGCTGCCCGCGGGGATGGACACCGCCGTGGACAAGGCGCTGCTGGCCCAGATCGGCGACGCCCATCTCGCGGCGCCCGAGGGCTTCACCGTGCACTCCAGGGTCAAACCCGTGCTGGAGAAGCGCAGGGAGATGGCGTATGAGGGCAAGGTCGACTGGGCCTTCGGCGAACTACTCGCGCTGGGCTCACTTATCGCCGAGGGCAAGCTGATTCGGTTCACCGGCCAGGACGTCAGGCGTGGCACGTTCACGCAGCGGCACGCGGTGGTCATCGACCGCAAGACCGGCGCAGAGTTCACGCCACTGCAGCTGCTGGCCGCCAACTCCGACGGAACACCGACCGGCGGCAAGCTGATGATCTACGACTCGGCACTGTCCGAGTACGCCGCGGTGGGGTTCGAGTACGGCTACTCGGTGGGCAACCCGGAAGCAGTGGTGTTGTGGGAGGCGCAGTTCGGCGACTTCGTCAACGGCGCACAGTCGATCATCGACGAGTTCATCAGCTCCGGTGAGGCCAAGTGGGGTCAGCTGTCCGACGTCGTGCTGCTGCTGCCGCACGGTCACGAGGGCCAGGGTCCCGACCACACATCGGGACGCATCGAGCGGTTCCTGCTGCTGTGGGCCGAAGGGTCGATGACGATCGCGATGCCGTCGACTCCCGCGAATTACTTCCACCTGTTGCGGCGACACGCGCTCGACGGAATCCACCGCCCGCTGATCGTCTTCACACCGAAGTCGATGCTGCGAAACAAGGCCGCGGTCAGCGACATTCGCGACTTCACCGAGCAGAAGTTCCGCTCGGTGATGGAGGAGCCGACCTATACCGACGGCGTCGGCGACCGCAAGAAGGTCAAGCGAATCCTGATGACCAGCGGCAAGATCTACTACGAGCTGGCCGCGCGCAAGGCCAAGGACAACCGCGAAGACGTGGCGATCGTGCGCATCGAGCAGCTCGCGCCGCTACCGAGGCGACGGCTGAGCGAGACGCTCGACAGCTATCCCAACGCCGCGCAGTTCTTCTGGGTTCAGGAGGAGCCCGCGAACCAGGGTGCTTGGCCGACATTCGGCCTGACGATGCCCGAGGTGCTGCCCGAGAAGTTGACGGGGCTCAAGCGGATTTCGCGGCGCGCGATGTCGGCGCCGTCGTCGGGCTCGTCGAAGGTGCATGCCGTCGAACAGCAGGAGATCATCGACGAGGCGTTCGCCGACTAGGGCCGCTCGCGCCCGCGGCACTGTTGTCGCGCACGTGGAGTGTGCGGGAACTCAGCAAAGACGCCTCGTCGCGTGCAGACTCAGCACTATGGCGAAGTTCGGTGTGGGGCCGCAGATATTCTGGTCAATAGCCGGTTCGGTCCGACGCCCCTGGTCAGGGCGGGGTATTTGAACGCCCACGCGGCGCAAGTCGATTCGTTGTGGGTGCCAGACCATTTGAACTCGTTGCTGCCACGAGCTGTCATGAAACAGCCGAAATACCTTGGCGCGGGACGCTTGATGCCGGACACCGATGCATGCCTCGAGCCATGGACAATGCTCGGATACATGGCCGCGAAGAACCGGGTCGGCCGGTTGCGACTCGGAGTCGGCGTCACCGACACGGGTCGCCGCAATCCGGCGGTCACCGCGCAGGCGGTCGCGACGTTGCATCTGCTGACGAGTGGCCGCGCGATCCTCGGCATCGGCACGGGCGAACGCGAGGGCAATGAGCCCTACGGGGTCGACTGGTCCAAACCCGTAGGTCGGTTCATCGAGGCGGTCGCGACGATCCGCGCGCTGTGGGACTCCGACGGCGAGCTGGTCATCACGCGACTCGCGCGTTCTTCCCACTGCACAACGCCTCCTTCACCTTCCGCCGTACAAGGGCAAATGGCCGGAGATCTGGATCGCATCGCACGGCCCGCGAATGCTGCGGGCGACTGGCCGATATGCCGACGGTTGGTTTCCGGTCGCCATTGTTCCACCGCCCACGACTACAAGGCGGCCTCGAAGAGGTGCGCGTCGCAGCGTCGGATGCCGGCCGAGATCCGTCGTCGATTCGCGCCGCGAACTTGTTCTACGTCGTCACCGGACGCAGCCGCGACGAGGTCGACGAGGCGCTCGACTCGACCGCGATGAAGGCGTTCGGGCTCAATATCCCGGCGCCGGAGTGGCGGCGGCATGGCGCGCGACATCCGATGGGCGACGACTTCGCCGGTTATCAGGATTTCATCCCGCAGGTGCTCGACGAGCAGACGGTGTTGTCGTATACCGCCAACGTTCCAGAGCTCACTGATCACGGTCGTGTGTTCTGACCGGCACACCGGACGAGGTGCTCGACCAGGCGGCCGAATGGCGCGACAACGGCGTCGAATACGGCGTGGCAATTCGAACCCAGCTACCCTACAACCGAGCCTTCGAAGAGACGGTCGCTTGCGAATGCCCAGTTCGTGAAGATACTGGGAGGGCTCAAGAAGCTGTAGCCCACCCAAGCTCACTGAGGCCGCTGTAGGCCGTACCGGCGGTACCGGCTAACCTCGTTGCGAGTCAGTCCACATCCTGGGGGTGCGTACATGAAGGGCTTCGACGGAAAAGTCGCGGTCGTGACGGGGGCCGGGTCCGGCATCGGTCAGGCGTTGGCGATCGCGCTCGGGCGCTCCGGCGCCAAGCTGGCCATCAGCGACGTCGACACCGAAGGCCTCGCGGCGACCGAGGAGCGACTGACGGCCATCGGTACGCCGGTGAAGGCCGATCGGCTCGACGTCACCGAGCGCGAGGCGTTCGCGTTGTACGCCGACGCGGTAAAAGATCATTACGGCACCGTCAACCAGATCTACAACAACGCGGGTATCGCGTTCACCGGAAGCGTCGAGGTCAGCCAGTTCAAGGACATCGAGCGGGTGATGGACGTCGACTACTGGGGTGTGGTCAACGGTACGAAAGTCTTTCTGCCGCACCTGATCGCCTCGGGCGACGGACACATCATCAATGTCTCCAGCGTCTTCGGTCTGCTCGCGGTGCCGGGGCAGGCGGCCTACAACGCCGCCAAGTTCGCGGTGCGCGGATTCACCGAGGCGTTGCGGCAGGAGATGATCGTCGCGGGCCATCCGGTCAAGGTGACATGTGTACACCCCGGCGGCATCAAGACCGGGATCGCCCGCAACATGGAGACCGTCGACGGCCTCGACAAGGACGAGCTGGCGAAGTACTTCGACAAGCGGCTGGCCAGTACATCGGCTCAGAAAGCGGCTCGAATCATCCTCGACGGCGTCCGCAGGAACAAGGCCAGAGTACTGGTCGGCAACGACGCCAAGGCCCTCGACTTGCTGGCCCGCGCAACGGGTTCGGGCTATCAGCGGGTTGTCGCCGCCGTGACGTCCAGGCAAGGGCCGCCGGCCCAGTAGCGGGCTCCACAGATGGCTGATTTCGCGCAGAAGGTCGCCGTCGTCACCGGCGCCGGCTCCGGTATCGGGGCTGCGGTGGCGATCGAATTGGCCCGCAGAGGCGCGAAACTGGCGATCAGCGATATCGATACCGATGGCCTGACCCGCACCGAGGAGTCGATCCGAGGCCTTGGCGTGCCCGTGAGGGTGGATCGGCTCGACGTCACCGAACGTGAGGCCGTCGTCGCCTATGCCGACGCGATCCGAGGACACTTCGGCGTCGTCAACCAGATCTACAACATCGCGGGCATCGCATTCATGGGTGACATCGAGGTCACCGAGTTCACGGACCTCGAACGCGTGATGGACATCGATTTCTGGGGTGTTGTCAACGGCACAAAGGCATTTCTGCCGCACCTGATCGCGTCGGGCGACGGACATGTCGTCAACATGTCCAGCATGTTCGGGCTCTTCGCGGTTCAGGGCTCTGCCGCGTATAACTCCGCAAAATTCGCAGTGCGGGGATTGACCGAAGCGCTGCGTCAAGAGATGGCGGTGGCGGGGCATCCGGTGAAGGTGACGTGCGTCCATCCCGGCTACATCAAGACGCCGCTGGTCAAAAACGCCACCGCCGCCACCGGCTTGGACCCCAACGCGCTCGACGCCATCTTTCAGAAGGTGGCCATCACCAGCCCTGAGCGCACGGCCAAGATCATCCTGAACGCCGTCGCCAAGAACAAGGCGCGGGTACTGCCCGGCGCCGACGCCAAACTGTTCGACTTCATCGTGCGACTGACGGGTTCGGGATACATGCGGCTGTTCGTGCCGATGAACAGGCGCCTCCTCCCGCGAACACGGTAGGACGCTCGGTAGCGCTATCGGCTGGTGGCGCCAAGCGGGTGTTCGGCAAGGAATCCGTCGGCGACGTGCGCGGGATCGCTTCCCGCGTCGACCTGACGACGCATCTGCACCAACCCCGCGGTGTCCAGCACGCCCGCCACCTCGTTGAGGGCGAGCGCCTGCATTTCGGACAGCTCGTTGCGGCGGTACAGCGGCACCACGTTCTCGGCGCGGATCAGCGACGTGCGGTCCGTCAGCACCACCGCGTCGGCGGGGATGCCCGGATCGGCCGTCGACGTCCACGCCGCATTGATCTGCCCGATGCGCAGCGCCTCGAACAGCTTTGCGGCGTTGGGATAGTCGCTCGCCTTGGCCTTACACGTGCCGACCGTCGCAGGGCGAGGAGTGTCTGCGACCTGTCCGACCTTCAGCGTGTCGCAGTTGCGCACCGCCACCGTCACATCCCGTCCGCGCCAGGCGTCGACGGTGGACTCGGTGACCGCGAGTGCCGGCTTGTCCTCCGCGGCTTCGGCGAAGTCACCCGCGGCCACGCCTTCGGGAAGGGCCGACACCATGTCGCGATACACCTGGGCGGCGGCCCGCGCCTTGGCGCCGGGCGCGAAGGTGTCCAGCAGCCTGCCGGTGAAGCCCGGCACCACGGTGACGTCTGCGGAGTCCAGGCCCGTCAACGGGTCCGGCAACACCTCGACATGCGCGGCCGTTCCGTAGGTCCGCAGCGCCGACGCGTACAGGGAGGCCAGCAGGGTCGATTGGGCGTCTGTGCGTGCCCCGACGGCGATCGACTGACTGGTGGTCGTCGTGGTGCAGCCCGCGACGAGAAGCACGCCGAGCAGTGCGACGACGAGTCGGCGCACGGAGTGGATCAGACGGCTCCGTCGCTCGAGGCCGCCGCGACCGCCGCGGCGACAGCGGGCCCGACGCGCGGGTCAAGCGGGCTCGGGACGATGTACTCGGGAGCCAGGTCATCGCCCACGACCGAGAAGATCGCCTCGGCGGCGGCGACCTTCATCTTCTCGGTGATCCGGCGCGCACCGGCGTCCAGCGCGCCGCGGAACACTCCGGGGAACGCCAGCACGTTGTTGATCTGGTTGAGGAAATCGCTGCGCCCGGTCGCCACCACGGCTGCGTACTTGGCGGCCACCTCCGGATGGATCTCGGGGTCGGGGTTGGACAGCGCGAACACGATGCCGTTGGGCGCCATCGTCGCGATCAACTCCTCGGGCACGACGCCGCCGGAAAGCCCGAGGAACATGTCGGCACCCTTGAGCGCCTCGACCATGCCGCCGGAGACACCGTCGGGGTTGGTGCGGCCTGCGAGGTCGGACTTCACCGGGGTCAGATCTTCGCGGTTCCGATGCAGGATGCCGCGCGAGTCGAGCACCGTCATATCCGTAACACCGGCGGCCAGAAGGATGTTCGCGCAGGCCATGCCCGCGGCGCCGACACCGGAGATCACCACGCGCAGCGAGGACAGTTCCCGGTCGAGCACCTTCGTCGCGCCCAGCATCGCCGCGAGCACGACGATCGCTGTGCCGTGCTGGTCGTCGTGCATCACCGGGCAGTCGAGGGCCTCGATGAGGCGCTGTTCGATCTCGAAGCAGCGCGGCGCCGAGATGTCCTCGAGGTTGACGGCGCCGAACGTCGGCCGAAGCCGGATCAGCGTCTCGACGATCTCGTCGGGATCCTTGGTGTCCAACACGAGCGGGATCGCATCGAGGTCTCCGTAGGCCTTGAAAAGCGCCGCACTTGCCCTCCATCACGGGCAACGACGCCGCAGGGCCGATGTCACCGAGGCCGAGCACGGCGCTGCCGTCGCTGACGACGGCGACCAGCCGGTTGGCCCAGGTGTAGCGGGCGGCCAGCGTGTGGTCGGCGGCGATCGCCCTACTGACCTGTGCCACCCCTGGCGTATAGGCGATGGAAAGAGCGCGCTGGGTGTCCAGCGGAGCCTTCAACTCGACGGAGAGCTTGCCTGCTACGTGGGCCTCGAAAATCTCTTCGTCGGTCACCACGATCTGCGGGTTTTCTGACTTCTCCGTCACGACTTTCAGGCTAACGACGAACTGGTAGGTAACCTAATATCTACTCAGATCAGGCCCAGTTCCTTGACGGCCTTGCGCTCGTCGGCCAGCTCCGCGGTCGACTTGTCGATCCGGCTGCGGGAGAAGTCGTCGATCTCCAGGCCGCCCACGATCGACCAGTTGCCGTCCTTGGTCGTCACCGGGAACGACGAGATCAGACCCTCAGGGACGTCGTAGCTTCCGTCGGAAACGACCGCCATCGACACCCAGTCGTCCTTGGGGCTGCCAAGCAGCCAGGAGCGGGCGGCGTCCACGGTCGCCGACGCGGCCGAGGCGGCCGAGGAGGCGCCGCGCGCATCGATGATCGCCGCGCCGCGCTTGGCGACGGTCGGGATGAAGTCGTTCTCGATCCAGTCCTGGTCGTTGACGACCTCGGCGGCGTTCTTCCCACCGACCTCGGCGTGGAACACGTCGGGGTACTGGGTGGCGGAGTGGTTGCCCCAGATCGTCATCTTCTTGATGTCGGTGACCTTGGCGCCGGTCTTGCGGGCCAGCTGCGAGATCGCCCTGTTGTGGTCGAGGCGGGTCAGCGCCGAGAACCGCTCCTGCGGGATGTCGGGTGCGTTGGTCATCGCGATCAGCGCGTTGGTGTTGGCCGGGTTTCCGGTGACGCCGATGCGGACGTCGTCGGCGGCGACGGAGTTGAGCGCCTTGCCCTGGGCGGTGAAGATCGCGCCGTTGGCCTCGAGCAGGTCGCCGCGCTCCATGCCGGGGCCGCGCGGACGCGCGCCGACCAGCAGGGCGAGGTTGACCCCGTCGAAGATCTTGTTGGCGTCGGCGCCGATCTCGACACCGGACAGCAGCGGGAACGCGCAGTCGTCGAGTTCCATCACGACACCCTCGAGCGCCTTGAGAGCGGGCTCGATCTCGAGCAGACGGAGTTCGATCGGGCGGTCAGGGCCGAGCAGCGAGCCGCTCGCCAAGCGGAACAGCAGGCTGTAGCCGATCTGGCCGGCGGCTCCGGTCACCGCGATCTTGAGGGGAGATGTGCTCACGTCTTCAGGCTCCTTGGGTGCAGAGGTATTTCCGTCGTCGAGACTGGGTCGAAACTAGCGCACCGGCGACATCGCGAAACGGGCGGTCCACAACCGCCCGCGCGTAGCATTGTCCGGGGCCGAATCGGGCCTGCGCTGCGACGAGAGGTTGTGTGCGATGCCTTCGTTCCGGAGCGCTCTGCCTCCCGCCCTCCGGCCGGCCAGGACCAAGCACAGGCACGACCACACCGAGGGCAAGTCCATCCACGTGCCCGTCGCGCGGGCCATGGTCGACTGCGCCATCTACGTCGACGGTAAGCGGCTGCCGGGTAAGTACACCCATGCCGCTGCGCTGAACAAGGTGCACGAACTCGAAGCCGAGGGCAGGGAAGCGTTCGTGTGGATCGGCCTTCACGAACCCGACGAACACCAGATGCAGGCCGTCGGCGACGTGTTCGGCCTGCACGAGCTGGCGGTCGAGGATGCGGTGCACGCCCATCAGCGGCCGAAGCTGGAGCGCTACGACAAGACCCTGTTCATGGTCCTCAAGACGGTGAACTACATCGAGCACGAGTCGGTCGCCAAGGCCAGGGAGATCGTCGAGACCGGCGAGATCATGGTGTTCGTCGGTGCCGACTTCGTGGTGACGGTCCGGCACGGTGAGCACGGCGAACTGGCAGGGGTGCGGCGGAAAGTCGAAGCCTCCCCCGCCCTGCTCAAGCTGGGCCCCTACGCGATCATGCACGCGATCTCCGACCATGTGGTCGACGACTATCTCGACGTCACCGATCTCATCGAGGTGGATATCGACGCGATGGAAGAGGACATCTTCTCGCCCGTCACCCACACCAACATCGAGTGCATCTACCTGCTCAAGCGGGAGGTCGTCGAACTGCGAAGGGCCGTCAACCCGTTGACCCTTGCGCTGCAGCGACTCCACACCGACCACAACGACCTCATCTCGGTCGAGGTGCGGCGCTATATGCGCGACGTGCTCGACCACAACATCCTGGCCTCCGACCGCATCACGAGCTACGACGAGATGCTCAGCTCGCTGGTGCAGGCCGCGCTCGGCAAGGTCGCCATGCAGCAGAACGTCGACATGCGCAAGATCTCGGCGTGGGTGGCCATCGCCGCGGTGCCGACCGCACTGGCCGGCATCTACGGGATGAACTTCGAGCACATGCCGGAACTGCAGTGGACCTACGGCTATCCGGCGGCGCTCACCGTCATGTTCTGCGTCTGCTTCCTGCTGTACCGGACGTTCCGTCGCAACCACTGGCTCTGATCCGCGAAACGGATCCAGCAGGCCTTCTCGCACTTGGTGCGGAATCGTTTCGCGGCTAACTGGCGCCGAGGCTTTCCGGTTCGGGTCGAGCACGTCGACACCGTCGGCCAGCCATGCATCGCGCATCGCCTGCGCGCCCTTGAGCCGAACCCACGCCGCCTCCGTCGGTGTGATCGGGATCGCTGACAGCACCGCGACCGGATCGAGCGGCGACGGCAGGTCGACATCGCCGATCTCGCTGCGGTCCAACAGGAATGCGGTGAACGCGGCACCGTTCCACAGCGGAGCGCCGAGGTCGACCAATGCGTCGGGCGCCAGCACCAACCCCTCGACGGCCGGTGCGGCTGCCAGCACCGCCACGCTGCGGGCCAAACCTGTCGGGGTGGGTCCGCGCAACGCAACCACCACCTCCGCGCGGGGCCCCCGCAGCGGATCGGCGACGAATTCGGCGGGATCGGTCATCGGCTCTCGCGAACACCCAAGCGACGCATAGTGAATGACGTCGTCATTCTCGGGTCCGAACCGCAGCACGTCGAACGACTGCGTGCCCAGAAACGTCACACTCGCGGCGTCGGGCTCCCTGGCGAAGTGCGCGCGCAGATGAGCACGAACATCCGCGAGGACATCCGTCACTCCGACGGCGGCGAGGTCTGCTCTTCCTGCGGCGCCGGTGGCGGTGCCGGTGGTGGCGGCGGCGGTCGGTGCCGCCTCTTCCTCGCGTTCCCGGCGGGCGGGATGCTCAGGTTGATGCCGGTGTCGGCGTCGAAGAGAACCAGCTTCGTGGTGTCGAAGGCCAGCTCCACCTTCTGCCCCGGTGCCACCTTCGACTCGGTGGAAACCCTTGCCACGAACTCGTTCTCGCCGACGCCCGACTCTGCGGCGAGCTCTTCCAGCTGCGCGGCCCGCGCGCCCGCGCCCTCGGACTTGAAGTGCGCGTACTTGTCCGCACCGAGCGATTCGACGAAGTCGACCGTCACCTCGGACGTCAACGCCCGAATGCGGGCATAGGTGTCGATCAGGGAGGCGTCCTCGATGTGCTCGGGCCGGATACCGACGATCACGTTGTTCGGCCGCTTGTGCTGGGCGATCACGTCGTGCACCTCTTGGGTGAGCGTGACCTCGCCGAACGGCAGCTTGACCCCGACATCGGTGAACGTCGCGGGGAAGAAGTTCATCGCGGGCGATCCGATGAACCCGGCGACGAACAGGTTCGCCGGCCTGGAGTACAACTCCTCCGGCGTGCCGATCTGCTGCGCCACCCCCGCCCGCATGACGACGACGCGATCGCCGAGCGTCATCGCCTCGGTCTGGTCGTGCGTCACGTACACCGTGGTGGTGCCCAGCCGGTTCTGCAGCCGGGCGATCTCCGCACGCATCTGCACGCGCAGCTTGGCGTCGAGGTTGGACAGCGGCTCGTCCATCAGGAACGCCTTCGGGTTACGCACGATCGCGCGTCCCATCGCCACCCGCTGCCGCTGACCGCCGGACAGCTGTCCCGGCTTGCGGTCCAGAAGTGCCGTCAGGTCAAGGATTTTCGCGGTCTCGTCGACCTTGGTGGCGATGTCGGCCTTCTTCAGCTTCGCCAATGTCAAAGGGAACGCGATGTTCTGGCGGACGGTCATGTGCGGGTAGAGCGCGTAGGACTGGAACACCATCGCGATATCGCGGTCCTTGGGCGCCTTGTCGTTCACCCTCTCGCCGCCGATGCGCATCTCGCCCGACGAGATGTCCTCCAGCCCGGCGATCATGTTCAGCGTGGTGGACTTACCGCAGCCCGAAGGGCCGACCAGGATGATGAACTCGCCGTCGGCGATCGTGATCGAGAGATCCTTCACGGCCGTGGCGCCGTCTGGGTAACTCTTGGTCACCCGGTCCAACACAATCTCGGCCATCGAACTACCCCTTCACCGCACCAGACGTCAACCCAGCGACGATCCGTCGTTGGAAGATCAGAACAAAGATGATGATCGGAACCGTGATCACCATTGCACCCGCCGCAATGGATCCGGTCGGCTCCTCGAATTGCGAACTGCCCGTGAAGTTCGCGATCGCCACCGGCGCGGTGATCGCGCGTTCGGTCGCGGTCAAGGACAGCGCGAGCAGCAGGTCGTTCCAGGCGAAGATGAACACCAGGATCGCCGCGGTGACGATGCCCGGCGCCGCCAGCGGCGCGATCACCTTGCGGAACGCCTGCGCGGGCGTTGCGCCGTCCATCTTGGCCGCCTTCTCCAGATCCCAGGGGATCTCCCGGAAGAACGCCGAAAGCGTGTAGATCGCCAGCGGCAGCGCGAACGTGATGTAGGGAATGATCAACCCGGGCCACGTGTCGAACAGCCCGATGCTGCGCCACATGTTGAAAATCGGTGTCACCAGCGAGATCTGCGGGAACATCGCGATCAGCAGCGCGACGCCGACGAGCAGTTTCTTACCGGGGAACGACAGCCGCGCCACGGCGTACGCGGCCATGCCGCCGACGACGACGGCGATCACCGTGGTGATCAGCCCGATGCCGATCGAGTTGATCAGCGCCGAGCTGAATGCATTGCCGGAGAAGATGCCCTTGTAGTTGTCGAAGGTGATCTCACTCGGAATCAGCTTGCCGTCCTTGACCGTTGACGTCGGCTTCAGCGACAGCGACAGGATCCAGAGCACGGGGAACAGCGCATAGAGCACCACGAGGATGTTGACGACGGTCCACCCCGTCGCACGGCCCGCGCCGACACGTTCGGCCATCAGCGCCTCTCCTCGTCGGATCCGGGCGCCGAGGCGCCGAAGAGCGTGATGAAGATGAACGCGATGATCGCCACCGACAGGAAGATCAGCACGCTGATCGCCGATCCGAGGCCGAGGTTGAACGCTTTGAACAGGTTGTCGTAGCCGAGGATCGACACCGATCCGGTGCTGTTCGCGCCGCCGGTGAGCACGTAGATGTTGTCGAAGATGCGGAACGCGTCGAGCGTCCGGAACAGCAGCGCCACCAGGATCGCCGGTTTGATAAGCGGCAGAGTCACTTTGAGCAGCCGCTTCCACGCGCCGGCCCCGTCGACCTGTGCGGCGTTGAGTAGGTCCTGCGGCACCAGCGCCAACCCGGCCAGCAGCAACAGCGCCATGAACGGCGTGGTCTTCCACACCTCGGCGAGCACGACGATGGCCAGCGACGGGAGTTGTTCGGTCAGCGGCGCGCTGCCCTCCGGCAGCAGATTGGCCAGATACCCGGTCCCCGGTGTCCACGCGTAGTACCAGCTGTAGGACGCGGCGACGGTGACGATGCCGTACGGGATCAGGATCGCGGTGCGCACGACGCCCTTGCCGAAGATGGTCCGGTGCATCACAAGGGCCAGCGCCATACCGAGCACGAACTCGATCGCCACCGAGACGATGGTGATGACGAGGGTGACGACGAACGCCGTCCACCAGTACCGGTCGGTGAGCACGGTCTGGTAGTTCGACAGCCCGACGAACGCGGTGTCGTCGGGTGCGGCCAGGTTGTAGCGCTGCAGGCTCAGCCACACCGCGTAGCCGATCGGGTACGCGGTGACGGCCAGCATCAGGATCACCGCGGGCGCGATCAGCAGATACGCCAGCCTGCGATCGGACTTCTTGTCGTCGCCCGCACCGCCCGCCGATGGCGCAGGGAGCTTGGGGGCGTCGTGGTTGTCCAAGGTGGCCGTCACGGAATCAGCCCCTTACCGTCGATGGCCTTCTGAACCGCTTCGGTCAGCTCGTCGGCCGTGCGCTTCCGGGTCGATGTCGGTGATCGGCGCCAGCGTCGCCGAAATCCGGGTGGACACCGCCTGGTAGACCGGCGTGGCCGGGCGCACCGCCGCATTGGTGAGCTGCTCACGGATGATCGCGTACTGCGGATACTTCTTCTGGAACGCCGGATCGTCGTAGAGCGAGGTGCGCACGGCGGGCAGGCCGCCCTCGACCGACGTGTAGCGCTGGTTCTCGACACTGCGCATGCACCGGATGGCTTCGAACGCCTCGGCCCGGTGCTGGGTGGTGCGGGCCACCGCGAGGTTGAGGCCGCCCAAGGTCACCTTGGCCTGCTCCCCCGGTTGCACACCCGGATACGGCGCGAATCCGAACACCTTCTTGCTGGCGTCGTAGGCCGCCTCGAACTGGGCGTCGTCCGGCGAGAAGGTGCCTTCGTCGTTGATGCTGCCCGCCAGCGCGGCGTCCTTGTCGAGCGGAAGAAAACTCACCCCGCCCTTGACGGCGTTCTCCAACATCGAGGGCAGCACGAACGGCCAGTTCACCTCGAGCGCGGCTTTGCCCTGTTCGAGGGCGAGGCGTGCGGTGCCCTCGTCGGTCTGGGTGATGGACGGGTCGGCGCCCGGCGCGGTGGCAACGGCCTTCATGATCTGAAGCGCTTTCACCGTCGCCGCGCGATGCTCGGGCGTGTCGGTCAGCGTGACGGTCTTGCCGTCATCGGAGAGCACTTGGCCGCCCGCACTTTCCAGCAACGTGTTGAACCACACCACCAGGCCCTCGTACTGCTTGGCCTGCAGCGCAATCCAACTCGGCTTGTCCGCCGCATGCAGACGGGTCGCCTCCTGCACCATGGCGTCCCAGGTGCTCGGCGGCTTGTCCATCAAATCTGCTCGGTACCAGAGTAATTGGGTGTTGGTCGTGATAGGCGCGGCGTAGAGCTTGTCCTGCCACTTGGCCGTCTCCAGCGGCCCGGGCAGCGTGTTGGTGGTGGCGTCGGCTTCGGCCTGACCGGACGGATCGTCGGAAAGCGGCAGCGCCCAACCCGCCTCTGCGAATTCGGCAGTCCACACCACGTCGAGCGCCATCAGGTCGAGTGTCTTGTCGTTGCCGGTGAGGCGGCGGGCCAACTGCAGGCGCTGAGCGTCGGCCTCTTTCGGCAAGCTGATCTGCTGGATGGTGAAGCGGCCGGCCAGTTCCTCGTTGCAGCGCTTGGCGACGGCAGTGAACGTCGCCATCTCGCTTGCAGGCGTGTAGTAGTTGATGACGATCCCACCACCGCCGGAACTGCAGGCCGTGACCACGGAAGCCGTCGTCACGGCGGCCAACGCCGCTGCACACAGTCGACGTGCGCGCACCACCCGCCTCCTGTCCGCGTCCAATGTCGCCGCCGGAGCGGCTCCGGCGGGGAACCGCCCGCGCCAGAACCGTAGAGCCCAGCTGCGCGTGATTTGCAACACTTCGCGGCGGCGCGTCGGTCACCGCAGCACGATCGTGACCTGCGATCTACCGCCCGTCAGGGGCAGTGCGGCAGTGCCGGAGCGACGCTAAATGGTCAAGCGCGCCAGCAGATCCCGGCCCTTCTCGGCGCTCTGCGGGTCACAGAGGACGTCGTAGCGGCCCGCCACGAGCTGCATCGTCGAACTGAAATCTCTTGTGCCGCGAGCCATCGCGTACGGGATCGCCGAGGTGATCAGGCCGAAGAAGACACCCGCGACCAGGCCGGTGATCAGAGAGGCCCACGGGTTCTCGCTGAAGAACCCGAGGATCAACCCGATGAACAAGCCGAGCCATGCGCCGGTGATCACTCCGCCGCCGAGCACCTTGGGCCAGGTCAGGCGGCCCGTCACCCGTTCGACCTGCATGAGGTCGACGCCGACGATCGTCACCTGCTGGACCGGGAACTCAGAATCGGACAAATGGTCCACCGCGCGCTGCGCCTCGGCGTAGGTCGGGTACGAGCCGATCGGCCATCCCTTCGGGGGCGTCGGCAATGCGGCCGGCCCGCGGGCCGGGGTCGTCGGCGCGCCCGGTGTCGCGCCGGGAGCTTGTCCGGGCTGGAAGGGGCTGGTCATGGATCCTCATTCTCCTATATCCGCCACGCGAATTCTCATCGCCACGCAAGGTCAACGATCCGGCGCCGATCTTGGTGCCCAGCGGCCACTCCGACCACGGGACCAGCGCATACGCTAGGTTGAAAAGCATGACGAATCCGGGCGGGGACTCCACAGATACGCCAGCATCCGACTCGAGTTCAAGCTCATCGGAGCCTAGTTCGGGCGCATACGAGGCGCCGTCGATCGAGGAGTCGCAGCAGCAGGGGGAGCAGTCCCAGCCGCAGCCCGCGACCGAGCAGTTCATCCCTCCCGCCGCGCCCACCGAGCAGTTCACCCCGCCGGGTTACCTCCCGCCGTCGGCGGCGTTCGACACGCCGCCGACCGGCTTTCCGCCACCAACGGACTTCCAGCAGGGCGGCTATGCACCACCCGGCTACCCGCCGTCGCCGGCGTATCCGCCGCCACCGCCCGGTTATCCGTCGGCGGGCGCGCAGCAACCCGGCTATCCGTCGCCCTACCCCGACCCGTCGGCATTCGGCGGGCAGCCGGGATACGGCGCCCAGTCCTATCCCCCGCCACCGCCCTACGGCGCAGCACCTGCGGGCTATCCGCCGCCACCGTCGTCGTATCAGGCACACGGATATCCCGGCGGGTACGGCGGTGGCTACGGTCAGCCGCAGGCCGAAACCAACCAGTTGGCGATCTGGTCGCTGGTCGCCTCGCTGGTCGGAATCCTGTGCACCGTCGGATCGCTCGTCGGTATCGGCCTCGGGGTGGTCGCGCTCAACCAGATCAAGGAGAGGCGCCAGGGCGGCCACGGGCTGGCCATCGCAGGTATCGCCGTCGGCGTCGCGACGTTGATCATCAGCATCATCTGGACCGTGTTCGCTCTCAGCGCCTGATATGAGCAATCCGCCCGAACAGCCCTACCGCGGCGGCGAGTACCCGCCGCTGGAACAGTCTGCGCCGCAACCGGATCCGTATGCCCCGGTCGACTATCCGACGGGGTACCCGCAGCTGCCGCCGCCCGTCTACCCGCAGGCCGGGGGCTATCCGCAAGGCGGCGGCTATCCGCCTCCGTATCCGGGTTATCCGGCCTACGACCCCTACCGTGCGGGCAAGCCGCTCGGCACCAACGGCAAGGCGATCGCATCGTTGGTGACCGCACTCGGCGGCCTGGTGTTCTGCGGCCTGCCGTCGATCGCGGGGCTCATCCTCGGCATCATCGCAATGCGCGAGTGCAAGCGCACCGGTCAGGACGGCTACGGCCTCGCGTTGGCCGGGACCATCGTCGGCGCGCTCGTCACCGTGATGATCGCGCTCTACTTCATCTTCATCATCGGCCTCGCCGCCAGTGGATGGCAGTGGGCGCCTTGAGGATTGGCGACTAGCTCGGCGGTTGGAACGGCTCGGCCTGCACGCGACATACCTGCCGCGCGCCCCTTACCGGCGATCACCAACGCCATCTTGCGGCTGGCCTCGTCGATCATCTCGTCACCGAGCATCACCGCACCGCGCGCTCCCCCTGCGCCTGAGGTATGCCACTCGTAGGCCTCGAGGATCAACTCGGCATGGTCGTAATCGGCCTGCCTTGGGCTGAAAAGCTCATTGCCCGCGGCGATCTGATCCGGGTGCAGGACCCACTTACCGTCATAGCCGAGCGCCGCCGAGCGGCCAGCCACCCTGCGGAACGCGTCGACGTCGCGCACCTTCAGATACGGGCCGTCGATCGCGAGCACGCCGTGGGTGCGCGCGGCGATCAGGATTCGCATCAGCACGTGGTGATGCGCATCGCCGACGTCGTATCCCTCCGGCTGTTCGCCCACCTCGAGCGTGCGCATGTTGAGGCTGGCCGCCATATCCGCCGGGCCGAGCACAAGGGCCTGCACGCGCGGGCCTGCCGCGATCGCGTCGATGTTGGTCAGCCCCTGCGCGTTCTCGATCTGCGCCTCGATGCCGATCCGGCCCACCGGCAGGCCGTGTGTGGTCTCCAACTGGCTCAACAGCAGATCGAGCGCGGTGATGTGCGAGACGTCGGTCACCTTCGGAAGCACGATGATGTCGAGAGACGCGCCCGCGGTGGAAACCACTTCGATGGTGTCGGCGTAGGTCCACGGGGTCGTCCAGTCGTTGACCCGCACTCCGCGCAGCTGGCCTGCCCAGCCCGAGGCCGCCAGCGCCGTCGCGACCTGCGATCGCGCCTCGGTCTTGGCCTCGGGTGCGACGGCGTCTTCCAGGTCGAGGAACACCTCGTCTGCGGGCAGCGTCTTCGCTTTCTCGATCATTTTGGCGCTGCTGCCGGGAACCGAAAGGATCGTTCGGCGGGGTCGATACCGGTTTTCCACAACCACACTCTCTACCCTTTGAGTCATGGCGGCGGTGCACAGGGTCTACGCGGCCCGACTCGCGGGAATGGTGGTGTTGGGCCCCGACGGTGAGTCCATCGGCCGTGTCCGCGACGTGGTGATCAGCATCGGCGTCGTCCGCCATCAGCCCAGGGTGCTCGGCCTCGTCGTCGAACTGCTCACCCGGCGCCGCATCTTCGTGCCGATCGGCCGGGTCACGGCGATCGATCCCAGCGCCGTCACGTTGCTCACCGAGAACGTGTCGTTGCGTAAGTTCAGCCAGCGGCCGGGCGAGGTGTTGGTGCTCGGCCAGGTCATCGAAACCCGGGTGCGCGTCGACGACCCGGACCTTCCCGAGCTCGACGGCGTGGACGTCGTCGTCATCGACCTCGGCATCGAACAGACAAGAACCCGTGACTGGGTGGTCACCAAGGTCGCGGTGCGGCCGATGGCCCGACGACTGGGCAGGCGCAGGAACGTCGAGACGATCGACTGGCAACTGGTGCAGGGCCTGACCCCTTCGGGGTTGGCGATGCCCGGTCAGGGCGTCGCCCAGCTCCTCGAGCAGTTCCAGGGGCAGCGCCCCGTCGAGGTCGCCGACGCGATCCGGGAGTTGCCCGAGAAGCGTCGTTTCGAGGTGGTCAGGGCGCTCGACGACGAGCGGCTCGCCGACGTGCTGCAGGAGCTGCCGGAGGACGAGCAGGCCAACATGCTGCGCCAGCTCGAGCCCGAACGCGCAGCCGATGTGCTCGAGGCGATGGATCCCGACGACGCCGCCGACCTGCTCGGCACGATGACCCCCGCCGACGCGGAGCTCTTCCTGCGCCGAATGGACCCCGAGGATTCCGAGGACGTGCGAAGGCTGCTGGCCCACTCGCCGGACACCGCGGGCGGCTTGATGACCTCAGAGCCCGTGGTGACCGCCCCCGACACCACCGTCGCGGAGGCGCTGGCCCGCGTGCGCGACCCCGATCTCACCCCCGCGCTGGCTTCGTTGGTCTTCGTGGCGCGGCCACCGACGTCGACTCCGACCGGCCGCTATCTGGGCTGCGTGCACCTGCAGCGGCTGCTGCGTGAACCGCCTGCCGCACTGGTCGGCGGCATCATCGACACCGATCTGCCCAACCTGGGCCCCGACGATCCGCTGACCGCCGTCACCCGCTATTTCGCTGCCTACAACCTCGTCTGCGGTCCCGTCGTCGACGATGAGAACCATCTGTTGGGCGCGGTATCGGTCGACGACGTGCTCGACCATCTGCTGCCCGACGACTGGCGGGAGCGCGAAGAACCCGAATTCTGGAGCGCGGAGGGGGTGACGTGAGCGAATCGACGCGCCAGCGGCTCGACACCCCGCGCACGTCACGGCGCCAATTCTCCTTCTCCGTCGACGCCGAGACCGTTGGGCAGTTCAGTGAGTCAATCGCCCGGTTCCTCGGCACCGGGCGGTTCCTGCTCTGGCAGACGATCCTCGTCGTCGTCTGGATCTGCCTGAACCTGTTCGCCGTCACGCTTCGCTGGGATCCCTACCCGTTCATCCTGCTCAACCTGGCCTTTTCG
Source organism: uncultured Actinomycetota bacterium (assembly GCA_963829405.1). Taxonomy (GTDB): domain Bacteria; phylum Actinomycetota; class Actinomycetes; order Mycobacteriales; family Mycobacteriaceae; genus Mycobacterium. Next base: position 407,542 of record CAWHIZ010000011.1, read on the forward strand.
ACTCAGGCCGCCTATGCGGCGCCGCTGATCCTGCTGGCCCAGAACCGCCAGGAGAACCGCGACCGAGTCTCGCTCGAAGAGGACCGCAGGCGGGCCGAACAAACCAAGGCCGACACCGAGTACCTGGCCCGCGAGCTGGCCGCGCTGCGGTTGGCCGTCGGCGAAGTGACCACCCGCGACTACCTCCGCCGTGAACTCGACGAACTTCGCGACTTGTTGAAGGAAATGCGCCCGACGGATTCCGCCGACGGCAGCAAGGACGGCTCCGGCAAATCCCATACCGGTGAGCGCCGCGCCAAAAAACTGAGTTAAGCCAGGTCAGGCATTGTCGTAACGCGCTCGGCGCCGACTAGGTATGGTGACTTGGTTCACAAGGCAGGCGCAAACATAGGACGGTCGAGTGCACATAGGGGGAGGAGCCGCACTGGAAGCAGTGCGGAGTCGCGTCGCGCGGGCGATGCGCTCACCCGTGATCGGCATTGCGGCCATCACCCCGATAGTCTTCGCGGGCGCCGTCGCCGCCACTCCTGGGACGGTGTCACCCATCCGCGATTCCGCGGTGACACCGCTGGCGGCCGTCGCCCCTTCGCCCATCAATCCTGACGGCGCATCGGTCGTCGCTGCCAGCAAGGTACCGACACCGTTCCACATCGCCTCGGGTGCGGGCATCACCGGCCCGCCGCCGTCAGTTGTGGTGACTTCGCCTGGCACGCTTCGCATTCCGATGATCGCGCTCAATGCCTATCAGAACGCCGAACGAATGATGGCGGCGTCCTACCCGGGCTGCGGCATCAGCTGGAACCTGCTTGCGGGTATCGGGCGCATCGAGTCGATGCACGCCAACGGCGGCGCCACCGACGTGTCCGGTTCGGCGGCCAGGCCCATCTACGGACCATCGCTCGACGGCAGCCTGCCGGGCAACGAGGTCATCGAGTTGAGCCGCAATTCCAGCCGGGTCACCTACGCCCGCGCGCTTGGTCCGATGCAGTTCCTGCCGGGCACCTGGTCGCGTTACGCGTCGGATGGCAACGGTGATGGCAAAGCCGATGTGCAGAACGTGTTCGACGCCAGCCTGGCCGCGGCCAGGTATCTGTGCAGCGGCGGGTTGAACCTGCGCGACCAGTCCCAGGTGATCACCGCCATCCTCCGTTACAACAATTCGATGGCCTACGCCCAGAACGTGCTTGGCTGGGCGGCCGCCTACGCGACGGGCGTCGTACCGCTCGACCTGCCGCCGATCACCGGACCGATTCCGCCGATCGCCGACGCGCACCTCGACAATTACCAGGGCCTTGGACCCGGCTCTCCGATGAACGTTCTCGGGCTGCCCGCCGATGACCCACTGGCGATGGTGCCCTTGTTGAACCAGACCCGCACCGACGTCGCGGGCCAGCTCAACGGCCAGTTCGGCCAGTTCGGCCCGTTGCCAGGCCCTGCGCAGGAGGGTGCGCCGATGATGGCGCAGCCCGAAGCGGCCCAGGACGTGCCGTCCTGGATGCCGCCGTGGATGCAGGCGATGCAACAACCTCAGCCGCAGCAAGCGCAGCAACCGCAGCCGCAGCAACCGATGCAGAACTGCGCGGTGTTCTGCATCGGCAACAACCCACCGGCGCCGGTGCAGCCCCAGCTGCCGCCCGAGGCGCTGCCCCCCGGTGTCGGCTCGCCTGCCGCACCCCTGGACATCGCGCCTCCCCCGATGCCGGGACCGCCGCTACCGGCCACCGGCGAGGCGCCACCCGCACAGGGTGCGCCCGGCGAGCTTCTGCCAGTCGTCGGACCGGCTCCCGGCCCGCCACCCGCCTGACCGGGATCACGGCCCGGGCGCGAATCGGCCCGACCAGCTCCGCCTACACTCGGCGGTGATGTCAGAACCTTCCACTGAGCTCGAGTCCGCGATCCGCGCCGGGCTCGCCAAGGTGATCGATCCCGAGCTACGCAGGCCGATCACCGAGCTCGGCATGGTCAAGAGCGTCGACGTCGACGCCGACGGCAGCGTGCACGTCGGGGTGTACCTGACCACCGAGGCGTGCCCGAAGAAGGCCGAGATCACCGAGAAGGTGGCGGCCGCGGTCGCGGACGTACCCGGAACCGGCGCGGTCAAGGTCAGCCTCGACGTGATGAACGACGAGCAGCGCACCGAACTGCGCAAGCAGTTGCGCGGCGACGCGCGCGAACCCGTGATCCCGTTCGCCCAGCCGGGATCGCTGACGCGCGTGTATGCGGTCGCATCCGGCAAGGGCGGGGTCGGCAAGTCAAGCGTGACGGTCAATCTCGCCGCTGCGATGGCGACCCGCGGCCTCTCGGTCGGCGTGCTCGACGCCGACATCTACGGGCATTCGATCCCCCGGATGATGGGCACCGACGAACGGCCCACCCAGGTCGAGTCGATGATCCTTCCGCCGATCGCCCACGACGTTCGGGTGATCTCGATCGCCCAATTCACCCAGGGCAATACACCCGTGGTGTGGCGCGGCCCGATGCTGCACCGCGCGCTTCAGCAGTTCCTCGCCGACGTGTACTGGGGCGACCTGGACGTGCTGCTGCTCGACCTGCCGCCGGGCACCGGGGACATCGCGATCTCGGTGTCGCAGTTGATCCCAGGCGCCGAGATCCTCGTTGTGACAACACCGCAACTGGCCGCGGCCGAGGTCGCCGAGCGTGCGGGTGCGATCGCGCTGCAGACCCGTCAGCGCATCGTCGGCGTGGTCGAGAACATGTCGGGGTTGGTGCTGCCCGACGGCACAACGATGGCTGTGTTCGGCGAGGGCGGCGGCCGTCAGGTCGCCGAGAGCCTGACGAGGGCGGTCGGCGCGGATGTGCCTCTGCTCGGGCAGGTGCCGCTGGATCCGGCGCTGGTGACCGCAGGTGACTCGGGGATGCCGTTGGTGCTCAGCGCGCCGGATTCGGCCGCGGGCAAGGAGTTACGCGGCATCGCGGATGCGTTGTCGTCGCGCAAGCGCGGCCTTGCGGGGATGTCGCTCGGGCTGGACCCGAGCGGGCGCTAGACGCGTCCCCCGCTCGCGAAACTGGGGTCCCCCGTTCGCGAAACGACATTCCAGCAGGCCCCTACTCGAAGTTCTGCTGCCGGAATGTCGTTTCGCGGCCAGACTGGGGCGCGATGGACAACGAACAGATCATCCGCATCGCGCTGACGGTCGTGACGCCGATCCTGACGGCGGGCATCGGAATCGTCGCGCTGGTGATCGGCGACTGGCGCGAGCGCAGAACCCGGCACGGGCTTCGCAAGATCTCTTTCGAAGACGCCAGCAGGCAGGTCGAATTCGCCGCCGACTGGTTCAAGGCAAGCAAGGAGATCGCACCTGCGGAGGAAGCGCAGGCCGCCGCGCGAGCGCAGGCCTGGCTCGAGGAGGCCTCGGACCTTGTCGCCGAGACGAAACCGCCGCCGCGCCGACGAAGAGGAGCAGCGGACCATCACGGTCCGCCGGTTGCTTTTGGCCTACCCGATGGAACGCCGCAGCGCGCGAGTCCTGCGAGGTTTCTACTATTTCTTCCTCGGCGTGGTGGTCTTCCAGGTCTCGGGGGCGCTGGGTGCCGCCTTCGGCCGAACGGACACGATCGGTATCCCCAACTACTTCTCCGGCGGGTTGATCTACGCCGATCTGCTCGGCATCTTCATCTACACCGTCATCGCGATGGGGTTCCGCCTCTGGTCGCTGCGCGCGGAGGAATCACTATCCACAGACCCGGGCCGGAAGCGGATGACGGTACGAGGAGCATTGCTGTTGTACCGGCTCAACGGGATTCGCGCCCACCTTGCGCGGATCGTCTACTGGATCTGGCTGGCGCTCGCCGTGTTCGTCGTCGTCGCGATCGTGATCAGCGCCGTCACCGACTGGCGCACGCTGCCCTCCAACGTCGTCGTGCTCGTGGCTTGGTTCGGATGGGCTGTCGGTCTGCGCTATTGGGCGGTGTCGCACAGCCAACGCGCCGCGGGGGCGGGCGGCCACCGCCTAGGTGGCGTCGCTGTCGAAAGGCGTTGCGCCGGGCTGCTTCGCGGTCGGGGTCGACGTCGACGACGGTGGCGTCGGCTCCGTGGCGGGTTGGACCGCGGGCTTGTCGCCGGGCTGGTCGAACTTGCCGGTGAAGATCGAATCGTCGCCGTCGAGAAGGTGTTTGGTGAGTGCGGCGCGCGGTGTCATACCGCGCAGCTTCTGCAGCTCGCTGAGCGGCTCGCGGAGGTCGTCGAACTCGGGGCCGAGGTCGTCGCGCAGCTGTTTGGTCGCACCGCTGACGTAGTCGCGCGCCTGCCGCATCGCACCCGATGTCCATCGGATCGCGCCGGGCAGCCGCTCCGGCCCGAGGATCACCAGCCCGGCGATCACCAGGAGCAGCATCTCGCCCCAGCCGACGTTGGCGAACATTACGTGCTGTTGTCGGATCCGGGATTGACGGTGAGCGTGACGTGTCGGCCGTCGCGGACCACCTCGATGGGTGCGTCCTGGCCGATCTTCAACAGCCGCACAGCGACGACGAACTCGTCGGCGTCGGCGACCGCGCGGTCACCGACCTTCACCACGACGTCGTTCTCCAGGATGCCAGCCTTCTCCGCGGGACCGCCTGCCTTCACGTTGGCTACCTGCGCGCCCGATGCGAGGTCGTTGCTCACCGACCGTGCGGTCAGCCCCAGCGTCGGGTGGGCGATCTTTCCATCCTTGATCAGCGCCTCGACGACGTTCTTCACCTCGTTGACGGGTATCGCGAAGCCGAGCCCGCTTGCGCTGTCCGACAACGACTTTCCTGCCGTGTTGATGCCGATGACATCGGAGTTCATGTTGATCAGCGGGCCACCGGAGTTGCCGTGGTTGATGGCCGCGTCGGTCTGCACACCGTCGATCACGGTGTCGGTGTCGGAGCCGTCGCCGGACAGCGGGACCGGCCGGTGCAGGGCGCTGATGATGCCCTGGGTGACGGTGCTGCGCAGGCCGAGTGGGGCGCCCGCCGCGATGACTTCGTCGCCGACGTGCAGTTTGTCGGAGTCGCCGAGACGCGCGACGCTGAGGTTGTCGACGTTGTCGACCTTCAGCACGGCCAGGTCGGTCTTCGGGTCGCGGCCGACGAGGTTGGCGGGCACGTCCTTGCCGTCGTTGAACACCACCGACAGCTTGTACTGGCTGGGATTGGTTGCGGCCTCGGAGATCACGTGATTATTGGTGACGACGTAGCCGCGCGGGTCGACGACGACGCCGGAGCCCTGCGCACCTTCGTTGTCACCGACCGCTTCGATCGTGACGACCGAATCGGCAACGGAAGCCGCGACTTTCGCGAATCGGCCCTCGGGCTGGTCGGCGCCGCTGTCGGTGGACAGCGTCACCTTCGACGTGGTGAATGCCTGGACGACCTCGGCGGTCTTGCGACCAACCCAGCCGCCCGCGAGACCGATCACCAGCGCGATGATCGCCAGCACCGCCAGCGCGACGTAGGACACCCGGCCACCGAACAGCACGTCGCGCACGCCGAGCTTGCCGACGTTCTCGGCGGCGGGCACGGGTGCGGGCGTCGCAACGGCAGGCGTGCCGAGTGCGGCCGCCGCCGACGGGTCGCGCCACGGATCGTCGGGCTCGTGCGGCTTCTTCCTGTCGCGCTCAGCCTCCAGCGCACCGATATCGGCGGGGTGGCGCTGCAACGAATCGCCGTTGCCGTTCGGACGTCCGAAGGCCTCGTGAAGGACGGGGTCGGGCGACTGATTGGTCGGCGTGAACTCGCCCTGGTCGCGCTGTTTGCCGTCTCCGACGAACGAGCCGTTCACACCGTCGGGCCTGCCGAACGCCCTGGTCGTGGACGGGTCGACGGGCGGCCGCGAGACGGGGCGCGGCGCGAACCGTTGGCTGCCTTCGGTCTGGTCCTGCTTGGTCACCCGTTTATCACTCTCTATTTGGTCGCCGTTATTCGCCGGCGCGCGCCGATGCGTGGTTTGTCGTCAAGCCTACCGGCGCTTGCGCCGGCCGCGGATGGTGTCGTCAGCAAACTGATCCGGATCGTCTTGGCTGGGCTGGACCTGCGCGGTGTCCTCCGGAATCTGCGACAGCAGGCCGAGCAGCGAACTGGGGATGGCGATGGGACGGGAATCCCGCAACGCGGCGCGGGCCTGGCGTTGGGCGTCCACCTCGCCGGCGCATTGCGGACACAGCGACAGGTGGTGGGCGGCCCGCAGATGCGCGGTCATCCGCAGCTCACCGTCGGCGAAAGCGGCGATGGCCTCGGTCGACAGGTGCTCGGTCGAGCCGAACTGCCGCGGCCCTACCGGCTCATCACTCTGCGAAGCGAACTGGGCGGGCAGCCAGGAGAACGCGCGCCGAAACACATGCCCCGGGTCGGCCATCACCCCGCTCCTCTCGGCCCATCACCTTCGCGATAGACGGTTCTTACTTGAATGTAGCGCGGGATACGTCACCCGACACCCGTGAACGGTCAGGCCGACTTGGCCGTGTCGGGAGAATGAGCCGCAAGGTAATCCCGCAGCGCCTGTCGACCGCGGTGGATCCGGCTGCGCACGGTGCCGAGCTTCACGCCGAGCGTCGCGCCGATCTCCTCGTAGGACAGACCTTCGATGTCGCACAGCACCACCGCGGCGCGGAACTCCGGCGGCAGCGAGTCGAGCGCGGCCTGCAGGTCGGGTCCGAGACGCGAGTCGTGGTAGATCTCCTCCGGGTTCGGCTCGTCGGCGGGCACCCGGTCGTAGTCCTCGGGCAGCGCCTCCATCCGGATGCGGCTGCGCCTGCGGACCATGTCAAGGAACAGGTTCGTGGTGATGCGGTGCAGCCAGCCCTCGAACGTCCCGGGCTGATAGTTCTGCACGGACCGGAAGACGCGGATGAAGGTCTCCTGCGTCAGGTCCTCGGCATCGTGCTGGTTGCCGGACAGCCGGTAGGCCAGGCGATACACCCGGTCGGCGTGCTGACGCACCAGTTCATCCCATGAGGGCATGCTGGCGTGGTCACCTGTGGCATCGAAAACCGCGGTGCCCTGTGGTTCTTCGGAAGGCTCAACCCATTCGCCGTCGGTGTACCGCTCGAGGTGGGACATCGAAACAGGGGCCAGATGGGGGGCCGTAGTCGTCGTGGTCGTCGGATCCTCCAGATCACAGCGCTCACCGCTTATCGGCAACGCGACATTGGCGGCAACATGGCGGTCGACATGGTTATTCCCAGAGCGCCAGCGTCCGCCGTGTTCCATGCGGCTTACCGTTCCCGACCGTGGTGTGGCTGGCATATGAGCCGACTGAACTTTCCCTGAGAAACCTGATTGTTACCGAAGTTACCCGCGCCTCACCAGGGCAAACTATGTGGTCGCTTATCTGATCTGGGTGGCTGGGATCGGGCGTGTCGCTGTCGCCGCCGATTCGGACCCCTCTACGCTGCGGGCATGGCCGATGACCCGGCGAGCGAGCCGCAACCCAACCGCGCCGAGTCGATCGTCAACCACGCCGAACACTCGATCTCCGAGGACGCCATCGTCGCCGCTGCGCGCGACCGTGCCGTGGAGACCGGGGCGGGTGCGGTCAGCCCCGCGGTCGGCGCCCTTCTGAGCGTGCTGGCCAAGATCAGCGGTGCGAAGGCCGTCGTCGAGGTGGGGACGGGCGCCGGCGTCAGCGGGCTCTGGCTGCTGTCCGGCATGCGCGACGACGGGATTCTGACGACGATCGACGTCGAACCCGAACATCAGCGCCTCGCCAAGCAGGCCTTCTCCGAGGCCGGCATCGGGGCGTCACGGACGCGGTTGATCGGCGGCCGGGCCCAGGACGTCCTCACGCGGTTGGCCGACGAGTCCTACGACCTGGTCTTCATCGACGCCGATCCCGCCGACCAGCCCGACTTCGTCGTCGAGGGGGTCAGGCTGCTGCGACCCGGCGGTGCGATCGTCGTGCATCGCGCGGCGCTCGGCGGACGGGCGGGCGATGCCAAGGCTCGCGACGCCGAGGTCACTGCGGTGCGCGAGGCCGCGCGACTGATCGCCGAGGACGAGCGCCTGACGCCGGTGCTCGTGCCGTTGGGCGACGGACTGCTGGCCGCGGCCCGCGACTGGCCGCCCCGCGACGAGAAGTAGGCTCACGTTCCCTCGCGAATCGGATTTTTACGCATTCCTGACGGGCTACCCGCTTGACAGCGCGCTGAACGCGCGTTTAGCGTACTAAACATGCGTTCAGCGGACGATTTCACGGCGGTCGCGAGGATCCGCGACGCCGCGATCGAGCAGGTGGGTCAGCACGGCTTCAGCGTGGGATTGCGGGCCATCGCCCAGGCCGCAGGCGTGAGCGCCGCGCTTGTCATTCACCACTTCGGCTCCAAGGAGGGCCTGGTCAAGGTCTGCGACGACTACATTGCCGCGGAGATCCGGCAGGCCAAGAGCGAGTCGCTGACCACCGCATCCGATCCGGCGAGCTGGCTTACCTCGGTGGCCGAGATCGAATCGTTCGCCCCGATGACGGCCTACCTGGTGCGCAGCATGCAGGCCGGCGGGGACCTTGCGAAGTCGTTCTGGCAGCAGATGGTCGACAACGCCGAGGAGTATCTCGAGGAGGGTGTCCGCGCGGGCACGCTCAAGCCCAGTCGCGACGCGAAAGCCCGGGCGAAGTTCCTCAGCATCAACAACGGCGGCGGTCTGCTGCTCTACATCCAGATGCACGACAACCCGACCGACCTACGCGCCGTGCTGCGCGACTACGCCGAGGACATGATGCTGCCCGCGCTGGAGCTCTACTCCAACGGCCTGATGACCGACTCGACGATGTACGAGGCGTTTCTCGCACAACACGAAAAAGGAATTCCGTTCAGCGGTACGACCGAGGGAGATCACGATGACGGCGACGTCACTGCAGCGGGCTAACCCAAGCGACGGCACCCAGCTCGCTGTCGAAATCCAGGGACTGAACAAGTCTTTCGGCCACACCAAGGCACTCGACGGTCTGGATCTGACTGTCGCGCCGGGTGACGTCACCGGCTTCCTCGGCCCGAACGGCGCGGGTAAGTCCACCGCCATCCGCGTGCTGCTCGGCCTGCTGCGCGCCAACAGCGGCACCGTCCGGCTTCTCGGCGGCGACCCATGGCGCGATGCGGTGCCGCTGCACCGCCGGATCGCCTACGTCCCAGGCGATGTCACGCTGTGGCCCAACCTCACCGGTCTGCAGGCCATCGACTTCCTTGCGCGGCTGCGCGGTGACGGTGCTGTCGACGTTCGGCGCCGCGACCAGCTGATCGAGCGGTTCGAACTCGATCCCAACAAGAAGGCTCGCACCTATTCGAAGGGAAACCGGCAGAAGGTCGCGATCGTCGCCGCGTTCTCCACCAACGCCGAGCTCTACATCCTCGACGAACCCACATCGGGCCTCGACCCGTTGATGGAAAAGGCTTTTCAGATCTGCGTACAAGAGGTGGCCCAGCGTGGCGCCGCGGTTCTCCTGTCCAGCCACATCCTCGCCGAGGTCGAGAAGCTCTGCAACAATGTGACGATCATCCGCGCAGGCCGCGCGGTGAAGTCCGGCACCCTCGACGAGTTGCGCCACCTGATGCGCACCACGATCACCGTGCGCACACACAGCGATGGACAGAAGCTCCAACAGACCCCGTTCGTCCACGACTTCTCGATCGCCGACGGCCATTACATCTTCTCGGTCGACCGCAGCGATCTCGACCGCGCGATGGCACTGCTATCGGAGCTCGGGATCATCGACTTGACCGTCACACCAGCGTCGCTCGAGGACATGTTCCTGCGCGAGTACCAAGGAGCGGGCCGATGACTGCCACCGCCGTCGCACCGCGTACGGGTCGGCACGAGTCACCACCGCCGGCTTCGCCGTTCACCGGCGTCGGCAGCCTGATCAGGCTCGCGCTGCGCCGGGACCGCGTCCGGCTCAGCATCTGGATCGCCTCGTTGACGTTGATGATGGTGTACGCACCCAACGCCATCAAACTGGCCTATCCCGAAGAAGCGCAGCGCGCCGCGCGCGTCAACCTGCTCAAGACCCCCGCCGGAATGATCCTGGGCGGCCCCATGTTCGGCGTCAGGGAAACCGACCTGGGCGTGATGATGGCCAACGAGCTCATGCTCACCCTCATCATCGCCGCCTCGATCCTGTCGATCCTCACCGTCATTCGGCACACAAGGGCCGAGGAGGAAAGCGGCGCAGCTGAATTGGTGTTGTCGTCGGTGGTGGGCCGCCACGCCAGGACCTATGCGGCGCTGATCGTCGTCGGTGCCGTCAACGCGATACTCGCAGTGACCATGACGGTCGCGATGGCCGCGACGGGCTTCGGCGTCGTCGACACCGCGGCGATGTGTCTCGGGGTCACGGGCGTGTCGATGGTGTTCGGCGCCGTCGCGGCGGTCACCGCACAGCTGTGGCGGACGGCACGCGCCGCATCCGGGGCGGCGATGGGCGCGCTCGCGCTGGCCACTCTGGTGCGCGGCGTCGGCGACGTCATCGACAACTCCGGCAGCGCGCTGTCCTGGTTCTCCCCCATCGCATGGGCACAGCAGATGCGTGCCTTCGTCGACGTGCGGTGGTGGCCGTTCGCGATGCTTGTGGCCCTCGCCGTCGGCCTGATCGCGCTGTCGGCGGTGCTGGAGAGCAGTCGGCAGTACGACGATGGGGTGATCCCGTCCAGCGGTGAACATCCGAACGCGCACCCCATCAAGAGTGTGTTCGGCCTGCACCTGACACTGCAACGCGGTCAGACGATCGGTTGGACAGTGGGATTGTTCTTGTCCGGCTTGGCATTCGGATCGATGACGAAGTCGCTACTCGACGCGGCCGAGGGCAACGAGCTGCTGCAGCGCGTGCTGGCCCAGCAGGGTACCGACGGCGTGTACACCACATTGACGCAGTTCCTAGCGGCGGCGGCCACCGCCTACGTCGTGTCCGCGGTGCTGCGCGTCTGGGGCGACGAGGAGTCCGGCCTCGGTGAGGTCGTGCTCGCCGGGGCGGTATCGCGATGGCGCTGGCTGGTTTCTGCCGTCGCAGCTGCAGTGGCCGGGTCGGCGGTGCTGATGTTCTTCGCCGGCCTCGGAATGGGTCTCGGCGCGGGCATCACGATCGGTGAGCCCCAGACCATCTGGCGCCTGACACTTGCCGGTTTGGCGTTCGTGCCCGCGATGGCGGCGATGGCCGGTGTGGCCGCCATGGCAGTCGCGCTGCGCCAGGCCTGGATCGGCTGGCTGGCAGTGACATTCGTGATCATCTCGCTGTATCTCGGCGCGCTTCTGCGGCTGCCTCAGTGGCTGCTCGACGCATCACCGGTCGGCCAGACCAAGGCGCCGAGTGAGTATTCGGCCATCGCGCTGACCGCCATGGTGGTCGCCGCGCTGGCGCTGACGCTCGTCGCGGGCGCACTTTATCGCCGTCGCGACGCGATCTGAGAAATCGAAGGAGGAATCGTGAAGATCGCACTTCAACTGGTGGGCTCCACAGTCTTCAGCATCCTGTTCTTCGGAGTGCTGCTGTTCTGGCCGGCTGGCACGTTCGACTATTGGCAGGCTTGGGTTTTCATCGCCGTGTTCACGGTCGCCGCCATGGTTCCCACCGTCTATCTCGCTCTTGCGTACCCTGATGCGTTTCAGCGGCGCCTGAAATCCGGTCCGTTCGCAGAGACCAGAATGGCGCAACGGCTGATCAACGTCGGCATCATGGCATCGGTTGTCGCCGTGGGGGTTATCAGCGCCCTCGACCACCGGTTCGGTTGGTCGACGGTCCCGACGTCGGTCGTGGTGGTCGGCAACGTTTTGGTCATGGTCGGAATCCTGCTATCGGAGCTTGTGATCATCCAGAACAACTACGCGGCAGCGACGATCACCGTCGAAGAGGGACAGCCGGTGGTGTCCACCGGCCTCTACGGCGTTGTCCGTCACCCGATGTACGTCGGGGCACTGATCATGATGGTCGGCACCCCGCTTGCGCTGGCCTCGTACTGGGGACTGCTCACACTCATCCCCGGCGTGCTGGTCTTCGTCGCCCGCGTCACCGACGAAGAGAAGGCTCTGCGCGAGGAACTCGACGGCTACGACGAGTACACCGAGAAGGTCCACTACCGCCTGGTGCCCGGGGTGTGGTGAGAATGAAAACCGCTGTCCAGTCAGCAATTACATCGGTCATCGGCTTTCTCGCCTTTCTACTCATGGTGTTTTTGCCCGCGGGTACGTTCGACTACTGGCGGGGTTGGGCGTTCATCGCGGTGTTCGCTGCGGCGACCCTGATACCGAGCGCGTACCTCGCGGTCAAGAATCCGGCGGCTTTGCGCCGACGCATGCAGGCCGGCCCCGGCGCCGAGACCCGACCCCTGCAGAAGATCGTCATCGCCGTCGCATTCGTATCGGTGGTGGCCATGATCGTGCTCAGCGCGCTCGACTTCCGCTTGGGTTGGTCGACAGTGCCCACGGCCGTTTCGGTGCTGGGACTCGTCCTGGTCGGCGTCGGCCTCACCATCGCGATGCTGGTGACGATCCAGAACGGTTATGCCGCAGCCAATATCACCGTCGAGGAGGGCCAGCAGCTGTCGTCGACGGGCTGGTACGGATTCGTCAGGCATCCGATGTACTTCGGCAACGTGATCCTGATGGTCGGCACCCCGCTGGCTCTCGGCTCGTATTGGGGTCTGCTCGTCGTCATTGTCGGCCTTGCGGTGCTCGCCCTCCGAATCACCGACGAGGAGAGTCTGCTGAAGCAGGATCTGGCCGGATACCGCGAGTACATGGACAAGGTGCACTATCGGCTGATGCCTTACATCTGGTGACGGCGCGCCGCCCGCCACGCCAGAATGAACACCGCGACAACGGCGAATCGCAGCACGGCGTTCGCGATGATCGTGGCGTTCGGCCCGATCACGCCCACGTAGACGAGATCGAGCACGCCGCTGGCCCCGTGCAGGACGACGAACGTCGTCACGACGAGACCAAGCGCCGCCGGGTCGGTCAGCCGGGTGGCGCCGAACGAGAGCACCGCCGCCGCGAGTTCTGCGGCGCCGACGAGATAGACGAGCAGATAGTCATGTCTTTCGAGCGTGATGCCCACCAGCGATGGGATCGCGGTCGGGAACACCATCAACACCACGGCGCCGGCAAGCGTGATCAGACCGTGCACCACGAACACCGCGCGCAGCAGCTTCGGTGCCTTCGTCGCCGTCTCGGTCATAGGTCGTCCTTTCGTCTCGTCATACATATGACGCGCCGCGGCAGCAGAGTATGACGTCAAGGACGGAGACGGCTGTGAATGAGTTCGAGGAGCACCGGGCGCACCTGAATGCGGTGGCCTACCGAATGCTTGGCTCGGTGCCCGAGGCCGAGGATGCGGTTCAGGAGGCGTGGCTGCGGATGAACCGTGCCGAGGTCGGCGACGTGCGCAACATGCGCGGCTGGCTGACCACGGTCGTCGCTCACATCTGCCTGGACGTGCTGCGGGCCCGCAGCGCCCACCCCGAGCAACCGCTCGACGAAAACGCTGCGTCCGCGCACCTCGCGACCGCAGCGCCCGTCGATCCGGAGCAGGAGGCCCTGCTGGCCGATTCGGTCGGGGCAGCGCTTCTCGTCATCCTGCAGCGCCTCTCCCCCGCCGAAAGGCTGGCGTTCGTGCTGCACGACATGTTCGACCTGCCGTTCGCGGAGATCGCGCCGATTGTCGGCCGGTCGGAGAACACCGCCGCCCAGCTGGCTGCCCGCGCCCGCCGTCGTGTCCGCGGCCAGAATCCAGACCCTGCAACGGATCTGATCGGTCAGCGTCGACTCGTCGAGGCGTTCCTGGCCGCGGCCCGCGACGGCGACCTCGACTCGCTGCTGACCGCTCTTGACGCCGACGTGGTGCTGCGGGTCGACGCCGCGGCGGCGGGCACCGCAACGACCATCCGCGGTGCCGACGCCGTTGGCAGAAATGCCCGCGCGTTCGCGGCCAATGCCCGCTTCGCCGAGCCCGCGCTGGTGGACGGCGCGGTCGGGATCGTCGTCGCGCCCGAAGGCAGGCTGACTTTGGTGCTGCGGTTCGGCGTCGTCGGCGACAAGATCACCGAGATCGACATCGAGGCCGACCCTGACCGGTTGGGTGGCCTGACTTTGGCCGTGTTGGACTGACCTGCGCTCATACTGAACACATGGAATTGCTGACGGGCCTCGGGCTCGCGACGGCATCGGGGCTCAACGCCTACATTCCGCTGCTCACGCTCGGCCTGCTGTCGCGATTCACCGACCTGATCACGCTGCCGCACGGCTGGGCCTGGCTGGAGAACGGCTGGGTGATGGCGATCGTCGCGGTGCTGTTGCTCGTCGAGATCGTCGCCGACAAGATTCCTGCGCTGGACAGCATCAACGACGCGATCCAGACGTTCGTCCGGCCGACCTCCGGCGGCATCGTGTTCGGCTCCGGCACTGCGTCGCAGACGGCCGCCGTCACCGATCCGGGCGCGTTCGCGCAGTCGGGTCAGTGGATCCCGATCGTCGTCGGTGTCCTCGTCGCGTTGGTGGTGTCGTTGACGAAGTCGGCGGTGCGCCCCGCCGCGAACGTCGCGACGGCAGGCTTCGCGGCACCTGTGCTGTCCACAATCGAGGACGGGGTCAGCGTCGGATTGGTGTTCCTGGCGATTCTGTTACCCGTCGTGGTTCTCGTCGTGCTCGCGCTGCTGGTGTGGGGGTTCTTCAAGCTGTGGCGCCGACGGCGACGCAATTCGAAGGCCGCCGCACAAGCCGGCTAGTGCGCCGTCGCACGAACTAGATCCAGACGCCCTTGCCGACGGCCACCACGCCGCCCGCGCTGATCGCAAACCGCTCGCGATCCTTGTCCAGGTCGACGCCCACCATCTCGCCCGGCCCGACCACGACGTTCTTGTCGAGGATCGCGTGGCGCACCACCGCGCCGCGGCCAACCCGGACGCCGGGCATCAGCACGCTGCCCTCCACGATCGCACCGTCGTCGACGACGACGTTGGACGACAACACCGAATTGCGCACCGACGCCGCAGAAATGATGCTGCCCGCGCCGACCACCGACTCCTGCGCCGACCCGCCGTTGACGAACTTGGCAGGCGCCAGGTTGTCCGACTCACCCCTGATCGGCCAGCGCTTGTTGTACAGGTTGAACACCGGGTGCACCGACACCAGGTCCATGTGGGCGTCGTAGAACGCGTCCAGCGTCCCGACGTCGCGCCAGTAGCCGTGATCGCGCTCGGTGGCTCCCGGCACCTCGTTGCTGCTGAAGTCGTACACCGAGGCCATCCCGTCGCCTACCAATCGAGGGATGATGTCGCCGCCCATGTCGTGGTCGGAGTCGTCGTCGTCGGCGTCGGCGCGAATGGCGTCGATGAGGACCTTGGTCGTGAAGATGTAGTTGCCCATCGACGCGAACGTCTGCTCCGGGTCATCGGGAGTACCCGGCGGGTCTGCGGGCTTCTCGACGAACTCACGGATGCGGCCCGACTCGTCGGCGTCGATGCAGCCGAACGCGGCGGCCTCGGCGCGCGGCACCCGGATGCCCGCGACGGTGGCGCCCGCCCCGCTCTCGATGTGGAACTGCACCATCTGCTCGGGATCCATCCGGTACACGTGGTCGGCGCCGAACACGACGATGTAGTCGGGATCCTCGTCGTAGATCAGGTTCAGCGACTGATAGATCGCGTCGGCCGAGCCGGTGTACCAGCGCGGGCCGAGCCGCTGCTGCGCCGGCACAGGGGTGATGTATTCGCCGGCGAGACCCGACAGTCGCCAGTTCTGCGAGATGTGCCGGTCCAACGAGTGCGATTTATATTGCGTCAGAACGCAAATGCGCAGGTATCGAGCGTTGACGAGATTGGACAGGACGAAATCGATCAACCGGTAGGCGCCGCCGAAGGGAACCGCCGGCTTTGCTCGGTCCGCCGTCAGCGGGTAGAGCCGCTTGCCTTCCCCGCCTGCCAGGACGATGCCCAGGACGTGTGGCAACTCCCTCATGATTCAAACCTATCCGCCGGTACTCGTGCTGACCAGGCATTCGCACTTTTGGGACCTGTGCGACTGCCGGTCAAAGTATTTGGCGAATACCCCGATCGGCGTTCTTCACACGGCTGCGGCGCACGGCGACGGACACTACGGTCGTAAGCATGCGGGTGGCGATGATGACGCGTGAATATCCGCCCGAGGTGTACGGCGGCGCAGGCGTACACGTCACCGAACTCGTCGCGCAGTTGCGCAATCTGTGCGAGGTCGACGTGCACTGTATGGGCGCCCCGCGCGACGGGGCGTTCGTCCACCAGCCCGACCCGGCGCTCAAGGGCGCCAACCCGGCGCTGGCCACCCTTTCGGCCGATCTGGTGATGGCCAACTCCGCCGACAACGCGACCGTGGTGCATTCGCACACGTGGTACACCGGGCTTGCGGGGCACCTGGCCGCGCTGCTGTACGGCGTTCCGCACGTGCTGACCGCGCACTCGCTGGAGCCCATGCGGCCGTGGAAGGCCGAACAGCTCGGCGGCGGATACCGGATCTCGTCCTGGGTGGAACGCACCGCGGTGGAGGCGGCCGACGCCGTCATCGCCGTCAGCTCGGGCATGCGCGACGACGTGCTGCGCACCTACCCGGCCCTGGATCCCAACCGGGTGCACGTGGTGCGCAACGGGATCGACACCGACGTCTGGTACCCGACGACGGCGAAGGCCGAGGAGTCGGTGCTGACCGAACTCGGCGTTGACCCGACCCGGCCGATCGTCGCGTTCGTCGGGCGGATCACCAGGCAGAAGGGCGTCGCGCACCTCGTCGCGGCGGCGCACCGGTTCTCCCCCGAGGTGCAGTTGGTGCTGTGCGCGGGCGCTCCGGACACTCCGGAGATCGCGGCGGAGGTGACGGCCGCTGTGCAGGAGCTGTCGCGGGCCCGTACCGGCGTGTTCTGGGTTCGCGAGATGCTGCCGATCAGCAAGATCCGCGAAATTCTCTCGGCGGCTACGGTTTTCGTATGTCCATCGGTGTACGAACCGTTGGGCATCGTGAACCTCGAGGCGATGGCGTGTGCAACGGCCGTGGTCGCCTCGGACGTCGGCGGTATTCCAGAGGTCGTCGCGGACCATCAGACCGGGGTGCTGGTTCACTACGACGCGGGCGATCCTGAGTTCTTCGAATCGCGGCTGGCCGATGCGGTCAATTCGCTGGTCGCCGACCCTGAGCGGGCCCGTCAGTACGGCGAGGCGGGCAGACAGCGCTGCATCGATGAATTTTCGTGGGCACACATCGCCGAGCAGACCTTGGAGATCTACCGCAAGGTGTCCAGCTAGCTGGTGACGCCCTTGAGCTCGTCGCCGAGAGCGGCGGCCTCATCCGGGGTGAGTTCGACGACCAGTCGGCCTCCACCTTCCAGTGGTACCCGCATCACGATGCCGCGCCCCTCCTTGGTTGCTTCCAGAGGACCGTCGCCGGTCCGGGGCTTCATCGCCGCCATCGAGTGCTCCCTCCACATGAGCCGGCTGCCCACCCGTTGACAGCTCCCGGCGCTGAACCGCTTCTTATCTCCCCCCATTGTTCCCTATCCGGGGCGTTCGGTGTGCAAAGACCCGGTCAAGCGGTCTGAGAGGACCCGTTCAAGATCGTTTCAATACGCCGATCAGGCGGTCGCGGGGACCCAGCAGGAGGCCTCGTGATCGTCGACCATTCCGGTTGCCTGCATCAGGGCATAGGCCGTCGTCGGGCCCACAAATTTGAACCCGCGCCGCTTCAACTCCTTGGCCATCGCCTTCGACTCCGCGGTCACCGCGGGCACATCGGACAGCGCCGCGGGGCGCGGCCTCGGTTCCGGCGCGAACGACCACAGCAGTTCGCCGAGATCGACGTCCAGGTCGGCGACTGCGCGCGCATTGGCGATGGTCGCCTCGATCTTCGCGCGGTTGCGCACGATCCCCGCGTCCTGCATCAGCCGCTCGATATCGCGGTCGGTGTAGCGCGCGACCTTGCCGATGTCGAACCGGTGGAAGGCGCGGCGGAAGTTCTCCCGCTTGCGCAGGATGATCAGCCACGAAAGCCCGCTCTGGAACGCCTCGAGGGTGACCCGCTCGAACAGCGCCTTCGAGTCACGCAGCGGTTGACCCCACTCGGTGTCGTGGTAGTCGCGGTAGAGGATGAAATCGGCTGGCGCCAAACGGGATTGGTCGATCCAACCGCAGCGGACGCGGCCGTCGTCCTCAGACGCCTTCGTCACGGGGTTCCCTGTCCTCCGACGGAAGCGCATGCGCGCCGCCCTCGACGATCTCATCGATCTCGTCGTCGCGGACACCGCCTGCGCTCACCCGGGTCCCCTGGACCGCCGCCAGCTCTCCCCGTAGCTGGTCGAGTTCCGCGCCGAGCCGGTCGAGCACCCAGTCCACCTCGCTGGTCTTGTAGCCGCGCAGCACCTGGGTGAACTTGACGGAGTCGACGTCGACGCCGGTGACGCCGGATGCGGGCAACACCGTCGCAGTGGTGGCGCGCGGTAGCGGCGGCAGCACTTCGCCGCGCCCGAACACCACGCTGCCAACACCGAACAGCACGACGGCCACCAGGATCAGGACCACGAGATACACCAGGATCAGCGTCACGCTGTCGATACTGCCTCACCGGTCCGACGCGGCACCCGCCGCGGCACGCTCCCTGCGGTAGCTAGCGGGGTCGCAGCGTGTTCATCGGCGGACGGTCGTCCAGCCGTACCTCCGATGTGCGGGCCGTGTAGTCGTAGCCGTCGGCGAAGAACTGGGTCAGGCCGACTCCGGAGTCGGGGATGCCGCAGCGCGACAGCAAGGTGGCGATGACCTGCCTGCTCATCGAGGCGAGTTCGGTCAGCGGCCGGTTGCGATGCTCCCGCACGCCGAGGTTGACCTGCGCGATCGCGTCAAGCCCCAGCCGGTCGTAGGTGTCGATCAGCAGGCCGATCTCCACGCCGTAGCCCGGCGCGAACGGCACCGCGGTGAGCAGTTCGCGGGTGCCCGCGTACTCGCCGCCGAGCGGCTGCATCACATACATCAGCTCGGGCCGCAGCGCGGCAAGCAACGGACGCGCCACGAGTTCGGTGACCCGACCGCCGCCGGTGGCGTCCTCGCTGCCGCTCACCTTCAGCGGGCGCCGGTAGAAGCCCTTGACCAGGTGAACGCCCTCGGTCATCAGAAGCGGCCCGAGCAGCTTGGGCACGAACATCGGGTCGGGATCGATCAGGTCGGAATCGACGAACACGATGATGTCGCCGGTGGCCACCGCCAGCGAGCGCCACAGCACCTCGCCCTTACCGGGTTGCGGCGCGACCTCGGGCAACGCGACCTCGCGGCTGATCACCTTTGCACCGGCCGCCATCGCGCGGATCTCGGTGTCGTCGGTCGAGCCGGAGTCCAGCACGATCAGCTCGTCCACCAGGCCGCCGAGCAGCGGCGTGATGGTCTCGACGACGGAGCCGACGGTCGCTTCTTCATTGAGCGCGGGCAGCACCACCGAGATGGTGCGGGTTCCCTTGGCCGCCTCGAGCTCGGAAACAGTCCACATGGGTCGGCTCCAGCTGTGATCGGACAACCATCTGCCGGCGACGACGTCTGTGCCGGGAAGTTCTGGAGTGAGTGTCATGCCAGTCCCCTTACCGTGCGTGTGGGCGAACGCACGCCCTGGATCGACGCGACCATTTCGAGTACGCGCCGTGTGGGACCGACTTCATGCACGCGGAACATCGCGGCACCCTCCGCGGCGGCCAAGGCCGTCGCTGCCAGGGTGCCCTCCAAGCGCTCCGTCAGGTCCACACCCAGAGTTTCCCCGACGAAGTCTTTGTTGCTCAGCGCCATCAGGACAGGCCATCCGGTATTAACAAGATCTTTTACATGGCGCAACAAACTAAGACCGTGATAAGTGTTTTTGCCGAAATCGTGAGTCGGATCGATTAACACCGCGTCTCGCGACACCCCGGCCGCCACCGCCCGCTCGGCCGCGGCGGTCACCTCGGCGATGACGTCGTCGACCACGCCGCGTTCGGATGTCCCGTAGTTGACCCGGAACGGCCGGGTGCGTGGCGTCGCGCCGCCTGTGTGGGAGCAGACCAGACCTGCGCCGAATTCCGCGGCGACCTCGGCCAGCCCGGGGTCATGTCCGCCCCAGGTGTCGTTGATCAGGTCGGCTCCGGCCGCGCAGGCCTGTTTCGCGACCTCCGAGCGCCAGGTGTCGACGCTGATCAACTGGTCGGGATAGCTGTCGCGAAGCCACTCGATGAAGGGCACGACGCGCGCGATCTCCTCGTCGACCCCGACGTCGTCGCCCGGCCCGGCCTTGACCCCGCCGACGTCCACGACATCGGCGCCGTCGGCGATCACCCGGTGAGCCGCGGATTTGGCGGCTTCATCGGTGAAGGTGGCGCCGCGGTCGTAGAACGAGTCCGGGGTGCGGTTCACGATCGCCATGATCAGCGCTCGGTCGCCGGCCACCGGACGGCCGCAGAAGGTCGACTGCACGCTTCCAGGCTACGGGCCTGCGATTTCGGCGCGCTTTTCCACGCTCAGCGTCGGTTAGCGCGCCGAATTCGCGCCGAGAACGGTCTTGAGGGCGTCGTCGAGGATGGCGAGCCCGGCCTCCAGCTCGTCGTCGGCGATGGTCAGCGGCGGGGCGATCCGGAAGATGCCGCCCATCCCCGGCAGCTGCACGATGTTCATGTGCAGCCCGCGTTCCAGGCACGCCGCGGTGACCTGCGCGCCGAGGGCGTCGGCCGGCGCCTTGGTGGCCTTGTCGGCGACCAGTTCGATGCCCTGCAGCAGGCCACGGCCCCTGATGTCGCCGACCTGTTCGTAGCGGTCCTGCATGTCGCCCAGCCGGCCGCGAGCCTGCGGCCGAGGTGCGCGGCCCGCTCGACGAGCCCGTCTCGTGCGACGACGTCGAGCACGGTCAGCGCCACCGACGCCGCGAGCGGGTCCGACACGTGGGTGGTGAAGAACAGGAAGCCTCGCTCATGGCAGACGGCTCTCGATCTCCGCAGCTGGTGACGACGGCCGCCACCGGCAGGCCCGCGCCGAGCGTCTTCGACAGCGTGAGCAGATCGGGGACGATCCCGTCGCGCTCGAAGGCGTACATCGTTCCGGTGCGGCCGATGCCGGTCTGCGCCTCGTCGACGATGAGCAGCATGCCGCGCTCGACGCACATCTCCTTGAGCCTGCGCAGGTAGCCCGGCGGCGGCTCGATGATCCCGCCGGAGGACAGGATGGGCTCGACGAGACAGGCGGCGAGGCTGCCCGAGGACTGCGCGTCGACCATCGCGAAGCCGTACTCGAGCTCGGCTTCCCAGTCGTAGCTTCCGTCGACCTGCCGGAACGGCGACCGGAAGGCGTTGGGGGTGGGCAGGCGTGAGATTGCCCGGCATCGGGCGGCCCGTAGCCCCGCCGCCCCGCGCTGAACGTCGCCGAGGCGGCGCCGGAGGTCATGCCGTGCCAGGAGCGGTCGAAGCGAGACGAACTCGTAGCTGCCGGTGTAGAGCTTGGCCATCTTGATGGCCGCCTCGTTGGACTCGGCGCCGGTGCTGAGCAGCAGAACCTTGCTCAGCGACGGAGGCAGGGTCGCCGAGAGCGCCTTGGCGAGGTCGACGACGGGAGCGCTGAGCATGCCGCTGTACAGGTGGTCGAGCGTCGCCACGGCCGTCGACACCGTGGACACGATGTCGGGGTGCGCGTGCCCGAGCACCGCGCTCATCTGGCCCGGAGGTGAAGTCGAGGATCGCGGCGCCGGTCTCGTCGTAGACGTAACTTCCCTTGGCGCGCTGGATGATTCGCGGTACGAACGATGACCCGTAGCGCACGAGGTGCTCGCTCGGCGTCCCGCCAGAACTGTTCGGTGTCCACCGCGCCTCCCGCTTCGCCGCAATGCCGTCGCTTGACGACGCTGTCACTTAGTGACACAGTAGGTGGTGTCACTAAGTGACAGCAAGTGGAGGAGGTGGCATTTCATCATCGACGCACCGGACAAGGTCAGTGCGAAGCAGGCACAGGCGCGGTTGGACGTATCGCGTCACGCCTGCGCGCTGTTCTGGGAACACGGCGTGTCGGGAACCAGCGGTGACGACATCGCCGCCGCCGCAGGCCTTTCCACGCGCACGATCTGGCGCTACTTCCGCAGCAAGGAGGCATGCGCAGAACCGCTTCTCGCCAAGTCCGTGCACCGGTTCGTCGGCGTACTCGACCGGTGGCCGGCCGAACTGTCGTTAGGCGAACACATGGCCGCCGACGCCGTCGCGCACCCGTTCTCCGAGCAGGACATCGCCGACGAGGTCAGCGCAATGCGGATCGCAAGCATGACGGCGTCGGAACCGGCACTGCGGACCGGGTACCTGATGGTCCATTACGAGATGGAACGCGGCTTCATCCCGGTGATCGCCAAGCGTCTCGGCCTCGCCGAGGACGACCTCACGGTTCGACTCTGCGCAGCGGCCACCACCGCGGCGTTGCGCGTCGTCGACGAGGACGTCAGCACCGCCGTCGTCGTGCACCACCGGAAGGTCGAGCAGGCCGAAGCCTTGGCATTGATCGACCGCGCCATCCTCGACGCCACCAACGGCCGCCTCGGAGGGCCGCGTAGAGCCCAACTAGCACAACGTGATTCACCATCGACGGCCAGGTTTGGCGACCCGGCCGGCGATGAAACCTGTCCGCACCACTGAAAGGAACGTCATGCCACTGCCCGACCGCATCACCGTCGAGGAGTTCTTCAGCCCACCGACGAAGGCGGGTGCGACGATCTCGCCCGACGGAACCCGCATCGCCTACCTTGCGCCGTGGAAGAACCGCCTCAACGTCTGGGTGGCGGACCTCGATGGCGAAGATTGGGCCGACAGCGCGCGCTGCGTCACCGCCGACGAGACCCGCAGCGTCCTGCACTTCTCGTGGACCGACGATCCGCGCTGGCTGATGTACCTGCAGGACACCGGCGGCGACGAGAACTGGCACGTCTTCCGCGTCGACCTCGACGATCCCGACGCACCCGCTGTCGATCTCACCCCGTTCCCCGGCGCGATGGCCGCCTTCGAACTGCTGCCCGACAAGCCGGGAAAGGCCATCGTGCACTCCAACAATCGCGACCCGCAGCAGATGGACGTCTACGAACTCGACATCGCCTCAGGCGAACTCAGCATTCTCGTCGAGAACCCGGGCACGGTGTCGGGATGGCTGACGAGCCGCGGCGGCGACCTCTTCGCGACGAAGCTGACCAACGACGGTGATCTCGAAGTTCTGAAGTGGGACAAAGAGACCGAGTCTCTGCGGTGGATCGCGGCGTACGACGGCAAGGACTACACCATGGGCATGTACCCGATGGTCGTCACCCCCGACGGGACCGGAATCTGGATGGGCTCCAACGAGGGCACCGACCGCACCCGGCTGGTGCGCCTCGACGTGGCCGACGGCAAGCAGTACGCCGTCGACAGCCACCCCAGCCTGGACATCGACGGGCGCAGTCAGGTCTGGGCAGGCCTACCTGAGCCGCTGATCTGCAGCCGCGCCACCGGAGAACTGCTCGCGGTGCGGTATCTCGGTGAGCGACAGGTGATTCAGACGCTCGACTCCGAATTCGCCGACGTACTGGCCAATCTGGAGAAGCTGTCCGACGGCGACGTCGGAGCGCTGTCGTCCGACGAAAGTGGACGCAGGTGGGTGGTGAGCTTCACCCACGATCGCGATCCCGGCGCCACCTACCTCTACGACCACGAAACCGGTGAGAGCCGGCTGCTGTTCCGGCCGTACCCGCACCTCGATCCAGAGCAGCTTGCGCCGATGCTGCCCGTGACGATCCCGTCGCGCGACGGTCTGGACCTGCACTCCTACCTGACGCTGCCGGTCGGAGTGGAACAGCGGAACCTGCCGTTGGTGCTGACGGTGCACGGCGGTCCGTGGGCGCGCGACGCGTGGATGTACGCACCGGCCGCGCAGCTCTTGGCCAACCGCGGATATGCGGTGCTGCAGGTCAACTTCCGCGGGTCGACCGGATACGGCAAGGCCTTCGTCAAGGCGGCGATCGGCGAGTTCGCCGGCAAGATGCACGACGACCTGATCGACGGGGTGAACTGGGCCGTCGAGCAGGGGTACGCCGATCCCGAGCGCGTCGCGATCTTCGGCGGCTCCTACGGCGGCTACGCGACGCTGGTCGGCGTGACGTTCACACCGGACGTGTTCGCCGCGGCGATCGACTACGTCGGCGTCTCGAGCCTGGCCAACTTCATGCGCACGCTGCCCGAGATCGCGCGGCCGCACCTGGCCAACAACTGGCACCTGTTCGTCGGAAATCCCGATGTGCCAGAGGAGTTGGAGGACATGCTGGCCCGGTCGCCGATCACGAAGGTCGACCAGATCCGCACACCGCTGCTGGTGATCCAGGGCGCCAACGACGTCCGCGTCGTGCAGGCGGAATCCGACAACATGGTCGAGGCGTTGCGCGCCCGCGGCGTCGACGTCGAGTACATGGTCAAGGAGGACGAGGGCCACGGCTTCGTCAACCCGGAGAACACGATCGACATGTTCCACGCCGTCGAGCGTTTCCTCGCCGAACACCTCGGCGGCCGCGAGTAGGTGAATTCGGCGCGCTGGTCACGCTGAGGGTGGCTGAGCGCGCCGAATTCGCGACTACTTGGGCTTCTTGCCGTCCTTCACCTCGGTGAGGTAGTCGTCGTAGTACTCGACGTAACCCTCGTCGCGGCCGGACAGCACGTAGATCGGATCCTCGATGTCGTTGGCCTCTTCGTCGCCCTCGCCGGAGTTGCCGCCGTAGCCCTCCTTGCGGAGATCGACCTTCTGGCTCTTGAACGTCGAGGTGTGCGCCAGTTCCTTGACGACGCGCACGAACAGCGGCACGGCGTAGGACGGCAGGTTGTCGTAGGCGGCCTTGGCCAGCGCCTTGCCGTCGAACTCCTGGCCCTCCTTGAGTTGAACGGCAGCCATTCCGGCCTTTCCACCGGTGTCGGGCACCTCGACGCCGAACACCGTGGCCTCCTCGACCTGCGGGTCGGTCGACACCGCGGCCTCGACCTCGGTGGTGGCCACGTTCTCGCCCTTCCAGCGGAAGGTGTCGCCGAGCCGGTCGGTGAACGCCGCGTGGCCGAAGCCCTGCGAGCGCATCAGGTCCCCGGTGTTGAACCACACGTCGCCTTCCTTGAAGGCGTCGCGCACCAACTTC
Organism: uncultured Actinomycetota bacterium; assembly: GCA_963829405.1. Taxonomy (GTDB): domain Bacteria; phylum Actinomycetota; class Actinomycetes; order Mycobacteriales; family Mycobacteriaceae; genus Mycobacterium. Next base: position 432,640 of record CAWHIZ010000011.1, read on the forward strand.
TTCTCGGTTTCCTCTTTGTCGGTGTAACCGTCGAAGGGCTGGAAGCTGCTGACCTTCGAGAGCAGCAGCCCCGGCTCGCCGTTCTTGACCTTGCGGACCCGGCCGTCGTCGTCCCGCTTCGGGTCGCCGGACTCCTCGTCGTACTCCACGAACGCGACCGGTGTCGGGCAGATGCCGGTGCTCTTGTCGACGTTGAGCACGTTGACGAAAGCGGTGTTGCCCTCGCTCGCTGCGTAGAACTCGCACACTCGGTCGATGCCGAACCGCTCGGTGAACTCGTCCCAGATCGCGGGGCGCAGACCGTTGCCGGCGATCACCCGCACCTTGTGCTTGCGATCGGTGTCCTTCTCCGGCTGGTTGAGCAGATACGCGCAGACCTCGCCGATGTAGACGAAAGCGGTTGCCTCGTAGCGGATCACGTCGTCCCAGAACTTCGACGCCGAGAACGACTTGCCCAGCGCCAGCGTCGAGCCCGCCGTTGAGCACCGCCGACAGCGCGACCGTCAGCGCGTTGTTGTGGTAGAGCGGCAGACAGCAGTACAGGGTGTCGTTGCTGTTCAACCGCATGCCGAGGCCGCCGAAGCCGGCCAGCGCGCGCAGCCACCGGTAGTGCGTCATGATGCTGGCCTTGGGCATGCCGGTGGTGCCCGACGTGAAGATGTAGAACGCCTTGTCCTTGGCGAGCACGGCTGAAGCGGTAGCCGGGTTCTCCGTCGGCGCCGTTTCGGCGAGCTTCTTGAACTCGTCGAGCGTCACCAGACCGTCGGTGTCGGCGCCGCTCTCCTTGATCGGGTCGACGAAGTCGGGGTCGGCGATGACGACCTTCGCGGACAGCAACCCGAGGCTGTGGGAGAGCACGTCGCCACGCTGGTTGTAATTCAGCATCCCGGAGATCGCGCCGCACTTGACGGCCGCCAGCATGAGCATCACCGGGTCGGGCGAGTTGGGCAGCATGATGCCGACGACGTCGCCCTTGCCGACTCCGCGAGCGGCGAGCACGGCCGCGTAGCGGTTGACGGTCTCGTTGGCCTCCCGGTAGGTGAGCTCCTGGTCCTCGAACTTGAGGAACAGCTTGTCGCCGTAGTGAGGCGGCGCGGTCCTGGAACACCTTGCCGATGGACGTCTTGGCCGACGGCCGGGCCCCGAACCCGGTGATCACGCCGCGCAGGATCATCGGCGCGTCGGCAGATCAGGCCGGGTACGCGGCTGGCGATGTCGAGCAGCCCAACGCTGCTACGGGTTCCAGATTTCTCGTCGGTCATGTGGCGATCCCCCTCCGGTGTCGTCTGCCGACACCCTAAATCCCTGCTGGTGACCGCCATCACGGGGCCGGTGCGCAGGCCGCCAATGCATCGTCGATGTCGTCCACCACAACGAGCCGATCCAATGCCGACTGGCCGACATATCCCCTGTCGATGAGGCCGCGCAACCAGGCGAGCAGCCCGTCGTAATGCCCGAACGGATCGAGCATCACCACCGGCTTGTCGTGCATACCCAGATAGCCGGCTGTCCACGCTTCGAAGAACTCCTCGAGCGTGCCGATACCGCCTGGCAGCGCGATGAAGGCGTCCGCCCTGTCCTCCATCACCTGCTTGCGTTCCCGCATGGTCTCGGTGACGACGAGTTCGTCGGCGTCGACGTCGGCGAGCTCGCGATGGACGAGCGCCTTCGGGATCACCCCGACGGTTCTGCCTGCGCGCGCCCTCGCGCCGTTGGCGACGGCACCCATGGCCGAGACGTTGCCGCCGCCGGACACCAACGTCCAGCCGCGGTCGGCGATGGCGGCGCCGACGCGGTCGGCCAGCTCGAGCAGTTCGGGGTGCCTCGGCCCCGACGCGCAATAGACGCAGACCGCCCATTCGCGGTCTGGCTTTTCCTGCTCCTCGCGGGACACACCGCCAAGGTAGACGAGTTCGGCACGGCTGCCGCGGCCACACCCTAAACTCCGGCGGGTGCCCGTCGACTGGAAGACCGCGCCGCCCGAGCCGGCAATCGAGGAAGTCGAGTCGGCGGTGCGAGACCGCGGCGGAGCGGTGGTCATCGCACCGGTCGGGGCGGGAAAGACGACGGTCGCGTGTGCGGCGGCGGAGCGCATCGGCGGACCCTCGGCCAGGGTGACGGGGACGGTTTCGGATCGTGTCGTGCCGTTCGCGGCGGTGCGCGATCTGATCGGCGCACCCGACGACGGCAAGACGGCGGCCGCGCTGCAGGCTGCGCGCGACTCGATTGCCGACGGGCTGCTGCTGATCGTCGACGATGCGCACCTGCTCGACCATCTGTCCGCGACGCTGGTCTATCAGTTGGCCGTCAGCGGCGCGGTGCGGCTGATCGTCACCGTCGATCCCGACGAGGGCGCGCCCGATTCGATACGGGCGCTGCAACTCGACAACGTGCTGCCGAGGGTCGAACTCGACGCGCCGGGCGCGGACCGCAAGCGACTGGACGCGTCGGTCGGCGAGTTCGTCGCGTCGCTGCCCGCCGAAGCGCGCAGGGCGTTGGAATTCCTGGCGGTGGTCGACCCGCTGCCGTTGGCCGACCTGGCGGCGCTGGCCGGTGAGGACGCGGTGCGGGCCGCGACCGATGCCGACGTGATCGTCGTGTCAGACGACAAGGTCCTTGCGGCCCATCCGCTGTATGCGGGTGCGGCGCTGGCTGCGATGTCCGCCGAGGACCTGCATGCGCGCCGCGCCGAACTGTACGAACGGCTGTCGGCTCAGCAGCCGCGCGACGTCGTCGACCGGCTGCGGCTCGCGGTGCTTGCCCTCGACAGCGACAACCCGCAACCGGTCTCGGTGGTGGTGGCCGCCGCGGCGGACGCGCTGCGGCTCGGCGACCTGTCGCTGAGCGAGCGGCTCGGCGAGGCGGTGCTGAAACGCAATCCCGACCTCGAAGCGCGGTTGACGCTGGCTCAGGCGTTGGCGTGGCAGGGCCGTGGCCGCGAGGCCGACGACGTGCTCGCCGCCGTCGACCCGGCCACGCTGTCGGACACCGAGCTGATGGCGTGGGCGCTGCCGCGCGCGGCCAACCAGTTCTGGATGCTGTCGCAGCCGGAGCGGGCGACGGCGTTCCTGCAGACCACCCGCAACCGGGTCACTTCTGCAGTGGCGCGGACGACGGTGGACGCGCTGTCGGCCACCTTCGCGATGAACGCGGGTCGGCCCGGCCGGGCGATGGAGCTCGCCGAGGAGGTGCTGGCCTCGCCGGACGCCGACGACACGGCAGTCGGCTGGTCGGCGGCCGCCGCCGCGCTGAGCTGCGCGCGGATGGGCCGGTTCGCCGAGGTCGACGCGCTGGCCGAGCGGGCGATGGAAGCCCAGCATCCCGGGCTGCTGCGGTTCACCAGTGGGTTCGGCCAGACGACGGCGCTGATGATGGCGGGCGAATTGGACCGGGCCCAGGAGCTCGCGCAGCAGCTGACGGATTACGCGCAGATGCAGCAGCCGGGGCGGGCGATCGGCGAGGTGCTGGTCGCCGACGTGCTGATCGCGCGGGGCGACTCCGCGGACGCGGCGAAGTTGTTGCGCGGCGCGGCCGATGCGCTGGCGCCGACGGGTTATTCGTGGGGGCCGCTGGCCTGGATGCTGCTGGCGCAGGCGCTTGGCCTTCAGGACGAGATGGGTGAGGCAGCAAAGGCCCTGTCCCGCGCCGAGTCTCGGCACGGGTTGAAGTCCATGCTGTTCGGCCCGGAGCTGCAGTTGGCCAAGGCGTGGACGACGGCGGCGCGCAAGGATCCGACCGGGGCGCGGTCGGCCGCCCGCGACGCGGGACGGGCTGCCGAGCGCGGCGGCCAGTCGGCGGTCGCGGTGCGCGCGTTCCATGACGCGGTGCGGCTTGGCGATATCCGCGCGGTCGATTCGATCGCCCGGCTCACCGCCGACGTCGACTGTGTGGTCGGCGATCTGGCGTTGCGGCACGCCCGCGCGTTCGTGGCCAGCGATGCGGATGCGTTGAAGGCGGTGTCGGCCGCGTTCGCCGACATCGGGATGATGGCCTCGGCCGCCGACGTCGCCAAGCAGGCGGACGCCGCCCGCTGATCTCGCGAAACGACATTCCAGCAGAAGAAGTGCGACGTTGAGGTCTGCTGGAATGTCGTTTCGCGGATCAGGTGAGGCGGATGGTGCGGTCGACGCCGATGTTCTCCAGGAACGCGGCGTCGTGGCTGACGACGACGAACGCGCCGCGGTAGGCGTTGAGCGCGGATTCCAGCTGAGCGATGCTGACGAGGTCGAGGTTGTTGGTCGGCTCGTCGAGCAGTAGCAGCTGCGGCGCCGGGTCGGCAAACAGCACGCACGCGAGGGTGGCGCGCAGCCTCTCGCCGCCGGACAGCGCGGAGACGGGCAGGTGAATCATGTTGCCCTTGAACAGGAACTGCGCAAGCAGATGCATCCGCCGCGTCTCGCTCAGCGTCGGCGCGTAGGAGACGAGGTTCTCGAACACCGTGCGGTCGGGGTCGAGAAGATCGAGCCGCTGCGACAGGTACGCGATCCGCCCGTCGACCCGCGCAATGGCCCCGTCGTCCGGTTGGAGTTCGCCGGAGATGACCCGCAGCAGGGTCGTCTTGCCTGCGCCGTTGCGCCCGACGAGCGCGATGCGCTCAGGTCCGCGGATCGAGACATCGATACCGTCCCCGAACAATGCGCGGCCGCCTCGGGCAATTCGTATCCCGTTGCCCGCGAACAGGTTGCGGCCCGCGGGCACTTCGGTCTGCGGCAGGTCCAGCACGATCGACGGGTCGTCGCGCAGCGTGCGTTCGGCGTCGTCGAGCCGGCCCCTTGCGTCGTCGACCCTCGCGGCGTTGACACCGTCGATGCGCCCCGCCGACTCTTGCGCCCTGCGCTTCATCGCACCGGCGATGATCTTCGGCAGCCCGGCATCCTTCACGTTGCGCGCGGCAGTGCTCGACCGGCGCGCCGCGCGCTCACGGGCCTGCTGCATCTGCCGTTTCTCGCGCTTGAGCTGTTGTTCGGCGTTGCGCACATTGCTCTCGGCGACTCGCTGACCCTCCCGCACCGCCGCCTCGTATGCGGTGAAATTGCCTCCGTAGAGGGTCATTTCGCCTCGGCGCAGTTCGGCGATACGGTCCATCCGATCCAGAAGCATGCGGTCGTGGCTGACCAGCAGCAGCGAACCCTTGTAGTCGTCGAGGACGTCGTAGAGCTTGGCGCGGGCCTCGGCGTCGAGGTTGTTGGTCGGTTCGTCGAGGAGCAGCACATCGGGCCGCTTGAGCAGCTCAGCCGCCAGCCCGACCGAAACGACCTCGCCACCGCTCAACGACCCCAACGTGCGGTCGATCGCGATGTGCGCGAGGCCCAGCCGGTCGAGTTGGGCGCGGGTACGTTCCTCGATGTCCCACTCGTCGCCGATCGCGGCGAACACCGCGTCGCCCGCATCGCCTGCGGCCAGCGCGTCGAGCGCATCGAGGACGGGTGCGACGCCGAGCACGTCGGCCACGCTGCGGCCGGCTTCGAACGCCAGCGTCTGCGGAAGGTAGCCGACGGACCCGTCGACGGTCACCGAACCGCCAGACGGTCGGTACTCACCGGTGATCAGCTTCAGCAGCGTGCTCTTGCCTGCGCCGTTCGGGGCGACAAGGCCGGTGTGGCCGTCGCCGACGGTGAAGGACAACTCCTCGAACAGCGGCGTTTCGCCGGGCCACGAGAATGACAGATTCGAAAAGACGATTGCGGTTTCAGACATTTGTGAGCTCTTCGTGATTGCACGGAAAGGGACGGCGGCATCGACCCGGGATCACCCGGAGACGGCGTCAGCTCCACATGCCTCCAGGGTAGGTGTCGCGTCAAGCGGTTAAGTATCGCCGCAGCATGTCGGTGGCCGCGGTGATCTGCTCCACCTCGACGCGCTCGTCGACGCGGTGCGCGAAGTTGGGGTCGCCTGGGCCGAAGTTGACGGCGGGCACGCCGAGCGCGGCGAACCTGCGCCACGTCGGTCCAGCCGTACTTCGCGCGCACCTGCCCGCCCGCGGCGTCCACCAGTGCGGCGGCGGCGGGCTTGGTCAGTCCAGGCAGCGCGCCAGGGGCGGCGTCGGTCTGCTCGACGTGTCACGTCCAGACCGTCGAGCACCTCACGCACGTGTTGGTAGGCCTGCTCGATGCTGCGGTCCGGCGCGAAGCGGAAGTTGATGGTGGCCGACGCGGCGTCGGGGATGACGTTGCCAGCCACGCCGCCGTCGATGCGCACCGCCGACAATCCCTCACGGTAGACACACCCGTCGATGTCGACGCTGCGGGCCTCGTAGCGCCGTCAGCCGGTCCAGTACCGCACCCAGTTTGTGAATAGCGTTGTCGCCCAACCACGATCGCGCCGAATGCGCGCGGGTGCCGTCGGCGGTGACGACGACACGCAACGTGCCCTGACAGCCCGCCTCGATGAACCCGCCCGACGGTTCACCCAGGATCGCGACATCGGCCTGCAGCCACTGCGGCAGTTCGCGTTCGATGCGGCCAAGGCTGTTCGCCGACGCCTCGATCTCCTCGCAGTCGTACATGACCAGCGTGATGTCGTGGGCCGGGGCGTCGATGGTGGCGGCAAGGTGCAGGAACACGGCGTCGCCCGACTTCATATCCGACGTGCCGCAGCCGTGCAGCTCGCCGCCGACGAGGCGACTCGGCACGTTGTCGGCGATCGGGACGGTGTCGAGATGTCCGGCGAGGATCACCCGCGACGGCAGGCCGTGGTCGGTGCGGGCCAGCACGGTGTTGCCGGTGCGCAGGATCTCGAACCCGGTTGTCTGTTCGTGAAGCGCGGCCTCGACCTCGTCGGCGATGCGCTGCTCGTCGCGCGACACGCTGGGGATGTCCACCAGCGCCGCGGTCAGCGCGATCGGGTCGCCGCGTAAATCCAGGCCCACACCCGTTGAGGCTAGTCGAGTAGCCTCAACCAGCGTGACTGCAGCTTCTGGCGTCGGCGTGGCGACGATCGCCGCCGACGGGACCGTCCTCGACACCTGGTTCCCGGCCCCCGAGTTGGCCGGCGACGGCCCATCGGGCACGGTGCGGCTTTCGGTGGCCGAGGTCCCGCCCGAGCTGGCCGAGCTGGCCGGCCGCGACGAGGACCGTGACGTCGATGTCGTCATCGTGCGGACGGTGATCGCGTCGCTGGATGACAAGCCCGCCGACGGCTACGACGCCTATCTGCGGCTGCACCTTCTCTCGCATCGGCTGATCCAGCCGCACGGTGCGAACGTCGAGGGCATCTTCGGCGTCCTGGCGAACGTGGTGTGGACCAGCTTCGGGCCGTGCGCGGTCGACGGTTTCGAGATCGTGCGGGCCCGACTGCGTCGGCGCGGCGCGGTTGCGGTCTACGGCATCGACAAGTTCCCGCGGATGGTCGACTACGTCGCGCCCACCGGCGTTCGCATCGCCGACGCCGACCGGGTCCGGCTCGGCGCGCACCTCGCGGCGGGCACGACCGTCATGCACGAGGGATTCGTGAACTACAACGCGGGCACGCTCGGCAACTCGATGGTGGAGGGCCGGATCTCGGCGGGCGTGGTCGTCGACGAAGGCTCCGACGTCGGTGGCGGCGCGTCGATCATGGGCACGCTGTCCGGCGGCGGCACGGAGGTGATCGCGGTGGGCAAGCGGTGCCTGCTCGGCGCCAACTCCGGACTGGGCATCTCGCTGGGCGACGACTGCGTCGTCGAGGCGGGCCTGTACGTCACGGCGGGCACCAAGGTGCAGACCGCCGACGGTCAGACGGTCAAGGCCCGCGAGCTGTCGGGCGCGAACAACCTTCTGTTCCGGCGTAATTCGCTCAGTGGCGCGGTCGAGGTGGTCAAGCGCGACGGCACGGGCATCACGCTCAACGAGGCGTTGCACGCCAACTGATTGGCGCGCTCAACACTCGACGACGTTGAGCGCAAGGCCGCCGCGCGAGGTCTCCTTGTACTTGTCCTTCATGTCGGCGCCGGTTTCGCGCATGGTCTTGACGGCCTTGTCCAGCGACACCTGATGCGTTCCGTCACCGCTGAGCGCGATGCGCGCGGCGGTGATGGCCTTCGCGGCGCCGACGGCATTGCGCTCGATGCACGGGATCTGGACGAGGCCGCCCACGGGGTCGCAGGTCAGCCCGAGGTTGTGTTCGATGCCGATCTCGGCGGCGTTCTCCACCTGTCGCGGCGTCCCGCCGAGCAGTTCGGCGAGCCCGGCGGCCGCCATCGAGCAGGCGGAGCCGACCTCGCCCTGGCAGCCCACCTCCGCGCCGCTGATGGAGGCGTTCTCCTTGATGATGCTGCCGATGGCCGCTGCGACGAGCAGGAAGCGCACCGTGCAGTCGTCGTCGGCGCCGGCGATGAAGTCGTGGAAGTACTGAAGCACGGCGGGAATGATGCCCGCGGCGCCGTTGGTCGGTGCGGTGACGACACGACCGCCGGCGGCGTTCTGCTCGTTGACCGCGATCGCGTACAGGTTCACCCGATCCATCGCGATGAACTGATCATTGGAAGCCTTTGCGGCGGAGAGCTGTGCGGCCAGCCGCGGCGCGCGGCGGCGCACCTTGAGTCCGCCTGGCAGGGTGGCGATGGTGGTGTCGATGCCCGCCTGGATGCATTCCTGCATCACCGACCAGATCTTGAGCAGACCGGATCGAACCTGATCTTCTGTGTGCCAGGTCATTTCGTTGGCCATCACGATGTCGCTGATGCGCAGTCCGGTCTCGGCGGCGTGGATCAGCAACTCGTCGCCGGTCAGGAACGGATACCGCACGGGCGTCGGGTCTGCGACCACGACGGGGTCGTCGTCGGTGGAAACCTGCGTGTCGTCGACGACGAACCCGCCGCCGATCGAGTAGAACGTCCGCTCCGCCACCACGGCGTCGTCATCGTCCAAAGGCGCGAAACACCATCGCATTGGAGTGGAATCGCGCCTTCTTGGTGGTGTGCAGGATGATGTCGTCGGCGAGGTTGAACGCGATCGGGTGCTCGCCGAGCAACGAGAGCTGCCCGGTCTCGGTGATGGCCTCGATCCGCTCGGGCGTGCGGTCGGGGTCGACGGCGTCTGGCCGCTCCCCCATCAGGCCGAGCGCGACGGCGGGGATGCTGCCGTGCCCTTTTCCTGTCGCGCCCAGGGATCCGAACAGTTCGACGGTGACCCGCCGGGTCGACTCGAGCACTCCGTCGGTTGCCAGCCCGCGGGCGAACCTGTCGGCAGCGAGCATCGGGCCGACGGTGTGTGAACTCGACGGTCCTATGCCGATCTTGAACAGATCGAAGACGCTTAGTGCCATGGTCAGGGTCGTATCTTGGTGCTGGTTGGATCATAGAGGGGTCGCAGCGATACCGATATGGGACAGAGCTGACCACCGACGTTGACCTGGTAGTCGCCCTGTTTCACCCAATCCGCGTTGATGACGGAGTTGTCGGCGGCGCGGACGTAGGCCAAACCCACGCAGCCGCCGACGGTTTCGCCCCATGCCGCCGAGGTGACCTGTCCGGCGACGGCGCCGTCGCGCAGGACCAGTTCACCGCCCCACAGCATGGCGTCCGATTCGTCGACGCTGAAGCCGACGAGTTTGCGGCGGGTCCCTTCGGCCTTGGCCTTCTCCACGGCGGCACGGCCGAGGAACTCGATATCGGATTTGAGCTTGCAGGCGAACAGCAGCCCGGCCTCGACGGGGTTCTCGCTTGGCGTCAGTTCCCTGCCGAATGCGCGATAGCCCTTCTCCAGCCGCATCGATTCGATCGTGTAATAGCCGCCGCGCCCGACGTCGAACTGTTCGCCCGACTCCATCAGGTCCTGGTACACGCCGACCGCGAATTCGGCGGGCACGTAGAGCTCCCAACCCAGTTCGCCGACGTAGGTGATGCGGGTCGCCCGCACGGTCGCGTACCCCAGCGCGATCTGCTGGCTCGTGCCGAACGGGAACGCCTCGTCGGACAGGTCGGCCGACGTCAAGGTGGACAGCAGCGCCCGCGAATTCGGGCCCATCACACCGAAAACCGCGTACGCCGACGTCACGTCGACCAGCGATGCACGGGTGTCGGCGGGCAGGTTTCGCCGGATGTGGTCCTTGTCGCGTTCGGTGGTGGCGGCACTGCTGACGATGAAGTACTCGTCGGCTCCGGTGCGGGTCACGGTGACGTCGGACTCGTAGGTGCCACGCTCGTTGAGCATTCCGGTGTAGACGGCCTTGCCGACCTCGACGCCCACGTCGGCGGTGCACAGCCACTGCAGCGCCGCTTCTGCGTCGGGACCGACCATCACGTACTTGGAGAACGATGTCTGGTCGAAGACGGTGACCGCGTTGCGGGTGTTGGTCTGTTCTGCTGCCGACCATGGCAGCCAGTTGGGCTTGCCCCAGGTGTATTCGATGGCCGGGTCGGCTCCTGCGGGGGCGAAGAAGTTGGCTCGTTCCCATCCGTTTCGGCTGCCGAAGTTGGCGTTGGCGGCCTCCAGCAGGTGGTGCACGGGCGAGCGCCGGAACGGTCGCGCGGTCTTCATCTCCCGGTTGGGCCAGGGGATTTCGTAGTGCAGACCCAGCACCTCGGCGACGCGGTCGTGCAGCCAGCGGTTGTTGCCGTTGAACGGCGCGAAGCGGCGGATGTCGACACCGGTCAGGTCGCTGGTCGGGGCGCCGTTGACGATCCACTCGGCGAGTGCCCGGCCCGCGCCGCCCGCGGTGGCGATACCCACCGAGTTGAATCCTGCGCCGACGAAGTAATTCTCGAGTTCGGGTGCCTCGCCGAGGATGAACTGGTTGTCGGGAGTGAAGCTCTCCGGGCCGTTGTAGAACTTCTTGATGCCGGTCACTTCGAGCGCGGGGATGCGAAGCAAGGCGTTGTTCATCAAGATCTCGAAGTGGTCCCAATCCTCTTCCAGCAGTTGGAATTCGAACGGGTACGGGATGGCGTCGGGCGATACCCACGGTTTGGCTTCCGGCTCGAAACCACCGATGACGAGGCCGCCGACCTCTTCCTTGAAGTAGGTGTAGCCGTCGGGGTCGCGCAGGATCGGCAGGTCGGTGTGCACGCCGTCGATGTCCTCGGTGACGACGTAGAAGTGCTCAGCCGAGTGCAAGCGGCACGTTGACGCCTGCCATCGCGCCGACCTGTTTGGCCCACTGTCCGGCGCAGTTGACGACGATCTCGGCTTCGATGTCGCCCCTGTCGGTTCGCACGCCGGTGGCTCGTCCGTCCTGGGTGAGAATGCCGGTGACCCTGGTCTTCTCGACGACGCGGGTGCCGCGCATCCGCGCGCCCTTGGCAAGGGCGAACGTCAGGTCCGTCGGGTTGGCCTTGCCGTCGGCAGGCAGCCAGATGGCGCCGACGAGGTCATCGACCCGCATGACGGGATAGTGCTCGAGCGCCTGCTCGGGGCTGAGAAGTTCGCACTCCATGTCGAACGCCGTCGGCGTTCGCCGCCGTGCGGCGCAGCTGAACCATCCGGTCTTCGGTGCGGGCGACCGTCACTCCCCCGCACTGCTTGTACCCGGCCGACAGTCCGGTCTCGTCCTCGAGTTCGGCGTACAGCTGGGTGGAGTACTGCACCAGCCGGGTCGCGCTCTCCGATGCACGCAGCTGGCCGACGAGCCCGGCTGCGTGCCAGGTGGTGCCGCTGGACAGTTGGCCCTGCTCGAGCAGTACGACGTCGGTCAGGCCGAGTTTGGTCAGGTGGTAGGCCACGCTGGTGCCGATGACACCGCCGCCGATGATGACGACGCGCGCGCGGTCGGGGAGTTCGGTTGCCACTAGTCGGCCGCCTGCACATCGTCGAGCAGCCGGGCCAGGTCCGGCCCCTTGAACACGGCGACTGCGCCCTCATACCGTTCCATCGCCCATTCCCAGAAGTCGAAATCGATTGCACTGGAACCGTTCTGGATGCAGCCCCACAGTGTCCAGCCGTATTTGCCGACGATGCCCTGCAGATGGGCGCGCGCGATCTTGTGACGGAGCCTGCGCCCGTAGTAGGCCGTGACGAACTCGTCGAGTTGGTCGGTGGACAACCCGCACTCGGCCCAGGTGTTTCCCAGTTCGAAACACGGGTCGTTGTTGCCGGAGTACTCGTAGTCGATCAGCCACATCTTGTCGCCGTCTTCGATGAAGTTCCCCGCAAGCAGATCGTTGTTGCACGGCACCGTGGTCTGATCGGTCGCCCTCATCACCTTGGCGATCTCGTTGAACGTGTCCGCATGGTCGAGGTAGTCCTTGGGAAGTCGGAATCCGTTGTCCATCACGGTCTTCAGATACGTGGGCTGGCGCTCGAACATGTCGAAGCGGCCCTGAAATCGCGGACCGTCGTGCAGGGCTCGGACTGCGGCGGCCGCCTTGCCGAGGATTTCGGGCCTCTGGAAGTCGTCGTTGTCCAGGGTCTGCCCCTCGAGGTAGCTCAGCAGCAGGATCCCGAGATCGGGGCGGTAGTCGATCACCTGTGCGCCGACGCCGGCCTCCGCGGCGGCCTTGGTGTTGTAATACTCGCGCTCCCGGTCGATGCCGAGGAAGTTGCTGCCCATGTCGCAGCAGCGGGCCACGTACACGCCGTCGGGTGTCGTGATCTTGACGTTGCGGTTGGTCAGGCCGCCGGACAGTTCGTGGAGCTCCCGAGGCCGCCCGGCCAGGACGGGGATCTCCTCGAACAGCGTCGTTGAGTTGTTCGTCGGTGAGCGGCGGCACCGAATCACTCTAGGCCGGTGGCACTACCCGCACGTCGGAATATGCGTGAGGGTCAGTCGCCGGGCGCCAGGATGCAGAACTCGTTGCCTTCCGGGTCCGCCAGCACCACCCAGGACTCGTCTCCGGTCTGGCCGATGTCGACGTGCCGGGCCCCCATTCCGATGACCCGGTCGACCTCTGCCTGCTGGTCTTCCCCTTTGAAGTCCAAGTGGATGCGGTTCTTGACGACCTTGTCGTCGGACACCGCGATGAAGATCCATGGCGGGCCCTGGCCTGGCGGTGGGTGCAGTCGCACGTCGCCGTCGTCGTCGACGTCGTGCGGCCAGCCCAACACCTCTGCCCACCATTCGCCTAACGCGGTGGCGTCGTGGGCGTCGATGCAGATCTCGTCAAATTTGAGAGTCAATTCCCGAGCTCCTTCTTCAACACCTTGCCCATCGCGTTGCGCGGCAGGCTGTCCACGACGCGCACCTCCCTGGGCCGCTTGTGAGCCGAAAGCTGTTCTGCGACATAGTTGATCAACGTCATCCGGGTCGGCATCGCCGACGATGAAGGCGACGATGCGCTGGCCGAGGTCGTCATCGGGAACACCGACCACCGCCGCCTCGGCGACCCCGGGATGCCCGAGCAGCACCGCCTCGATTTCGCCGGCACCGACCCGGTAGCCGCCGGTCTTGATCAGATCCACCGATTCGCGGCCGACGATGCGGTGCATTCCGTCGCCGTCGATGACGGCCGCGTCGCCGCTGCGGTACCAGCCGTCGGCGTCGAATGCATTCGCGGTGGCCTCGGGCAGGTTGAGATATCCGTCGAACATCGTCGGGCTCTGAATCTGCAGTGCCCCAATGGTTTCGCCGTCATGCGGGGACGGCGCACCGCCGTCGTCCACCAGCCGGGTCTGCACGCCGTTCAGCGGCAGCCCAACCCAGCCGGGCCGACGCTCGCCCGCGGCGCGGGTGCTGACGGTGATCAGGGTTTCGCTGGCGCCGTACCGCTCGACAGGTGGGTGGCCCGTCAACTCTGCGAGCCTGTCGAACACCGGCACCGGCAGCGCGGCGCTGCCCGATACGAGTAACCGGGCCGACGACAGCGCCCGCGCGGCGTCGCCGTCGTCGACGATCCGCGACCACACCGTCGGCACCCCGAAGTACAGCGAGCCGTTGGCCTCGGCATAACCCTCAGGCGTGGGTTTTCCGGTGTGCACGAAGCGGTTACCGATCCGCAGCGATCCGAGCAGACCGAGCACCAGCCCGTGGATGTGGAACAGCGGAAGGCCGTGCACCAAGGTGTCGTCGGCCGTCCACTGCCACGCTTCCGCCAACGCGTCGATATCGGCGGCGATGGCACGGCGGCTGATAAGCACGCCCTTCGGCGGTCCCGTGGTGCCCGAGGTGTACATGATCAGCGCGGTGGCCTCCGGCGGCGGTTCGGCATAGCGATGCCATGACCGCGCGTGCAGCCGCACCGGCATGTGCGGCAGGCCCTCGGGCTCGTCGGGCTGCTCCCCGAGCCACAGCTGCGCACCGGAGTCGGCCAGGATGTGTCGCCGCTCGGCGGTGCCGACGTCGGCGGGCACAGGCACCACCGGCACGCCCGCGATCAGACAGCCGGTGATGGCCAGCACGGTGGTGGCGGTCGGCTTGGCGAGCACCGCGACCCGCTGCGCACCGCCGACCCGTTCGGCAACCGATGTCGCGGCGCCGACGAGGTCGCTACGGCTCAGCACGGCGCCGTCGATGCGCACCGCGTCGCCAATGTCGACGCCGTTCGCGACGGCCGCGGGGTTCAGCGAGGCCAGCAGCACGCCAGCGAGGCTACCCGCAACCGCTCGGCATACTTGGCGCGTGGACGAGATCCGGCGTATCGCTTCGCGCGAGGTGTACCGCAACGACTGGATGACCGTGCGCGAGGACCAGGTGCGTCGGCCCGACGGGTCGGAAGGCATCTACGGCGTCATCGACAAGCCGACCTATGCGTTGGTCATCGCACGCGACGGGGACCGGTTCCGGCTCGTCGAGCAGTTCCGGTATCCGCTCGGCCTGCGCCGTTGGGAGTTCCCGCAGGGCACCGCGCCTGGACGGGCCGATCTCGACCCGGTCGAGCTCGCCCACCGCGAACTGCGCGAGGAGACCGGGCTGCGCGCCGAATCGATGGAGCCGATCGGCCTGCTCGACGTCGCAGCGGGCATGAGCAGCCAGCGCGGCAGGGTCTTCGTCGCCACCGGGATCACCGAGGGCGACCACGACCGCGAGCACACCGAACAGGACATGCACAGCGAGTGGTTCAGCCGCGCCGACGTCGAGGCAATGATGCGGGACGGTGAAATCACCGACGCCCAGTCGCTGGCGGCGTGGACACTGTTCCTGTTGAGCGAGTAGAGAGGAGACCGCATGTGCCGCAGCCCTCATCACCGGCGCGTCCACCGGGATAGGCCGCGAGCTTGCAAGGCTTTTCGCGGCCGACGGCGTCGACGTCGTCATGGTGTCGAGTGAGCGGAGCGTCGCCGAGCTCTCCGACCTCGCCGAGGAGTTGCGGGCTGGCCACGGCATCCGGGTGGACACCGTCACGATGGATCTCGCGACGCCTGGAGCGGGTGGCGATCTCGTTGCCCGCGTCGACGAACTCGGGGTCGACGTCGCGTATCTGGTGAACAACGCAGGCGTCGGCATCCTCGGCCTCACGGTTCAGGACTCCGACCCCGACGCGGTGTCGCGAATGGTCCAGCTCAACGTGGTCACCACGACCGATCTGACGCTGCTCTACGCCGGCCGGATGGCCAAGGCGGGACGCGGCGCGATCCTCAACGTCGGGTCGATCGCGGCGTACGTCATCCCGCACGGGCTGGAGGCCGGATACGCCGCAAGCAAGGCCTACGTCAGGAGCTTCTCCGAATGCGTGGCACACGACCTTCGCGGCACCGGTGTCACCTGCACGCATCTGGCGCCGGGGCCGACGCGCACCGAGTTCATGGGCACGGCGGGGTTGGCCGACACGTCGCGGCTGGACCGGTACTTCATGGACGCCGCGCCGGTGGCCAAGGCGGGCTACGCCGCGATGCGGGCAGGACGGGTCAACGTGGTACCCGGGGTGGGTACGAAGATCATGCGCGCCATGTCGGCGATCTCGCCGTCGCGGCGCTTCACCGGCGACCTGTCGGGCCGTTTCGTGAGCCGAGGTTGAACGTGCGGCGACGACTGTGCGCCTACTGACGACAATCGCCGCAGAACCGTCAGTAGACGCACAGTCGCGATGAGTCCAGCAGTTGACGAGCGGTCTATATGGACATGTCCATAGAGTAAGAGGTGAGAACGATGAGTGACGAACAGGCCATCCGTGACGTGTTCACCGGCTGGGTCGAGGCGATTCAGACGCAGAACCTGGAAGGCGTTGTGGCCAACCATGATCCGAATATCGTGATGTTCGACGTGCCGCCACCGTACAACGGCATCCGCGGAATCGCCGACTACCGCGAAGGGTGGCCGCCGTTCTTCGAGTTCATCGCACAGGGGGCGGAGTTCACGCTTCTCGAGCTCGACGTCGTGGCCGGAGCCGACGTGGCGTTCGCGTACGCGCTGTTGCGCTGCGGCACACAGCAGATGTTCGACGAGAACCCCGACAACCGGCTGCGCGTCACCGTCGGTCTGCGCAAGGTCGACGGCCGCTGGGTCATTGCGCACGAACACCATTCGTTCCCGATGGTGGACACGGCTTCGTAATCCGCGGGTTCAGCAGCTGAGGGGACTACGGTGCCCTGCGTGAGGGCTGCGATACGTCGACTGAGTTCGACGCTGCTGGCCGCCATACTTGTCGGCGGCGCCGTGTGCGCGACGCCCGTCGCCGATGCGGCGGGACAGGTGTGGAACGGCAAGTACTCGCTGCTGCGATACGCGGGTGAGAAGACGGGCACCAGCCTGGCCGCCCGCCAACCCGAGCCGGACTTCAGCAACGTCTACACCTTTGTCACCGACTGCTCCAGCGGCACCTGCGTCGCCACCGTCACCGACGGACCCAAGCCCGCCAATCCGACTCTTCCGCTGCCACCGCGGTACACCTGGAACGGGTCCACCTGGGTGCACATCTACGAATGGCAGTGGGATTGCTATATGGGCGAAGGCGTTCCGAAGGCGTGGAACCCGGCACGGTCGGTCGCGAACTACACGCCGCAAGCCGACGGCTCCCTGCGCGGCAGTTGGCGCACCGACATCTATGGCGGCCCGTGCGCGGGCACGGTGATCATGGATGTCGCCGCGTTTCCTGCGGGCTGACAACCTCGAGGGCTCAGTGCCGACGTTCGGCGAGTGCGCGCAGGAAGAAGGTCAGGTTCGCGGGCCGCTCGGCAAGCCGGCGGACGAAGTAGCCGTACCACTGCGTGCCGAACGGGACGTACACGCGGACACGATTTCCCTCGTCGGCCAACCGGCGTTGTTCGGCGTCGCGGATGCCGAACAGCATCTGGTACTCGAAACTGTCGACGCCGCGGTTGTTATCGCGGACCAACGCCGGCACGGCTTCGATGATCGCCGGATCGTGCGACGCCACCATGGGATAGCCCGATCCCGCCATCAACACTCGCAAACACCGCATGTAGGAGTCATCGACGTCATCGCGGTCGCGGAACGCCACCGACCCCGGCTCGTCGTAGGCGCCCTTGCACAACCGGATCCGCGCGCCCGAGGCGGCGAACTCCTCGCAGTCGCCCTCCGTGCGCTTGAGGTAGGCCTGCAGAACCGTACCCAGCCATGGGAAATCGGTGCGTAGGTCGCGCACGATCGACAGCGTCGAGTCCGTCGTCGTGTGGTCCTCCGCGTCGACCGTCACCCAGGCGCCGACCCGCTGCGCCCTCTCGCAGATGGTGTGGGCGTTGTCGCGGGCGATCTTCTCACCGTCGCGCGGCAGCGCCTGCCCGAGTGCCGACAGCTTCAGCGACACCTCGAGCGGGCGCACCGTGCCCCCGCGGCATTTTCGTCGCGCGTGCCGAGCGCATCGAGCAGCGTCAGGTAGGCCTGCACCGTCTTCTCGGCGTCCTCGACCACGGTGGTGTCCTCGCCGAGATAGTCGATGCTGACCATGCGCTTGCTGTCGCGCAGTTGTGCAACGGAATTGAGCGCGTCGTCGACCGTCTCACCGGGCACGAAGCGGTGCACCACATTTCGGGTGACCGAAAGCCGCTCGGCGGTGTGCCGCAGTCGGTCAGACCTGCTGGCCGCCATAATCGCCGGGCGCGCCACCCGGTCGAAGACACCCATCGTCAGGCCTCCATGTGCGGATAGTTGTGATCGGTCGCCGGGACGAAGGTCTCCTTGATGGACCGCGCCGACGTCCACCGCAGCAGGTTCAGCGCCGAACCCGCCTTGTCGTTGGTGCCCGACGCGCGGGAGCCGCCGAACGGCTGCTGCCCGACGACGGCGCCGGTCGGTTTGTCGTTGACGTAGAAGTTGCCCGCCGCGAACCGCAGCTTGTCCTGGGCCTGCAGCACCGCTTGACGGTCGTCGGCGATGACGGCTCCGGTGAGCGCGTACTTCGCGCCGTGGTCGACGACGTCGAGCATCTGCTCGTAGTCGGAGTCGGGATAGACATACACCGACAGGATCGGCCCGAAGTACTCGGTGGAGAACGACTCATCGCCAGGATCGTCCGACAGCAGCACGGTCGGGCGGACGAAATAGCCTTCGCTGTCGTCGTATTCGCCGCCGACAGCGACGGTCACGCCTGCCGCGCCCTTCGCCCGTTCGATCGCCTTGACGTTCTTGGCGAACGAGCGGTCATCGATCAGCGCGCCGCCGTAGTTGGACAGGTCGGTGACGTCGCCGTAGCTCAACACCTCGGTGGCGCCGAGGAAGTCGTCACCCATCGACTGCCACACCGACCGAGGAACGAACGCCCGCGAGGCGGCCGAGCACTTCTGGCCCTGGAAGTCGAATGCGCCGCGGATCAGCGCGGTGCGCAACACGTCGGGTCGCGCCGACGGATGCGCCAGCACGAAGTCCTTGCCACCCGTCTCACCGACCAGCCGCGGATAGGTGTGGTAGCGGTCGATGTTCGTACCGACCTCACGCCACAGGTGCTGGAACGTCCCGGTGGAGCCGGTGAAGTGGATGCCCGCCAGCCGCGGATCAGCCAGTGCCACATCGGAAACCGCGATTCCGTCGCCGGTGAGCAGGTTGATGACGCCCGGCGGCAGACCTGCGGCCTCCAGAAGCTGCATCGTCAGATAGGCGGCGAAGGTCTGCGTCGGCGAGGCCTTCCACACCACCGTGTTGCCCATCAGCGCTGCGGCGCTGGGCAGGTTGCCCGCGATCGCGGTGAAGTTGAACGGCGTGATGGCATAGACGAAGCCCTCGAGCGGGCGGTAGTCGGTGCGGTTCCACACCCCGCGGGAGCTGATCGGCTGTTCCGCCATGATCTCTCGGGCGAAGCCGACGTTGAAGCGCCAGAAGTCGATGAGCTCGCAGGCCGCGTCGATCTCGGCCTGGTAGGCGGACTTGGACTGGCCGAGCATGGTTGCCGCGCAGAGCTTCTCGCGCCACGGACCGGCCAGCAGATCGGCGGCCCGAAGGAACACCGCGGCGCGCTCGTCGAACGGGGTGTTCGCCCACGCGTCCTTGGCGGCCATCGCGGCGTCGATGGCCGCGGTCGCGTCGGAGTGCTCGGCGTTGGTGAAGGTGCCCAGTTTGGCGGCGTGGCGATGCGGCTGCACGACGTCGATGCGTTCACCGCCGCCCATCCGGTGAGTTCCGCCGATGACGTGCGGCAGGTCGATGGGGTCGTCGGCCAGTTCGGCGAGCGCGGTGACGAGTCGCGTGCGTTCGGGGCTGTTCGGTGCGTATTCGTGAACCGGCTCGTTGACCGGCGCGGGAACATGGGTGACGGCATCCATGCAGTAAGAATCCCCTTTCCGGGCGTTCTTAACCGATGGTCAATCGGACAATGCTTCCGACCACTTATAGTCGAATCGGACAAAGGAGCGGCTGATGGCGGAGCGGGAGGGCCTTTCCCTCGGTCAGCTGCTGCTCACGCTGGACCGCACGATGGTGACGCTGGTCGAAGCGCCCCGCGGTTTGGACATGCCGGTTGGTTCGGTCGCGCTCGTCGACATCGACGACGTCCGGCTCGGCCTGGCCGTCGGCGCGGGATCTGCCGACCTGTTCTTCCTGCTCGGTGTGTCCGACGCGGAGGCCGTCGGCTGGATCGCCGAGCAGGTCCGCGGCGCCGACTCCGGTTCGAAGTCTCCGGCCGCGCGACTCCGCGCCCCTGCGGCCGTATTCGTCAAGGAGCCGTCGCCTGCGGCGGTGAAACAAGCCGTGGCACTGGGCACCGCGGTGGTCGCCGTGGAACCGCGCGCCCGCTGGGAGTCGCTCTACAAGCTGGTCAACCACGCGTTCGAACACCACGGCGATCGCGGCGACCCGCGCAGCGACTCCGGCACCGATCTGTTCGGGCTGGCCCAGTCGATCGCCGAGCGCACCCACGCGATGATCAGCATCGAGGACGACCAGTCGCACGTGCTGGCCTATTCGGCCTCCAACGAGGAGGCCGACGAACTGCGCAGGCTGACGATCCTCGGCCGGGCCGGTCCGCCGGAGCATCTGGAATGGATCGGCCAGTGGGGCATCTTCGATGCGCTACAGGCCAGCGGAGACGTCGTGCGCATCGCCGAGCGCCCGGAACTGGGTCTTCGGCCGAGGCTCGCGGTGGCCATCCACCTCCCCGCGACGGATGCGCGGCGGCCACCGCCGTTCGCGGGCACGATCTGGCTTCAGCAGGGTTCGGCGCCGCTGGCCGACGACGCCGAGGAGGTGCTGCGCGGCGGGGCCGTGCTCGCGGCGCGCATCATGTCGCGGTTGTCGGCTGCGCCGTCGACGCACACGGTCCTTGTCCAGAACCTGCTCGGGCTCGGAGAGGACTCCCCCGACATCGGCGCTATCGCGCAGGAGCTGGGGATCGCGGTGGACGGCCGTGTGGCGCTCGTGGGGTTCGGCGCCGAAGGTACCTCAGTGCCCGCCAACGTGATCGCATTGAGCGCGAGCGCTTTTCGGGCCGACGCTCAGGTGGCGTCGACGGGTGAACGCGTCTATGTGCTGTTGCCGAAGGTCGGCGCGACGTCGTCGCTGACGTCGTGGGTGCGGGGCATCGTCGCCGCACTGCACCGCGAGTTGGGCCTGACGATGCGAGCGGTGATCGCCGCGCCGCTGAGCGGACTGGCCGCCGCGGCCACTGCCCGCGCCGAGGTGGACCGCGTGTTCGACAGCGCCGACCGGCACCCGGGCGCCATCGGTCAGGTCACATCGTTGGACGAAGCGCACACCACGGTGCTGCTCGACGAGATCGTCGCGCATGTGGCCGGTCAGAACCGGCTCATCGACCCGCGGGTCCGCGAACTGCGCGAGCAGGATCCGATGCTGGCCGAAACGCTGGCCGCCTATCTGGATGGTTTCGGCGACATCGCCGCGGTTGCACAGCGGTTGCACGTGCACCCCAACACGGTTCGCTACCGGATCCGCCGAATCGAGAAGCTGTTGTCGACGTCGTTGGGCGATCCGGAGAATCGGCTGGTTCTGGCCCTTGGGCTGCGGGCGACCGAACAGCGCTAGGGCGCGAACGCGCCAGCCACCAACTCGTCGAATCGTTCGATGGCCTCGTCGCCGTCCGCGTCCAGCCCACGCAGCGGGCCGCGGTCGGCGAGGTACCGCTGCGCATAAAGCCGCGCAACGAGAGCCTTTCGGTCCGTTCCGTTTTCGGCCCGTTCCCACGCCGCCTGTTCGGTCAGCAGCGCGCCGGCGTAGACGTCGCCCATGAACTGCGCGAGCGGGAACAAGCGGGCTTCGGCGACCGCGCCGTCGAGCTTGCTCCATGCGGTGATGGCGGCATCGAGGTCCTCGACGCGCCGGGCGACCAGAGCGGTGGTGTCATCGGCGTCGGATACCGACACCGCGTCGTGCAGCCGTTGCAGCAGCGTCTCGTGCGCCTGCGCCCGCTCGATCCCGCGCCGCACATCGAGGCAGAGGATGTTGTCGGGGCCTTCCCAGATGGTGTTCACCTGCGCGTCGCGCAGAATCCTTGCGACCGGCCAGGTCTCGATATAGCCGTTGCCGCCGTGGATTTCGATCGCATCGGATGCCATGGTGATGCCGAGCCGGCAGACCTTCAGCTTGGTGACGGGTACCGCGATGCGCTGTCGGACCGGCCGCGGCTGACGGTGGTTGGCGGCGCCGGTGCCGTCGAACACGAGCGCCTGTGCGGCTTCGACGTCGACGATCATCTCGGCCAGCTTGCGGCGCATCAACGGCTTGTCGATCAGCGCGTCGCCGAACGCCTGCCGCCGCCTGGCATAGCACAGCGACTCGACGAGAGCGCGTCGTGCGTTGCCGAGCGCGAAGAGCGAAATGCCAAGGCGTGCAGCGTTCGTCAGCTCCATCATCCGGCCGAGACCCTTGCCGTCGGACGGGCCCGCTTCCTGGCTGGCTTCGCCGGAGAGCAGGAACGCCTCCGCGTCGACGAACTCGATCTCACCCGAGGCGACCGAGCGGGTGCCGAGCTTGTCCTTCAGCCTGCGCACCCGCACTCCGTTGCGGGAGCCGTCGCGACGGGTCCGCAGGACCAGGAAGTTCGCCACTCCCCTGCTCGAGTCGGGCGCCCCCTCGGGTTTGGCGAGCACCACGAACGCCTCGCCGTTGCAGTTCGACGCGAACCACTTGAAACCGTTGAGCAGCCAGGCATCTCCGCTGCGGGTGGCCGTCGTCTCGAGCGCACCGAGGTCGGATCCGCCGGTCCGCTCGGTCAGCAGCTGGGCGGTTTCGCCTTCCCATTCACCTGACTCGAACTTGGCCAGCACGTGGTCCCGTACGTCGGCAGGGGCATAGGCCGTCACGAGTGCCTTCACCATGCCGCCTCCGGTGCCGAGCGCACACCCCATGCCGATATCGGCCTGGTTGAGCAGATAGTTCGACGCGAACAGCGGTAGCGCCGAACTCATACCCGCGCTGCGGGTGTCCGTACGCAGCGCCTTCTGCGCCTCCAACACCGCACGGCGGGATTCGACGAACGAGGTCGGCATGATGACGCGGCTGACGTCGTGGCCCCACCGGTCATAGCGTTCGAGCCGCGGGGGGTTGCGGTCGGTCTCCTCTGCCCACCGCGACACCGGGCCTGCCATCAGGTCGCCGATCCGCGTCAGATGTGGCTCGGCGACGGCTAGCTGGTCGGGCTGCAGGTAGTAGGCCATGGTGGCCTGCAGGGTGGGGTCGGCGGAATACCAGTTCAGGCCGACCGCCCCGCGGTAGTCCTCGGTGCGGTAGCGCGCAGACTTCTCCGGCGTCGTGAAGGGCAGTCTGTCGACGGCCTCGACGTCGTAATCGCTCATACGAGCGACGGTATTCCAGGTTGGGCGTGCGGGAGAAGCACCAGCGCTCCGATATTGACGGATCGTGACGTTTGCTAAGTAATTCAGGCGCCGTTACTTCAGCTAAGGAAATATGTCGATATTGACGGCATATCCTGATTTAGGTAAGTGTCCGCATCCGGTTTGAATCCAAAGTAATTACGATGGCGAAAATGATCATGATCATTCCTGAGAATTGCATATTTAATTAGCTAAGCCCTTGCCAAATGCCAGATCGCTTCTCTTACACTTGTCCTATGGGGAGGCCAAAGGGGCTGCCCACGCGGTGTACGGTCGATGGGTGCGACCGTATATATCGAGCGCGTGGGCTTTGCTCAATGCATTACTACCGATTGCGGGCGGGCACGAAGCTCGCCGGTGGCGAGCGATCGGAAGGCGAAAAGCACGGCAACGCAAAGCTCACTGCCGACAACGTCAGGGAATTACGCTGGCTTTATGAAGACGGTGCGACCCTGCGGCAACTCGCCGAGAAATTCGGCGTGTCGAACGTGTCAATTTACAACGCGGTGTCGGGCAAGACGTGGCGGCACCTGGCCTAGGGCCTTAGCGCGCCCGTAGATGCGTGCGCCCGGCGATCTCCGCCTCGTCGAGGTAGGTCATCATCGGCACATCGGGAGCGCAGAGCATGAACACCACGAACTTGCTGGCGATATCGGTGCGCAGATTCGCCGCCTGATAGTGGACCACTTCGAACCCTGGCTCCCAGAACGCTTGGCCCGCCTTGATCGGATAGGGCCGCTGCCCCTCCAATTCGAAAAGGATCTCGCCTTCGAGCACGTAGCCGAACACCGGCCCCGAATGGCGGTGCGGTCCAGAGCCGGCATCACCGGGCGGGATCGTGACGGTCGCGACCATCGCACCGGAATCGGCTGCGATGCAGCGGAGTTTCGTGGAGCAGCACATCGAATACGTTGGACGGCGACGGCCCGATAGGCGGCATGCATCACACGCTAATGGCGCGCACCGTCTGCTCGGTGGTCCATTCCGGCACGGAGTCGTTGGGCCAATACGCCGCTAAGCGGTGAGGCGTGCGACGGCGGCGGCGATACGTTCGTCGGTGGCGGTCAACGCGATTCGAACGTGCTGCGCTCCGCGCGGCCCATAGAACTCGCCGGGCGCGACGAGGATTCCGAGCTGGGCGAGCGATCTGACGGTGTCGCGGCAGGGCTCTCCCCTGCTGGCCCAGATGTACAGCCCGGCCTCGGAGTGGTCGACGGTGAAACCCGCCGATCGCACGGCGGGCAGCAGCGCTTGGCGGCGTCGCTCGTAGCGCTGCCGCTGCTCGCGTTCGTGCTCGTCGTCGTCGAGGGCGGCCACCATCGCACCCTGCACCGGCGTTGGCATCATCATCCCGGCGTGCTTGCGCACCGCGAGCAGTTCGGCGATCACGGCGCGATCGCCTGCGACGAAGCCCGCCCGGTAGCCGGCCAGCGACGACGTCTTCGACAGCGAGTGGATGGCCAGCAGTCCGGTGTGGTCGCCGTCGCACACCGACGGGTGCAGCACCGAAACGGGTTCGGCATCCCAGCCCAAGCCGAGGTAGCACTCGTCGGATGCGACGATCGCGCCGCGTTCGCGCGCCCACCCGACGACCTTGCGCAGATGGTCGGCACCGAGCACGGCGCCGGTCGGATTGCTCGGCGAGTTGATGTAGACCAACGCGGGCGACTGCGGACCCAGCTGCGTCAGCGAGTCGGCAAGCAGCACCTGTGCGCCCGGCCAGCCGGCCGCCGACATCGTAAGTCGGATAGGCCAATTCGGGCACGACGACGACGTCGTCGGGCCCGAGACCGAGCAGCGTCGGCAGCCAGGCGATGAGCTCCTTGGTGCCGATCGCGGGCAGCACGGCGTCCTCGTCGAGGTTGGTCACGCCGTAGCGACGGTTGAGCGCCGCCACCGCCGATGATCGAAGTGCCGGTGTGCCTGCCGTGGTCGGGTAGCCGGGCGCGGCGCTCGCCGCCGCGAGGGCGTCGCGGATCAGCGGCGCGACGGGATCGACGGGCGTACCGACGGACAAGTCGACGATGCCGTCGGGATGCGAGCGGGCCTGTGCCGTCGCGTCAGCGAGGGTGTCCCACGGAAAGACCGGCAGCCCCGCAGAGATGCCGCGGCGAACCACCTCGGGTATTAGCCCTCACCCTGAGGCGCGAGTTCCTTGACCGAAGCGCGGGTCGTTCTCGGTCATGCCGACCTTCGAGGCGCCACCGGGCGATCCCAGCTCCGAGAAGAAGTCGGCGTTGATCTGGGTGTAGGCGCTCCACTGGTCGGGCACATCGTCTTCGTAGTAGATGGCCTCGACGGGGCAGACCGGCTCACAGGCGCCGCAATCCACACATTCGTCGGGGTGGATGTACAGCATGCGTGCACCCTCGTAGATGCAGTCAACGGGACATTCCTCGATGCACGCCTTGTCTTTGAGGTCGACGCAGGGTTCGGCAATCGTGTACGTCACTGAATGCTCCTCGAGTCCTCTCGATCAATCCTGATCATGGGGGCTGCCCTGTGGTTAGGGCCTGCCGAAATTCGCTCCAGTATCCGATGTGGACACAGGGAGGTCTTTGTCAGCCTGCCCTAACTTTTTGCGCCCACCGTTGGGTGGGCGCGAGTTACTGATACTAGACGTTGCATATACAAGTGCCTAGTCGGCATACCACTATGCGCGCAGGTGCACTGCAACAAGTTGCATAGGTCGCGAATGTCCTTCTACGCTGCCCCCGTGGCCCTTCCCCACGCGATCCTGGTGTCGCTGTCCGAGCAGTCCGGTTCGGGCTACGAACTCGCGCGCCGGTTCGACCGCTCGATCGGGTTCTTCTGGACCGCCACCCACCAGCAGATCTACCGAACACTGCGGGTGATGGAGGACGACGGATGGGTGCATGCCACGCCCGTCGTGCAGCAGGGCAGGCCCGACAAGAAGGTGTACACCGTGGCCGACGCGGGTCGCGCCGAACTCGCCCGCTGGATCGCCGAACCGTTGACCGGCCGGGGCAGCTCGGTGACCGATAACCGCACGCGGGACCTGGCCGTCAAAATCCGCGCGGCCGTCTACGGTGACGTCGCCGCGCTCCGCGACCAGGTCATCGCACTGCGATCCGAACGAGCCGAACTGCTCGACACCTACCGCGGATTCGAGAAGCGGCAGTTCCCCGACCCGAGTGCGCTCACCGGCAGCGCACTGCATCAGTACCTGGTTCTGCGGGGCGGTATTCGAGCCGAAGAAAGTGCCATCGAGTGGCTCGACGAGGTGGCGACGAGTTTGAAGGGGAACCCGTGACCGATCTGTACCCGAACTTGTTGTCGCCGTTGGACCTTGGGTTCACGACGCTGCGCAACAGGGTGGTGATGGGCTCGATGCACACCGGCCTGGAGGACCGCGCGGGCGACACCGACAAACTCGCCGCGTACTTCGCCGAGCGGGCGCGCGGCGGCGTCGGCCTGATCATCACCGGCGGTTACGCGCCGAACCGCACCGGATGGCTGCTTCCGTTCGCCTCGCAGCTGGTGTCGTCGTCGGAAGCGCGTCGGCACCGTCGTATCACCGACGCCGTGCACGACGAGGGCGGCAAGATCCTGTTGCAGATACTGCACGCGGGTCGCTATGCCTACCATCCACTCTCGGTGAGCGCGTCAGCGATCAAGGCGCCGATCAATCCGTTCAAGCCACGTGCGCTCAGGGATGTCGACGGCACCGTCGAGGACTTCGCCCGTTGCGCGGAACTGGCCCGCGAAGCGGGTTACGACGGTGTCGAGATCATGGGCAGCGAAGGCTATCTGGTCAACCAGTTCCTCGCACCGCGCACCAACAAGCGAAAGGACGCCTGGGGCGGTTCGCCCAAGAACCGCAGGCGATTTCCTGTCGAGATCGTGCGCCGCAGCCGCGCGGCGGTCGGGTCGGACTTCATCATCTGCTACCGCATGTCGATGGCCGACTACGTCCCCGACGGCCAGAGTTGGGACGAGATCGTCTCGCTGGCAACCGAAGTCGAGGCCGCAGGCGCGACGATGATCAACTCCGGCTTCGGCTGGCACGAGGCGAGGGTGCCGACGATCGTCACCTCGGTGCCCAACAGCGCCTTCGTCGACATCAGCAGCGCCGTCGCCGAACACGTCGAGATTCCGGTGGTGGCGTCCAACCGCATCAACATGCCGCAGGCCGCTGAGCAGATCCTTGCCGACACGCATGTGCAGTTGATTTCGATGGCGCGGCCGCTGCTGTCGGATCCGAACTGGGTGGCCAAGGCGCAGGCCGACGCCGCCGACGAGATCAACACGTGCATCTCCTGCAATCAGGCGTGCCTCGACCATGCGTTCGTGCACAAGAAGGTGTCGTGTCTGCTCAACCCGCGCGCCGGGCGGGAGACCGACCTGGTGCTCTCCCCGACGCGCCGCACCCGCCGTGTGGCGGTGGTCGGCGCGGGGCCCGCGGGTCTGGCCACCGCGGTGGCTGCCGCCGAACGCGGCCACGAGGTGACGCTGTTCGAGGCAGGCGACGTGATCGGCGGCCAATTCGACATGGCGAGAAGGATTCCCGGCAAGGAGGAGTTCAGCGAGACCATCCGGTACTTCACCCGGATGCTCGACAAGCACGGCGTCGACGTGCGCCTGAACACCCGCGCCGACGTCGAGGAACTGGCCGACTACGACGAGGTGGTGCTCGCCACCGGCGTCGCGCCGCGGATGCCCGACATCCCCGGCATCGATCATCCGATGGTGTTGTCCTACGCCGAGGCGATCATGGGCAAGCCGGTCGGAAAGACGGTGGCCGTCGTCGGCGCGGGCGGCATCGGTTTCGACGTCAGCGAGTTCCTGGTGACCGACGAGTCGCCGACGTTGAACCTGAAGGAGTGGAAGGCGGAATGGGGTGCGGCCGACCCGCAGGAGGCGCGCGGCGCGTTGACGACGCCGATTCCCGCGCCCGGCCGCGCGCGAGGTGTACCTGTTGCAACGCACCAAGGGTTCGCAGGGTAAGCGGCTCGGCAAGACATCGGGGTGGGTGCACCGGGCGTCGCTGAAGGCGAAGGGCGTCACGCAGTTGTCGGGCGTGAACTACGAGCGCATCGACGACGACGGGCTGCACATCAGCTTCGGGCCCGACCATGAGAGCAAACAACTGCTCGAGGTCGACAACGTCGTGATCTGTGCGGGCCAGGAGTCGGTGCGGGACCTCGAGGATGGGCTGCGCCGCAACGGAATCGACCCGCACATCATCGGCGGGGCCGCCATCGCAGCTGAGCTCGACGCCAAGCGAGCGATCAAGCAGGGCACCGAGCTGGCCGCCCGCCTGTAGGCCATATCTCCGAACCGAACGTAACGCCACTGCGTCATTTCGGGCGGATCTCCGCCATGGCGTTCACGCTCGCGAGGGTTGGCGTCAGGCCTGCTTGAGCGCCTCGATCTCGAGGGTGATCGTCACCTTCTCGCCGACCACGGTGCCGCCGGTCTCCAGCGGCATGTCGACCTCGATGCCGAAGTCCTTGCGGTTGAGAACCACCGATGCGGTGAAGCCGGCGACCTCGCCGTGGCCCATCCCGGGATTGGTGCCGTTGAACTCGAGGTCGATGCTGACCGGCTTGGCGATGCCCTTCAGCGTGAAGACGCCGTCGAGCACGTACTTGTCGCCGCTCTCCCGGACGCCGGTCGAGGCGAAGGTGGCGGTCGGATGCTGCTCGACATCGAAGTAGTCGGCGGCCTTCAGGTGCGCGTCGCGCTGCTCGTTGCCGGTGTCGACGGAGTCGATGGCGATCTCGGCAGTCACCGTCGGGCGTGCCGTCCTCACCGACCACGACAGCGCCGGAGAAGGTTCTGAAATTGCCGCGGACCTTGCTCACCACCAGGTGGCGTACGGAGAAGGCGATCGACGAGTGCACTGGGTCGATGGCCCAGGTGCCTGCGCTGATCTGGGTGGTCGTGGTGGCTGCGGTCATGTGACTCTCCTCGAGTTGCGTGTCGGCCTTTCCGACACCGTCAAGAAGATAAGCGGACCCTGGTCCGGTTCTATTCCCTCGTTCCCCACACAGCTTGTGCGCCGGCGTCGCCGATCATCACCACGCCGAATGTCGACCAGACGCCCACCGCGACGGCGAGGACCGCGACGACGATGGCCAGCACCTTTTTCGGTTCCGACGACCGCGACTCGATTCGGTGTTGAACCGCCTGCACCACGGCGACCACCAGAAGACCGATCGCGAAGTAGATCATCCATGGCGCCGCGCTCCTCGTGCGTTTCCAGGATCGGCGCGGTGTTCGGACTGCTGGTTGTACAGCTATTCACCGGCCGACGTGGTCAGCGGCGTCAGGGCCACGACCGCCGCGGCGAGTGCCAGGTTGAGCCACACCAGTCGTCGTCGCGCCGCGGGCCACAGCGCGCAGAGGATTTCGAGCAGACGCGAGCAGTGGTGCGAGCACCACGATGGCGTGCACGAGCAGCGCATGGGCAGGCAATCCGAAAAGAGTTGTCACGGCGCGCTCCTGGGCTGGGGACGGCGACAGTCACTTCCCTATACGTACCGAGCGTGACAGTCGGTTCACCGTCAGGCCCGCATTCCGGCCGGAAACTCCCGGCGAGTCGCGTCAGGCAGCCAGCGGCGCGTACGTGGTGGTGCGTTGGCGTGCGGGACGGCCGATTCCCTCGGCGATCGCCGTCAGTTCGTCGACGCTCATGGCGGACCCGAACTCAGAGCCCGCCATCCGGGAGATGGTCTCCTCCATCAACGTGCCGCCCAGGTCGTTGGCGCCGCCGTTGAGCATGACCTGGGTGCGCTCCACGCCGAGTTTGACCCAGCTGGTCTGAATGTGAGAGATCCTGCCGTGCAGCATGATTCGCGCCAATGCGTGGACTGCGCGATTGTCGCGGTGCGTCGGGCCTGGCCGTGCACCGCCCGCCAGGTACAGGGGCGACGACTGGTGCACGAACGGCAGCGGCACGAATTCGGTGAATCCGCCCGTCTTGTCCTGAATGTCGCGCAGTACGCGCAGGTGACCGACCCAGTGCTTGGGGGTGTCGACGTGGCCGTACATCATCGTCGAACTCGACCGCAGCCCGACTTCGTGTGCGGTGCTGACGACGTCGATCCACATCGACGTGGGCAGCTTGCCCTTGGTCAGGACCCAGCGGACCTCGTCGTCGAGGATCTCCGCCGCGGTGCCGGGGATGGATCCGAGCCCGGCTTCGCGCAGGCTGATCAGCCACTCGCGGATCGACAACCCGCTCTTGGTGACGCCGTTGGAGATCTCCATCGGCGAGAACGCGTGCACATGCATCGACGGCACCCGCGCCTTGACCGCGCGGACCAGATCGGCGTAACCGGTGACGGGCAGTTCGGGGTCGATACCGCCCTGCATGCAGACCTCGGTCGCGCCTGCGACGTGGGCCTCCCACGCGCGGTCGGCGACCTCGCTGGTCGACAGCGAGTAGGCGTCGGCGTCGCCCTTGCGTTGGGCGAATGCGCAGAATCGGCAGCCGGTGTAGCAGATGTTGGTGAAGTTGATGTTCCGGTTCACGACGAATGTGACGTCGTCGCCGACGGTGTCGCGGCGCAGCGAATCTGCCAGCGCAGCAACGGCTTCCAGCGCAGGGCCGTCAGCGGTGGCCAACGCCAGGTACTCGTCGTCGCTGCAGTTCGCGGGGTCGCGTTCGGCGGAGCGCAGCGCGGCGACCACGTCGGTGTCGATGCGTTCCGGTGCGCGGGCAGCGAGCTCGCCGATCTTCTCGCGGATGGATTCCCAGTCACCGAAGGCACTGTCGAGATCGCTTCGGGTGGTCGTCAGCCGCCCTTCGGAGTCGATCGCCTCGTGCAGGTCGATGCGGCCGAGCGACTCAGACGCTTCGTCGGGCTCCTGCCACGGCCGCCCGGCAGGGTTGACGTCCAACGCGAAACCGGTTTCGGGATCGGCCAGCGCCGCGACATGGCCCTGCACGCGGGGGTCGATCCACGCCGCACCGGCCTGAACGTACGGCGGCTGAGCGGTCAGCCGTTGCACCAGGTCGTAACCCGCTTCGGCGGTGACCGCTTCCAACTCGTCCAGCGCAGGCCACGGCCGTTCGGGGTTGACGTGGTCTGGCGTCAACGGTGAAACGCCGCCCCAGTCGTCGACGCCCGCGCCGATCAGGGCGAGGCATTCGTCGCGCGACACCAGGTTCGGCGGGGCCTGGATACGCATCTTGGGTCCGAGGACCAGCCGGGTGACGGCGACCGTCGCGAGGAAGTCATCGATACCTGTGTCGGGCGTCGACGCCATCGCGGTGTGGTCCTTGGCGCGGAAGTTCTGCACGATGACTTCCTGGACGTGGCCGAACGCCTTGTGGGACTTGCGGATCGCGTGCATGGTCTCGGCGCGCTCGGTGAGCGTCTCGCCGATGCCGACCAGCAGGCCGGTGGTGAACGGAATCGACAGCCGTCCCGCGTCGTCGAGTGTGCGCAGCCGAATCTCGGGATCCTTGTCGGGGCTGCCGTAATGGGCGAGCCCTTTGGTCTCGAACAGCCGACGCGACGTGGTCTCCAGCATCATCCCCATCGACGGGGCGACGGGCTTGAGTCGCGAAAGCTCCGACCACGTCATCACGCCTGGATTGAGGTGCGGCAGAAGGCCTGTCTCCTCGAGGACGCGGATCGCCATGGCGCGCACATAGTCCAGCGTCGAGTCGTAGCCGCGCTCATCGAGCCACTGCCGCGCCTCGTCCCAACGGTCTTCGGGTCGGTCGCCGAGCGTGAAAAGAGCTTCCTTGCAACCGAGTTCAGCACCGCGACGGGCGACGTCGAGGATTTCGTCGGGCTCCATGAACATGCCGAGGCCCTGCGCGCGCAGCTTGCCGGGGACGGTGACGAACGTGCAGTAGTGGCAGGTGTCGCGGCACAGATGGGTGATGGGGATGAACACCTTGCGCGAATAGCTGACCGGCAACCGGCCGTTGGGTCCGCGCCTGCTCGACGACGTCAGACCGGCGTCGCGGACTCGCGCGGCGCTGGCGCAGAGATCGGCCAGGTCGTCACCGCGAGCCGTCATGGCGATGGCGGCCTCGTCGACGTTCAGCGCGACGCCGTCGCGGGCACGACGAAGTACGCGCCGCAAAGCGGTTGTGCTGGGCGCGCCGGACTGGGGTGGGACCACCGGGCTGGGCAGGTCGGTGCCGTGCTGGGGGTTCAGGGCCACTCCCGTGTAACCGCGCGTTCGTAGGCGATCATCCGCGCGTCTCACATTCTGAAACATCGGCGCCTGGCATATCGGCCACAGTAGTCCGCCGGACGGTCGGCGTGTCGGCTGCCGTCGTGCGGGCGGGAATCGACACGCTCGCGGCGCCGATTTCCCGACGCTCGCGCCGGGCCCGCGTAGGTTCATCCAGGTCGGGGCAGCTAATTGGGAGGGGTCGACATGCAGATCTCTGCACGCTCGGTCTTGATGTCGGGGCATGGCCACGCTGACCGCGACGCGCCATGGCGCTGACACCCGGTGCAGCCGCTTCCTCGTGACGTCGCGGTCCGGCCGCCGCGCACGACGGTCACCAGGTGCCGTCGCAGCAGCTCGTCGACCTGCTTGCCGCGGTTCAACGCCTAGTCGCCGAACGCCGCCGGGCGCGGTTCCGCTCGTCGTCGATCCGCAGGCGGCCGCCGACGGCAGGGTTGCTCGCTTTCCCCGG
Organism: uncultured Actinomycetota bacterium; assembly: GCA_963829405.1. GTDB lineage: Bacteria > Actinomycetota > Actinomycetes > Mycobacteriales > Mycobacteriaceae > Mycobacterium. The sequence goes on from CAWHIZ010000011.1 coordinate 465,298, forward strand.
CCTGGGCAATGCCATCATCGAGCGCCTACAACGCCATCGAATTCTGGGTGGACTATGGCGTCGAGTGGCCGCTTACGCCGCGGGCTGGATTCCCTGGGTCGGTTGGATCGCCGCGACCAGATCAACATCTTCTACGACGTCGTCGAGCCAGATCGTCCAGAGCATCTTCTACAACATCGGCTGACTGGGTCGGCGGTTCGACATCAGCTTCTGGCAGGGCTGAACAACGTCATCCTCGACACCGCCAACGCCCTCATCGTACCTGAACGCCGAAATCAACTGGGGTTGGGGTTCTTGCCGCCGCTCCCATTCGGCCCCCCGTAGATTCCACCTCTGCCCTGGTTCGGGCTTCTGCAGACGCAGGCTGCGACCACGGCGCAGGACGCCCTGGCACCTGAGGTCGGCGTCCAGAACGTCGCAAGCGATCTCGTCGATGCCGTCTACTTCCCGGTGCGTAACACCATCGGCTACGGCGTTTCCGTATTCCAGGATGTCCTCGCCCCGATCCCGGTCGTGCGCATCGTGGGTGATCAGACGGAGCTGCTGTGGGACAACCTCGTCCTGCCGATCTCCGACAGCGTGGTCTTGGACGCGATCGATCCCATCCTCAATGCGCCGCTGAACATCAACAGCTACATCAACGGGGTCTACAACGTCGGTGCGACGACGGTCAATTCAGTGATCAACACCGGTTTCGCCGAGGCGAACTACTTCCTGGGCGGCCTTCCCTTCGCGGCGAGTACGCAGGAAAGCCAGCTGAACAGGACGGCCGAGGTGAGCACGGTCCCGTCGATCGTCAAGCACTCGCTGGCACCGCAGAACAAGGTCGACGAAACCTCCGGCCCGCTGGCCGAAGTCGCCAAGACGGTGCGAAACGTCCGAACCGAGATCCGCTCCGCCATCACCGAGCGGCACCAGTGATGCGAAGGACGTCAGTGGCGCGGCCGACGACGGCGGCAACACCGTGGTTCGCACCCAAGGCGAGGCGCGCGGTCCGCTCACGAAGGCGATAAGCGACGTCACGAAGGCTGCGCGCTCGGGCAAGCCCGACAAGGTCGCCGCCGAGGTCGCGAACGCACCACGGTCGATCGTGAAGAGCTTGAGCGATACGGCGAAGAAGGTCGTGAAGGACGTTCGGCAGGCGGCGAAGGACGCACGCAATGCGGCCAAGGACGGGCCGGCCGGCGAGGCCGCCGAGTAACCGCTAGGGCTTCTGGTTGCGCCGGTAGAGCAGTAGCGCCGGCGGCAGCGCGCCCGCAACGATCAACAGCAGCAGTTGCCATTGCGCGCTGAAGACCGAGTCGTCGCCCGGACCAGGAAACGTGAGCGCGGCGACCGTCACCAACCATGTCCACAGCGGGAGGGCGGCCAGCCGCGGGGACGACGTCCACCGCATCGCCGTCCACACCAGGGCAGCGTTGAGCAGACCGCTGATCAGCGCGCTGATGGGAAAGGGAATCGAGCCGAGGCGAAGCGGGAGAAAAAACGCGGCGAGTATCGCTGAAATGATGCCGTCGACGGCGAGCAGGGTGAGGACGACGATGCGCAGGGCCCGATTGTCGTCGGGCGACTGGCTCAGGTCGGGATGCTGTCGAGAACGCCCGTGAGTGAACCGACCACCCACTGGAAGTTGTCCAGGCGGTCCTGCCAGTGCTGCAGGTTGGGATCGAGATCCTGGTCCATGACTGTCCTTTGTTCTTGCGGCCACTCGGTCGAAGCTTAACCCGTGAGAGCCGGTTATCCGAGACTCAATCCGGCAAGTAGGTCGGTCTCCCAGCCGCGGTGGTCTCGGTCGCCGGGCTCTCCGGAGACGAGTATGTAGTGCTCCTCGGCCAGGATGGGCAGCGCAATGTTGTTGGACAGCGCGAAGGAACGGCCATTGGGGGCGACGGTGACCTGGGTGGCGTGCGCCCGCATGGCTGCGGTTTTGGCCGCCAGATGGTCGGCGGCGTCGATGACGGCGTCGATCTTGTCGTCGGGATAGCCGAACGGGACGAGGTCGATCGTCACCCGCACCCAATCCTCTGGCGCGCCGTCGAGGTTCTCGAGACCGTCGCCCATCGCGCTGGTGGCGGTGACGGTCCAGTAGAACTTGGGCACCTGCCACGGCTCCCCCGGATAATCGCTGCCCGCTGATGCGGCGACGGCTTCGGTGGTGACGCGGTGGGCCTGGATGTGATCGGGATGGCCGTAGCCGCCGTCGGGGTCGTAGGTGACGACGACGTGGGGCCGCAACCGGCGGATGATGGCGACGAGTTCGCCGACGGCCTCGCGCATGTCGGCGTCCGCGAACCGCTGATGGTGTCGCGGCGCAGTGCCTTCCATGCCGGAGTCGCGCCAATGGCCGGGTCCGCCAAGGAAATTGGGCTCTTTGACACCGAGGGCTTGGAGTGCATGCGTCAGCTCGCTGATGCGATACCCGCCCAGTTGATCGGCGGCGTCGACGGCCAGTTGGGCGTACTGCTCGCCGATGACTTCGCCCTCTTCGCCGAGGGTGCAGGTGACGACGTGGACGTCGGCGCCGTTGGCGATGTAGTGGGCGATGGTGCCGCCGGTCGTCAGCGTTTCGTCGTCCGGGTGGGCGTGGACGAAGAGCAGGCGAGGAGCTTCGGTCGTGGCCATCGACCCGAACATACCGGCGAGGTCGACCGGGCCGCGCTCTGGCAACGGTCGCGACGAGCTGGCTCACTGAGATAGCCAGCGGGAAGTCGCGCCGACCGCGAGCGACTTCGGCCAGATCTAGAACGCAGTACAAAGAATTTTCGGATCAATTGTCAGTTAATCAGATTCGTGTTCTCGACCGATGGCGATCAGTTGTTGCTGAGCAGCGATCAAGTTGGCGCCGAGGCGATTGGCCGAAGAGCAAGTTGTTAGACAACTCAGCAAACGTGCGGAGCACGTCCGTGTCGCGCAAACGAATCTTCGCGCGAAGTCGAGCATATAGCTTCCACAGCACTGCTTGCAGCTAATTCGCAGCCGATCGTCTCCGCATAGCAACTTTACGAGGCTAGCGACGCGTTGTGGATGTTGCTCGCCGGCGAAGGTTCGGCTCTGCGGCCTCTCAGGTTGCATCGTCTTTTGCCGACGTCGATCGCGACGCGCTAGTGCTGTGGCGACGGTTAATTAGCCAGTTCAAGCCATGTAGTTGCGGACGCAACTAATTTCGTCGAAACCTAGGATTTTCCTGAGAAACATGTAATAGATTGAAGCGCAGCAGTCCGCTAGAAAGTTTGCGGAGGTGCGGGCGGCAGTTAGCGCAACGGTCGGCCAGCAGGACGTAGAAGGCGAACGCCCGGAGTTAGGGGGTCCGGGTGACGGAGGGGGAGCCGTCGGAGAGGAACTCTTCGCCTTCTCATCGGCCCCGCTGTCGGAGGTGCCCACACCCGCCGACAGCGGGGCCGATCCAGGTCGAGAGTTGGCCTCGAGCTTGCGTCGAGTTCTGGGATCGGGCTGCGGTCGGGCGAAATCACGACCCTCCTGCAGAATTTCGGGGACGGGGCTTAGATTCAGCCGGTGAATCGTCGCACCCTTGAGTTCGCTTGCGGGATCATCGTCGTCGGACTTCTCGCGGGGGTCGCAGGACTCTGCACAACACTGCTGCTGCGCTTCGTCGAGCACCTGACCTACCACTACTCGTTCGGCACGCTGCTGGCCGGGGTCACCGATAGCAGCCCTGTGCGGCGCGCGGTCGGCCCGATGATTGGCGGGGCGCTCGCCGGGTTCGGCTGGTGGATGCTGCGCCGTCGGACCGAGGTGCCGCCGCTGACCGAGACGATCCTCAACCACGGGCCTATCCCCCGCCTGACATGACGATCGATGCCGCGCTTCAAGTGCTCATCGTCGGCTCGGGCGCATCACTTGGCCGCGAGGGTGCGCCCCGCCAATTCGCCGCTGCGCTTGGCGATCTCGGCACATCGCGGTGGGCGCTGACCGCCGCGGGACCGCGAGATCCTGCTCGCCTGCGGCGCCGGCGCCGGCTTGGCTGCGGTCTACAGTGTGCCCGTCGGCGGCGCGCTGTTCGCCACCGCCATCATCTTGAAGACGTGGCACCCGCGTGCCGTCGGCACGGCCCTGATCACCTCGAGCCTGGCGGTCGCCGTTGCATCACCGGTAACCCATGAGGTTCCTCCGCTGGACTGGCCAGATCCCCAATTGTCTTATCTGCTGGTGGCTTTCGCGATTGTGTTGGCGCCGCTGGCTCTGGGCGTCGGATTGGGGTTCAACCACCTCATGGCGCGGGCCAGGCCAGCCAAGCTGATGAAGTCGTGGGTGCTGATACCAGCGATCGCCGCTGCCGGTCTGCTCATCGGGCTGTGTTCCATTCGGTATCCGGAGCTGCCCGGGAACGGCAAGAGCATTTTGACGATCAGCCTCAACAGCGGGCTGACTGTCGGCGCGGCCGTCGGCGCTTCTGTTCCTCAAGCCGCTGCTCACCGCAGTGTTCCTGCGCGCAGGGGCGGTCGGTGGCATGCTCACGCCCTCGCTCGCGACCGGCGCAGCGATGGGATCTGTTGTGGCGTTGGCGATCAATACGTGGACCGAGCACCACGTCAGCGTGCCCGCGGTATCGCTGACGTGCGCGGCCGGTGTACTCGCGATCACCCAGCGAGCGCCGATTTGGGCGGCGATCTTCGTCTGGGAGCTGGCACGTCCGCCGTGGTGGATACTCGCACCGTTCCTGGTCGCCGCGATCCTGTCTCATTGTTTGAGGCTGCTGCTAGAGCGGCGTCTCTCCCCTGCGCCCAGCGCAACTCCTCCCCCGAATGCGGATCCCCTCAACCCTTGAGGGGACGATCTGCGGCCGCCGACCGAAGGCCCGAAGCCTGGAGGCAGCTGTGAAAGTTACCAATTAGTAGTGCAGGCGAACGACTGTCAGTCACCGCCACGTTGCAACGACTGCCAACTTCGCTCAACACCGCCGGAACCCGCCAGCCAATCGACTGATAGGTGCACCTCCGCAAAGGTAAGTGCGTCCCGATCGCTCCGCTTTCCATGGCAAGGGGAAAGCCTCTGCTTCGACGAGTGGCGAAAGCGGTTCGAGCAGTTCAGGTTCCGGCGATTCCGGCTCGGGCGGTGGCAGCGAAAGCAAGTAACCACTGCCAATAACCGCTCAAGGATCGGCCCCCTTCCCGCCCGGCAGGGGGCCGATCTCTATGCGGGACCTACTGCGGCTTTTTGGCCCACACGCCCGCGTCGCCGACGATGCCCACAGGCACCGCACCCGTCAGGCTGACGTTCTGCACCCGCGGGCCGGCCGCGACGATCGTCGTGTCCTGCAGGATCGGCAGAACCGTCGACATGTTCCACAGCCGAGGCTCGACGGCGTCGATGACCTCGCCGATGTTCTCGGTACCCCGCAGCGCCGCATCGATTTTCGGCTGAATGCTCCGGTCGCAGATTCCCGTCAGGTTACTTGGCGCCTGAATGAGCTCGTCGGACTCTGGCGAGGGGCTTCGCGTCGTCGGCGTCGCCGTCGTCGTACCGGTCGTCTGAGGCGGGTTCGGCGTGGTGGCCGTCGTCGACGATGTCGTAGCCGGAGGAGCACCGGCAGTCGTGGTCGACACCGGCGTCGCCTCCAGCGCCCGGCAGCCGTAGCGGGACGACAATGCCGTGGCGAGATCGCCGCCGGCCTGATGCCAGCCGACGATCGCGTCAACCCGGTTCTGCACGAAGGCATCCCCGTACAGCACAACAGGATCCATTGCGAGCACCGACGCCTCGATACCGACATTGCGCAGTTGGTCTGCGGCGGTGTTGGCCACAGCCACCGACGTCGGGTCGTTGGTCGCCACACCGATCACCAACGACAACGGCACGCCGTCCTTGGTGATTCGTCCACGATCGTCATCGGGCACGGGCGTGCCCGGCGTCGGCGTCGGCGGATTGTCAACCGGCACAAGCTGATATCCGCTGTTCCCCAACAGTTGAAGCGCGGCCTCCTTGGTCATTGCAGGCGGCGCTGTCGGCGTGTAGCCCGGATCCGACGGCGAACGCACCTGCGCCTGCGCCAATGTCACCGTGTTGTCGCTACCGGCGCCAACCGCCGCGAGCAGATCAACGTCGAGCAGACCCAGAATCGCTTTGCGCACTTGCACATCCGCGAGTTTGTCCTGCTGGGCTCGCATAGTCAGCTGCATGACCCGCGGCGTGACGATCCGCGCTGTCCGCACATCAGGAATGGCCGACAGTTGTGCGAACGCGGATGATCCGCCGTGCACCTGGGCGACCTGCGTGTCGCCGTTGCGGATCGAATCCGCCAGTGCCGCAGTCGCACCCGCGCGTCGGAACAGGAGTTGATCGGGTTTCGCGGGCTCGGCCCAGTACCGGTCGTTACGCGCCAGCAGGATTTCCTCGCGCTGCGGATCGATGTTCTCCACCCGGAACTGGCCGCCCGTCACGGGTAGCGCGCGCGCCAAGCCCGAGGCGAAGCCGCCCGGCACATCCTTCACGATGTGCGCGGGCAGGATGTCGTTGAACAGTTCCCGCCACGCGGGATAGGGCTGCGAGAACGTCACCACCGCCGTCTTGCCGCCCTCGATCGACTGGACGCCCGTGATGAGGTCATATCCGGCCGGGTCGACGACGCCGGGCTGGCTGACCATCTGCCGCCACAGATACCAGTAGTCGTCCGCGGCGATCGGCGCATTGTCAGTCCAGCTGGCTTCGGGCCGGATCTTGTAGGTGACGGTGAACGGGTTGTCGTTCGTCACCTCTGCCGACACCAACAGCGTCGGGTCCATCTCCCACCGCGAGCCCGTCGGCGACACCGGGTCAGATACCGGCCGGAACGAACTGGGCAGGACCAGCGAACTGATCGCCGCGTTGACCGGCGACTGGTCCGACAGCAGGTGCGAGTTGAAACCGGGGCCGATCGTGTCGATGGCCATGATGATCTGGGTCGCCTTCGGCGGCGGCGGAGCCGTGGTCTCGGTGGTGTCGGTGCTCTGCGGCGCAGGTGGCGGACTCACAGTGCAGCTGCCGACGACTACTACCAATGAGGTGAGAAGGACGCCGCGCGCGATCCAGTCACGAACGCGGGCTGTCGGCACGCCCATCAGGGTATCGACAGCGCTCCGATCCACCGATTCGACAGCGGGTCGCCTAGTGCGGTTATCCGACTTACGAAGCCGTCAGAGCAAACGATATTTGCTGGCTCAGCTTACAACGCCAACACGCGGGTTCCCACCTGGCCATACGCACTGGTATGGAAAGTCTGGCAAACGTCAGACTCGTCGATTCTAAGAGATTAGCGGGCACAAACATCGCTCTCAACGGGCGATCTGCATTCGATATCTCTCAAATGATTCACACTTTTCTCAGGTGACAGCTAGACTCCCGAACTGTGCTGATACGGCGGTTACGGAGGGACACCGACGCCTTGCCGTACCGTCCGACCTGCAAGTTCAAAAAGCTTGCTCAGCAAACTTGTTCTGAATCGATTCATGCCTTACGCTTCTGAACGAGGTCGGGTTAAATCCAATACAAATCCTGAGGGGGATCTATGACCACACGTGTCCAAAAGGGCATCACTGCAGGGATGGCACTGGTTGGTGCGGGCGTAATGGCCGCGATCGCCAGTCGCCCAGCAGGCGCCCGAGGTGCTGCGCAGCTGCGACGCTGACGTCGCAGCTCGCGCGCCGTTGGAGACAGGCCAGCCGGAACCGTGCGCCGAGCTCGCGGACCGCGCCGGCGTCGAGCGGGCTGTTGGCGCGTCTGTCGGCGCAGCCACGGCTGCAATCGCGCTGGCCCAGGCCTCCGGCCGGGAAACCTGCTCGCGTACGCGCATCCTGAAAGAAGTTCGTCGACGGGCCGCAGTGGGCCGCCGATCCGGCGATCTATGCACTCGACGACCTGCTGCCGGCGCCGATCGGCGGTGACGCAGGACAACGATGCACGAACTGCAGGCGGCGACAGCCTGATCACGCAGTTCCGCGCCGATGTGCTCATGCCGCGCGGGACGACATCAACGAAGCGATCCGCGACGCCTCGGCGTCGGCGACACGCGGCGCGTCGACAACCAAGTCGGTGCACGACAGTCTATGCTGCCGCCCGGCTCGGCGCCGGCCTAGCGCGTATCCGGCGTGCGTGCCGCCCAGAGCGCAGTGGCCGCGCCGCTGGGGCTCGTCGCCGTCGCCGAGGGCCTGCAGACGAGCCTCGAACGGGAGAACAACAAGCCGCTCTATCATGGCGCTGCAGGCATACATCGACGGACCGAATTACGTCACCGATCCGATCGTCTTCGCAGTCGACGATGTGCTGCCGCAAGCCGGTCGGCGGCGATCGGAGACACGATCCGGCATGGACATGAACGACAGCGAGATCATCACAGTCTCCGCGGCAATGTTCTGCTGGCGCCGCGAGATGCCGTCCGTAACCTCGTCGCCGGCAATCTCGGCGTCGACCCGGATCGACGGCAACGCTGCCGCGCATCGTCGCTTGCTCCGCACCAACCAGGTGGCCGGCAGCACGAATCTCGGCAAGTTCACGCCTGGCTCGACAAAGGCCGTGACTGGCGCGAACTCCAGCAGCGCCAGGCCCGTCAGCGCCGCAGTGAAGGCGGTCGGCAACGAGGTCCAGGCTGCCGCGGACCGTTTCCAGCGACGGGTTGAGAAGTTGAAGTCCGCCGTCGAGAAGAAGAAGGCTGACGCCACAGCCACCAATGACTGAGTCGAAGACCGACTAGCAGTCCAAACGAAAAGCCGGCCACGCGATCCGTGGCCGGCTTTTTCGTCTGGCAGGAACTATCGCGCGCTTTCGCCCGGGCCTTTTCGCGGCCGCGCTGAGTCGCGTTGAGCACGACCTTGCGCACCCGCACGATCTCCGGGGTGACCTCCACGCACTCGTCCTCCGCGCAGAACTCCATGGCCAGTTCGAGACCCAGCTTCAAGCGGCCGCGCCAGCGTCTCGAAAACGTCAGCCGTCGACGAGCGCATGTTGGTGAGCTTCTTCTCGCGGGTCGCATTGATGTCGAGGTCCTCGGCGCGCGGGTTTATGCCGACGACCTGACCCTCGTAGGTGTCCTGGCCCGGCTCGACGAAGAACTGGCCGCGATCCGACAGCTGGGTCAACGCGAACGGCGTGATCTTGCCGGTGCGGTCCGAGACCAGCGATCCGGTGTGACGGGCCCGGATCTCCCCCGCCCAGGGGCGGTAGCCGTCGAACACCGCATTCGCGATACCGGTGCCGCGGGTGATCGTCAGGAAGTCGGTGCGGAAACCGATCAGGCCACGGCTCGGCACGATGAAATCCATTCGCACCCAACCCGCAGCGTGATTGGTCATTTCCTCCATCCGGCCCTTACGCGCCGCCATCAATTGCGTTATGGCGCCGACGAACTCGTCGGGGCAGTCGATGGTCATCGCTTCGAAAGGCTCGTGCAGCTTGCCGTCGATCGTGCGCGTAACAACCTGCGGTTTCCCGACGGTCAGCTCGAAACCCTCGCGGCGCATCTGCTCGACGAGAACGGCCAGCGCCAGCTCACCACGGCCCTGCACCTCCCACGCATCGGGCCGGTCGATGTCGACGACCTTGATCGACACATTGCCGACGAGCTCAGTGTCCAAGCGCGACTTCACCATTCGAGCGGTCAGCTTGTGCCCGGACACCTTGCCCGCAAGCGGCGAGGTGTTCGTGCCGATCGTCACTGAGATGGCTGGCTCGTCGACGGTGATCCGCGGCAACGCATGCGCGTGTTCCACATCGGCCAGCGTGTCGCCGATCATGATCTCGGGCAGACCTGCGACCGCGACGATGTCGCCGGCGATCGCCTCGTCCGTCGACGTCCGGTCCACACCCTCGGTGACGAGCAGTTCGGTGATCTTGGCGTTGGTGATGACCGGATGACCGTCGACCTCGCGCATCCAGGCCACCTGCTGGCCCTTGCGAATTCGGCCCTTGTAGATGCGGATCAGCGCAAGCCTGCCGAGGAACGCCGACGCGTCGAGGTTGGTCACCAACGCCTGCAGCGGCGCCTCAGGGTCGCCCTGCGGCGGCGGAATGTTCTCCAGCAGAACGTCGAACAGCGGGTCGAGGTTCTCGCCGTCGGGGTTCTCGCCGTTGGCAGGCTCGGTGGTGCTGGCGATGCCTGCGCGGCCCGACGCGTACAGAGTCGGCAGTCCGAGCGCGAACTCGGCGGCCTTCTGCGCCTCCTCGTCGAGATCGGACGCGACGTCGAGCAGCAGGTCGTGACTTTCCGAGACGACCTCGGCGATGCGGGCGTCGGGCCGGTCGGTCTTGTTGACCACCAGGATGACCGGCAGGTGCGCGGACAGCGCCTTGCGCAGCACGAAGCGCGTCTGCGGCAGCGGCCCCTCCGACGCGTCCACCAGAAGCAGCACGCCGTCGACCATCGAGAGCCCGCGTTCGACCTCGCCGCCGAAGTCAGCGTGACCCGGGGTGTCGATGACGTTGATGACGGTCATGCTGCCGTCAGGGTTGCGGCGATGCACGGCGGTGTTCTTCGCCAGGATCGTGATGCCCTTTTCTTTCTCCAGATCCCCGGAGTCCATCAGGCGTTCGATCGCGTCATCACCTCGATGCGTCAGCGCTCCCGACTGACGCAGCATCGCGTCGACGAGGGTCGTCTTCCCATGATCGACGTGTGCCACGATGGCGACATTCCGGAAATCCACGGTCGAATCATCCCAGTGCAGTCGGCCTATTACGAAAACGAGAGACTCCCGTCACTTTGAAGCCGAGCAAGCTGGCCGACCTCGAACCGAAGAAAAAGTGCTGCCGCAGCAAGCCGCGCTGCAAGAAATGCCCGGTCGTCGTCAACAAAGTCCGCAAGGCCGAGCGCAACGGTATCCGCGGTAAACACCTGGTCAAAGTGTTCAAGCGGGCCCGAAAAAGCTGATCCTCACAGCTTGTGGGCGTACCGTAATTCTGTTCCGGCAGCCGAACGAAGGTGGCGAATATGTCGGCTTATGAGGTTCTGACGATTGTGTTGATCGCCGTAGTCGGTACGGCGGCGACGGCGGCGATCTATCTCGGCCTACTGAACTGGGCCGGCGCATTCTTCGTCGTCCGGTGTGCTGCGTGCCATCACCTGGCCTTCTCGACGGCCAAGGATCCACAGCAGTCCTGCCCGCACTGCCGTCACCCGGTGCTCACGCACCCGCTCTACGCCCTGAACCACCGTCGCTCGCTGTCCGAGGTGCGCGTGGTGGGTGACCGCCTGCGCTACTGAGCTGACGCTGCCCGACTCGCGAAACGACATTCCACCAGAGAAAGTGCGAGTGCGGCCCTGCTGGAATTCGTTTCGCGAACTAGGCCGGGGTGCCCAGCGCGCGTGTCAGGTCGCCGAGCCACGCCCGGTCTGCGGGCACCCACGGCAGCCCCTCGAGCTCTTCGGCCGTCACCCATCGCAATGCCCGATGGTCGTTCGGCCGCAGCGCGCCCCCGGTCTGGGTGACTCGATACGCCCGCAGCGTCATCGCCTCGTTCAGCACGACGTCGTCGCCCAGTCGCTCCTCGACCGTCACATGCACGCCGAGTTCCTCGAGCAGTTCACGCGCCAGGCCCGCTGCGTCGCTCTCCCCCGGCGCCACCTTGCCGCCAGGCAATTCCCACAGGCCCGCCAACTCCGGCGGGCGTTCGCGCTGTGCCACCAGAAGCGAAGAACCCGCGATCAGCGCACCCGCGACCACTATCTGGTTTGGCATCGCGGCTGACGGTATACCTAACAACATGGCTGTGTTATCGGACGAACAAGTGGATGCCGCGCTGCCGGCCCTCAACGGCTGGGAGCGCGAGGATGGTGCGCTGCGCCGGTCGATCAAGTTTCCCGCGTTTCTCGACGGTATCAACGCCGTGCGCAGGGTTGGCGAGCACGCAGAGAAGAGGGACCATCATCCCGACATCGATATCCGCTGGCGGACAGTGACTTTCGCTCTCGTCACGCATTCCGAAGGCGGTATCACGGATAAGGATGTGGAGATGGCTGGCGAGATCGACGGAATCGTCGGCCAGTAGCGCCGGTAGCCGCGATCCACGCCAGCGTCACCAACGTCGCCACGATGTAGATCAGCCCTGCCCACGCGAGGTACCAGGGCCTGCTGATCACCCAGATCGTGGGCTGGGCGAAGCTCAGCAGCCACGGCACGCCGACGATCGTCAGCGCCAGCCAGCCCCAGCCGAGGATCTGCGCGCCGCGCAGGGCTCGCAGCGGGCCGTGCAGCAACCAGATCATCAGCGGCAGCACCCACACCCAGTGATGAGTCCATGAAATCGGCGACAGCAACAGCCCGAACAGCGAGACCACCAGGATCGCGCCAAGCCGGTCGTCGGCACCGAGCGCCCGCCAAGCCAGAAACGCCACCACGGCCGTCACGATCAGCGCCGCCACCACGGCAGGCCCATAACCGGCGTCATGGCCGAGGATCCGCGAGATGCCGCCGCGCCACGACTGGTTGAAAGACGTTCCGATCGGGCCCACCCGGCTGGCGTCACCCATCAATTCGGTGAAGTAGTAACGGGTTTGGTCGCCGACCACCAGTGCGGACACGCCGATCGTCGCGAAGAACACGACAGCCGAGAACACCACCGTTCCCCAGCGGCGCTTGCCGAGGAAGTACAGCCCGCTGACCGCAGGTGTCAGCTTCACCCCGGCCGCCAGCCCGACCAGAAGGCCCGACACCCACCATCGAGTGCTGTAGACCGCGTACAGCACGGCGAACACAAGCAGCACATTGATCTGGCCGTAGTCGAATGTGCTGCGCAGAGGTTCGAGCCAGATGCCGACTGCCGTCCACAACATCGCGACGCGCCGACTCCTCGCCAGTTCGTCGTCGGTGACCAGTAGCCGTTGGCTGATGCGCACCACGCCGTACAGCGCGGCGACGATGCCCAACTGCCACGCGAGTGCGACGACCCCGAACGGCAACAGGTGCAGCGGGTAGAAGACGACGGCGGCGAACGGCGGATAGGTGAAGGGCAGCGGGAAATCCGGCGTCTGGTCGGCGTAGACGTAGTCGTACAGCGTGCCCGGCTCGTCCAACGCGCCTGCGCCGCCGACATAGACATGCAGGTCGACGAAGTTCGCGCCGTTGGGCACCAGGTAGGTCCACGCCAGCCGCGCGGCGATGCTGAGCAGAAGCAGCCACGGCGCCGCGGCCGCCAGTCGCGATGGCAGCCGCGGGACTGTCTTCGCGGGTGTGTCGTCTATCCAACCGACTTTAGCCATCCGGTCACCATCGGACGTCGCCTCAGTAACGGTTGCATAAATGCCACACGTGTCACTTGAGTCACACCAGTAACTAGATAGCTTCGGTTCCAGGCCTTCGCCAACCAACGATTGGAAGAACATGAACCGCACCCCGAAACTCTTTGTGTCGACAATGATCGCCGCCGCGGGCGCGGTCACGGCGCTGTCGCTCAGCGCGACGGCGTCCGCCGACCCGATCCCGCCTGCCCCCGCCCCGCCGAACCCGGGCGCCGCGCTGCTCAGCCAGCTGTCGACGGTGCAGGCCGCCGCGCCGCAGCTGATGCAGAGCCTCGCATCGGTTATGCAGAACACCGCCACACCGGCCGCCGCGAAGCCTGCGACACCTCCTCCTGGCGCCACCGCGTCGCTGACGCTGCCCGAGGTGCCCACGATGCCTGCGGCCCCGGCGCTTCCTGCCGTGCCCGCCGCTCCGGCCGCGCCCGCCGCCGCGTCGGCTCCCGGCAACGCGCTCTCGTCGCTGACCTCTGCGCTTCCTGCGCCGCTGTCCAACACCGCCGGGCTGGCCTCGTTGCTTCCCACCGGAATGTCGCTGCCCGGTCTGACCGCCCCGGCGGCGACGGCACCCGCGGCGCCGCTCGCGACCGCACCCGCATTGGCCGCACCTCTGGCACCCGCACTGGCTGCGCCTGCCATTGCGGCACCGGCGTTGGCCGCACCTGCCGCAGCGGCACCGTTAGCGGCGGCACCCGCAGCCGCCATTCCGGGACTGCCGTCGGCGGCAGTGCTCAGCGCGCTGCCGTGACGCACTGAGACCGCCACACCACTTCGAGCCTTGGGAGAACCATGTCAACCACCCGCAAGCTGTTCGCCAACGCCGCCGTCGCGGTCGGCTCGTCGGCAGCACTGCTGCTGGGTATGACGGGTACCGCCAACGCCGACCCCGTCGCTCCACTGCCGATCGATGCCATGCAGGCACCGGGCCTATCGGCAATGGAGGGGCTGAGCCCGGCGATTCAGAAGGCAGCCTCCGACCCGTACAGCGCGGTGTCGACGCTGATGGCGGCCGCCGCCGCGTTCACAGGGGACTCGGCGGCACCGGCGGACTCGAAGAACATGGCCTCAGCGGTTACCGACTTCGTCGCGCAACCGGCCGCCGCGCACGTGCCCGCCCCGGGTGCGGCGCCGGGCGCCGAGGCTCACCTGCCCGCTGGCGTCGACCCGGCCCATGCCGTCGGACCGGCCCCAGAGGCTCTTGCGGCTCCCGCTCCAGAAGCGGCGCCCGCACCAGAGGCGGCGCCCGTACCGGGACCTGACGGCGCAGCGCCTGCACCCGAGGCCGCGGCCAATCCGCAGTTCGGTGCCGACGCGCCGCCGACGCAGGATTTCATGTATCCGTCGATCAGCAACGGGTGCCTGAAGGACGGCGGGAACGTGCTCGCGACGGCCATCTCGGTGGCCGGGCCGGCCAAGATCCCGGCACCGGGTCCCGCGGCGGGACAGACGGCCTACGTGTTCACCGCGATCGGCACGCCCGGTCCGGCGGCCGAGCAGAAGCTGCCGCTGAACGTCACATGGGTCAACCTGACGACCGGCAAGTCGGGCAGCGCGGCACTCAAGCCGCGGTCCGACATCAACCCGGAGGGTCCGACGACGCTTTCGGCCATCGTCGACACCGGCGCGGGCAGCATCATGTCGACGATCTTCGGCCAGGTGACCACTACCGAGAAGCAGTGCCAGTTCATGCCCACCATCGGCTCGACGGTGGTGCCTGAGCTACCTCAGTAGGCCATGAAGAGGATGGCGTCCCGGTCGTACTCGCGGCCGGGATGCTGCTCGGAAAGGTGCTTCTGCGCCTTCTCGACGAGATCGTTCTCATCCGAGCCGGTGATCGCCTCGCCGCACGGACAGTTCAGGTGGGTCTTCATCCTTCTACGATCCCACAGTCAAGATGTAGGGCATGGATTTATACGACGTCATGCGCACAACCGGGGCGGTCCGCAGATTCACCGACGACCCGCTGCCCGACGAGGTGCTCGAACGCATTCTCGACAACGCCCGGTTCGCGCCGAGCGGCGGTAACCGGCAGGGCGCCCGCGTGATCGTGGTCCGCGACCGCGCGACCCGCGAGGCGATCGTCGAGCTCAGCGTGACCGGCGCGCAGCGCTACCTCGCGCAGATCAAGAACGGCGAAGGCCCGTGGAATCCGGTGCAGCCCATGCAGGTTTCCGCCGAGGAGGTGGCCGCGACCGAGGTGCCGCCCTATCTGGGCGCGCCCGTGCTCACGGCTGGAGCCGTCCTGGTGGTGTGTGTCGACCTCAACGTCTGCGCGGCGTTCGACCAGTACCTCGACCGCATCGCCGTCATTCCCGGCGCATCCGTCTATCCGTTCATCTGGAACATCCTGCTTGCCGCGCGCAATGAAGGCTATGGCGGAGTGCTGACCACCATGGCGGTGGCAGAAGAGCCTCGCGTCAAGGAACTGCTCGGAATACCCGACGACTATGCGATCGCCGCGCTGCTGCCAATCGGCAAACCGGTGAAACAGGTCAAGAAGCTGACGCGCAAACCCGTTTCGGAGTTGGCCGTGCGAGAACGATTCGACGGCGACCCGCTCTAGGCCTACTTCTTCGCCGCCTTGGCAGCGGCCTTCATCTGCTTCTTGTACGACCGCACCTTTTGCAGCGAGCCTGCGTCGACGATGTCGGCCACCGACATATGCGATCCCGCCTTGCCGTAGTCGCCCGCCGCCTGCCGCCACCCCTTGGGCGTCACGCCGTACTG
The DNA here is from genome assembly GCA_963829405.1 of uncultured Actinomycetota bacterium. GTDB lineage: Bacteria > Actinomycetota > Actinomycetes > Mycobacteriales > Mycobacteriaceae > Mycobacterium. Next base: position 481,244 of record CAWHIZ010000011.1, read on the forward strand.
CTTTCCCAACAGCGCCAGGAAGATTCGCGCCTTCTGGTCGCCGAATCCGGGCAACTCCTTCAACCGCGAAAGCACCTCTGCGCCGTCTGGGTCGCCCCCGGCCCACACCGCGGCGGCGTCACCGCCGTAGCGGTCGACGATGATCTGCGACAGCGCCTGGATGCGCTTGGCCATCGATCCCGGAAAGCGATGGACGGCAGGTCGTTCCGCACACAACGCAGCGAACTTGTCCGGGTCGTATTCGGCGATCTCGCGGGCATCCACACCGCCCATGCGGTCGGCGATCTTCTTCGGGCCCGCGAACGCCACCTCGAGCGGAATCTGCTGGTCGAGCAGCATGCCGACGAGCAGTGCAAACGGGTTGGACTCCAGCAGGGCATCGGCCTCGGGATCTTGGACCAACTGCAGTTTCGCCACGGCGACATTCTAGATCGGCGGTTTGACGCCGCCGTGAGGCGGGAACCCTCGCCTGTGAGGTAGGTCTCAGTATGCTGTGAACCGCACGATTTCAGATCGAGGTCAGGAGACCGCGTTGTCCGATACCGACCTTCCGCCCGCACCCGCTGCGCGCGGTCAGGATTTCATCGCCGTCCAGGCCAGCCCGGAGTTCCAAGAATTGCGGAACCGACTGCGCCGCTTCGTCTTCCCGATGACCGCGGTGTTCCTACTCTGGTATTTCCTCTACGTGCTCCTCGGCGCGTTCGCCCACGACTTCATGGCGACCAAGGTGTGGGGCGACATCAACGTCGGCATCGTGATCGGTCTTGGCCAGTTCGTCACCACGTTCCTGATCACCTTCATCTACGTGCGATTCGCGAACCGTGAACTCGACCCGCGCGCCGAAGCCATCCGTAACGAGCTGGAAGGCGACGCAGCATGACCGTCAACGTCCTGGCCGCCGAAGGCGAGACAATCGGCAACCCCGTCGCCAACATCGGGATCTTCCTGCTGTTCGTCGCGGTGACGCTGTTCATCGTGATCCGCGCGAGCAAGAAGAACGCGACAGCGGCCGAATTCTTCACTGCCGGGCGCTCTTTCACCGGCCCGCAGAACGGCATCGCGATTTCTGGTGACTATCTGTCGGCCGCCAGCTTCCTCGGGATCGCGGGCGCCATCGCCGTCTACGGATACGACGGCTTCCTGTATTCCATCGGCTTCCTGGTGGCGTGGCTGGTCGCATTGCTGTTGGTCGCCGAATTACTGCGCAACGCAGGCAAATTCACGATGGCCGACGTGTTGAGCTTCCGGCTCAAGCAGCGTCCCGTCCGGATGGCCGCTGCCCTCACGACACTTACCGTGTGCCTGTTCTATCTGCTGGCCCAGATGGCGGGCGCGGGCGGACTGGTCGCCCTGCTGCTCAACGTCACCAGTGATATCGGCCAGGCGCTCGTCATCGCGGTCGTCGGCTTGCTGATGATCGTCTACGTGCTGATCGGCGGCATGAAGGGCACCACGTGGGTGCAGATCATCAAGGCGGTCCTGCTGATCGGTGGCGCCGCATTGATGACGGTGTGGGTGCTCGCCAAGTTCGGGCTCAATTTCTCCGAGATGCTCGGCGCCGCGCAGTCCGCCGTCTCGGAGGCCACGACCGAGGGCGTCGCCAAGCGTGACGTCCTCGCGCCGGGCGCCCAGTACGGCGCGAGCTTCACGTCACAGATGAACTTCGTCTCGCTGGCGCTGGCGCTGGTCCTCGGCACCGCGGGTCTGCCGCACGTGCTGATGCGCTTCTACACCGTGCCGACGGCCAAGGAGGCTCGCCGTTCCGTGGTGTGGGCGATCGTTCTGATCGGCCTCTTCTACCTCTTCACGCTGGCGCTGGGCTACGGCGCGGCGGCACTCGTCGGGACCCGACGCGATCCTCGCCGCACCCGGTGCGCAGAACTCGGCGGCGCCGCTGCTGGCATTCGAACTGGGCGGCGTCGTGCTGCTCGGGATCATCTCCGCGGTGGCATTCGCGACGATCCTCGCCGTCGTCGCGGGCCTGACCATCACCGCGGCGACGTCGTTCGCGCACGACATCTATGCCAGTGTGCTGAAGAGTGGTGAGGTGACCGAGGGCGAACAGGTGCGGGTATCCCGCATCACCGTCGTGGTGATCGGCATCCTCTCCATCCTGCTGGGAATCCTTGCCGCCGAACAGAACATCGCGTTCCTGGTGGCGCTGGCGTTCGCGGTCGCGGCCGCGGCCAACCTGCCGACGATCCTGTATTCGCTGTACTGGGAACGGTTCAACACTCGCGGTGCGCTGTGGAGCATGTACGGCGGGCTGATCTCCACGATCGTGCTGATCATCTTCTCGCCCGCGGTGTCGGGCGCGAAGACCGCGATGCTGCCGAACGTGGACTTCGCGTGGTTCCCACTGGCCAATCCGGGCATCGTGTCGATTCCGCTCGCGTTCATCCTCGGCATCGCCGGGACACTGACGTCGTCGGATCGCGGCGACCCCGAACTGAACGCGGAGTTCGAGGTGCGGACGCTGACCGGGGTTGGCGCAGAGAAGGCGATCACCGGCCACTAGCACAGCGTTTGCGGACGCATACTTCGCAAACGTAGGGAAACACCCGATTTCTCTGACCCCTTAGCCGCCATAGGCTCCACACAGCTTGCTAGGTGGCCTCGGGGCACATCCGGACAGGCAGCGCCCAACGCCTGCATCAAGGAGATGTGATGAGAAAACCGATCGCTGAACTATTTGGCATTCTGGCCGCCGCGGCCTGTATTTTCGGGCTCGTGTTGGTGGTGCCGCCGATGGCGAGCGCCACCCCACTCGACGATCAAAACGCCATCATTTCCGGCGACCGACTCAAATACGGCGCGGACTGTGGGCCGTTGAAGTTCAATCCAACACTCGAATCCATCGCCCAGAGCCTGATCAATGAGGGCATTTCCGACGCGGACATAGCCGCTCGATACAACGGCAAGGTGCGCCAATTCCAGGGTGTTGGCGATCCCCAATCCGAGGCCTTGACCTTCGCCTACCAGGCCGGCGCGGGAGCCATGCTGAGCATCTGTGAGTACACCGAGTTCGGTTCGGGCTTCTTTCGTAAAGAGAGTTTTCTCGACGACTATGACGTTGTCATGATCATCTTCGGTAAGCCAGGCCCCGCTGCTCCCGTTGACGCGCCCGCCGGGCCTGCTGCGCCCGCCGAGCCTGCTGCGCCTGTCGCCCTGCCGCCCACCCCGTGCCCCGCAGGATCGAAGACGGCGACCGTTGATCCCCCCGCACAGTGTGAGGCACCGTCGAATGCCATCTCGATGGAAATCACTGAGGTCGGGGTACTCGACGCGAACGTGGCGGTCACCAACAGTTCGGCTCTGCCGGCCGATTGTGCCTACAAAGCGACGAAGACCAAGGGACTTTTCGGCGCGAAGACGATAGACCGCACCCTGAGTGTTGGCCCGAACAGCACCGGAAACATCACCGACCTGGCATTTCCACCACCGGGTATCAGCTACAGCGCGACAGTGAAGTGCACGGCCACATACGACGGCAAGCAGATCCCCATCGGTGAGGCCACCGTCCCCGTGGACGGCGGCTAACGTCCTACCGGAGCTGCTGACAATTCGGCGTTAGCGGAATAAGCCAACCAGCCTTTGCCGCTGACAACCTAAGTGTTGGAGACCTTGCCCCGAACCCGCTTCGCGTTCCCCCTGCTCGCGTACGCGTTCGCGGCGATCATGCTCGGCACTACACTTCCGACGCCGATCTACGCGATCTACGCCGACGAACTGCACTTCTCGGTGCTGACGACGACGGTGATCTACGCGACCTACGCCGGTGGCGTGCTGTTCACACTGGTGGTCTTCGGGCGGTGGTCCGACGCGATCGGTCGGCGCCCGGTGCTGCTCGCAGGCGTCGCCTGCGCGTTGGCCAGCGACGTGATCTTCCTCGTGGCCGACTCGGTCCCGCTGCTGCTGGTGGCACGGGTGGTGTCCGGTTTCTCCGCGGGACTGTTCGCAGGCACCGCGACGGCCGCGGTCATCGAGGCGGCGCCGCACGCGTGGCGCCACCGCGCCGCGTCGGTCGCGACCGTCGCCAACATCGGCGCGCTTGGTATCGGCCCGCTGTTGTCCGGTCTGCTCGTCGAATACGCGCCCAACCCTCTGCGGTTGACCTTCATGGTGCACATCGTGCTGGCCGTGCTTGCCGCGGCGGCGGTGTTGTACGCGCCTGAGACGTCGTCGCGCAGTGGCGGTCTTGGCGTGCAGCGGGTGTCGGTGCCCGTCGAAGTCCGTCCGATGTTCGCCATCGCCGCGCTCTCCGCGTTCGCGGGGTTCGCGGTGACGGGCCTGTTCACCGCGGTCGCGCCGTCCTTCCTGGCCAACGTCGTCGGTATCGACAACCACGCGGTCGCGGGTCTTGTGGTGTGCTCGATCTTCGCGGTGTCGGCGGTGGCACAGGTGGCGTCGACGAACATCAGCCCGCACAGAGCGGTGGCGCTGGGCTGCGCGATCCTGGTTGTGGGAATGGTGATTCTTGCGGTGGCACTGCACTTCTCGTCGTTGGCGGGTGTCATCGCCGCGGCGGTGGTGTCGGGAATCGGACAGGGCATCAGCTTCAGCCGGGGTTTGGCCGCGGTCATGGACGGCGCACCGGCCGACCGTCGCGCCGAGGTGAGTTCGACGTACTTCGTCGTCGCCTACATCGCGATCGCGCTGCCCGTCGTCGGCGAAGGCCTGGCCAGTCAGGCCTGGGGGTTGCGGACCGCAGGGCTGTCGTTCGCGGTGGCCGTGGCGATCCTGGCGACCGTTTGCCTGGCCGCGATCCTGGTCCGCGAAAGGCGCGAATCGCGCCAAGCGGCCGATCTGTAGGTCCATGCCGTAGCCCGGGAGACCGGCGCGCGCACATTCACGCCAGACGGCAGTGTGGCCGCGCACCGGACTGTCCTACTCTGGCGCTGAACCCGTCGGAGGGAGAAGGACAGCGTGGTCAGGGCGTTCCGTAGCGACGGTCCGGTCATCGACATCCATTGCCATCGAGAGTGCGCGCCCGCGGCCGAGATCATGGCCGAGCCCGCACGCGCAGCCGGGAAGGTGGCCCTCGGCCACGGCAACCCCACCACCCAAGCGGTGAACCGGCGCCAGCTCGAGACGATCAGGCCGAAGATGGACATGCTCGACGTCCGCATCGCCGATATGGATCGCATGGGTGTCGACGTTCAGGCGGTCGCGGTCGCGGTGTATCAGTACTACTACTGGGCCGACCCCGAACTGGGGGCCAAGGTCGCCCGGCTGATGAACGAGGAGTTCGTCGAGGCGACGTCGAAGTATCCGGGGCGATTTCAGCCGTTGGGCACCGTGCCCCTGCAGGACACCGACGCGGCGATCCAGGAACTGCGTTATCTCGCAAACGATCTCGGCATGCGGGGCATCGAAATCGGCACCCACGTCGAGGGCGAGGAGATCTCCAGTGAGCGCCTCGATCCGTTCTGGGCCGAGGTGGAGGCGCTCGGGCTCGTCGTCGTCATCCACACCCAAGGCGCCACCCATGCGCAGCGGTTGGCCGACCACAACTTCGTCAACATCATGGGCCACGCGTTCGAGGCGACTCTTGCCACCGCGCATCTCATCTTCAACGGCGTCGTCGAACGCCATCCGGACCTCAAGATCCTCGTGGTGCACGGCGGCGGCTACCTGCCTGCCTACGCGGGGCGGATGGATCACGGTTGGCGCGCGCGCGACGATATTCGTGAGGGCGTGCCACAGCCGCCGACGTCGTATCTGCGCAAGTTCTTCTTCGACACGATGGTGTTCGAACCCGGCCAGCTGGAGTATCTGGTGAACCTCTACGGCGCCGAGCATGTGCTGCTGGGCACGGACTATCCGTACGACATGGGCGACGATGATCCGCTCGCGTTCCTCGGCACAGCCGAAGGCGTCGACCAGGCGCAGATCGACCTCATCGCGGGCGGTAACGCCGCGCGGCTGCTGGGGCTGGCATGACTGCGTTGACGGCACACGGAACCGTCGGGCTGGCGGTCATCGGATGCGGCACCGTCGGCCGGATTCGCGCCGTGCTCGCCCGCGAATACCCGGGCATCGGCTGGCTCGGCCTGTGCGATACCGACGAACCGACGCTCAAGACACTGGCCGACGACGTTCGCGCCGACTTCGCCACCACCGATCTCGCCGAGTTGCTCGCCAGACCCGAGATCGGGGCGATCATCGTCGCGACCGACGAGCAGGTGCACGTCGAACCGATCCTGCGGTCGGTCGAACTCGGCGTGCCGATGTTCATCGAGAAGCCGCTCGCGACGGACCCGGCCGACTCCGCGCGGGTGCTCGCGGCCATCGAGGACGCGGGCGTCGACGCCGTCGTCGGCTACACCCAACGGTTCCGGCGCCGGTTCCAGACCGTCAAGCAACGTCTGCGCGACGGCCAGATCGGCGATGTCACAACGGTTATCACCCGCGCCTTCATGAACCGCATGGTTCCGGAGGCGACCCTGCGCAAGGTCGACGACCCCACCGGGCTCACCCCCATGGTCGTCTCCGGCACGCACAGCCTCGACATGTGCATGTGGCTGATGGAGGGTCGCAGCCCGGTCGAGGTGTACGCCCGGTCCACCGACCGCACGCTCGGGCCCATCGGCACGAAGGACGGCACGTCGGGCATCTTCACGATGGACGACGGCGTGGTGTTCAGCATGAACATCAACTGGGCGTTGCCGACGGTATGGCCAGGCGCCGTATACGGATTGGAGATCGGCATCGTCGGGACGCGCGGTGTCATCGACGTCGAGGACACCCACCGCGACGTCATCCTGGCCTCCGAGGTCGGTCAGCCTGCGGGCTACACCAGCCGTGGGTTCGCACCGCCCGCACCGCGGCACGTCGACTTCATCGGCAGCTACCCGCCCGGCGACGTGTCCGACGGCATGCTGTGGGGACCCATGCGGGAAGAGACCACGACGTGGTTCGCCAGGGTCTGTCGCGGGGTGGAAACCCCGCATGCGACGGCCGCCGACGGCCACGCCAACCTGATCAACACCATGGCGATGGATCTTTCGGCGCGCACAGGGACAACCCGTTTCACTGCCCATCACCCCCGACGAACTGATCGCCGGGCTCGGCTCCTAGCGGAAAGGACGGATATGCGACAGATCAACCTCGGCATCATCGGCACCGGGTGGTGCGGCGGAATTCGAGCCGTCACCGCATCGCGCAGCCCCCTGGTGAACGAATTGCATCTGGCGGAGATCGACCCGGCACGTCTGGAAGAGATTTCGGCACAGACGAATCCGACAGTGGCGACCGGGAATTGGGAAGAGATCGTCAACAACCCCGATATCGACGCCGTCGTCGTCTCGGCGACCCCGGAGAACCTGCATCATCCGATGACGAAGGCTGCTCTCGAGGCGGGTAAGCACGTGCTGCTGGAGAAGCCGATCGCGCTGACCCTCGACGAGGCCGACGAGCTGATCGGCAAGGCGGAGGCCAACTCGCTGAAGTTCACCATCGGGTACTCGCAGCGTTTCAATCCCAAGCCGGCGATGATCAAGCGGGCGATCAACGAAGGCAAGCTGGGTGACGTCACGAGCATCCTGTTGAGCCGCCACATCACCCGCACGCTTGGTGCGAAGATCAGCGGGCGGACGAAACTCTCCCCCGCCGCGATGGAGGCCACGCACGACCTGGACTTCGCGTTCTGGTGCCTGGAGCCGCGACGACCGGTGCGGGTGTACTCCCAAAACGCCTGGGGTGTCCGCCAATCCACCCACGGCGTACCCGACACGCAGTACATCGTCGTCACGATGGACGACGGCGTCGTCGTGACCGTGGGCGCCGGGATGTCGCTTCCGCCGCACTACCCCAACGCCTCGACGATCTGGATCGAGGTGATCGGCACAGAGGGCGCGGTGCTCGCCGACGCCAGCCACCGCGACATCGTGTTCAACACAGTCGCAGACGGCATCCAGTTCCCGCTTTCCACGATGCCCGGCGAGTACATCGATCACATCTACGAAGGCCCGATGGAAAGGGAGACAACCCATTTCATCGAGGCGGTGGCGCTGGACCGGGCCGTGATGGTCGACCCGCAGCTGGCCCGCGTGACGATGGAGGTCTACCTCGCCGCGGATCTGTCCGCCGAGCTCAACCAGGTCGTCGAGCTGCCGCTGAGCCGAGAACAGATCGGCCTCGCTCTTGCGGAGGCATACGTCGACCGTGGCTGACTGGTGGCCCGAGCTGGCGCCCCGCATCGAAACCTCGCGGGCGCCACGCCATCGCGGGCTGTGCGTCGACGCGCACACCCACCTGTCCGTCAAACCGGCTGCCGCGGTGGCGAAGCCCTTCTTCCGCCCTGAGTTCGAGCCACGCGCGGTGTACTCGTCTGAGGAGACGACGCGCTACAACACCGAGTATCGCGCGAGCCCGCTGAACACCGCACAGTTCGAGGACGCCGAACAACGACTGGCCGACATGGACGCCCAGGGCGTCGACATGCAGGTGCTCTCGGTGCCGCCCACCGAGTACTTCTACTGGCTGCCCGAGGCGGAGGCGTTGCGCGCCAACCGGCTTCAGCACGAACGGTTCGCCGAGGTCGTCGCGCAATGGCCGCAGCGCTTCGCCGCCGTCGCCAACGTGCCGATGGACCATCCGGCGCTCGCCGTCGAGATGCTGCGCGAGGCCAGGCGCGACTACGGCTTCGGTGGCGTGGAGATCAGCGCCGACGTGCTCGGCCGCGACCTCGACGACAGACGCTTCGACCCGGTCTGGGAGGCCGTGGTCGAACTCGACATGACGGTGATCCTGCATCCGCAGGGCTTCACGCATGGCGAGCGGTTCACCGACTACTACCTGGTCAACGTGATGTGCATGCCGTTGGCGTCCACGCTCGCGGTGACACGGATGATCCTCGGCGGGGTGTGGAGCCGTCATCCCGACCTGCGGATGATGGTCGTGCACGGCGGTGGCTATCTGCCGTTCTACATCGCGCGCACCGACCATGCCTGGCGGGTGCGGCCGGAGATGCGCCATCACCTCGACGTGCCGCCCAGCGAGGTGCTTCGCTCGATCTTCGTCGACACCAACGTCTTCGACGCACGCATGGTCGAGAAGCTGGTCGCCGATCTCGGCGCCGACCATGTGTTGATGGGTACCGACTATCCGTTCGACATGAGCACGGTCGATCCCGTCGCATTCCTGGCGACCGCCGACCTGCGCGACGACGAGCGCGATCTCGTGATGGGCGCCAACGCCACCCGACTGTTCGACATCAAGGTGCCGACATGACTGCACGCCAACCCTCTTCCGCGCTGACCGATCTCGCATCGGCGATTCTGCGCGCCAGCGAGGTGCTGCCCAAGCACGCGAACATCACCGCGTCGCGGCTCGTCGAAGCCGACCTGCGCGGACGTTCGGGACACGGGCTCATCCGGCTGCGGCCGTATGTCGAGCGGATCCGCGCAGGCGGCATCAACATTCGGCCCGACATCGCGGTCACCCACGACACCCCCGTCTCCGCTCAGGTGGACGGCGACAACGGGCTCGGGCAGGTCGTGATGACCAAGGCGACCGAACTGGCCATCGCGAAGGCGTCGACGTCCGGTCTGGCGTGGGTGGGCACCGTCCACTCCAACCATGCGGGTGCCGCGGGCCTCTACGCCGAGCAGGCGGCGGATGCCGGTCTCGTCGCAATGTACTTCGCGGTGGCCAACGCCAACGGCATGCCGCCGTGGGGCGGAACCGAGCCGCTGCTCGGCACGAACCCGATCGCAATCGCGATGCCCACCAAGGGCACACCGTTCGTTCTCGACGTCGCAACCACCGCCACGTCGCACGGGACGATCAAGGTGCACGCCCGCGAGGGCAAGCCGCTGCCGGAGGGGTGGGTGGTCGACAAGGACGGGCAGCCGATCACCGATGCCGCCCGTGCCGGTGAGGGCTATCTCGTGCCGATGGGCGGATACAAAGGGTCCGGTCTGACGATCGCGATCGGACTTCTCGCGGGGGTGCTGAACGGGGCGGCGTTCGGCCGCGACGTCGTCGACCATCGTCGTGACCAGGCAACCCCGACCAACACCGGTCAATCGATTCTCGTCATGCGGCCAGACCTGTTCCGGGCAGGCGACGAAGTCCTCGCCGACCTCACGCGCCACCTCGACGCGCTGCGGGGTGCGGGCAGCGGCAACGGGCGGCCGGTGCGCCTGCCGGGCGACGAAGCCGCGCGGGTCCGTGCCGAGAACCAGGAGCAAGGCGTGCCGCTGTCGGACTCGCTCGCAAGCGAACTGCACGAACTCGCAGGAGAACTCGGCGTCGACTCGCCCTTCACGAAGGCGGAAACACGATGAAGCTCGTGACCTTTCAGGCTGACGCCGGCCCGGCGATCGGCGTGCTCGACGGTGACGAGATCGTCGCGCTGGCAGCCGATCCCGGCCTGCCCGCCGCGATGGTCGACTTCGTCACACTCGGCGCGCAGGGTCTCGAGCGGGCGGCCGCGCTCTTGCAGACGGCGCCCCGCATCCCGGCAGCCGGTGTTCGTCTGCTCGCACCCATCCGGCCGCGCAACAACGTCATGTGCGTCGGCAAGAACTACCACGAACATGCGCGCGAGTTCGCGGGCAGTGGCTTCGACGCGTCGGCCAAGCAGACGATCCCCGATGCGCCGGTGATCTTCACCAAGGCGCTTTCGGCTGTCGTCGGCCAGGGCGACGACGTGCGCGTCAGCGACGACGCCACCGCGACAAGCGATTACGAGGGTGAGCTCGGCGTCGTGCTCGGGCCCGGCGGGCACCAGGTGTCCGAGGCCGACGCGCAAGGGCACGTCTACGGGTACACCATCGTCAACGACGTCACGATCAGGGACTTGCAGAAGCGGCATGTGCAGTTCTTCATCGGAAAGAGCGCAGCCACCTACTGCCCGATCGGGCCCGTGCTCGTCACCGCAGACGAGGTCGACGATGCGGGCTCGTTGCGCGTGCAGACGCGGATCAACGGCGAGCTGCGGCAGGATGCGCCCGTCAAGGATCTGATCTTCGATATCCCGCGGCTGATCTCGTCGATCTCGGCGGCGGTGCGGCTGGAAGCGGGCGATGTCATCGCCACCGGCACACCCGCGGGCGTCGGCCTCGGGTTCGACCCGCCGCGCTTCCTCGCGCCGGGCGACGTCATGGAAGTGACGATCGACGGCATCGGCACCTTGACCAACCCCTGCGTGTAAACACGAAATCCACGTTTTGCAGACCTCTTCTCGTACTTTCTCTGCAAAACGTCGATTTCGCGCGAACGTCGATTTCGCTCAAACTCAGCAGCTGACGGCAACGTTCGGCGAACTCAGCTAGCTGACGGCCATCGCTCCCAGGTTCTCGAAGGTCTTGAACACGTCGGCCTTCATCAACGCGACCTCGCTGTCCGCGACGTCACGCGGGAACGGAAGCGTGACCTCGATGTCGTCGGCAAGCCGACCGCCCTTGGCGAACACCAGGATTCGATTGGACAGCTCGACGGCCTCGCCAACATCGTGGGTGACGAAGACGACCGTCTTACCCGTCTCCGCCCAGATCGTGTGCAGTTCCTTGCGCAGCGTGCGGGCGGTGATCGCGTCGAGGTGGCTGAAGGGCTCGTCCATGAACAGCACGTCGGGCTCCGTCGAGAATGCCCGCGCGATGCCGACGCGCTGCTGCATACCGCCGGACAGCTCGCCGGGAAACTTGCCGCCCTTGTCGCCGAGCTGCACCATTTCCAGATAGCGCTGGCAGCGCTGACGGGTGGCGTCGTTGCGTTCCTTCTGCACGAACAACATGTTGTCCATGACGGAGCGCCACGGCAGCAGGCGTGCGGCCTGGAACACGTAGCCCGCACGCGCCGGCTTACCTTCCTGGGTGATGTTCACTCCGCCGCTGGTCGGCACGTCGATGCCGGACAGGATGTTCAGCAGTGTCGACTTGCCGCAACCCGACGGGCCGACGATGGAGACGAACGCGTGCCCGCTGATGCTCAGGTTCACGTTCTCCAGCGCGACGACCTTGTCAGCACCAAGACCGAACTCCTTGTGCAGCTTTTCGACCGTGATGTCAGCCATGCGTGATCTCTCCTCAGTCCCTTGGCGGTTCTTCTAGCTCGTCTTCGACGGTCTGCGGCCGTCCCGATGTCACCATCGTGATGCTGCCGATCGCCGCGCCGGTCGCCGTCGATGCGGCCGCGGCGGCACCGATGGACGCCTTGGTCGGCGCGTCGAACTGGTGCTCGACCACCTCTACGTCATCCAACGACGGCCGCCACCTGAAGAGTCGCTTCGACAGTTGGTCGAACATGAACTTCTCGAATATCAGCGCGAAGATCACGAAGAACAGCGCGTAGCCGATGACGCCGTAGGCGCGATGCGCGTCGTACCAGAACTTGATCGTCCAGCCTGCGCCGTCCTGGCCGCCGAACACCTCGGCGACGACCAGACCCTTCCAACCCGAGCGCGAAGCAGTACCGCGCCGCCGCGAACAGGAACGGCAGCAGCGACGGGATCAGCACATTCCGGATGACCCGCTGCCGCGGCACGTCGAAGGCCCGTGCCATGTCGAACAGTTCGGCGGGCGTGTTCTTCACGCCTTCGCGGACGTTCATGATCACGAACGGAATGCCGGTCAGCACGACGGTGATGATCGGGCCGGTGTCGCCGAACCCGAACGCCAGGCTGCAGAACAGCGCCCACGCCAGGTTCGGCATCGCGAGGATCGCCACCACCCAGTCGTTCAGGAACGCGTCGACGGCCCGCGACAGCCCCATCGCGATGCCGATGATCGTGCCGAGAATCATCGCGATGACCATGCCGATGGCCAACCGCTGCAACGAGATCCCGAACGTCACATACAAGTTGTGCGGCGCGAGCGTCTCTCCGGTGATCTCGTTCCACATGAACCCGAACACCTGCCACGGTGTCGGCAGCACGTCGACCGCGAAGGGCCAGATGGTCGTCACCAGCTTGATTCCGAGCAACCAGATCACCAGGCAGACGAGCGGGAACAGCAGCCGTCCTGTCAGCGAACTGCGTGTCAGCCACCGCCATACGCGGGCGGGTGTCATCGTCGGGGTGCTCATGATTTGAGCTCCACACGCCAGGCGAAGAACCGCCGTTCGATCGTCTCGAGCACGATTTTGTCCAGGAACAGCGCAAGCACGTAGAACGCGAGGATCCAGGTCAGGAATTCGTCGAGCCGGAAAAGCTGTGTGGCCGTTCTCATCTCGAAGCCGATGCCCTTGGAGGCGGCGAACACCTCGGTCAGAACCGTGACCTTCCACGCGATGGAGAAGCCGAAGCGGATACCGGTGAAGATGAACGGCGCGAGATGCGGAAGCACGATGTGTCGGTTGCGTCTGAACCACGCCGACGTCGAACGACTTCCCCATGTCGATCAGGTCTTTGGGCAGCGATTTGATGCCTTCGGACACGTTGACCGTGATGATCGCGAACGTGGTCAACACGATCGCCAGAATCGGGCCCGCGTATCGGTTGCCGAAGATGATGGCGGTGATCAGCGCCCAGATCAGGCCGGGCGTCGTCACACCGATGGTCACCGCGTCGCGGAAGAACCCATTCAGGAACCGGTTCTGCATCAGGATGCCGATACCGATTCCGACGAAGAATGCGATCGTGAACCCGACCGCGATACGAGCGAGCGTGGTGGCGAAGGCCCCAGGGACCTCACCCGTCGCCCACAACTCCCCGAACGTTCGGAATACCGTGGACGGGCCAGGCAGCAGCCGCTCGTCCATCAGCCTGCCGGACGCCAGCTCCCAGATACCGAGGAAGAACACGTAGCCGGCAATCCGCCAGCCCCATCTGGTGATTCGGTCCTTACGCTTGGCCGCACGTACGAGGTCTTCCTCGCTCGTGCGCTTCTCGGTCACCGGTGGTGACTCCAAGGTCGTCGACACAACTGCCCTTCATCTCGTTGTAGTGCCGGGGCCGGCATCGCCGACCCCGGCCACGTGATCACTGGGGGGTGATGGCTTCGAACCGGGGTGTCGGCGCATCCGGTGCGAGGTAGTTCGCGTTGTCCGGGTTGAGTTGCTTCTGCATATCCCAGATCTCCGTTTCGCCGCCGATCCAGTCCTGCTCGAGGGCGATCTTGTCGACGAACCAGTCATTTGGACCCGAGACGAAGTCGATCATGTAGTTCACGTCGTCCTCGGACTCGACCGAGAAGTGCTGCGGATACTTGCGGATGGTCTCCGCCTTCTGTTCCTTCCACATGTCGACGCCGGTCTGCCACAGGTCGACGAACTTGGCGGCGAGATCCTTGTGCGCGTCGTACCACTTCTCGGTGGCGACGAAGTTGTTGCCGGAGACGTGCAGCTTGCCGTCGCTGTCCGGCGCGAACTCCTTGTACAGCTGGAAGGGCAGCTTGCCGTCGTACATCAGTTCCAGCTCGCCCTTGCGAAGCTGCGGGATGGCGGCCTCGGGGATGATCGCGGCGGCCTCGCAATCGCCGCGCAGCAGGTTCGTCGGGTTGACGAAGTGGTCGTTGACCACCAGCTGGAAGTCGCCGCCGCCCACTCGGTAGTCCAGGTTGTGCATCTCCTTGGCCAGTATCGTCCAGAACGCCGTGTTCGACGTCGGCCCGGACACGCAGATCTTGCTGCCCTTTGGAATGTCGGCGAGCGTCTTGTACGGGTCGCCCTTGCGCTTGAACATCGGAACGCGCTGGTAGTTGTACTTGCCGAAGGTCACCGTCTTGATGCCCGTCTCGGCCTCGAGCACGGGCGTCTCCTGGGTGGCCATCGAGACGATGTCGCCGTGACCACCGGCGAAGTAGGTGAACTCGTCCCACGTCGAGCTCGTCTCGATCTTGACGTTGTTCTCCTGCTCCCACTTGGCCGTGGTGCCTGAGTCTTTCAGCAGGTCCCACACCGGGTCCGGCGCGAACGCGAACTTGATGACCTGCGCATCACCCTCGGCACTCTGCTCCCCCCGACTTGCTACTACACCCCACCCCGAGCGTCAGCGCCGTGGCGGCTGCCACGGCGATGCACATTGATTTCTTGACCTTCATTGGCCCTCCTCGTGCACGTCCACCCGTGGTGGATGAGACTGTGATGCGTACCACTGCTGAGTACAGTGCCAGCACGCCCGACGGCCTATGTCGGCGTCCGTGAATTTCGATCGCGAAGGGTGTCGCGCCCTGTGACGCCTTCTGTCACCGCCGGCCGCGGTGACGAATCGCGTGATCGAAACGGCTGTGAATTCTCGGCTCGACGCCACTGACCGGTGGATCTTTGCGGCATTGACTGACCTGATGCGACTCGGCTATTTCTCCATGCCCCTGCACCCCGCCGGCCGGAACTGGTCGGAGACGCTCCGCGAGGACCGGGAGGCGGTGCTGCTCGCCGACCGTCTCGGGTTCTACGACGCGTTCATCGGCGAGCACCTCACCGACCGCCACGAGAACATCACCAACAGCCTGGTGTTCCTGGCGACGCTGATATCGGAGACCGAACAGATCAAGCTCGGCACCGGCACCACGAACCTCTCGCAGCAACACCCCGTGCTTGTCGCGGCGAACTCCGCGATGTTCGACCACCTCGCCGACGGCCGCTTCATCCTCGGCATCAGCCCGGGCGCCCTGCCGTCCGACGCCGAGGCGCTCGGCATCCTCGACGAGGACCGCAATGAGATGTTCGCCGAAGCCATCGACGTCATCACCGCGATCTGGGAGGGTGAGCCCCCGTATTCGCTCGTGCGCCAGGGCGGACGGTTCAACGTCACCACCGAGAAGACACTCGATCTCGAACTCGGCGTCGGCATACTGCCCAAACCGCTGCAGCAACCCCGCCCCGAAATCGTCGGCACCGTCGTCGCACCCTTCTCCAAGGGTGTCATCGCGATGGGTACCCGTAACTTCCATCCGCTGTCAGCCAACTTCCTTCTGCCGCAATGGGTTGCCACGCACTGGCCGAACTACGTTCAGGGTAAGGAGTCGGTGGGCGAGACCGCCAACACCGACGACTGGCGGGTGGCCCGCACGGTGTTCGTCAACGACGACGCCGCGGTCGCGGAAGCGTACGGCCGCACCGATGCGCGAAGCCCGTACCGCTTCTACTACGACAAGATGCTGACCAAGATGCGCAAGATCGGCCGCCTCGAGCTGTTCAAGTCGCACCGCGAGCAGCCAGACGACGAAGTCACCCTCGACAGCGTCGTCGATGAGCTCGTCATCACGGGAACTCCGGATTCCGTCGCCGAACAGCTGCTGGCGTTCCGCGAGCAGACAGGCGAGTTCGGTGAGCTGGTGTACGCGGGCCTGGACTGGGTGGACCCCGACCTGGCGCGACGGTCCATGCAGTTGATGGCCCAAGAAGTCATGCCGCGGGTCAATGCCGGCTGAACTGGCCACCGGTGCTGACCGGCTACCGCTTCCGTCGACGCTGACGGCGGATCAGCAGTATGCGATGGACAAGGTCGCATCGGGCCCGCGCGGTGAGTTGATCGCGCCGTTCGTCCCGCTGCTGCGCGCCCCGGAGCTGATGACGCGGCTGCAGTTGGTCGGCGAGTACCTGCGCTTCGGCTCGGGGCTGCCGCCGCGCCTGACCGAGCTGGTGATCCTCGTGGTCGCGCGGCGCTGGGATCAGGACTACGAGTGGGGCCATCACGTCCCGCTCGCCCGCGCCGCCGGCCTCGAGGAGGACGTCATCGCCGCGGTGCGCGACGGCGGCACCTTCACCGGCGCCGACGACGTCCGCGCCGTCTGGCGACTGGTCAGCGAGCTCGAATACCGGCGCGGCGTCAGCGATTCCACGTTCGACGCCGCACTGGACGCTGTCGGCGACGACGGTGTCGTCGAGGTGATCGCGACGGCCGGCTACTACACCACGCTGGCGATGACCATGAACGCCGCGCGCACGCCTGTGCCGGACAACTACGAGCGTCTGCCTGCAAGGGGATCATGAGCGCACCGATCGTCTTCCTTCACCCGTTGGGCGCCGACGCCGCCTTCTGGGATCCGGTGCGCGCCGTGATGGGGTCGCACTCGTCGCTGGCATTCGATCTGCCCGGGCACGGCTCGGCCCCGCCCTCACCCGCGGGAGCCGGGATCGACGCCTACAGCGCGCCCGTCGGGCTGCGGATCGCCGCACTGGGTGAGCCCGCGCACCTGGTCGGCATGTCGCTCGGCGGGCTGGTGGCGCAGCACCTCGGCGCGGCGCATCCGGACCTTGTCGCGTCGGTCGTGCTGGCCGACACCGTGCCGGTGTATCCAGAACCGTTCCGCGAAACCTGGCGCCAGCGCGCAGAAACCGCGAGGACCGACGGCATGGCCCCGCTCGTCGAGCCGATGGTCGAGATGTGGTTCACCGCCGAACTGGCCCAGCGCAAAGACCAGCGGGTGGAACAGGCGCGGCGCACCTTCGCGGCCACCGATCCCGAGGGCTACGCGCGCACCTGCGAGGTCTTGGCCGACGTCGATCTGCGCGACGGCGTTGCCGGCCTCACGGTGCCCGCAACGGTGGTCTGCGGGGACGACGACGCCCCGGCATTCCGCGACGCGGCGCAATGGCTGGCCGATACCACCGGCGGATCCGTGCAGTGGCTGCCCGGCCGTCACGCCTGCACCGTCGAGAGCCCGGAGCGGTTCGCCGAGCTGGTGGCCAAGACGGCGAACTGAGTTCGGAGGCGGCTCGGCAGATTCCGGCCGAGAGACGAGCGCGATAGGTTGACTGTCATGGGCTTGCGGACCGGAGGTCGCGTACTGATCACGGGCGGTGGCGGCTTTATCGGCAGCGCAGTCGTGAAGGTGTTCTGCAGCCGTGGGATTCCCGTCACTGTCGTCGACCGGCAGACCCCGGACGGGGCGCGCGACGGCGTGACCCACGTCGTTGGAGACCTGCGCGAAATCCATGTCCGCGACGAAGCGGTGGCTCCCGATACGAGCGCCATCATCCACCTCGCGGCGTTGACGTCGGTGCTCCGCTCGGTGGAGCGGCCCGCGCAGACCTACGCCGACAACGTCGCCGTCACACAGGAATTGCTCGAGCTGGCCCGCGTCAGGGGCGTTGGCACGTTTCTGCTGGCATCGACGAATGCAGTGGTGGGCGACGTGGGGACTGCGGCGATCACCGAACAGCTGCCGTTGCGCCCACTCACGCCGTACGGGGCGACCAAGGCCGCCTGCGAGATGTTGCTCTCCGGCTATGCGGGTGCGTACGGGATGACGGCGTGCGCTCTACGGTTCAGCAACGTCTACGGACCCGGCATGGCGCAGAAGGACAGTTTCGTGCCGAGGCTGATGCGGGCGGCACTCACGGGTTCGACAGTGCGGATCTACGGCGACGGATCGCAGCGGCGCGATTTGGTTCACGTCGACGACGTCGCACGGGGCGTGCTGCTCGGTTGGGAGAGCGGCTACACCGGAAGCGCGATCGTCGGATCCGGGACATCGGTGTCGGTACTGGACCTCGTCGAGACCGTCCGTCGTGTCACCGAAAGGCCCCTGCGCACCGAACACGTTGCGGCGCAACACGGTGAGATGCCAGCCGTCGTCGTCGACCTGTCGCATAGCGCGGACGTGCTCGGCTATCGGCCCGAGGTCGAGCTTGCGGACGGACTCGCGAGCACCTGGCGATACTTCCGCGACGAGGTGCCGGGCGCGACGGCGTGACACGCCTCACCGACTACCCCGACGAGGTGGACACCCTCGCACTCGCAGAATTCCACCGGCGATATCAGCAGCTCCGCCTCGCCGAACTGGTGGTGGTGATCGCGGCGTACAACGAGGCCGCCGGTATCGGATCCGTGTTGTCCGACATCCCAAAACACTGCTGCGACATGGATGTTGATGTCCTCGTTGTGGTCGACGGAGCAACGGACGAGACCGCAGAGATTGCGCGCAGGCACGGCGTCTACACCTGTGTCGCACCCCGCAACCGCGGACAGGGCGCGGCTCTGCGTCTCGGCTACCGGCTGGCTTCGGACGGCGGAGCGCGCTACATCGTGACCACCGATGCCGACGGCCAGTACGACAATGCGGAGATGGCCGCCTTGGTGCGACCACTGGTCGAGGATCGCGCAGACTTCGTCACCGGTTCGCGCAGGCTGGGCACGCACGATTCGGACAGTCTGGTGCGATGGATCGGGGTGCGCGTGTTCGCGATCGCTGGCCTCGCTGCTGACGTGGCGCCGAATCACCGACACCTCGTTCGGATTTCGTGCCATGCGTGCCGATCTCGCCTGCTCGGTGACGCTGGTCGAGCCGCAGTACCAGTCATCGGAGCTGTTACTCGGCGTGACCGCAAAGGGCGCGCGGGTGCTGGAGGTACCGATGGCGATGCGCCTCCGCGGCAACGGCGCCAGCAAGAAAGGCGGCAACCTGAAATACGGTGCGAACTACGCGCGCGTCATGACGCGGACGTGGATCCGGGAGTACGCGCTGCGCGGTCGACGAAGATGAACCGGTCGAAGAGAACGAATTTCAGCACGAACATCACTCCGTAGGTCGCCAGGAACGCGGCGCCGACGAGCGTGGTCTGCCATGCATGTGCGGCGATGTGCTCGCGAACCCAGCGATCGGCGGCAGTGGTGACCAGAATCGCGATGATCGCGGTGACGGCGACGATGACGGCGTACGGCAGTATCTCCATGGTGCGGTCCGCGCGCCCGCGGCGCTGCCACGCCCAGTACCGGTTCATCAGATAGTTGGGTACGGCGCCCGCGACGAAGGCCAACAGGCTCGCCACCAGCGGAACGGCGCCGAACCAATAGGTGACGAGAAAGACGATCTCGCTGATGATCCCCGCGATGACCGACGCCCCGGTATAGCGGGCCCACAGCTGAAACCGCTTGCGGAACAGGTGGTTCACGCTTCTGCTCGTTTGCGGGCCACACACAGGACGGACTGGCCGAAAGGCACCCGCACCCGGCGTTCAAGCGCCTTCGTCATCGGCACCACGCAGCGATCGAAGATCGCGACCATCTTCGGGTTGGGTGAACTGACGCCGCTTCTGCGAACCGTGAGCCACCAGGCGATGCCGCCGAGCAGATTGACCGGTTTGACCAGCTCGACATCCAGGTCCGCGCGCCGGACGGCGTCGGCCAGGGTGCTCGGCGTGTAGCGGCGTACGTGGCCGACCTTGCGGTCGAACTCGCCGTACAGCTGCTGGTAGCCGGGGACCCAGAGAATGATGCGACCGCCCACCTCGACGGCCGTCGCGAGCGACCGCAGGGCACCGGCGTCGTCGTCGATGTGCTCGAGCACGTTGATCGCGACGATCGACTCGACGGGTTCCGACAGATTCGGCGATTGTCCTAACTCCAGTTGCTGGGTCGTCACCTCGGGACGTCCGGCGAACCGGTGAGCCATCACCGCGACGGCTGCCGGGTCGACATCGGTGAGCACTAGACGGTGCAGGTCATCGAACTGTTCCGCGAACTCGCCGAGCCCGGCGCCGACCTCGAGGACCGACCTACCGCAGTGCGGCGCGATCAGCTCGTACTGATAGCGGCGGTAGCGGGGCTTGTCGGTGCCTGCAGCCTCGAGCTGACGACCGGTGGCCGCAGTGAACGCACCGCTGTGATCGTGCATGTACTTCTCCTCGATCCAGGATCGCCTAGCAGCCATTCTGCAGGTTACGGTGGTCAAGACTTGCGCTCATCGCGATCACAACACGGATAGGGATCTCTCTTGCGGGTTCTGGTGCTCGGCGGAGACGGATATCTTGGATGGCCCACGGCTCTGCATCTCTCTGACCGCGGACACGACATCGCGGTGCTCGACAACTTCGCACGACGCGGGTACGACGAGGAACTGGGCGTCTGCAGCCTGGTGGCGATCGAGGACCTTGACGTGCGCCTGGCGGCGTGGCGAGAAGTGTCCGGGAAGCACATAGCGTCATACGTCGGCGACTTGCTGGACGCGGAGTTCGTCTATGCCACCTTGCGCGATTTCGAACCCGACGCGGTCGTACATTTCGCCGAACAGCGGGCGGCCCCGTATTCGATGATCGACCGCGCGCACGCCGTCTACACCCAGCACAACAATGTCATCGGAACGCTCAACCTGCTGTACGCCATCGCAGAGACGAATCCGGACATCCACCTCGTGAAGCTCGGAACCATGGGGGAATACGGCACACCCAACATCGATATCGAAGAGGGTTGGCTGGATGTCGAACACAACGGCCGCAAGGAGCGTGTGCTGTTCCCCAAGCGGCCGGGATCCTTTTATCACCTGAGCAAGGTGCACGACTCGCACAACATCGAGTTCACCTGCAGGAACTGGGGTTTGCGCTCCACTGATCTCAACCAGGGTGTCGTCTACGGACAGCAGACCTCGCAAACCGCGTCGGACCCGCGGCTGTCGACCCGGTTCGACTACGACAGCGTGTTCGGAACCGTATTGAACCGGTTCGTCATCCAGGCGGTGCTCGGCGAGCCGCTGACCGTGTACGGAACCGGAAGGCAGACAAGGGGACTGATCGACATTCGGGACACCGTTGAATGCATCCGGCTCGCCGTCGAGAATCCCGCCGACCGGGGTGAGTTCCGGGTGTTCAACCAGATGACCGAATCGATGTCGATACGCGACATCGCCGACGTTGTTGCTCGCCAGTTCCCGGGGCCGGTACAGATCGAGCACATGGACAACCCGCGGATCCGAGGCCGCGGAGCACTACTACAACGTCACGCACACCGCCCTGGTCGAACTCGGACTGCAGCCGCACCTGCTGTCGAACACGCTCATCGAGTCGATGTTCGGCATCGTGGAGGCCAATAAGCACCGGGTCGACGTCGACAAGCTGTACCCCACCGTGCACTGGTCGCGCGCCAACAACGCCTGACCGGTGGCGATCCTTTCGCGCCCGGCCCGCTTCGTTGTACGGCACTGGCTGTTCGTCGCGCTGATGGCGGCCGGCATCGCGCTGCGGGTGCTGGCCTGGTTCGCCTACCAGCCCGCCTTGTTTTTCGGCGATTCGTTCCGATATCTCGACAATGTCGGGACATACGACCCAGCCGGCCTGGCACCCATCGGATACGAGTTGTTCGTGTTGACGCCCACGCTCGCGGTGGACGGGCTGGAGCTGGTTACGGCGCTTCAGCATCTTGCGGGCGTGGGCTCGGCGATCGCGCTGTACGCGTTGGCGATGCGGCTCGGGGCGAACCGGTGGCTGGCTGCGCTCGCCGCGGCACCGCTGCTACTGGACGGCTACCAGATTCAGATCGAGCAGCTGATCATGTCCGACATCTGGCAGCAGGTCCTCCTCGTGGCACTGCTGTGGGTGCTGCTCGGCGCCGGCGCGCCGGGCCCGCGCCGGGCCGCGCTCGCCGGCCTGCTGCTCGGTGTGGCGGTGCTGTTGCGGCTTGTGGCGATGTCGTTGGTGGTGCCCGCGGTGTGCTACCTGATCATCGCAGGCGGGGCGTGGCGGTTGTGGCGAACCTGGCCGGGCTGGCGGACGGTCGGGGCACGCACGCTCACCTTCGCCGCGGCCTTCGGGGTCATTATCGCCGGCTACGGTTGGTACTTTCACGCGCAAACCGGGGAATGGGGGCTGACCCGCACGACCGCCAATGTGCTCTACGGCCGCACCGCCGTCGTCGCGGACTGCGACAGACTGAACCTGGATTCGGTGACGGCGCTGGCCTGCCCGAAGGAGCCGTTGGGGCAGCGTAGAAAGCTGGACGACTACGCCCACATCCAGCGTGAGGCACCCTTTCGCGAGCGCTTTCCTCCGCACACCGATCTGAACGACGGTGCAGAGGGAATTCGGCAGGGCCGTGATCGCCCAGCAGCCGCTGGACGTCGCCCGCGCGATCGGGCTGGATTTTCTGAAGGGGTTTCGGCCCACGAGGACGGATGCGCCCGGCGACACGACCGTGGCACGGTGGCAGTTCAAGCCCGAGTACCCCACTGTCGACTTGCAGTACAGCACCAGCGCATCCCGCGAGTTCAGCGGCGAGGACCCGACCGCCGTGATCGGGATCGCCGAGTTTCTCCGCGGGTACCAGCTCAGCGTGGGCTACACGCCCGGCCCCTTGCTGGCTGCGTTCGGCCTGGTCGCGCTGCTTGGCGGGTTCGGCGTTGGCCGCGCCAGAACGAGCGGCCTCCGCTCGGCAACGCTGCTTGCGGTCGGCATGGCCGTGACCATCCTGCTTGCGTCGGCAGCATTCGAGTTCTCGTGGCGTTACCAACTGCCCGGTCTCGTGTTGCTGCCGTTCGCGGGCGTGCTCGGAATCACTGCGTTGCTGCGGCGAAGACCTGCCTCGACGGACGAATGATCGCCGCGTGTCCCCCGCAGCTCGAAGTCACTCCTCCTCGACACCCGACAGCAGCCGGATCAAGCGGGCCGCGACCTGAAGCTCGGTGCGCCGCTCGTTGAGGGTGTGGCCGAGCAGTTCCTCGGCCTTGTGAAGGCGGTTGCGCACGGTGTGCTCGTGCAGTTGCAGATGCTCGGCGGCGGCCACATGCGAGCCGAACCGGAACGACGCCTCCAGCGTCTCCCGCAGCCGCGCGGCCTCGACGGTGTCGCCGGCCAGCGGGCCGAGTTCGCGGTCGACGAACTGGCGCGCCTGTACGGGGTCGCGCATGAGCAGGATCTCCAGCCCGACGTCGCCGTGGTGCACCACCGACGGCGCGCCAGGGCCGATCCCACGCCGCACGGATCCGCTCGGCGTCCAACGCCTCGGCCAGCGTGGTGCGGAACCCGTCGATTCCGGCATGCGCGCCGCCGACGGTCGCGGGCACGCCCGCCTCGGTGAGCACGCCGTCGAGCGCGTCGAGGACGGAGCGCTTCCACTCCCCGATCCGGCCGAGCCACACCACCGTCGAGCTCAGGGTCAGCGGGTAGACGAGCGAGTGCTGGCAGCTGACCGCATTGCGCAGGCCGATCGCCAGCTGGGCGGCCGCGCCCTCGGCGACGGTCGGCAGCAGCACCGCGATGTGGCGGCTCGCCAGGTCATAGGTCAGGATCGCGGCGTCCGAACCGGACAGCACACCGTTCTCGTCGCGAAGGATGTCCTTGACCAGGCTGCGGCGCATATGCGCGCGAGACCTGTTGAGCGCCTCGTAATCTCGGGTGTAGGTCTCGGCGACCTGGGAGGCCACGAAATCCTGATAGCCCAGGATCGTCTGGGTCAGCAGCTGCTGCGCCAAGGCCGCCTCGTCGCGGTCGACGTCGCCGTCCTTGATGGCCTTGCGAAGGTGACCGCTCCACGCCTCCCACATCGTGAAGAAGCTGATCCGATACGACCGCTGCATCGACTTCTGCGGAATGCGCAGCTGCGCTTGCACTTTGGCGAACGACAACACCGTTTCCAGGTAGACGTCCTCGAGTGCGATCTCGCCGGCGATGACAGAGCGCAGGCAGCGGGCATTGGCGCTGGTGCTCGCCGTCAGGTATTCGCGGAAATCGTCGTCGTGCGCCTGGTTCGGAAACGCGATCGACAGGCAGCGGCCGATGATGACCTCGACGAGGTCGTCGACGTCAAAGTCGTTGGCAAGCGCCTGCACCCACGCGGGCAGCGGTCGATCGTCGTGCCACAGATTCAGTGGGGCAGGCATGCGCGCGTCAGCGGACTCCACGGCGTGACCGTCATCGATGGTCAGTGACATCGCGATGCACCTCGATCAGGTTGTGGGCGCGATCCTAGTCCGATACCGGATACCCGCTGCCGTCGCACCTCACCGAACCGGCTCGACCGAACCGCTCAACGCCGATCTGGTGATCGCTTCGAAAGTGCGCGCATTGGCCACCATCTCCTCCAGCGGAATCGGGTATGGCTCCTCACCTGCGGCGGCCCTGGCGAACGCCTCGATGTTCTCCCGCACCGAACCGTGCGGCGGGAAGAATTCGGTGCTGGCGGGCTCGCCGCGGACCTGGCGGGTGACGTCCCAGCCCTGCGAATCCTCTGGATGGTTGCGGTCGCGAATCTCCACCCACCCCTCCGACCCGAGCAGGGTGATCCGACCGACGAACGGGGTCGCCAATATCGCCGTGATCAGCGCGGTCTGGCCCTTCTCGAACGCCAGGGTGATCGCAAGGGTGTCACCGTTGGCGAAGTTGGTCGCCTGCGTCGAGAGCCTCGCCCACACCTCGGTCGGCCTGCCGAAGATGCCGATGGCCAGGTCGACCAGGTGGATGCCGGTGGCCGACAGCGGCCCGACGGGCGCCTCGACGGCCGACAGCCGCCAGTTGTCGGGCGGCAGATCGAGGAACTTGTCCTGGCTGAAGTTGCCCTCGAAGACCAGCGGAGTGCCCAGCTTTCCGTCCATGATGGCGCGGCGCAGCTCGACGACGGCGGGCTCGAAGCGACGCTCGTGCCCGATGCCCAGCGCAAGGCCCGCGGCGGTGATCGCGTCGACGGCGCGTTGGGCGTCGTCGCCGGATGCGCTGAGCGGCTTCTCGCAGAACACGTGTTTGCCGTGCGCCGCCGCGGCGACGATCTGTTCGGTGTGGAATTTGTGTGGCGTGCAAAGGATCACGGCGTCGACGGAGTCGTCGGTCAGCACGGCGTCGATGTCGGGATAGACGTTGTCGAGCGAACCGGCCGTCGCCTCACGGGCGCCGGGGTCGACGTCGACACCCGCGACGATCTGCACGTATTCGTTGCCGTCGAGATCGCGCACGATCTTTTGGCCCCACCATCCCAGTCCAACGACGGCTGCTTTGATCACTGCAACAGTCAATTGCGGGCGCAGCGGCGATGCATTGTCTGCGGACGTGAACTTCGCGCCCGTGTGTGTCGCAATCCGTGAGTGTTTGCACGCCCGTTGTCGACGTTCAATTGACGTACCAACGGCAACTACGGGAGATCGGTCATGAGTCAGGACTACGTGCACACCGCTGAGGCGGTCGACACGGACCTGTTCCGGCACGTCGTCGGCCACCTGGCCAGCGGCGTAACGGTCGTGACGACCAGACACGACGGCCGCGACCACGGTATGACGGCAAGCTCGGTGACATCCCTTTCGATGGACCCGCCGATGATGCTGGCGTGTGTGAACAACGCCGTGCCGACCGCGGCGGCGATCGAACGAAGCGGCCGGTACACCGTCAATGTGCTCGGCCAGACACACGGCGACCTCGCCTATCAGTTCGCCACCCCGCGGCAGGACAAGTTCGAAGGCGTCAACGTCGACCGAGGTGCGGGCGATGTGCCGATGCTCGCCGACGCCATCGCGTCGATCGAATGCGAAGTCACCGAGCAGGTCCTCGGCGGCACGCATTCGGTGTTCCTCGGCCACGTCACGTCGGCGACCGCGCGCGAGGGCGATCCGCTGACCTACTTCCGCGGGGATTTCGGCCGATTCGAGTTCGAACGCAACGACCGCGCCTACGAGCGGGCCCGTGACATGGTGCTGAGCCGCGTATTCGCGGCAGGACAGGTGATCACGGTCGACGAGCTCGCCGAGCACCTCGACGGTGACCGGGCCCGCGCCTTCTACGCGTTGACGCGGCTCTCAGGCGACGGCCTCGTGCGACGGGACCCCGAACGCGGATACGTCATCACCCCGTTCGACGTGCGCACCTCCGACGACACCTTCGAGGCCCGGCTGGCGATCGAGTTGGGTGTCATCGATCGCGTTGCGGGCCATAGCGATCCGGATCTCCTCGCCGATGCGCGACGCCATCTGGAGACGATGTCGCGCTATCTGGTCGACGACCACTTCGAGGACTTCCACGCCTACCTGGACGCGAATTACGCCTTCCACGAGGCGATCGTGGCGTTGTCGGGCAATCCGGTGCTCATCGCGGCGTTCGGCTCGTTGAGCATCAAGAACGTGATGGCGCGCAGCTTCGGCACGACGGCGCAGTCGTCGCGCGCATTCCTCGCGGTCCAGCGTGACCTTCTGGTCGCACTCGAGAAGCGGCGACGCCGACGCAGCGCGCGCGGCCGCGAAGACGTACTGCGAAATGGCCAAGGCACGGACCCGACAACTGCTGGCGCTCACGGGAGGTCAGGTGTGATGGCAGAGCGAGTCGGTGTGATCCTGCGGCCCGCCGAGATTCCGGCCCGTGAGCGCGGCGGCGGTGCGAGCACGATCCCTCTGGTGTCGCAGCGGGTCGGATCGAAGGATTTCCTCAACGGCATCACCAGATTCGGCCCGGGCGCGGCGATCGCCGAACACTTTCACAACTGCGACGAGAGCGTCATGTTGCTGAGCGGTGAGGCCATCGCGCACATCGACGGGGTCGCACACCGCGTCGGCGTCGGCGACACGTCGTTCATCCCTGCAGGCATTCACCACTACTTCGAGAACGCGTCGAGCACCGACGGGATGCAGATCTTCTGGACCTACGCATCCGTCGACGCGACGCGAACCATCGTCGCCACCGGAGTCACCACCCGCATCGACGAGGAGCACGGAACCGCGGTGGGATGACGCGTCGAATTTGAGTGCTTCTACTCAGACGTTCGCGCGCAGGTCAGGCCTAGATTTGCGGCATGAACGTTGCAGCACTGTTTCCCAGCCCTGCTGAGGTCGAGGCGAACACGCCCGCGACGCGGGACCGCGCCATCGACGTCATCCGGATCGTGTCGCTGTTGGCCGTGATCGTCGGACACACGATCATGGCGACGAGCATCATCTCCGACGACGTCTTCATCTGGAGCAACCTGCTCACCGAATCAGTCATCTTCCAGGCGCTGACCTGGGTGTTCCAGATCATGCCGCTGTTCTTCTTCGCGGGCGTCGCGGCGTGTGTCGACGCGTTGGCACCCGGGGACGAGTTGGGGCGACTGGCTGATGCGCCGCTGCACCCGCCTGTACCGGCCGGTGTTCTACTACCTGGCTTTCTGGATCTCCGCGTTGGCGATACTGCGCTACTTCCTGCCCGAGCACGTCTACGAACCGGTGGCGGGGATCTCGATTCAGCTGCTGTGGTTCCTCGGCGCGTACGTGCTGGTGCTCGCCGCGGTGCCACTGCTGGCGCGCATCACCACCACCGGCCGCCTTGTCGCGGCCGTCGCGGGTACCTACGCGTTCATCGCGATCATCGACGCCATCCGGATCAACGTCGACGTGCCCGCAGGCCTCGGCTACCTGAACCTGGTGGCCTGGTTGATCCCCGGCATGCTCGGCGTCGCCTACCGCAGGCATCTTCTCGCGGGACGCGCGGCGCTGCTGCTCGGTGTCGCGATGTTCGCCGTGAACCTTCTGCTCATGTGGGCGGGCCCATACGAACTCAGCCTCGTCGGCATCGAGACCCAGCAGCTGAAGAACATGACACCACCGTCGCTGCTGCTGGCCGGCCACGCAATCATGATGTGCGCGTTCGCGATTGCCGCCGCGCCTGCGATCGCCCGGTGGGCGCGGCGCCCGCGGGTGTGGTGGCTGACCGCGATCGGCAACTCCGGAGCGATGACGCTGTACCTGTGGCACATCCCGCTGCTGCTGGGGATGCACCTCGTCTTCGACTACCTCGGCTATCCGCGATACGACGCGAGCGGCGCAGGCTTCGTCGCGCTCAGCGTCCTGCAACTGACGATCATGGCGGGCCTCGTCGCGGCGGCGTTCGTCGTCGCTGCGACCGCTGGAGAGCAATCCGCTTCCGCTGTGGGACGGCGGCCGGGTGACCGCACCGGGTGCACGCAGCACGGCCGTCGGCACCCTCTTGTGTGTCGCAGGTGCGGCGACGCTGGCATCGGTCGGCTGGGGCCTGCAGGGCCCGGGCCTCTACTGCGTCGCGGTGATGCTGGCGGCGTTGGTCGCGGCGAGGTTCCTTGCCGCCGACCGGCCGGTCGTCGCTCAGCGCGTCTGCGCAGCCAGCCTGCCCGCGAGCACCAGGTAGGTCGCGCCGAAGCTGCGGCGCACCCACGCCACGACGCGCGGCCGGGTGAACACCTTGTTGCGGACCGCGGCGGCGAACACCCCGTAGATGGCGAACACCACGAACGTCACCGCCATGAAGATCGCGCTCAGGTAGACCATCAGCGGCACCGCGCCCGCGCTGTCTGCGGGTACGAACTGGGGCAGGAACGCGAAGAAGAAGATCGTCAGCTTCGGGTTCAGGGTGTTGACCAGGATGCCCGACATGATGACCCGCCAGGGCGACGGCTTGACCGGTTCGCTGTCGATCGCGAACACCGACTTGTCCCGAAACGTCTTCCATGCCAGGTAGAGCAGGTAGGCGACACCGAGCCATTTGATGATCGAGAAGGCGACCGCGCTTGCGTGCATGATCGCCGCCAGGCCGGTGACCGCCGCGATCACGTGCGGGACGATGCCGAGCGTGCACGCGAACGCGGCGACGATGCTGGCCTGCCAGCCGCGCGAAACCCCGGCCGCCAGCGTGTAGAGCACGCCCGCGCCCGGTGTCGCCACCACGATGAGCGTGGTCAGCAGGAATTCCGGCGTCACATCATCTCCCTGCGGGGCCTACCCGCTCTTGCGGCGGAACTCGCGGCGGCTCTCCAGCGGGCCGTGTGCCTTCGGCTGCTTCTTTCCACCGTCTCTGTGGTCCGACCCCTCCGCCGACTTCGCGTTCTTGCGCTCCAGCGCCTCCCGGAACTTCTTCTTGTTGTCGTCTTCCGGTGCTTCAGCCATAGCGGCAGCCTAGCGCGGCGCACCTGGCGTCGTCGCGGCCTTTACCGCTGGCGTCCTGCTGGGTCAGCGCTTGCCCGGTGGCATGCCGTACAGGTGTGAGATCGGCAGCGTCATCACGACCCGGCGGTCGTCGACCATGGACCGTCGGTAGTCGTCCCAGTCGGGATGCTCGCCCGCGATGTTGCGGTACAACGCGATCAGCGCCTCGACGGTGTCGTCGTCCTCGGCGGCGGCCGGCGGGGTGAGGACCGCGCTGCCCTCGGCGACGGCGTAGGACCAGCCGTCGTCGCAGGTGACGTGCAGCGACGCCCGCTCGTCACGGCGCAGATTGCGCGTCTTGGCCCGCGGTTCGGTGATCGACGCCTGGATGGTCAGCTTCCGCG
The DNA here is from genome assembly GCA_963829405.1 of uncultured Actinomycetota bacterium. GTDB lineage: Bacteria > Actinomycetota > Actinomycetes > Mycobacteriales > Mycobacteriaceae > Mycobacterium. The sequence goes on from CAWHIZ010000011.1 coordinate 511,092, forward strand.
GGTCGAAGTAGTACGACACGTTGGACAGCTGCGGCCTGCCGTCGCGTTTGATGGTGGCCAGGACACCGAGCGAGTTGTTGCTGATCACCGCGAGCAGCTTGTCGTCGAACACCTGGCGGGCCATGTCCCGAGCCTACGTCGGCCGCCGGCGGGGCCGACCCCTATTCGCACGGCGTACCTACTATGGGCGAATGGCTGCCATCAGCGGCGACACCCTCGAAGGTGTCTCAGCGACCTCGCTCTGGACCCTGTACTACCGGGCCACCGAAGCCAAACGGTCCGACGGTGTGATCCGGGACCCGTGGGCGGTCACGGTGTTCGACTCGATCTCCTACGACTACGAGAAGTTCGGCAAGCCGAGCCAGGCCCACGCGCTGCGGGCGGCTTCGTTCGATGCGGTGACGCATGACTACCTCACCGCGTCATCCGAACGCATCGGTGGTCGCGCTCGCCGAGGGGATGCAGACCAGTTTCTGGCGGCTGGACGCCGCAGGCGTCGCCGACGAACTGACGTGGTACTCCATCGATCTGCCGCCGGTGATGGCCCTGCGTGAACAGCTGCTGCCGCACGACGACCGCATCGTGCCGTTGGCCCAGTCGGCACTCGACCACAGCTGGATGGACCGGGTGGACGCCTCGAACGGGGTGTTGATCACCGCCGAGGGCCTGTTGATGTATCTCGAACCCGACGATGCGCTGGCGCTGATCCGCGAGTGCGCGGCCCGGTTCCCCGGCGGCCGAATGATGTTCGATTCGGTCCCACCCTTCTTCAGCCGCCGCACGCTGAAGGGCCACAAGCTGTCTGACCGCTACAGCCCACCGCCGATGCCGTTCGCGATGACACCGGACGAGGGGCTCGCGCTGGCCGGCACCGTTCCCGGAGTGCGTATCGCTCGCGACATCCCCTACGCGCGCGGCCGCGGAATCTGGAAGCTGTTGTCGTCCCCGCTGCTGGATCGCGGCGTGATGCGGCGCCACCGACCAAGCATCACGCTGCTGGAGTTCGACCAGTGACCCGGTATGCCGCGTTCCTGCGCGGGGTGAACGTCGGCGGGGTCAACCTCAAGATGGCCGAGGTCGCCGCGGCGCTGGAGAATGCCGGGTTCACGAACGTCAAGACAATCCTTGCGAGCGGTAACGTGTTGCTGGACAGTAGATCTGGCGTCGATGCGGTCCGCAAGAAGGCCGAGAAGGCACTGCGCGACGAGTTCGGCTACGACGCCTGGGTGTTGGCCTACGACCTCGACACCGTGCGGGCGATATCCGACAAGTTCCCGTTCGAGCGTGAGGTCGAAGGACGCCACAGCTACGTCACCTTCGTCACCGACGCCGACGTGCTCGACGAACTGGCCGCACTCGCCAAGGATGCGCCGAAGTCCGAGAAGATCGAGCGAGGCAAGGGCGTCATCTACTGGCAGGTGCCCAACAAGGGCACGCTGGACACCACGATCGGCAAGACGATGGGCAAGAAGCGGTACAAGTCGTCGACGACGACACGCAACCTGCGGACCCTCGACAAGGTGCTGAAATGAGTAAGGCTGACGGCTCCGCGCTGACCGGGGTCTCCGAAACCGCGCTGTTGACGCTGATGGTGCGGGCCACCGAGGCCAGGCGGCCGGACTCCGTCATCGACGACCCGATGGCGATCAAGCTGGTCGACGAGATCGACTTCGACTTCGCGAAGTTCGGTTTCACCCGCCGCCAGGACATGGCGCTGCGGGCGCTGACCTTCGACAAGTACACCCGGCGCTACCTCGTCGACCATCCGTCGGCCACCGTGGTCGCACTCGCCGAGGGGTTGCAGACCAGCTTCTACCGGCTCGATGCCTCCGGTGTTGGCGATGAGTTCCGTTGGCTCACCGTCGATCTGCCGCCGATCATCGAGCTGCGCGAACGGCTTCTCCCGCCGTCGGACCGGGTGACGATGATCGCGCAGTCCGCGCTGGACTACAGCTGGATGGACCGGGTGGACACCTCGAACGGGGTGTTCATCACCACCGAGGGCCTGCTGATGTACCTGCAGCCCCACGAAGCGCTCGGCCTGATCGCGGAATGCGCCAAGCGATTTCCCGGCGGGCAGATGATGTTCGACCTGCCGCCCGCGCTGTTCGCCGCATGGGTTCGGCGAGGCTCGCGAATCGCGCTGCGCTACCGGGTGCCGCCGATGCCGTTCACGCTGTCACCGTCGGAGATCGCAAACCTCGCCAACACCATTCCCGGCGTCCGTGCCGTGCATGATCTCCCGATGGTGCCTGCCCGCGGCAAAGTGCTCAACGGGTTGATGTGGACCCTGCAGCGGGTGCCGCTGCTCGACACCGTTCGGCCGGTCAGCGCCCTGCTCGAATTCGGTTAGCCGAACGCCGCTTCGATGTACTTGAGGGCCTCGTCCTTGGCGACGCCCAGAGACTTGGCCGCCGTCGCGTAGGTGTGCGCGGCGGTCGCCATCGCTGCGTCCGCCGGATCGGTGCGGGCGACGAAAGTGCCGAAGCGGCCCCGTGTTTCGAGAATTCCGGCCGACTCCAGCTCCCGATACGCGCGAGCCACCGTGTTGACTGCCATGCTCAGCTGCCCGGCGAGCTCGCGCACCGTCGGCAGCCGCGTCCCCGGTGGCAGCCGACCGTTTCGGATCCCGTCGATGATCTGACCCCTGAGCTGGTCGAACAGCGGCTTGCTCGCGTGCGGATCGGCCTGAACCCATTCCCCCAAATCGGTCACGTGCTCAGTATCGCGCATACGAAGTAGTTTGGAGAGGTGCAATTGACGGTGCTCAGCGGGGCGGGTATCTCGGCCGAGAGCGGGGTTCCGACGTTTCGCGACGTCGAGACCGGGTTGTGGTCGAAGGTCGACCCGTACGAGATTTCGAGCGCGCAGGGTTGGCAACGGCATCCGGAGAAGGTCTGGGCCTGGTACCTGTGGCGGCACTACCTCATGCAGGGTGTGCAGCCGAACGACGGCCATCGCGCGGTAGCCGCCTGGGAGGACCACGCCGAGGTGCACGTCGTCACCCAGAACGTCGACAACCTGCACGAACGCGCGGGCAGTCAGCGGGTCTACCACCTGCACGGCAGCCTCTTCGAATTCCGTTGCGACCGTTGTCAAGACGAGTATCAGGGCGACGTTGCCCGATATGCCGGAACCGGTCGAGACGGTGACGCCGCCGCAGTGCCGGTGCGGCGGCCTGATCAGGCCGAATGTGGTGTGGTTCGGCGAGGCCCTGCCCGAATCCGCGTGGCAGAAGTCGGTCGATGCGGTGCGGCAACGCCGACGTCGTCATCGTGGTGGGCACGTCGTCGATCGTCTACCCCGCCGCGGGTCTGCCCGAACTGGCGCTGGCCAACGGCATTCCGGTGATCGAGGTCAACCCAGAGCCCACGCCGCTGTCGAACGCCGCAACGGCCACGGTGCGCGAACCCGCGGCGGTAGCCCTGCCCACGCTGCTGCAGCGCCTGCCGTCGATCCTCGGCTGACTAGTGAATTCGGCGCGCTAATCGACACCCAGCGTCGCAAAACGCGCCGAAATCGCTAAACGCGGGCTTGAGCGCGCGGCCGATCGTGTAGTCGGCGACCGGCGTGGGGAACCAGGCGGGAAGCGCGGGTTCGCGACGGAAGCGGTCCACCGTGAAACCGGCGCCGACGATCGACGACTCGGTGTCGCGATGGGTGTGGCAGTTGCCCATCATGCGCGGCCACACAGTCGCGTCGGCGACCTTCTGCAACCGCCCGCGGAACCCGCCGGTGCCGACATGCTCGAGGAAGCGCAGCTCGCCGCCGGGCCGGACAAGTGAAAACAGTTCCCGCAGAACACTGTCCGGGTCGTCGACCGAGCACAGCACCAACGAGCACACCACCGCGTCGAACGGCGTGTCGTCAGCGTTGCTCAGATACTTCTCGACGGTGCCCGCGCTCACCGTGACGGGGACGGGCGCCTTTTCAGCGGCCGCCTGCGCCTGCGGCGCCAGCCGCACCTCCGGCTCGACGGCGACCACCTCGGTCACCGTCGTCGGGTAGAAGGCGAAGTTGGTGCCGGTGCCCGCGCCCACTTCGAGCACCCGGCCGGACAGCCCGGCGAGGTTCTCGGTGCGCAGGCGCTGGATCTCCTCGGTCTCGTGATTCGACAGGAACGTCCACAGCTTGGCGAAGAACGGGTTGTCTGTGGTGTCGATATCGTCTGTCACGACTTCCTTTCCTGTGGTGTGCTTTTCATCAACCATTCAACGGTCTGCTGAGGTGTTGCGTCGTCGTCGTCGACGAGCCCGAGCACGATGTGTCCCAGACACGCCGCCGACAGTGTCCGGTCGGCGAACTCCTCGGCATCCCCCCACGGAAGGTACGGCTTCGAGATCAGCAGCGCGGCGATACCGTGCGCAGCGGTCAACAGCCCCAGTGCGCCGGCGGTCGGGTCCCCCGGCGGGAAGATCCCCTCGTCGATCAGCCCCTCCACGGAATTGCGCAGGTGCTGGAACGCCGAGCTGTTCAACGTCATGTCGACGTCGCTGCCCTCCCGCCCCTCGCCCATCGTGGCGATGCGGTACAGCTCGGGGGTTTGCATGGCGAATCGCACATAGGCGAGGCCCTGCGCGCGCAGCACCTCGACCGTCGACGGCTGGTCGGCGCTGACCCGCTGCATCTCCTCGTCGAGCTTCTCGAAGTACCGCGCGCACACCGCGTCGAGCAGCGCGTCCTTGTCGGCGAAGTGCAGATAGATCGACGGCGGTGTGACACCGACGCGCTGGGCCACCGACCGGATCGATACGGCCTTGGCGTGGCCGGTCTCCAGCAGCAACTCGGTGGTGGCGTCGAGGATCTCGTCCCTCAGCTGCTCACCTGAGCCGCGTGGCGCGCGCCGGCGCTTGAGAGGAAGGGACATCGTCAACCAGTCTCCGTCACCGTGACCGCCGCCCGCTCGCGTTTCTCTGCGGGCGGTATCAGGTCGTCGGGCGCCTCGCTGATGCCGATGCGTTCGTGCAGTCGCGCAAGCGGTTTGGGCGCCCACCAGTTCCAGCGGCCGAGCACGTGCATGAAGGCGGGCACAAGCAGCATCCGCACCAGGGTGGCGTCGACGATGATCGCCAGCGTCAAGCCGACGCCGAACATCCGCATGAACGAAACCTGCGCGGCAATCAGTGCCGCGAACGAGATCGACATGACAAGGGCCGCTGCGGTCACCACGCGGCCGGTGCGGGCCAGACCCAGCGCAACGGCTTCGTCGTTGTCGGCGCGCGTCTTGCCCGGCAGCGACAGCCAGTACTCCCGGATCCGGCTGACAAGAAACACCTCGTAGTCCATGGACAGTCCGAACGCGATGCAGAACAACAGCACCGGCATGTTCGCCACCAGCGTTCCCGTTGGCGTGGTACCGAACGCGCCGAGGTGGCCCTCCTGGAATATCCACACCAGCGCGCCGAACGCGGCAGTCAACGACAAAACGTTGAGCACCAACGCTTTCAGCGGCAGCACGACGCTACCCGTCAGCAGGAACAGCAGCACGAATGTGATGGCGGCGATCACCGCGAGCACGAGCGGCAGTCGGTCGGTGATGCCCGTCGAGCTGTCCCGGTTGATCTGCGCGACGCCGGTCAATTCCACCGGTTTGCCCGCGGGCGTGCTGACCGTGCGCAGCTGGTCGAGTTGGGACTCCGACGCATCGGTGAACAGCGACGCGTTGCTGATGATGGTCAGGAACGCGCTGCCGTCCTTCACTCCCGTTGCGGCCGTCGGCGGTCCGTTCTTCACACCGTCGACGAACGTGCCCTCAGGTGACGAGACGGATGAGACGCTGGAGACCTTGGAAAGGTCTGCGGCGTAGCGGCTCAGCTCTTGCGGGCTGACGCCGGAAGCGTCTGGGATCACCGCTACCACGTTGCGCGCCGAATCGACGGCGAAGTCGTCACGCAACTGGTCACCGACCTCGCGGGCCGACAGCGACGTGGGCAGCACTCGGTCGTCTGGGAAGCCCCACTTGGCGCCGAGGAACGGTGCGCCAAGAAGTAGCAACAGGGTGATGATCGCCAGGCCGATCGGAATCGACCGGCGCATAACGAATTTGGTGGACCGATACCAGAAATTCTGTTCGACGGGTTTGGGCGTCGGCTCGGGCCGCCCGAGTATCCGGCGGAACAGCCGCCGCACGTCCAGCGAGTCGAGCCGGTCGCCGAGTAGCACGATCGCGGCGGGCGCCACCAGGATGGCGGCAGCGGCGGCGAATGTCACCACCGCGATCCCCGCGTACGCGAACGACTTCAGGAAGTACATCGGGAACAACACCATCGCGACCATCGACAGCGCGACCGTCAGCGCCGAGAACAGCACGGTCCGCCCTGCGGTGGCCATGGTGCGTATCAGCGCCTCGTCCCGCGTCGATCCGGCGGCCAATTCGTCGCGGTACCTGCTGATGATCAGCAGCGTGTAATCGATCGAGAGGGCAAGCCCCATGGCGACGCTGAGATTCAGCGCGAATATCGACACGTCGGTGACGAACGTGATCGCGTGCAGCACCGCCATCGAGCCCAGGATCGCGAATGCACCGACGGCCAACGGCAGCGCGGCAGCCAGCAGGCCGCCGAACACCCACACCAGCACGAGGAAGCTCAGCGGTATTGCGATGGATTCCATGAGCAGCAGGTCTTTTTCAGCTCTGACCGTTGATCTGCACGTAGATCATCGCCCCGCCGCCGGCTTTCACCGTGACGCCGTCCCTGTCATAGACCAGACGGTCGGTGAGCTCCTTGGTGTACTTCTGCGCGTCGTTCTCGCCGCCGGTGATGCCCGCGACGATCAGTCCGGTCTTGCCGTCCTTGCTGACGAGCGCCGGGGTGGCCGACGGCGGCGCGGTCCAGGCCGAGGTCACGCTTGCCACATGTGGTGAGGCCTGCAGTTTGGACGCGATGTCCTCGGCGACCGCGCGCGACTCGGGGCCCTGCACGCCGCCGTCGGACGTCACGCTGAGGATGAGTTCCATATCGCCCTGGCCGAACTTGTCGACGAGCATCTGGGTGGCCTTGGCCGACTCCGAGGTCGGATCCTGGAATCCGCCCGCGGACAGGCTCTTGGTGACCGGGATCCCGAAGATCCCGGTGGCCACCATCACCAACAGCGCGATGACGATGATCCGTTTCGGTGCCCTGATGGCCATCCGGGCGATCTGTTGCAGCACGACGGGTCCCTCCGAAACTCCGGCAGAAGCTATCGTTGGTAACTTACCCACGGTAACTTACCAACGTCAATGCGTATCTCTCCTGATAACCACGTCGTATGAAGGCCGAATCGTTCAGCCGGGAAACGTCACGATTAGTTCAGCCCGCGTCCCCGGTCAGAACGACATGACATCCACAGGATCCTCACAGGCCCCTACGCTCGGCGACATGGCCACCGTCGAAAACACCCCAGTGTCCACGTCCGCCGCCGACCTCGGCCTGCTGATTCTCCGCATCGGCGTCGGTGCCGCGATGATCCAGGCGGGGCTGATCAAGGCGCTCGACTTCGGCACCACCGCCGGTTTCATGGAAGCCGGCGGCTGGAGCCTGCCGACGCTTGGCGCCCTCATGGTCACCATCGCCGAGACGGCAGGCGGTATCGGGCTCATCCTCGGCCTGCTCACGCCGCTTTCCGCATGTGCGGTGGTCGGCGCGATGATCTGCGCCTGGGCCGTCAACGTCTCGCAGGCCGCCTTCTGGTCAGAACCGTTCAACGTGCCGTTCCTGCTGTTCATCGGCGCGGCCACGCTGCTGTTCACCGGCGCCGGGGAGTACTCGGTGGACGCCAAGGTGCTCGGCAGGCGTCGCTGGTCGGTGAAAATCGCGGTCGGACTGCTCGTGTTGGCGTTCGCCGTGGCGATCCTCACCTGGATCGTGTTGAACGGCACAAATCCGATTCATTTCAGCTCACCGGCGTAATCGCAGGTCAGCTACTCGCCAGTAACCCGAGACCCTACCGGGCGGTAAGAATTGCCAGGATTCTCCGAATCGTGACTCAAAGATTCCTTAATCGAGACCCATACGCTCCAGTCACATGTGGATCGACGACACCAGTGCTGATGTCATCAAGGTTGACTTCGAGGCGCTCTACCACGGCGATGTTCTCGTCGAGGGCGACACCTCCGAGCAGCTTGACGATATTCAGCAGCTGCCCTACGCAGTCTGAGGCAACGCGCTCGCACTGAGCGCGTTGACCCGTCAGACGGTTTGCCCCGTACGGGGCCCTCGTTGATCTTTCTTTTGTGCCAAATCCTGGTCTCTGCTTAAGCGACGTTTTCTTTCGCCGATTCGCCGACCATCTCCGCCAGCTTCTCCGTGATCAGTTCCTCGGCGTCGGAAACGATGCGTGACACCAACTCGTCGCACGTCGGGATGTCGTTGATCAAGCCCATCGCGGTGCCGACCGACCAGATGCCCGCGTCCACGTCCCCGATCTCGTAGACCTTGACCCCGCGCGAACCCGCGACGAGGTCCTTCACGTCCTCGAACTGGCCGCCGTTGTTCAGGATCTCCACCACCTCGCGCGACACCACATTGCTCGCGACACGCGCAGTGTTGCGCAGCGGCCGGAAGATCATCTCGGTGTCGAGCTCGGTGCCCGCGACGATGGCTTCCTTGACCTTCTGATGAATCGCGGACTCGGCCGTGCACATGAACCGCGAGCCCATGTTGATGCCGTCGGCGCCGAGCGCCAGCGCGGCCACGAGGCCACGACCGTCGGCGAAGCCGCCCGAGGCGATCATCGGGATATCGATCTTCGCCGCCGCCGCGGGGATCAGCACCAGGCCGGGGATGTCGTCCTCGCCGGGATGGCCCGCGCATTCGAAGCCGTCGATGCTGATGCCGTCGACCCCGAGGCTCTGCGCCTTCACCGCATGCCGAACCGAGGTGCACTTGTGCAGCACCTTGATCCCGTTCTCGTGGAACATCGGCAGGTGCGGCGCAGGGTTGGACCCCGCGGTCTCGACGATCTTGATGCCTTCGTCGACGATCACCTGCCGGTACTCGTCATACGGCGGCGGGTTGATGGTCGGCAGGATCGTCAGGTTGACGCCGAACGGCTTGTCGGTCAGCTCGCGGCACTTGGCGATCTCCTTGGCCAGGTCCGCAGGCGTCGGCTGCGTCAGCGCGGTGATGAAACCCAGCGCACCGGCATTCGCCACGCCCGCAACGAGTTCCGCGCGACCGACCCACTGCATACCGCCCTGCACGACGGGGTGCTCGACCCCGAACGCCTCGGTGAACTTCGTCCTTATCGTCATCGCGGAGCCATCCTTATCGCACCGTCCAGCCTGATTACCTCGCCGTTGAGCATCGGGTTCTCCACGATGTGCACGGCAAGCGCGCCGTACTCGTCGGGGTCACCGAGGCGGGCGGGATGCGGCACCTGCTTGCCCAGCGAGGCCTGCGCCTCTTCTGGAAGCGAGCCGAGCAGCGGGGTCTTGAACAGACCCGGCGCGATGGTCACCACGCGGATGAACTCGCGCGACAGGTCGCGGGCGATCGGCAGCGTCATGCCGACCACGCCGCCCTTGGATGCGGAGTACGCGGCCTGACCGATCTGCCCCTCGAAGGCCGCGACGGATGCGGTGTTGATGATGACGCCGCGCTCACCGTCGATCGGTTCGTTCTTGGCGATGCGCTCGGCGGACAGCCGCAGCACGTTGAAGGTGCCGATCAGGTTGACCTCGACGACCTTCTTGAAAGCGTCGAGCGGGAACGGGCCGTCCTTGCCCAGCGTCTTGGCCGCATTGCCGATGCCCGCGCAGTTGACGTTGATGCGCAGCGGGCCCATCTTCTCGGCGGCGTCGAGGGCCGCGCTGACGGCCTCGGGATCTGTCACGTTGGTCTCGACGAACTGGGCGCGGTCGCCGAGCTCCTTGACGGCGTCGGAACCCCTGAGGTCGATGACGACCACAGATGCGCCCCTGTCGAGCAGCCGCTTGGTGGTCGCAAGGCCGAGACCGGAGGCTCCTCCGGTGACGACGGCTACGGCGTCTTTGATCTCCACTTAGTGCGTTCCTTTCATTTCCAGTCGCGCAGAACGGTTTCGATGTCCGTACCCGGCTCGCCCAACGGCTTGGGGGTGGACGTCGCGCTGCGGGAGAACCGCGGCGCGGGAGACGGCAGCAGGACGTCGCCGTCGAGATAGAACGTGTCGCGTTCGGTGATGTGCGGTTCGCTCTGCACCTCGGCGAACGACAGCACCGGTGTGGCGCAGGCGTCGGTGCCTGCGAACACCGCGGCCCAGTGGTCGCGATCCTTCGACTTGAACACCTCGACGAACCGGGCCCGCAGCTCGGGCCACCGGCTGACATCCTGCTGGGCGGGCAGATCCTCACCATCGAGGCCCAAGCCCTTGAGCAGCTCCGCGTAGAACTGCGGCTCGATCGACCCGATCGACATGTAGCGGCCGTCGGCGCATTCGTAGGTGTCGTAGTACGGCGCGCCGCTGTCGAGCATGTTGGTGCCGCGTTCGTCGGACCACAGCCCGCCCGCGCGCATCCCCCACATCATCGCCATCAGGATGTTGGAGCCGTCGATCATCGCCGCGTCGACCACCTGACCCTTGCCCGAGGTCTGCCGCTCCCACAGAGCGGCGAGGACGCCGACGATCAGGAACATCGATCCGCCGCCGAAGTCGCCGGTCAGGTTGAGGGGCGGGACGGGCCTGTTGTCCTTGTGGCCGATGGAGTGCAGCAACCCGTTGAGGGAGATGTAGTTGATGTCGTGGCCGGCCTGCTGGCTGCGCGGACCCGTCTGCCCCCAGCCGGTCATCCGCGCGTACACCAGCCGCTCGTTGACCTTCGCGCAGTCCTCCGGGCCCAGGCCCAGCCGCTCGGTCACACCGGGTCGGTAGCCCTCGATCAGCACATCGGCCTTGGCGATCAGCGCGAGCACCTGTTCACGGCCCTCGTCGGATTTCAGGTTGGCCGCCACCGCACGCCGGTTGCGGTTCATGGCCTCGTGGCTGCCCTTCGGCACTCCGCCGGTTCCGCCGGGCCGCTCGACGCGCACCACGTCGGCACCGAGATCGGCGAGGATCATCGCCGCGTGCGGTCCGGGGCCGATGCCGGCCAGCTCGACGATTCGCAAACCCTGCAGTGGTCCCGCCATTGAGAACCCGCCTCCCGTAGTTGACCGCGACATAGCTTACTTGTATAACCAAGTGGACTCATCGTCGGCTCGATAGGACCTCGTGCTCCTCTCGTCCGCGCCCGAATCTAAGGTTCACCAATGACTTCCATCGACTCCGGCACCGGAGCGTATGTGAGCGTCGAAGGGCTCGAGGTGAGCGTCGGCGACGGGGTGCTGTCGTTGACGCTGAACCGCCCGGACAGCCTCAACTCCCTCACCGCGACGATGCTCAACGGCATCGCCGATGCGCTGGACGCTGCGGCCACCGACGCTGCGGTCAAGGTGGTGCGGTTGGCGGGCGCGGGTCGCGGTTTCAGCTCCGGCGCGGGTATCAGCGCAGACGATCAGACCAAGAAGGCCGGCGGCTTGACGGTGCTGGATGCCGCGAACCGGGCGATCCGGTCCATCGTGGCGCTGCCCCGTCCGGTGGTCGCGGTCGTGCAGGGTCCTGCGGCCGGCGTCGGCGCATCGCTTGCCCTGGCGTGCGATGTCGTAATGGCCTCGGACAAGGGCTATTTCATGCTCGCGTTCACCAAGATCGGGTTGATGCCCGACGGCGGCGCCTCGGCTCTGGTCGCCGCGGCCGTCGGCCGGATCCGAGCGATGCGAATGGCGCTGCTGGCGGACAAGATCCACGCCGACGAGGCGTTCCAGGCGGGCCTGGTGACCGCGGTGCACCCGGCCGACGAGCTGGACGCGGCGGTGGACAAGGTGATCGCGACGTTGGTGCGCGGTCCGGTGGTGGCATTGGCGAAGACCAAGGACGCGATCAACTCAACGACGCTGACCGAACTCGAGGCGGCCTTGGAGCGCGAGCACTCCGGCCAGGCCGCGCTGCTGCGCGGAACCGACTACCGCGAGGGCATCAAAGCCTTCCAGGAACGGCGCGCGGCCAGCTTCACCGACTCGTAGAACGCCAGGCCACTCCCCTGGCTTCGTTGTGGGCCCAGTGAAAATCGGTGGACGCGGCCATGGCCGGTCAGCCACCATCTATTGGTGAGCACGCAATTCGAAACCCAGGAGCCGGTGATCCCTGCCGGCCGATGGCGCGTGCTCGCACCCTTCCACTCCCGCGAGTACCGCCTGCTGATCACTGCGGTGTCGCTGTCGATCTTCGCCGACGGCATGTTCGCTGTCGTGCTGGCCCTTCAGGTGATCGAGCTCGACAACAATCCCGTGTCGTTGTCGATCGTGACGACCTGCTGGGGCGCGGCCTTCGTCGCATTCGTCTTGGTCGGCGGGATCACCGCGGACCGGATCAAACAGCGCACGATCATCATCTTCACCGAGTCCGTCAACGTGATCGCCGCATCGACCATCGCGGTGCTGGGACTGGTCGGTGCGCTGCAGGTCTGGCATCTCGCGGTCGCCTCAGCGGCGATGGGAGCCGCGGCGGCGTTCTTCTTCCCCGCGTACAGCGCGATTCTTCCCAGGATCCTGCCCGCCGAGCAACTGCTCGCAGCCAACGGCGTCGAAGGTGTTGTGCGCCCGGTGTTTCAGCGCGCTATCGGTCCCGCGGTCGCCGGGATCGTGGTGGGCGCGACGTTCCCCGCGCTCGGCGCCACCACCGTGGCGGCGTTGTTCGCCGTCGGCCTGATGCTGCTCGTGGCAACGCGGTCGTCGTCGAAAGCCCATGTTGCAGAGCCTGATCACGAGCGGCCACATGTGCTGCGCGATATGCGCGACGGCTTCGTCTTCATGCTGCGCACGCCGTGGCTGCTCTGGACCCTGCTGTTCGCCAGCATGATGGTGCTTCTGGTGCTCGGCCCGATCGAAGTGTTGCTGCCGTTCATCGTCGACGACCGCTTCGCCGACGGCGCGAAGACGTACGGGTTCATCCTGGCGTGCTTCGGGACGGGCAGCGCACTTGGCGCGCTGGTGGTGTCGGCACGACGGCTGCCACGGCGCTACCTGTCGGTGATGATGGCGATGTGGAGCCTCGGGTGCATCCCGCTGGCGGTACTCGGCTTCACATCGTCGTTCCCGGTGATGGCCGTCGCGACGTTCGTCATCGGTGTCACCGACGGTGCGGGCATGGTCATCTGGGGCACGCTGCTGCAGCGCCGGGTGCCGACGGAGATGCTGGGCCGGGTGTCGAGCCTGGACTTCTTCGTCTCGCTGGCATTCATGCCGGTGTCGTTCGCGATCGTCGGCCCACTGTCGAAGGTCGTCTCGATGGAGACCATCTTCCTGGTGGCCGGCATCGTGCCGGTGGTGTTCGCGGCCGTCGCATTTTGCGCGGCGCGGATGCGCAAAGACGAGTTGGCGAACCCGCTGCGCTAGACGCCGAAGACCGGCGGCAGTGCGAGCACCATGATCAGGCCCCACACCATGTGGGTCAGGATCGGTGCGAGCACTCCGCCGGTGGCGCGGCGCTCGAATGCGCACACACCGCCGAGGATGATCGCGGCGAACGTCAGCATTGGATTGAGGGTGGAAACACCGATGGCGATGGTGTAGATAATCGTGGAAATGATTGCCGGATGGTGCTTTTCGAGCGCCGAGTACAGCGCGCCGCGGAAAAACAGTTCCTCTGCGAGCCCGTTGATGACGGTGATGAACACGACGAGCGGCAGGCTGCCCTGGGTGGCGAACTCGAGGACCTCAGCGGCGTAATCGCGCAGCGCGGGTATCTCGCGTGCGATCAACCCACCAACCACGAAGACGCCACCGAGCGCGAGGCCGATGACAGTGCCACTGATGACCGGGCGTTGATTGCGGCCGAAGAAACGCACATGACCGAGATGCAACGGGCGAGCAAGTAGAGCGCCGAACGTCCAAACCCCCGCCAGCGCCAGAGTGAGCCCGTAGAACAATTCGTCGCCGGGATCGCGGGCGAGCGAATAGCCGAGCAGCGCAGCGCCGATCACCACCACAACGCCGACGATGATGCGCCGTCGCAGCACTACGGCGGGTGGTTCGTGATACGGCACGGCGACCCTGGTGAGGTTGTCTTTCACTTCCTGGAGGAAGGGCGGATGCGGCGCGGGGTGTTCGGTGATGGTCGGCTCTGTCATGCCTGGTGTGCCTTCGGTGTCAGGTTGATGAGAGTGTCGAGCCCAGTCCGCAACGCTGCGGCGACGGGTCCGGGTACCGCATTGATGAGTCCCAGCACGGGCCAGGAGACCGACGGGGTAACCGATCTGGCGACCTGCTTGATGCGATGTGCGTCGCCGCCGGCCCACACCGGATCGGTGTCGGCGAGGTGGTGCGGGTCTGTGAGTTCGCTGACAGGCCGGGCCCGTCCGTTGGACAGCGACCGCTTGATGGCATCGTCGATTGTGACCAAACCGCCTGGCGGATCGGGTACGAGTTCCCGCAGACCATCGGACGCCCGCATCGGATGGTCAAGCGATTCAACAAGATCGGCGGCCAACCCGCCCGGCACCGGCAATACGATCGCACTCAAGAACGACACCACGCTGGTATCCACGCCACGAATCGGCACACTAGCCCGCCACTGCCCGGTCGCGCGACCGTATGTGGCCAACAGGTCGCGGTACGTGGTCGAGTCGGGCCCGGCGATGTCGTATGCGCCTGCGGGCACCGTGTCGCCGTCGGCCGCAGCGACGAGGTAATAGAGCACATCGCTGACGGAGATCGGGTCCATCGGATTTCCCATCCACGCCGGCGCCGGGATCACCCAGAACCGGTCCCCGACGTAGCGCAGCATCTCGAACGACGTCGAACCCGCCCCGATGATCATCGCCGCGCCGAGCCAGACCACCTCGGGACCGCCGTCGATGCTGAGAGCGTCGGCGACCTCCGCCCGGCTGGTCAGGTGCTCGGACAACTCGCCTTCCTCGGGCACGAACCCTCCGAGGTAGACGATTCGCCGCACGCCCGCCGTCTTCGCCGCCTCGGCGACGTTGGCCGCGGCCGCGTTGTCGGCATCACGGAAGTCCGGCTGGCCGATGCCGTGCACCAGGTAATAGACGACGTCGATCTGGCCCGCCTCGGCGAATGCGGCCTGCGTCCACGCGGGATCGTGCGCGTCCATCGCGACCACAGCAACCTGGTCCGACCAGCCGAAATCAGCGAGTCGCTCGACGTTGCGGGAGGTGGCGACGACGTGGTGGCCGTCAGACGAGCAATTCGTTGATGAGCCGGGACCCGACGTAGCCGGTGGCCCCGGTGACCAGGATTCGCATTGGTTTCACCGTAGGTTGTTACCCGCAGCCGGCTGTCCGGAATCTGAACTCTTCAGTCGAGTGCGGCGCGGTGGAGGTCGATCAGCCGCTGGTACACCTGCGCGTTGTGGCGGTTGTTGACGATCTCGGCGTCGCTGAGTTCGCGCCGCACCGTCCCCGGCACACCGGTCACCAGCGACCGCGCGGGCACGACGATGCCCTGCGGAACCAATGCACCCGCCGCGATCAGCGAGCCCTCGCCGATGTGCGCGCCGTTCAGGATGACGGCGCCCATGCCGATGAGCGCGTCGTCCTCGACCGCACAGCCATGCAGCACGGCGTTGTGGCCGACGCTGACGCCCGCGCCGACCTTGACGGGGAACTCCGCGTCGACGTGGATCGTGACGCCGTCCTGGATGTTGCTGCCGAACCCGATCTCGATGGGTTCGGCCTCGGCCCGCAGGGTGGCGCCGTACCAAACGCTGGCCCTTGCCGCGAGGACGACCTGACCGATGAGGCTCGCGTTCGGCGCGACCCAACTCTCGGCGTGCATTTCGGGCGCGCGACCGCGGATGGAGATGATCAGCGGTTCGGCCATGCGCGTCATCGTCGCGCGAACGTTCCTTACCGGTCGAGAATTCGCCGAAATTTCGACTGGTACGGAACGTTCGCGGGCTATGGGAAGGGCGTCAGGCGCCTTGGTAGACCTTGCGGTAGCTCGACGGAGACATGCCCATGCCGCGGCGCAGGTGATGCCGTAGGTTCCCGCCGCTGCCGAGACCCGAAAGCCGGGCCACCTCGTCGATGGGCAGATCGCGGTACTCGAGGAGTTCGCGTGCGCGGTCGACGCGTCTGCTCCGTATCCACGCCCCCGGTGACTCGCCGGTCTCCTCGCGGAAGCGGCGGTTGAACGTGCGCGCGCTCATCCTCGCGTGCGCCGCAAGCCGCTGCACCGTCAGCGACTCGTCGAGATGGCCCAACGCCCACTCGCGCGTCGGCGCGGTCGAATAGTGATCCGGTGTCGGCACCTGCCGGTCGATGAACTGCGCCTGACCGCCTTCGCGCCATGGCGGCACCACGCAGTATCTGGCGACGGCATTGGCCACCTGCGCGCCGTGGTCACGCCGAATGATGTGCAGGCACAGGTCGATTCCGGCGGCGAGGCCCGCGGACGTCAGCACGTCGCCGTCGTCGACGAACAACACGTTCTCGTCGACGAGCACCTCGGGGTGAAGCCGTCGCATCGCATCGGCGAACTTCCAGTGCGTTGTCGCGGGCCTGCCGTCGAGCAGACCGGCCGCGGCGAGGATGAACGCGCCGGTGCAGATCGACACCAGCCGGGTGCCCGGACGGATCAGCGCCAGCGCGGCCGTAACCTCCGCGGGCAACACTCCGTCGACGCGGGCAGGCGGATAGCGCGTGCCGGGGATCACCACGGTGTCGGCGGTGGCCAACGCCTCGGGCCCGGCGCCGGGCAGGACGTCGAATCCCGCCGTTGCCTCGATCGGACCATCGGTGAGCGCACAGGTGACGACGTCGTACAGCGGGTTGCCGTCGGCGTCGCATGCGGTGGAGAACATCGTCGGAGCGATCGCGGCGTCGAAGCCGACCACGGGCGGCAGAAGCAGGACGGCGATGCGATGCATGCGTCCATTTTGGCATGTTTTTAACGACTGGTGTCATTCTTGCCACTGGCGGCGAGCATTGTGCGTCCGACACAGTGTTCTGGTGACGCTCGCCGCCGCAGACAAACGTGCACCAACCGGCCGGATCCACTGGGCCTGGGTGGTGGCCGCCGTCAGCTTCGTCGCGATCCTCGGCGCCGCGGGCTTCCGCTCGGTACCCGGCGTGATGATGACGCCGCTGCACCACGAGTTCGGCTGGTCGCACGGCACGGTCGGGCTGGCGATGTCGGTCAACATGACCCTGTTCGGCCTGACGGCCCCGTTCGCCGCCGCCCTGATGGACCGCTTCGGCGTGCGACCGGTGCTGTCGGCAGCACTCATGCTGATCGCCACCGGATCGGCGCTGAGCGTGTTCATGACGGCCAGTTGGCAGCTTGTCCTGCTGTGGGGCGTGCTGGTCGGCGTCGGCACCGGGTCGATCTCGATGGGGTTCGTCGCGACTGTCGCGACCCGGTGGTTCGAGGCGCGACGTGGCTTGGTCACCGGCGTGCTCACCGCCGCGAGCGCGACCGGACAGCTGATCTTCCTGCCGGTCGTCGCCCAGGTCACCGAACATCACGGGTGGCGCTGGGCGTCGCTGATCGTCGCCGCGGCGGCGCTCGCCGTGGTGCCGCTGGTCGCGATCTTCATGCGAAATCACCCGCAGGACAAGGGCCTGACGGCATACGGGGCCCCGGAGGCGGCCGAACCCGCTGCGGTACCCGCGTCCAGTTTCCGGGCCGCATTCGACGGGCTGCGCATCGGCGCGAAGGTGCCCGCGTTCTGGCTGTTGGCCGCCAGCTTCGCGATATGCGGCATGACGACCAACGGGCTGATCGGCACACACTTCATCCCTGCCGCCAACGATCACGGAATGCCGACGACGGTCGCGGCGGGTCTGCTGGCGACGATCGGCATCCTCGACGTCGCGGGCACGATCTTCTCCGGCTGGCTCACCGATCGGGTGGACCCGCGAGTGCTGCTGGTCGTCTACTACACCGGCCGGGGTGTCTCGCTGCTGTTGCTTCCGTCATTGCTGTCCCCGAACGCAGAACCGAGCACGTGGGTGTTCGTCATCTTCTACGGGCTGGACTGGGTCGCCACCGTGCCGCCGACGATCGTGCTGTGCCGCAACTATTTCGGCGCGAACACCCCGGTGGTGTTCGGCTGGGTGTTCGCATCGCATCAAATCGGTGCGGCGATAGCGGCTGCGGGCGCCGGCAAACTGCGCGATCTGCAGGGCGATTACGACCTCGCGTTCTACCTCGCCGCGGGCCTCTGCATCGTTGCAGCCGGGCTCTGTGCGAATATTCGCAAAGCGCAGGTCAGCACCCCTGCGGCATGAGTTTTCGCTGATCTTGACTTTGGCATTGGTCGATCAGTGCACATAACATGCCTAGCGACTGACGA
>CAWHIZ010000012.1:0-348197 GCA_963829405.1 uncultured Actinomycetota bacterium
ATCGGCCCGCCAGGCTCCACCGGCACTCGGGGACCAGTTGTCTGCAGTCATCGCGAAACCGATGTCTTGGCAATCGGTTTCCCCGGGTGGCGCGGTCGAGACCCACTCCAGCGCCACCGCGGCCTTCCAAATGGCAAAGCAGACAGGCGGTATTGCGTTGGCAGCAGGCGAACTCACACATCACGTCGATCTGTCGGCGGTGTGACCGTGGCCGACACCCAGTTCACGTCGTGGCAGTTCACTCCGCTGCGCTCAATGGGCACGGAGACCCAAGGCTTGCGTCTTCAGGCCGAGATCCACCTCGACGCAGCCAATCCTGATACCGGGGAAACCCGATCGATCCCGATGCCATTCGAGCTGTACAGCGCGGCAGACGTCGCAGCACTGTGTAAGGAGGCGATCACCCGGCGATACCCCGCGCCGGGAGTGCGGGACGCCGAGGAGACCAAAGTCGCGATGGTGGAATTGCGCTCCCGCGACCTGCCCTGGCGATACTCGCCGAAAATGCCAGATGCGAAAAAGCTTCCGGGCGAGCGGCATGTGAAGCCGTGGATCGTCGTCGTGGTTGGCCCATCGGAGTCGATATCGCTGCTGCCCGGCGGATCGCGGGTATCCATCAGCGCCGCTGTGCTGCTCAAACATCAACTCAAATATTCCTGGCAGTGGGCTCATGTGCACCACGCCCATGACGAGGACATCGCCAGGATCATGAGTCCACTCAATCTGACCAACAACACCGACTACCGAGCGTGTGTCGTGCCTGCGTTCGCCGTACTCGACGATGCCCTTGTTCCCGCGTGGGACGGTTCTGCCACATCGTCCTTCCCTGCTTCGACTCGTGGACGTTCCGCACCGGCGACGACGGCGACTTCCCCCATCTCGCCGCGAAACTGCGCGTCGCCAACCTCGATGCACTCCAGCGACGGGCGGGAAAGGCGTCGGGACAGGCGTCGATTCGGTACCAGCGCCGAGGACCAGGCCAACCCGAAGCCGCCGACCTGCCCGCCTACGGCGCATTGCGACTGCCCGCCGCCGTTCCTCCTGCGCCGACGCCTGCCTGGGCGGCCGACGAGACGGAGGCACTCCACGAACGCATCGTCACCCCGGACGGCCGCATGGTCGTTACCGCGCCCCGCTATCCGGCGCCATCCGCCGCCGGGACCGCACCCCAGGGGTGGACGGCGGACTCACCCGTGATCCTCGGTGTCGCGCAGCGGCAGGTCTCGGCGTCTGGAATGCGATCGAATGGCAGGACCGCATCAGCGACGCGGCCGCGCGACGCGTCGGCGACCTGGCCATCGCCCGCGACCGCGTCGCGAATCTGGCGTTCGGACTCACCGCCGCCGGTTCGCTGTGGCGGCAACGCGTCCCCACCGACCCTGTCGACGCCCTTGCGGTGCTTGCCCCGGTTCTCGGCCGGTGCGCTCCGCGTCCGGGACCACTGCGCTCAACGAAATCGCCGGCAGAACAGCGATGTTCACTCAAGCACTGTTTTCGTCGGCGGCACTGACGGGCACTTCGTCCCGGTCCGGCGCGCACCGTGCTCGCCGCCGACGGCGCAGCCCGCCCAGGAGCGCTGCTGCGGGCAGCCGCCAAATGCCGCGAAGCGCCGCCACCGCCGAGGGTCGATCACGACCGCCTCAACAAGGCGGTGGCAGGGCTGTCTGACGATCTGCTTGGTCAGCTCCGTGCCGCCCAGACTGTGGACAGCGGCCTCGGCATCGATCGAATCCTCGGCCGCTACGAGACGGTGACACCATGGCGGGCACCGTGTCACGAGGTCGACGTGGCGCAACTCGGTGAGGTCGTTTCGGCAGCTGTTGATCCCACCGGCACACCGATCATCATCGAGCAGGTGCTCAGCACGCTGAAGGGCGTCGACGGGATCGGACCAATCGAGATCGAACCCGAACTAGACCTACCGCTGTGGAGCTTCCTGTCCAACCGCTCGCCGGACTGGATGCTCCCCGGTGCAGGTGACCTGGAAATGCACGAAGTGGTAGCGCTGGGGACCAATCCCGCTTTTGTGGAAGCACTCCTCGTCGGCGCCAATCATCAGGTGCTGGGCGAATTGCGTTGGGCAACATCCCGGTCCGGACCGGCTGGTCGCCGTTGCGCAAGTTCTGGCAGCGGAAGTCCGGCGACTGCGATATCAATCCCATTCGTCAGTGGTCGCTGACAGATCCGCTGGCGCACCTGCCCATGCCAAAGCGATCCCGAACGATGAGGCGGTGGTCCTGTTCCGCACCACCCTGTTTCATCGATATCCCGCGACAGTGGTGTATTTGTATCGCGATATCTCCGGAATCTGGACGTACCCGAACGACAACGAGGCTCTGGACCCGAAGTACCGGAAGTACCCGACCTTCACCGGCTCGATCGGCAGCGACATTGTCTTCTTCGGATTCGGAGTGGCGCCCGCCGACGTCGCCGACTACTGGGTCGTCTTGGAGGAGCCACCGGCGGGATATCGGTTCTTCCATCCCGCCCAGGTCGTCGACAAGGTTTCCTCCTCTACGTGGGGGGCATATCCGGCGGCCGAGTTCGGCAAGTACACCTTCGCACTGCCCACCCGGTTGCTCCGGCGCCACTGTTCCAGGAGATGCCATGACGGTCGTCGAAGTGCTGGCTCCGCTCCGTATCGAAACGCGTTTTGTCACAGGCGATCCCGGTGACAATCTGATGTTGCAGCTGCGCGTCTACCCTGACGACTTCTCCATCGCTCATGCCCTCCCTGATCCTACCGAGGACGAGGTGGCGCTGATGGCCGCCGCTCGCAAGCTGGACGTGGACGAGGCTGCGAAGTTCGCGACGCTGGCCTCTGGAGTGGGCGCTCCCCGCGCCTTTTGGCTGATGCGCACCGTCCCCGCCGGAGCCCAGGGCGTCCCCCGGCCCGAGCCGCCCGAGTTGCCCGACACATCGCATCCGGTGGGATTGCCCGCCGAACTCACCGTCTGGATCACACCCGTCGGCGGCGCGACGTACCTGGCGGCGACGATGGCACCGAATTCCGAAGCCATTCGCACCGACATGGCTCTAGACGCATTCGCAGACGTCGCAACCGCCGGGCGGCCCAAGACCTGGTGGCTGTCCTTCAGCAGGGCATGTGACGTG
This sequence comes from uncultured Actinomycetota bacterium, assembly GCA_963829405.1. GTDB lineage: Bacteria > Actinomycetota > Actinomycetes > Mycobacteriales > Mycobacteriaceae > Mycobacterium. The sequence continues at coordinate 3,115 of CAWHIZ010000012.1, forward strand.
GGATTGGGCATCGAGATCGACCTCGGTCCGGCGCCGCCACCAATCGAGACCCTGGTCGTAGTCGGTCGCGGCCGGACCGAGGCGCGGGCCCTTGTCGACGATCACACTGCCGCAGGACGATTGGCGATCCTCACCCAAGGCACCCCGACCAACACCGTGCACGGCGAACCAACAACCGACCTCGGCCGCGACCCCGACACGTGGTACCGCCTGCTCGACGCTGACATTGCCGACCAACCCGACAGCCTCGCGCTCGTCGGTGCGCTGACCGGGGGCGAGCCGAGTGCGCCGCTCCCCGGCGGAGAGGGTGAGCACCGCAGGTTCCGACAGACCTGGTCGCCGGGCTCTGGCCCGCCTTGTGGGGCAGGACCTTTCGCGACATCTTGGGAGCCACGGCGATCGAGCGCGATCTCGAGGATTGGGCGCGCGAATTCCTCGCCGTGGAGGGGCCCTACCCGGCAATGCGGATCGGCGACCAACCGTACGGGATCCTCCCGACCACCGCGCTGCGGGATTGGGTTCCCGATCCCGCCGACCCGCCGGTGCAGACCGCGCTGGTGGACTTCGCCCTGCGGTGGAGGGACCTGGCAGCCGATACATCCGCGGCCGCCAATCCGACCGTCCTCGGCGCCGACACTGATCGCCTGTTGGACATCATGGGCGAGCACGCGCCGCATCGACATTGGGCGGGCCGGGTGGTCAAGCCCGAACCTTTGGCGGCCGCGCTGAATGCGGCATTCGGTTACGACCCGCCCAATACCTCGGCGTGGTTGAACGCCAGTGAAGCCGTGCTGGGAAACGGTGCCGCTAATCAGGTTGGCACCGTTTGGCTTCCGTTCGACCTACCCGGGGGACCCGCCGACGAGGAGGACTCGCCGCGCCGTCTGGGCGAGATGCTGAATGCGCCTGCCGAACTGCCGAATCTGGAAGGGCCATTGGGACTGTTCGGCCATCTGGTGCGGGAGTCGGTGGTGATCATGCGCTGCCTCGTCGGTCAGGCCTACGCAGCGATGCTGAAGAATCAGCCCGTCGACCCCGACAGGGTGCTGCCGCTGCTGCCCCCCAACACGGACCCGTGGCAGACCAGCCTGTTGGCCTACGGCTTCGACTACGCCGTCGATCAGCTCAGAAACTCTGCCGATGAGGGCGCCCGAATCGTTGAGGCCGATTCGAGAGGTGGCGTGATCAGTTGCGGCACTTCCTGGATACGGGTTGGGCCGTTGACCGATCCCGATCGTTTCGCGCGCTGTTGGCCACGCTCGACACGTCGGCCTTCCGTGTCGATCCGTGGCTCACGGGGATCGCCGATCAGCGACTAAACGGATGACACGACGGTGCACCATTCCTGCTCGGCGCGTACGGCTGGGTGGATCGCCCCCGACCCGCCGCAGGCAATCCAGCAGTGCTGGCGCCGGGTCCGACCGCGGCTGGACTCCTGCACGCGCCGTCGGCAACCCAAGCCACCACCGCGGCGGTGCTGCGCGACGCCGCGGTGCGTTACCCCGGCGACTCGCGATGGGACATCTCGGTGGACTCGGCGAAGGTGCGGGCCGCCGCGCGACTGTCCGAACGGGTGCAGCTCGGCGTGCACCCCTACGAAGCGCTCGGCCTAGAAGTGGAGCGGCTCGCCGGCGATTGGGACACGGTGCGCAAGTTGCGCAAGGCTTTCCCGCTCGTCGGCACCGACGCGCCGAACCGCACCGTGGACGGCGCGCGGGCCCTGAATGCCATACTCCGCGCGGCCGAGCCCGTCGACGCGGTTCTGCTCGGACTCGCCGACACGTTGCGCCCTCTCGACGAGGTTCTCGACACTTACGCCGACCTACTGATCGCTGACGGCGTGCACGCGATGGTCAGCGGGCAGGCTGACGTCGGCAACGCCGCCATGGAAGCCGCTGCGGGTCTTGGCACGCCACCGGAGTTACGCAGCATCCGAACGGCCCGATCTGCCAACGAAGTTCGCACGACAGTACTGCTCGTGGTGGATCCCGGCGCGCCTGTGCCTGGCGATGACGATCCACGCGCGCTCGCCGACCCGGCGTTCAGCGCACTCGTCGCAGAGCACACCGCGGGCGTTCCGCTCGGAACGTCGCGCGACACGATCGTCGCGCGTCTGGCTGCCCTGTTCGGCGGTGATGACGACGCGCCGGACGCGCCGAGCCTGCGGGCACCGATCGTCGCCGATCTGGAAGTCCGCCATCAGCAGGTAGCGGTCAAACTGGCCGACCTTCGTTCCGAGATTGCCGCGGTGACCCCCGGGGACGCGGCGGTTGTCGCGGCGGCCAAGGCGGACGCTGCGATGTGGGAGATCGACGTCACCGCCGACAAGCCTCACCCCGAGGCATGGATCAAGGACGCGTTGGCAATCATCGACGACCGTGTCACGAAGCACGGTGCGCCCGACGCGACGCCGGCAACGTTGCGCACTGCCATTCGCGGCCTCACCGGGGCGCCAAACCTACCGGTGCTGCCCGTGATCCCCGTAGCAGATCTGCCTGCCACGGTCGACGCGCCGCCACCCGACGATCCCGGATCACTCGACGTGGAGTGGCTGCCGCTAACCGCGGCCGTACGACCACGGTTAGCGCCGCTGGAAGCCTGGCAGTTGGCTCCGACACGAGCTTGGCCCGCCACGATCGGTGAGCCAAAGGGTGGGACGAGTGCCTGGGTCAGCGACGGACCGGTGTTCGTGTGCTTTGGTCCCGAACCTGCTCTGCACGCCGACGACACCGTCGCGGTATGCGTGCTGGACACCTGGATTGACGCGGTACCACTGCGTACCCACAGCACTGCAGCGGCATTCGGGTTCAACGGTCCCAAATCGCGTGCACCGCAGGCTGTTCTGCTGGCCGTGCCACCCGACACCGAGGAGCGGCTCACTAACGAGGGGTTGGCGCGCGTGGTGCTGGAAACCCGCCTCACCGTTCGGGCACGCCTGGCCGACGGACTCCTGGGTCCACTGGCCGCACCGCCGAGCCCAGTGCTCAGCACCGTCGCCGAACGCGGCTTCACGGAGGGATGGCGATGAACCTGGCGATCGACTATCTGTGGCTGCAACCCGCGCGGACCGACACCGATGAGGGGTTCCGGGGTCGCGTCGCCGACCCTGTCTGGTTTGTGGCCAGGCAATGGCAACTCGGTGAGCTGCAGGGTGAGGACGCCTCGAGCCCGGTTCGTGTCGAACTCGAAACCTCCCACGCACCAATCACTTACGACCGAGCCCGTCCCGAGCTGGACCCGACGAATGTACCAGCGGAGGCGCTGCTGGAGGCTGAGCCCGGCGACTGGTGGACCTTCGGTCGACGGATCCGCATCGGGCGGCTCACGGAAGCACCACTGCGGCAGAAGTATCCCGGTGAGAGCGCAGCGTTTTTCGACCGCCTACGCCTCCGTGAACTGCCTGATCCATACACCGAATTCGAGGCTGACTTCGACGGGGCCGCAGTCTTCGCGTCCGGTGTACTGGCGGGCCATCAGATGTGGGACGAACTCGGCGTGCCATCGCCGCCTGCGGATCATTGGTCGTCTGCCCGACTGTGCTACGACGCGCAGATGTACTGCGGTGGAACGCGGTTGGCGATACGGGAGCACGACGGTGGCGACGTCGACTGGTTCACCGTGGACGGCGACGGACCGTCGCCCATCCTGGGTAGACCGGCTGCCCGGTATCGGCGGGAGGTGCTTCCCAGCCGATTCACCTTCCCCGGCGCACCGCACCCGCGCTGGTGGCAGATCGAGGACCACGCGCTCGATATCGGCGGATTCCCTCCCGACCGTTCACATCTCGGCACCATGCTGCTCCACGACGTCGCCGTGGCCCACACCGACGACTGGTTCTGGTTTCCCGTCCCACGGCCTGACGAGGTCCCATTACCTGACGACGAGCCCAACGACGCGCCGTCGTGCGGTGTCGTGGTGAGCCTGCGCGGCGTCAGGGTCTGGGACAGCTTTGATAAGAACTGGTCCTTGACGCCACCGGCCCCGACCGACTGGGCGCTGTTCCACACTGCGGGCCTGGCTGCAGGCGACGTGGTCGTGTGGCCTGTTGCAGTCGCACCTCAAAGCGGCCCCGTGCTCGACGATGTCGCCTTGGGTGTCGATGAGGACGCCAATCTCGCCTGGGCCGTCGAACTACGTGCAGACGGTAGTCAATTACTCGCCGACACCTCGACCGCAGACGCCATGCGCGAGCTGACCCGCACCGGCACAAGAAACTTCACCTACCGGCCGTCAACGACACTGCCGCCACACTGGCATCCCTACGAGCGAGTCCGTGACACCGATGAGGACGCACCGGAAGGCAGTGGCGACGGCCTCAGCGGCCCCTACCGGCAAGGGATCGTCGCGGATCTGACTGGTCCTGTCCCGCGGCCACGGCCGGGACCCAACTCCCGCATGATCGGCGGACCCTCGGGACCAGGCGCGGGTCGAGGCCACACCGTCGACGCCAATGCTCTGCCCAGCACTGGAGCACGGCTGCAGCGGCGCACCAAGCTCGCACGTGCCGCCGACGGATCACCCGTGCTCTGGGTGGAACGCCGCATCACTCCCCTGCTCGGGCCGCCGACGTCGCATCTGCGGTTCGACGTCACGACAGAAGCATCTCCCGAGGGGGTGGCCAATGGCTGACACCACGATCGACCTTCGACTCGTCGAAGGTCTTGCGCTGCCTTATGAAATCGGCGCCGAGCAGTTTCTTGCAGACGACACATTGGACCCCGTCCTCGCCGCGTCCTGGCAACAGCTGATCGCCGTATTTCCCGACCTCACATTGAATCCCACGTTCTTCCTCAATCCGCCCGAGTTGATCGCTGACATCGCCGACGCGATCCGGATGCGCGGCGAGGAGCCCCCCGATCTGTTCGAGTGGTACTTCGTCACCTGCGCTGATGAATTCGCCGGTGCACTGTTCCCGATCCTGCAGTCGTTGCCGTTCGTATCGTGGGCCGGGCTCCGCCCTAGGGCCGAACCGGCCGGCGTCGTGTCATGGGGAACCAATCCGGGCGCCGACGGAAGCCTGCAACTGCTGCCGTCGCCGCGGTCGGTCGGCGCGACCTACGCATGGCAGGTGCCCGGCGGCACCGGGCAGGACATTCGCGTCGCCGACATCGAACACGGCTGGAGCCTCACACACGAAGACACCGTCGACGTCCACGTGGTGCGAGCCAGCCCGCAGGTGGGCGCCGACGCCGACGAGATCGATCACGGCACCGCAGTCGTCGGTATCGTCGCCGCCCGCGACAACGGCAGGGGCATCGTCGGCGTCGCGCCGCGCGCCAGGATTACCGCCGTCCCAGAAGCCGGCAATTCGCCGGCTGCCATCGACAAGGCCGTCGACATCGTCGGGCTCGGGGGCGTCGTCCTCCTCGAGCTGGCCTGCCGGTGGTTTGCCGGGGCGCCCGGCACGAAGCACCCCGACATCCCGCTCGAGTTTCATCCGCCCACGCTTACGGCGATCAGACGCAACACGCTCTTTGGCGTGACGGTGGTCGAAGCCGCCGGAAACGGCGGACTCAACCTCGACGATCTGCCTTTCGCGCACATCACGACCGGCAACTCCGGAGCGATCATGGTGGGTGCCGGGGTCCCGAGTCAGCAGGATCCAACCGAGCTCAGGCGGACCTTCTCCACCTTCGGCAGCCGCGTCGACTGCTTCGCGCCCGGCGACTTCGTTGTCGCGCCGTCGAGCAAAGCAGCGGCGAGATATCAGGAGTTCAACGGCACGTCGGCCGCCTCGGCAATCATCGCAGGGGTGGCGGCACAGATCCAGGGCATGGCCTTCGCGGCGACAGGCGAATTTTTGCACGGCTCAGACATTCGGCGGCTGCTGCGCGACCCGACCCTGGGCGCCCCGTCCACACCGGAGAACGCGGGCATAAAAACCATGCCCGACATGAAACGCATCTGCATCGAGCGCGGTTGGCTGTCCGCGCCCCCGCCGTCGGTGCTGGCAATCAACTCCGACACCATCGACGTCGCATACCTCGACGCGGATCTCCTTCCGGTGAGGCGGCGCTGGAGCAACTTCGCCGGTTGGCAGGAGATCCACCCGAATACCGGCGACGAGAAGGAACCGGTCTACGCGCAACCCCTGGCGATGACGGTGGGGCCGGTTCAAGGGCCATTCCCTACCCCGATCATCACCGACATCGTCGCCAACGGCACCGACGGCGTGCACAACCTGTGGTGGAGCACCTCGTGGAGCACGCTGGGCGGGTGGAATCAGCCGCGATCCGACCGTGGCGTCTTCGCCGCAGGCCGGTCGGTGGCCAGTGTGCGGGCGTCGGCGCACACCCTCACAGTGGTAGGAATCAATCCCGCGGGTCAGCTGACGATGATCCTGGGCAACCTCGACCGCTATGTCTCCGACGGATTTGGTCCGCCGACAGTGATCGATGCCGCGACCCGGTTCCTTCGACCAGGCGACCCGATTGTGTGCAGCCGCGGCAGCGAACAGCTCGATGTGCTGGCGATCACCGACATCGGGCTGCTCGTCTGGTATCAAGGCACCGACACGTTCGGCGCGCCATGGTCGGACCCCGTAGTCGACCAAACGGCAACAGAGTTCGTCCCGATGGCGCGTCCCGCCGTCGTAGCGCAGCCCACGCAGCTCGACGTGATCGCCGTCGGCGCCGAGGGCTGGCTGTACTGGATCACCATCGATACCGACGGCCAAACGATGTCCGACCCGATCGTCATCGACACCCAGGTCACGATCAGCGGCGACGCGCCTGTCGCGCTTGTCCGGTACGGCGAGCGCCTAGTCGCCCTTGCCGTGGACACCGAAGGCCTCTTGCGGTTCGCATCGAAAGACTCCGACTCCGACTGGACGGAGCTGCTGCCGGTGGACAACTACACACCCGTGAGCGTGCTCGGTGGAGTCAGCGCGACAGTCATGCCAGCCATTGGCATCGCGGCCGTGGCCGTCCGGCGCAGCGGCCCGGCACGGTGGACACTCTCCCCGAATGGACGCGATTGGTCACCACTTCAGCGAACGGAACCCGAATTTCCAGTGCTCTGACGGGAACTGCTTAGCCAGTGGCGGCGCTCACCGGATCCTTTACGGCCTCGATACGGGCAGGAACGTGCTTGTGCCACGGTGTGCCCGCGTACGCGTCCCGCCACTGCGTCGACGTCAGTGCGTTCGGCGCGACACCGGGAACAAGCGTCTGCCCCTCCTCGTCGACGAAGTCGAGCCCGAGCCCGTTGGGCAGCGACGCATGTCCTGGCAGCATCGCCTCGCTGATCTCGACGCTCGCTTCTGCGCTGCCCGCCACGGTGGTGATGCGTGCGCGTCCACCGGCGACCAGACCCAGCGCCTGGGCGTCCTCAACGCTGACGCGCAGGGCGCCTTCGGCATCGCGCTTGCGCCAGCTCGGGTCGCGGAAGATGTCGTTGGCGGTGTAGGCACGGCGTTCACCCGCCGACAGCACCACCGGGAACTCCGGAGTCGTCAGAGCCGACGGCGCGTCTCGCAACGCCCTTATGTCGTGCAGCATTTCGGGCATCTCCAACGCGATCTTGTGATCGGCGTGGCCGATCAGCGCGAAGTCGTCCTGGTATTCGTGCTCGGTGAACGTCACACCCGAGCGGCTCTCCATGATGGCCTCGAAGAGTGCGTTGCCGTCTGCGTGGCCTGCACGCCTCATCGCTTCGGGATAGGTCATCGCGGTCTTCTGCGCGAGCCCCCACAGCGCCGCGGCACCCTTGAGATGCGCGGGCAGCGTCGGGCCGAGCGTCTCGTAGAGAACGAACGGCAGCACCCGCGCCATCGCAGGGTTGGCGCTGACCGCTCCGAGGAAGGCCTGCGCGTACGCCTCGAGGCCTTGGTCGGCGGCCTCCCGCAACGGCTTGAGGTCGCTCTCGTCGACGACACCGAGCGCGCGCACCAGCCGAGCCCAGATCTCAGGCTCCGGCAACGTCCCCGGCAAGCGGCTCCATCAACGGATGCCGAAGTTGGAATGTGTTGTGCGGGAACTCGAGATTGAAGAACGTCGCTTCCGGCTTCTCGAACTGACTCGCCGCGGGGAGTACATAATGGGCGAGCCGGGCCGTCTCCGTCATCGCGACGTCGATGACCACCATCAACTCCAACGACCGAAACGCCTCTCGGCACGCCGCGGAGTCAGCTATCGAGTGGGCAGGGTTGCTGCTTTCCACGATCATCGCCCGGAAGCGATCGGGATGGTCGGTCAAGATCTCCTGCGGCACAACGTTGGACGGCACCAGACCCGAGATCACCGGCGCACCCGTCACCGGCGTACGCCCGACACCGCCGAACGTGAACAACGGCGCGAATGCCGAATGTAGGTGCTGGCTGCCCTGTTTGGCGAAGTTGCCCGTCAGGATCCACAGCATCTTGTTCAGATACGAGCACAGCGTGCTGTTGGGCGCCTGTTGGATGCCGAGGTCTTCGAAGACTGCCACGCTGTCTGCGCTCGCGATGCGTCGCACCGCGGTCCGGATCAACTCCTCGTCGACCCCGCACCGCTCGGCATATTCGTCAATCGGCACGTCGCGCAGTACATCTCGGACGGCATCGGCGCCGTTGACGTGGTCGGCAAGGAACTCCTCATCGCAGAGATCCTCCTGGACAAGCACCGCGGCCATCGCCGCAAGGCACCACGCATCGGTTCCCGGCTTCACCCGCAGGTGCACATCGGCCATCTTGGCCGTGTCCGTGATGACGGGATCGATGACGATCATCGCGCGCGCGGGATCCTTGGCGATGTCATTGAGCACAGTGCGGGCTCGCGGGAAGCTCTGCGACATCCACGGGTTCTTGCCGACGAAGACGGACACCTCGGCGTGCTCGAACTCGCCGCGCGTGTGCCCGCCGTACAGGTGCGCGTCGACCCAAGCCTCGCCGGTCTTCTCCTGCGCCAACGCATTAGACCGATACCGCGAGCCGATGGCCTTGAGGAACGCGCCCGAGTAGCCGCCGCCGAGGTGGTTACCCTGGCCGCCGCCGCCGTAGTAGAAGACCTTGTCGCCGCCGTAGGCGTCCCTGAATGTGCTTGAAGCCATCCGCGATCTCGGCGATTGCGGTGTCCCAGTCGATCTCCTCGTAACTGCCGTCGGGCCGCCGTCGCATCGGAGACGTCAGCCTGCTCCGATTGTTCTGGTAGTGATCGAGCCGCAGCGCCTTGTTGCACGTGTAGCCCTTCGACGCGGGATGCTCCTTGTCGCCGCGGATCTTGGAAAGCGTGCGACCTTCCAGCTGCACGACGATGCCGCAGTTGCACTCGCACAGGATGCAGGCGGTCGACTGCCATTCGTTGGTCATCATGACTTCCCTTCGGGCGTCGCGGCATCCACAATGCCGCGGAGCTGACGCTGGACCAGGTCGAGCGGCTTCACATCGCGCGACGCTCGGGCGACGATGATCGCGCCCTCGATCGACGCCGTCACCAACATGGCCAGTTCTTCTGCGCGCGCGGCGTCGACGCCTTCGACGACGCAGCCGTCGGCCGATCAGATCGGTCCACAGCTCGAACGCCGCCGCGGCGCGTTCGATGACCTTCGTTGTCCGCTCGGGATTGTCGGGATCGCCCGCCTCGACCGTCACCGCGACGATCGGGCAGCCGGCGCGGTAGTCGCTGCGGATCAGCTGCTGGCGGTACATCTCGATCAACTCGTCCAGCAGCGCGACGGCGCTCTCGGCAGCCGAGATCTTGCCCGCGATGTAGGCACCTGCGTAGTCGGTCGCCTCTTCGAGCAGTTGCATCCGGCCGCCGGGGAAATAGTGATAGGCGGACCCGCGCGGCGCACCGCTGTGCTTCAGCACATTCGATATCGCAGTCGCCTGGGCACCGCGTTCGCGTATCAACAGCGCCGCGGATACCACCATCCGCTCTCTCGGACCGCCTGCCACCACGCTATATATGTTGGCATACATAATCCGGTGACGCCAGTGATCCGCCTGCGATGACGGCTGACCTCAGGACTTCGAGGCTTCGGCTTCCTCCGGGGCCTCCTCGCCCGCGTCCTCGGTATCTCGGCGCCGCTCACGCAATATGAAGGCCGCAATGGCCAGCGCCAGAACAACGCCGGCGAGCACACCGATCTCGACGATCGCGCGGGAGAACGCGGGCCCCTTCTCCAACAGGGTGGCGGCCTCGACGGAGAGCACCACGATTTCCTTGATGCCCGCCAGGATGCCGACGATCAGGAACGGCTCGGCGACGATCTCGTGGGATCGCAGGCAGGCCCGCACCGCGTAGAGCAGTTCGACGAAGATGAAGATGAGCAGCAGGCCGTCGAGGATCTCGAGCATGACGATCTTGGTTGGAGCACTGCGCAGCGTCAACATCGTGTTGAACTGCGCGAGCAGCAGCGCGACCGATCCGATGATCAGAACCAGCGCGATTCCCCAGTAGACCCCGTCCTCGAGCATGCCGAGCACCCGGTCGGCCAGCCGCTGCCGATCCTCTTCGTCTTCTTCGTGCTCAGCGTCGGACTTAGCCATTGGGCAACGCTACGACTGATCGGTCGGTCATCATCAGCGATTCAGCTGCCAGATCCGGGTGGAAAGAAGCGTCGCGAATGCGCACCACAGCGGATACGGGGCCAGGACAACGCCCCGATTGGGTTGCACCTGCGCTGCCCGCCGAGTGAGGTCGACGCTGCTCGCGGTCAGCGCAGCGGCCGCGATGGCCGACGCGCCGAGCATGCGGCGGTTGAAGAACAGCCAAGACCAGCTGCCGTTCAGCACGAGATTGACTGCCAGCGCGTTCCGGTAGCCGCGGGCCTTCTCGGGCTGGTGCGCGTCCTCGAGCCGGTCGACCGTGGACGCTGAGACGGCGGCGATGTCGGCATACAGGATCGGCCAGACGATCGGGAACGCCTGCCGCGGCGGCTGAAAGGACGGTTTGCGCAGCTTGGCGTACCAGTCGGATTCGGCTGGACGGCTGGCAAGGCCGCCGACCGCCGCCGTGGCGAATACCGCTGCTGCCGCTTTCGCGAGTGGTTCCCGGGTGCACGGACCTTAATTAACCCCTGCGCCGATGTCACAAACCAGGCCCCAGCATCCGTCTAGTGGTCAGCACGTCGATGAACACGAAAGGAACCACGATGACGGAGATCCTCATCCTCGGCGCCGGATACACCGGCATGGGCGCGACGATGGCGCTGGCGGGCCGTCTGCGCGGCCGCGACGACGTCCACATCACCCTGGTCAACCCGCAGACCCGGTTCACCGAACGCCTTCGACTGCATCAGACCGCGTCCGGTCAGGCACTGGCGGATCTGGAGATTCCCGACCGGCTCGCCGGTACCGGAGTGGATTTCGTCGCGGGCTGGGTGACGGCCATCGACGCCCGACGCGCAGACCGTTCGGATCGACGACGAGTTCGAGCTGGCATACGACACCCTGGTCTACGCGCTCGGCAGCGTGGCCGACACCGAATCCGTGCCAGGTGTCGCCGAGTTCGCCTACACCCTCAACAGCGCGCAGGACGCCGTGGCGCTTGCGGGCGAACTGAATCGACTCGGCGCGGCGCCAGTCGTCGTGGCGGGTGGGGGTCTGACAGGGATCGAGTCGGCAGCCGAGATCGCCGAGCAGCATCCCGACGCGGACGTCGTCCTGCTCAGCAGAGCCGAGCCCGGATCGATGATGGGCGCCAACGCCCGCGCCCGCCTGCACGACGGCCTGGCCCGGCTCGGCGTGCGAATCCGTTCGGGCGCCGACATCGTCAAGGTGATGGCCGACGGCGTGGCGCTCGCCGACGGCGAGGTCGTGCCCGCGCAGGTGGTGCTGTGGACCACCGGCGTGCGGGTGTCACCGCTTGCGTCGGCCGCGGGCCTGCATGTCGACGGCAATGGCCGGATCCTCACCGACGAGTCCCTGCGATCGGTCTCCCATCCGAACGTCTACGCCGTCGGCGACGCGGCAGCGATACGGCAGGGCTACGGGGTCATCCACGGCACCTGCCAGAGCGGCATACCGACCTCGATGCACGCCGCCGCGTCGATCGCACGGGAGTTGAACGGCAAGCAGCCCAAACCATTCCGGTTCGGCTACCTGCATCAACCCGTCAGCCTGGGCAGACACGACGCCGTCATCCAGTTCACCCACGCCGACGACAGCCCAGGGCGGTTCTACCTTTCCGGCAGGCTCGCGGCGGCGTACAAAGAAACGGTGAGCTCCAGCCCGTGGACCACCTACCGCCTGATCAGGGCGATACCGTCGATCGGATTGATGACATGGCGGCGCGGCGGTACGACGTGACCGTCGACGAACAGACCTTCTCCGAGCATCGAAAGCTGTTGTTCGCCATCGCCTATCGGCTCCTGGGATCGGCCGCCGACGCCGAGGACGTCGTTCAGGATGCGTGGTTCAAGTGGTCGGGGGCCGACCGCGCACAGGTTTCCGATCCGAAGGCCTACCTCGCCCGCATCGTGTCCAACCTGGCGATGGACCGGCTCCGCTCGACGAGACGCCAACGGGAAACCTATGTCGGGCCGTGGTTGCCGGAGCCGATACTGACCGAACCGGACGCCTCCGAGGACGTCGCCGTCGCCGAATCCGTTTCGGTGGCCATGCTGGTGGTCCTCGAGACGCTGAGCCCCTTGGAACGCGCCGTGTTCGTCCTCAAAGAGGTATTCGACTTCTCCTACGCCGAAATTGCTGACGCCGTTGACCGTTCGGAGGCGGCAGTACGTCAAGCCGGTCACCGCGCCCGCAACCACATTCAGGCGCGACGACCTCGATTCGAGGCCGATCGCACAAAGAGGCGGGAGCTCACCGAGCGGTTCTTCGCCGCAAGTATCGGCGGGGACATCAACGAGCTGATGGAGTTGCTCGCCCCTGACGTCACGCTCTGGACCGACGGCGGCGGCAAGGTCCGACAGGCAATGCGGCCGATCGTCGGGGTCGACAACGTCGTCCGCTGGCTGGCCGGGGCGGCCAGCCGACCCTACGAGGGTGTCGAAATCGGCTCCATGTCAGCCGAAGTCGTCGAGATCAACGGTGCACCGGGCGTGGTGTTCAGTGGCGCAGGCCGGATCATCGCCACTCTGACCGTGGATCTGGACGACGACGGACGCATCGTCACCATCCACAATGTCGCCAACCCGGACAAGCTGCACGCGATCGCCGATGGCATCACGCGTGGTTGAGCTAGCGTGACCCGATGGCACCCGCGTGGCAGCTGCGCGTAGGCAGCGCAGACAATATCGACCTCGTCGAACCCCTCTGGGTCGCCGTCCATCATCGTCACATCGAGAGCATGCCGGAGCTCGCGCCCTACGTGGACGACACCCAGACGTGGCGCGCCCGCAGGGAGCTCTACGAGGAGCTGCTGGCCAAGCCGGACAGTCTGCTGCTGCTGGCCACGGTCGACGGCGAACTCATCGGGTACGGACTGACGCACGTGATGCCCGTGGCGGGCTCGTGGATCGAGGACACCTGGCGGACCGGCGACCGGATCGGTGAAATCGAGTCGCTGAGCGTGCTGCCCGCCTATCGCGGTACGGGGCTCGGCTCAGAGCTACTCGAGCGGCTCGAGGCGCATCTGCGCGACCTCGGGGTCGAGGACATGATCCTCGGCGCACTCGCAGGCAATGCCGACGCCATCCGGCTCTACGAACGGCGGGGCTATCGACCGACGTGGCTCTACCTGTCGAAGTTGGCGGGGCGGGATCGCAGAAGCCGGTAGCTGCCGTAAAGAAGCGCTGCGACAATGAAGTTCACGAAGTAGGCGACGTCGGCGCCATGCCAGGCTGCCGCGACCGGGCCGGTGAACAGCGACGTGTTCATGAACGGCACAGCGGCGGCGTAGGCCAGAACGAACGCGGCCACGGCGGCGATCGCGTCGCCGCGCCCGGTGTGCTCCTCGGCCGGATTGATCGATGTACGTCCGCGCATGCGAAGCGTCCAATCGATCACGACAACCGCGACGAAGGCTGGAATCCAGTAGCTCACCAACAACAGCATGTGCTCGAACCGCGATGCCGTCTCGCCGCCGTGCAGCCAGAGGATCAGCGCGAACGCGATCACCGTGACGACGACCGCCGAGATCGGCCTGCGCACTCGCACGCCGATGGTCTGCAGTGCCAGCGATCCGCTGTAGTCGTTCATCACGCCCGAACCGATCGACGCCAACGCGATGACCAGAAGCGCCAGCGCTCCGAGGATCCCGCCACCCATCACCGCTCTGACGCCGTCGGCGGTGTGTTCGGACACCAGATCGCCCGCGGCGATGCCGATCCCCTGAACGAAGATGTACGCCAACACGATTCCTGAAAAGGTGAACCCGAAGACCCTGGCGCGTGACGAGTCGGCGGGCAGGTAGCGACTGAAGTCCGCCGCATAGCTTGCCCACGAGATCGACAGGCTCAGCGCGATCGTCACCTCGAGGATGAAGGCACCGACCAGGTCGGGTCCCGCGACGGTCGCAGGCGTGATGACCTGATGGCCCGCAACGAGCTTTATCGCGAACACGACGAAGGTGACCAGTAGCACAACGGTGAGCACTGCCTGGATTCGGTGGATCATCTCGTAACCGAAGAACCCGACCACACCCTGGACGGCCAGCACGATCAGAACGGCACTCCAGAACGGGATGCCGAGCAGCGTGGCAAGCGCCTCTCCGCCGAACAAGCCGACGAGCGCATCCCACGCGATCGACGAAAGCCATTGCAGGGCACCGGGAAGCACCACCCCGCCGCCGAAGGCCATCCGCGAGTTCGGGAGTTGGGCGGTACCGGTCCGTGGACCCCACGTCGACAGGTAGCCGACCACCAGAGAGCCGAGCACGGTTCCGATCACCATGGCGAGCATGCCGAGCCAGAAGCCGAGCCCCAGCGAGATCGCCAGCGCGCCGGTGAAGACGCCGGTCATGTTGACCTGCGGCGCGAACCACACGGTGAACAGCCGACGCGGGCTGCCGTAGCGCTGGTCGTCCCGGATCGGCGCGATGCCGTGCGTCTCGACCGACAGATCCCCTGCGCCCGACGGCGTGTGCCCGCTGAACGCCGGCGAAGTCAACGCGTTCGAAGACCGGCCCCCTGATGTCATGGGTCCATTCGATCACGACGCAATCACGCGGCCGACGCCGTGTCCGCCTAGATTCATGGCGTGCGCGCGACACATACCGTCGACGGAAGGCCGAGGGCGCGGGCGCTGGGCATCGCTCCGGCCGGCGAGCCGGGACCGCTCAACGCCATCACCGACGTCGCGGGCGTCGAGGTCGGAGTGACCACGTTGATCCACGGCGACGGTCCACTGGTCGTCGGCGAGGGCCCGGTCCGCACCGGCGTCACCGCCATCCTGCCGCGGGGCCGCGACGGCGTCGGGCAGCCCTGCGCGGCGGGCTGGTATTCACTCAACGGCAACGGCGAGATGACCGGCACCACCTGGATCGACGAGGCCGGATCGTTCAATCTGCCCGTCGTGCTGTCGAACACCCACTCAGTCGGCGCGTGCCACACCGGTGTCATCCGCTGGGTCAACCGGGTCGATCCGCTGCTCGCGCGCCGGTGGCTTCTTCCGGTGTGCGCGGAAACGTGGGACGGCTATCTCAACGACATCAACGGCGGCCATGTCCGCCCCGAACACGTCGAAGCCGCGCTCGACGCCGCAACCACCGGACCCGTCGCCGAAGGTTCGGTCGGCGGAGGCACCGGGATGAACTGCTACGACTACAAGGGTGGCAACGGCACCGCGTCGAGGAGGGTCGGCTACGGCGACAAGACCTTCACCGTGGCCACCTTCGTCCAAGCCAACTTCGGTTCGCGCGCCGAACTGACCGTCGCCGGAAGGCATATCGGCCCGGACCTGCTGGACGACAATCCGCTCGACGGGGACTGGTTCGACATCGATCTCGGGCTCAAGCCGCCTGCGGGGGCGGGATCGGTCATCGCCGTCGTCGCCACCGATGCTCCCCTGCTCCCCGGCCAGTGCAAGGCGTTGGCCCGACGCGTTCCGCTGGGGCTGGCGCGGACGGGCACCATCGGGCAGCCACTTCTCCGGTGACATCTTCCTCGCCTTCTCCACCGCCACTGTGCCAGGCCTCGCCAGCGCGTTCCCGACAGGACCGGTCGGCGCCGACGAGTTCGGCACCATCTCCTTCATCCCATGGGGACGGATGGACGACCTCTACACCGCCGTCGTGCAGTCAGTCGAGGAAGCTGTGCTCAACGCGCTCGTCGTCAACGACGACATGGTCGGCCGCGACGGACACCGCTCACCGCGCCTCCCTCCCGATCGGTTGTCGGCGCTCCTGGGCCGAGGGACATAATCGGGTAGAACCGAAGATGGGCTAACGATCGGAGCGTGGAGTGGTCAGGGCGCGACCGACTCACTCCACGGCACCCGAGCCGCTTCGCAGCCCCCGCGGGCTGATCGTCGGGCTGAGCATCATCGTCCTGACCGTCGCCATCCTGCAGACCGCCGTCGTGCCCGTGCTCGGCATCATCGCCGACCAACTCGACGTCTCCCTTGTCGCGGTCAGTTGGGCCGTCACCGCGAACCTGCTCGCCGCCGCCGCTGCCACGCCGCTGATCGGCCGCCTCGCCGATCTGCACAGTAAGAAACGCGTGCTGCTGTGGGTACTGGCGGTCGTACTGGTGGGGTCGGTGCTCGCGGCCACCACGTCATCGCTTGCCCTGCTCATCGTCGGCCGCGTCCTGCAAGCGGCCTCGTTCGCGCTCTACCCCGTCGGCGTCGCGATCCTCCGCGAGGAACTCGCCGAGGACCGCATGGTGTCGGCGATGTCGGTGCTCTCCGGGACGCTTGGCTTCGGCGGCGGAACCGGCCTGGTCGTCGTCGGCCTGCTGATGAACCACGGCGCCAACTACCACCGCGTCTTCTGGCTCACCACGGCGTTCACCGTCGTCGTCATCGCCATCGTGATCTTCGTGGTGCCCGCGCGACCGCGAAGCACGTCAGGGACGATCGACTGGCTGGGCGCCGCGGGCCTCGCGGCCGGGCTGTCCGCGATGCTGTTGGCGATAACCCAGGGCAATTCCTGGGGATGGACGTCGCTGCGGACGCTGGCCTGCGCTGCGTGCGGAATCCTCATCACGGTCGGCTGGTGGCTCTGGGAGCGTCGGGCCAAACAGCCTCTCGTCTCGACCAAGATGCTGAGCCGGCGCCCGATCATGCTCACCAACCTGGCCACCATCTTCGTCGGCATGGGGCTGTACTTCGCGTTCCTGGGCTTGACGCAGTTCGTCCAGATCCCGCGCGAGGCAGCGGGATACGGCTTCGGCGCAACGGTGCTCGAGGCCAGCGTCATCTACCTGCTGCCCGGCGCCGTCACCGGATTTCTGGTCGCCCTGATCAGCGGCAGGTTCATCGACCGCTTCGGCGCACGGCCGGTACTCGTCGTCGCGGCCGCCGCAGGCATCACCGGATTCCTGTTCATCGCCTTTGCGCACGACGCCCCGTGGCAGGTGATCGTCGCAAGCATCCTCGCCAACGCCTACATCAGCCTCGGCTACGGAGCGCTGCCCGCGCTGGTCGTCAGCGAGGTCTCCGCAGGCGAAACCGGTGTGGCCACCGGAATGAACGCGATCGCCCGCACGATCGGAAGCTCCACGGCGGCGGCTCTGGTCGCGGTGCTGCTGGGCCGAACCATGAACGGTTCCTCGGTGCCGGCAGAGAGCAGCTTCATCGCGATATTCATCGGCGGTGCCGTGACCGCCGCACTGGCGATGGTGCTGATCGCATTGTCGCGGGTGAAGGCGCGCGGTATCGAAACCGTCGAGGCGCGCTACGAATCCCGCGCCATGAACCACGAGTGGGGTTAGCGCAACGCGGCGAGGTTCGTCACCGACTTGCGGACCTCCGACTGCAGCACCCGGGCGACGAGCTGACCGACCCGCGTGCCGAGCAGACCGCCCTTGAGTTCAGCCAGCACCCGAATCTCGATCCGGGCGGATCGTCTTGCACCTCGATGGTCAGATTGATCCGGACGCCGCCCCGGCCCGCACCGCTCATCTCGATCAGCTTCGGCTCTTCGTAGCGGATCACCTGCCAGTGGATGATGTTGCGGAATCCTTTGACCTTGATGCACGACGAAACGCAGGTCCCGGCCTCGATGACGTCGGGTACCTCGCTTCGCCAGCCACCGAAGATCGTCAACCATTCGTCGAAGCGGTGCAGATCCGACGCCAGCTTCCACGCCTGCGGCGGAGCCAGATCGGTCGCCACCGCCACATCAATCTTCGCCATAACCTCCACCTATCCCCCGCGCAGCCGACGGCGAAACTAAACTGACGATTCTCGCGACCCGCCGCACCACCACCCGGCTGCCGATAGCCAGCCGTCGTTCGTTTGCGGCCGAACCCGCGAAATCTGTCCTCCGATCGGCGTATGGGCGAGCGATTCCATTGTGAATATGTAAATTCGTTGCGGAATCGCTTGCGAAGGGCGACGCAATCCGCGATTGTTTACCCGGAAGCACGGGGGCCCTAGGGAGGAACCGCCCTGACCGACATACACACCACCCACGCGGATCAGACGACGGGACGCGACGGGACCGCCCGCCCCAAGGGCAGTCCGGTCATCGAGATCGACAACGTCACGAAGCGGTTCTCCGACTACGTGGCGGTGCAAGAAGCCGACTTCTCGATAGGTTCCGGCGAGTTCTTCTCGATGCTCGGTCCGTCGGGTTGCGGCAAGACGACCACGCTGCGGATGATCGCCGGATTCGAGACCCCGACAGAGGGCGCCATCCGCTTGGAGGGCAAGGACGTCTCGCGGGTGCCCCCGCACAAGCGCAACGTCAACACCGTGTTCCAGCACTACGCGCTGTTCCCCCACATGACGGTGTGGGACAACGTCGCGTACGGGCCTCGCAGCTTGAAGAAGGACAAGGCCGAGGTCAAGAGGCGGGTCGACGAACTGATCGAGATCGTTCGGCTGACCGACTTCGTCCAGCGCAAGCCTGCTCAACTCTCCGGCGGGCAGCAGCAGCGCGTGGCGTTGGCCCGCGCGCTGGTGAACTATCCCAGCGCGCTGTTGCTCGACGAACCGCTCGGCGCGCTGGACCTCAAGCTTCGCCAGGTGATGCAGTTCGAGCTCAAGCGCATTCAGCGCGAGGTCGGCATCACGTTCGTCTACGTCACCCACGACCAAGAGGAAGCGTTGACGATGAGTGACCGCATCGCGGTCATGAACGCGGGCAACGTGGACCAGATCGGTAGCCCGACCGAGATCTACGACCGGCCGTCGACGGTCTTCGTGGCCAGCTTCATCGGCCAGGCCAACCTGTGGGCGGGTAAGCAGACCGGACGGGCCGACGGCGATTTCGTCCAGGTCGAAGTGCTCGGCACCTCGCTGAAGTCCAGGCCGGGCGATACGACCATCGAGCCCGGCGGTCAAGCCACCCTGATGATCCGGCCGGAACGGGTCCGGGTGTCCATGGACGCGCCGACCGGCGACGTCGCCACGGTTCCCGCGACGGTCACCGATCTCACGTTCCAGGGTCCCGTCGTTCGGCTGTTGCTCGCCGCGCCGGACGACTCGACGATCGTCGCGCATATCGGGGCAGAGCAGGATCTGCCGCTGCTGCGCCCAGGCGACAGCGTCCACGTCAGCTGGGCGCCCGAGGCTTCGCTGGTTCTTCCCGCTGCCGACATTCCCACCACCGAGGACCTCGAGGAGATGCTCGACGACTCATAGCGGTCCGCATTCGACCGTCTCCCCTTTCTCCACCTGGAACCCACGAAAGGCGCACCCGCTATGCCCAACGAGATCGATCCCCGGCTCCTGTCCCGCTTCGCCACCAATCCCACCTCACGTCGCCGCTTCATCGGTGGCGGCGCCGCCGCCGCGGCGGCCGCGATCCTCGGCCCGTCATTCCTGGCGGCCTGCGGATCCGACAAGGGCGGCGAATCGCCGTCGGCGTCCGCTCCGCCTGACGACGGCGCGAAAGCGTCGGGCGAACTTCGCGTCTCGAACTGGCCGCTGTACATGGCCGACGGATTCGTCGCTGCGTTCCAGACGGCCACCGGGATCACGGTGGACTACAAGGAAGACTTCAACGACAACGAACAGTGGTTCGCCAAGGTCAAGGAACCGCTGTCGCGCAAGCAGGACATCGGCGCCGACCTCGCTGTGCCGACCCAGTTCATGGCGGCCCGCATCCTGGAGCTCGGCTGGCTCAACGAAATCCGCGAAGCCCGTTGGACGAACAAGAAGAACCTCCGCGAGGACCTGCTGAACACGAAGGTCGACCCCGGCCGCAAGTCCACCGCGCCGTACATGACCGGCATGGTCGGCCTTGCCTACAACAAGGCGGCCACCGGTCGCGACATCAAGACCATCGACGACATGTGGGATCCGGCGTTCAAGGGCCGCGTCAGCCTGCTGTCCGACACGCAGGACGGTCTCGGCATGCTCATGCTGTCGCAGGGCAACTCGGTCGAGGACCCCACGACGGAAGCGGTTCAGAAGGCCGTCGACCTGGTGAAGGAACAGAAGGACAAGGGTCAGATCCGCCGGTTCACCGGCAACGACTACGCCGATGATCTCGCCGCGGGCAATATCGCTATCGCGCAGGCATATTCGGGTGACGTCATTCAGCTGCAGGCCGACAATCCCGACCTGCAGTTCATCATCCCGGAGTCCGGCGGCGACTGGTTCATCGACACCATGGTGATCCCGTCCACAACACAGAACCAGGCCGCTGCCGAGGAGTGGATCAACTACATCTACGACCGCGCCAACTACGCCAAGCTGGTGGCCTTCGTCCAGTACGTGCCGGTGCTGACGGATATGACCGAAGAGCTCGACAAGCTCGATCCCGCACTGGCGAAGAACCCGTTGATCGTTCCGCCGGAGGCCGACGCCGCCAAGCTGAAGACGTGGGCGCCCCTCACCGACGAGCAGACCCAGGAGTTCAACACCCTGTACGCATCGGTCACCGGCGCCTAAGCAATGGCAGGCGTAGCCAGCAGCAGTCGGCAGCGGAGCAAGATCGCTCCGTACCTGATGATCCTGCCCGCCCTTGTGTACCTCGGGATCTTCTTCGTGATCCCCTTCTTCTCGTTGGCACGCACCTCGCTGTCATCGACGGGCGGTTCGATCTATCTGCCGACGCTGACGTTCTCGTGGGACTTCAGCAACTACCTCGAGGCGTTCAGCACGTACAAGGACCAGATCATCCGGTCGTTCACCTTCGCAGGGGTCGCGACCATCCTGTGCGTGCTGCTGGCATTCCCGCTCGCCTACGTCATCGCGTTCAAGGCGGGTCGCTACAAGAACCTCATCCTCGGCCTGGTCATCCTGCCGTTCTTCGTGACGTTCCTGATCCGCACCCTCGCGTGGAAAACCATTCTCGCCGACGATGGTTGGGTGGTCAGCGCGCTCGGCGCGGTCGGCCTGCTGCCCGACGAGGGGCGCCTGCTGTCGACCAGTTGGGCCGTGATCGGCGGGCTGACCTACAACTGGATCATCTTCATGATCCTTCCGCTGTATGTCAGCCTGGAGAAGATCGACCCGCGACTGCTCGAGGCGTCGAAGGATTTGTACTCGACCAACCGCCGCGCATTCGGGAAGGTGATCCTGCCGCTCGCGATGCCGGGCGTGATCGCGGGCGGGATGCTGACATTCATCCCTGCCGTCGGCGACTTCATCAACGCCGACTACCTCGGCAGCACCCAGACCACGATGATCGGCAACGTCATCCAGAAACAGTTCCTCGTGGTCAAGGACTATCCCGCCGCCGCGGCCCTGTCGATGGTGTTGATGGTGATCATCCTGGTCGGCGTGCTGCTCTATACCAGGGCGCTGGGCACGGAGGACCTGGTATGACGATCCAGGCGATGGCCGAGGCGACGGCCGGCCAGGCACCGGCGAAAACCGTCAAGGGCACCCCGAAATGGGGCGATGTCATCCTGCGGATCGTCGCGGGCCTGGTGCTGCTCTATCTGTTCCTGCCGATCTTCGTGATCATCCTGTTCTCGTTCAACGATCCGAAGGGCAAGTTCAACTACTCGTGGCAGGGCTTCACCCTCAAGAACTGGGCCGACCCGTTCAAGTACCCCGCCCTGACGGATGCACTGAAGCTGAGCCTCAACGTCGCCGCGGTATCCACGTTGATCGCGCTTGTCCTCGGCACCCTGGTCGCGATAGCGCTTGTGCGACAACGGTTCCGTGGCTCGACAGCTGTCGACACCTTCCTGGTGATCCCGCTGACCGCACCCGAAGTCGTGATGGGTGCGGCGCTGCTGACACTGTTCCTCGACTTCGGGTGGGCGACGGGCTACACCACGATCCTGATCGCACACATCGCGTTCGAGGTCAGCTTCATCGCCATGACGGTGCGGGCAAGGGTACGCGGATTCGACTGGACGCTCGAAGACGCGTCGATGGACCTCGGTTCCGGTCCTACCCGCACCTTCTTCAAAGTGACGCTGCCGCTGATCGTTCCGGGCATCATCGCCGCCGCGATGCTTTCGTTCGCGTTGTCGCTCGACGACTTCATCATCACCTACTTCGTCAGCGGCTCGACGGTGACCTATCCGCTGTACGTGAACGCAGCCGTCAAGGCCGCCGTCCCGCCGCAGATCAACGTGTTGGCAACCGCGATCCTGGTGATCAGCCTCGTCCTCCTGGCGGTGGGAACACTCGTCCGCCGCAAGCGGTTACCGGTCTGAGCCTCGCTAGCCGTCGAGCTTGACGGTCACCGCGACTTTGCCCTTCGCATCCCGTTCGGCGACCGCGTGCCCGCGTCGGTCGCGGCCGCCCAGATTCAGCAGGGTTATCGGCCCGCCCTCGCCGAGGAAGTTGCGCCACCAGTTCTTCGAATCGGGTCCGACGATGTTGATCGTCACTGTGTCGCCTGAGCGCCGGTAGCCCACCGGGGTTTGGAACGTCCTGCCGGAGCGACGGCCGGTGTAGCGGATCACGACCAGACCGCGGCGGACGATCGCCCCGACGCCGGGGACGTTCATCAGACCGACGAACGCCCTGTTGACCACGTCGAGGACCGGTGAGTTGAAAACGCCGCGAGCCATGTTGTCCAAGCTACCAACGGGCTGCGAATCCGCTGTTACGCTCGCGCCGTGGCAAACTCGGGCCCGATGCCGTGGTGGCAGATCATCGCGATCCTGATCGTGGTCGCACTCGTCGTCGGTGTCGTCGTAGGAGTGCTCAGCAGCGTGCTGGGCTTCTCAAGCACATGGTCCGCGCCCGCGATCGGCGCCGCCATCGGCGTCTTCGCCGCGGCGCTCATCAGTCGTCGCCGCAGTTCCCAGTAGCGTCAACCGATTTCCACCGGTACCGGCGGCGGCGCAGCGCGCGCTCCCGTGCGTGCGGCGCCGATCCCGGCAGCAACGACCAGGCAGATGCCGATGATGCCGAACACTCCCGGCACCTGATGCAGGATCGCGAAGCCGACGATCATCGCGAATCCCGGTTCGAGCGCCATCAACGTCCCGAAGGCCGCCGTGGTCAGCCTGCGCAACGCAAGCATCTCCAGCGCGAACGGCACGACGGGCAGAAGTATCGCCAAACCGATTCCGATCAGCAGGATTTCGGGAGTCATCCGTTCGAACACGGCCGGTCCGACCACGATCGTCGCCACGATGCCCGCCACCGGCATCGACACGGCCAGGCCGTTGATGCCTGCGACCTCGTCGCCGACACGTTGCGTGAGAAGGATGTAGCAGGCCCAGCACACGGCCGAGCCGAGGGCGAACATCACGCCGACCGGGTCGACGGCGCCCGCCCACGGCTGCGTGAGCAACACGACACCGAGGGCAGCGAAGCCTGGCCACACCAGCCGACCCGCGCCCTTGCCGTTGGCCACGGCGACACCCAGCGGGCCGAGAAACTCCAGCGCGCTGGCGGTTCCCAGCGGGATCCGGCCTGCCGCGGCCATGAACAGCATGGTCACCGACGCCGTCACCACACCGAGCAGCACGCATACTCCGAAGGTCTTCCTGGTGAACGCCGCCGGGCGAGGCCGGATGATCACCAGCATCAGCACGCCGGCCCAGGCCAACCTCAGCCATGCGGCGCCCTCGACGCCGATTCGGTCGATCAGGGTGACCGCGATCGCGAGCCCGACCTGCACACACGCCATCGACCCCATCGCCATGAAGGCGCCGGTGCGGGCCTGGTTGTCGGTCACCTGTTGAATTGAACGGCACACCGACTGTTCGCGTCCACGTGATTTATATGGACATACCGTTCACGATCTCTAAACGATCAGTCAGTGCGTGACCGGCTCGTACCCGCTGATCGCCTCCACCTTGTCGGCCGACTTGCTCGCCGGATCGAACTCGTAGCCCAGCCATTCACGGGCGAGCCGACGAGCCAGCTCGAGTCCGACCACGCGCTGGCCGAAGCACAGCACCTGGGCGTTGTTCGACAACACCGACCGCTCGACCGAAAAGCTGTCGTGCGCCGTCACCGCCCGGATCCCCGGTACTTTGTTCGCGCTGATGGCCACCCCAAGACCCGTCCCGCACACCAGCAGCGCGCGGTCGGCCTTGCCTTCGGCGACCAGCCGGGCAGCGGCCACCGCGACATGCGGATAGGCGGTGTCCTCGTCGGATCCGACGCCGACGTCGATCACCTCGGACACCCGTTCGTCGCCGCGTAAGATCGCCCTTCAACGCCTCTTTGTATTCGTATCCTGCGTCGTCGGATCCGACGACGACCCGCAGATTCGCCATCTACTTGTCTCCCTTTGACGTCAGCGCGAAGCAGTCCGCGACGGTCGTGGCGCACATCGCCAGCGAGGTGGCGCCCGCGTCGGGCGTGCCGACGCTGCGTTCCGCAAGGGGCCGCGCACGGCCCACCTTCGGCCGCATGTCCGCGGTTTCGCGCGCCGCTTCGGTGGCGACATCGGCGGCGGACCGCCAGGCGTCCTGCCACTGCTCACCGTCGCCGACCCGGCGCTCCAGCTCCTCGACGAACGGCAGCAGCGAGTCGAGCATCGTCTTGTCGCCGGGCGATGCGCCGCCCAGCCGGATCAGCGCGTCGTACCCGTCACGCATGGCTGCGGCGACGGTCGCCGGCTCGGGGCGGCCGGTGTCACCGAGCCGCGCTCCGAGCGCGGACAGCATCGCGCCCCACAGCACACCCGAGGTGCCACCCGCCTTCGCAGCCCATTCCTTGCCTGCCGCGGTGAGCACAGAACCCTGGCCCGCGCCGTCCGCTACTGCGCGGTCAGCGGCTTCGCGGGCCGCACCCGAACCTTTCACCATGCCGCGGCCGTGGTCGCCGTCGCCCGCCACCGCGTCGATGCGGCCGAGTTCGTCCTCCGCGTCGGCCAGCATGTCCGCCATCGCCGCCAGCGCACGGGCGACGATCTCGCCGCCGCGGCGGCCGTCGGCGTCGGAGAGTTCGCCGAGCGCGGGGGTCTCGGTGGCGGCGTCGGCGGCTGCGTCGGTACGCACCTCACCTTCGTCAGCTCCCGAGGTGGCGCCCTTGCGGTATGCCGGCGTGTCAGCCGGTGCGGTCCAGTACTTCTCGAGCTCCTCATCGAGCCACATCACCGTCAGCGAGCAGCCCGACATGTCGAGGCTGGTGACCAACTCCCCCACCTCCGGTTCGACCACGGTGTACCCGCGTTCGCGAAGCAGACGCGAGACCGTGCCCCATACGACGAACAGTTCCTCGTACTTGGTGCGACCGAGCCCGTTGAGAATGACGGCGATTCGCTTCGACTCGGCGTCGGGACGGTCGCCGAGGACGCCGTCGACGAGCGTGGCGGCCAGGTCGGCGGCTGACGGCATCGGTTCGTCGGCCACCCCCGGTTCACCGTGGATGCCAAGGCCAAGACCCATGTGGCCGTCGGGCACGGTGAACAGCGGATGGTCGGCGCCGGGCATCGTGCAACCGTCGAACGCGACGCCAAGCGTGCGCGTCGCCGCGTTGGACGCTTCGGCGACCCGCACGACTCCCTGGAGGTCGAGTCCTTCTTCTGCGGCGGCACTTGCGCATTTGAACACCGTGAAATCGCCTGCGATTCCGCGCCGTTTGGTCTCCTCGCCGCGCTTGGCGCTGGCGACGTCGTCGGTGACGGCGAAGTACTCCGCCTCGATGCCCTCGCTGCGCAACTGGGTGACGGCGAGTCCGAAGTTCATCACATCGCCCGCGTAATTGCCGGTGGTGAGCAGCACGCCTGCGTCGCCGTGCGCGGCCCGCGCCACCGATGCGGCTTCCTCCGCCGACGGTGAGGTGAAGATGTTGCCGACGACCGCGCCGTCGGCGAAACCCGCACCCACGGTGCCGCAGAATGCCGGATAGTGCCCCGAGCCGCCGCCGATGACGACTGCCACCTTGCCCGGCCGGGTCTTGTGGGCGCGCACGACGCCACCGGGCACGCCCGCGACATAGCGCGCGTTGGCGTCGAGGAACCCGACCAGCATGTCCTCGGTGAATTGGGCTGGGTCGTTGAACAACTTCGTCATCGCAGGCGGTCCCCACTCTCTGCATCGAACAGATACACACGCTCGGGCGCAGCAGTGACCACGACGTTCTGCTCAGGCTCGTAGCTCTCCTGCGCCGGGGTCTGAACGACGATACCTTCTTCCATCCCGGCCACAGTGCTTGTCGCCAGCCCGAATTCCAGCAGATGCTCGAAGTAGGCGACGGTGGTTCGAATGCCCTGGCCGTCCCCTTCGCCCGCTCTCATCGAGCAGTCCTGCGGGCGGACACCGACGGTCACCCGCGTCCCGTCGGCGACGTCAGTCACATTCGTCTCCAGATAGCCCGTGCCCGAACCGATCTCGACACGCACCCGTCCATCGACCACCTTTGCGGTGCCGGGCAGGACATTGATCTGCGGCTCACCCACGAAGGTGGCGACGAACAGATTCGCCGGATCGTCGAACACCTCGTCGGGGGTGCCGAACTGCTGAACGATGCCCGCATCCATCACCGCGAGGCGGTCGGCCAGCGACAGCGCCTCGACCTGGTCGTGAGTGACGACGATCGTGGTGTAACCGAATTCGCGCTGCAGCACCTTCAACTCGCGACGCACCCGTTGCCGTGCCGACGCGTCGAGGTGGCTGAGTGGCTCGTCGAGCAACAGCACCGGCGGGTTCCGCACCAGGGCCCGCGCCAGCGCGACGCGCTGCTTCTGACCACTGGACAGGCCTGCGGGGCGCAGGTCGAGAAGACCGTTCATCTCGAGGCGGTCGCATATCGAGGCGACCATCTGATCGGCACCCTTGACCTTGCGGGCTTTCAGCCCGTAGAGCAGATTGTCGCGGATCGACATCGGTGGGTAGAGCGCATAGCTCTCGAAGCCGACGCCGATACCCCGTTTGGCGGCAGGAAGCTGCGAGATCTCGCGGTCACCGATCTTGATGGAGCCGCTCGTCACCGTCTCGAGTCCGGCGATCATCCGCAGCGTCGTGGTCTTGCCGCAGCCCGAAGGGCCAAGCAGGGCAACGAGTTCACCCGGTTCGATGTCCAGGTTGATGCCCTTGACCGCGGTGACCTTGTCGCGTCCCCGCGAGGCGTAGGTCTTGACGAGGTCGGACAGCGTCAGGCTCTGCGCGGTGGCCTTGGCGGACTTCGGCTTCTCGATCGTGGTCACTGCGCTGCCTCCAGGGTCGAATCGCGATCAGCGGTCAATCGATGCGTATCTCCGTCGCCTGCCGCGAAGACATGGACGTCGGAGTCGGCGATGGTCATGGTCACCGCGTCACCCTCGCCGACGCCGTGCCTGCCGGATGTCAGCACGATCAGCTGCGCACCGCCGACATCGACGGTCAATTCGATGTTGCGACCGAGCCGCTCGGCCAGCATCACCGTGCCGCGCAGCGAGCCCTCGCCGCTGGTGACATGAATATCGCAGGGCCGCAGTCCCACTCGCACGCGGTCACCCCTGTCGACGGCAGCGTCCGCCGGGATCGCGACATCCAGTGAACCGTCCGTGAGGCGAATCCGGCCGTCGTCGACGACGCCGTCGAGGACGTTGATCTCGGGTTGGCCGAGCGAGCGGGCGACGAACGTGTCCGCCGGCCTGCGCCAGATCTCATCCGGAGTGCCGATCTGCACCAACTTGCCTTCCCGCATCACTGCGATGCGGTCACCGAGAGCGAGCGCTTCCTGGTAGTCGTGGGTGACGTAGATGGTGGTGGTGTTCGACATCGCGCCGAGTTGTTTGAGCTCGGCGCGCATCGCGGCACGCAGCTTGGCGTCGAGGTGGCTCAGCGGTTCGTCGAGCAGGTAGACGTCCGCGGGTCGCACCAGCACACGGCCCAGGGCGACGCGCTGCCGCTGCCCGTTGGACAGCTCGCGGGGAAAACGCTTGAGCAGGTGGTTGATTCCCAGCGTGGTGGTGACCTGGTCGATCCGCTCGGTGCGCTGCTGCTCCGAGTACTTACCGGTGCGTCCGGATTTCAGCGGGGACGACAGGTTCTCGCTGACCGTCTTCTGCGGATACAGCGCATAGCTCTCGAACGCCATCGCGACGTTGCGGTGATACGGCTCCACCAACGTCATGTCGGTGCCGCCGATGTCGACCGATCCGGCATCCACGTCGACGAGGCCCGCGATCGACTTCAGCGTCGTGGTCTTACCCGCGCCGCTCGGCCCGAGGATCACGAAGAACTCGTTGTCGGCGATGTCGACCGTGATGCCGTCCAGCGCGACCGTTTTGCCGTAGGTCTTGCGCAACCCTGCGACTGAGATTGTGGCCATCAGGCCTTCACCGCCCCGAATGACAGGCCCCGCACCAGGTACCGCTGAATGGTGAGCGCGAGGACGAGTGGTGGCAGTGCGGCGATGAGCGCCGCGGCTGCCGTGAGGTTGTAGTACGCCTGACCGCCGCCACCGAGGAACTTGGTGATGGCGACCGTGACCGTGCCCGCATTGCTGTCGGCCAGGATCAACGGGAAGACGTAGTTGTTCCAGGCGAAGATGAACGCCAGCAGGGCTGCCGCGGCGATACCGGGGCGCACGATCGGCAGCGCGACCATCACGAATGCCCTTGTGCGGGTGTAGCCGTCCAGCAGCGCGGCCTGCTCGAGGTCCTCGGGGAGGTCCTCGAAGTAGGACCGCAGGATCCACACCACCAGCGGCATGGTGACCAGCTGAAGCACCCAGATCAT
This sequence comes from uncultured Actinomycetota bacterium, assembly GCA_963829405.1. Classification (GTDB taxonomy): domain Bacteria; phylum Actinomycetota; class Actinomycetes; order Mycobacteriales; family Mycobacteriaceae; genus Mycobacterium. The sequence goes on from CAWHIZ010000012.1 coordinate 32,143, forward strand.
GCCGACCTTGGTGTCGAAAAGCCCGATCTGGTTGTAGATCACGAACAGCGGGACGATGACCATCAACTCAGGGGCGAACCGGAACGACAGCATCTGGAACATCAGGTCGTTGCTGCCCTTGTACTTCCAGCGTCCCGCCGCGTACGCCGCAGGGATGCCGATCACCAGTGACACGATCACCGCACCGCCGCAGTTGAGCAGGCTGGTGAGCATCGCCGTCTTGAAGTCGACGCTGGTCATCTGCGTGCCCTTTTCGGACAGCACCGTCGCGAAGTTGGACCACGTGGGACTGAACGAGAAGTAGGTGGTGGTCTGCTCCTCGGCGTTCTTCAGGGCCAACATCACCATCCAGAAGATCGGGAACAGCGAGAAAAGGAACCAGAGGATGACGCCGATGTCGGCGGAGACCGCGCCGATCGACGTGCGCTTCTGGCCGGGAAGAAGTTCGGCTCTGCTGAAAAGTGCCATGACGCTAGGACTCCGCTCCGGCAGCACGACGCTGCGCTTTTCCGAGCACGCTCACCAGGTAGCGCGCGGTGATGAAGACGATGATCCAGAGCAGCAGCATGTAGGTGCTGCCGCGGGAGTAGTCGAGGTTGATGATCGAGTCCTCGAACGCCCCGATCTGCAGGGTGCGGGTGGCCACACCCGGCCCGCCTGCGGTCAGCACGTAGATGTGGTCGAACACCTTGAGGTTGTCCATGAAGCGGAAGATCACGGCGACCAGGATGTAGGGCCACAGCATCGGCAGCATCAGCTTGCGGAACATGTAGAACCAGTTGGCGCCGTCGACTTCCGAGGCTTCGAACGGTTCCTTGGGCAGCGACCGGATACCGGCCAGCACCAGGATCGCCACGAACGGAGTGAAGATCCACAGGTCCACCAGAATCACCGAGAACAGCGCGTTGCCGCTGGACAGCCAGTCGAACGTATTGCCAAGGCCCAGCATGTGATTGAGGATGCCGAACTGCGGGTTGAACATCAGCTTCCAGATCACGCCCGCGATGACCGGAGCGATCATCAGCGGAAGGATCAGCACCTTCTCGAAGATCTTGCCGATGATCGACGACCGGTTGAGCAGCAGTGCCAGACCCACGCCGAGGACCGTCTCGATCGCGGTGGCGACGATCGCGAAGATGCCGGTGACCTTGACGCTCTGCCAGAAGACCTGGTCGCCGAGAACGGATTTGAAGTTCTCGAACCAGACGAAATGCGGATCGGGGTTGACGGCCGCGTAGTTCAGGAAGGCGTAGTAGGCGCCGACGGCGAACGGATAGAGGATGCCGATGACGATCACCACGGCGGGGATCGACAGCAGATAGGGCCGTAGTTTGCGGCGCCACCTTGGCACCTCGGGCGGGGTCCGACCGGGGGTCTCCGGTTGCCGCTCCGGCGATGTCGGTGGTCGCCTTGTCGGTCTGAGTTGTCATGTGTGCCAGAGCTCCTAGAGGTTGACCTTGGAGGTGTTGGTCTTGGCCAGGCTGCGCAGGCGTGACGCGGCGTCATCCCCGCCGTAGATGTCCTGCAACGCGACGGCCCAGTTCTGGGTGGTGTCGAAGAACTTCTTCTGCGGGGTGAACTGGATCTTGGACTGCCCCGATGACGGTCTCGAAAGCCTCGAGGTATCCGAACTGGTCGGCGGCCACCCGCTTGAACGTGGTGTCGAACACCGACTTCCGCACCGGGTCGGCGTACTTGCCGCCCTCGACCGCCTTGTTCATGGACTCCTTGCCGGTGGCCCACTGGATGAACAGCCATGCAGGAAGCTTGTTGCGGGAGTTGGCGCTCATCGCCCAACTCCATGTCCACAGGTTGGTCTTGTAGTTGCCGTCCGGGCCCGCGGGGCCCGCGTACCACGCGATGTTGCCGGCTTCCTTGCTGGCGCCGGGCTTGTTCTTCGGGTACGTCGCGCTGTCGGCGTCGAAGACCATCATCGCCTTGCCGTCACCGAGATCGCCTGTGGCGTTGGGATAGTCGTACGTGGTCCAGGACGTGGGTCCGGCCTCGAGTTGCATCTCGATCCACTTCTCGGTGAACTCGATCGCCTTGTCGCTGTCCATCTCCGCGATCAGTTCGGAGCCGTTGAACTTGTAGTCGATCGCGCCCTGGCGCGTGTACTGCGTCATGAAACCGGGGTGAATCGTGGCCCATGACTTCGACCCGCGGGTCGATATGCCGTAGCGATTCTCTGAGCGGTCGGTCAGGTCGACGGCCAGCTGGACGAAGTCGTCGAGGTTGTCGGGAAGGGTCTTGATGCCCTTCTCGTCGAAGATCCGCTTGTTGTAGGCGACCACGTTGTTCTCGAAGCCCCACGGAATGGCCCACTGACCGCCTGTCCCGAGGGGATTGCCCAGCGTGAAGTCCCAGCGGGTCGAGGTTCGCAGACCGTCGAAGATGTCTTCGAAGTCGTACTCCGCGTTGGTGGCCGACGTGTTCTCCAGCCACGGGTGGAGATCCTCGATCCATCCCGGAGGTCCGTACTGCCAGATGAAGTAGGCGCCGAGCATGAACGCGTCGTGCTTACCCGATCCGCCTGCCAGTTCGGTGTTCAGCTTGGTGAAGTAGTCGGCCTCCGGAACCAGGTCGACGTTCACGTTGATTCCGGTGAGGTCGGTGAACTCCTGGAGCAGCGGCTGGTACGACAGCTGGTAGGGGTGCGGGGTCTGCAGGATGTTGATCGTCGAACCCGACGCCTTGCGCCAGTCGAATCCGCCGGAGACGTCGCCTGCGCCATTGGGCGCGCTGGGCTTGCCGCCGACCCCGCAGGCACTCAGCACGGGCAGGCTGACCGTCGCCGCCCCCGCAAGGCCCATGGCCGCCAACATGTTTCGCCGCGAGATCTGCGGGCCGGTGTTTCTACGCTGTGCACTCATCGCGGCAGTCCTATCTCACGCCGGGATCAGCGAGACTTTGACGGATTCCTTGCCGCTGGCCACCAGGTCCAGACCCTTCTGGAAGTCGGTGAGCGGCAACTGGTGTGTACAGATGTCATTCATCGGCAGCACACCGGACTCGATCATCTTGATGGCGGCGGGCCAGCAGTACGGCCCGAGATGCGCGCCGAGTACGTCGAGTTCCTTGTCGTCGCTGATGATGCTCCAGTCCACCGTCACGTCACTGCCGAAGACGCCGTACTCGACGTAACGGCCGAGCTTGCGTAATGAGTTGAGGCCCTGCGGAACCGCGGACGGGTGGCCGGTTCCTTCGAGGTAGACGTCGGCGCCGTAGCCGTCGGTGAGTTCCTTGATGATCGCTTCGGCGTCCTGCTCGGCGATGTTGATGGTGATGTCGGCGCCGCAGCGCTCGGCGAGCTTGAGTTTCTCCGGCGCCATGTCCAGCGCGATGACGTGCATGGGGTTCTTGGCGCGGGCGCCTGCGATCATTCCGAGCCCGATGGGACCGCACCCGGCAACCACAACGGTGTCCTCGAAGAGGATCTGGGCGCGCTCGACGGCGTGCAGTGAGCACGAGAGCGGCTCGGCGAATGCCGCATGGGCAGGCGCGATGTCCTTGGACACCTTGTGCACCAATGCTTCTACGGGGTAGACCATGTAGCTCGCCATCGCCCCTGGGGTACGGCGCTTGAAGCCGTAGAGGTCGTGCGGCTGGCACATGTGGTACTCGCCGCGCTTGCAGAAGCGGCACTCCCAGCACGGGACGATCTGTTCGGAGACCACGCGGTCGCCGACCGCGATGTTCCACCGCTGCGCCGCGTCGTCGTCGAGTTCCACCACGATCCCGACGAACTCGTGACCGGGGATCACCATGGTCTCCGCCCACGCCGGGCGGTTCTCGTCGCCCCAGAATTTCGCGGCGCCGTGATAGCACTTCAGGTCACTGGCACAGATGCCGACAGCCTCGACACGAATCGAGCGCCTCGCCCGGCCTGCGCTCGGGCACCGCCACTTCCTCGAGGCGGTAGTCCTTCGGTCCGTGACATACGACTGCCTGCATTTTTTCGGGGATCTGTTCGGACATCTGGACTCCTTGGATGTCGGCCTGACGGTTGATCACATATCGGTCTCGGTGTGGTTGCAGTCACACTAAACCAGCAGGTGCACAATTGTCCAGAACAATTGTTCACAGAAACATTCGGGTCAGAACAGATGTTCAGTGTCATACTCGGTTCGTGCCCCGGTCAGCACAGCCAGCAGAACCGACCGGTGTCGAAGAGCCCGTCGGCTCCGACACCGAAGCCGGGCATTTTCCGGCATCGCTGCTGTATGCCGCGGCGAAGCTGTACTACACCGAGGACGCCACCCAGGCCGATGTCGCCGTGCAACTGGGCACCAGTCGGGCCACCGTCAGCCGCCTGCTCGCCGAGGCGAAACGGCGCGGCATCGTCCGCATCGAGGTCGTTCCCCCTACCGAGGTGGCGACCGGCGGTCTCGCCGACCGGCTAACTCGCGCTCTGTCGCTCGCGACCGTCTATCTCAGCCATCCGCTGCCGAATCCGGGCCCCGGCCGAACGACCGTCGACGTGATGGGCGGCGCGCTCGCCCCCGCGGTCGGCAGGGCATTGTCCGCGGCGGGATTGCTCGCCGGTGACGTGCTGCTGGTGTCGTCCGGGCGCACCGTCTACGAGGTCGCACAGTACGAGTTGGTGCCGCTGCCCGGAGTGCTCGTCGCCCCCACGGTCGGCGGGAACGACCAGCCCGAGGAGTGGTATCAGACCAACGAGATCACGCGCTTGGTCGCCAACCGTCTCGGCGGTAGGCCGAACTATTTGTTCGCGCCCGCACTGCCCGGTCAAGACCTGTATCCGTCGCTGCTCAACGACCCGAGCATCCAGCGCGTGTTGCATCTGTGGCCGCATGCGCGCTGTGTGCTGATGGGTATCGGCGCACCTCCTCTGATGCGTTCGGACATCCCCAGATTCGTGCCGACCGAATCCTCTTCGCTGCGTTCGGCCGTCGGAGACGTCTGCTCACGCTTCTTCGACCGAGAAGGCGAAGAGGTCGAGTTCGATGGTCGAGACCGGCTGATCGCCGTGGAACTCGAAGCGTTGCGCCACATTCCGGTCACCATCGCCGTCGCTGTCGGCAAGGACAAGATCGAGTCGATCATCGCCGGCGCGCGTGGCGGCTACTTCAACCAACTCGTGACCGACCCGTCCACCGCAGCGGCGATCCTCGAAAGCTTGGACGGCGCCGATGCGACATCAGCGAAAGGGGTTCAGTGACAACAGCGGTCGACCAACGTTATGCGGGTGCTCTGCGCCTGGACGGCAAACGGGCTCTGATCACCGGCGCGACGAAGGGAATCGGAGCCGATATCGCGCGCGCGTTCGCGTCGGCGGGCGCCAGCCTCGTGCTGTCCGGCCGCAACGGTGATGAACTGGCCACCGCCCAGTCATCCTTGACCGACGAGTTCGGGGGCCAGGTCAGTTTCGCCGCCGTCGACCTCGCCCAGCCGGACGGCCCGCAGGAACTGGCGCGACGCGCCTGCGATCCGTTCGGCGGACTGGACATTCTGGTGAACAACGCGGGCATTTCGCATCCGCAGCCGGCCATCGAGACCGACCCCGCTCTGTTCGACGCCACGATCGCGGTGAATTTGCGTGCACCCGCACTGCTTGCGGCAGCGGTCGGCGCGGGGATGGTCGCCGCGGGAACCGGCGGTTCGATCATCACCGTCGCATCGGCGGCCGCACTCGCCCCGCTGCCCGATCACTACGCGTACTGCGCGTCAAAGGCCGGTCTTGTGATGGCCACGAAGGTGCTGGCGCGCGAACTCGGACCCCACGGAATTCGGGCGAACTCGGTATGTCCGACGGTGGTGCTGACCGAGATGGGGCAGCGAGTGTGGGGTGAGGAGGCCAAGGCAGCGCCGATGATCGCCCGGATTCCGCTCGGCCGCTTCGCGATGCCCCGCGAGGTGTCCGACATCGTGGTGTGGCTTGGCCTCCGACGCCGCGAGCATGATCAACGGCGTCGACGTCCCCGTCGACGGCGGCTACACGATGGGGTGACGCTACTCGGGGTCGGTGGCGCCAAGCCGGTGTACGACATCCCTTGTCGCGGGGTACAACTCGCGCCATGTCGCGTACAGATCCTCGTAGAGTGCGCGATTGCCGGGTTCCGGCTTGATCTCCCTGGCGATCTTCGCCCAGTCGGTGTCCGGTGACACCAACCCGACGCCGATCGCGGCGAGCAGCGCATCGCCGTAGCTGGCGCCGATCGCCTGTTCTGGCACCAACTGGGTACGCCCGGTGACGTCGCTGACCGCCTGCGCCCAGATCGGGCTGCGCAGTCCTCCGCCCACCGCGACCGTCCGCTCACCGGCGTGTGCATCGTCGAACCGCTCGAGGATCTGCCTGATACCGAAGGCGATTCCCTCGTAGGCGGCGCGAAACACGTGTCCGCGACCGTGTCGCAGCGTCAGGCCTGCGACCACTCCCCTCGCCTGCGGGTCGAAGACCGGGGTCCGTTCGCCGGCCAGGTACGGCAGCATCAGCAGCCCGTCGCTGCCCGGCGGAACCTCGAGTGCTTCTGACATCAGTTCGTCGAATGACGCACCGCCGGTGATCCCCTGAAGCCAGCCGATCAGGCTGCCCGCCGTCGAGGTACCGGCCGCAAGCGCGAGGCTGCCCTCATCCACACCTGCGGTCGTCCACAACGTCGGATCGCTGTGATATTCGGCGATGATCTGCACGAGAAACATCGTCGAGCCGTACATCAGCATCTGGTCGCCTGGTCGCCGCACGCCTACCGAGAACGCCTCCGAGTACGCATCGACCGTTCCCGCGGAAACCGGTGTGCCTGCGGGTATCCCGGTGGCTGACGCCGCGTCCGCTGTCACGCTTCCGACGACATCGCTCGGCCACACAAGGCGCGGAAGCGGGAGGTGACGGCAGATCCGGGTCGCCCACCCCTGATTCCAGTCGAACTCGCGGGTGGCGTACAGCGGGTCGCACTGGCTGGCGGTGTGGTGGTCCATCACGTACTCGCCCGTGAGCTTGGCGGCGATGTAGGAGTTCGACCCGTACCAGCCGGTCGCGCGCTCGAACACCTCGGGCTCGTGGTTGTGCACCCATTCCAGCTTCGGGCCGACCGCCTGGCTGGACAGCAAGGTGCCCGCTTGCTCGCAGGATGTTGTCGTTCGCCGAGTTCCTCGGTCAGCGACGCGATCTCGGCGGTGGCTCGGGTGTCGACACCGTAGAGGATCGCCGGCCGCAAGGGCCGAAGATCGTCATCGCAGAGGACAAGGCACGGTCCGACGCCACTGACACACATACCGGCGAGGCGGCCGCCGGACGGCATCTTGGCCATCAGCGCGGCGCCGATGGCGCATACCTCGCGCCACCAGACGGACTCGGCATCGACTTCTGCCCAACCCGGCCGCGGCAGGGACATCGAGTGCGGAATGGTCTCGGATGCCAGAACGGATCCCGTGGTGTCGACGAGGACACCCTTGGTGCTCCCCGTACCCATATCGATTCCGAGCAGCACGTCCACGCAATCACCCTACGTGGCGACCATCGGCCGATCAGATGTCCGCATATGCCGAATGCTTCTGGACAGAACGTTCATCAATCACGAACAATTCGCTCATGGAGCTTTGGGAGATCGTGGTCCGCGAGTCGGTCCGGCAGACTCTCGCCGACTACACCGCGGGCACCGACCGCAACCGGCTCGACGACATCGCGGCGTGCTTCGCGCCTGACGGTGCGCTGAAGATCAGCGGCAGGGATCCGATGGTCGGACCCGCGGCCATCACGGCCGGATTGGGTGCGCAGGTGAGTCGCTTCGCCGCGGGTCCTGTCCCGTTGACCCATGTGCGCCACCATGTTTCGAGCATGCGGTTCGGCCTGGTGACGCGCGAGCGTGTCGAGGTGAGCAGCTACTTCCTCGCCGTCACCAATATCGGTGTCGACCACTGGGGCAGGTACCGCGACGTGCTGGTGCCCGTCGGCGATCGCTGGCTGTTCGCATCGCGCGAAGCGTCCGCCGACGGGTTCTCCCCGGAAAGCCTGATGCGGTAGCCATGGACACCCGGCGATTACAACTGCTCCTGGCCTTGTCTCGGCTTGGCTCGATGCGCGCGGTCGCCGACGTCCACCACCTCACCACGTCGACGGTGTCTCAGCAGATCGCCGCGCTCGCAAGGGAAACCGGCGCCCAGCTGATCGAGCCCGAGGGCAGGCGGGTGCGCCTCACGCCCGCGGGACAGCGGTTGGCCGAGCACGCCGTCACGATTCTGGCCGCCATCGACAGTGCCAGGCTCGACCTCGATCCGGACGCCGAACCCGCGGGGACCGTCCGCGTCGGCGGATTCGCCACCGGCCTGCGGGTATCGCTGCTGTCCGTGGTGGCCGACCTCGCCGAGCGCTATCCGAAGGTCGAGTTCGTGATCAGCGAGTACGAACCCATCGAAGCGTTCTCGCTGCTCACCGACGATGACCTCGACGTCGCGCTGACCTACGACTACAACCTCGCGCCCGCCTCCCCCGGTCCCGCCCTGGAGACCGTCCCGCTGTGGTCGGTCGAGTGGGGGCTGGCCGTTCCCACCGAGTCCGCCGCACGCGGGGATTCCGATATCGGCGCGTACGCCGATCAGACGTGGATCGTCAACTCCCGCAATACCGCTGACGAAGACGCCGTGCGGACGCTGGCCTCCCTGGCCGGATTCACGCCGCGGATCGCACATGAGATCGACAGCCTCGATCTGGTCGAGGATCTGATCGTCGCCGGATACGGCGTCGGTCTGCTACCGATCGACAGGCCGACACATCCGGATGTCACCGTGCTGCCACTATTGGATCCGAAGGTCGTGATGACCGCCTACGCCGCGACCCGCCGGGGCAGATCCACCTGGCCGCCGCTGCGCGTGGTGCTCGACCGACTTCGTCCGCCGCCCGGTGAGCCGCTGCCGTGGCCGCAGTGGCCGCGCCCCGTGGCCTGACCGGTCAGGCGACCTTGCGCTGCCGGGCGGCGCGTCGGCGCGTGTCGGTCGACCAGAGATAGGTGCAGGTCGGGCACTGCAGGTGGACCACTGTGCCCTCGTTGCTCAACAGGTATTGCCAATGCGTCGCGCAGTTTGCGCTGCTCTGGCAGTCAGCGCAGGCGCTGCCGTGCAGGCAACGAGGGCATTCCAGCCAGGCCCGGCGACCCCGGTCCGCGGTCGGGTCAATCGGTAACACGATCACCGTCCCGCTCTGGCAGCACACCCGCACTGACCAATTCGTCGTAGATGCGTTGCTGTTCGGAGTCGAGGTTCGAGTAGAGGAGGTCGTAGGCCTCGTTCTCCTCGGCGAGGACCGCGATCGGGTCCCAGTCGTCACCGATCGCCTCGAGCACAGCGGTGCGCCTTCGGGCCTCGTCCAACGTCAGGTCGTAGGCGAAGTCGAGGTCGGCCATGGGCACCTCCCATCGTTGAGTCACGCGATTCTGGGAAGTTAGGGTGCCCTATGAAAGCGCCCTCAGGCAATGAATAACGTCACGCCGATGGTGCGAAATTGGTCACACTTGTTCGCGCAGCCAGCGCCGCTGGCGCTCGACGAATTCGGCGCCGACCACCGACCCGTGCCCCGGGACGAACGTCGCAGCGGATCCGCCTGCCTCCAGCACGCGGCCCAGAGTGGCGGGCCAGGCCGCCAGATCGGACTGCTGTCCTATGGCTGGATCGCCGGACTCCTCGACGAGATCACCGCAGAACACGACGGCGGGGTCACCATCGGCGATGACGGCGATCAGGTCGTGGCAGGTATGGCCGCGCCCTGGATGGGTGATCGTCACCGTCGTTCCGCCGAGATCGAGTTCGGCCTCGCGGACGAGGTTCTCAGGCGGACGGAGTGCTGCGATGGCGCGCTGCCACCTCGTCGGGATCGGCACCGTAGCGCATGGCATGGGCATGCAGTTCTCCGGTGTGGTCTGCGATCGTCGCCGCAACTTCCGGCGCGCAGTAAACGGCCGCGCCGTCGAACGCCGACGATCCGAGGATGTGGTCGAAGTGATTGTGCGTCAACACGATATGACTCACGGCGCTATCCGCTATCTCGGCGACGTCGGCCTTGATGGCATTCGCTTCGGCCAGGGTTGTTCCAGTGTCGATGAGCAGCGTGCCCGTCCGTCCGCAGACCAGGCCGATGGTGACATCGAGAAACGGCAGACGGCAGCGATGCACACCATCGCCCAGCCTTTCCCAGGCGTAGTTCACCGCTCAGTTCTGTCCGAGGGTCAGCGGCTGAGCCGACCGGTACTGGTCGACGACATCCGGTGTCGGCGCGCCGGTGAACATCGTGGAGATCCCGAACGACCAGCCCGGCGGCGATTCCGATTGCGACACCGTCCAAGCCGCCTGCCGCGCCGCACCCAGCGCCACGTACTCCGCGGGCGTCGGCACCAGAACCGGTTTGCCGAAGATCGCGGGCGCGATGACCCGGACCGCCTCCGACCGCGCCCCGCCGCCCACCAGGATGATCCGCTCGGCTTCGACGCCCTGCGCCGATATCTTCTCGAGGCAGTACGCCAGCGAGCAGAGCAGCCCCTCGACGCCGGCGCGGGCGATATTGGCCGCGGTGAGATTGCGCGCCGTCATCCCCTGCAGCGCCCCGCGGGCGTTCGGCAGGTTCGGCGACCGTTCACCCTCCAGATACGGCACAAGCGTCAGACCCCCGGCGCCCTCGGGCGCCGACAACGCCAACCGATCCAGTTCGTCGTAGTCGACGCGCAGCATGGCCGCCACGGCGGCCAGCACCGGCGCGCCGTTGAGTGTGCAGACCAGCGGTAGTTGTAGCCCCGTCGCATCGGCGAATCCGGCAACGATGCCCTCGGCGTCGTGCGGAGCCGCGTGTCCGACGGCACTCACCACACCCGAGGTGCCCAGCGAGACGATGCAGTCACCCGGTTGGGCACCGAGCCCAAGCGCAGCGCCCGCATTGTCGCCAGTCCCCGGGCCGAGGGTGGCGCCGCTCGAGGTCTGACCGGCGCTGTCATGCGGGCCGAGCACCGTCGGCAGCGCGGGTCGCCGACCCCGCATCGCCAGCTCCAGCAGATCGTGCTGGTAACTGTCGGCCTCGGCCGAGAAGTAGCCGGTCCCGCTGGCGTCGCTGCGGTCGGTGCGCAGCCCGTCGAGATCGCCCGAGCCGGTCAACCGCCAGGTGAGCCAGTCGTGCGGCAGACACACCGCGGCGGTCGCCGCGGCGTGTTCGGGTTCGTTGTCGGCGAGCCAGCGCAGCTTGCTCACGGTGATCGCCGCCACCGGCACGACACCTATCCGCTTCGCCCACTCCCCTGGCCCGCCGAGTTCGTCGACAAGGTCGGATGCCGCAGTGCTGGAACGAGTGTCGTTCCACAGCAACGCATCTCGAACGACTTCGCCCGCATCGTCCAGGCAGACCATTCCGTGCTGCTGGGCGCCGACCGAGACGGCCGCGACGTCGTCGAGGCCACCGGCATTCTCGATCGCCGTCTGCAGGGCGGCCCACCACCGCTGCGGGTCGACCTCGGTGCCGTCGGGGTGCGATGCATGAGCAGACCGGACGATCTCACCTGTGTCCGCGTCGCACACGAGCACCTTGCAGGACTGCGTAGAAGAGTCGACACCGGCGACAAGGGTCACTCTTGCGAAGCTACCCCGAAACCCGGCGATGAGTTCTGCACTACGGGTATGTCAGTACAGGTATGCGAAAACTCGTGATCACCCAGAACATCACGCTCGACGGATCGATCGAGATGCTCGGCGACTGGTTCGACCCGCAGTCACAGGACGAAGAACTGCTTGCGGAGACGCACCGCCAGGATGCCGAGTGCGACGCGATGCTGCTCGGCCGTCAGACGTTCGAGGACTTCCGCAGCTACTGGCCGATCCAGAGCGACGATCAGACCGGCATCACCGACTATCTCAACGACGTCGCCAAATACGTGGTGTCGACGACGATGACCGACCCGCAGTGGAAGAACTCGACGGTGATCGACGGCGACCCGGTGCGACGGGTCCGCGAGCTGAAGGCGGAGCCCGGCAAGGACATCGTCTTGACCGGCAGCATCAGCCTGGCTCATACCTTGACCGCGGCGGGCGTTGTCGACGAGTACCGGCTGATGGTGTTCCCCGTCGTCCAGGGTCGCGGCCGCCGGCTGTTCCCCGACGGCGTGTCGATGTCGGACCTGGCGTTGGTCGAGCCGCCGAAGTCGTTTCCTTCGGGCATCACGCTGCTGCGCTACGCGGCGGGCTGAAACCGCTCGATCGGACCACCCTCGGTCACGTCCCTGCCAGAATGAGCGGTGTGGACGTGGAGCATCCAGAAGCCGACAAGCGGTGGGATGCCGATCGCAACGAAACGGAAGCGCAACGGCTGGACCGCAATTGGTCGAGTCTGCTGCAAGAGTTGCGGGTGACCCAGACCGGCGTGCAGTTGCTGACGGGCTTTCTGCTCACCATCCCTTTTCAGCAACGCTTCACCCAACTCGACGGCACGATGAGGGTTGTTTATCTGGTGACGGTCGCATGTTCGCTCGGCGCGACCGTATTGCTCGTGGCGCCCGTCGGCATGCATCGGGTTCTCTTTCGAAGGCACCGATTGGATGCAATCGTGTCGGCGTCTCATGTCTGCGCAGTCGCGGGGCTGATACTCCTGGGATTCGCCCTCGCCGGCGTCGCAGCCGTCGTATTCGACACGGTGATCGGACGAACGGGTGCATGGATCGCAGGCGGCGCCACGCTGGCAGCGTTCGTTGTCTTCTGGTTCTTGATCCCGCTACCCCTGCGCCGCAGGAGCGACAAGTCCTATTAGGGTTTGTGATCCCCTGACCTGGGGAACACCCCGTCCATGTTGATCCGACGTATCGCGCGCCCGCTTCTGTCAGTGGCTTTCATCGGGCAAGGGGTGGATGCCCTCAGGAACCCGAAACCCGCCGCCGACGCGGCACGGCCCGCCCTGGACGGCATGCGCCAGCTGCCCGACCCGATCGGCGCCAACGTACCGACCAACGCCGAGAACTTCGCGCGGGTCAACGCGGCGGTGCAGGTAGGCGGTGGACTGCTGCTGGCGACCGGCAAGTTGCCCCGATTGGCCTCCGCGGCACTGGCATTCACGGTGATTCCCGGCAGCCTCGGCGGCCACATGTTCTGGAATCAGACCGACCCGCAGCTCAAGTCCGACGAACGACGCGCCTTCATGACCGACCTGAGCCTGCTCGGCGGGCTGATCATCGCCGCCGTCGACACCGAGGGCAAACCGTCACTCGGGTGGCGCGGCCGTCGCGCTGCCCGCAAGGTCTCCGAGGCCGTGACCGCGGCCCTTCCCGTCGGGGCCGCCTCCGGCGGAGCCCTGGCCGACAGCGCCTTCGCCGAGAAGTTGGGACAGGGCCTGCACGCCGCCCGTGAGCGGGGTGCGGAGCTGGCGGACGTCGCGCGCGAACGCGCGCCGGAGTACGCCGAAGCAGCGCGCGAGCGCGCCGCGGGGCTCGCCGAGATCGCCCGTGAACGGGGACCCGAGATCGCGGAGGCCGCGCGCGAGCGTGCGGCCGAACTGGCCGACGTCGCGCGCGAACGCGCGCCGGAGTACGCCGAAGCAGCGCGGGGACGCGCCGCGGGCCTGGCCGACGTCGCGCGCGAACGCGCCCCCGAGTTCGCAGAAGCGGCACGGGACCGCGCCGAAGCCGCACGCGACCTGGCGGGCGACTGGGCGGACACCACCCGCAAAGAGAGCAAGAAACAGGCGAAGCAAGCCAAAAAAGCAGGCGAAAAAGCAAAGCAGTCGCTGGAACTGAGCCACGCTGGCCGCCACGTCGGACCGGTAGATTGGCGCTATGACTACCGATCCGACGTACGGCAGCGATCCGAGAAGCTATCCCCCGCCGTTTCCGGCAGGACTCGAGCCGGGCGGCCTCGTCGTCCGGTTCTTCGCCAGGCTGATCGACGGAATCATCGTCGGCATCGTCTGCTTCCTTTTGAGCTTCTTCACCGACACGCTGTCGAGCATCTGGGTGACCGGATTGTTCACCGGCCTACTGATGTTCGTGTACTTCGTCGCGTTCGAGACCGCCCAGGGCTGGACGCCGGGCAAGCGGGTGCTCGGGTTGCGCGTCCACGGTCCAGGCGGCGCACCGAAGCCGACGGCGCAGCAGTCCGCGATCCGCAACGTGTGGACGCTGTTCCCGATCATCCCGTTCATCGGTGGCCTGCTGGCCTTCGTCGCCATGCTCGTGATCGCGGTGACCATCAGCGGCAGCCCGACCAAGCAGGGCAAGCACGACGACCTCGCGGGCGGCACTCAGGTCGTCAAGGGCTGACCTCGCCCGCTTCCTGCTCGCGTCCGGGACGTCAGATAAATATCCCGAGGATCAACACCAGCCAGAAGCCGGCGTCGTTGACGTGCGAGAAGAAAACGCTGGCGGACAAGGCCTCACCGGCCGGACCCATCACCACATGATGCCCGCGAACCTGAATCCGGTGGCCATCGAATTGCACGACGAGGTCGCCCGCGCGATCCGGCTCCGCGATGAGGCCGACGCCGATCACGTCGCCTCGCGGTCAGTTTGACGGTCGGACCGGCCTTATCCGTCTGGGCAGTGGGACCACCTCCAGATGCATCATCAGGCCGTTGACGCCCGACACCTCGACGGTGCGCCGCGACCGCGCACTCCCCGCATCGACATCGCAGTGGGCGACCGCTCCGACCTTTCCCTCGATTCCCGTCTCGCACGAAACCGACGTGACGTCAACCGTTCCGGCGTCGGCAACAAGTCGCAAGACCACTTCCTCGAGCTGTGGCCTCGATACCGCGGGCGTCATGTCGTAGTCGATCGCAGCGCCGTCGACGCCGGTGACCGTGACGATCGGTTCGAAGCGGTTGGTCGCGCTGATGACCACCTCGCACCGGACCGTGGTGCCGACCTCGCCGATCAGATCCTGGTTGCAGGTCACGGCTTGCGGCTTCTCGCCGGCGTCTGCCAGCCGTTGCGAGATGTCCTCCTGCAGGGCTTTCCTGGAGACCGTGGGTACATTCGAGCCGCTGCCGTTCAGGCCGCAGCCGGAAAGCGCGCAACACAGCATCCCGGCAGAAGCCAGAACGGCAGCGGACAGATGCACCCGGTCTCCTGATATTTGCTAGATCTACATGTCGCGTAGATTTTGGGAGACCGTACCAGGACAATGGGGATCGGAGTAATTAACTGTGAAGGTGTGTCGAGAACCTCGGCTGGCGCGTCGCTTCTTCGATCGGTTCGAGCCGGTACACGCAGTCACCTACTTCTCGCCGGAGAGCAGGGCCGCATTCGACGGTCTCGGCTACCGCGGCTTCTGGATGGGGTACTTCGCCGGCCGGTCCGCACCGCTCGGCATCGTGCCGCCCGAGGTCGTCACCGCGACGTTCTACAACTTCGCCGCCAGTCGGGTCGCCAAGTCGCTACCGGCCGCATGGGAAGTGGCATCCCCCGACGCGGCACTGCGTGCCCGCGAAGACTCCGCGGTCGCCACGTTGCGGCGGTACGGATTGTCGGACGACAGCGTCCGGACCGCCGCCGAGCTGGCGTCCAAGGCCGCCCGCAGCGCACCGCTGGACGGCAGGCCGCTCTTCGCCGCCAACGCGGCGCTGCCGTGGCCGACCGAGCCGCTCGCCGCGCTGTGGCACGCCACCACGCTGCTGCGCGAGCAGCGTGGCGATGCGCATGTCGGGGTGCTGACTTCGTCAGGGCTGTCGGGCCGCGAGTGCAACGTGCTGCATGCGGCGGCGGGACGGGTCCCGCAGGAGATGATCATGCGCAGCCGCGACTACGACGAGGAGCAGTGGCACCACTACCAGGATCGGCTGGTGCAGCGCGGGCTGCTGGGTTCCGACGGCGCGCTGACCGATGCGGGCCGCGAGCTCAAACAACACATCGAGGACACCACCGATGCATTGGCGTTGAGCGCACTCGAGGCGCTTGACGACCACGAGGTCGAGGAGTTGTTCAGGGCGCTCACGCCGATCACGAGGGCGGTCGTCGCGGCAGGAGACGTGCCCGCCGCCACGCCGATGGGCCTGCAGCCGAGACGACCTCGACGACGACAGCGCCCACCTCGCCTGAATCCCCGCGACAGTGCGTGTCTGCTCCCCGACCCGCCGCAATTCGCCGGCACTCTGCGCACGCTCGCGGCGGCTACTTCGTTCTTCTTTGAGGGCGTCGGGCTTGTGCACGGCGTCACCGCCGCTCTTGTCGCTGCGCACCTTGTATTGCGGCTCGTCCTTGGAGGCGCGCACCTGCCGCCCGGCCGTCTCGGTGTCCGAGGTGATCTTCTTCTCGACCTTGCCCTCGGCAGTGCTGCCGTGGCTCTGCCAGGTGACCTTGTCGCCCTTCTTGAATTCCTTGCTCATGCGGGCGGTTTACCCGGTGTTCGCGCAAAGATGCCTCGCCGCCGCGAGCGTGCGCAAAATGTCACTTTTTGCGGCGCGGCGGGGAGCAGACCCGCACCGTCGCGGGGAGGGCCGTCACCGTTGGCTGCGGTTCCATTCCAGCCATCCGACGCCTGTGCGGCCGTCGGCGGTGGTCACGGTTGCCCACGCACGCGGGAACTGGCTGACCCGGCCGTCGGTCGACGTCAGCAGAACCGGCGCATGGCCCATGATCTGCACCGTGGCCGTGAGATCCCCAGGCGTCAGTGTCAACTCGGTCGTCGCGGGTAAACCGTTGTCGCCGAACGTTTCCCGAGCCGTCACGCCCTGGAGCTCGATCAACGGCGCCGCGGGAGGCTGGATGTAGCCGACACCCATCGGCGGTATTCCGGGGATCCGCAGGTCGACGCCGTGCAGATGGGTTCCGTCATGCAGATGCAGGGCGCTCCACACCCAATCCATGCTCCACCAGTCCCGCACTCCCCATGAGTGGTCGCGCTGGCCGGCGACACCGGCCACCTCGATCGTCGAGGTATCGAAGCTGACAGTGCCCGAGACCGTGCACGGAATCTCGTACCGCGGCGTGAGGCGGTACAGGTATGGGGTCCCCGCAGTCGTCCATACGAGATCCATCGAGACCTCGACCGGTCGCCCCGCCTCCCCGCGCAGCAGCGCAGACGGGTCGTCGTAAGCCTGACCGCTGCCGCGCAAGCCGGACGCGATAGGTCTGCAAGGGCTCGGTGGCCGCATGGGTCAGCTCGATGGCATCGGTCTTCACGGCGCTCGGATCGGCGGGCAGCGCGACCTGGAAGTCGTTCACCGCGACGGTGGGAATGTCGGGTCCGCACAACAGCGCATTGATCCACGCGATCTTCTCGTTGGGCATCACCCCCAACCGGAACCAGCCGCCGACCGCCTGACCCTCGTCGACGAAGTCGGCGTACCAGCTCTCACTCCACAGCGGTTCGGCGCCCGGCGGATGGGCGCCCTCGTCGTCGGCGGACGGCGCCAGCGGCTCGGGCGCGGCAGGATCGGGCAGCGTGGCGAGCGCATCGGTGTCGAGCACATGCTGGCTGTGCCGCCGCAACATCGTCATGAACATCTCGTCGCCCCGTTCGGTGCGCTCGACGAGCATCGAGCGAGACGATCGCCATCATCACACCGAAGAAGGCTTGGCGACGGACGCCTTCGCGCACGTCGGCCAGGCTGAGCGTGCCCTCTGGCCCAAGGGCGTCGTGGTACGCGCCGAGGAGCGCGTCGTAGTTGTCGCGGCGTACATCGTCGGCCAGGGCGCAGCCGAGGAAATAGGCGACGTCTGTCAGTCGCAGGACCCCAGGTGACGGTCTGCCAATCGACCACCGTCAGGGCGCGGTCGGCACCCGGCTGCCCGAACAACATGTTGTCCAGCCGGTAGTCGCCGTGCACCAGCCCGCGAAGGCGATCCGGTGCCGCCTCCTGCGCGAGATAACCGTCGAAGCCGCCGACCAACCGCTCGCACACCTCACGGTGCGCAGGAGCGATGTCATCTCCGTAGCGCTCGACGAACCCGGCGTACAGCGCAGCGATCAGCGCCTGGTTCATCGGCGCTTCGCGGTTGAGCCATTCCGCGCTGGCCAGCGCGGCGTCACCGAGGAGCTGAGCGTGCAGCCGACCGAGCTCCGTCATCGCCAGCATCGCCTGTTCGACTGTGGCGCCGTGTATCTCGTCGCCGACGACCGCCGGGCCTGCATCTCCGAGCAGCAGATGGAACACGCCCGTTTCGCCGTCGAACGCCGAGTCGTAGCAGGGCGCGACAGGTCCGCCGATACCGGGAGCGATATCGGTGTAGAACCGCACTTCGCGTTCGTAGAGGCCGAGCGTCAGGCCCGTCTGCCTGCTGACCGGATCGCTTGCGGCCACCTTGAGAACCACCGACTCCGGACCCGCGCCGTCGTCCGCGTACGTCAGCGCAACGCGATAGCACTCGCTCATCTGGCCGGTACCGATGCGTTCGGTGCTGAACGCTTCGACCGTGCCCGCGCCGAGGGCAGCCGTCAGCCAGTCGGCGGTCAGGTCATCGGGCCGCTCGACTCTAGTGACCGGCACTCGTGCTGTCCGTGTGGCAGGTGTCAGGTGGGGTTCCGACGACGTCGAGCGCCGGGTTCCGGTCGAAGAACCCGTACGGCTTGAGCCAGAACGACACCACGTCGACCGGCATCACCGGCCAGTCCTCGGGCCTTGTGATGTGGTGGATGCCGAACACGTACCAGAGCACGACATCGGTGTTCTCGATGTTCCTGTCGGCCTTCGTCCATTCGGCCAGTCCGGTGTCCTTCGAGGACTGGTTGACGAATTCTCCTGCAGGCCAACGCTCATCGGGACTGTTGGGTGTCACCCACAGCGTGTGGCCGATCACGGTGGCACGCTGGAACACCGGTGAGTTCTTGTCGAACATCATCGGAAGCGCGCCGGTGGGCACCAACTTGTACGACGGATGCGTGCCGAGGCCGTTGACCACGTTTGTGTTGACGACCTTCCACGACCTCTGCGTCTCGAAGCTGACGTCCTGTTTGCCTTCGCTCTCCGTTTTCAGCGGGACGTTCCGCAGCACCACCGAAAGTCCGTACGGATTGTCGGGGCCCATCGGTTCGGCGTACGACTCCGACATGAAGACGGTGTTGTCGCCGCCGTCGACGTCCATATCCAGTCGGGCCACCAGAAAGTGTTGATGGAACGGCGCATACGTGCGCTCGTCGACCAGCGTGCCGTTCGGATGCGGCTGGCCTTCGGCCACCGGTGTGGTCACCATGATGCCGGTGGCCCGGATCTCGCACTCGATGTTGCCATCCTGGTAGAGCCGCCAGTAGACGAGGTACTCGTAATTGGCGACGGTGACGTGGAACGAGATCGTCAGCCTGCGCATCCTGCGCACCTCGGCGCCGGCATCGTGGTCGACGTGCTTCCACAGCACCGCGTTGTCTTCCTCGTGGATGCAGACGGCGTTGGTGATGGTGTAAGGCTCGCCCTTGCTGTTGTGCAGGACGGCGTCCAGATACCGGATTTCGCCGAGACAGTCACAACCGAGCTCCAGCGACGTCGTCATGAAGCCGAGGCCCCACTCACCGATGTCGAATGCAGTACGCCGGTAGTGATCCTCGGACGAATCACGGTAGGGCACGATCATCTCCGCAAGCGAGATCCGGTGTGCCACAGAGCGGGTGCGTTCACCGTCGCGATAGCGAATCGTGTGCAGGGTCATTCCCTCGCGGTGGTTGAACCCGATCCGCAGCGACCAGTTCTGCCACTGCAGCAGGTTGCCGTCCAGGGTGAATGACACGCCTTCGGGCTGCGTGAGGTGCAACGGCTTGAGCGGCTCCCGCCGCGACGCCGCACGGATCCGTTCCGGGATGTGCTTGGGCACGTACTCGCCCATGACGTTCGGTTCCTCGACACCGCCGTTGTCCTCGATTCGCAACAACTCCATCGAGTTGACGTCGATGACGCAGTGCAGGCCGCTGATCGGATGGGCGTATGGGCTCTGCCCTGGGCCGTCCTTGCGCCAGGTGTCCGACCAGCCGATGCGGCGGTCGCGATACTCCGGCGGAGCGACCGCGTCGCCGTAGGTCCAGGTGTCGACGAAAACCAGATCCAAGTCGGTGATGCCGCGCTTGGCCAGCGCCGCGATGAAGTCCGGGTGCTTGCGTACCAGCTCATCGCACTCGAGGAACTCGTCGACGGTGAAGTTGGCCTGCACGCCGGGAACGTGGTCGAACGACTCCACCTGGTCGTCGTCCAACGACACCACGCCCTTGTAGGTCGAGTTGTTGGCCCGCTGCAGGCAGACCACCTCGGCGCGGCGCGGCGGTGCAGTCCCACCTTCATCGAAGTCGGCCAATTGCGCTTTAGTCGGTTCGACGAGTTCGATCGAGGCGATCCGCCAGCCGTCCCCCACGCTTTGCTCGCGCCCCAGGATCGCTGCGACCTTTGTGAACTCGTCTGCCGATAACGGATCCAATGGGTAATTCACCCGATTACGGAATCACATCGGCTGACTTCGCGCAGGTAGTTCGGGCTAGCGAGCCGCGAGGGTGAAGCCTTCCCACGCCTGCCGTCGATCGGCGTGCGGGTCGTACTCGATGCGGGACCGGCGATCGAACACCATGACGGCGCGCTCGACGTCGGAGTACGCCGGCCAGTCGTCGCCCGGCACACCAGTGAGGCTGAACTCACGCCAACGGGTCTGCACGTCGTCGCTGACCCGCAGCGCGGACCTCTGGTCGGCCGCAGCAGTGAGCAACGGTCCAAACCGACTGCGGTAGAAATCGAACACGGCGAGAAGCTCGGTGCCGTGAGTGGCGCCGAAGCCCGACCAGCTGAACGTCCGTGGCGCGTAGTCGTATCGGTAGAGGTATGTCGGCGCATGCCTGCTGTGTGCCTCGGCGGTCTCCCACGCTGCCGACGCAAAGGCGAAATCGCCTCCGAGCTGGATGCACGCCTTCGATTTCGGATAGTCCGGATAGGCCGCAGTGATTCGAGCCCGCTGCGCAGGGTCCGCACCGGCCAACAACGCTTCGACCATCGACTCATTCGTGGGCAGCAGCTTGATGAAGCGGGTGAACAGCCGGGCTTCCTCGGCGTTGGTGCCGATGATCAGCGGCACCCGATGGGCCACCCCGCGCCGCATGGCCTCCGTCGGGTCGAAGGGCAGATACTCGGTTCCGCTGGTTGGACCGAGTGCGAAGGCGCCGAGCATCTCGCGTTGGCCGATCTCGATCACCTTGTCCAGCGCATGCACCAGCACCGAGGGCTTGGCCGCCATCACCGCGCGGGCCCCGTCTTCCCGATCCGCCCCGAGCAACGCGGCGAACCGCGTGGCGAATTCCGCTGCGATCTCCGGTGTAGTTATCAATGGCGCCGGACTCTCCGAAATCGCCTGTGCAAAAAGGCCTTTGGCAGCGGGAACCGCCAGCAGCGTGGTGACGGCGTGCGCGCCCGCGCTCTCGCCGAAAATGGTGACCTTGTCCGGGTCGCCGCCGAACACTTCGATGTTGTCGCGCACCCAGCGCAGAGCGAGTACCAGGTCCCGCAGGAACAGGTTGTTGTCGATGGTGACGTCGCCGTTCGACAGCGACGACAGATCCATGCAGCCCAGCGGCCCCAGCCGGTAGTTCACCGACACGTAGACGCAACCGCGTCGCGCCATGGCCGCACCGTCGTACAGCGGCGTGGCCGAACTCCCCATCCAGTAGCCGCCACCATGGATGAACACCATCACCGGCATCGGTTCGTCGCGGCGCCGCTTGGGCGTGGTCACATTCAGCGTGAGGCAGTCCTCACCCCTCTGCTGATATTTGCCCACCCCGAGCAACGTGTACTTGCGGTGCTGCGGAGCGCAGTTCCCGAACCCGTGGCAGTACCGCACACCCGGCCACGGCTGGACGGGGCGCGGCGCCTGATAGCGCAGCGGACCCACCGGCGGCTGGGCGAACGGGATCGAACGCCAGCGGTGCACGCCGTCGCGGGTGAAGCCCTCGACGGTTCCGGAGTCGATCGTCGCGCGGACGATGTGTTCGTGCATTAACCGACCGTATCTAATTAACTCGCTACGCCGCGCCTTGCCGGTTAGTGCTGCGGAGTTCGCTAGCCTGGCCGAATGCGGATTGCTGTGCTTATCGCGGCGTCTGTGCTGGTCGGGGGCTGTTCACAGGGGGTCGGCGGGGACGCCGAGCAGACTGAGCCCTCTCTGTCGGTCCCGGCCAGGACGACAGCGTCAACGCCGCCATCGACCACGCCGACGTCGACGACCCCGGCCAAACCGCCGGAAGCGGGCGCAGGCGTCGCCGACGTGATCACGTTCATCGAAGCCGGACAGCCCGCAGACGGGTCGCAGTTCCACACGGCGACAAGGGACGGCGCCGCCACCCAACTGGGCGATGATGTCGCCTTCACCACCCCGTCGGGCAAGTCGCAATGCATGACGGACTCGAAGAATTCCGGCGGTGCGCTGGCATGTCTTGTCGACCTCACCATCCCGCCGCTTCAACCGCCCGACGTATACGGCCAATGGAAGGGCGGATGGGTCGACTTCGCAGGCCCGAGCATCGAAATCGGTTCGGCGCACGGTGATCCCGGCCGGTTTGTCAGCGGCACGGGCCCGCAATTGCCCTACGGTCAGGCGCTCGCCTTCGGCGACTACCGGTGCCGCTCGGACGAGGCCGGGCTGTACTGCGTCAACTACGCCAATCAGTCCGCCGCGCGGTTCAGTGACGCGGGCGTCGTCCCCTTCGGCTGCCTACAGAAGGTGACGCCGCCTGCCGGGATCGGCGAAAAGTACAGCTGCTGAGGCCTTCTTGTCGTGTGCCGGTCAGGCGACGCCCTTCTGACGCAGCAGCGGAAGCACGCCTTCGGCGAACCAGTACGCCTCTTCCAGGTGCGGGTAACCCGAGAGGATGAACTCGTCGAACCCCACCGAGTGATACTCGTAGATCAGGTTGGCCACCTCCTCGTGGCTGCCGACGAGCGCGGTGCCCGCCCCGCCGCGGACCAACCCGACGCCCGCCCAGAGGTTGGGGTAGATCTCCAGCTGATCGACTCGTCCGCCGTGCAGCGCGGTCATCCGGCGTTGGCCCTCGGACTCCGATTTGGCATGCAGCTCGGTCTGTTTGGCGATCTGCTCCGGTGACAGTCCTGCCAGAAGTTCGTCGGCGACTGCCCACGCTGCTTCGGAGGTGTCGCGGCTGATGGTGTGCAGCCGGATTCCGAAGCGCACTTTGCGACCGCGTTCGTCGGCGAGTTTGCGCACCCGCTCGATCTTGGCGGCGGCAGCCTGAGGTGGCTCGCCCCACGTCAGGTAGACGTCGACGTGCTCGGCGGCGATCGGAAGCGCGGCGGGTGAGGATCCGCCGAAATAGATCTCCGGCAATGGATCCGGCGGTGAGGACACCCGCGCATCCTTGACGGTGTAGTACTTGCCCTCGAAATCCAGCGATTCCTGACGCCATACCGAGTTCACGATGTGCAGGAATTCGCCGGTTCTGGCGTACCGCTCGTCGTGATCGAGCCAGTCCCCGAACCGCTGCTGCTCGACGTCGTCGCCGCCGCTGACGATGTTCAGCAGCACCCTGCCCTCCGAGAACCGTTGCAGCGTCGCGGTCTGTTGCGCGGCCAGCGTCGGCGGGACGAGTCCTGGCCGGAACGCGACGAGGAATTTCAGCCGTTCGGTTTCGGCCAGCAACGCTGACGCGGTGAGCCATGCGTCCTCGCACCACGTGCCCGTCGGTGTCAGCACGCCCTCGTACCCGAGTCGGTCGGCCGCCCGTGCGACCTCGGCGAGGTATCGGCGACTGGGCGGACGGTAGTTCGGCGGCAGTATGTGGTGCGACGACGCGTGCGACGCGCCGACGATCGAGCGACTGTCGCCGTTGGTGGGAAGGAACCAGAAGAATTTCGCGGTCATATCGGTCCTAGCGGTTGATCAGAAGGGGGTTGAGCGCATCCCCGTAGCGGCGGTCGACCCAGTTGTCGAACTTCGGCGCGGTGGCGATCTGCTTGGATTCGGCGAACAGGTCGGCGAGCTTCTGCTCCGATCCGACCAACTCGTCGGACAGTGCAGTAGGCAACCTCAGGCTGCGCGCCTGCGATGCGGTGGCGACCTCCGGGTCGAGGCCGACGGCGGCAGCGTAGTCCGCCGCCCACCGATCGGGGTTGTCCTTCGCCCACCGCACGGCCTTTGCATACCGCACGAGCAGATCGCTCAGGGCGGTGTTGCGCTTGGGGTCGGCGAGCGCCTCGTCGGACGCGATACCGAAGCCCGCTCCGTTGGTCACGCCTGCGGCCTCGGCGATGCTGCGAACCGGGATGTCGGCTTCGGCCTGCGCCGTGTACGGATCCCAGACCGCCCACACGTCGACCTGGCGCTGGGTGAAGGCGCCGAGGGCATCTGCGGGTTGCAGGAACACCAGCGAGACGTCGGACGGCGACAAACCGGCGCGGTTCAGCTGCGCAAGCACGTTGCCGTGCGCGGAGCTGCCCTTACCGACCGCGATCCGCTTTCCCCGCAGATCGGTGACCGAGCGGATCGGTGAATCGGCGTGTACCAGAAGCCGATCGCCGCGGCCGCTCCCGTCGTATGCGGACACCACCTTGACCTTCGCATTGGCGGCGGCGCCGAAAATCGGCGGCGTGTTCCCGGTGATCGCGAAGTCGATCTTGCCCGCCGTGGCGGCCTCGATCTGCGGAGGCCCCGACGTGAAGGTGGAGAACGCGATCTTGTACGGCAGGTCGTCGAGGGCGCCAGCGGCACGCAGCAACGACTCGGTGCCGCCCTTCTGGTCGCCCACTTGCAGTGTCAGACCGGACAATTCGGACAGCGGCACGGTCGCGGGCGCCTCCGTGGGCCCGGAGCCGTCCTCACGCGAGACGCATGCCGCCGTCAGCCCGACGAGTAACGCGAGCACGGCGAAACGAAACACCAAAGGCCGCAAAGATGCGGACATGAAAATCCTCCTAGAAGATTCGTCGTCAGATGTGAACGCCGAGCTTGTCGAGCAAGTCGGCGCGGTAGCGCGCGGATTCGGCGGCGGCCTCGCCCGCCGAAGGTCGGGGATCGTCGATGGTCAGCGTGTACCGCACCCGGCCCTCGTCGAGGACCAGCACGCGGTCGGCGAGCGCGACGGCTTCGTCGACGTCATGGGTCACCAGCAGCACACCGAACCGGTGTTCGCGCCACAGGTCGAGCAGCAGACCGCGCATCGTCAGGCGGGTCAGCGCATCAAGGGCTCCGAACGGCTCGTCGAGAAGGAGCAGCTCGGGTTCGGCGACCAACGCGCGCGCAAGCGAAACCCGTTGGGCCTGACCGCCCGACAGGGTCGACGGCCACACTGTCGCCCTGTCCGCCAGGCCGACGTCTGCCAACGCCGCCTCCGCCCGCGCCCGCGCCTCCTGTTGACCGAGCTTGCTTCGGTTGAGGCCGTACACCACGTTGGTGCGCACGTCTCGCCACGGAAACAGCCTCGGCTCCTGAAACGCCAACGCAGGCGAGCCGGCCACCGTGGTTTCACCGGTGTGGTCCTTGGACAGGCCCGCGAGCACCCGCAGCACAGTCGACTTGCCCGAGCCGCTGCGGCCGATCAGGGCGACGATCTCACCCCTGCCGATCGAGAGAGACACATCGGTGAGCACGTGATGGTGGCCGTACCACTTGTTCACGTCGCGGAGCTCGGCTGCAAACGCGGTTGGCTGTTCGGTGATGACGGTCATGTTCGATACCTCATGGCTCGTTGTTCCAGCGCGCGGACGATGGCGTCGGTGCCGATTCCGAGCAGTGCGTACACGGTCAGGCCGAAGATGATGATGTCGATGCGCAGGAAGTCGCGCGCATTGTTGATGAGAAAGCCGATTCCCTTGTCCGCGTTGATCTGCTCGGCGACGATCAGGGTCAGCCAGGCGATGGCCAGCGACTGGCGCAAGCCGACTAGGACCTGTGGCGCCGCGCTCGGCACGATGATGGTTCGGAACCGCTGCCAGAACGAGAAGCCAAGGACCTGAGCGGTTTCGAAGAGTTTCGGGTCGACCTGTCGGATCGCCGAGAACGTGTTCAGGTACAGCGGAAAGCTCACACCCAATGCGACGAGCAGAACCTTCGGAAGCTCGCCGATGCCGAACCAGATGATGAACAGCGGGATGAGCCCGAGGTGCGGAAGCGCGCGAACCATCTGCATCGGCGGGTCCACGGTCGCCTCGAACCATCGCGACAGCCCGACAGCGGTTCCCAGTGCGACGCCGAGGACGCCGCCGAGCAGCAGCCCTTCGACGACCCGCACGCCCGACACGCGTAGGGCGTCGACCAGTTGCCCGTTCTCGATGAGTTCGATGCCCGCCTCGAGAATCAGTGACGGCGCGGGCAACACGTCCTGCGGAATGAGGCCGAGCGCACTGCCCAACTGCCACAGCGCGAGTAGAACCACCGGCGACGCCCAGCGGATCACGATCCACGTGCGGTCGCCACGCCGCCCCGGGATGGTCGGGGCGGCGGCCAGCTCGGTTGGTGTCGTCACGGTGGCTTGACGCTACGTAGTCTTCGGGTCCGGTGAAGGTTTGAATTCTGATTGATGGAAAGGAAACAGCCCTGCCGGATGGCGTCGAAAAACGCACTCCGGCAGGGCCGTTTGACCAAACGCTATTCAGTTGTGTCTGTGGTCACAACCGGAAGTTGCCGTCCACGACGACGGGCGTCACCTGTGTGCCGTTGATGGTCGATGAGGCCGAGCGATTGGCGAGCAGGGTGATCTGCTGGGCCTGCTGCAGCTGACGCTTGTTGCGCACGCTGTTGCGGAACTGCAAGCTCGTTGAGCTGCTGCAGCTCGGCCTGTTCGAAGTCGCGACCGCTGATACCGCCGTTGAACTGCACACCGGTGGCGCTGCCGTCGGGACGGACCACCCACGACGCGCGCACACCGTTCAGATCCGCGGTGTACATGCCTGCGGGCGCGGGAACGGCAGGAGCGCTGAACGTGAACGCGACGCCGTTCATGGTCAGGTCGCCGACCACGTCCTTGCCGTCGAACTCGGCCGTCAGCGTGTCCTTGAATTTGGACGTGATGTCGATCTTCCCGTCCTTCTGGTTGCCGAAGAACCACGCCTCGTCGTCGGTGCCGTTGCAGGCGTACGCGGCGATTTGATCGCCGTCGACGGCGATACCGATGACCATCGGCTTCCCGTCGGGCGATTTGGTGTCGGCGATGTACTTCGCCGACTGCGGGAACGGTGATGCGGTGGCAGGCGCGGGCGCGGCTGAGGTTTCGGAGGCCGCGGGTGTTCCCGAGGTCTCCGTCGCTTCTTTCGTGCCGCTCGAACATGCAGACAGGGTGCCAAATGCGAGGAACGCGATGACGCCGAGTAGCAGGATGCGGATGTAGGTTTTCATGTGATCCAGCATGGATCGCTCACAGCTGCCGCACATGAAGAATGTGTGGAGATTGCGTGGAGATCACCGGGCAGCGTGGCGACGTCACTCCGCCAGGAAGCTCTCGACTTCCTCGAGGAACACCGGCCATGCCGGTTCGGTCGCCGTCAGCAGGTGGTTGTTGCTGTGCAGCGCGACCAAGTGGGAATCGGGGATCAGGGCGGCGAGCTCCTCTGCGGCTCGCAGCGGCTGCCGATGATCGTCGCGCGAATGCAGGATCAGCGTCGGGCAGGCCACCCGGCCCGCCTCGTCGCGCACGTCGATGCGGCCGAACTCCTCCAGGAACCGCACCGCGTTCTCCGGCGAGGTGGTTCGGCGCTGGAGTTGGTCGAAGGCGGCCCAGTCCGCGCGCGTGCCGTCCGGAATGAACTGCGCCGCGAACACCTGCCGGAATGCCGGGTCATCGCGGCCCCAGCCCACGCGCGCCAAATCGAGGTCGAGCGCTGCGGCGCGCTTCTCCTCGTCGTTGACCGCTCGGGTGCCGCGGCCACGTGCGTACGAGCTGCAGAGCACCAGCTTGCTGACACGATCGGGGTGCCTGGCCGCATACGCCACCGCGACCGCTCCGCCCTGGGACACACCCAGCAGCGGAAAACGCTCCAACCCCAGCGCCTCCACGACGGACTCCAGATCGCTGACCCAATCGTCGAAGCTGAAATCTGTTGCGCTCCAGTCGGATAGGCCGCATCCGCGTTCGTCATAGCGGATGAATGTGTTCCGAAGCGATAGATCGCGCACCCAATGCCGCCACACCGGGCTCTCGATGTCGTACCCGAGGTGCGTCATCCAGTTGGCGGCGCGCACCAGCGGCGCACCCTCCCCCGCCACCGCATAGGCCAGCCGCACACCGTCGGCTGCCCGGCAGAACGCGATGTGCTGTCGCGGCGGCGGCGGTTCCTCGGGCGGTTCCGGTTCGGCCACGACGGCGGGCGCATCGTCGCAGCACGGTCGCGACGAACTGGTATCCGCGCCCGCGCACCGTCCTGATGAACCGCTGCGATTCGCCGTCGTCGCCGAGCGCCCGCCGCGCCGCCTTGATCCGGCTGGTCAGGGCCGCCTCGCCGACGAATTTCCCGCCCCATACCGCGTCGAACAGTTCTTCTTTGGTGACGCAGCGCTCGTGGTTGCCTACCAGCTGGGTGAGTACGTCGAACACCTGCGGTTCGACACGAACGACCTCGTCACCGTTACGCAGTTCGTAGCGCTGGGTGTCGAGGACGAAAGTATCGAAGCGCCACAAGCTGGGGGTCCCCTATCGCCAGCCGTCGGCCGCCTTGGCCGCCCGCATCAGAGCGTCGCACAGTTCGCGAAGCTCCGTATGCTCGGCGCCCTCGTCGATTGCCGTCGCGACGTCTTCGGCGGCACATCTCACCTGGTAAACGCGGTCGGACAGTTCGGAGGCCTCCTCGGCGGTCAGAACGACGGCATCCGGGGCCAATGTGGTGCCCTTGACCTGGGCCCGCTGCTCGTATGCGCGCTGCCGACAGGACTGCCTGCAGTACTGCCTGCGCCTGCCGAGACCCGCATCGGCGACTTGCCGACCACACCACCGGCAGGATTGGGGGCGTCGGCGGGTTCGGGTCAAGGTCTCCACGGAACCCGACCTTAGACCGACGTACCGCCTCGATCCCGGTATCATGGACGGTCGAGTCGGGAACTTATATGCACGCCATCGCGTTGCTGATCCGGACCGAATGCTTTTAAGGAGTGTTGACGAATGGCTGATCGTGTTTTGAGAGGCAGTCGCCTCGGAGCCGTGAGCTACGAGACCGACCGCAACCACGACCTAGCGCCGCGTCAGGTTGCCCGCTACCGCACCGACAACGGCGAGGAGTTCGACGTCCCGTTCGCCGACGACGCCGAAATCCCCGGTACCTGGCTGTGCCGCAACGGTATGGAGGGCACCCTGATCGAGGGTGACGTGCCGGAGCCCAAGAAGGTGAAGCCGCCGCGTACCCACTGGGACATGCTGCTGGAGCGCCGTTCCGTCGAGGAGCTCGACGAGCTGCTCAAGGAGCGTCTCGACATCATCAAGACCCGCCGCCGCGGCAGCTGACGCGCTACTTCTAGCGCACCACGCCGCGGGCGCGATCCAGCCGCCCGCGGATACCCCATTCCGCGACCTTGGCCATCGCCTCGCGGATGTTGGATCCGCTCATCTTCGACACGCCGAGCTCGCGCTCGGTGAACGTGATCGGCACCTCGACGACGGTGAAACCGTTGTTGATGGCCCGCCAGGTCAGGTCGATCTGGAAGCAGTACCCCTTCGATTCGACGGCGCCGAGGTCGATCTTCTCCAGCACCTCACGCCGGTACGCCCGGTAGCCCGCGGTGATGTCGTGCACGTCAACGCCGAGTAGCACCCTGGCGTAGGTGTTGGCCGTCTTGGACAGCGCGTACCGGCGACGCGGCCAGTTCCGGATGGCGCCACCGGGCACATAGCGCGATCCGATCGCGAGATCGGCCCCGCCGTCTATCGCGTCGAGCAGGCGATGCAGCTCCTCGGGCGCGTGGCTGCCGTCGGCGTCCATCTCGACGAGTACCGAGTACTCGCGGCTCAGCCCCCACGCGAAACCGGCCAGGTAGGCCGCACCGAGCCCGTCCTTGCTCTTGCGGTGCATGACGTGCACGCGGTCGGGGTCGGCCAGCGCCAGTTCGTCGGCGAGCTCACCGGTGCCGTCCGGGCTGCCGTCGTCGACCACGAGGATGTGGACGTCGGGCAGGGCCTTGTGCACCCGGCCGACGATCAACGGCAGGTTCTCCCGCTCGTTGTAGGTGGGGATGATGACCAGAGTGCGCTGACTCGGGAGTTCAGCTGGCCCGGGGCCGCTCATGTGGTTCCTCTTTCGGTGCCACCCTCGTCGGGCGGTGTGTCTTGACCGCTGGCGTCGGTCACCCTGCGGCGACCACGCACGAACCTTCCATTCTGCAGCATCGCGGCGATCAGAGCCCCGATCCCGACCGATACCAGCAGGCCCTGCACCCACGGACCCCACTGAGTCGCGGGCGTGAGCTGCGTCTTCAGCCGGATCGCCATATCGAGGTATGCCGGCTCGAAGAATTGGGTGCGGGCAAGCACGCGACCGTCGGGCGCGATGACGGCGCTGATCCCGGTCGTGCCTGCCACGATCACGAAGCGGTTGTGCTCGACCGCCCGCAGCCTGCCGAAGGCCAGCTGCTGGACGCTCATCGACTCGTTGAACGTGGCGTTGTTGGACGGCACGGTCAACACCTGGGCGCCGCTGAGCACCGATTCGCGCGGCGACCGGTCGAAGATGACCTCCCAGCACGTCGACACGCCGATCGGTACGCCCGCGGCGTCCACGATGCCGTTACCGCCTCCTGGTTGGAAGTAGCCCGCCCGATCCGCGTATTCGGAGAAGTGCTTGAAGAAGCTGCGCCATGGCAGGTACTCGCCGAACGGCTGGACGATCTTCTTGTCGTGCCGGTCGCCGGGGCCGGTTTCGGGATTCCAGACGATGACCGAGTTCGTCGACACCGGGTTGTCGCGGGTGTAGCCCGGCGCGGCGAGCACACCGCCGACCAGAATCGGCGCCTTGATCGCGTCGACCGCCACCGCGATCTGGTCGGCAGCGTCCTGGTTGGCCAGTGGGTCGATATCCGACGAGTTCTCCGGCCAGATGACGAACAACGGCTGCGGCGCCCGCCCGGCGCGCACCTCCTCGGCCAGCCGGACCGTCTCCCTCACGTGGTTGTCGAGCACCGCCCTGCGCTGGGCGTTGAAGTCCAGCCCGAGCTGCGGCACATTGCCCTGCACCGCGGCGACGTTGACCGACGGTTCGTCGGCGGCGCCCGCCCCCGAATGCCGGACCGCGGGCGAGATCGCGGCGGTGGCGATCAGCACGAGGCAGATGCAGGCGCCTGGCAGAACGACCGCGGGCGGCGCCGAGCGTGGCCCGCGGTCCCCGCCGCGTCGCCACCAGTCGAAGATCTCGAAGGCCAGCGCGGCGAGCCCGAAGCCGAGCAGCGTCACGGCGAACGACACCAGAGGCGCCCCTCCGATCTGCGCCAGTGGCAGCAGCGGCCCGTCGGTTTGACCGAAACCGACTACACCCCAAGGGAATCCGCCGAACGGAATCGTCGACTTGGCCCACTCGAAGAGCGCCCAGAGGCCGGCGAACCAGATGGGCCAGCCGGTCAACCTGCGCGTGGCGACAGCGAAGAGCCCGAAGAGAGCGGGAAACACCGCCTCGAGGAGTGACAGCGCCAGCCATGGCAGGACACCCACCATGACGCCGGTCCACGGCAGCAGCGGGATATAGAACGCGGCCCCGAAAAGGAAGCCGTAGCCGAATCCGCCGACGAGCTTGGTGGTGTCGCGGGTCAGCACCCACGCCAGGGGCGCGAACGCGACGATCCCCAGGTACCACCAGCCGAACGGCGGGAAGCTCAGGCACAGCAGTATCCCGCCGACGACCGCGGCGCTGATGCGCGGCAGCCGGGCGACCACGGCCTCGCCG
Source organism: uncultured Actinomycetota bacterium (assembly GCA_963829405.1). Taxonomy (GTDB): domain Bacteria; phylum Actinomycetota; class Actinomycetes; order Mycobacteriales; family Mycobacteriaceae; genus Mycobacterium. The sequence continues at coordinate 63,881 of CAWHIZ010000012.1, forward strand.
AACCGTTTGACCCACGCGGGCACTTCCCGCTTCATCGGGATCTCGTCGACAGGCTTCGACGGCGCGGCCTCGTCGTCGGGCGCGTCCTGGTCGTCGGCGTCGACGTCCGTGCCGTCCTCGTCGACCGGCGCCTCGGTGAGGACCGGGAAGGAGTCCGTGTCGTCGTCGGCGCGTTTCCACTCTCGGTTCGGCGTCCGCTTAACCATGGATCACTTCACCTCGGTGAACGGTCTGACGGCATCGGGGCAGCGGGTCGTCGAACGCCAAGCCGGGGCAGCGCGGGCACCCGTGAGCGAGGGTCGGTCGACCAGCGTTGCACGGCGTTGTCGGGCGCGGAGATCTCGAGTTCGTCGGTCTCCCACACCGCGTACGACGCCGGCGCGCCAGGGACGATCGTCCCTGTGACACCGTCGCGCACCCCGCCTGCGCGCCACGCGCCCCTTGTCGCCGCAGCGAATGACGCACGCATCGAAATCGCGCTGGCCGGGGTCTGGTGCAGCGCCGCGGCCCGGACCGTCTCCCACGGATTCATACTGGTGACCGGCGAATCAGAGCCGAAGGCGAGTGGCACGCCTTGGGATGCTAACAGCGCAAGCGGATTGAGCCGCATGGCTCGGTCCCGGCCGAGGCGCTGCGCGTACATCCCGTTGTCGCCGCCCCACAGTGCGTCGAAGTTGGGCTGCACGCTGGCGATGACGCCCCACTCGCCCAGCCGGGCCGACTGTTCCGGCGTCACCATCTCCAGGTGCTCGAGCCGGTGCCCACAGCGCGCGACGGCCTGGGTGCCAAGCCGATCGACCACTCGCCGCAACGCATCGACGACCGCGCCGACCGCGGCATCCCCGATCACGTGGAAGCCCGCGGGGATACCCGCTTCGGTGCACGCGCCCACATGCGCCTCGATGGCTTCGCGGTCGAGGTAGGAGTTGCCGCATCGATCCGGGGCGTCGGTATACGGCTCGTGCAGCCAGGCGGTCCGTGATCCAAGGGCGCCGTCGACGAAGAGATCCCCCGCCAACCCTCGCGCGCCCGTCGTCGCGATGAGGGCTTCGGCCTGTCCGCGGTCGGCGACCGCCTCTCCCCAGTAACCCACGATCTCGACGCCGTGCCGGACCTCGCGCAGTTCCAGCCAGTCCTCGATACCGCCGATTTCGGGTCCCGCGCATTCGTGGACGGCGACGATTCCGTTCGCGGCGGCCAGATCGAGGGCGGCCATGCGGGCGTGCGCCCGCTGCTCCGGTTCGAGCCGATTCCGGGCCGCTGCGCGGACACGATGGTGTGCGTCGGCGGTCAGGGGCAGCTGCGGGTCGAAGCCGATCGCCGACGAAAGCCCCGGCGTGAGGCGTCGCAGCGCCGTGGACGCCACGGCCGAATGGACATCGACACGGGCAAGGTATGCGGGCCGGTCGCCGACTATCGCGTCAAGGTCGTCGGTGCTCGGCGGCGCCAAATCCGGCCACCCCGACTCGTCCCAGCCGTGGCCCCAGATCGGCCAGTCCGGATGGGACCGCACGAATTCGGCGACGAGCGCCAGGCAGTGTCGTGCCGACGTCGCCGCGCGCAGGTCGAGACCGGCGAGCATCAACCCGGTCGAGGTGAGATGCACATGGCTGTCGACGAACGCAGGCGCAACGAAGCCGCCGTCGAGATCGACGACCTCGGCGTCGGGGAATTGGGCGAGGCCGACGTCGTCGCTGCCCAACCACACGACGGTGCCCGCGCGGACTGCCATCGCGGTGGCGTCCGGCATGGCCGGACTGTGGATCCGGCCACCCGTCAGAAGCGTCGTCAACTCAGTCGGGCTTGCGAGGCAATGCCGGGCGTTCGACATCCGCGGTGCCGACATCGTCGCCGGGGACATCCTCACTGGCGACGTCGACGACGTCGATCACTTCGCCGTCGATGTAGTCACCGCGCCCGGCCGTGGACCGGGCACCTGCTCCCGCCGCGGCGGCGGTCGCCACGGTGATCAGCGGCATCCGGCGGGCGGCCATCGCGGTCAGCACCGGGCGGGCGACGGCGCGGGTGGGCGGCGTCAACAGCAGAAGGCCCGCGACGGTGGTGACCACGCCGGGGACGAACACCAGCACGGCGCCAAGCGCCACCATCGCGCTGTCGGTGACGGCGCCCTGCGGTGTGGTCAGCCCGGACCGCAGCCGCGCAATATGGCGCTTGACCTGGGAGCCGGCCAGCACGAAGCCGAGCACGGACGTGCCGATCAGCGCCAATACGGTCCAGCCGAACCCGATCGTCGAGACGAGAGCCACGACAACGGCCAGTTCGAGGACCAGGTAGATCAGGAACAGCCGCATAGCCATGTGCTTTCAACGGTTCGGGAGGCCGCGAGGTTCCTGCCTACGCGGGTGCGGTGACTTCGATCGCGCTGTGCAGCTTGTCGATGCCGCCGCGGATGATCGTGTGCGGTATCCACCACCATGCGTGCCACCAGTAGCGCTTGGTGACCTTGTCGTAGACCTGCCGGGTCTCCGACTTGGGTAGGTTGCGCGCCACCGCCTCGACGGGTTCGCCCTTGACCTTGCCCAGCGCACCGGCCTTCTGGATCGTCACCCGCGGGGTGTTGTTGATCCGCTTGGTCTTCCACGAGCCGTCGTCGGTGATGATCAGCAGCTTGTCGCCCTCCGGCACGCCCCACACCGTGGTCGGCTTCGGCCTCCCGTCCTTGGTGAAGGTGGTCAGCAGCAGGTACTTCTCGCCGTAGACGTCCTTGAAGGTCGGGGCCATGGTGTTCAGTTCACCGCTTTCAGCTCGATCGAAACGTTGGTCTTCATCCCGCCCTTGAGCTTCGAGAAGAAGCTGAAACCCTTGCCGATCAGGCCATACCGCTTGCCGATGGCGTCGTAGGTGGAGCCGTTGGCGGATTTGTCGAGGATCCTGGCCACCGCCTCGACCGGCTCACCCTTGGGTTTTCCCCCTCGGTCGCATTCGGCGATGGTCACCCGCGGGGTATTGCGGATGCGTTTGACCTTCCACGACGACTCCTGGGTGATCACCACGAGGGCGTCCCCACTCGGCGCTGCCCAGATCGCCGTCGGCTTGGGGCGGCCGTCCTTCGTGAAGGTGGTCAGCAGGATGTATTCGCTCTTGGCGACGTCGGCAAACGTGACAGGCACGTCCCCCAACGTAGTCGGGGTCAGCCTTCGAGGTCGCCTTCGGTCTCCAGCATGACCTGGCGCAGCCCGTCGATGGTTTCGGCGTCGGGCGCCGCCCACATGCCCCGGTCGGCGGCTTCGAGCAGTCGCTCGGCCATCCCGTGCAGTGCCCACGGGTTCGACTCGGCCATGAACTTGCGGTTCTCGTCGTCGAGCACATAGGCCTGCGTGAGCCGCTCGTACATCCAGTCGGCCATCACATGCGCGGTGGCGTCGTAGCCGAACAGGTAGTCGACGGTGGCAGCCATCTCGAACGCGCCCTTGTAGCCGTGCCTGCGCATGGCGGTCATCCATCGCGGGTTGACCACGCGGGCCCGGAACACCCGCGTGGTCTCCTCCGACAGCGTGCGGGTTCGCACAGCGTCGGGCCGGGTGTTGTCGCCGATGTATGCCGCGGGCGCCTTGCCGGTCAGCGCGCGCACGGTGGCGACCATGCCGCCGTGGTACTGGAAGTAGTCGTCGGAGTCTGCGATGTCGTGCTCGCGGGTATCGGTGTTCTTGGCGGCCACCGCGATTCGGCGATACTGCCGGCTCATATCGTCGGCCGCAGGCGCTCCGTCGAGGCCGCGGCCGTATGCGAACCCACCCCATGCGGTGTAGACCTCTGCGAGGTCGGCGTCGTCGCGCCAGTTGCGGCTGTCGATCAGCTGCAACAGCCCCGCGCCGTAGGTGCCGGGTTTCGAGCCGAAAACCCTTGTGGTGGCCCGGCGTCGGTCTCCGTGCTCGGTCATGTCGGCTTCGGCGTGCGCCCGCACGTAGTTCTGCTCGGCGGGCTCGTCGAGGTCAGCAACCAGCGCCACGGCGTCGTCGAGCATCGTGACGACGTGCGGGAAGGCGTCGCGGAAAAAGCCGGAGATGCGCACGGTGACGTCGATACGCGGCCTGCCGAGTTCGGCCAGGGTGATCGGCTCGAGGTCGACGACGCGTCGCGACGCGTCATCCCACACCGGCCGAACACCCAGCAGCGCAAGGACTTCGGCGATATCGTCGCCAGAGGTTCGCATCGCCGACGTTCCCCACACCGAAAGCCCGACCGACCGGGGCCAGTCGCCGTTGTCCTCGCGGTAGCGGGTCAGCAGCGAATCCGCCATCGCGCTTCCGGTTTCCCAAGCCAGCCGCGACGGCACGGCCTTGGGGTCGACGGAGTAGAAGTTACGGCCGGTCGGCAGCACGTTGACCAGTCCCCGCAACGGGGAACCCGACGGCCCTGCGGCGATGAACCGGCCGTCGAGTGCCCGCAGGATCTCGTCGATCTCCCGCGGACGTGCCCGCGAGTCGGGGCACCACCTCGGTGGCGGCGAACCGCAGGATGGCCACGACATCAGGGTTGTCACTGAGGGTCTCGGCGACGGAGGCGTCCCAGCTCGCCCGCTGCAGTTCGGCCAGCAGTGCGCGAGCCCGCTCTTCGGCGTCGTCGACGGCGGCGCGCTCGTCGGTTCCGTCCTCGGCGAGACCCAGCGCCTGACGGAGGCCCGGCACCGTCTGGTCGCCGCCGAACAGCTGCCGCGCCCGCAGGATGGCCAGCACAAGATCGAGTAGGGCGTCGCCTTCCGGTGCCTGCCCGAGGATGTGCAGACCGTCGCGGATCTGGACATCCTTTATCTCGCACAGCCATCCGTCGACGTGCAGCAGCATGTCGTCGAAGACGTCCTCGTCCGGCCGGTCCTCGAGGCCGAGATCGTGATCCATCTCCGCGGCGCGCATCAGCGTCCAGATCTGCTGGCGTATCGCGGGCAGCTTGCCGGGGTCGAGCGCGGCGATGTTGGCGTGTTCGTCGAGCAGCTGCTCCAACCGCGCGATGTCCCCGTAGCTTTCGGCCCGGGCCATCGGCGGGATGAGGTGGTCGACCAGGGTGGCGTGCGCGCGCCGTTTGGCCTGGGTGCCCTCCCCTGGGTCGTTGACAAGAAACGGGTAGATCAACGGCAGGTCGCCAAGCGCCGCATCGGAGCCGCAGGCCGCGGACATGCCAAGCGTTTTGCCTGGTAGCCATTCGAGGTTGCCGTGCTTGCCGAGGTGCACGATCGCATCGGCGCCGAAACCCTTGTCCAGCCAGTCGGTATGCGGCCAGATAGTGATGGCTCGGCGGCAGATCCGGGTCGTGATAGATGGCGACGGGGTTCTCCCCGAAGCCGCGCGGCGGCTGCACCATCAACACGACATTGCCCGCCTGCATCGCGGCGACGACGATCTCGCCGTCGGCGTCGCGGCTGCGGTCGACGAACAGCTCGCCGGGCGCCGGGCCCCAGTGCTTCTCCACCGCCTTGGTGAGCTCTGCGGGCAGCGTGCCGAACCAGGCGCGATAGTCCTTGGCGGACAGTCGAATCGGATTACCCATCAACTGGACTTCGGTGAGCCAGTCGGGGTCCTGGCCGCCGCGCTCGATCAGCGCGTGAATCAGCGCGTCGCCGTCCTCGGCGTCGACACCGGGAACGTCGCCGATCTCGTATCCCGCGTCGCGCATGGCGCGCAGCAGGGCGACGGCGCTGGCGGGCGTGTCGAGCCCGACCGCGTTGCCGATGCGGGCGTGTTTGGTCGGATATGCGGAGAACACCAACGCCACCCGCTTGTCCTGTGGCGCAACGGAACGCAGCCGCGCATGGCGCACCGCGAGGCCGGCAACGCGTGCGCAGCGCTCCGGGTCCGCGACGTAGGAGATCAGCCCTTCTTCGTCGATCTCCTTGAAGGAGAACGGGACGGTGATGATGCGGCCGTCGAACTCCGGCACCGCCACCTGTGTCGCGACGTCGAGCGGGCTGAGGCCGTCGTCGTTGTCCCGCCACTGTGACCGCGAACTGGTCAGACAAAGCCCCTGCAGGATCGGAATATCCAGTGCGGCAAGGTGTGCGACGTTCCAGGTGTCGTCGTTTCCGCCCGCGGACACGGCAGCGGGAACCGCGCCGCCAGCGGCGAGCACGGTGGTGACCATTGCGTCGGCCGACTTCAGCAGGTCGAGCATGTCCGCCTCGGCCGTGCGCAGCGAGGCGCAGTACACCGGCAACGCCTTGCCGCCCGCATCTTCGATCGCGGTACACAGCGCATCCACGTAGCCGGTGTTGCCCGCAAGCTGCTGGGCCCGGTAGAAGAGCACGGCGATCGTCGGGCCGTCGCCGGGCCTCGGCTGGCGCTCCAGGACGCCCCAGTTCGGGATGGTCGCGGGCGGTGCGAACCCGAACCCCGTCATCAGTGCGGTGTCGCAGAGGAACGCGTGCAGCTGTCGGAAGTTCTCCATGCCGCCCTGGGCGAGGTAGACGTGGGCCTGCAGCGCAACGCCCGCGGGGACGGTGGAGTGGCTCATCAGCTCGGCGTCGGGCGCCTGCTCGCCGCTGACAACGACGGTCGGAATGCCGCTCGCGACGACGGCGTCGATGCCGTCCTGCCAGGATCGGTAGCCGCCGAGGATCCGCACCACGGCCAGATCGGCGCCGTCGAGCTGTTCGGCGAGCTCACCGTCGACGAGCCGCGACGGGTTGGCCCACCGGTAATGCGCACCGCACGAACGCGCGGTGATCAGGTCGGTGTCGGATGTCGACAACAGCAGAACGGTGGGGTCTGGCACTCGTCATTCGTACCCCATGCACGTTCGACACCGCGGTCTAGCGTGGTCTCTGTGAGCATGACCACCGCGGCGGGCACCCCGCATCCGTCTCTGCGCGGTGTGGTCCTGCGCTACGAGGGGTTCGACGCACGGTCGATGGATCCGACGACGATCCGCGAGCTGCCGTGCACGTTTGTGCCGGTGATCATCGACCTCGACGCGGGCTGGTCGGTGGCGCACCGTCAACACGTGCGACCCCTTCGGCTCGGGTCGTTCGTCGCAGGCATCACCGACGGACCTGTGCTCGTCGGCCATGACGGGTCCGCGCGTTGCCTGCAGGTCGACCTGACGCCGCTCGGCGCGAGGCGGCTTGTCGGCATGCCGATGGACGAACTCGCCAACGTCTCGGTGCCGATCGACGACGTGCTCGGCCCCTTCGGTCGTGACCTCGTGCAGCGGGTGGGTGACGCGCCCGATTGGCCGACTCGATTCGCGTTGGTCGACGAGGCGTTGACGAGGCGGCTCGCCGATGCCCCGCCCGTCGACGCAGGCGTCGCCTGGTCGCTCGGGCAGATCTACACCAGCGGCGGTGTGTCGGAGATCGGCAGGCTGGCCGGCGAGCTCGGGTGGAGTCACCGGAGGCTGATCAAGCGCTACCGCGATGCCGTCGGGCTGCCGCCGAAGCTTGTCGCGAGGATCGTTCGGTTCGAGCGGCTGACCTCGCTAGCGAGATCCAAGCCGGCGATCGACTGGGCCGCCACTGCCCATGACTGCGGCTACTTCGACCAGGCTCATCTGGCTCGCGAAGTTCGGGAGCTGGCCGGGATCACTCCGACCGAACTGCGCGCGCAGGTGGTCAATTCCGTCCAAGACGGGACCGCTCTATCTGCCTAGCGTTGCTGTCATGACTGAGACAACCACATACAACGGCGCATTCGCGATCGTCCCCTACCGCGACCCCAGGGCCGGGATCGCCTGGCTCGAGAAGACTTTCGGGGCAGTCGCAACCGCTTTGCATCCGCCCGAACCCGATCAGCCGCTGAAGCACGGCGAGGTCAGAATCGGGACGGGGCTGGTGATGATCAACGACGCGGACCGCGACGACAGCCCGTTCGCCCTGCCGGGGCCGGTGCTGCTCTACGTCGCCGTCGACGACCCCGACGCCCTTCACGACCGCGCTGTCGCGGCGGGCGCCGAGATCGTCATGGGCCTGACCGATCAGGACTACGGGTCGCGGGATTTCGCGGCCCGCGATCCGCACGGCAACGTATGGAGCTTCGGGACCTATCGCCCCAGTCCTGGCTGAGACTCAGTCGCCGAAGCGGCCGTGCCACGTCTGCGGGTAGGGCAGCCCGGTGGCCGCGACCAACGCGACGAGTACAGCGCCGAAGACGATCAAGGAGAACATCGCTGTTCCTTCCGTTTCGTTGTTACACACACGTGTAACTGCGAGGAATGTACGACGTAACCCGCCGGTAGGGGCCGACATGTGCCGGAGCGAACTCGCAGGCCAGAGCTGTGACGACGGTCACATTCCGTTCTGTTCCCGCTGCGCCAAACCCTTGTCCACCAGGCCCGCAGACGTCAGCTTGGGCACATGCAGGTTGTGAAACTCGGCGCCCACATCGGCGCCCGTATCGACGGTGTGAACCTCGCAGGCGCCCTCGACCCGTCGACCGCGACGGCGATCAACGCGGCGCTTCTCGAGCACAAGGTGATCTTCTTCCGCGAGCAGCACGACCTCGACGACGAGGGTCAGCTGGCTGTTCGCACACCTGCTCGGCACGCCGACAACCGCGCATCCGACGGTGACGTCGCGCGGGAACCGCCTGCTGCCCATCGACTCGCGCTATGACAAGGCCAACAGCTGGCACACCGACGTGACATTCGTCGACCGGATCCCCAAGGCGTCGCTGTTGCGGGCCGTCACGCTGCCGAGCTACGGCGGCACCACCACATGGGCGTCCACCGAGGCCGCCTACGACCAACTGCCCGCGCCGTTGCGCGCACTCGCCGAGAACCTCTGGGCCGTGCACACCAACCTGTACGACTACGCGTCGCCGCGCGAGTTCACCTCCGAGGAGCGTCAGTACCGCGACGAGTTCGTCTCCGATTACTACGAGACCGAACATCCGGTGGTCCGCATCCACCCCGAGACAGGCAGGCGGGTGCTGCTACTCGGCCAGTTCGTCAAGCGGTTCGTCGGCCTCGGCTCCGCCGAATCGACGGCGCTGTTCAACCTGCTGCAGGCCCGGGTCACCAAGTTGGAGAACACCATTCGGTGGAACTGGGAGCCAGGCGACCTGGCGATCTGGGACAACCGCGCGACCCAGCACTACGCCGTTTCCGACTACGACGACCAGTTCCGCATGCTGAACCGCGTCACGCTGGCCGGCGACATCCCCGTTGGCGTCGACGGCCAGCGCAGCCGGGTGGTAGCAGGCGATGCGTCGCAATACTCGGACGTGGTGGAACCGGTACCGCTGGCCAGCTGACCCGCAGGCGCGCTACTACAGCCTGTCCATCTCCCGCGACATCGCGGAGTTCTCCAGATAGGTGAACCGCTGCGCATGGTGCTTGTGCTCACGAGGCTTCGCCTCACGCGTGAACATCGCATGCACCGCCGAAGCGAATTCACCGACGACGTTGCGGTGCCTGGCGGGCGCGGGTGCGAGCGCCGCCGCCGAGGCGAACAGCACCTGCTGTTCGGTGATCAGCGCCGCGGTGTCGGCCGACTTCTCGACCACTTTCGCCGGTGCGCTCTCGGGTTTCGTTGTCTGCTGAATTGGCGCTGTTCGTGCCCGCCTTGGTCTCCAGCGTGGTCATTTCCCTCAACTCCAAACCGCCCTGATGTCCCGTGCTCTACTGCCGCGGAATCCTTATGTCGGAAAAGTAAGTCGGTTGTTTTATTGACACACGCGTAGTCCACTACTCCAGTCGGCGAAACGCCCGTACGCGTACGGTGAAGCTGATGGCTCGAGCCCGTGACCAGGACGCATGCCCCGGCGCACTACAGCTGCACCGGGCCGCCGACGGCGCACTGGCCAGGGTCCGGCTGCCAGGCGGAATGATCTCGCCACGCCAACTGGAGGCTCTCGCCCACGCCGCGACCCGGTTCGGCTCCCCCGCGATGGAGCTGACGTCCCGGGGCAACATCCAGATCCGCGGCATCCGCGACGACGAGGGCGGCGTAGCGCTCGCCGACGCCGTCGCGGCCGCCGGACTGTTGCCATCACAGACGCACGAGCGGGTGCGCAACATCGTCGCCTCACCGCTGTCGGGCAGGCTCGGTGGCAGGGCCGATGTGCGGGACTCGGTGCGCCTGCTGGACGCCGCGATCTGCGCAGAGCCCGCCCTCGCCGACCTGCCAGGCCGGTTCTGGTTCAGCATCGACGACGGTCGGGGTGACGTCTCCGGCCTCTGCGCCGACGTCGGCGCGCACTGCTCTCGGCGACACCGTCGCGGTTCTGTTGGCGGGCCGGGACACGGGTGTGCGGATCGCGCACGCGGACGTGGTGGCCACGCTGATATCGATCGCGAAACGATTCGTCGAAATCCGGGAAAGCGCTTGGCGCGTAGCCGAACTCGCCGATGCCTCAACGCTGACTGATGGCCTTGCCCGGTCCGCAGAGCCGGGCCGGACCTGGCAGGCCGTCACGCGTCCGCCGGTGGGCTGGCTGACCCAGGACGACGGGCGGGTCGCATTGGCCGGGGCCGTGCCCCTTGGCGTGCTGCAGGCGCGGGTCGCCGAATACCTGGCGGCCGTCGACGCGCCGATCGTCGTGACACCGTGGCGTTCGCTGCTCGTCTGCGACCTCGACGAGGGTGTCGCCGATACGGCGCTGCGGGTGCTCGCACCGATGGGCCTGGTGTTCGACGACGGCTCACCGTGGCTCGACGTCAGCGCGTGCACCGGCAGCCCCGGCTGCGAACACTCCGCCGCCGACGTCCGCGCCGACGCCGCCCGCGCCGTCGAGGACGCCGTTCCTGTTCATCGGCACTTCGTCGGATGCGAACGTGCCTGCGGCAGCCCATCCGACGGTGAGGTGTTGATCGCCACCGCAGACGGATACGTGCTGCGCACAGCCTCCCCGTAGGGTGAGCGCGTGCTCGACTACACCCGCGATGCGGCCGAGATCTACCGGCAGTCGTTCGCGACGATCCGCGCGGAGGCCGATCTTTCGCGGTTCCCCGACGACATCGCCCGCGTGGTCGTGAGGTTGATCCACACCTGCGGCCAGGTCGACGTCGGCGAGCACGTCGCCTACAGCGAGGACGTCGTCGCCAAGACGCACGCCGCGCTCGCCGCGGGCGCGCTGGTTCTGTGCGACTCATCCATGGTGGCGGCAGGCATCACCCGCTCCCGGTTGCCCGCCGACAACGAGGTGGTGTCGCTGGTGGCCGACACGCGGGCGGCCGACCTGGCCGCGCGAACAGGCACCACCCGCTCGGCAGCGGCGGTGGACCTGTGGGCCGACCGGCTCGGCGGGGCGGTGTTGGCGATCGGCAATGCGCCGACCGCCCTCTTCCGGCTGCTCGAACTCGTCGACGACGGCGCCCCCACTCCCGCGGCCGTGCTGGGCGGACCGGTCGGCTTCGTCGGGTCCGCGCAGTCCAAGCAGGAGCTCGTCGACCGACCGCGCGGGATGTCGTATCTGGTGGTCACCGGTCGTCGCGGTGGCAGTGCGATGGCCGCCGCCGCCGTCAACGCGATCGCGAGCAGCGCCGAATGACCGGAAGGGGAACGCTGTGGGGCGTCGGGCTTGGGCCTGGCGACCCGGAACTGGTGACGGTCAAGGCCGCCCGCGTGATCGCGCAGGCCGACGTCGTCGCCTATCACAGCGCGAGGCACGGCCGCAGCATCGCGCGTGGCATCGCCGAGCCCTACCTTCGTCCGGGCCAGATCGAGGAGCACCTCGTCTACCCGGTCACCACCGAGACCACCGACCACCCCGGCGGCTACGCGGGTGCGATGGACGACTTCTACCGCGAGGCCGCCGAGCGGATCGCCGCCCACCTGGACGAGGGCCGCGACGTCGCGCTGCTCGCCGAGGGCGATCCGCTGTTCTACAGCTCCTACATGCATATGCACACCCGGCTGACCGAGCGTTTCGACGCGGTGATCGTGCCGGGTGTGACGTCCGTCAGCGCGGCGTCGGCCGCGACAGGCACTCCCCTCGTTCAGGGCGACGAGGTGCTGACGATCCTTCCCGGCACCCTTCCGGCCGACGAGCTCAAGCGACGGCTTGCCGACACCGACGCCGCCGTGATCCTGAAACTGGGGCGATCGTATCCCGCTGTGCGGGAAGCGCTTTCGTCCGCAGGACGACTCGAAGAAACGTTCTACGTGGAACGGGCAAGCACTCCGCAGCAGCGGGTGGCGCCCGCAGCCGATGTCGATGACTCCACGGTGCCGTACTTCTCGCTCGCCATGCTGCCGGGAACCCGTGCCCGCACGTCATCGCCGGGCACCGTCGCCGTGGTCGGGCTCGGCCCCGGCGACACCGACTGGATGACCCCGCAGAGCCGCCACGAACTGGCAGCGGCAACCGACCTGATCGGATACGGCCCCTATCTGGACCGCGTCAGACCGCGTGACGGTCAACGCATGCACCCCAGCGACAACACCGACGAGCCTGCGCGCGCCCGGCTGGCATGCAGCCTTGCCGAGGAGGGTCGCGCCGTCGCCGTGGTGTCGTCGGGCGACCCCGGCGTCTTCGCGATGGCCACGGCCGTGCTGGAGGAGGCCAAGCAGTGGCCGGGTGTGGCCGTGCGCGTGATTCCGGCGATGACCGCGGCGCAGGCCGTCGCGAGTCGGGTCGGCGCGCCGCTCGGCCACGACTACGCGGTGATCTCGCTGTCCGACCGGCTCAAGCCATGGGACGTCATCGTCGCGCGGCTCACCTCTGCCGCCGCAGCCGATCTGGTGCTCGCGATCTACAACCCCGCGTCGGCAAGACCCGCACCTGGCAGGTCGGCGCCATGCGGGATCTGCTGTTGGAGCATCGCGACCCGGGTACGCCGGTGGTGATCGGCAGGGATGTCTCCGGTCCGCGCGAAGAGGTGAAGGTGGTGCGGCTCGCGGACCTCGATCCCGCCGACGTGGACATGCGGTGTCTGCTGATCGTCGGATCGTCGCAGACCCAGTGGTATGACGACCGGGTGTACACGCCCAGGCGCTACCCCACCTAGGATCTGACGTCGATGAGCATTCCACGCGGGCCAGAAGATGTAACGCCGTCCTGGCTCGCTTCGGTGTTGAACACCGATGTGCGCGGCGTCGACGTCACGCCGATCGGCACGGGCCAGACGGGTGCGACGTACCGCGTGGTGGCGACGTATGACGGCCGAGCAGCCAGATGTGCCAACGTCATTCGCGGTCAAACTCAGCGCACAGGACGACGCGGTCCGCGAGCGGGTAGCCCTCGGTTACCGCTCGGAGGTCGAGTTCTACTCGCGGATCGCCGACGAGATGGCAATCCCCGTTCCGCGTAGCTATCACACCGAGATCTCCGAGGACGGCGCGGACGTCGTGCTCCTCCTCGCCGATATGGCGCCCGCGGTTCAGGGCGACCAGATCGCAGGCTGCTCGCCCGCCGAGGCGCAGCTGGCGGTGGAGGCCCTCGCCGGACTGCACGGCCCGAGTTGGTGCGATCCACGGTGGATGGACCTGCCCGCCATCGTGATGCCGAAACCGGGCGACGACGACGCCGCCAAGGGACTGGGCGACATATCTCGCATGGCGGCCGACATCGTGATCGACCGGCTCGGCGCGAAGATCGCCGCCGAGGACCAGGAAACCCTTGTCGCCGCGATGTCGCTTGTGACTCCGTGGCTGAAGGCCGAGCCGAAGCGGTACGCCCTGATGCACGGCGACTACCGGCTCGACAACATGCTGTTCGATCCCGATCGGACTCGTATCACCGTTGTCGATTGGCAGACCGTCGGAATCGGTTCGCCTGGACGCGATCTCGCCTACTTCACCGGGACCAGCCTCGAGCCCTCGGTGCGCTCGGAGATCGAACGCGATCTCGTCGAGCGGTATCACCGATCGCTACTCGGGTTCGACGTCGACCGGCTATGACATCGACACCTGCTGGAGCGACTACCGGCTCGGCGTGGTGCAGGTGCCGCTGCTTGTCGCCCTCGGCACCGCGTTCGCATCGACGACCGAACGCGGCGACGACATGATGATGGCCATGTTGAGCCGCGGGTGCCGGGCGATCCGCGAGCTGGAGACCCTCGAGCTGATCAGGTCCTACCAAGCGAACTGACCCAGGCGACGGCATCGTCGACCGTCGACACGACGGCGACTCCGTCGGGCAATGGCGGCCGATCGACCATCACCACCGGAACACCAAGCGCGGCAGCCGCATCCAGCTTCGGCCGCGTCATATCGCCGCCGCTGTTCTTGGTCACGAGGCAATCGATGCGATGCTCCGCGAGCAGGGCGAGTTCGTCGTCGTAGCGGTACGGTCCGCGCGACAGCACAAGCTGATGCCGACTCGGCAGCGTGTGCGGGTCGGGTGCGGTGACGGCGCGGATGAGGAACCACGCATCGACGTCCTTGAACACCTCGACACCCGAGCGTCCCGTGGTCAGGAAAACCCGCTTGAAACCGTTGTCCCGCACCGCTTCGACGGCTTCGGCATCGGAGCTCGCCGAGACGGCGCCCCGCGTGGCCACGCGGGCCTCGCGACGACCAGGAGCGGGAGTCCAAGCGCACCACACACCTCGGCGGCGTGGGAGGTGATCGTCGCCGCGTACGGATGGGTGGCGTCGACGACGGCGTCGACCTTCGACTCGAGCAGCCAGCTTCGCAACCCGTCGACACCGCCGAACCCGCCGATGCGCACCTCGCCGACCGGTAGCGCCGGATCGGGTACCCGCCCGGCCAGTGAACTGATCACGTCGACGTCGGGATGCATTCGCGCGGCAAGCGTTCGGGCCTCCGAGGTGCCGCCGAGCAGCAGCACCCGCATCAGTGGTGCTCCCGCCGCACTCTGCCCGACGAGTACAGGTAGCTGTCCGCGAAGCCCTCGGCGGTCAGCACGTCGCCGACGACGATCACCGCAGTTTTGGTGATGTTCGCCGCATGCATCTCGGCCGCGAGGTCCGCCAGCGTGCACCGCACCACCTGCTCCTGTGGCCAGCTGGCGAATGCAACCACCGCACATGGGGTTTCGGCGCGGTATCCGCCTGCGAGTAGCTGCGGGACGATCGCATCGATCTGGGCGGCGGCCAGGTGCAGCACCAGCGTCGCGCCCGGCGCCGACAACGTAGCGAGGTCTTCACCGTCCGGCATCGCCGTCGACAGCGTCGCGACGCGCGTCAGCGTGACGGTCTGCGCGACCCCTGGCACGGTGAGTTCCCGGCCGAGCGCTGCCGCGGCCGCCGCGAAAGCCGGTACGCCGGGCACGATCTCGTATTCGATGCCGAGTTCATCGAGACGCCTGCACTGTTCGGCGAGCGCGCTGTAGAGAGACGGATCGCCCGAATGCAGCCGTGCCACATCCGATCCGGCCGCGGTCGCGTGGGCGATTTCACCGATGATCGCGTCGAGCGTGAGCGGTCCGGTGTCGACGATCCGCGCGTCAGGCGGGCACAGCGCCAGCAGGTCGTCGGGCATGATCGACCCCGCATAAAGGCATACGGGACATCTGCTCAAGAGTCGTTGTCCCCGAACGGTGATCAGATCGGCGGCGCCTGGTCCTGCACCGATGAAGTAGACGGTCATTCCTTGGTGACCACCCACTGCGTGACGGGCATCGCCGGACGCCAGCCGGTGAACGTGCCCAGCGGTTCGCCGCGTGTAATGCTGAAAGCGGCGCAGCTCGCCGCCGAGACGCGAATACCACTCGGTGAGGACGGCCTCCGACTCGGCGGTCACCGCGTTCGCCACCAGCCTGCCGCCCGCGCGAAGAACCTCGTAGCAGGCGTCCAGGAGTCCGGCCTGGGTCAGGCCGCCGCCGATGAAGATGGCAGCGGGCGGCGGCACGAAGTCGAAAGCCTCCGGTGCGTCGAAATGAACCTCGACTCTGGCGCCGAACGCTACGTCGCGTTGTCGGCGATTCGCTTTCGTCGTTGCTCGTCGCGTTCAAAAGCCACTGCTCTGCAACCCGATCCGTTACGGCACCATTCGATCGCGATGCTGCCCGAGCCGGCCCCGACGTCCCACAGCAGCTCACCTGGCCGAGGCGCGAGTGCGGCCAGCGTCACCGCGCGCATCGACTGCTTGGTGATCTGGCCGTCGTGGGCGAACGAGTCGTCGGGCAGCACCGCGAACCGACGGTCGTCGGGCAGGTAGCGCACGGCGACGACGTTGAGGGCGTCGACGTCGCCCGGCGGTCGCGCCGCCCACTCCCGCGCCGTGGCCGACCGGCGCCGCTCGGACGGACCGCCGAGTTGTTCGAGAACAGTGATCTCCGAGTCCCCGCGGCCGGTGGCGGTGAGCAGCCGCGCCAACTCGGCCGGGCTGCCGCTGTCGCGCGACAGCACGACCGCCTGCCCGCCGCGGCGCACCGCGCTATGCGTTTCTGCGGTGACAAGGCTGATGATTTCGGTGTCCTGCACCGTGCCATCCGACTCGCGAGCACGCCAGGGTCACCGACGAGACGTGCGGCAGCACCGCGACCTGGTCGGCGCCGTACAGCCGGATGAGGCTGCCCCCGACACCGTGCAGCAGTGGATCGCCGCTGGCCACGACATGGACATCGCCCTCGGTGCCGTCGAGTAGCGTGCGCAGCGCAGGCAGCATCGGTGACGGCCATGGCCGCTTGGCGGCGGTGACGCTCTCGTCGAGCATCTCGAGCTGGCGTTGGGAGCCGTAAACCACGGCGGCTCTGCGCAATTCGGCCAGCGACGACGCCGGCAGGCCAGCCATCCCGTCGGCACCGATGCCGATGACGATGATCATCGCGGCATCCTGCGCCACACCCATTGCGGTAACAGTCGCATACCGACGAAGAACGGCTGGAGCGTCCACGGGATCCACACAGTGCGACGACCTTTTGCCAGCGCCCGTGCGGTCGCGGCGGCCACCTGCTGCGGCGTGCTCGACATGGGTGCCGGTTTCATGCCCTCGGTCATCCGCCCGATCACAAAACCGGGCCGGACGAGCAGCAGCCGCACCCCCGAGCCGTGCAACGCGTCGGCCAGACCACTGCAGAACCCGTCCAGCCCGGCCTTCGCGGAGCCGTAGACATAGTTGGCGCGGCGCACCCGCACACCGGCCACGGACGAGAACACCACGATCGAGCCGGACCCTGCCGACCTTCATGGTGTCGGCCAGCACGGTCAGCAGGTTCGCCTGTGCGACGAAGTCGGTGTGCAGGACTGCCGACGTGTGCGCGGGGTCTTTCTCGGCGCGGGCCTGGTCGCCGAGAATCCCGAATGCGAGCACGGCGGTGCCGATCGGGCCGTGGTCGGCCACGATCGAGGCAACCAGGGGTGCGTGCGAGGCGACGTCGTCGGCGTCGAAGTGGCGGACGTCGACCTTGGCCGCACCGGCCTGCTCGACGGCTGCCACCTGCGCGGAGAGTCGTTCGGGAGTGCGCGCGGCCAGTATCACGGTGGCGCCGGGCGCCAGCAGTTGCGCAAGCTCGACGCCGATCTCGCTGCGGCCACCGAAAATCACCACCGGTCCGCGGCTCGTGTCATCCACGGCTGCGATTATCACCTGCGCTAGTTTGGGAGCCGATGGCGAACGCAACGACACGGCTCACCAATGACGCGCTGGCGTTCCTGACGGAGCGCCATCTTGCGATGTTGACCACGCTGCGTTCGGACAATTCGCCGCACGTCGTCGCGGTCGGATTCACGTTCGATCCGAAGACCCATATCGCCAGAGTGATCACCAGCGGGGGGTCCCAGAAGGCGGTCAACGCCGAGCATCGCGGAGTCGCAGTCCTCAGCCAGGTCGACGGCGCCCGCTGGTTGTCGCTGGAGGGCCGCTCGACGGTCAACACCGAGGCAGAGGCGGTCCGGGACGCCGAACTGCGGTACGCGCAGCGCTACCGGACCCCACGGGTCAACCCACGCCGGGTCGTGATCGAGGTCAGAGTCGAGCGGGTGCTCGGTTCGTCCGAACTGCTCGACCGCATCGCGACCTAATAGCTGAATTCACTTCTGGCACTTTGGTTTCAGGCGTCACATATCGCGGTTGTTTGTCGGTGTTCGAATGTATGTTCGAGTTATGTCGGCGGATGCGGTGCGGGAGGCGATGGCGAAGCTGTGCGCCGCCTACGACGCCTTCGATGCCTGCGACCTCGATTCGTTGACCCGCGCCGAGGTGGTGTCGATGATCGACGATCTCCAGACGCTGATGTGCCGGATGCCGACCCAGTGGCATCGGCTGCTGACCCGGCTGCAAGCCGAAACCACCCCGCGCGAGATGGGCGCCAAATCCTGGAACGAGGTGCTGCGGATCCGCTGGCGGCTGTCGACGGGCGAGGCGTCGCGGCGGCTGCATGAGGCCGCCGACCTGGCCGCGCGCACCAGCCTGGTCGGTCAGCCGTTGGCGCCGCTGCTGCCCGCGGTCGCCGCCGCGCAGTCGGCGGGATTGATCACCGGTGAGCACGTCGCGACGATCCGCGACGCCATCAAGCGGCTGCCGTCGCTGGGTCGACACCATCACCGCCGCGCAGTTCGAGGTCGACCTGGTGCGCGTCGCGGTCGGCGTCGGACCCAAAGAGCTGCGCGAGACCGCCGACCTGCGGCTGTTCCTGCTCGATCAGGACGGCCCCGAACCCGACGACACCGAACGGGAACGCAAACGCCACGTCACCACCAGGGCCGCAAGGGCCGCGACGCGATGACCGCGGCCAGCGCGAACCTCACCCCCCACGCGTGGGCGGTGTGGGAAGTGATCTTCGCCAAATACGCCGCACCCGGCATGTGCAACCCCGCCGACGACCGAACCCTGCACCTCGGGCACCCCCAGCCAAGCCCAGATCGACAACGACGACCGCACCCTGGCCCAACGCCAGCACGACGCGATGCTGGCGATCGGGCGCATCGCGTTGATGAGCGGTGAACTCGGCCACCTCAACGGGCTCCCGGTCGTCGGTGATCATCCGCACCACCCTGCAGGACCTGGAAAGCCGCGCCGGCATCGGCGTCACCGGCGGGGGCACCAAACTGCCGATCGCCGACGTCATCGCCATGGGTGCGCACGCCAATCACCACCTCGCCGTGTTCGACAGCGCCACCGGCCAAGCGCTGGCGCTGTATCGCACCAAACGGGTCGCCTCACCCGCCCAGCGGATCATGCTGATCGCCCGCGACGGCGGCTGCACCAAACCGTGCTGCACCGTGGGCGCCTACGGCTGCCAGGTCCACCACGCCACCAAGGACTGGGCACAAGGCGGCAACACCAACGTCGACGACATGACCCTGGCATGTGGACCCGACAACCGCGACGTCGATGACGACGCCGGCTGGCAGACCCGCATCAACACCCGCGGCGAATGCGAATGGACACCCCCACCCGACCTGGATCACGGCCAAGCCAGAATCAACTACTACCACCGCCCCGAAGCACTCCTGCGACCACTCGAAGACGAGCGCACCGAACGGCACTACCCGATCCGAAATCACCGGGACCGGGCAGGCACAACACGCCGACTTCAACCCGCGGAACCTAGATACCAGCGACACACCCGGCGGACCCGAACCACCCAACGACCAAGCCGCCTGAAGCCCACACCCGAATCCCAACGATCACGTGAAGGTGACCATCGGTCAGGCCGACGCTGCTTTCGCGGGCCGTGCGATCGACGATCCGCTAAGTCGACCGATTAGCCACAGCCTTGCGCCGCTTGATCTTGTTCGCCCATTCTGGGCGTCGCCGCTGAGCGTTGATCCTGTTCAGCGGCCTGAATCTTATTCCGAATGCAAATAGCTTGGAATCTCCTGTGCGATTTGCCCGGGAAACCTGTCCATCCACTAATAGCTTGCTTGTAGTCAGCAAACTCGGTCGCCGGCGAATAACCGGGCAGAGAAAAGAGAAACCATGAAAAAGATTGCAACCACTCTGGCGGCCGTTTCCATCGCCGGGCTGGCGTTGGCTCCGTTGGCCTCCGCGGAGCCGGCACCTATTGCGGAGGGACCGCACACGTTCTGGTGGTCCGACGGCGGGGAAAGCGCGGTGACGGTCGCCTACGACTGCGGTCCCGATTGCTTCACAATGGGCGACGATACGACTCGCGACCAGTTCCACTTCGACGGCAGCCTCTGGGTATCCCCAGACGGCATCTCGACTGGCGACGGGCACAACTTCGTCAACAAGAACGGGATTCCTGCCACTGTGACGTAGTTCGAACAAGGGGTGGCCGACGACGAAAGCGACTGTCAGACAGCCACGTTGGTCAGCACGACGCTTTGGGCCCGCGGAGCATCACGTCGCGGTGCGTCCGAATTGCTCGATCGCACTGGCGGCTAAGGCGACGTACACGGCAGACGCTGTCGATCTATTTAAAGCCGACGACCATCGAGTCGGGCCCGACGAGGTGCTCGACATAGCTGTTCTCGAAGCCCGTTTCGGCCATCCAGGCGCGACAGTCTCCACCGGTGAAGTCGAAGCCCAGGCCCTCGATCAACATGTTGAGGCTCATCAAGAGCCCAAAAGCGTTGTGCCGCCGATCATCATCGATAATTGCCTCATAGACGATCAACGCGCCGCCTTTCGGCAGTGCGTCGTAAGCCTTTCGCAGAAGTTGGAGCTTCTGCTCTAAGTCCCAGTCGTG
Source organism: uncultured Actinomycetota bacterium (assembly GCA_963829405.1). Classification (GTDB taxonomy): domain Bacteria; phylum Actinomycetota; class Actinomycetes; order Mycobacteriales; family Mycobacteriaceae; genus Mycobacterium. The sequence continues at coordinate 84,331 of CAWHIZ010000012.1, forward strand.
CAATATGTGGCCCATTATCAGAACGTCGGCGCTCGGCAGATCGTCGGCGAAAAAGTTCCCCGGGTTGAAGGTCAGGCGGTCAGCGAGCCCGTGTCGGTCTCTATATTCATCGAACACCGGTCTGATCGGCGGTAAGTCGAAGCCACCTCCCACCAGGTGCTCATGCGCGCTCGCAATCGCGACTGGCAAAGCACCCTGCGCGCAACCGATATCAACGAAGCTGGTGAAGTCCTTCCATGGGAACTTGGCCGCGATCGCTTGTCCCGCGGCGGTACTGAGGCCGCTCATCGCGCCCGCGAATTGCGCCAGCTTTTCAGGGTCCGCATACAGCGTTGTGAAGAAGTCCTCTCCGGTCTTCGCCTCGCTCTGCGGCTCCCCGGTGCGGAGAGCTTCGGTCAGTGAGTCCCAGAACTTGTAAAGGCGGGAGTTGGCCATCTCCAGGAGGCCACCGATGTAGGACGGTTTCGCAGGGTCGAGGAAGCGGTCAGTCGCTGCCGTGTTGGCGTACCGACCGTCCGCGTCACGCTCGAGCATCCCTAGCGCCAACAGGGCGTCGAAGAAGTCTCGTGCACTTCGGGGATGCAGGCCGAGGCGGTCGCGGAGTTGGTCACATTCTTGTGGGCCGTCTTCGGACAGCACCTGGAACACCTTCAGCTCGACAGCGCTCAGCAGCGCCTTAGAGCCCCAGAATGCGAGTCCGAGTTGCATGATCGCGTCCGGCGTCACCGTTTCGTCTTGTCCAGCAGACGTCGGCAAATCGTGTTCAGCCATGCGAACTCTCCTTCAGCCGATGCGCAATGGTTCCACACCGACGGCGTCTGGGCAGGCCAATGGGTGTTTCGTGACGGTCGCGTAAGTGCGTAGGCGCCACGCCGCCTGGCCGCCCTCCGCGGCCGCCGAGCAATGACCGCGGCGATCGCGGCTGCATGCTCCCCGACTGTCAGACAGCCACGTTGGTCAGGTCGACGCGCTCGGCCCGGCGGGCACCACGATCAACTCGTGCGGGCGCGCATTCACCGGTTCGGCACCGTCGGCGGTGACGATGACGATGTCCTCGATGCGGGCTCCCCACTGGCCGGGAAAGTAGATACCCGGCTCGACGGAAAAGGCCATGCCTTCTGCGAGCGGCAGGTCATTGCCCGCGACGATGTAGGGCTCCTCGTGCACCGACAACCCGATGCCGTGGCCGGTGCGATGCACGAACGCATCGGCGAGGCCGGCTTCGGCCAGCACATCGCGCGCGACCGCATCGACCTGTTCTGCGGTGATCCCGGGCCGAACCGCCTCGACGGCCGCCTGCTGCGCCCGCTGCAGGACCGAATACCGCTGCGCCACTTCCTGGTCCGGCTCTCCGATGCTGTATGTCCTCGTCGAGTCCGAGTTGTACCCCGGCTCGTACGGACCTCCGATGTCGACGACCACGATGTCGCCTGCGCGCAACTCGCGGTCCGAGCACTCGTGGTGCGGGTCGGCGCCGTGCGGACCCGATCCGACGATGATGAACGCGACCTCCGAATGACCCTCGGCAACAATCGCTTCGGCAATATCGGCGGACACATCGGCCTCCGTGCGACCCGGCACGAGAAACTCCGGCACGCGTGCGTGCACCCTGTCGATCGCGGCGCCAGCCTTGCGCAGGGCGTCGATCTCGGCACCGTCCTTGACCATCCGCAGCAGGCGCAGGACATCGGTCGCCAGCACGGGGACCACACCCAACACCTCGGCCAGCGGCAACAGATGCAGCGCGGGCATCGCGTCGGTGACCGCGACGGAAGCGGGCGCCCCACCGAGCGCATCGGCCACCACCCGATACGGGTCGTCGCCATCCACCCAGTCCCGCACCGCGATACCGAGCTCGGTGGCCGCCGACTCCTTCAGCGATGCCAGTTCCATCCGCGGCACCACGATCGTCGGCTCGCCCGACGCGGGCAGCACCAGGGCGGTGAGCCGCTCGAAAGTCTGCGCGCGCGATCCGATCAGGTACCGCAGGTCGTATCCGGGCGTGATGACCAAACCGGCCAGACCCGCGTCGGCCGCCGCCGCGGATGCTGCGCGGAGGCGCTGCGCGTACACGTCGGTGCTGAATCGTCCTGCCGTCATACCGCTCAGGCTAATCGGGGCCCGAATAGCTGGCGACCTCGATCAGGTTGCCGTCCGGGTCGCGGCAGTAGTGCGACGTCATCGACCCGAGCGCCCCCGTCTTGGTGACGGGGCCCTCCGTGATCGTCACGCCGCATGACCTCAGGTGCGCGCCGACCTCGTCGGGGCTCATCTCGGCGATGAAGCAGAGATCGAGCGATCCTGGCGCGTCGACGGCGCCCGTCTTCCAGTTCGGCGCACCCGTCGGCCGCACGTTGATCTTCTGGTTTCCGAACCGCAGGGCCACCCGACCCTCACCGAAAACCTCGCGCTCCATGCCGAGCACCCGCACGTACCAGTCGATGATGGCGTCGACGTCGCCGGTGTTGAGCACCACGTGGTCGATTCGATTCACGCTGAAGGCCATACCTCACGCTACTGTCGATGACCGTGGCAGCTCCCCTGTTACTGCTCGACGGCGCCAGTATGTGGTTTCGCTCCTTCTTCGGGGTGCCCTCATCGATCACCGCGCCCGACGGCAGGCCCGTCAACGCCCTGCGCGGCTTCCTCGACGCCGTCGCCACCGTCATCACACGCGAACGCCCTGGACGCCTTGTGGTCTGCCGCGACGACGACTGGCGACCGCAGTGGCGGGTGGACCTGATCCCCTCGTACAAGGCCCACCGCGTCGCCGAGGAGGAACCGGCCGGTCAGCCCGATATCGAAGAGGTACCAGACGATCTGACCCCGCAGGTCGACATGATCATGGAGATCCTCGACGCGTTCGGCATCCCGACGGCGGGCGCGCCCGACTGCGAAGCCGACGACGTGCTCGGCACTCTGGCAGGGCGCGAGCGCAAGGACCCCGTCGTCGTCGTGAGCGGCGACCGCGACCTCCTTCAACTGGTTCGCGACGAGCCTGTGCCGGTTCGGGTGCTCTACATCGGCCGCGGCCTTGCGAAGGCGACGAAATGGGGTCCAGAGGAGGTCGCCGACACCTACGGCGTTCCACTCGACCGCGCCGGCCCCGCCTACGCCGAATTGGCACTGCTGCGCGGCGATCCGTCCGACGGGCTTCCCGGCGTGCCGGGCGTCGGCGAGAAGACGGCGGCCACCCTGCTCGCACAACATGGTTCGCTCGAGAGCATCCTCGCCGCCGCGCATGACCCGAAATCGAAGATGTCGAAGGCCTACCGGACGAAGCTGCTCGCCGCCACCGACTACATCGAGGCTGCCCAACCGGTGGTCAAGGTGGCGATGGACGCCGACGTGAACTTCTCCACGTCGTCCGACACGCTGCCACTGGCCGCGGAGCATCCACGCAAAGTCGCCAAGCTCGCCGAAGAATACGGCGTCACGTCGTCAATCGGCCGGCTGCAGAAGGCACTTGACGCGCTGCCAGGAAGCTAGAACTACTTGGGTCGACCGACCTCGTAGGTGCCGTTGTTGTCCTGGAAGGTCACCGTCACCTGACGCTTCGTGCCGTCGATGCTGACCTCACAGTCGAACGTGTCGCCCTTCTTGACGGTCGGGCTCTGGCCGTCGTTGCACTTGACGTCCTTGACGTTCTTCGCGCCGTAGCCGTTGGACTCGTCGGTGAGGATCTGCTGGACACCCGACTGCGCGGCGTCGACGTCCAGCTTGGTGGTCATGAAGAAACCGGGCTTCCAGAATCCCAGCACCGCGACCACGGCGACGACGATCGCGGCGAGCAGGCCGATGATGCCGCCGACGAGCGCCAGCGAGCGCTTGGAGCCTTCCGGCGACTCGGTCGAGCCGTACTGCGGATACTGGCCGTACTGCCCTGGCTGCTGACCGTACTGGCCGGGCTGCTGGCCGTATTGGCCCGGCTGGCCGGGTTGCTGGCCGTACTGCGGGTAGCCCTGCTGCGTGTAATCCTGGCCCGGCTGCTGACCGTACTGCTGCTCTGTCGGCGGATACTGCTGCGGCGGCTGGTAGGGCTGCTGGCCGGGCTGCGGATACGAGGGGTACTGCTGCGGCGAATAGGCGGGCGGCTGTTGCTGCCACGCGGGGTCTCCTCCGGCGGCAGGCTGCTGCCACGCCGGGGGCTGCTGGTGCGACGGATCGCTCGACGGCTGGTCCTGACCCGGCCACGGCTGCGTCTGGTCAGGTCCCTGCGGTCCGCTCATCGTCTCTCCCTGAAATTCCTGGTGATCGCTGATACTGCCGACACCCTACCCTGCATCAACAGCCACGACGCCGCGTCGAACGTCGGCGATCGCGCGTTTCGCGACGGCGCGCAGTTCCGGTGTCGCAGCGGCGTTGCGGACCTGATCCGCCAGATCGAGGACCTGACGGCACCAGCGGACGAAGTCGCCCGCCGACATCGGCGAACCGGTGCGGCCGATATCGGATGCGTCGAGCGCGGCGGCCAGGTCACCGGTTGTGGCCCACCGATAGACGGCGGCTACGAAGCCCTCGTCGGGCTCGCGGCTCTGCGCGATCCGGTGTCGCTGCTCGTCGGTGCGTAACTCGGCGGACAACCGGCGGGTGTCGGCCAGCGCGCGGCGCAGCTTGCCGGTAGGGATCTCGGCGGCCTGCGGGGTCGCGGAATCGCCCCGCGACTCGTAGAGCACCGCCGAAAGCACTCCCGCCAGCTCCGCGGACGACAGGCCCTCCCACACACCGCCACGAAGGCATTCAGCGACAAGCAGATCGTTTTCGTTGTAGATGCGGGCAAGCATCCTGCCGTCGTCGGTGACCCTCTGATCGCCTTTGACGTCGCGGATGAAGCCGCGCTCGGTGAGCAGCACGACGATCCGGTCGAACGTACGCGCCAGCGAGTTCGTCGCAGCCGCCACCTTCTGTTGAATCTGGTCGTTGTCGCGTTCGATGCGAAGGTATCGCTCGCCGAGCCGGACCTTCTCCTCGCGATCCGGCAGGCGGTGACCGGGGTGGTGCGACAGCTCTTCGCGAAGCCCGTTGAGTTCGGGATCGACGTCGTGATCGCGCGCAGGGCCGCTTCGCCTGCCCTTGGGGATCGACATGCCTTCGGTGGCCGACCGCAGCGCCGACGCCAGATCCCGGCGCACCCGCGGCTGGCGATGCTCGACCCGCTTGGGCAGCGTCATCGACCCCACCTTCGCCGACTCGCCCGAATAGTCGGCCGACGAAATCCGGCCAGCCCAACGGTTTTCACTCAACACCAGAGGCCGCGGGTCGTCCTCGTCGCGCGCCGGCTCCAGTACCACCGCCAGCCCCGCTCGCCGCCCGTTGACGAGGTTGACGATGTCGCCTCGGCGCAACGATGACAACGCATCGTTGACGGCCCGCCTGCGCTGCAAGTCGCGACGCGCGCGACTGCGCCTTCTCGCGCTGGGAGATCTGCGCGCGCAACCGCGCGTAGGAGAGAATCGGGCCGTCACGGCCACCGATTTCGGCGGCGATCTCGTCGAGCATCTTCTCGCCGCGTTCGATGCCGCGAACCAGGCCGACAACGGAGCGGTCCGCCTGATACTGCGCGAAGGACGATTCCAGCAGTTTGTGCGCCTGCGTCGGACCCATCTGGTTCACCAGGTTGATCGTCATGTTGTACGACGGCGCGAACGAACTGCGCAGCGGGAATGTGCGGGTGGACGCCAGGCCCGCCACCTCCGCGGGGTCCACATCCGGCGTCCACAGCACCACCGCGTGGCCTTCGACGTCGATGCCGCGGCGGCCCGCACGACCGGTCAGCTGGGTGTACTCCCCCGGCGTCAACTGGACGTGCTGCTCGCCGTCGAACTTCACCAGTCGCTCGAGGACGACGGTGCGAGCGGGCATATTGATGCCCAAAGCCAGTGTCTCCGTGGCGAATACAGCTTTCACCAAACCCTGGGTGAACAGCTCCTCCACGGTATGGCGGAACGCGGGCAGCATTCCGGCGTGGTGCGCGGCGAGACCACGCAGCAACCCGTCGCGCCATTCGTGGTAGCCGAGCACGACCAGGTCGGATTCGGAGAGGTCGGCGCACCGGCGGTCGACGACCTCGGCGATGCGGCCCCGCTCTTCGTCGGTGGTGAGCCGCAGCGAGGAGCGCAGGCATTGTTTGACCGCGGCGTCGCAGCCGACCCGGGAGAAGATGAACGTGATGGCGGGCAGCAGCTGCTGGTCCTCGAGCAGCTCGATGACGTCGGGTCGCGACGGACCTCGGAAGATGCTCGGCCTGCCGCGGTGCCCGCCGCGACGGTCGCGCGGACGCCATTCGGCAAGCCGGTCGGCCTCGCGTCGATGCGCGATGTGCCGCAACAGTTGTGGGTCCACCAGCAGCTCGCGGCCGTTCTTCTTGGTGCCGCCTGCCCGGTAGTCGAAGAGGTCGAAAAGCCGCTTGCCGACCATGACGTGCTGCCACAGCGGCACCGGGCGGTGCTCGTCGACGACCACGGTGGTGTCGCCGCGCACGGTCTGGATCCAGCTGCCGAACTCCTCGGCGTTGCTCACCGTCGCCGAAAGGCTGACAAGGCGAACATCTTCGGACAGGTGCAGGATCACCTCCTCCCACACCGCACCGCGCATCCGGTCGGCGAGGAAGTGCACCTCGTCCATCACGACATGCGAAAGGCCGTGCAAGGTATCCGAATTCGCGTACAGCATGTTGCGCAGCACTTCGGTGGTCATGACAACGATCGGCGCATCGCCGTTGATCGACTGATCGCCGGTCAGCAGGCCGATGCGGTCCTGGCCGTACCTGCGCACCAGGTCGGCGTGTTTCTGGTTGCTCAGCGCCTTGATCGGCGTGGTGTAGAAGCATTTTCGGCCTGCGGCCAGCGCCAGGTGAACGGCGAACTCCCCCACCACCGTCTTGCCTGCACCGGTCGGCGCGCACACAAGCACGCCGTGGCCGTCCTCGAGCGCCCGACAGGCGCGCTGCTGAAAGTCGTCCAGCGTGAACGACAGCTGCTCGGTGAACGCTGCGAGTTCGCCGCTAAGTGGCGTCGTCATCGACCACAACCCCCGACGAGGTCGGCACCGCGGTCGGCGGCGCGATCGGTTCGACGTCGCCGATCGCCGAGGCCTGGTCGTCCGGGACGTGGTCGAGCGACTCGCGACGCGCCTTGCGCCTGTCGTGCACGCGGGCGACTTGGATCGCGACCTCGAGCAGCAGGGTCAGCGCCAGCGCAAGGGCGAGCATCGAGAACGGGTCCGAACCCGGAGTCGCGAACGCGGCGAACACGAAGAGCCCGAAGATCAGCCCGCGCCGCCACGCCTTGAGGCGTTCATAGGGCAAGATCCCGACCAGGTTCAGCATGATGATCAGCAGCGGGAACTCGAAGCTGATCCCGAACACCAGCAGCAGGTTCAGCAGGAACCCGAAGTACTGGTCGCCGGACAGCGCGGTGACCTGAACGTCGCTGCCGACGGTCAACAGGAAGTGCAGCGCCTTGGCCAGAACGACGTAGGCGAGTATCGCGCCGGTCACGAACAGCGCGGCGCCGACGACCACGAACGCCATCGCGAAGCGGCGTTCCTTCCTGTACAGCCCCGGCGTGATGAACGCCCAGATCTGGTGCAGCCAAACGGGGCAGGCCATGATGATGCCCGCGGTCAGCGCGACCTTGAGCCGCAGCATGAACTGGTCGAACGGTGCCGTCGCCAGGAGCCGGCACTCGCCGTCGGGGGCGATGGTGGCTCGCGCGGACGCGGGTAGCGCACAGTAGGGCCCGCGCAGCCATTCGCCGAGGCTGTGAAAGCCGAAGAAGCTGTGGGTGTACCAGAAGAATCCGACGATCGTCGTCAAAACGACGGCGCCCGCGGCCCACAGCAGCCTGTTGCGCAGCTCGCTGAGATGGTCGACGAGCGACATGGTGCCGTCGGGATTGACCTTCGCGCGACGTCGGCGAGGGTCCAGCCGCTTGAAAAACCCGGGGGTCTGCACGCCACTCACCTAGGGATGTATGAGCACGGACGACCGACGCGGCAGGGCGCCGCGCTCGATCGACGTGGGCTCAGGCTGGGCGCTTGTCCGTGGGTTCGGATTGCGGTTCTGGGGTTTCGACTCGCTCCGATGCGATCGGGGTCGCAGGCTTCTCGGCCTCCGGCTTGTCCTTCATCTCCTTGACCTCGGACTTGAAGATCCGCATCGACTGACCCAGCGAACGGGCCGCGTCAGGGAGCTTCTTGGCGCCGAACAGAAGAACGAAGACAGCGATGACGATTACCCAGTGCCAGGGTTGTAAACCGCCCAATTGGTCACCTCCAGAGGTCTGCGGCGAGTCTACCCGCCCGCTTGGGCGCCGACGCCATACGCACGAAGTGCGGCGGCGGCCGATTCGCGCACCCGCTCTGCCAGGGACTCCGGCGCAAGGACCCGCACCCCGGAGCCGAACCCCAGCACGAAGCGGGCCATCCAGTCGTCGGACGCGTAGGTCATCGCGGCCTCGCAAGCGCCATCCGGCAGCTCGCGAGTCACCCGCAGCGGGTAGTAGTCGAACATCCAGGACGCCGACCGGTCGATGAGCAGCGTCGCCGACGGCAACGCCGGATCCGAGTCGAACAGCGAGGTGTCGGGCGGGGCCGCAACGGCAGGCTCCGGCGGTGCCGACGGCTCATCGAGCACGGATGCGTCGACGATTCGGTCGAACCGGAACAGCCGAACGCCCTCAGCCGACCGGCACCATGCTTCGAGGTAGGTGTTCTCCGCGACCAGGACCACGCGAATCGGGTCGACGATTCTGCTGGTCAGCATGTCGTGGGAGGCCGAGTAGTACTCGATGGTCAGCGCCTGGTTGCCGCGCACAGCCTCGCGCACCGCCGCGGCGGCCTGGCTCTCCACCGGCGCCGGTTCGTCGACGGCCGACTCGTGCCCGTGGGTCACCGTGCCCGCCGCGGATTCGATCTTCGCGATCGCGCTGCGCGCCGCCTCGGGGTCGACCATGCCGGGCACGTCGACCAGCGCGCGCAGCGCGACGAGGACACCGGTGGCCTCCGGCGAGGTCAGCCGCAGCGGATGGTCGATACCCGCGGAGAACGTGACCTCGATGGTGTCGCCGGAGAACTCGAAGTCGATCAGGTCACCGGGGCCGTAGCCGGGCAGCCCGCACATCCACAGCTGGTTGAGGTCGTCGCGCAGTTGCTTCTCTGTCACGCCGAGGTCCGATGCGGCCTCGGCGTAGGTGATCCTCGGGTTGGCCTGGAAATACGGCACCATGTTCAGCAGTCGGACCAGCCGCTCCGAAACGGGGCTCATGCCTCGACTCCCGCCTGTGCCCGCAGCCGCTCGAGCACCTCGTCGCGCAGTGTCTGCGGTTCCAGCACGACGGCGTCGGCGCCGTAGCTCGCGATTTCACGCGCCAGCCGGTCGGACATCGAAATGTCGATGCTGATCTCCTCACCGTCGCGGCCGTCGAGCGCCCGCGGGCCGAGCACGAGCGCGAGTCGGCGCAGCGCGGTGGCGCGCCCGTCGGCGACCCACACCTTGGCCTGCGTGCCGGTCGGTGTCTCGCCGATGACCTGGTGCACGATCTCGCGCAGGTCCACCCCGGCCGGAGGCGTGACGGCGCCGGCCGCCCCGACGACCGTCACCTCGGCGCCGATGCGGGACAGCCTGAACGTCCGGGTGGCGTCGCGGTCGCGGTCGTGGCCGACGAGGTACCAGCGTCCCCTGTCGGTCACCACACCCCATGGTTCGACCGTCCGCGTCGTGTACGGCTCGCTGCGCGCGGGCCGGTGCGGGAACTGCACGACCTGCCCGGAGTTGATGGCGGACAACAGGATTCCGAGCACTTCCTCGGATCCGCGGATCCCGGGCATACCCGCCGTGGACGTGATCGCGATACCCGCGTCTCCCGCGTCCACGTCGACGCCTGCGGCCCGCAGCTTGAGCAGCGCGCCCTGTGTCGCGGTGATCAGCTCCGGCGACTCCCACAGTTGGGTGGCAACCGCGACGGCGGCGGCTTCGTCGGCGGTCAGGTCGACGGCGGGCAGCGCGTACGCATCGCGGTTGATGCGGTAGCCCTCGGCCGGGTCGAACTGCGAAACGCGGCCGGTCTCCAGTGGGATGCCGAGATCGCGCAATTCGTTCTTGTCCCGCTCGAACATCCGGGAGAACGCCTCGTCGCTCGCGCTGTCGGAGTACCCGTAGACGGTCTCCCTGATCCTTTCCGCGCTGATGTACGTGCGGGTGGACAGCAGCGCGATGACGAGGTTCATCAACCGCTCGACTTTGGAGGTCCCCACGGGTTCACAGCTTAGGGCGTCCCGGCGTGGCCGCTATGCAGTGGTGAGCGGGATGAACCGGCGCAGTTTGCCGGTGACCGGGTGGCGGTCGAGGTGATCGACCGGCCGCACGGTGACATCGGGGCTTCCCAGCCCGCCGTCGACGAGTGCCGCGCACAACCGATCGGACAGACCCTCGAGGTGGAACCTGTCGGCCGTCACCGCGAATACGTCGACACCGCCTCGAGTCTGGCGCACCTGGTAGTCGATCACCTCGGGCGTCTTCACCATCACGGATCTGATCACGATGGGATGGACATCGACGGTGCCGTAGTGGAGCACGTCGTCGTTTCGCCCTTGGACGCGCGCACGGAGATAGCCGTACCCGGCGGCATCGGGCTGCCTGATGAACGTGTCGGTCAGCTCGTAGCGGATCAGTGGTTGCGCCATGTTGTACAGGTTCGTGACAAGCACTTTCGCCGACGGTGCACCCGGCGCGACGGGATTGTTGTCGGCGTCGACCAGCTCCACGATGCACAGGTCGCTGTTGAACACGAACACGTCGTCATCGGGACACGTCTTGCCGAAGAGGCCTTCGGGGGAGCCGAAGCCATCCACAACAGGCACACCGAATGCGTGTCGGATTGAAGCCCGCATCTCGGGAAGCAGCGTCTCGCTGGTCGAGTTCACGGCCGCGGGAGCGATCCGAAGGCGACCAGCCGAAGCTTCCGCGCCTAGCCGAACAAGCATCGAGGCATATCCGGCCAACGCAGTGGGCCGTAATCCATTGAGCCGTTCGACGATCTCGCTGAGTGGCTGCGTCGCAGGCACCAGATGAGACCGCACAGGGGTCATACCGACGCGGGTCAGCGCCGCGAGCATGCCCGTGGCATGCACAGCCGACGGCGACGCGACGAGCGCCATCGATGGCTGCTCACCCGACGCGCCGGTCAATGGTTGAATCTCCCCCGGCTGGCGGGCCAACGAAGCGAAGAAATTGGCAGCTGCAGCCCGGTCGAGGACGAATATTCCGCGCTGACCAGAACAGCCACCCGAGGCAAGCGCGATGTAGTTGTCCATTATCGGGACCGCTTCGGTGCCGGTGGCCGCAAGCGCCGACTCGACTGTGCCGTAGTCGAGCCCGCGGTCGGTGAACACCTCGTCGAGGTCGTCCATCATCTCCGCCTTCGTCATCACCGGCAACGCAGATAGATCGGTCGGATCGATGCCCGTGATATCGATCCCGGCCAATCTCCTGCGATGGAACGGAGAGCGCTCGAAGGCATGGTGTAGCAGCGTCTGCAGCCCCTCGCGCTGTGCAGCCGCGATTCGTTCGGCATTCCAAGTCATACGGGCGAACTGATCCGCCGCACCGGCGACGATCCGCCCCTGGACGTCGGCGCGAAACCGGTCCCAGTCGCAGGAACTCATCACGTCTCCTCCAGTCCGAGCGCCCGCAACAAAAGCCGCTCGGCATCCGCCTCGGGAAGCGCGTCTGGGTTGGCCGCCCGTTCCAAGGCGGTGCCGACGGCACCAGCCTGCATGAACTCGGCGATCGAGCGAACGGGCACCGGCGGCTTGAGACCGATTGGCTCGTAGAGCTTTTCGAAGGCGGACGCAATTCCGTCGAGTGTTCGCGAATGCGCGCGCGCGTACCGCTCACTGAGGTCGGCGTCCCGCATCGCGATGGCACGGAACTCCGCAAGCAGATATTGCCAGCCGGGTTCTGCCGCCGCGTCCTGCTGGCCTGCGCGCAGCAGGGCGCGAACACCGTCGGCGCCTGAGAATTGCTGGGCGACCCGATCGTTTTCCGCCGCCCGATCCTCGATCCGCCGCTCGAGCAGCGCGAAGAACAGGTCCGCCTTGCTGCCGAACTGCGAATAGACAACGCCGACGGAGAAGCCAGCATTTTCGGCGATGGCGTCAACGCTTGCGCCCCCATAGCCGCGTTCGAGGAACACCCGCCGGGCAGCGGCGAGGACAAGGTCGCGGTTTCGGGCGACCTGATCAGCCCTGGACAGCCTCGCCATGGACGTAATTAAATAACGACATTATTTGAATGTCAACGCTATGTGACCGGCCTTCCACGACCTCTAGGGTTGTGTTGTGGGCACTCGCTGGCAGGACACCTCCCTGCCCCGCGGCGACGACTACGACGCCCGCTGGGCCAAGCTGGCCGCCGCAGGCAAGAGCGTGCACGGCGAGGCCGATCTCGTTGCGAACCTGCTGCGCGACTCGGGCGGCACCCGAGTGCTTGATGCGGGGTGCGGCACCGGCCGGGTGGCAATCGAATTGGCGAAGCGTGGGTTCTCCGTGGTCGGCATCGACTCCGATGCCGCGATGCTGGACACCGCTCGCACGAAGGCACCCGAACTGACCTGGGTGCACGCCGATCTCGTCGATGCGGACGCGGCCGTGGACACCGAGTTCGACATCGTGGTGGCTGCGGGCAACGTGATGATCTTTCTGACGCCGGGCACCGAACGCGCCGTCGTCGGCCAACTCGCCAACCGCCTGGCGCCGGACGGCCTGCTGGTTTCGGGTTTTCAGCTCAACACGGGGCGACTGACCCTGGAGCGCTACGACGAATACGCCGCGGCGGCGGGTCTTGAACTCGTGCACCGCTTGTCGACATGGGACCGCGAACGATTCTCAGGAGACGACTACGCCGTGTCCCTACACAGACGCGGTTAGCCTTCGCGCTCTAGTGCGTCGGTGTCACGCCGAATGCGACCCAGCAGGGCGGGCCGAAATGGCCGCTACCCTCCCTTGTGATTCCGGTTGGCGGAATGATCATTGGAGCACCGTCGACCATGATGCATCTCGAGTCTGTGACATCAACCCCTCCAGTAGCGGGCTGGCGCTGATTCGCTTGGTCGAGACCCTGTTGGACGTTGTCGATGACCTGGCCGGCAATCTCTTGGCCCTGCTGCTGCTTCTGCTCGTCTTGGCACTGTTGATCGTCGGGAGCGCAAGGAGGCGGATCATCCGCACCGGCGATCGGCGCACAGATCAAGGCCGTAGCAGCGCCAAGCGCAAACGATGCTGCTTTCAGGGTTGTCAGGTGCTTGCGCATTCGACGTCACTTTCGGTGAGGGTCGGGTTGGCGGATCGGACCCCCGCAGGCCGCGCTCCCTATGAACTGTGGCACGAGCATAACGTCGGCGTAAGCCGACCTACGCCCTCCCGCAAACCCGATCACCAAGGTGTTTGCGGACGCAACAAATAACCTGCCAGCAAAGAGTTGATCGCCGCGAGAAGGCGCACTTCACGGCGCAAAATCACGCACTTGTGGTGATCTTGAGAGGAAGAATTCATCTGAACCCGGACCGGCCCCGCAAACATGGCCCTACATAGACGCGATGAGCCGCTTGACCCGCTCGTCGACGGAACGGAACGGGTCCTTGCACAACACGGTGCGCTGAGCCTGGTCGTTGAGCTTGAGGTGCACCCAGTCGACGGTGAAGTCGCGGCCGGCTTCCTGCGCGGCGCTGATGAACTCACCGCGAAGCTTGGCGCGGGTGGTCTGCGGCGGGGTGTTCACCGCGTCCTCGATCTCTTCGTCGGTGGTGATGCGCGTGGCAAGCCCCTTGCGCTGCAGCAGGTCGAAGACGCCCCTGCCCCGTTTGATGTCGTGGTAGGCCAGGTCGAGCTGGCTGATCTTGGGATCGGACAGCTCCATGTTGTAGCGGTCCTGGTAGCGCTGGAAGAGCTTGCGCTTGATCACCCAGTCGATCTCGGTGTCGACCTTCGCGAAGTCCTGGCTCTCGACGGCGTCGAGTTGGCGCCCCCACAGGTCGACGACCTGCTCGATCTGCGGGTTGGGTTCGCGCGTCTGCAGGTGTTCGACCGCACGCGAGTGGTACTCCCGCTGGATGTCCAGCGCGCTGGCCTGGCGGCCGCCCGCCAACCGGACGGGCCGCTTTCCGGTCAGGTCGTGGCTGACTTCGCGGATCGCCCGGATCGGGTTGTCCAGCGAGAAGTCCCGGAACGCCACCCCGGACTCGATCATCTCGAGCACAAGAGCGGCCGTACCCACCTTGAGCATGGTGGTGGTCTCGCTCATGTTGGAGTCCCCGACGATCACGTGCAGGCGCCGGTACTTCTCGGCGTCGGCGTGCGGCTCGTCGCGGGTGTTGATGATGGGGCGGCTGCGGGTGGTCGCGGACGAGACGCCCTCCCAGATGTGCTCCGCGCGCTGGCTCAGGCAGAAGGTGGCGGCCTTGGGGGTCTGCAGCACCTTGCCCGCGCCGCAGATCAGCTGGCGGGTGACCAGGAACGGCAGCAGCACATCGGAGATGCGGGAGAACTCACCCGCACGCACGATCAGATAGTTCTCGTGGCAGCCGTACGAATTGCCCGCAGAGTCGGTGTTGTTCTTGAACAGGTAGATGTCGCCGCCGATGCCCTCGTCGGCCAGCCGCTGCTCGGCGTCGATCAGCAGGTCCTCCAGCACCCGCTCGCCTGCGCGATCGTGGGTGACCAACTGCACGAGGCTGTCGCATTCGGCCGTCGCGTACTCCGGGTGGCTGCCGACGTCGAGATAAAGGCGCGCTCCGTTGCGGAGGAAGACGTTGGAACTGCGGCCCCACGACACCACACGGCGGAACAGATAGCGTGCGACTTCGTCAGGGCTCAACCGGCGATGACCGTGAAAGGTGCAGGTCACACCGAATTCGGTCTCGATGCCCATGATCCTTCGCTGCACCTCATCGAGCTTACGGGGTGGTTCCGAATCGCGGCGCACCAGCCGCGCCGTTGACGGCGGCTTTCCGCCCCTGTGGATAACGTCAGCGCCTCGGCGCGCCGGTCTGCCAGCATGAGGCATGGGGGGAAACACCGAAGTCGACCTGGATGCGTTGCGCGCGGTCGCTGACCATGTCACGGACGCCGCCGACGCGATCGCCGAAATCCATTGGCCCACACTTCCTGCCGAAGCGCTGACGGGCTCGGTGGTGGGCAACGTGCCTGCGCCCGACCTCATCGCGGCCAAACTCACCGACGTCATCGCCAACATGCGCGGGTGGGCGGTCGCCGCGCGAATGGCAGCAGACGCATTCGAGCGGGCCGACAGCCGCAGCGCCGACCGCTTCCCCCGCCGGTGAGCAGGCCGACCGTCGCGCAGGCCGAGTCGTGGAACCCCGACGCGCTGCGCGAGACCGCGGACGACTGGGACGCCGCCGCAGATGACCTGCGCACCCGCATCGATGCCGCGGTCCGTGCGATCGACGGCAGCCGTGACTTCTGGTCCGGATCGGCCGCCGAGGCCGCCCGCGGTCACGGCGCCACGATCTCCGCGAGCGGTGCATTCGCGACGCGGTGCCTGATCACCGCCGCCGTCGCGGCGCGCGACGGAGCCACCCAGATGGGTTCGGCCCGAAGCGATCTGCTCGCGGTGCTGTCCCGGTCATCGCCCCTTCTGGTCTCGCTGACCGGCGGAAGCGCGCACGTGACGGCCGAGGTGCTCGACGCGCAAATCGAAGCCGCGCTGGACCGACTCGGAGCAGCGGACACCGACTGCGCAAGCGACATCGTCGAGGCGCTGAATCCGAAGCATGCGCCGAAAGCCCAGACCTCACCCGCCGGGGCATGGCCCGTGCCGTTGTCCGATGTCGTCGCCGGCTGGTCGGCGATCGGCCAGGATCGCATCGCGAACCAGATCGAAGCGATGACACCCGATCAGCGGCAACGACTCATCGACGAGTTCCCCAAGCAGGTGGGCAACACCGACGGCGTGCCGTGGGATATGCGAGCCGCCGCCAACCGCGTCAACATCGCGCAGGCGATCGCCGATGAACGCCGCGACGACGGCCCGGGTTCGCAGCGCCGGATCGCGTTCTATCAAGGCCTGCTCGCCGAGGTGGACGACCCGACGCGCAGCGGCCGCCGAGTGGACCGGCAGATCATCGCGTTCGACCCGGACCGGGCATCGCTGATCGAACTCAACGGAAATCTGGCGACCGCCAAGAGCCTCGCCGTCATGGTGCCGGGGATGAACACCACGATCGCGGATTCGGCGGCGAACACCAAGACCGCGAGGCGATTCGTGTCGGCCACCCGCGGCGAGGTCGCGACGATCACCTATCTCGGCGGCACCTTTCCCCGCGGCGACAACGTCGTCGCGGGCGTCGCCGATGCGGCCGATCCCCGGTACGCGCTGGAGATGGCGCCGCGTCTGGTGGCGTTCAGCGAAGACGTCGACCGGACGGTGAACGCCACCGGCCGCGACATCCCGGTCACCTACATCGGCCACTCGTACGGCGGTTCGATCATGGGTACCGCGGAGGTGTTCGGCCTCACCGCCGACCGCACGCTCTACCTCGCGGCGGCCGGAGCGGGCGTCGGCGTCGACGACCCGTCCGACTGGCATAACCGGAACCCGGACGTGCTGAGGTTCTCGATGACCGCGCCCGGCGACCTCATCGAGGTGGTGCAGGGCAATCCGGCCAGTCCCCATGGCGCCGACCCCGACGAGATGGCGGGCGTAATCACTTTGGCGGCAGGCGATTACGACGACGGCCGACCGATGGCGGGCCCCCTGGCACATACCGACATCGTCAACGCGCCATCGGATTCGTGGCGCAACATCCTCGCGGTGATCACCGGCGACGCCCCCGCGCTGCACAAGGCGGGATGATCATCGCCTAGCCGGGTGGGAGCCCGATGTTGCGGACCCGCCTCTGCACGCCGACGATCTCACGAAGACCGTCGTTGAGCAGGCTCCGGTTCAGCGGCGAAAGCTCCGACATGGTGATCACGTCGCCTGGAGTATGGCCTGCGGCGATCTGGCCGACCTGATGGGCCATTCGCAGTCGCTGCAACATGACGAAGACATCGCAGAGCGTTTCGGCGTCGCCGTCGCTGATCGCACCCGACTGCGCCGCCGCGCTCAGCCGCGCGGGCGTCGACGCGGAGGTGACGCCTGCGCTCAGCCCACCCCACCGCGCCAGGTTCACGATCGGCGTTATCGCGTGGTGCTTGAGGTCGAAAGTTCCACTGCGGCGCGATAACACGTCGCGCAGCGATCGGGTCTTGGCCACCCGAGCCGACAGCGCGTCGAGCCGTTGCAGCCTCAGCGCATCGGAGTGTTCGTCGCGCATCGAGCGGAAGGCGGCGGGAGCGGTGTGCAGCGCCGGGTCGCCCCAGACCACTCGCCCGTCGATGAGCAGTGACGACATCATCAGCCCCTGTCCGCGCAGCGGATCGTCGAGCCAGCCCTGTGCCGCGGCGAACCACTCCGACTGCGAGCGGGAGAACAGCTGGGCGTAGGCGACCGCACCGTTGCTGTCATGCGGAAGGCCGCAGCCGTCCAGAATCTCGTGTGTGCGCGCGGCGAGCGCACGCAGTTGCTCACTCGCAGAGGACATGTCGTCGCGCCACGACATCGCGCTGTCCACATCCGATGACGGAACGGCTTCGCGGCGGGCGACGCTGCCAAGCGTCAGCCACGCGAACCCATCGACCTCGCCGCCGGTCTCGGCGAGCGCGAGTTCGAGTGCTCTGCGGACAAGGCTGTCGATGACGACGGAAAGGATCGCGCTGGTCGCGGATGCCTTCGTGCCGTTGCGGAAGAGGTCGGCGGCCACTCCGGTGACGCGCTGTCCGACCACCTGCAATTCGGTTGCGTCGCCTGCCAATCCGATGGAGCGGCGCAGGCTGAAGCTCTGCCGCGCCGATGCGGCAAGCAGGTCGGCGTCCTCGAGCACGCCGACGACCTCGCCGCGCGCGGTGACGACCGGCATGTGCTTCATACCGCACTCCAGCATGTCCATCAGCACGGTCTCGGCGGTCATATCCGCGGTGACGCGACGGGCAGGCGCGCTCATCACCGCTGCGATGGGCGTGTCGATCGAGACACCGGCGGCGACCACCCTCTTCCGCAGGTCGCGGTCGGTGAAGATGCCCAAATCGCCGTCCGGCAGCCGGATCAGCGCGTAGGACACGTGGTGCTCGGTCATCCGGCACACCGCGTCCCGCACAGACGCGTCGGGCTCGACGAGGAGTACATCGCCGTGCACGATCTCGCCGACGGGTCGACTGTCGGTCGTCGGCGCGATCGTCGGGCGGTCGGTCCGGCTGCTCGTATTCCAGGCCGTCGATGCGAGGAACGCCAGACCCGCGGGCTTGGCGAACTGCAGCCGGACCAGGGCACCGGGAAGCCGGATCAGCGTGCTGGGCTCCGTCGTGCGCGCCACGAACTCCATTCCGCCGCCGGTGAGCAGCGGGGTGTAGCCGAAGATGCCGCCCTGCTCGACAGTGTCGATAGTGGTTCCGTCGGCGCTCGCGTGCAGAGTCACCTGCCCCGTGCAGACCATCCACACGTCATCGGGGACTCGTGTCGCGTAGTCGGCGACGACGGCGCCCGCCGCGAAGTCGACCAACTCGGAACCGGCCGCAAGGTCGGCGAGCTCGTCGGCGGCCACTGCCTGGAACGGGGTGTGCCCGCCAAGGAACGACGCAAGATCCCCTACGGAGTCAGTTCCCTCGGATGAGCTGGGCACACTTCTCCGCCATCGTCATCACCGTGATGTTGGGGTTGACCGAGGGAAGTTTCGGCATCGCGGATGCATCGACCACCCGTAGCTTGTCTGTGCCCTTGACCCGCAGCTGCGGATCGAGAACCGCCATCGGGTCGCTGACCGAACCCATTCGCGCCGTCGCAGCCGGGTGATAGACGGTGTTGTGGCACTGGTGGATGTAGTCGAGAAGTTCGTCGTCGGTCGTCGCGTCGGGTCCTGGCGCGAGTTCACGGCCCACCCATCCGGCCAGCGGCGCCTGCTCTGCGATCGTGCGGGCCAGTTTCACACCGGTCAGCATGATTCGTTCGTCGTAGCCCTCGGGATCGGTGAAGTAGCGCGGGTCGACGCGCGGCCGGTCACGGAAGTCTCTGGTGCGCAGTCGCACGGTGCCCCTTGACCGGCCCTGAGTCACGTTGGGCGTCAGGCAGAATCCGTTGTCCGTCGTCGGGTAGCCGCGGCGGAGCGTGTTCATGTCGAACGGCACGCTGCCGTAGTGCATCATCAGGTCCGGCTGGGTGCAGCCAGGGACGGGTCGACGGTGGTGAACAGGCCGATCTCCCACCACTGCGTCGACGTCGTCACCATCGGCTTTGACGCCTCCCAGAACACCAGGCCCTTCGACATGGTCGTCGAGGTTCGATCCGACGCCAGGGGAATCGACTCGCACGTCGATGCCCATCTCCCGGAGGTGCACGCTCGGGCCGATTCCGGAGAGCATCAACAACTTCGGGGTGTCGATCGCGCCTGCGGTGAGGATGACCTCGCGCCGCGCCGAGACGTTGTCGTGGCCGGTGAGATCCGGACGTTGATAGCGGACGCCGGTGGCGGAATGCCCGTCGAAAAGGATCTCGGCCACCCAGCACCCGGTCCGAACCTCGAGATTGGGCCGCGAGTCCAAGATCGGGTGCAGGTAGGCGTGCGAGCTGGAGTTCCTTGTGCCGTCTTCGGCGGCGTTGATCTGGAACCAGCCCGCGCCGTTGCAGACGGTTTCACCGCGGTTGAACGCCACGGTGGGCATCCCGACGTTGGCGGCCGCCTCGAGAACCGCTGCGCCGCATGGGTCATCGGGCGGCACGTCACGAAGGCCGACGGTCCCGGTGAGGCGCCGCACGAGCGGTGCGATCTCGGCGGCGCTCCATCCGTCGGCGCCCATGGTCACCCACTCGTCGAGGCATTCGGCGGGCGGCCAGAACGCGATGCACGAGTTGTGCGACGAGCAGCCGCCGAGCACCTTGCCGCGCGCGTGCCGCATGAACGAGTTGCCCCGTTCCTGCGGTTCCACCGGATAGTCCCAGTCGTAACCCGAGTCGAGCAGATGCATCCATTCGGACAACACCAGGATGTTGTCGTCGCCGACGTCCGACGGACCCGCTTCCAGAAGGCAGACCGTGACGTCCGGATCCTCCGTAAGCCGCGCGGCCAGTGCGCATCCCGCCGTACCGCCACCGGCGATCACATAATCAAATGTGCCGGCGTCACTCATGTCACGCCTGCTCGAGAGGCTTCTCGGCTCGGCCTCGGCCACGGTCGCCGCCGCGTGCGATTCCAGGGTGCCGATGTGATGGCGGCCCTTGACGAAATACCACAGCAGGCCCGAGCCAAGGATCACGCCGATGTAGACGAATGCGCCCCACGTGTTGTACCAGGGCTCGCCGTACACGGCTGCACGCGGCCATGCCAGGTTCAACGCCATCAACGCGCCCCACGCCACGGCGAAGATGTTGACCGGCAGGCCCCATTTGCCCATGGTGAAGTAGCCGCCCTCTTTCAGATCCTTTGGCGGCCACTCGCCTTGGAGCCGCTTCTTGAGCATCGGGCCGGTCACCATCAGGTACGCGAGGTAGATCATGATGATCGCGATCGAGGTCAGCACGGTGAAGATCTTCGGCTGACCGATGTTGATCACCAGGATGATCGCCGAGATGATCCCGATCGTTATCGCGGGCACGATCGGCGTCTGGGTCTTCGGGTTGACCGTGGCGAGCTTCTCGCCGAACGGAAGCGCGTTGTCACGCGCCATCGCGAACGTCAGCCGGATGGCCGCGGTGTGCACGGCGAGCGTGCACACGGTCACCGCGACGACGATGCAGATAAGGAAGACCTTGCCGAGCGGGCCCCACATCACCTGTTCGACGATGTACTGCAGGCCGCCGCTGCTCTCGCCGATCTGCGGATCCTCGAGGTTCGGCGCGGACATCACCGCGAACACCAGGATCGCGCCACCGATGACGAACGAGGCCAGGATGGCCCGGAAGATCGCCTTCGGCGCGGTGCGGCGCGGTTCGACCGTCTCCTCGCCGAGCGAGGACGCGGTGTCGAAGCCGTACATCACGTACAGGGATGCCAGCGACGCGACAAGGAACGCCCCGAGGTAGCCGTAGCTCTCCCCTGCGCCGTATCCCTGTGTGGAGAAGAAGATGTCGGGGCCGCGCTTGACGTTGAGCGCGAGGATGATCGCGATCAGCACCGCGGCGATCAGCTCGATGAACACGCCCGCGCTGTTGATCCTCGACATCAACTTCACGCCGAGCGCGTTGATCAATGTGGTGAATGCGATGAGGACGCTTCCGAGGACGACGGCGTTGGCGGCGAAATCGTATTCGCCTGTGCCGTCGCCGATGATCTGGAAGCCACTCCAGATCCGCGGCAGGTTGAGCTGGTAGGCCAGCACCACCGCCGAGATGGTCACGATCGATGCGGTGAGCATCAGCCAGCCCGATGACCAGCCGACCAATCGGCTGCCGAGCTTCTTGCTCCAGTTGTAGACCGAACCGGCGACCGGGTATTTGGCGGCCAACTCCATGAAGCACAGCGCGACGGCCATCTGGCCCACGAACACCATCGGCCACGACCACAGGTATGCGGGTCCCGCGGTTCCGAAGCCGAAGTAGAACAACTGGAACGTGCCGGTGAGGATCGAGATGTAGCTGACGCCCGCGGCGAAGCTCGCGAACTTACCGATGCTGCGGTCCAGGGACTGCTTGTAGCCGAAGTCCTCCATGCCGCTGTCGGCGTGCGGATCCTTGATCACCATGACTAATTCTCCCTAACCCTTGAACCAGCCGGCCGGCGTTGGCGCGGTGTTGTGCCAGATGTGTTTGATCTCTTGATATTCCGCGAGCCCGGTCGGTCCGAGTTCGCGACCGTTGCCGGATTTTCCGAATCCGCCCCACTCCGCGGCCGCGGTGTAGTAGCCGAAATCGTTGAGCCACACCGTGCCGTGCCGAAGTGCCCGCACCACACGCTCGCCCCGCGCCTGATCGGACGTTCGCACGCCCGCGGCGAGACCGTATTCCGTATCGTTGCCGAGTTCTATCGCCTCGGCTTCTGAGGTGAACCGCTCCACCGTGAGAATCGGACCGAAGGTCTCCTCGGAGACGATTCGCATCGACCGGTCGCATTGGTCGAAGATCGTCGGCAGATAGAAGCTGCCGCCTGCCAGCGCAGGGTCGCTGGGCCGGGCTCCCCCGGTGACCAGTTTGGCTCCCTCGGAAATGCCTTGCTGGACATGAGCTTCGACCTTTGCCCGGTGTTGCTCGGACACCAGCGGGCCGGTTTCGCTTGCCGGGTCCATGCCGTTGCCCACCCGGATCTTCTCGGCGCGCTCGACGAGTGCGGCGACGAAGTCGTCGGCGATGGACTCCTCGACGATCACCCTGGTACCCGCCGAGCACACCTGGCCGGAATGCAGGAACACGCCGGTGAGCACCTGGTCGACCGAGCTCTCCCATTCGGCGTCGGCGAACACTATGTGCGGATTCTTCCCACCGAGTTCGACCGCCACCTTGGTGACGTGCTCGGCGGCGACCTTGGAGATGGTCGTTCCGGTCGCCAATCCCCCGGTGAACGAGATGAAGTCGACGTCGGACGTGTCGGTCAGCGCCGCCCCCAGCGTCGCGCCGCTGCCCTGGACCAGGTTCACCACCGAAGAGGGCACCCCGGCTTCTTCGAGCAGATGGACGAAGGCGATCGTGGACAGGGGCGTGACTTCACTGGGTTTGGCGACCATCGTGCAACCCGCACCAAGGGCGGGCGCCACCTTCCAGGACATCTGCAGCAGCGGATAGTTCCACGGCGCGATCAACACGCACACGCCGATGGGTTCGCGCACAACGCGGCTGACGACGGCGGGGTTGCCGACGTCGACGAGCCGATCCGCCTCGACGGCGACGAGCCCCGAGTAGTACCTGAAAACCGATGTGACGTCGTCGATGTCGATGCGGCTCTCGACCAGAGTCTTGCCGGTGTCCCTGGTTTCCAGCTCCGCGAGGGACTCCTTGTCCCGCTGGAGCAGATCGGCGACGCGGCCGAGCAGCGCGGCACGTTCTGCCACCGGTGTGGCGGGCCAATCGCCGTCGTCGAACGCCTTCCGCGCGGCGGCGACGGCATCGCGCGCGTCCTCGGGTGTGGCCTCGTCGACCACCGCGGCGACGCTTCCGTCGGCGGGGTTGACGATCTCGCGCGTCCCACCGTCGGACGCATGCCGCCACACACCGCCGATCAGGAGATCGGGTTCACCATTCATATCGCTCACCTCGTTAGCCGAGATGGGACACTACCCACTCGCGGCACTCGGCGACGTGTTGTTCGACAGGTCGATTTCTCAACCGGGACACGCGAAAAGGGCCTGCTTGGAATCGGCTGTGAGCCGCACCGGCTTGTCGGGCTTTGCCAGTGCGACCGGCGGGCTACTCCGCCGAGTCCTCTTGGGCGGAGTCGTCGACCGGCAACACGGCCTCCAGCGCCGGTCCGGTGATGCGCCGGAAAGCCCTTCTTGGGCGGTTCGCGTCGAGGATGGCCACCTCGAGAGTGTCGGGTCCGAGGCTGCGGGCATCCGAGCCGTTGCCGCCTGCCTTGAGCGCGTCCAGGGCGATCTTCACCGCCTCGGAGAGCTTGGTGTTCTCGGCGTAGGACTCGTTGAGCTTCTCGATGATCGGCTCGGTCGTACCGCCCATCACCACGAAGTGCGGTTCGTCGGCGATCGACCCGTCATAGGTGATGCGGTAGAGCTCGGGAGCCTTCGTCTCGCCGTGGTGGGCCACCTCGGCCACGCACAGTTCGACCTCGTACGGCTTGGCCTGTTCGGTGAAGATCCCGCCAAGGGCTTGTGCGTACTGGTTGGCCAACTGGCGTCCGCTGACGTCGCGGCGGTCATAGGCGTAGCCGCGGGTGTCGGCGTACTGGATACCGCCCCGGCGCAGGTTGTCGAACTCGTTGAACCGGCCGACGGCGGCGAAGCCGATCCGGTCGTAGATCTCGCTGACCTTCTGCAGGGACCGCGACGGGTTCTCGGCCACGAACAGCACGCCGTCGGCGTAGGCGAGCGCGACGACGCTGCGACCCCTGGCAATACCCTTGCGCGCGAGCTCCGATCGCTCGCGCATCGCCTGTTCGGGCGAGATGAAATACGGAAAGCTCACGACCCATCACCCCGTGCGTCGACGCTGGGATGATGACTCGCATCCGGGCCGAATGTGTCAGCGCGAGAACGGCTTGCGATGACCTCACGGGCCAGCGATGCGATGCGCTGCTCCGGCACCTCCTCGGCACCGTCGATTTTGAGGACGACGGCGGTCGGGTAGATACCGCGCACCAGATCCGGTCCGCCGGTAGCGGAGTCGTCGTCGGCGGCGTCGTAGAGCGCTTCGACGGCCACCCGCAGCGCCGACTCCGCGTCGACCACCTGTGAGTAGAGCTTCTTCATCGACGACTTGGCGAAGATCGAACCCGATCCGACCGACTGGTAACCCTCGTCCTCGAAGTTCCAGCCGCCCGCCGCGTCGAAGGACACGATGCGCCCTGCCGCCTCCGGATTCGGGTCCGCGAGGTCGAATCCGGCAAGCAGCGGCAGTGCGATGAAACCCTGCAGAGCCGCGCCCAGATTGCCGCGCACCATGGTCGCGAGGCGGTTCACCTTGCCGGGGAACGTCAGCGAGACACCCTCGACCTTCTCGTAGTGCTCGAGTTCGACGGCATAGAGGCGGGCGAATTCGACGGCGATCGCCGCGGTGCCCGCGATGCCGGTCGCGGTGTAGTCGTCGGTGATGTACACCTTCTGGACGTCGCGGCCTGCGATCATATTGCCCTGCGTGGACCGTCGGTCGCCGGCCATCACCACACCGCCGGGGTACTTCAACGCCACGATCGTGGTGCCGTGCGGCACCGCGTCGGTGGGAACCCCGTGCTTGCTCATCGGCAGTAGCTCAGGCGCCTGGCGGCTCAGCAGTTCAGAGAAGGACGACAGATCCACGGGGACAGATGGCGCTCCGGAAAGGGGTGACGAGAAATGCTGATCGCGTTGCGGCCAGCTCACTGTCCACCCTTCTGGACGTATGCGCGCACGAAGTCTTCGGCGTTCTCCTCGAGAACGTCGTCGATCTCGTCGAGCAGATCGTCGGTCTCCTCGGTCAGCTTCTCGCGACGCTCCTGCCCGGCGGCCGTGCTGCCGGTGAGGTCGTCGTCCTCGCCGCCACCACCGCCACGCTTGGTTTGTTCCTGAGCCATCGCTGCCTCCACCCATTGTCTAAGCCTGCTGCCGGCGGGCCGTGTCGCCGCCCGCCGGTTACTCCACCCTACCGTTCGGTGCCCGGATTGCCTGGGATAGCGGGGCTAGTTGGTGAGCTGTTCTACCAATTCGGCGGCGCTGTCCACGGAGTCCAGCAGCGCTCCGACGTGCGCTTTGCTGCCGCGCAACGGCTCGAGGGTTGGAATCCGGACGAGCGAATCGCCGCCGAGGTCGAAGATCACCGAGTCCCAGCTTGCGGCGGCGATGTCGGCGCCGAACCGGCGAAGGCATTCGCCGCGGAAGTACGCGCGGGTGTCGGTCGGCGGGTTGTCGACGGCGTCGAGCACCTGCTGTTCGGTGACGAGCCGCTTCATCGATCCGCGCGCCACCAGCCGGTTGTAGAGCCCCTTGTCGAGGCGGACATCGGAGTACTGCAGGTCGACGAGGTGCAGGCGCGGCGCCGACCAGTTCAGGTTCTCCCTGCTGCGGAAGCCCTCGAACAACCGGAGTTTGGCGGGCCAGTCCAGGAGTTCGGCGCATTCCATCGGGTCACGCTCGAGCAGGTCGAGCACGTGCGCCCAGGTCTCGACGACATGGGCGGCGCGCGGGTCGGGGTCGCGGCTGTCCACCAGCTTGGCCACCCGGTCGAGGTAGATCCGTTGCAGCGCAAGGGCCGTCATTTCGCGGCCGTCGGCAAGTGCGATGGTCGCGCGCAGCGACGGGTCGCGGCTGACGACGTGCACGGCATGGACGGGCCTTGCGAGTGCCAGATCGGTGAGGTCGATACCTTCTTCGATCAGGTCGAGCACCAGTGCCGTGGTTCCGACCTTGAGATATGTCGAGGTCTCGGCGAGGTTCGCATCGCCGATGATGACGTGCAGCCGCCGGTACTTGTCGGCGTCGGCGTGCGGTTCGTCGCGGGTGTTGATGATGCCGCGCTTGAGCGTCGTCTCGAGGCCGACCTCGACCTCGATGTAGTCCGAGCGCTGCGACAGCTGGAAGCCGGGTTCGTCGCCCGACGGGCCGATACCCACCCGTCCGGAGCCGGTGATCACCTGGCGGGACACCAGGAAGGGCGTGAGGCCTGCGATCACGGCGGAGAACGGGGTCTGGCGCGACATCAGGTAGTTCTCGTGCGAACCGTAGGACGCGCCCTTGCCGTCCACGTTGTTCTTGTAGAGCTGCAGCTTCGCGGCGCCGGGCACGCTGGCCACGTGGCGCGCCGCGGCCTCCATCACGCGCTCACCGGCTTTGTCCCAGATGACCGCGTCCATCGGGTCGGTGCATTCGGGCGCCGAGTACTCCGGGTGGGCGTGATCGACGTAGAGCCGGGCGCCGTTGGTCAGGATCATGTTGGCCGCGCCGACCTCGTCGGCGTCCACGATCGGCGGCGGTCCGGCAGACCGGCTCAGGTCGAATCCGCGCGCGTCGCGCAGCGGCGACTCCACCTCGTAGTCCCACCGCGTCCGTTTGGCCCGCTGGATGCCCGCTGCGGCGGCATACGCCAGCACCGCCTGCGTCGACGTCAGGATCGGATTCGCGGTCGGGTCGGACGGCGAGGAGATGCCGTACTCGACCTCGGTACCGATAATCCTTTGCATATCCCCAGCCTAGGTGACGGCCCGAAGTAGCCTGCGACCGTGCCTTCCGAGCAGGATGATCGCGTCGTGACCGCGAGCCGGTTCGTGGCCACGCTCGGCGCCACCATGGCCGCCGCGAATTATCCGGTCACCATGGTCCGCGAAGTGATGGCCCAGACGTCGCGGGCCTACGGCCTTGACCACCAGTTCCTTGCGCTGCCGAACTACGTCCAGGTGGGCAGCCCGACGGGCGAGGGTCTCTACATCGTCAACCCGGACTTCACGCTGCGATACGACCAGTCCTTCCCGCTTGCCCAACTTGTGGCGAGGGCGCCGACCGGGACGGTCGATCCCGCGGAGGGCATCGTCGAGCTGGACCGAATCCGCAATCAGGAGAGGCGTTTTCCGATCTGGGTGACGGTCATCGGCTACGCCGTCCAGAGCGCAGGACTTGCGTTGATCCTTCAGCCGACGCTGTTGAGCCTGCTCGGCGCGACGCTGCTGGGCCTGCTCGTCGGCGTGCTGAGTGTGCTCGGGCGAAAGATCGATGCGATCGGCTACCTGCTTCCGACGATCTGTTCTTTCCTCGTCGCCTTCCTCGTCTTCACCTTCGACGCGCACTGGCATATGGGCCACGACAGCCTTCGCGCGCTCGCCGCACCGCTTGCCACCTTCCTGCCGGGCGCCGCGATCACGCTCGCGGTCATCGAACTGTCCACCCATCACGTCGTCTCGGGTGCGAGCCGCCTTGTCGCAGGCTTCATGCAGATCGCCCAGCTGGCGTTCGGAATCCTGATCGCCGCGCAGGTGGTGGGGGTCGCCGACAACGCGTTCGTCACCACCGAGATCAACCAACTCGGCGCGTGGGCCCCGCTGGTCGGCGTGGTGGTCTACGGCCTCGGGGCCATGCTCAACTTCGGTCCGCCGACGTCGTTCCTGCCGTGGATGCTGCTGATGCTGCTCACCGCGTACGCGGGCCAGTGGATCGGCAACGAGGTGCTCGGAAGCTACGCCAGCGGATTCGGAGGCGGCCTGACCCTGATCGTCTTCGCACTCGCCATCTCGCATCGACCGAATACGCCGCCGACGGTGTCACTGATCCTGCCGGGCTTCTGGCTGCTGGTGCCCGGCTCGCTCGGCTTCATGGGTGTCACCGAACTGATCGGCACGCACAGCACCGGGATGTTCACCGCGACGCTGATCTCCATGATGTCGATCGCGGTCGGCGTACAGACCGGACTTCTGTTGTGGCGGGCTGCGATTCAGCTCAGCAGTTCGCCGCAGCGGCGGGCCATGCACGACTGATGAGGAGACGCACCTGATGGTTTCTGCCGAGATCGCGCAACGGCGGGCGGCCGACCGGTGGTTCCTCGAACGAGGTCTGCCCGCGGTCCTTCGGCCGGGAGCACTCCTACGAAGGCTGTGGCCGCGGTCGGCGCCCGCACTGGCCGCCTTCGCGGTGTTCATGGCCAATTCCATTCTGGTGGTGGCGATCAGCGGCAAGCACACCATCGACATCAACGGCCATCCCACCCGTAACGAGTGGTTCGTGCTCGGGTTGCTGATCCTCGTGGCACCGGTCGCGGCGGTGGTCGGCTGGCGCGTCTCGCGCATCACGAGCGTGAGCACCCGCACGCTCGTCGCGACGGCTTCCGTTCTCGTGGTGATCGCGAGTGGCTTTCTTGGCGGGCCGAGTGAGCGGGTCTTCGCCAACCTCGTTGTCGAGGGAATCGTGATCGTCGCCGCACTGGTGCTCACCGCGTGCGGTGCCGGATCCATCCTCGGCTGGGGGCTGCGGTCTGCCATGGAGAACCTCGCGTTCGTCGGCGCGCTGTTCGTGCGGGCGCTGCCCGTCGTGCTGCTGACCGTCCTGGTCTTCTTCAACGCCAATGTGTGGTCGATGGCGTCGACCGTCAGCAGGCTCCGGCTGTGGCTGGCGCTGCTGTTCCTCGCCGCCATCGCGGTCGCGTTCATCACCTCGGCCACGGTGGACCGGGTGCGACCGATGTTGTCGGGATCCCGCCCTGCCGAAGACGACGACGGGCGCCTGGCAGGCACGCCGTTCGAGACGATGCCCGACCCCGAATCGGCCGCCCCGTTCTCCCGGGCTGAGCGCGTCAACGTGGTGTTCGTGGCGGCCACCTCGCAGGTGCTTCAGGTCGGCCTCGTCGCCATCGTCGCGGCCCTCATCTTCTTCATCCTCGGCCTGATCCTGCTCAGCCCGGAGCTGCTGGCGCTGTGGTCGCGCAACGGCTCCGGCGACGGCGAGATCCTCGGTATGACATTGCCGGTCCCCCAGTCGCTGATCCAGGTCAGCATGTTCCTCGGCGCGATGACGTTCATGTACGTCAGCGCACGAGCAGTCGGCGACGCCGACTACCGGTCCCGGTTCCTCGATCCGCTCATCGACGACCTGCGGCTGACGCTGGTCGCCCGCAGCCGCTACCGGGCCGCCGTTTCGGGCGCCAGTTCGTAACCCGCTCTTAGCGTTCTCTCAGCGCGATCTTGCCAAGATCCAATGTCTGCAGATCAACGGCGAACTGGCAGTGCGCGCTTTGATGCCGAAAACAGCTGAGGGAGAACATGAAGGCAATCGGTCGGATGCTCGTCGTAATGGTGATGGCGATCGCAGGTCTTTTCGTGGGCAGCGGTACTTCCCATGCGGGCCTGGACAACGAACTGAGCCTGGTTGACGGTCAGGATCGGACGCTGACGATCCAGCAGTGGGACACCTTCCTCAACGGCGTATTTCCGTTGGACCGCAACAGGCTGACCCGTGAGTGGTTCCACTCCGGTCGCGCCAAGTACATCGTCTCCGGCCCAGGCGCCGATGAGTTCGAGGGCACCCTTGAGCTGGGCTACCAGATCGGCTTCCCGTGGTCGCTGGGCGTCGGCATCAACTTCAGCTACACGACGCCGAACATCCTGCTCGACGACGTTTCGCTGTTCCCGGTCTTCAACCCGCTTGGCTCGGTCATCACGCCGAACCTGTTCCCGGGTGTGTCGATCAGCGCCGACCTTGGCAACGGCCCCGGCATCCAAGAGGTCGCCACCTTCTCAGTCGACGTCGCGGGTCCGGCCAACGGCGTCGCGGTGTCCAACGCGCACGGCACCGTGACCGGTGCGGCCGGTGGCGTGCTGCTGCGTCCGTTCGCCCGTCTCATCGCGTCGTCCGGTGACAGCGTCACCACCTACGGCGAACCGTGGGATATGGCGTAGTTTCCCCACATGCGGGTGCTCATCGTCGAAGACGAGGAGAGGCTGGCGTCGACGCTGTCGATCGGCCTGCGAGCCGAGGGGTTTCTCGTCGTTCACGTGAACAACGGTGTGGACGGGCTGTGGCAGGCCGGCGAGAACGACTTCGACGTCATCGTTCTCGACATCATGCTGCCCGGCCTGAACGGATACGAGGTGCTTCGCCGGCTTCGGGAGCGCAACGTGTGGACACCGGTGCTGATGCTGACGGCCAAGGACGGCGACTATGACCAGACCGATGCCTTCGATCTCGGCGCCGACGACTACCTGACCAAGCCGTTCTCCTTCATCGTGCTCGTCGCACGGTTGCGGGCGCTGGTCCGCCGCGGAGCACCGCAGAGGCCCGCGGTGCTCACCGCGGGCACCTTGACGCTCGACCCGGCGCGCCGGGTGGTCGAACGGGCCGCGAAATCGATCCGGTTGACGCCGAGGGAGTACGGGCTGCTGGAGTTCCTGATGCGGCACAAGGACACCGTCGTCACCAAGACCGAGATCCTGCAGAACGTGTGGGACGCCCATTACAGCGGTCCCGACAACGTCGTCGAGGTGTATGTCGGCTACGTGCGGCGCAAGATCGATATCCCGTTCGGCACCAACACCATTGAGACCGTCCGCGGTGTCGGCTACCGACTCGAGTCCGGCGCGTACGCCAGCGGCAACTGAACCGTCACCCGCGTCCCACCGCCCGGCCGGTCGGTGATCGAGACGCTGCCGTGGTGCGCCGCGACGATCTCCCTGACGATCGCGAGACCGAGCCCGGCGCCGCCCGCGCTTCGCGACCGGTTTGCGTCGAGCCGGACGAACCGGTCGAATACCCGTTCCCTGTCGGCGTGCGCGATGCCGGGACCGTCGTCGTCGACGGTGAGCACCGCATGCGCGCCGCACGCGTGGGCGGCGACCGAAACCTGCGACGTCGCATGCCGCCCTGCGTTGTCGAGCAGGTTCCGCAGCATTCGCGAGAGCCGCACCGAATCGCCGACGATGCGGGTAGGTGTCACATCGGTGCGGACGTCCAAAGGTGTATCGCGGCTGAGCCTTTCGGCCTCGACGGCCACCAGGTCGTCCATGTCGACATCCTCGTGCGCCATGGTCAGCCCGCGCTCGTCGGCACGTGCGAGCAGGAGTAGATCGTCGACGAGCGCCTGCATTCGGTGCGCCTCGGGGATCAGCGTGGTCTTCGCGAGCTCACCGTTGAGCAACTCCGGGTGGGCGACGGCCACCTCCAACGCCGAGATGATCGTGGTGAGCGGACTGCGCAGCTCGTGTGACGCGTCGCCGACGAACCGCTGCTGGGCGGAGTGGCCCGCCTCGATCCGGGCCAGCATCTCGTTCATGGTGAGCGCCAAAGCCGATATCTCATCGCGCTTCTCGGGCACAGGCACCCGTTCGGTCAGGTCCGACGTGCTGATCTCGGCGACCCGCGTCCGGATCGCGTCGACCGATCGCATCGAGCGCGACACAAGAAGGTAGGTCATCGCCGCCGACACCACGACGACGATGGGGGCCGCAAAGGCCAACGCGATCACGACGGCCTTCACCGACGCGAAGACGACCTGGCTGCCCTCGCCGACCAGCACCGTATACCGGCCGCCTGGGCCGTCCACCGTCTGCGCACTGAACCGGATCTGGCCGTACGGCGAATCGTGTGCGGGCATACCGATATGCAGACCGTCGCCGATCTCCGAAATCGGCACCATCGGTGTGTCCGGCGCAGACGGCGAGCGCCTCACCACCGTGCCTGCTGGCGTGATGACTTGCACCGCAAGGATCCGCTCGTCGGTGCTCAGCAGCGCGGGGTCGAGCCCGGTCGCACCGCTCGATTCGAGGTTCGCGGCGACGTCGCCGACGCGTGCGGCCGCGGTGCTGTCGATGCCGGACAGCATGGACCGGTACAGCACCGCGGCGAGTATCGCGCCTGCCGCGGTGAGCGCCACGAACACGACCGTGGCCGCCACCAGGGCCGAGCGCGCGGATATGCCCCAGCTCCACGGCCGTTTTCGACGCATCGGAATCAGTCCACCATTAGCGACTGGAATTTCGCCATCTCTCCCGCACAATGTTTGCCGTGGCGGAAATGCGACAGGTCAACCAATGGTTTCTGCACCGCGGGCTGCCGCTGGTGCTGACCCGCCGGGTGCGCTCGCGCGCGCTGATCGAACGTTCGGCGCCGGTCGTCAGCGGTGTCGGGGCGGTCATCGCGTTCACGATGATGCTGGCCGACCTCACCGACGGCGATCCCGACTACGGCAATGTGACCCGGCTCGGGGTGCTGACGCTGGTTCTGGTCGCCGCTCCCGTCGCGCTGTACCTTCTGCATCAGTCGGGCACCAAGCTGGGCAAGGCGGGCAGGCGGTCGGCCGCGCTGTTGGTGATGGCCCTTTTCGTGTTCGGACTTCCGTTCGCCGACAGTGGATTCTCCGGGTTCGCCGCCGCAGAGATCTTCGGCTTCGCGGTCGTCGCGCTGTTGGCGGTCTGGCTGACGTATCTCGGCTTCGGCGCGATCGCGTTGTGGGCGTTTCGATACGCCATGGTGCAGGTCGGCGCGCTCGGCACCCTGATGAGCCGGGCGCTGCCTCTGCTGATGCTCACCGTGGTGGTTTACTTCACCGGCGAGCTGTGGCAGCTGGCCGCCCGAATGACCCGCCAAAGGCTCTGGCAGACAGTCGGTTTCCTGTCGATCGTGGCAATCGTCTTCATGATCACCACGATTCGGGACGAGGTGCGGGCGCTGCGAGACGATCGGGCCGAACAGCACGATCCGGCGCGGCTGCTGGCGGGCACCCCACTGGAGATCGAAGCCGACCGACACCCGGCCCGCACTCCCCTGTCACTGGCCGAGCAGATCAACGTGGTGGCGGTGATGGTGGTGTCGCAGGCGATCCAGGTGGTGTTCTTCACCGCCGGCCTCTTCGCATTCTTCCTCGCACTCGGGATCATCGCCATTCCCGACGACGTGACCGTGCTGTGGGCGGCCGAGGAGAGCTGCCCTGTGGGCGAACCACCATGCGCGGGAACATGGTTCGGAGTTCACATCCCGATACCGCAGACGGTGGTGCACACGTCGCTGTTCGTCGCTGTGCTGTCAGGGCTGTACTTCACGGTGAGCACGAGCGTCGATCCGCTGTACCGGCAGCGCTTCTTCGACCCGCTGGTGTCCGACGTGGCGGTGAGCCTTGCCGGCCGCGACGTCTACCGCGAGATGGAGACCGGGAGAAAGGGTCCGGTTAGCGCTGCCCCGCCGGGCGCACGATGATTTCGTTCACATCGACGTCGGTCGGCTGACCGACCGCGTACGAGATCGCCGCGGCGATGGCATCGGCGGGGATGGAAATCGCGCGGTACGTGCGCATCGCGTCTTGAGCGGTCGGATCGCTGATCGTGTCCGCGAGTTCGGATTCGACGACACCGGGCGAGATGGTGGTGACCCGGATACTGGGATCACTCTCCTGCCGCAGGCCTTCGGTGATCGCCCAAGCCGCGTACTTACTGGCGCAATACACCGCACCGGTGGCCACGACCTCGTGCGCACCGATCGACGCCACCGTCACGAAATGACCGCCGCCCTGACTCTTGAACTGCGGCAGGGACGCGGCGATGCCGTGCAGCAGACCTCTGATGTTCACGTCGATCATCTGGTCCCACTCGTCGACCAGTAACGCGTCGAGTCGTGACAGCGGCATCACGCCCGCGTTGTTGACGAACACGTCCATGCTGCCGAATTCAGCGACCACTCCATCGACCAGAGCTGCGACGTCGGCACGGTCTGTCACGTCGACAGCACGTGCGACGGCGGTTCCGCCGTCGGCGGTGATCTTGGCGGCAGTGTCCTCGAGACGGTCGGTACGCCGCGCGGCAAGCACCACCCGATAACCCTCGCCGCCCAGCCGGAGCGCGGTAGCTTGGCCGATTCCACTGCTGGCACCGGTGACGATGACAACCTTGTTGGTCATCACATGAGCTTAGAGGCTCCTACAGGTACTGACCCAGGTTGGACTCGGTGTCGATCGCGCGCGATGCGCTCGACGACTTGCCGGTGACCAGCGTGCGGATGTAGACGATCCGCTCGCCCTTCTTGCCCGAGATCCGTGCCCAGTCATCGGGATTGGTGGTGTTGGGCAGGTCCTCGTTCTCGGCGAACTCGTCGACGATCGAGTCGAGCAGATGCTGGATGCGCAGACCGGGCTGCCCGGTCTCCAGCACCGCCTTGATCGCGTTCTTCTTCGCGCGGTCGACCACGTTCTGGATCATCGCCCCGGAGTTGAAGTCCTTGAAGTACATGACTTCCTTGTCGCCGTTGGCGTAGGTGACCTCGAGGAACCGGTTGTCGTCGATCTCGGCGTACATCCGGTCGACGACCTTCTCGATCATCGCCTTGATGCAGGCCGCCCGGTCGCCGCCGAACTCGGCGAGGTCGTCTGCGTGCACCGGCAGCCCTTCGACCAGGTACTTGCTGAAGATGTCCTGTGCCGCTTCGGCATCCGGGCGCTCGATCTTGATCTTGACGTCCAGCCGGCCTGGCCGAAGGATTGCCGGGTCGATCATGTCCTCGCGGTTGGAGGCGCCGATCACGATGACGTTCTCCAGGCCTTCGACACCGTCGATCTCCGAAAGCAGCTGCGGGACCACCGTCGTCTCGACATCGGAGCTGACGCCCGTGCCACGGGTGCGGAAGATCGAGTCCATCTCGTCGAAGAACACGATCACCGGGGTGCCCTCGGACGCCTTCTCACGGGCGCGCTGGAAGATCAGCCGGATATGCCGCTCGGTCTCGCCGACGAACTTGTTGAGCAGCTCGGGACCCTTGATGTTGAGGAAGTACGACTTCGCCTCGCGAGCGTCGTCACCGCGCACCTCGGCCATCTTCTTGGCCAGCGAGTTGGCCACGGCCTTGGCGATCAGCGTCTTGCCGCAGCCGGGAGGCCCGTAGAGCAGCACACCCTTCGGCGGACGCAGCGAGTACTCCCGGTAGAGCTCCTTGTGCAGGAACGGCAGCTCGACCGCATCGCGGATCTGCTCGATCTGGCGAGTCAGGCCACCGATGTCCAGATAGCTGACGTCGGGCACCTCCTCCAGCACCAGATCCTCGACCTCGGCCTTGGGAATGCGCTCGAACGCGTACCCCGCCTTGGTGTCGACAAGCAGGGAGTCGCCCGGTCGCAGTTTGCGCGGCCGGTCGTCGCCAAGATCGTCGTCGTAGCCGTCGGGCAGATCGGCCGCGGCGACCAGCGGCTCGGCGAGCCAGACGATGCGCTCCTCGTCGGCGTGACCGACCACGAGGGCGCGATGACCGTCGGAGAGAATTTCGCGCAGGGTGGAGATTTCTCCGACAGATTCGAAGTTTCCGGCCTCGACGACGGTCAGCGCCTCGTTCAGGCGGACCGTCTGGCCCTGCTTGAGAACCTTCACATCGATGTTGGGTGAGCACGTCAGCCGCATCTTGCGGCCGGAGGTGAACACATCGACGGTGTCGTCCTCATGCGTGCCGAGCAGAACCCCGTAGCCACTCGGCGGCTGACCGAGACGGTCGACCTCCTCGCGCAGCGCCAGCAACTGCTGGCGGGCCTCTTTGAGGGTTTCCATCAGCTTGGAGTTCCTGGCAGCGAGCGAATCGATCCTCGCCTCGAGCTGATGCACATCACGGGCGGTGCGAAGACCGCTCTGGGGACCGACTGCGTTCTCCAACTGCTCGCGCAATAGCGCCGCCTCACGGCGAAGCTGCTCGAGTTCGGCCGCTTCGTCGCCGGAATTCGGTGTCCCGTAGGATTCAGAACGCTCTGACTCGCTCATGTTGCGCTCCCTCCCTGCACCTGAAGTTGGTGCAGTAACAACTTCAACGCTACCGGCGATTCAGCCATTGTGTGCGGTGTAGCGATTCGACACACCAGCAACAGTTGTTAACCTGAAGCTCGACTTGAGCCAATCGAAAGGAAAGCCGTGACCCTGAAAACCCTCGTAACCGGCGTTGCAGCAGTCGCCGCCGTCGGCGGCGCAGCGGTGGGTGTGACGTCGCTTGCATCCAGCACGATCACCGCGGCACCGGCCGTCCAGCCGGTGGTGTGGGACATCCCGATGCCCCTGGCTCCAGAAGATGATCTGGTCGGCCCGCTGACCCAGACCGTCAACACCCTCGGCTCCGGAGGCTCGTTCTCGGGCAAGTCGGCCTATATCCAGGGTCTCGGCCGGTTCACAGGTAAGGGCGTCGAGCTCAAGTACAACGACGCCGTGGCCAAGGGCTACCTGCCGCTGACCGCCACCGTTTCCGACGTCGTGCCCAGCCCGGGCGGGGCCACCGCAAACGTCACCGCGACCCTGGCCTCCGGCGAGGTCCGCTCGATGCCGCTGACCTTCGTACAGGGTCCGAGCCCGACCGGTTGGCAGCTGTCCAGCCAGTCGCTCTTCGCCCTCGGCGAACTGGTGGGATAGATCTTCCGCCGCACAGCATTCCTGAGCGCCGTCACCGCATTGGTGGCGGCGTTCGGGCTTTGCGGGTGCGACAGCCCGCCACCCCCTGCCGCGCCGGAGACGGAGACGACGAGCGTCGTGGCATCCGCGGCGCCGGTGTCGTCGCCGCTGCCTGCGCCTGATGCGCTCATCGACGTTCTCACCAGGTTGTCAGACCCCGCCGTGCCAGGCGCCGACAAGGTGGGCCTTGTCGAATTGGCGACACCCGATGACGCCGCGGCCCTCGACAAGTTCGGCAGGGCGCTCGCCGACAACGGGGCGCTGCCGCTGACGTTCGAGGCTGTCGATCTGCGGTGGTCGGAAAGCGAGGCGGGAAACGTGGTGGCGACGATCAACGTCACGACCGCCAACAAACCGCCGGGGAAGTTCAGCTTCCCGATGGAGTTCGCGCCGGTGCGCGACGGGTGGGAACTGACCCGTAAGACCGCGAACCTGCTGCTCGATTTCGGCGAAGGGGCGACGGCCACATCGCCTCCTCCGTGACGATGACGCCGACGACGACGGATATGTGGATCGGCTGGCTCGAGTTCGACCTGCTGCTCGGCGACGTGCATTCGCTCAAACAGAAACGCTCGGCGATCCGACCCGTCATCGCCGAATTGCGGCGCAGGTTCGACGTTTCCGCCGCCGAGACCGGATCGCAGGAGCTGCACAGGCGCGCCGGTATCGGCCTGGCCGTCGTATCGGGCGACCGCAGCCACGTGGTGGATGTTCTCGACGCCGCCGAACGTCTTGTCGCCGCGCGCCCGGAGATGGAGCTGCTCTCGGCGCGGCGCGGTCTACGGCGCAGCGACGACGACTAGGTCTGCTTCCTGCGGCGCACGGGCATCGGCGCGACCGACCCGTCAGCGAGCTTTCGCACGCTGATGAGGAACGCGGTGTGGCCGCGCATGGTCTGTTGCGGCCGCACCGCAAGACCCACCACGTGCCAGCCGCGCTGCATCGTCTCCCAGGCCCGCGGCTCGGTCCAGCACCCCTGCTCGCGCAATGCCTCGACGACCCGCGACAACTGGGTCACCGTTGCGACGTAGATGACCAGCACCCCGCCTGCGACCAGGGCATCGGCGATCTTGCCGAGCACTTCCCACGGGGCGAGCATGTCGAGCACGACGCGATCCACCTCGGGCCCGGCATAGGTGGTGACGTCGGCGATGACCAGTTCCCAGTTGTCCGGCAGACCGCCGAAGAACGTCTCGACGTTCCGCGACGCGTGCACGGCGTGGTCGTCGCGCAGCTCATAGGACACCACCCGGCCGTCGGGGCCGACGGCGCGCAGCAGCGAGCAGGTCATCGCGCCGGAGCCCGCGCCCGCCTCGAGCACCCTCGCGCCGGGAAAGATGTCACCTTCGTGCACGATCTGGGCCGCGTCCTTGGGGTAGATCACCTGGGCGCCGCGGGGCATCGACATCACGTAATCCACCAGCAGTGGGCGCAGCACAAGGAACGGGTCGCCGTTGGCGGACTTGACCACGCTGCCCTCGGGCAGGCCGATCAGCGCGTCATGGCCGATCGCGCCGCGGTGGGTGTGAAATTCCCCACCCTCGGCCAACACCACCGTGTAGTGCCGCCCTTTGACGTCGGTGAGCTGCACGCGATCGCCGACGGCGAACGGTCCGGTCCTTGGCACAGCGCACCAGCCTGCCAGCAGACGCGCCGACACACGTGCCCGGGGTTGTCAGCCACCGGTCATAAGCTGCCAGCATGGACCAGGACGAGGTCCCGACGCAGCCGATCGAGAGGCGAAGGCCTGCGCTGTCGCCGTCACGGGCCAGCGACTTCAAGCAGTGTCCGCTGCTCTATCGGTTCCGCGCCATCGACCGGCTACCAGAGCCGCCGTCGACGGCACAATTGCGCGGTTCGGTCGTGCACGCCGCGCTGGAACAGCTCTATGCGCTGCCCGCGCCCGATCGCATCCCCGAGACCGCGATGTCGTTGGTGGCCCCCGCATGGGACCGAATCGTCGCCGATCAGCCCGACCTCGTCGGCGACTTCGATCCCGCCGTGCGGGATCAGTTGCTCGAGGAGGCAAGGGTCCTGTTGTCCGGGTATTACCGCCTCGAGGATCCGACCCGATTCGACCCGGAGAGCTGCGAACAGCGCGTCGAGGTCGAACTCGCCGACGGCACCCTGCTGCGCGGGTTCGTCGACCGGATCGACGTCGCACCCACCGGCGAGGTGAGAGTCGTCGACTACAAGACGGGTAAGGCGCCACCGGAGGCGCGTGCGCTTGCCGAGTTCAAGGCGATGTTCCAGATGAAGTTCTACGCCGTCGCGCTGCTGCGGTCGCGCGGTGTGCTGCCCGCCAGGCTTCGGCTGCTGTACCTGGCCGATGGCCAGGTTCTCGACTACTCCCCCGACCTCGATGAGCTGGAGCGGTTCGAGAAGACGCTGATCGCCATTTGGCGGGCGATCCAATCCGCGGGCGCCACAGGCGATTTCCGCCCGCACCCGTCGCGGATGTGCGACTGGTGCGCACACCACGCGCACTGCCCGGTGTTCGGCGGGACGCCGCCGCCCTATCCGGGTTGGCCGGAGCGTCCCGCAGAAGGCGGCGAGGACGCCGTGCTGTTATCGGAGCCCGCTGCGTGAGCGCACCTCATTATCGTCGGGCCGGCACCGACGGCGAGTTTCAATGCTTCGAGTCGACGGACTACACCCGAAGTAATTGGGATCCGCAGATCCAGCACGGCTCGCCGCCGCTGGCGCTGATGACGAAACTCATCGAGGAGCTCAGCGAGAACTCGGCAGACTCCGCGATGCGGATCGGCCGGGTCTCGATGGACATTCTCGGCGCGGTTCCCGTTGCGCCGGTGCGGGTTCGGGCCTGGGTGGAGCGCCCGGGCAGCCGCATCTCGCTGCTGGCGGCCGAGATGGTGGCCGCACGGCCCGGCGGTGCCGACCGGGCGGTGGCGCGCGCGTCGGCGTGGCTTTTGGCGACCAGCGACACCGCCGATGTCGCGACCGACCGCTTCCCGCCTCTCGTCGAAGGCGAGGCCGACCCGACAAACGCACAGCTGGGAGGGTGCGACCGGTTACCTGGAGGCGATCAGCTGGCGAAGGCAACTCGATCTCGACAACGGGTCTCCGGTCGCGTGGATGAGCCCGCTCGCACACCTGGTCGACGCCGAGGAGATGACGCAGACCCAACGCCTGGCCCTTGTGGTCGACTGCGCCAACGGCGCAGGCGCGGCCATCGATCCGGCCGCGTTCGTGTTCATGAACACCGACACCGCGATGCACATACACAGGGTCCCCGTCGGCAACGACTTCGCGCTGCGCGCACGGGGTTCGATCGGGCCGGACGGCATCGGCGTCACCACCGCAGAGATCTTCGACCGGCAGGGATTCATCGGGACGTGCGCTCAGACGCTATTGGTTCAGCGACGCTCCCAACTTATATAGCCTTGCGTCTATATAGACAGAGTGCAATACTCGGGGCATGGACGTGTTCGAGGCGGTCGCCGAACCCAGCAGGCGGGCCCTGCTCGACGCCCTCACCGACGGTGAGCGCACAGCGGGCGAACTGGTCGCCGGGCTGCCAGGGCTGACCCAGCCGACGGTGTCTCGCCACCTGCGGGTGCTCCGCGAGGTCGGCCTGGTCGAGGTGCGGCCGGATGCCCAACGCCGGATCTATGCGCTTCGCGCCGACGGCCTTGTCCAGATCGACGAGTGGATCGATCGCTACCGCCGCTACTGGGCCGGCCATCTCGACGCACTCGAGCGCCATCTGGGATCGACGCGCGGGGATGCGAAATGACCGGGGACCACGGCCGACTCACCGTCTCCGGCGATCGCGCGATGCTGACCTTCGAGCGCAGGTTGCCGTATCCCGTCGAGACGGTGTGGACGGCGATCACCGATCCCGTCGAGCGTGCGCAGTGGTTCGGCGAGACGACCATCGACGCCCGCGAGGGCGGCGAGATCGACATGGTGGCCACCGGCCCCCCGCTGCCCGTCGAGATGAAGCGGATGACAGGGCGAATCCTGGTCTGGGATCCGCCGCGGGTGCTGGAACACGAGTGGAATCAGGCCATCGTCGAAGACAGCGTGGTGCGCTATGAACTGCACCCCGACGGCGACGGCACGCTGCTGCGCTTCAGCCACCGTGGGCTCGGCGTCCGCAATGCGTCGGGTTTCCGCGGTGGAACACATGCCTTCCTCGACCGGCTCGAGGCGTACCTCGCCGGAGACGAACTCCCCGACTGGATCACAAGGCGCCAGGAAATCACTCGAGCACATATGGAGTCGAATTAAAATGTCACACAATGGTTCTCATATAGCAGCACCCACTGTCGCCGTTGCCTACCACTCAGGATTCGGCCACACGGCGGTGCTCGCCGACGCCGTCGCCGCCGGTGCACGGGACGGGGGCGCGCATGTCACCGTCGTCCCCGTCGACGCGATGACCGACGGGAGTTGGGATGTGCTCGACGGCGCCGACGGCGATCGTGTTCGGCAGCGCGACGTACATGGGCAACGTCTCGGCGGCCTTTCAGTCGTTCGCCGAGCAGACCGGGCGACGATGCTTGAACGGCGCGTGGCGGGACAAGGTGGCCGCGGGATTCACCAACTCCGGCGCCAGAAGTGGCGACAAGTTGCACACGCTGACGTCGCTTGGCCGTGTTCGCCGCGCAACACCACATGCATTGGGTCAGTCTGGGTTTGGCGCGCGGGAAACAACACCTCCACCGGCAGTCGGAGGACGACCTCAACAGGCTTGGCTTCTTCCTTGGCGCAGGCGCGCAGACCGACGTCGACGCGCCACCGGCAGGTGTGCACCCTTCCGATGTCGCGACCTGCCACCAACTCGGCCGACGGGTCGCGCTGGTGACCCGGCAGCTCAATCTCGGTCGAGCGGCGTCATCTCCTGAAGCATCGTCGGCACCAACTCGCTGACCGTCGGGTGGATGTGCATGGTGCGGGAGATCGCGGTGTAGGGCAGCTTTGCGGTCATGACGTCCAGAATGTCTTGGACGACCTCGTCTCCCCCGACACCCAGGATCGCGGCGCCGAGAATCTCCTTGGTGTCCGCGTCGACGACGACTTTCATGAAGCCCTGCGTCTCTCCCTTTTCGACCGCTCGTCCGACCCTGGTCATCGGTCGCTTGCCCACCAACGCTTTTCGGCCTGACTCACGCACCTGGTCGACAGTCAGCCCGGCCCGGCCGAGCGGCGGGTCGATGTAGAGCGCGTAGGTGGTCACGCGGTCGCTGATCTTGCGGGGGTCGTCGTCGAGCAGATTGGCGGCGACGATCTCGAAGTCGTTGTACGAGGTGTGGGTGAATGCGCCGCGGCCGTTGCAGTCGCCCATCGCCCAGATGTGGGTGACGTTGGTCCGGCATTGGTCGTCGACGATCACGTTGCCGCGGGAATCGGTCTCCACACCCGCGTTCTCGAGGCCGAGGTCGTCGGTGTTGGCCCGCCGTCCGATCGCGATCAGCAGGTGTGAACCGGCGATCGGGTTGGCGCCGTCGCGCGGTGTCACCTCGAAACCGTTGTCGCGCTTGCGAAACGAAATGGCCGTCGCGTCGAGTTCGATCGCGATGCCCTCGTTCTCGAGGATCTCCTTGATGGCGGCCGAAACGTCCTCGTCCTCACGGGATGTCAGCCGCGGCCCCTTTTCGATGACGGTGACCTGGGCACCGAAGCGCCGGTACATCTGGGCGAACTCGAGCGCGATGTAGCTGCCGCCGATGATGACGAGATGTTCCGGCAGTGTGTCCAGGTCGAGTATTCCGACGTTGGTCATGTAGTCGACGTCGGAGAGTCCCGGCATATCCGGCACCACGGCACGGCCGCCGACGTTGAGGAATATCTCGTCGGCCTGCAGAACCTGGTCGTCGACGCTGATGGTGTGCGGATCGGTGAAACGCGCATGGCCGCGGATCAGCGTGCAGTTGTCCATGCCTTCCAGCCACGACTCGACGCCCTCTCGGTCGCCGGTCATCACCTTGTCCTTGCGCGCCTTCACCTTCGTCATGTTCACGCTGACATCGCCTGTGCCGATCCCGTATTCGGCACCGCGGCGAGCGGTGTGCGCGGCGTGGGCGCTGGCGACAAGGGTCTTGGTCGGAATGCAGCCGTAGTTCACGCAGGTGCCGCCGACCAGTTTTCGTTCGATCACCGCGACCGTCCGGCCCGCGGCCGTCAGCCTACCGGCCAGCGGCGGACCCGCCTGCCCGGCGCCGATGATGATCGCGTCGAATTTGCGTGCCGCAGTTGCCATTCAGATAACCGACGCGAGCGCGACGACGGCGAATCCGCCGACGATCGCAATGGCGTCCTCGACAAGCGCGACCGGCAGATCATGTCCGCCGTTGGCCGCGACGAGCTTCTGGCGCGCCTCGGCGCCGCCAAGGGTGCCGATCACGGCGCCGATCAACGCGGCCCCGATGGCCCCGACCACGACCCACGCCGTCGGGTTGAGCACGGCGCCGGTGGCCAGCACTGCGCCGGAGAACGCGCCGGTCGCAAGCCTGTGCGCCGAACTGCATCGGCACCCGCCTGCTCGGTGTGCTCGGCAGTTGGTCGGTGACCAGCTCACCCAGCGCAAGAATGGTCAGCACCGTCACCGTGATCGGATGCGCGACCCATTG
Source organism: uncultured Actinomycetota bacterium (assembly GCA_963829405.1). GTDB lineage: Bacteria > Actinomycetota > Actinomycetes > Mycobacteriales > Mycobacteriaceae > Mycobacterium. The sequence continues at coordinate 127,481 of CAWHIZ010000012.1, forward strand.
CGCCCATGTGCCGCCGAGGTCGATCCAGCCGAGCGCCCCCGCCCAGGCCACCACGGCGGGCGCGGACAGCGCGCGCAGGCCGGCGACCACACCGATCAGCAGAGCGAACAGCAGAACCAGGAAATACGTCATTCGAGCCTCCGGCCAGGTGAAAATGTCACCCGGACGCTAACACGCAAACACCGGCCTGACCGGGCTAAGTCAGAAGCGGCAGAACCTGATGTCGGAGGCCAATATTGCCTTGGCGCCGATGGCGGCCAGCTCGTCCATGATCGCGTTGACGTCACGGCGCGGGACCAGTGCGCGCACCGCCACCCATGCGGGGTCGGCCAACGGCGCGATGGTCGGCGACTCGAGTCCCGGCGTGACCGCGGTGGCCGCATCCAGCACAGTGCGCGGACAGTCGTAGTCCAGCATCAGGTACTGCTGGCCGAACACCACACCCTGCACGCGTCCGGCCAGTTGGTCACGTCCGGCGGCGTTCGCATCACCGGGGTCGGCCCGCTCGATCAGCACCGCCTCCGAATCGCACAGCGGCTCGCCGAAGGCGACCAGGTCGTGAAGTCCGAGTGTGCGACCGGAGCCGACCACGTCGGCGATGGCGTCGGCAACGCCCAGCGCGACGGAGATCTCGACAGCTCCGTCGAGGCGGATGACGGTCGCCTCGATCCCGTTGGCCGCCAGATCCTTTCGGACCAGGTTGGGGAATGCGGTGGCGATTCGCTTACCGGCGAGATCGCCGACTGTCCAGTCACGCCCCTGCGGGGCGGCGTAGCGGAACGTGGACGAGCCGAAGCCCAACGCCAGCCGCTCCCGCACCGGCGCGTCGGACTCGGCGGCCAGATCGCGCCCTGTGATGCCGAGGTCCAGCTGCCCCGACCCGACGTAGATCGCAATGTCCTTGGGCCGCAGGAAGAAGAACTCCACATTGTTCGCCGCGTCGATGACGGTCAGGTCCTTCTGATCGGCGCGGCGCCGGTAGCCCGCCTCCGAAAGGATCTCGGCAGCCGGCTCACTCAGCGTGCCCTTGTTGGGTACCGCGACCCGCAGCATGCCGTTCACAGCTTCCGGTAGACGTCGTCGAGGGAAAGGCCGCGGGAGATCATCAGCACCTGCGTCCAGTACAGCAGCTGGCTGATCTCATCGGCCAGCGCGTCGTCGCCCTCGTGTTCGGCTGCCAGCCACACCTCGCCGGCCTCTTCGAGGACCTTCTTGCCGAGCCCGTGCACGCCGCCATCAAGGGCGGCGACGGTGCCGCTACCGTCCGGCCGGGTACGCGCTTTATCGCTGAGCTCGGCGAACAGGGCGTCGAAGGTCTTCACGGGACGCGATTGTGTCACGGCGCCGCGAGCAAAGTCACGGCAGTTACGCCGCGATCAGGTGGTGGCTGTCGGCTTTGGAGTCGCGACGATCGCGCCGTGCATGTCCTCCAGCGACACGCCCTTGGTCTCCATCACCCACCGCCACACGAAGATTCCCGACAGCACCGCACACAGCCCGTAGAAGCCGTATGCGAGGCCCAGGTGATCACGCAGACCTGGGAACGTGACGGTGATCAGCCAGTTGGCCGCCCACTGGCCGGCAGCGGCGAGCCCCAGCGCGGCGGCGCGGATGCGGTTGGGGAACATCTCGCCGAGTAGCACCCAGACCACCGGCCCCCACGACATGCCGAACGCCACCACGAACAGATTGGCGGAGATCAGTGCGATCCAGCCGGGTATGTCGTCCAGGTGCGGGGTCCCATCCGGGTTCAGCGTGGCGTTGGCGAAGATCACCGACATGGTGATCAGGGTGATCGCCATGCCTGCCGAGCCGATCAGCAGCAATGGCTTGCGGCCGATCTTGTCGATAAAGGCAATGGCGATCAGCGTGGTGAGCACGTTGATCACCGAGGTGATCACGGTGTTGATGGCCGCGACATCGGCGCTGTATCCCACCGCCTGCCACAGCACGTTGGAGTAGTAGAAGATCACGTTGATGCCGACGAACTGCTGGAAGATCGACAGTCCGAGACCAACCCACACGATGCCGTAGATGCCGCCGGTCGGCTTCTTCAGATCGCGCAGCGACGGCTTGTCCTCCCGTTCGAGGGATTCCTTGATCCGGTCGATGGTGATCTCGAGGTTCTTCTCGCCCAGCAGCATGTTGAGCACCCGCCGCGCTTCCGGAATCTTGTGGCTGGCAACCAGATACCGCGGAGATTCGGGGATGGTGAAGGCCAGGACGCCGTAGAGGATGGCGGGCAGCGCCATCGCGAGGAACATCCAACGCCAGGCGTCGAGGCCAAACCACAACACTTCGTTCGGTCCGCCCGCCAGCGATTGCAGCAGGTAGTTGATGGCGAACGACAGGAAGATGCCGGACACGATCGCCAGCTGCTGCAACGAACCGAGTCGGCCGCGGATCCGCGGAGGTGACGTTTCGGCGATGTAGGCAGGCGCGATCACGGACGCGACGCCGACGCCGATGCCGCCGACGATGCGGAACAGCACCACCGTCCAGACCTCGTGCGCGAAGCCGGTGCCGAATGCGCTGATGAGGAACAGCACTGCGGCGATCTTCATGACCGAGATGCGGCCGATCTTGTCCGCGATCGTCCCGGCGGTCATCGCGCCCGCCGCTGCGCCGAGCAGCGCTGACGCGACGGCGAAACCGAGTTCGGCGTTGCCGATGCCGAAATCCTCTTGGATCGAGTCGACCGCACCGTTGATCACCGCGCTGTCATAACCGAACAGCAGGCCGCCGAGCGCGGCGACCGAAGCGATTCGGATGGCAGTGCCGCCCGACGAGAAGTCATCGTCGGCGATCGGTAGTGAGGATTCGTCTCCGACGGGGGCATTGGAGCCTGCCATGGGCGTCCCTTTCGCAGCGTTGCTTGCGTGATCCGGGTCACGTGTACCCCTGTCTTACCATTGGCAAGCGCGCTGCGGGGCGAAGTTAGGCCGAGCGTTCTCCTGCGTCGCCATTGAGGTCGGCATGGATGCGCCGCAGTTGGGCGGCGTCCACCCCGGCCAGCGAACTCACATGGCTTCGCCCGCTGCCTCGGGGCACTTCGACATCGTTTGGCACCACCAGGACCGGGCATCCCGCGCCCTCGGCGGCCGCTGTTCCCGTCACCGAGTCCTCGATCGCCAGACACTGCTGCGGCGCCAATCCCAGCAACTCGGCGGCCCGCAGGTACGGGTCAGGAGCGGGTTTGCCGTTGACAACCTCGTCGCCGCACACCGTGGCCGAGAAGTATTCGCGGCCAATCCCATTCAGCGCACGCTCGGTGAGGGCCCGTTGCGTATTGGTCACCAGCGCCATCGGTGTCCCTTCGGCGGAAAGCTCTTCCAACAACTCGTGCGCGCCGGCGCACCACGGCAGGCCGTGATCGAACAACTCGGCGGTGTAGTCGTTCAGCCACCGGCTCGACTCGGCCATCGCGTCGCGCTCGATGGGCAGGCCGAGGTCTGTGTAGACGATCAGCATGGTGTTCTCGGCGACGCTGCCGATCATCGAGGCACGCACGGCAGGCGACAGCTCGCCGCCCAACTTCTCGTACAGTGCCGCCAGCGAGACGTCCCACACCTTTTCGGAGTCGACAAGGGTGCCGTCCATATCCCACAGCACAGCCTTCATGAACTGAAACCGTTCGGCCGCATGGTGTTTCGGCTCGGTGAGCATGACAACGCCGTCACAGCTCAGTCCTCCGGGTTGTAGCCGAGGTTGGGGCCGAGCCAGCGCTCGGCCTCCTGCAGCGTCCAGCCCTTGCGCTTCGCGTAGTCGGCGACCTGGTCCTGGGCCATCCGGCCGACCACGAAGTACTGCGACTGCGGGTGCGAGAAGTACCAGCCGCTGACGGCGGCACCGGGCCACATGGCCATCGACTCGGTCAGCTCGATGCCGGTCCGCTCCTTGACGTCCATCAACTCCCAGAGCGTCGCCTTCTCGGTGTGCTCCGGGCAGGCCGGGTAGCCGGGGGCAGGGCGGATGCCCACGTACTTCTCACCGATCAGTGCCTCGTTGTCCAGCTGCTCGTCAGGCTGGAATCCCCAGAACTCCTTGCGGACCCGTTGGTGCATCCGTTCGGCGAACGCCTCTGCCAGCCGGTCGGCGAGCGACTCCAGCAGAATCGCGTTGTAGTCGTCGTTGGCGGCCTTGAATTCCGCGATCTTGTCTCCGCTGCCGAGCCCCGTGGTGACGGCGAAGGCGCCGACGTAGTCAGCCAGACCGGTGTCCTTCGGCGCGATGTAGTCGCCAAGGCTCCGGTTCGGGATGCCGTCGCGGTGCTCACCCTGCTGGCGCAGGTTGTGCAACGTGGTCAGCACCTCGGTACGGGTCTCGTCGGTGTAGACCTCGAAGTCGTCGCCGACCGCGTTCGCGGGGAAGAACCCGATGACCCCGTTGGCAGTCAGCCACTTCTCCTTGATCAGGGTGTCGAGCATCTCCTGGGCGTCGTCGTACAGCTTGCGGGCGGTCTCGCCCGACACCGGGTTGTTGAGGATGTCGGGGAACCTGCCCTTCATCTCCCAGGCGTTGAAAAACGGCTGCCAGTCGATGTATTCGCGCAGCTCGGCGATGTCGTAGTCGAGGAACTCCCGCACGCCGAGGCCCTGGGCGGGCACCGGCGGCGTGTAGCCGTCCCATTCGATCGGCGTCCGGTTCGCGCGGGCCTTCTCCAGCGTCAGCATCGGCCGCTCGCTCTTCTGGGCGTGCCGCTCGCGAAGAGACGCGTAATCCTTCTCGGTGGCCTCCAGCAGGGCGGGCCGCTGCTTGTCGTCGAGCAGCGCGGCAGCGACCGGCACCGAGCGGGACGCGTCCTTGACCCAGACCACCGGACCGGTCCGACGCGGCGACACCTTCACGGCCGTATGGGCGCGCGAGGTGGTCGCGCCACCGATCAGCAGCGGGATCTCCAGACCCTGACGCTCCATCTCGACGGCGAAGTTGACCATCTCGTCCAGCGACGGGGTGATCAGGCCGGACAGCCCGATGATGTCGGCGTCGTGCTCTTTCGCCGCGTCCAGGATCTTCTGGGCGGGCACCATCACACCGAGGTCGATCACTTCGTAGTTATTGCACTGCAGGACGACCCCGACGATGTTCTTGCCGATGTCGTGGACGTCGCCCTTCACGGTCGCCATGATGATCGTGCCGTTGGTGTCCTTGCTCGCAGCGGCGCCGGACTCCTCCTTCTCCGCCTCGATGTAGGGCAGCAGGTACGCAACGGCCTTCTTCATCACCCTGGCCGACTTCACGACCTGGGGCAGGAACATCTTGCCCGCGCCGAAGAGGTCACCGACGACGTTCATGCCGTCCATCAGCGGGCCCTCGATCACCTCGATCGGGCGACCACCTGCCGCGGCGATCTCGGCCCGCAATTCCTCGGTGTCGGCATCGACGTCGGCGTCGATGCCCTTGACCAGGGCGTGCGTGATCCGCTCGCGGATGGGGAGGCTGCGCCATTCGGCTGCCACCGGATCGTCGGCCTTCTCCGAGCTGTTGAACCGCTCGGCGATCTCCAGGAGCCGCTCGGCCGCGTCCTCGCGACGGTTCAGGACGACGTCCTCGATGCGATCCCGCAGCTCGGCGTCGATCGAGTCGTAGGGCACCAGCGCACCCGCGTTGACGATGCCCATGTCCAGGCCTGCCTTGATGGCGTGGAACAGGAACACCGCGTGGATCGCCTCGCGGACGGGGTTGTTGCCGCGGAACGAGAACGAGACGTTCGAGATGCCGCCGGAGATGTGCACCCCTGGCAGGTTCTCCTTGATCCAGGCGCAGGCCTCGATGAAGTCGATCCCGTACGTCGCGTGCTCCTCGATACCGGTCGCCAGCGCGAAGCAGTTCGGGTCGAAGATGATGTCCTCGGCGGGGAAGCCGACCTCTTCGGTCAGGATCCGGTAGGCGCGCCCGCAGATCTCCTTGCGGCGCTCCAGGTTGTCGGCCTGCCCCTGCTCGTCGAACGCCATCACGACGACGGCGGCGCCGTACTTGCGGCACAGCCGTGCCTCGCGGATGAACTTCTCCTCGCCCTCCTTCATGGAGATCGAGTTGACGATCGGCTTGCCCTGCACGTTCTTCAGGCCCGCCTCGATGACGTCCCACTTGGAGGAGTCGATCATCACCGGGACGCGGCTGATGTCCGGCTCGGCCGCGATCAGCTTGGTGAACCGGTCCATCGCGGCGACGCCGTCGATCATGCCCTCGTCCATGTTGATGTCGATGACCTGCGCACCGACCTCGACCTGCTGCAGGGCGACCGAAAGGGCGGTGTCGTAGTCCTCGGCCTTGATCAGGTTGCGGAACCGGGCGGAGCCGGTGATGTTGGTGCGCTCACCGATGTTCACGAAGAGGGAGTCGTCGTCGATGTTGAGCGGCTCGAGGCCCGAGAGCCGGGTGGCCACCGGGATCTCCGGCAGCTCGCGCGGCGGTTTGCCCTCGACGACCTTGGCGATCTCGGCGATGTGCGGCGGCGCTGTTCCGCAGCACCCACCGACCAGGTTGACCAGGCCGGCCTCGGCGAACTCGGCGATGTAGCCGGCCTGAGCCTCCGGGGACTCGTCGTACTCGCCGAACGCGTTGGGCAGGCCGGCATTCGGGTAGCAGGAGACGAAGGTGTCCGCGATCCGCGCCACCTCGGCGATGTAGGGCCTCATCTCCGGCGCGCCGAGCGCGCAGTTGAGACCGACCGCGATCGGCTTCGCGTGCCTGATCGCGTTCCAGAACGCTTCGGTGACCTGACCGGACAGCGTCCGCCCGGAGGCATCGGTGATGGTGCCGGAGATGATCACCGGCCAGCGGCGTCCGCGCTCCTCGAACAGCGTCTCGATGGCGAACACCGCCGCCTTGGAGTTCAGCGAGTCGAAGATCGTCTCGACGATGAGGAGGTCGGCACCACCGTCGACCAAGCCGTTGGCAGCTTCGAGGTAGGCGGCGACCAGCTGGTCGTAGGAGACGTTGCGGGCTCCGGGGTCGTTGACGTCCGGCGAGATCGACGCGGTCCGCGTCGTCGGCCCGAGGGCGCCCGCCACGTAGCGGGGCTTCTCCGGGGTGCTGAATTCGTCGGCGGCCGCGCGGGCAAGGGCGGCGCCTGCGAAGTTCAGCTCGTAGGCCAGCTCGTGCATGTCGTAGTCGGACAAGCGAGACCGCGTTCGAGTTGAACGTGTTGGTCTCGAGGATGTCGGCACCCGCCTCGAGGTACTCGCGGTGGATCCCCTCGATGATCTGCGGCTGGGTCAGGTTGAGCAGGTCGTTGTTGCCTTGCAGAGCGGTCGGCCACTCGCTGAACCGTTCGCCGCGGTAGCCGGCCTCATCCGGGCGGTCCCGCTGGATCGCCGTGCCCATCGCGCCGTCGATCACCATGATCCGCTGGCGCAGAGCAGCCGTCAGTTCATCGGTGCAGTCGGGGCGGATGTTCGGCTCCCCGATCCTCGGCTCAAGGGCGTTCACGTGCGTTCCTTCCATAACGGAAGGCGTCCTTTACTCCGTCGAGCGTGGCGGCTACCGGTAGCGACCCGGAACCGTTGCAACGCCTCTCGACCAGGAAAGTCTACGTCGTCACCCGATCGACGTCTGGACGCCCAGTTCATTGCACTCGAGCGACAGCTCGCGAACCTTATCGGCAGTGTCAGCCGCAATGTCGTGCCCCAGAGGTTAACCAGATTGCAGGCGAACGTATTTCGAATCGACCGCGGCCTCGAGGTTGTCGACGTCGTCGAGGGTCGGGTCGTACGGATGGTCGTTCGCGCATGTCACATAAATCAGGGTAGTCGGTCTACAGAATCGGGCGTGTGTCCATAAGGCTCGCCAAGCCCTCTCAAGCCTTACGCTGGCCTAGTGACCCCGTCGGATGCGACCGGCCGCAAGCCCGCCGACCTGCCTGAACTGACGAACACCATCGTGGTGGCGGCTTTCGAGGGCTGGAACGACGCGGGCGACGCGGCGAGCGACGCGCTCGAGCACCTCGACGCCATCTGGGAGGCCGAGCCGCTCATCGAGATCGACGACGAGGCCTACTACGACTATCAGGTGAACCGACCGGTGATTCGCCAGATCGACGGGGTGACCCGCGAGCTGGTGTGGCCGTCGATGCACATCTCGCACTGCCGCCCGCCGGGCAGCGATCGCGACATCGTGCTGATGCACGGCGTCGAGCCCAATATGAGATGGCGCACATTCTGCGCCGAGCTGCTCGCCATCGCGGACAAGCTCAACGTGGACACGGTCGTCATCCTCGGCGCGCTGCTGGCCGATACCCCCCACACCCGGCCGGTGCCGGTTTCCGGCGCCGCCTACTCCCCCGACTCCGCGAAGTTCTTCGGGCTCGAGGAGACCCGCTACGAGGGGCCGACGGGCATCGCGGGCGTGTTCCAGGACGCCTGCGTCGCGGCGGGCATTCCCGCGGTGACGTTCTGGGCGGCGGTGCCGCATTACGTCTCGCAGCCGCCCAACCCGAAGGCCACCGTGGCGCTGCTGCGCCGCGTCGAGGACGTCCTCGACATCGAGGTGCCGCTGGCCGACCTGCCTTCCCAGGCCGAGGAGTGGGAGGAAGCGGTCACCGAGATGACGTCGGAGGACGAGGAGATCGCCGAGTACGTCTCGTCTCTCGAACAGCGCGGTGACGCCGAGGTGGACATGACCGAGACGCTGAGCAAGATCGACGGCGACGCACTCGCCGCCGAGTTCGAGCGCTACCTGCGCCGCCGCGGGCCAGGCTTCCGCGGGTAGCGGAAGAACAGGCACAGCAGGGGCTAGACCTTCTCGGGTTTGGGCGCCGTCCAGGTGCCGTTGAGCGCATCGGGTTTGGGCCAGTACAGCCGGAGCACGACGACGAACGGACCCTCCGGCGCGGGCAACCAGTTGGACTCCTTGTCCGGGCCCGGCGACTCGTTCTGCAGGTAGAAGGTGTAGCCGCCGTCCTTGTCGGGAACCAGGCTGGGCAGCATCGGCGAGTTGATCAGGTACCGGTTGATCGGGTTGGCCACCAGCAGGCTCTGCGGCAACTCGTACATGGTCAGCGACCAGAACGCGTTCACCGGAGGAAGCTGATCCTTCGCGAACTTGTAGACGTAGTTGTACGCCCCGGTCAGCGGCGCACCGGTGGAGTCACTGAACGATGCGGGATAGATGGCCTCCGCGGCGGTGTTGCCGTAGATGCCGAGCACCGCGCCTGCCATCCGGTACAGGTAGTTGCCCTTCAGATCCGCGGCCGTCCCGAAGAACTCAGCGGAGGTGACCTCGTCGGTGTCGACCTTGTCCTTCTTGAAGGTGTCGAATTCCGCCCAGGCGTCCGCCATCCCGTCTTCGACGGCTTTGCGCATCTCGGGGCTCAGCTTGTCGGCGTCGAAATTCCCCTCGGGTCCGATGCCGATGGACGCGAACCTGTCGCGCATCTCCTTCTCGTCGGGCAACACCGGGGCGAACCGCATTGCGAAGCCGAGGATCTCGAAGAACTGCGGCGAGGTCTTCTGCTGGTCCGGCGTCAGCGGAGGCACGAAGTCGATCGCTTCAGCAGGCGGAGGCGGCGGCTGGTTCAGGAAAACCGAAAGCGGCGTGACCTGATATCCCGCCTGGATCTCCTTGACCTTGTCGAGGTCGGAAGGGCCGAACAGCTGCGTGCGGTACAGCACGAACGCCAGGTCGGTGTCCGAGCGGATGACCTCGTTGACGCCCTCGGGCTTTTCACCGTTCCAATTCGGCCCTGCCAGAAGGTATTTGCCGCCGCCGTTGCCGGTGGTGCGGCTGCCCACGTAGTGGAAGTTGTAGGTGTAGCCGTCGACGAACTGGAGCGAGTAGTAGCGGTCCTGCTCGATCGGCGGGACCGTGAGCACCAGCGGCTCGGCGCGCAGGTCCGCACCGACGGCCGAGTAGGGGGTGTCCGAGTTCGGCGTCTGGATCGCCTTGTCCTGCGGCGTGTAAACGCGCGCGGTGTTGTGGATCTCGTTGTAGCCGCCCTTGTACTCCGGGTTCTGCTTGTCGACGAAATACGCGTATTGCACGCGGTAGGTGTCGACCATCGGGAAGCCGTAGATGTAGGCCTCCTTCGCGATCGCGCGGGCCTGATCGGGCGTGACGGCAGTCGAAGTCGGCGCAGGCGAAGGCTTCTCGGCCTCTCCCGACTCCTTGCCGCTGCACGCCGCCACCATGGTCACGAGCGCCGCAAGTGCGATCAGCCGCTTCACTTCTCGACTTCCTTCGTCCGCGCGCTCAGCGACCGGCCGAGTGCCTCGACTTCGGCATCCATCTGCGGCAGCAGTTCGGGCACCGCCTTGGACAAGCCGGGTTCGAGGAGCCGCGCGGACAGCAGCGGCTTGAGCCACCGCAACAGAGAGACGTAGTCGGGGCAGTAGACATGACGCTTGCGCGCCTCGATGCCCTTGACGAACGCCTTGCCGCACGCCTCGACCGACGTGGTCTTGCCGAGTGGGCCGGGCATTGCGTCGAGCATCTTGCGGAAGCTCGGCAGGTCGGACTTGGCGTCCTGGACCAGCGGGGTGTCGATCCACAGCATGTGGGCGGAGCCGACATCCACCCCGAGATGGGCGACCTCCAACCGCAGCGCGTTGGCGAACTGCTCGACCCCGGCCTTGGAGGTGTCGTAGGGCGCCAGCCCCGCCGACGCGCCGAATGCCGCTGCGGACGACACGATCAGCACGTAGCCTCGCCGCTCGATGACCGAGGGCAGCGCCGCGCGGACGGTGTTGAACACGCCGACGATGTTGATGTCGACCAGCAGTCGGAACGCCTCCGGGTCGACCTTGAGGACCGAACCGTATGTCGAGATACCGGCATTGGCCACCACGATGTCGACGCCGCCGAATCGGTCGACGGCCGCGGCCACCGCGGCCTCCATCGCGTCGAGGTCGCGGACGTCGGCGGCGACCGTCAGCACCCTGTCTGCGCCCAGCTCGGCGCCGATTTCTTCGAGAGCACCCTCGTCGACGTCGGTCAGCACCAGGTTGGCGCCGCGCTCATGCAGGCGACGCGCCACTTCGGCGCCGACCCCGCGGGCGCCGCCGGTGATCAGGACGACCTTCTGGTTGACCGCACTCATCAGCACTCCCTTTCTGCGCCCGTCAAGGCGTTCTACAGCTTGATCCCGAGCAGCGCATCGACCGCGGTGGCCACCAGGCGCGGCGAGTCCGTGTCGTGGCCGCCGTATGTGAGCGCATCGGTGCTCCAACCGTCCAGCGCGGCAAGCGCTTTCGGGGTGTCGAGATCGTCGGCCAGGTACTGACGCACCCGCGCGATCACGTCGGTGGCATCCGGGCCCGCGGCCAGTGCGGTCGCGTCGCGCCACCGCTGCAGTCGGGCCGCGGCCTCCTCGAGGACCTCGTCACTCCAGGACCGGTCCGACCGGTAGTGCCCGGCAAGCAGTCCGAGCCGGATAGCGGCCGGATCGACGCCGTCGGCCCGCAGCCGCGAGACCAACACCAGATTCCCCCGGCTCTTGCTCATCTTGTGGCCGTCCCAGCCGATCATGCCGGAGTGCACGTAGTGGCGGGCGAATCGCCGCTCCCCCGTGACACTTTCGGCATGTGCGGCGGAGAACTCGTGATGCGGGAAGATCAGGTCGCTGCCGCCGCCCTGGATGTCGAGCCCGGTGCCGATGCGGTTGAGCGCGATGGCCGCGCATTCGACGTGCCAGCCGGGCCTGCCAGGACCGAACGGCGACGGCCAGCTCGGCTCACCGGGCCGCTCCGCGCGCCACAGCAGCGCATCCAGCTCGTCGCTCTTGCCCGCGCGGCTCGGGGTCGCCGCCACGCTCACCGAACAACCGCAGCATGGTGTCGCGGTCGTAGCCGGACTCGTAGCCGAACTGCGCGGTCGCGTCGGCGCGGAAGTACACGTCGGGGTGCTCGCGGTCGTCGACGACGTAGGCCGCACCGGAGGCGAGCATCTTCTCGACCAGTTCCACGACCTCGCCGATGGCCTCGGTCGCGGCGACGTAGGCGTGCGGAGGAACCACCCGCAGCGCCGACATGTCCTCGGCGAACAGCGCTGTTTCGCGATCGGCCAGCTCGCGCCAGCCGATGCCGTCCCGTTCGGCCCGCTCGAAGAGCGGATCGTCGACGTCGGTGATGTTCTGCACGTAGTTCACGCCGAGCCCTGCGTCGAGCCACAGCCGGTGTACGAGATCGAACGTCAGATAGGTCGCGGCATGGCCGAGATGGGTGGCGTCGTACGGGGTGATGCCGCAGACGTACATGGTTGCGGTGTCACCCGCGGATACCGGCCGTACCTGCCGGTCGGCGGTGTCGTACAGCCGCAGCTGCGGACCGCGTCCCGGCACGGCCGGAACGCTGGGGCCCTGCCACGACTGCATGCCCTCGACTCTAGGTGGTTCGCCTCGGGCCGCCTCTGATGACCGACCTGATCGCGGTCAGCAGCGGCTCGGCGAGCTCGGGCCGACACATCAACAGGTCGGGCAGATACGGATCGCGGCGGTTGTAGATGAGCGGCGATCCGTCCAGCCGGGACGCGTGCATGCCTGCCGCCCACAGCACCCCCGCGGGGGCGGCCGAGTCCCACTCCCACTGCCCTCCCGCATGCAGGTAGGCATCGACGTGACCCCTGCACCACCGCCATCGCCTTGGCGCCCGCCGACCCGATGCGGACCAGCTCGATGTCCATCTGGTCGGCCAGCCGCCACAGCACAGCGGGCGGGCGGCTCGCGCTCGCGGTGATCCGAAGCGGGCCCTCGGTGCGCGCGGGCGGCGAGGCGACGGTGTCAGTGCGAAATACCTCGACCGAATGCGGGCAGTGCCACCGCCGCGGCGGTGATGCCTCCCTCGCTGTCAGCTCCGTTCGCGCCCAAGGTCGGCAGCCCGGCTCCGCTGCCTGATGTCGCCGGCAGCCCGGCTCCGAACCGCTGCCACAGCGCGATGTGGACGGCCCAGTCGTTGCGCAGCGTGGAGAACTCCCACGTGCCGTCGAGCGGGTCGACGATCCACACCCGGTCGGCGTGCACCCGCGACAGGTCATCGACGGCCTCTTCCGACAGCACCGCGTCGTCGGGGCGCGCCCGCGCCAGCCCGTCGAGGATCAGCGTGTTCGCCCTGGTGTCCCCGGCGTCGCCGAGGTCGTAGGGATCCCAGAACCCCTCCTGCCTTCGCACCTCGAGGAGGAGTTCACCGGCGTCGCGGGCCAGTTCGGCGGCCAGCGCTGCGTCGGTGAGGGTCACAGCAAGCAGTATTGCCGAATAATGAGGTGGTGATTGCTCGGGGCGTCAGGACCGCGCAGGTCGGACCGCAGACGGTGAAGGTCGCAGACCTCACCGGACCCGGCAGTTCCGCGGAGCGGTTCGGCATCGGAGGCACCGATCTCGGCATCGCCGTCGCCCTCGCGGACGGCAGGACCGGATTCATCTTCGGTGACACGTTCGACGAGTGCCGCGCGGGAGGTCCCGGCTGGCGCAGCCCGGCGATGCTGCGCAGCAACGACACCTCGCTGCGAAGCCTCAACGACGGCATCACTTTTCACGACGCGGTCGGCGGCGAACTACGCGCGCCAACTGTGGGACTACCAGCACGACGGGCCGCCGTGGAAGGGCAGCGGGTATTCGACGGTGCTGCCCGCCGACGCCATCACGATCGACGGGAGGCTCTACCTCTTCGCGATGGTCAACCGCGGCCTGCACAACGTGCTGTGGACCGAGATCAACTACAGCGACGACTGCGGTGACACCTGGCACGATGCCGGACCCGAAGCCAGGCGGCTCGGCTCGCACAACGACGGCCTTCAGCAGTTGATCACCTGGGAGCACGATCCCGAGTCCGGCTCCGTCTACATCGTCGCCAGCGCGTTCAACCGTCGCGAGAACGCCTTTCTCTACCGGGTGCGCGCCGACGACCTGCTTGACCGCTCGGCATGGCATCCGTGGCACCGGCGGCTGGTTCAGCAGCGACCCCAAGCCGCTGCTGCCCGAGGGCACGACGGTCGGCGAGATGAGCCTGCGTCGTGTCCAGAACCGTTGGGTGTTCAGCTATTTCGAATGCAACTCAGGAGCGATAAGGGTCAAGGTGCTCGACCACCCGACCGACGACTTCCAGGCCGCACCGACCACGACTGTGCTGCGAAACACCGCATGGCCGTCTCCGCGCTGCAGCCCACCCGACGGCTGCACAGCTGGCACGCTCAGCCAGCTGTACGGCGGCTACATCGTGCCGGGCTCGACGCTGCGCAACCTGCATCTGGTGGTCAGCCACTGGAACACCGGCGACGGATCCAACTGGCCCTACCGCGCCATCCAGTACCGGCACAACGCGACAACTCGGCTGTAAAGGGCTCAGAACGCCGGCCACGGGATCGGGCGGTGCCGGTCTGGCGACGGCATCACCGGATCGTCAGTAGCGCAACAGCTCTGCGCCGCAGCGCGTCGACCTCGCGGCCGGTGATGTGTTCGCGCAATTGTTCACCGAGCGTCCCGCGAACGTCGTCGCGCAGTCGCGCCACGGTTTCCAGCGTCTCGTCGTCGACGGGCTTGCCCGCCCAGCCCCACAGCACGGTGCGCAGCTTGTCCTCGACGTGAAGGCTCACACCGTGGTCGACGCCGTAGACGTGGCCGTCGAGCGCGGAGAGGATGTGGCCGCCCTTGCGGTCGGCGTTGTTGATCAACACGTCGAACACCGCCATCCTGCGCAGCGGGGCGTTGTCGGCGTGCACAAGGGTCACCTCGTCGCCCGCATAGTCGTAGGCGCGCAGCACAGGAAGGAATCCTGGCGGAATGTGGCCGACGGGAAGCAGATCCACCAGATCTGGGCCCGACTCGAGATCCTCGTCTGCGTCCGCGGTGTCGCCGGGTTGGTCCACCCACAGCTGCAGCATGCCGCTGCCTGCAGGCCCGTCGCGAATGATGGTGTAGGGCACGATGTCCCAGCCCAACGCCGCGGAAACCAGGTGAGCGGACAGCTCGCGGCCCGCCAGTGTGCCGTCGGGGAAGTCCCATAGCGGTGCTTCACCGGCAACCGGTTTGTACACGCAGTGCACCGTCAGGTCATCGAGGGTGGCCTCGCAGAGGAACGTGGCGTTGCTGGCGGAACGGATACGTCCGATGACGGTCAGCTCGCCGCGGCGCAACGCCTCGCAGTCGCTATTCGTCGGGTTCATCGTCGGGCTCGAGCAGGCTCCGCCGGTACCCGTTGGTGCGCACGCAGATGTGGCCCTCCGGATCGAGGGGTTCGTCGCATAGTGGGCACGGCGGCCTGCCTGCCGAGATGACGCGGTTGGACCGGGTCGCGAACTGTCGGGCGGATTCGGGGCTGAGGAACACGCGCACGGCGTCGGGCCCGTCCTCGGCGTCGTCGAGGACGACCGACGCATCGAACTCGGTCTCGGAGACCGCCAGCAGCTCGACCACCACGGTCTCCGCCTCGGAGTCCCAGCCGAGGCCCATGGTGCCGACCCTGAACTCGGCGTCGACGGGCGTCACCAGCGGGCTGAGGTCTTCCACCTCGATCTCGGGCGGGACGGGGGTGCCGAACCGGCGGTTGATCTCCAGAAGCAGCGCAGCGATCCGCTCAGCGAGGACTGCGACCTGCTGCTTCTCCAGAATTACCGATACGACCCGCTTGTCGTGTACCGCCTGCAGGTAGAAGGTGCGGTTTCCGGGCTGCCCGACGGTCCCGGCCACGAAACGGTCGGGTGTGCGGAAAACATGGATTTCGCGGGGCATGGCTACTCCAAAATACCGCGCTCAGTCGGTCGACCCGCCCACCACGGCGTCGCTCGACGGCACATCCTCTGCCTCGGCGTCGGAGGTTTGCGGCGGTTTGGCGGTCAAACCGGAAGCCAGTTGGTCGCCGGTGTGATTCACGTGAACCACGAAGGGACGCAGCGCTGTGTAACGGATCACACTCATCGAGGCGGGATCGGCGGTGATCCGCTGGAAACTGTCCAGGTGGGTGCCGAGGGCATCGGCCACGATCGCCTTGATCACGTCGCCATGCGTGCAGGCCAGCCAGAGCACGTCGCCGCCGTGCTCCTCGGCGAGGCGACGGTCGTGCTCGCGCACCGCCTCCACCGCGCGGGCCTGCACATGGGCAAGGCCTTCGCCGTCGGGGAACACCGCTGCGCTCGGCTGCTGCTGCACCACTGCCCATAGCGGCTCCTTGACCAGGTCGCCGATTTTTCGGCCGGTCCACTGGCCGTAGTCCACCTCGGAGATGCGCTCGTCGACGACCGGCTCGATGCCGAGGGCCTCGGCCAGTGGTTCGACGGTGCGCCCGCAACGCAGCAGCGGCGACCGCACGATGGCGCGAACCGGAAGGGCACCGATCCGGTCCACGAGCGCCTTGGCCTGGTCGTAGCCCTTCTCGTCCAGATCGACGCCGTCGGACCGCCCCGCGAGCGTCTGCGCGGTGTTGGAGGTCGAGCGGCCGTGGCGCAGCAGGATGACGGTCATGTCGCTGCCACCACCCCGGTGCCGAGCAGGACCAGAACCACCGTGCCGAGGACGACGCGGTAGCCGACGAACCAGTACATGCTGTGCCGGACAAGGAAGCGCAGGAACCAGGAGACCGCTGCAAAGCCGACGACGAACGCGATGGCGGTGGCTACGAGAAGCTGTGCACCGCTTGCGCTCATGCCCTCACCGACCGGATGAAAGGCGTCGGGCAGCGAGAACAGGCCCGAGGCGAACACCGCCGGAATCGCCAGCAGGAAGCCGAATCGCGCCGCGAGCTCGCGGTCCAGCCCGAGGAACAGGCCTGCGCTGATCGTCGCGCCGGACCGGGACACCCCCGGCAGAAGCGCCAGGCACTGGGCAAGGCCGACGATCAGACCGTCGCGCCAGGTGAGCTGTTCGACGTCACGGGTCTGCCGACCGAAGTACTCGGCCGCCGCGATCACGGCGGAGAAAACCACCAATGCAGTCGCGATCAGCCATAGATTCCTTGCGCCCGTGCGGATTTCATCCTTGAGAAGCAGGCCCAACACGCCGATCGGGATGCTGCCGATGATCACGTACCAGCCGAGGCGGTAATCGGCGTCGCGCGCCGCGGGCTTGAAGAGGCCGCTGAACCAGGCCTTCACGATGCGCGCGATGTCGCGCGCGAAGTAGACCAACACCGCCAACTCGGTGCCGAGTTGCGTTACGGCAGTGAACGATGCGCCCGCGTCGTCGGCGAAGAACAGCCGCGAGGTGATCGCGAGGTGACCGGACGAGGACACCGGAAGGAATTCGGTGAGTCCCTGCACCACCGACAACACGACGACCTGCAACCACGACATCGCAGGCACCTCGATCACGACGACGACCGTACCGTGAGCGTTTGTCAGCGCGCCGTGCGCGGCACCGGTTGGGCGTTGGCCACCGCGTCACGCACCGCCGCTGCCAGGCTGCGCTCGTCGAACAGGTCGATGTCGGTCGCCTTGCGCGTTGCGGTGGCCACCACGTCCTCCGCCTGCGGTACCGGGCCCGCGAGGCGGGGGCGGTAGATCTCGACGACGAGCTGCTGATGTTCGACGTGGAAGGAGAAACTGCGACCGCTGCCGAGTTGGCCGAAACCGCTGGCGTGAAGACCGGTCGAAATATCTTCGATGGCAAACCCCTTGTCGGCCGAATCACGGCTCGGCGCGAGGCTCATGACCGAACCATACCGCTTGGCGCGGCGTGCCTACACTTGCTGTTCGACTGTCGTCCACTTCGCACGCACGAGAGCTACCCTTTGCCGATACGTATCAAACATGCAGCTCAACTGGCTTGTTGTGGTGTGCTCGTGATACTCGGGTGCAGTGTGACGGCGTGCACATCGAATCCGTCCGACACGCCGCCGCCGACGATCGCGCCTGCCGAGGCGGTGGTGTCTCCCCCCGCCCGCACGCCGCCCGCCGGCGTGGTGCGCCCGATGGCGGGGCATGCGGACGCGGTCCTGTTCGACGCCGCGACCGCCTCGCTGGTGGCGCTCGGCCCAGGTGAGGCCGACCACGCGGTCGTCACCGTGATGCCGGCCAAGGGGCCCGGGCCGCGCCGTGCCGCTGCCGACCGCGGCGACGGCGATGACCGGCGACAACGACGGTCACGTCTACGTGTCGACGCGCGGGGGGTACTTCCGCATCGATATCGCGCAGGGCCGGGCCGACCGGGTGCCGGTCGACGGCCAGGACGGCACCGAATTCACCGCGATCGCCCGTCGCGCCGACGGCAAGCTGGTCCTCGGCAGCGCCGACGGTGCGGTTTACACGTTGAGTTCCGATACGGCGGTCGGCGCCGAGCTGAAGATCTTCGCCCGTGTCGATGCCCTTGTCACCCAGGGGAATACGGCCGTGGTCCTGGACCGCGGGCAGACCTCGGTGACCACCGTCGACGCCAGCGGGTCCAAGGCCGAGCATGCGCTGCGCGCAGGTGAGGGAGCGACCACAATGGCCGCCGATACCGCGGGCCGGGTGCTTGTCGCCGACACAAGGGGCGACGGGCTGCTGGTCTTCGGCACCGATCCGTTGATGCTTCGTCAGCGCTACCCGGTGCGCGACGCCCCCTACGGGCTTGCAGGCTCGTCGCGGCTGGCATGGGTGTCACAGACACGCACGAATACAGTTATTGGTTACGATCTGGCAACCGGGATTCCAGTCGAGAAGGTGCGTTATCCGACCGTTCAGCAGCCGAACTCCCTGGCGTTCGACGAGGCGTCTGGCACGCTCTATGTGGTGTCGGGTACCGGAGCAGGGGTGCAGGTGATCACCGACGCCGAAGGCGCGCGATGACGGCGGTCCAGCGCGGTCGCATGCCGCCGGGCTGGGAGGCTGACCTTTCTGACGAATACGAGTGGGTTCCGCTGCGGCTGCCACCCGACCTGACCCGCATCAGCGCGTCCACCCGGCTGTCCATCGAGGCGGAGTATCGCGGCTGGGAGCTGACCCGAGTCCGGCTGTACACCGACGGTAGTCGCCGAGTTTTGTTGCGGCGCAAGAAAACCGCTATCAACGGCCTGGACGTCGCCGACCAGCCGGCGATGTGATGTACCAAGCCCTTCGGCGGGCGTTCTTCCTGGTCCCCGCCGAGCGTATCCACACCTGGGTGTTTCGAGGTCTACGCACCGGAACCGCTCCACCACCGTCGCGCCGGGCGCTCAAGAAGTGGTTGGCCCCGAAAGACCCCGTCTTGGCAGAGCACCGTGTTCGGGGTCCGGTTTCCCGGGCCGATGGGGCTGGCCGCCGGGTTCGACAAGAACGGCTCCGGGTTGGCTGCCTGGGGTGCGCTGGGTTTCGGGTACGCCGAGGTCGGCACCGTGACCGCGCAGGCTCAGCCCGGTAATCCCCCGCCGCGGATGTTCCGGCTGCCCGAGGACAGGGCGCTGCTCAACCGGCTCGGGCTTCAACAACCACGGCGCGGGCGAACTCGCGCTTCGGCTGGCGCGGCACACACCCGACGTGCCGATCGGGGTGAACATCGGCAAGACCAAAATCGTGCCATCCGACAAGGCCGTCGACGACTACCGGGAAAGCGCGCGGCTGGTCGGTCCGTTGGCGGCCTACCTGGTTGTCAACGTCAGCTCGCCGAACACTCCCGGCCTGCGTGACCTGCAGGCCGTCGAGTCGTTGCGGCCGATCCTTGCCGCAGTCCGTGAAGAGGTCCGCCACACCCGTCCTCGTCAAGATCGCCCCAGACCTGTCCGACTCCGATATCGACGAGATCGCCGATCTGGCAGTCGAATTGGGCCTGGCCGGAATCGTCGCGACCAACACGACGATATCCCGCG
This sequence comes from uncultured Actinomycetota bacterium, assembly GCA_963829405.1. Lineage (GTDB taxonomy): Bacteria > Actinomycetota > Actinomycetes > Mycobacteriales > Mycobacteriaceae > Mycobacterium. The sequence continues at coordinate 147,163 of CAWHIZ010000012.1, forward strand.
ACGGTCTGGCGACACCCGGGGCGACCGAACTCGGGCCAGGTGGTATCTCAGGCCCGCCCGTCGCGCGGCGGTCGGCCGAGGTGTTGCGAAGGCTGTACAACCGCGTCGGCGACCGACTCGTGTTGATCAGCGTCGGCGGCATCGAGACGGCAGACGACGCGTGGGACCGCATCGTCTCCGGGGCCTCATTGCTGCAGGGCTACACCGGGTTCATCTACGGCGGCGGCCTGTGGGCCAAGCACATTCACGACGGCATCGCGGCTCGCCTGCACGAAGGCGGATTCTCGTCGCTGTCCGATGCCGTCGGCTCAGCGGCCCGCTAGCTAGTTCTGCTCATATGTGCCGTGGATGATCGCCCTGGCGATCGCCTGCTGGAACAGGTTGAATCCGAGGAATGCCGGGGTGGCGCCCTCAGGAAGGTCCAGCTTCTCGACGCCGACCGCGTGCACGACGACGTAGTAACGGTGTGCGCCGTGCCCCGGCGGCGGCGCGGCCCCGATGAATCGCTTCTGGCCCGCATCGTTGGCCAAAGTCACTGCGCCGCCCGGCAATTCGCTGCCGTCACCGGCATCGGCGGGCAGTTCGGTGACGCTGGCGGGGAGGTCGGCCACCGCCCAGTGCCAGAAGCCCGATCCGGTCGGCGCGTCAGGGTCGTAGACGGTGACGGCGAAGCTCTTGGTCTCCTCGGGGAAGCCCGACCAGCTCAGCTGCGGTGAGACGTCCTTGCCGCCCGCACCCATGATGCCGCTGACCAGGTCGCCCGACCATTCGCCTCCGTCGGTGAACGTCTCAGAGGTGAGCGTGAATGTCGGCAGCTTCGGTAGGTGGTCGTAGGTGTTGTAAGGAAAAGCCATGGTCGTCCTTTCGTGTGGTCAGCTGTGCAGCAGAAAGTGCTCGAGAACCTGGGCGCCGAACGTCAGCGCATCAACGGGTACCCGCTCGTCGACGCCGTGGAACAGAGCCGCGAAATCCAGATCGGGCGGCAGCTTCAGCGGCGCGAACCCGAAGCACCGGATCCCCAGCGTGGCGAAGTGCTTCGCATCGGTGCCGCCCGACAGCATGTAGGGCACCGTGCGGGCGTCAGGATCGGCGGCCAGCAGCGCGTCGTTCATCGCGTCGAGCAACTCACCGTCGAAACTGGTTTCGTAGGCGGGCAGGTCGACGATCCATTCGCGGCTGACATCGGGTCCGATGAGCTCGTCGACCTCCCGCTCGAAGGCGGCCAGCCTGCCGGGAAGTACGCGGCAGTCGATCACCGCCTCCGCCGTCGCCGGAATGACGTTGGCCTTGTAGCCGGCCTTGAGCATCGTCGGGTTGGCGGTGTCGCGCAGTGTCGCGCCGACGATCCGGGCGATCGGCCCGAGCTTGGCGATGGCGCCCTCGAGATCGGGCGAATCCATGTCGAAGGTGTAGCCGGTCTCCTCCGCGACGGCCGCGAGGAACTGTTCGACGGAGTCGGTCAGCACGACGGGGAACTGGTGGCGGCCCAGCTTCGCGGCAGCCTCGGCGACGGCGGTCACGGCGTTGTTGTCGTGGATCATCGAGCCGTGGCCCGCCCGGCCGCGGGCGGTCAGCCGCATCCACTTCATCGCCTTCTCGGCGGTCTCGATCAGGTAGAGGGTGCGCTCCCCGCCCTCGCGCCGCGGGATCGTCAGCGAGAACCCGCCGACCTCACCGACCGCCTCGGTGACGCCTTCGAACAGGTCGGGCCGGTTCTCGACGAGCCATTTGCAGCCGTACTTGCCGCCGGCCTCCTCGTCGGAAACGAAGGCGAACACCAGGTCGCGCGGCGGGACGGTGCCCGATCGTTTGAAGGCGCGGGCGACCGCGATCATCATGCCGACCATGTCCTTCATGTCCACGGCGCCGCGACCCCAGACATAGCCGTCCTCGAGCGCACCGGAAAACGGATGCACGCTCCAGTCCGACGCCTCGGCGGGCACCACATCGAGGTGCCCGTGCAGCATCAGGGCGCCGCGCGAGGAGTCGGCACCCGCCAGCCTGGTGAACACGTTGGCCCGGCCGGGCGCTCCGGCCTCGATGTACTCGGTTTCGTAACCGACCTCCTCCAATTGCTCGGCGACCCAGCGGGCGCATTCTGCCTCGCCTTTCGTGGTCTCCAGCTCGCCGGTGTTGGACGTGTCGAACCGGATCAGCGAGCGGACGAGGTCGACCACCTCGTCGGCGGCATTGGGGGGTTGGCTCACAGTCACCTTGTCTACCACCACCTACCGCCGTCGGGTTTGAGCCTTGGCTTGCCGATCCGATAGCCTTAGGCGCCCAGAGCAGGTCCGAGTGGCGGAATGGCAGACGCGCTAGCTTGAGGTGCTAGTGCCCTATTAACGGGCGTGGGGGTTCAAGTCCCCCCTCGGACACCAAGCACACAGATACATCGAAGCATCTAGATAGCCGCTTTCCTGCGCTTGCGGCGATCATCCGCAGGCTCTGTGGACACGCTCTGGACACTGTCCGCAATCCTCGCGTCCAAGCCGACAGCGACCGCATCGAGGTCGGCTCTACCGTCTTCGGGAGAACGGCGGACCGCTCGACCAACCGCCGTACTTGCCTCGCGGATAGCGAAACCTTGCCTCCCAAAAGACAAATCTGGCTTCGGGGCGATTACAGACACACCCCCTCACGGTGGAGCATTTCGTCACCAGACCACGAAGGGGAATCACGATGATCGAGGTAAGCCGCGCCAAACTGAACCGCTTCGAGTATGCAGCGATGCTGCTCGGCGCGATGGCCGTTGCCGCGACCCCGCCCGCTGATCCGGCCATTGCGACCGCCGAAGCGACCGTATCGTCGGAGAGCCAAGGCAACGAGGTGGCGTCGTGACGTTTTTCGAAGAAGCCACCTACTGGCACAACCACCCCGACTTGCCACGACTCGCACAGAACATGCGCGAGCAGATGGAACAACAACGGATGACGGTGGAGGAGTTACCCCGCTGAACCCGCTCTGCCGCGGCCGCGGGCGTGCGCAGCGGCGACCGTCATCACACCAATCTTTCTCTACGACGGCCGCTCGAATCCGATGTCGTCGCCGATCACGGTGTTGGGACCGATCGGCAACTTCTCCGCGTCGGCCCCGCCGACCTTGACGAACTCGATGCGGTCCGCTGCCACCTTGCGGAGCAGGTCTTCGAATGCCATCAGCGGTGAGTTGTTCGCCGGGGCAGCGTCGGTAGCCGAAGCCGAACGGCGCAAAGCCCGCGTAGTCGCATACCGGCTTGGGCTGGTTGTCGACGACGCCGAACACTGTCCCGAAGGCGCTGTTACGCAACGCCGCCTGGCGGCCGTCGGAGACCGCGAAGTCCGTCGGCGTGAACGGGCAGTTGGCGAGACCCATCTGGCGAATTCGCGCTTCGTCGATGTCCTGGCTGGTGGGCGCCTTCTGATAGCGGGCCGGATCGAAGTCGTCGGGATTCGACCACTGCACCGGATCCCGGCTCGTCGTCGGATGAGGGGTTGCGATGTAGCCGTGGCGCTCGAACGCGGGCGGCCGCGTCGGATCCAGCGCGGAGATGCTGCCCCCGTTCGGCGAAATCGTGCGGAACAACTCCATCACGAAGCGTTCCAGCGGCGGGAACGCAGAGCCGTCAGGCTTGTCGAAATCGCCCGCCGTCGTCTTGGCGAACCAGTCCTTCGCCTGCGGATCCCCTCCCTCGCGGCCCAGATTCGCCATCACGTTGTAGAGGCTGTTGCCCCACTGGCTGAATGCGACGAAGTTGTGGAAACACTCGAACACCACGTCCTGGTGATTGAAGTACTCGCTGTCCGCGCCGTTGCGCAGCCAGTACCAGGCGAACGTCGTCTCGGGCTCCCGCGTCTTTCCGGACTCGATGTCGGCCAGCCGATCGTCGATCCAGGACTTCAGGAAGGCCAGGTGTTTTCGGACCGTCATGTAGTTGTCGTAGACGATCTTCTGCGTCGGGTCCCGGTACGCGAGCACCGCATTGAAACTGGCGCCGATCTCGCGAACCTGATCGGGAATCCCGTCTCCACGCACACCGAGATGCATATCCCAGTACAGATCCCAGAAGGTGTCCAGATACATACGCATCAAGGGCTTTTCGGCGTTCCGACGTCGAATAGCTCGTCCCAGAACCGAACGACTTTCGCCTTGTACATCCGGTCATACAGATCGGGGGTGACCGCCGACATGTAAATACGCTTGCGCCGATTGTCGGGACCACGTTTCTCCAGCCCCTGCAGAAAGACCGTGACCCCCTTCTCCGGCGCAGGCCCCCAGCTGTCGCTGAGCAGGCCCCACAGATCGGACGGCAGCGCATTCTCCTTCGTCAGCGCCACGTCGATCATCGGCAATACGGGCCGTTGCCCTTCGAACACGCTGTTCTGGACGAACGGACCGATCGCATTGTCGACGTAGTCGGCGTCGAAGTCTGCGTACTGCTCGCGCAACTGAGCCGCCGGGTCGGAGGGACCGCCTTCCGGACTTGCGGGTTCGGAGGCGGGCGACGAGCACGCGACGACCGACTGGGCGGAGACCGCGACAACGGCACCCGCACCACCGGCAAGGAACATGCGTCTTCTCATCGAGGTCTCCTTGCTATCCACGGAACGAAGCCCGGGAAGGGGACCGTACCTCTGATTGATGGTGCCAGTAAGTCGATCTGCCAAGCGCTGCCGCGGCCGTCAGTACACGTCGCGGACGTAGCGTTTTTCCGCGACCAGTTCGCGCTTGTAGTGGTGCGCGGCCTCGTCCGACATCCCGCCGTGGGTCTTGATGATCGACGTCAGCGCGGCGTCGACGTCGCGGGCCATCCTTGCGGCGTCACCGCACACGTAGAAGTGCGCGCCGTCGTCCAGCCAGCGCCACAGGTCGGCACCGTAGTCGAGCATCTTGTGCTGCACGTAGACGCGATCGGCTTGGTCACGTGAGAACGCGAGGTCAAGCCGGTTGAGCAGGCCGTCGCGAGACCATGTCCTCGAAATCGTCTCTGTAGTAGAAGTTTTCGGTGCGATGCTGCTCGCCGAAGAAGAGCCAGTTGCGGCCCGAGTGGCCGAGCGCACGACGCTCCTGCAGGAAGCCGCGGAACGGCGCGATGCCCGTCCCCGGCCCCACCATGATCATCGGGGTGGCGGCGTCGCGCGGCGGCCGGAAATGCGGTGAGCGCTGCAGGAAGACCGGGACCGGGACCGAGTGGGCGCGATCGGCCAGATACGTGGAACACACCCCGCCGCGCTGCGCGCCGCGAGCACCCCGGTAGCGCACGACCGAGACCGTCAGCTGCACCTCGTGCGGGCTGACCAGCGGGCTCGACGAGATCGAGTAGTTCCTCGGCGTCAGCCTCACCAGCACCTGCTGCCACTGCGACGGCTCGGCCCGCACGTTGAATTCCTCGACGATGTCCAGCCCGTTGCGCCCGGCCAACCATCTGTTCAGCTTGTTCGTCGGCGCGCGCAGCATTTTGGCGGCCTCCCGGCCCGCGCAGTTCTCGGCGACGAAGCGAAGCAGGTCGGGGGTGACCCGGCAGATGTCGTAGGACCGGGTCAGCGCGTCGCGAAGCCGCAGACGGGCGCCGTCGACCTCGACGGTCTCCTCCCCGACCAGGCCGGTGGCGGCCAGCCAGGCGTCGACGACGTCTCGGCTGTTGACGGCGCACACCCCGAGTGAATCGCCGACCGCGTAGTCGACGTCGTATTCGGAGATGTCGAAACCGAACTGCCGCACCTCTTTTGCCGAAAGCGGCGCGGTCAGCACCGCGTTGCGGCAGAGCTTTACACCGACGGGGTCGGCGCGGGTGAACGGTTCGTCGACGACGGTGTCCGGCTGTCCTGCCACCCCGAGCGCGTCGGCGACCTCATCGGCCCACTTCGACATCGGCCCGTTGTCGTATGCCTCGCAGTCGGCTCGGTCCAGCAGCTTGGAGGCGCCGAGGGCGGCGAACCTGCCGTCGATCGACTTCGCATGACCGCAGAAGTCGGCATACGACCGGTCGCCGATGCCGAGCACGGCATACCGGACGCCGTCGAGCGCAGGTGCGTCCGGCCCGCCGAGACGATCCCAGAAGCCCGCCCCGTTGTCGGGTGGGCCGCCGTCGCCGAATGTGCTGGTGACGATCAGGACGTCGCGGGCCGTCGCAAGGCGGGACAGCGGCACATCGTCCATGTTGACCAGCTGCGAATCGCCCAGCCTGCGGGCGAGCCGAGCGGCGAAGTCCTCTGCGGTGCCGGTCTGCGACGCCCACAGCACGAGGGGGCCGCGTCCCTCGTCGACGACGGTGGGTCTTCGCCGCGCCGGTACGGGTCCTATCGGGCTGGCGCGCACCGCGCACACCTTGAACTCCGGCTGAAGGGAGTCGGCGTCGACGGCGTCGTTGGTCACCGCGTTGACGGTCAGGTGCTCGCCGTGTTCGTCGTTCCAGTGGAACGGCACGAAGCAGTTGCCCGGTCGCACCCGCTCGGTCACGACGGCAGGCAACACGACGTGGCCGCGGCGCGACGCGAGCTCGACCGATTGGCCGTCGGCGATGTCCATCGCGGCCGCGTCGGTCGGATGCAGTTCGACGAAGGGTCCGCCGTCGAGCCTGTTGAGCTTGTCGACCCTTCCGGTCTTGGTCATGGTGTGCCACTGGTGCTGCCAACCTGCCGGTGTTGAGCACCAACGGGAAATCGTCATCGGGCAGTTCGCGCGGGTCCATATGCGGGCGAGCGTGGAACACCGCTTTTCGCGACGGGGTCGGGAACGCCAGCCGCGGCCGGTGACCGTCGGCATCGACGAACAGGTCCTGGCTGATTCCGTCGTTGAGGTACCGGATCGGATGGCGGTCGGCGTCGTCGTCGGGTGGGCACGGCCACTGCAGCGGTGTACGGCGGAGCCGTGCGTAGGTGACCCCGCGCAGGTCGTATCCCGTTGCCGGGTTGGAGAACTGCCGGATCTCGTCGAAAACCTGCTCGCTGGACGAGAAGTCGAAGTGCTCGCCGAAGCCGAGGTGTGCGGCGACCTGGCAGATCAACTGCCAGTCCGGGCGTGCATCTCCTGCGGCAGGGATGGCGGCCGCAAGCAGGGTGAGGTTGCGCTCCGAGTTGACCATCACGGCATCGGCCTCCGCCCAGAGCGCGGCGGGCAGCACGATGTCGGCGAACCGGTTCGTCGCGGTCGACTCGTAGGCGTCCTGGGTGATGACCAGCTCGGCGGCTTGCAGGCCCGCGATCACGGTCCGCCGGTTCGCCACGGTGGCAACGGGATTGGTGCAGATGATCCAGCACGCCTTGATATTGCCCGCGGCGAGTTGCTCGAACATGGCGACGGTGCCCGGCCCGACATCGTCGCGGATCGTTCCCGCGGGCAGGCCCCACTGCTGCTCGACGAAGTCTCGATCGCCCGCGGATGCGACCGAACGCTGACCGGGCAGTCCCGGCCCCATGTAACCCATTTCGCGGCCGCCCATCGCGTTGGGCTGTCCGGTCAGCGACATCGGACCACTGCCGGGACGGCAGATCGCGCCGGTGGCGAGGTGGAGGTTGCAGATGGCGTTGGTGTTCCAGGTGCCGTGCGTGCTCTGGTTGAGCCCCATCGTCCAGCAGCTCATCCACTCCCCCGCGTCGGCGATCATCCGTGCGGCGGTGCGAATGTCGGTCTCGGGGATGCCGGTGATGTCGGAGACCCGCTCCGGTGGATAGTCGGCGAGGAACTCGGGCATATCGCCCCAACCCTCGGTGTGCTCGGCGATGAAATCGGCGTCGATGTCACCGCTTTCGACGAGCAGGTGCAAGATCCCGTTCAACAGCGCCAGGTCGGTGCCGGGTTTGATCGCCAGGTAGAGGTCGGCCCGCTGCGCGGTTTCGGTGCGCCGCGGGTCGACGACGATCAGCTTGGCGCCGGCCTTCATCCGGTCCGCCATCCGCAGATACAGGATCGGATGGCAGTCGGCCATGTTGGAGCCGATCACGAAAAACAGGTCGGCGCAGTCGAAGTCGGTGTAGGAGCCGGGCGGCCCGTCGGCGCCGAGTGACTGCTTGTACCCGGTGCCCGCGCTGGCCATGCACAGCCGGGAGTTCGACTCGATGTGCACGGTGCGCAGAAAACCCTTGGCCAGCTTGTTGGCCAGATACTGCGCCTCGATGGACATCTGACCGGACACGTAGAGCGCGACCGCGTCGGGTCCGTGCTCGTCGACGATGGCCCGCAGCCTTCTGCCCGCTTCAGCGACCGCGTCGTCGACCGGCACGGGCACCGGCTCGTCGTCACGCGATGGCCGCAGCAGCGCCGACTTCAGTCGCCCGTCGTCGGCGGCCATCATCTCGGCGTGCGTCGCACCCTTCGTGCACAGCCTGCCGAAGTTGGCCGGGTGCAGCTTGTCGCCGGACACCTTTGCGATGACGGGTGCGCCCGCCTCGGTCGTGACTTCGATGCCGCAGCCGACACCGCAGTACGAGCAGGCCGTGCGGGTGACGGTCATCGACCGGTCAACCCGCTGGCGCGGGAACCGGGCCGACGAGTTCGCCCGCCCTGATCCTGGCGTGCCGCATCCGCAGGAACACCGCCCACGTGACGACGGCGCAGACGACGTAGAAGGCAAGGAACACCCAGAACGCGTTGGTGGCCGACTTGGCCTCACCGACATACGAGGCGCGCAGCACGACGTTGATGAACACGCCGCCGAGCGCACCGATCGCACCTGCGAATCCGATCAGCGCACCGGACATGCTGCGCGACCAGGCGGCCTTCTCGTCTCGGCTCCACTCGTCGTGGCCCTGCGCCTTCGCCTCGAAGATCGAAGGGATCATCTTGTAGGTCGAGCCGTTGCCGACGCCGGAAAGGATGAACAGCAGGATGAAACCGGCCACATAGCCGGTCATCTGGGTACCGGTCGGCGCGCCGGTTGCGCCGTCGTCGATCATGCCGGTGGCGACAAGGATTCCGGCGGCGAAGATCATCGCGATGAACGTGTACATGGTGATCTTTCCGCCACCGATGCGGTCGGAGAGCTTGCCGCCGTAGGGCCGGGAGATCGAGCCGAGCAGAGGGCCGAGAAACGCGATCTGCGCGGCGTGCAGCGATGCCTGTGCGGCGTTGTCACCGCCTGCCAGGAAGTTGATCTGCAACACCTGGCCGAATGCGAACGAGAAGCCGATGAACGAACCGAACGTGCCGATGTAGAGAAAGCTCATCACCCACGATTCGCGGAAGCGCAGCGCTTCGGCCATCGCGCCCATGTTCGACCGCTGGTTGCCCAGGTTGTCCATGAAAGCGCGGCGCACAGCGCGGCCGCTGCGATCGCGACAAGGTAGATGGCGCAGACGATTTCGGGTGCGGTGTTGCTGACGGTCGCGATCACCAGCAGCCCGACCAACTGGATGACCGGCACACCGATGTTGCCGCCACCCGCGTTCAGGCCAAGCGCCCAACCCTTGAGGCGCTGCGGGTAGAACGCGTTGATGTTCGTCATCGACGACGCGAAGTTCCCGCCGCCGAGGCCCGCGAACGCGGCCACGACCATGAACGTGGTGTACGACGAGTCGGGGCGCTTCATCACCCACAGCGTCAACACCGTCGGCACAAGGAGCAGCAGCGCGCTGACGATCGTCCAGTTACGCCCGCCGAACTTCGCCGGTGCGACGGTGTACGGGATGCGCATGGCCGCCCCGACCAGGGTGGGCAGCGCCACCAGATAGAACTTTCCCGCCGGGTCGATGTGGTAGGTGGCCTGCGGCATGAAAAGCACCATCACCGACCAGATGGACCAGATCGAGAAACCCACATGTTCGGCGAAGATCGAGAAGATGAGGTTTCGTTTGGCGACCTTGGCGCCGCCGGCGTCCCACGCCTCGACGTCCTCGGCGTCCCAGTGCTCGATATTGCGGTCTCGGCTCGAAGTCTTCACGGCAATCAGGTTCGCGTGAACCCATTCCGCACCGATTGCCCGGTCGTGACCGAAACTGTCAACACCCGCTCACTTCGACTACGTGGTCATGTGCGCGATGGACGAAACCCAGCCGAAACAATCGTGACCTAGGCCACGTCACGCTTCCTCGGGCTTGACCGCGAGCACGGGCTTCTGACATTCGAGCAGTAGCCGCTGGGCAACGCTCCCGAGCAGCAGCTTGCCCACCGGGTTGCGATGGCGGATGCCGATGACCAACAGGTCGGAGTCGCCACGCTCCATCGTCTTCAACAGTTCCTCGGCGGCGTCGACCCCGACCGGCTGGGTGAGCTCGAATTCCACCCCGCAGTTCGCAAGCCGGTCCTCGATGTCGTGCACCTCTGTCGGGCTGGGCGAACCTGGCGTCGACGTAGGCGTCACCCGCGGACGAGTTCACCACCCGCAGCGAGGTGCCGCGCAGTTTCGCCTCGGCGATGCCGTGCTCGAGGGCTGCCCGCCCATACGGGTCCGCGCTGTATCCCACGACGATCATGACTTCGCCGCCTTCTCTTGCATGTCGCGGTCATCCTCGACGACCAACAATGTTTCCTCGCTGCGGTGCATCAACCTCAAAATCAGCGGTACCAGCAGCAGGATCGCCATCAGCACGTAGGTGATGATCGCGACGGGCTCGGTGAACAGCCCGATCCAGTTGCCGTCGGCGAGCTGAAGGGATTGCCGCAGCTGTCGTTCGATCCGCGGCCCGAGGATGACACCGATGATCAGCGGAAGCACCGGCAAGCCGAACCGTCGCATCATCAACCCGAGCAGCCCGAACACCAGCAGCAGCGCGAGGTCCAACGGCTGGATGTTGACCGCGAGCGCGCCGAGCGCGGCGAAGAACAGAATCCCCGCGTAAAGGTACGGCCGCGGCGTGCGCAGCAGCTTGGCCCACAACGGAGCGAGTGGAAGGTTCAGCACCAGCAACAGAAAGTTCCCGATGAAGAGGCTGGCGATCAACGTCCAGATCAGCAGCGGCTCCTTCTCGAAAAGCGTTGGGCCGGGTTGGATTCCGTAGGAGACGAATGCGGTCAGCATCACCGCAGCGGTGGCGTTGGTCGGGAGACCCAAGGACAGCATGGGCACCAAAGTCCCTGCGGCCGACGCGTTGTTGGCCGCCTCCGGTCCCGCCACGCCCTCGATCGCACCCTTGCCGAACTCGGCGTCATGGCCGGTGCGCTTGGCCAGTCGCTTCTCGGTGATGTAGGAGAGGAAGGTCGGAAGCTCGGCGCCGCCCGCGGGCAGAGCACCGAACGGGAATCCGAACGCCGTACCGCGCAGCCACGGTTTCCATGAACGCTTCCAGTCGTCGCGTCCCATCCACGGCCTGCCGACCGGGATTATTTCGGCGGGCTTGCGACGCAGATGCGCGGCCACCCAGAGTGCCTCACCGACTGCGAAGATGGCCACCGCGATCACCACGATGTCGATTCCGTCGGACAACTGCGGGATTGCGAACGTCGCCCTCGGCTGTCCGGTCAGAAAGTCGATGCCCACGACGCCGATCGCCAAACCGAGGAACAGCGATATCGCACCGCGCAGTTTGGACGCCCCGAGCACCGCGGTGACCGCGACAAGGGCGAACAACATGATCGCCAGATAGGACGGGGCACCAAGTGTGACAGCGAATCGCGAGATCGCCGGCGCGAATGTCGCCAACAGCACGGTGCCGATGGCGCCCGCGACGAACGACCCGATCGCCGCGGTCGCCAGCGCCTGTGCGGCACGACCCGCCTTGGCCATCTTGTTGCCTTCGATGGCGGTGATGACCGACGACGACTCCCCCGGAGTGTTCAGCAGGATCGAGGTCGTCGATCCGCCGTACATGCCGCCGTAGAAGATGCCCGCGAACATGATGAACGCCGCACTCGGGCTGACGTTGTAGGTGATCGGCAGCAGCAGTGCGACCGTCATCGCCGGGCCGATGCCGGGCAGCACGCCAACGGCGGTGCCCAGGAGTACCCCGATGACCGCGTAGAGCAGGTTCATCGGAGTCGCGGCCTCGCTGAGGCCCTGAAGGAACCAGTCGAAATTGTTCATCTACAGAATCCCGTCCAGAATGCCTGCGGGCAGCGGGATTCCGAGCCCGGAGTAGAACGCATAGAAGCTGACGAGCGCGAGCACCAATCCGATGGCGACGTTGCGGACGTAGTGCTTGCTGCCGAGCACCGTTGCCGAGCCCGCGAAGAAGAGCGTGCTGGTGATCACCCAGCCCAGCGGGTTGACGAGCAGGATCAGGCCGACGAAGAGGGCGACGAGCATCCCGACGGTGCGCCAGTCGCTCGGCATGTTCGGGTCGACGTCCTCGCCCGCGTCGGCCTCGCCGACCGATCCACGCGGGATGGCGACGGCGAGGATGGCCGCGAGCACGATGAGGATGACGCCGATGGCGATCGGGAACATCTTGGGCCCAACGGGATCCACCTTGGCGAACGCCGCCTCCAGCGTCACCGCGTCGTAGATCAGGAACGCGCCGACCACGACGAGGACGACGCAGACCAGGTACTGCGCCTTGTCGACGGTTCTCGCGATCGTGTTCTCCTGCGGCTCTTCTGTCGTGGTCATAGCAGCCCCAACTCGGTGAGCGTCGTGGAGACGCGCTTGTCCTGGTCCTTCAGGAACTGTTCGAACTCCGCACCGGTCACGAACGCATCGGTCCAGCCGTTCTTCACCAGCGCCTCCTTCCACCCTTGTGTGCCGTGCAAGTCCTCGAGCACCTTGACCATCGCCTGCTTTGCGTCGTCGGAAATCCCCGGCGGCGCAAGGACTCCGCGCCAGTTGGCGAATGTCAGGTCGATGCCTGCCTCTTTCAAGGTCGGGGCGTCGATACCCTCGACGCGTTCGTCGCTGGACACCGCGAGGACCCGTAGCTGGCCTGCCTCGATCTGGTCGGTCAGCTCACCAGGGCTCGACGTGCCCGCCGCGATCTTCTTGCCGAGCAGTGCGGTCAGCAGATCACCGCCGCCGTCGTAGGTGACGAAGTTGACCGCCTTCGGGTCGACTCCGACGGCCCGCGCGGTCTCCATCGGGAACAGATGGTCGGGTCCGCCCGGCGAGGAACCGCCGCCGATCGTGATCTTGGACGGGTCGGCCTTCCACGCCTTGACGAAGTCACCGATCGTTTTGTACGGCGAGTCGGCCGGTACGAAGAACGCGCCAGGGTCCTCGATCAGTTTGGCGATGGCCGTCGCGTCGGATGCTTTGATCTTCGATCCGTTGGTGTACGTCGCGCCGACGACACCCAACCCCATCGTCATCATCAGGTCGTTGTTGCCTTTTTCGTTCATCAGCCGCGCCATGGCAACGGTGCCGCCTGCGCCGATGACGTTGAAGACCTCGACCCGGCCGGTGATGTCGTCGTCCTCCATGATCTTGACCGCGGTGCGGGCGGTGAGGTCGTAGCCACCGCCCGGGCTGTTCGGCACCATCATGCGCAGCCGGTGAAAGCCCTTTTCCTCACCTCCGCGGGTGACGCCGCAGCTGCTGACCAGCAGCGCGGCGATGACGGCGATAACCAAGACCGCCGATGTCCGAGTGCGTTTCACGTCGTCTCCGATCACGTCAGGTGTGATGCTCAGCAATACTGGACCCCACCAGTGATTCAAGTCACTGATTGGAACGCAAAGGAAGTATTGGTCATTAAGTACATGACCTGGTCACGCAGCCTGGCCGGCCAGTTCCTGGTGTTTCAGCTGCTTGTGGTCATCGTCGTGCTGGTTGCCATCGCGATCGTCTCGGTCACGCAGTCGACGAGGGAGTTCCGCGAAGTGCGAGGTCAGCGGATGATCGCCGTCGCCGAGAACCTGGCTTCCACCCCGATAGTGCGGGACCGGTTCGCCGATCCGGCGGCCGCGCAGGTGCTCGCGCCGGAGACCGACCGCGCCGTCGCGCTCTCGGGTGCGGGCATGGCGGAGATCCTCGGACCCGACGGCACGATCAGGGTGTCGTCCGATCCGTCGCGTATCCGCGCCACGATGGACCTCGGCCCGAGCCGGGCCGACGAGGGACGGTCATGGTTCGGCGACGACGACATCGACGGTGTGCACAGCCTCGTCGGTCAGGTTCCGATCCTTTCGGTGAACGGCGACGTGCTCGCCGTCGCATCGGTCAGTGAGCCGTATCCGTCGGTGTGGGAACAACTCAGCGGCGCGGGCAGACGCCTCCTTCTCTACCTCGGCCTCGGTGCCGCGCTCGGCCTGCTGGCGTCCTGGCTGCTGTCGCGGCGGATCAAGCGACACACCCGCGGCCTCGAGGTCGCCGAGATCGCGGGCCTGGCCGATCACCGGGAAGCGCTGCTGCACAGCATCCGCGAAGGCGTGGTGGCGGTGAACAACGAGGGCGACATCACGCTGCTCAACGACAGCGCCCAGGAACTGCTCGGTGTGGGCGGGGATGCCGTTGGCAGGCGTGTGGACGGCATCGGGCTCGATCCTGCGGTCGTCGAATTCCTGCTCTCCGGCGACGACGGCCGCGATGTCGTGATCGCCACCAGGACAAAGGTGTTGGCGCTGAACCGGCGATCGGCGACGAGCCAGGGTCAGGTGATCGGGACCGTGACGACGATGCGCGACAGCACCGAACTCGCCGCACTCCAAGGCCAACTGTCGTCGCACAAGAGCGTCACCGACACGCTGCGGGCGCAGACGCACGAGTTCGCCAACCAGCTTCACACCATCTCGGGACTCGTTCAGCTCGGCGAATACGATTCGGTGCGCGACCTCGTCGGGACGCTCACCCGGCGCCGCGCAGAGATCAACGACGCCATCACCAGCCGGATATCGGACCCCGCGGTTGCGGCCCTGCTGATCGCGAAGACCTCGCTTGCGGCCGAAAGCGGTGTGGCGCTGTCCCTTGAACCCGATTCCCATTTGTCCGCGCTGACCCCTGCGGTGGCGACGGACGTCATCACGCTGCTGGGAAACCTGATCGACAACGCGGTCGACGTGTCGGTGGGAGCGGAGCCCGCGCGCGCCACGGTGCACATCGACGACGGGGACGGACTGATGATCTCGGTGGCCGACTCCGGACCCGGTGTGCCGGAACACCTTCGGGAGGAGATCTTCGCAAGGGGTGTCACGTCGAAGCCGGAGGTGCCCGGCGGCAGGGGCATCGGGTTGGCACTGGTGCGGCTTGTGACGGCGCAACACGGCGGCACGGTCGAGGTGACCGACGCCCCTGCGGGTGGTGCGCTGTTCGTGGTGCGGTTGCCCGAGAGCGTCACCACAAGGCAGACCGCCGATGCGTGACGTGCTCGTCGTCGACGACGACTTCATGGTCGCCGAGATCCATCGCAGGTTCGTCGAACAGGTCGACGGCTTCCGCGCGGTCGGCGTGGCCAGGACCGGCTCCGAGGCGTTGACCGCGGCCCGCGAACTGCGGCCGCAGCTGATCCTGCTCGATGTCTACCTGCCGGACATGACGGGTCTGGAAGTACTGCAGCAGTTGCGATCCGGCGGGGACGGTGTCGGCGTCATCATGATCACCGCCGCGCGTGAGCTCGACACCGTCACCGGTGCTCTCGACGGCGGTGCGGCCGACTACCTGATCAAACCGTTCGAGTTCGACCAGTTGAAGACGAAGCTGGAAGCGTTCGCGGCGCGCGCCGACGCGCTGGAGTCAGCGGACGGCGTCGACCAGTCGCTGATCGACTCGCTCTTCGGTGCGGCGGGCGCGCAGTCTCACCAGGACGTGCTGCCGAAGGGTCTCGGCGCGGAGACCGGGCGCCTTGTGCTCGACGCGGTCCGCGAGGCCGGTGAGGTGTCCGCGGCGGAATGCGCGGAACGAGTGGGTATCTCGCGGGTCAGCGCTCGTCGCTATCTCGAGCACTACCTCGGTACCGGCGCATTGGAGATCCGGTTGCAGTACGGCGTCGGGCGCCCCGAGCGCCGCTACCGCGCCGCCCACTGACGGGCGGTTCATCGAGACTGCACTCACGCAGGCGAACTGCGAGTAGGTGCCTGCGTAGTTGCAGTCTCAATGGTCAGACTGCTTCGCGGCCTCCTGCGCGAGCGCGACACGTGAGGTGATCCCGAGCTTGGCGTACACGTGCGTCAGATGTGTCTGCACGGTGCGATGGGAGACGAAGAGGCGGGCAGCGATGTCCTTGTTGCCGAGGCCTTCCTGCACCAACCGCACGACGTCGAGTTCGGTCGGCGTCAGCGACGCCCACCCGGTCGACGGCCGTTTGCGTTCACCGCGACCGCGTTGTGCGTAGGCGATCGCCTCGTTCGAGGGACAATGCCTCACCCTCGGCCCACGCGGTATCGAAGTCATTGTCGCCCAGAGCATCGCGAAGTCTGCGACCACTGCCGCCACATGCGCCGGTTCGTAGATCGTGAACCGGACCGTGCCGCCCTGCTGCATGCCGGATGGCCGCCGCCGCACCGACAAAGCGCGCTGCCTCACGATGATTGCCCGCCGCACCGCCAGCTGCACCGAGGATCTCGAGCGCGTCAGGAACGAGTTGAAAGCCTCGACCTCGCCGATCGTGGCGAGCGCGTCGATGCGCATCGCGTTCGGCGTGCTCCAGATCGCCTTGCGCGATCGCGACGCTGCGCACGGGTGGTCAAGGGCTTTCGCCCGGTGCCAACCCGTCGGTCGGCGCGAACCGGACTCGTCGGCCAACCGCCTCGCCTCGCTCAGATCACCGCGGACAAAAGCGAGCTCCGCCATCGGCATGAGATCTGCGACGGCGAGCTCAGGTTGTTCGCCGAGCCGTTGCGCACGCAGCGTCGGCGGCTTCGGTCGCTGCCTGCAGATCGCCCTCTGCCAACGCCGCCTGCGCCAAGGGGGCTAGGCCCACATCTCGACGAAGGGACCGAGCCCCGATCGCCATCTCGACGGCTCCTGCCGGCAAGGCGTCGTCGCTTCGGCCGTGTTCTCCGAGCAAGCAGCGCATGTCGCGAGGGCGACCCGGGCGAGCAACCCGTGGAAGCACATCGTCCGCGGCATCCGCCTCCGCGATGAATCCGCGTAGCATGGCGATGGCGCCCGGCAGGTCACCGCGCTGAAAGACGCAGACGCCGCGGCCCCAGTATCGGCACATGCGGGCGATGAAGCGGTCGCCGACCTCGTCGGCGTGCGCCTCGCCTTCCTCGCCCGCGGCGGCCGTGGCGCATCGGGATTGCCTGCCAGGCATCGCTGTGTAGCGCTGCCAAGGCGAGGACCTGACTCAACCGCCAACTGTCGCCCAGTTCCCGCGGGCCAGGTCGAGCGCCTCGGCGATGTAGGGCAGCGCCGCATCGGCGTCGAATGCGGCCGCAGCTATGCACGATGCAAGTGCGCGGGCGAGCAGTACCGGATCATCGAGCTCACGCGCGATCGCGAGCGCTTCTTCCGCCTTGCGCGATCCGGTGGGCATCCACGATGAAGGCCCCGAGCACGGCGCTGTCGGCAAGCGCCCTCGCCCGGGTCGGCCGGTGAGATCGCGCTCGTCGAGCGATGGCGCCGCTCAAGCCGACGGAGTCGAACCACGCCAGGCCCTCCGAACGGTCGGTTCCGCATCAGCCACAGTGGGTGACAGCGAGCATGCCAATTGCAATGCGCGATCTGATCTCGTCGTGCTCCTGGCTCCAGGCGAACGCGGCGCGGAGGTTGTCGATCTCGGCCTCGGCGTCATCAGAGGTTCTCGAGCCGCGGCGTCGGACGTGTCGAATTGTTCGGCGATCGACGTGAAGTAGTCGCGGTGGGCGTCACGAATATCGTCGGCTTCGCCCGATTCGCCGAGCTTCTCCATCGCATACTGGCGCACCGTCTCCAACAGCCGGTATCGCGTTCGGCCGCTTGTGCTTTCGGCTACGACCAGTGACTTGTCGACAAGCAGCGTCAATTGATCGAGAATCTGGTGGCGCGGCAGAGAATCGCCGCTGCAGACATCCTGGGCGGCGGCGAGATCGAACCCGCCCATGAATGCCGACAGTCGCCGGAACAGGATGCGCTCGGGCTCGGTCAGCAGCGCGTGCGACCAGTCGACGGAGGCTTCGAGGCTCTGCTGGCGCCGCACCGCCCTTCGCGATCCTCCGGTCAGCAGCCGGAAGCGGTCGTGCAGGCTGTCGCGGATCTCGGTCAGCGACAGCGCGCGCACCCGTGCGGCCGCCAACTCGATGGCAAGCGGCATGCCGTCGAGCCGTCTGCAGATCTCGGTGACCGTCTCGGCGTCGTCGTCGGCGACGGCGAAATCGGCCGCACCCGCCGCGCGCGATCGGTGAACAGCTCGATCGGCTTCGTCGGCCAAGCGACAGCGACGGCACCCGCCACGTGACCTCGCCGTGCGAGTCCGATCGGTTCCCTGCTCGTCGTCACAACGGTCAGGCCGGGCAAGCCTCGAGCACGGCGACGATCAGATCGGCGCTCGCATCGAGCAGATGCTCGCAGTTGTCGAGCACGAGGAGCAGTCTGCGATCCCCGATGTAGCCGGACCACGCTGTCCATCGTCGATCGGCCGGGCTGATCGGGAAGCCCGAGCGCGCGCGACACCGCGACCGGCACCAGGTCCAGGTCGGTGATCGGCGCAAGGTCGACGTATCCGACATCGTCGCCGATGATCGCCCGCGACCTGAATCGCCAACCGCGTCTTACCTGACCCGCCTGCGCCGGTGAGGGTGACCAGTCGGTTGGCGGCCAGAAGCTCGCGCACGTCCGATGATCTGCGCGTTCGCGGCCGACGAAGCTGGTGAGCTGCGCCGGAAGTCGCTGCGCGTTCTCGGGTTCCGTCGTCCGCAGCGCAGGGAAATCGTTGCGGATATCCGGATGGCACAGCTGCACAACGCGTTCCGGTCGCGGTAGATCGCGCAGCGGATGGGCGCCGAGGTCGTTCAGCCAGGCGTCCTCTGGCAGATGGTCGAGCACCATCGACTCCGTCGCACCGGACAACAGCGTCTGGCCGCCGTGGCCAAGGTCGCGAATCCTCGCGGTGCGATTGATCGTCGGGCCGATGTAGTTGCCCTCGTCGCGCAGTTGGATCTCACCGGTGTTGACGCCGATCCGCAGTCGGATCGGCGCGAGCGGCGCACGCTGCAGCGCCAGCGCGCACGCGACGGCGTCACTGGCGCGCGCGAACGCGACCACGAAGCTGTCGCCCTCGCCCTGCTCGACGGGACGCACGCCGTCGTGAATGGCGACCAGGTCGCTCAGCGTGGCGTCCAGCCGCGCGATCGCGGCCGTCATCGCATCGGGTTGGGTCTCCCAGAGCCGGGTCGACCCCTCGACGTCGGCGAGCAGCAGCGACACCGTGCCTGTCGGTAGCCCGCTCACGGCGGAGGCCATACCGCTCCTCACGTCCGCGGGTTCGCTCCACTCGAGTTGGCTCATGCTAGCCAGCATGCGGCCGCGATATGGCGCAAAACATCAGCGCTAGCGCGTATTTCTCCGCCCGTATCGAGAAAGTACGCATAGCGTACTATCGACGGCGGAGCCACATGACCCTGCCGATGACCGAAGCACCAGAGGTGGCCGCCTTGAGCCAGGCGGTGCACCGGCTGTCTCGACGCCTGCGCAAGCGCGCAGACCTGCACCTGACGGCGTCGCAGACCTCCGCACTCACCACTGTGGAGAGGCACGGCGAGCTTCGGCTGGGAGAGCTCGCGAGGCTGGAGCAGATCGGGAAGTCCACCATGACGCGGCTGGTGGCCAAGCTCGAGGCCTCGGGCTATCTGCACCGATGGGTCGATCCGGCAGACGGGCGAGTGTCCCTCGTCAAGGTGAGTCGAGCACGGCGCAGAAGTGTTGCGCGCAGCCCGCGCACGGCAACAGGCGTACCTCTCCCGGCAATTCGAGGCACTCGACGCCGGACGACAAGGCCGCACTGCTTGCGTCGATTCCCGCAATCGAGAAGCTGCTGGCGGTCAAGGCGTGAAGCGCTACCTGACCGCCATCTTCGTCTCGCTTCGAACCCGCAACTACAGGCTGTACTTCTTCGGTCAGTCGGTGTCGCTGGCAGGCACATGGATGCAGAAGATGGCGCAGGCGTGGTTGGTGCTCGAACTGACCAACTCCGGCACCTGGCTCGGCATCACGCTCGCCGCGCAGCAGTTGCCGTTGCTCCTTCTCGGGCCGTGGGGCGGCCTGCTCGCGGACCGCATGAGCAAGCGCACCATTTTGATCGTCACAGCGACCGCCGCGATGGTCCCCTCGCTGCTGCTGGGCGTTCTCATCCTCACCGACCACGTCAACGTCGGGCTGGTCCTCGGCCTCGCGGTAATCGGCGGGCTGATCGATGCGCTGGACAAGCCTGCGCGACAGTCATTTCCCAGTGAGATGGTGTCCGCTTCACACCTGGCGAACGCGGTCATGCTCAACAACGTCATCCAGGACACCGGCAAGGTGGTCGGACCGGCCATCGCAGGCGTCCTGATCGCCGCCGTCGGCCTGCCCTACACGTTCTTCCTCAATGCACTGTCGTTCCTCGCGGTCGTCGCCGGTCTGTTGCTGATGCGTACCGAGGAGCTGTCGGTGACCGTGCCGCTGGCTCGCGGTGCGGGCCAGGTGCGCGCCGGACTGGCGTACGTCCGAGCCACACCGCAGCTGCTCGGCCCGTTGGCTCTGCTTGGCTCGGTGGGTCTTGTGGCCTACAACTTCCAACTCCTGCTGGCGTTGTTGGGACGCGAGACCTTCCACGGTGACGCGCGCACCGTGGGTTATCTGCTTGGCGCACTCGGTGCGGGATCGGTGATCGGTGGGCTGGCGCTCGCCGGTGTGCTGCGTGCATCGGTCGGTCGAATCATCGGTGCGGCAGCGGTGTTGGCCGTTCTGTTCGTCGCCACCGGTCTGTCCCCCACACTTGCGGTCGCATTCGGCATGGTGTTCGCGCTCGGCGCGGCCAGTGTGCTGTTCAAGGCGACCGCGAGCACCTGGCTGCAGCTGACAGCGGCGCCGGAGATGCGTGGACGCGTGCTGGCGCTCCTGGTCGTCGCCATCGCAGGCACCACTCCGATAGGCGCTCCGCTGATGGGCTGGGTCGCAGAGCATTTCGGCGTGCGGCCCACCTTCGTGCTGGCCGGTGTGCTCACCGCCGTTGCTGCGGCGCTCGCTTACGTATACCTACGCAGGACGACCGATGACCGCGAAGCCGCAACGGTTCACCATTCGTCTTTGAGCCGCGCCCGATAGGACCGCCCATCGGGGTCGTAAAACGCCCGATACGCCGGTTCGGCCCACGACCGAGTCAGCTTGCCGAGCTTCTCCGGCCGGTGCGGACGCAGTCGGCCCGGCGGCCGAGGACCGGTGCGGCCGTTGACATGCCACTGCTCCAGCGCCAGGGCGGATGACTCGATCACTTCCACGACCGTGTCGAGCCCGACGATCCCGTCGTCGGCGCTACCGTCGGCAGCGAGGTCGAGATGCTCGCGGATGAGCCTCAGCCGCAGATCCTGTGCGAACTCCCCTGTTTCGTCGAGGACCGCGCACGACAGTTCGCTGTCATGAGTCCATGACCGACGATTCAGGTTGTCACTGCCGACCGTCGCCCAGATGTCGTCGATGACGCACACCTTTGCGTGCACATAGACAGGCGTGCCTTCATGGTTCTCGACGTCGAAGATGTGCACCCGGTCCGGATCGGCGCGTCCGGCACGCTTCGATGGCCTGCTGGCGGCCGACTTGGTTGGGCGGCAGCGAGAGTCGCCCGTCGACGTCGGGATGGCGTGGCACGACCGCGACCAGATGAAGCTGCGGGTTGTCGGCCAGCGCGCGCGCGAACAGCTTGGCGACCCGCTTCGACCACAGGTACTGGTCCTCCAGGTAGATGAGTTGCCTGGCCTGGGGAATCGCCTTCGAGTAGCCGCGGGCGATGCTGCGCTCGCCGTGCGGCGCGAAGTCGTATTCGAAGTGTGCGTCGGGATAGGTGCGAAGCACCTGCACGGTGTGCGGTCCGCACGGCGAGCGGATCCGGCGGCTGGGTCGGGCAGCGGATCGGGTTTGAGGTCGGCTCCGCGCAGCTTGTCCGTGAGCCACGCGACCGGCGAGAGCATGTCGAGCGGCGCGGGATCGTTCCACCGTTCCCGGAACGTGGTGTCCAATGCGCCGACGACCGGGCCCTGTAGCCGAAGTTGGACATCATGCCACGGCGGGTGGTCCCCGTACTGCGGGGATATCTGCTGCGCTTGTCGGTCTCCGCGGTGGTTCTCGTCGTCGCGGCGCGAGTGGCAGAGGTCGATTCCGCCCGCGAACGCGACATCGCGCTCAGGTGCACGCGGGTGCCGGATCACCACCAGCTTCTGGTGGTGCGACCCGCCGAATCGCACGCGCTGATCCAGCAGCACCTCGCCCCCCGCTTGCTCGATCGACTCGCCGAGGTGTCGGTTCTCCTCCTCGCTGTAAGCGAGCTTGTCCAGGTGCGAGCGCCACATCAATCCCTTGACGACGACGCCGCGCTCGGCCGCTGCGCAGAACAGCTCGCTGACCGTGGGGCCGTCGTCGCGCATCTTCTCGTCGGGGTCCCCGCGCCAATCGGTGAAGAAGAGATAGTCCCCGTCGCCGAGCACCTCGACGTCACTCACCAGCCGGTCGAAGTACGTCGCACCATGGATCAGCGGCTCCGCGCGGCTACCCGCACACCAGGCGGGAATCGTGGTGGTCGGGTTGCCACGCTCTTCCGCAGTGAGAAACCAGTCTGCGAGCTCCGGCACGCGGACCGGATAGCCGGTGGCTACCTACGAGTAAACGCACCGCCGCGCCCGACGGTCTGTCAAGATCGCCGCATGCTCAGCATCCGTCACATCCTGCACCTGAGCTGCGCGCTTCTGCTGCTTGCCGGCTGTGCGCCGACGACTCCCACCGCGCAGGAATCGCCCGCATCGACGGCGGATCCGGCCAAGGCCGACGCGGTGATGGCCATCGTGCGGGACACGATGGCCGATGCGCACCTCAAAGCCGTCATCGTTCGCGTCACCGTCGACGGAAAAGAGGTCGTCACGCGTGCGGTGGGCGACTCGATGACGAACGTGCCCGCGACGACGAACATGCACTTTCGCAACGGCGCGGTGGCGATCTCCTATGTCTCGACACTGCTGCTGATCCTTGTCGACGAGAACAAGGTGCGGCTCGACGACAAACTGTCCAAGTGGCTTCCGGACGTGCCGAACGCCGACACGGTCACACTCGAACAGCTGGCCCAAATGACTTCCGGCTACGTCGATTACGTCATCGGCAACACCGAATTCGAGAAGGCGCTGTACGAGGACCCGTTCCGGCAATGGGAACCCGACCAGCTTCTGGGGTTCGCGACGAACAAGCCGCTGCTCTACGAGCCGGGCACGAACTGGAACTACGCGCACACGAACTATGTGCTGTTGGGAAAGGCGCTGGAGAAGGCGACCGGCAAGGACATGCCGACGTTGTTGGAAGACAAGGTTATTCGACCGCTCGGACTGAACAACACCGCCAACTCGTTCACACCGCAGATCCCGGCACCGACATTGCACGCGTTCAGCAGTGAGCGCAGGGCAGCACTACAGATACCGGGCGGCACACCGTTTTACGAGGAATCGACGTATTGGAACCCGTCCTGGACGATCACGCACGGCGCGATCCAGACCACCAACATCTACGACATGGAGGCCAGTGCGGTCGGACTCGGCTCAGGCAAGCTGCTGTCGAAGGACTCCTACGAGGCGTTCGCGTCAACCGATCTGCGCGGAAAGACCCGGACCCTTCCCGGCTGCGCCACCTGCATGGAGCAGAACGACGGCTACACCTACGGGCTGGGCATCGTCATCTCCGGAGACTGGCTGCTGCAGAACCCGCTGTTCGCGGGCGAGGCAGGCGTGATGGCCTACCTTCCCGCCAAGAAGATCGGAATGGCCATCGCCGTGACATACCTTCCCGAAGCGTTCGACGACCAGGGCAACTACCGCAACGAAGCCGACACGCTTTTCCGCCGGATCGCCAAGGAACTCGCCCCGGACGACGCGCCGCCGGTGCCTCCGAAATAGTCTGACGTCCATGGCACCGCAAGTCCTGTTCATCCACAACGAACACCTCGCGACCGAGGGTCTGCTCGGCGAGGCGTTCACCGAATGCGGCTACGACGTCGCCACATTCACAGTCGTACCCGCCGAACGGGTGGACGACCCCGTCCTTGACGTGGAGTTCCCCGACCCGAGCCGCTACGACGCCATCGTGCCGCTCGGCGCGCGGTGGCCGGTCTACGACGAGGCGTTGCAGCGCACGTGGGTCGGCGCGGAGATGCAGATGCTGCGCGACGCCGCGGACGCAGGCGTGCCGACACTGGGCGTGTGCCTCGGCGGTCAACTGCTCGCGCAGGCGTTCGGCGGTTCGGTTTCCCCGCTGGCGACGCCGGAGATCGGTTGGTGCGAGGTGGCAAGCGATGACGAGAGCCTGATACCGGGCGGGCGGTGGTTCGCGTGGCACTTCGATCGCCTGGACACTGCCGCCTGGCGCAACCGAGATCGCGAGAACGGCTATGGCATCACAGGCGTTCGTTCTCGGTCGGGCAGTCGGCCTGCAGTTTCATCCCGAGGTCGATCACGACATGCTCGCACGCTGGTTCGCCGACGACCGCAACGGGGAGATCACGAGCAACGGCCACACATACGACGAACTGCTCTCGGCGACAAGAGAACTCCAGGACAGCGCGGCGCTGCGAATCCGGGGGTTGGTGCGCGGCTTCCTATCGCGGTTTGCCGATCAGCCGTGTCCCAGCTGATGCGCCAATGCCTCGGAAACGGTTGGGTGCCTGAACCTGTGCCCGAGGTCCGTCAGCTTCGTCGGGACAACCCGCTGGTCAGCCTCTGCGAGCTCACGGACGCCGTCGGTGCCCAACAGCAGTCGCGGTCCGAAGGATGGCACGGGCAGTAGTGCGGGCCGGTGCAGCACACCCGCGAGCGCCTTGGTGTAGTCACTGTTTCGAACCGGTGTTGGTCCGACCGCATTGACGGCTCCTGACAATCGATCGTCGTAGAGCGCGCGGTAGTAGACGTCGATCAGGTCGTCGATGCCGATCCAGGACAGCCACTGTTCGCCGCTGCCCAGCCTGCCTCCCAAGCCGGCAAGGAACAGCGGCCGCAGCAGTCGCAGCGTTCCGCCCGCCGCGGCCTGGACGACCCCGGTGCGCACGCTGACCGTCCGCAGGCCCGCATCGACAGCGGGTTGGGTGGCGGCTTCCCAGTCCGCGACCACATCGGCGAGGAACCCGTCCCCGCGCACGCTTTCCTCGCACAACAGCGCATCGCCGCGGTCGTACCCGTAGATGCCGATCGCCGACGCGCAGACGAAGACCCCGGGACCGTTCTCGCTGTCGACCGCGGCCTGCGCCAGCCTGCGCGTCGGCTCGATGCGGGTGTCGCGGATCGCGGCCTTGTGCTCCTCGGTGAATCGTCCCGCGATCGAGGCGCCTGCCAGATGGACCACGGCGTCGACGCCCGAGAGCAGGTCGGGCGCGGGCGCGTCGGGACGCCACTGCCGCTCGTCCTTTGCCCGCGCCGGCCGCCGTACCAGCCGAATGACCCGGTGCCCGCCTGTGGTCAGCAACGCCGTGAGCGCCGATCCCACCAGTCCCGACGCGCCGGTGACGGCGACGACCATCGGCTTGGCGCCCGCCTCTGTGGCGTCGCGGTGCGCGGCTAGGTCGTCGGCCAACTGACGATGCCGGTAGACGAACGTCGGCCGCAGGGCCGCGCCGGGAATCGTGGTGTCGACCTCGTCGCGCACCCTCGTGCCGCCGCCGGGAGCGTCGAAGAATTCGTGGGTGTGCCGCCACCAGCCGATGGCCCGGGCCGGCAGGGATCGCGGCCCCGCCGACGACAGCACGTCGACGAACCGGTGAGGCGGGTCGAATGCGTCGCGGTCGTGTTGGGCGATCCAGCGCAACCCGCCTGGCAGGCCGAGCACCGCCTTACCGTCGGCGAGCGACTCCGTCTCGGCCACCACCGTCATCGGCTGCCACGGAGGTACGAGTCGCGACATCGCGCCCGGCCTGGTGTGCCAGGCGAACACCTCGGCCAGCGGATGGTCGACGATGCTCTCGTATTCGATGCCCATGGTTCCTTTCGCCTTCGCAGTATCCAAGTGATTCGGAGTCGACGCGCAGTTGGATTGCCCGTCGTAGGCTAAATGAGTCCCCGAAACGGGAAGACAGAGACATGGCCGGTTGGAGTGGGCTCGCGCGGCGGAGCGCGGCACGGACCTTCCGGGACCGCGGCGAAGCGGGCCGGGTCCTGGCTCAGGCGCTGGCGGCCTATCAGGGCAGAGAAGATCTGCTGATTCTCGGGCTGGCACGCGGCGGCGTCCCGGTCGCTTGGGAAGTCGCCGCAGCGCTGAGGGCGCCACTGGATGTGTTCCTGGTTCGCAAGCTCGGCGTGCCGCAGTGGGAGGAGCTCGCAATGGGCGCCCTGGCCAGTGGCGGCGGTCTCGTGGTCAACGACGACTTGATCAGAAGCCTCGGCATCGGCGAGCAGGCTCTGCGCGACACCATCGACCGCGAGACCGAAGAGCTCAACCGCAGGGAGCAGGCCTACCGGGGCGACCGGCCCGCGGCGGACCCGAAGGACAGGGTCGCCATCATCGTCGACGACGGGATCGCCACCGGCGCAAGCATGCTCGCAGCGGTCCGCGCGGTGCGTTCCGCGCATCCGGAGAGCGTGGTGGTCGCGGTTCCCGTCGGGCCGCCGTCGGCCTGCAAACAGTTGCGCCGCGAGGCCGATGACGTGGTCTGCGCGACGATGCCCGAGTCGTTCGAAGCCGTCGGACAGGTCTACGCGGATTTCCACCAGGTCTCCGATGACGAGGTGCGTGAACTGCTGGCGAAACCGACGCGTTAGCGCGGGTTGCTGTCTTCCTCGGCGACCTCTGCCGCATCGCTGTCGACGGTTTCCGTTGGGGCAGCGACGGTTTCGTCCTCCACCACGGCCGGAGTGTCGTCCGGATAATCCTCGGCGAACTCCTCGTCGGCGATCCTGCGACGGGGCGTCTGGATCAGATTCGACGTCGCCGCGGGACCGCTCCCGCAATGCATCGACGATCAACAACACGACACCGATGACGCTGGCGGCGATGCAGACCCAGGCGATCAGTTCATTGCTCGTGACGACCGCGGTCACCAGGGCCGCAAGGCCGATGACGGCGAGCACGAGCGCAACGATCAACAATGGTCACTCCCAACGCCTGCGGGCCTGCGGGCTAGTTGTTACCCCGGTTGAACTGGTTGAACCCGCCGCCGCTGTCGTTGTTGGCGCTCGAGTCGACAGGGGCCGCCGAACCGCGCTGGCCGAGCTCCTCGAGCTGGGACTCCAGATACGTCTTCAACCTGGTGCGGTACTCGCGCTCGAACGTGCGTAGCTGCTCCAGTCGGCCCTCGAGCACAGTGCGTTGCTGGTTGATGGTTCCCATGATCTCGGAGTGTTTGCGCTCGGCGTCCGCCTGCAGCGCATCGGCCTTCTCCTGAGCCTGGCGCAGCTGGGTCTCCGAGCGGGTCTGCGCATCGGCGAGCATCGTGTCTGCGCGCTGGCGAGCCTCGGCCACGGTGGATTCCGCGGTAGCGCGAGCCTCGCTGACCATCTGGTCCGCCTGGGACCTGGCGTCGGACAGCAGCTTCTCCGACTCGGTCTTGGCGGTCGTGGTCAACCGGTCGGCGGTGTCCTGGGCAAGGCTGAGCACGCGTGCGGCCTTGAGGTGCTGGTCCTCGCTCATCGGGGCGGCCACCGGCTGGGGCACCGGCGCAGGCGCCTCGTACACGGGCGCCGGGACGGGCTCGGGTTCTGGCTCCGGCTGATACAGCGGGATGGCCTGCGTCGGTTGCGCCTGGGCTCCCCCGCCTGCCCGCGCGGTCGTCAGCTCCTGATCGATCTCAGTCACGCGCTGACGAAGGTCGGCGTTCTCCTCGATGAGCCGGGTCAACTCGTTCTCGACCAGATCGAGGAAGGCATCGACCTCGTCCTCGTTGTAGCCGCGCTTGCCGATGGGTGGCTTGCTGAACGCGACGTTGTGAACGTCAGCTGGAGTGAGCGGCATTGTCTGCCCCCTAGATGGTCTGGACCGTCAATCGATCTCAAAGTGTAGAGCGTCAGTGGAGTAACTGGCGTCCATCCTGTCACACAGGACACGCCGGTTGCATGTGAGGCCAATAATTAAGAACGAAATTCAATCTTCTTAAGGCCAATTGCCGCGTTCGGCAAACGCCGATCCGGACGCTCTCATGCCGCGGCGCTGAACGCCAGCTGCATACCGATGAATGCAACGAGCAGCAGCACCATGATCGAAAGGTCGAAGCGGATCGCCCCTATCGTGAGCTGCGGAATGATGCGCCGCAGCAGCTTCACCGGCGGGTCGGTGAGGGTCATGATCACCTCGAGGATCACCACCGTGACACCCCGTGGGTGCCAGTCGCGGCTGAACGAGCGGATGAATTCGACCACCACCCTGGCGATGAGCAGCAGCCAGAAGACGAACAGCGCGAAACCCAGAATCTCAAAGAACAGGGCCAAATAAGCCGACCTCACTACAGCCGATGTGATGTTCCATACAGACCGCAGACCGATGCCGGCCGGCGCGTTGCCGTCAGCCTACCTGGCCCGCCCGGCGGACGAGAGAACCGCGCAAGGCGGCGCAACGGGCTGACCTACTGGTAGGCGTAGAAGCCGGTCTCGGCGATACGCCTGCGGTCGTCGGCGGAAACGTCGACGTCGGCGGGCGACAACAGGAACACCTTGGTGGCGACCTTGTCGAACGACCCGCGCAGGGCGAACGCCAGGCCCGCGGCGAAATCGACGAGCCGCTTGGCGTCGGCATTGTCCATGGTCACCAGGTCCATGATGACCGGCGTGCCGTCGCGGAAACGCTCGCCGATGGTGCGGGCCTCGCTGTAATCCTTCGGCCGCAGCGTGGTGATCTTCGACAGTGGGCTGCTCTCGTCGAACAGCATCGCCATCCGACGCGGATCCATCGCAAGGGCACCGCGCGTCGAGCCGCGCAGCGGGGCGTATCTCGGTGCGGCGCGATCGAATTCGCGCGGGTGGAGGCGGCCCTCGTCGGCGTAGCCGCCGCGGTAGGCGCCCTGCCATCTCCTCTTCTTCGTAACGGTCGTCGTAGCGACCGCCGTATCCCTCTTCGCCGAAGCGCTCACGGCGCGGATAGCCGCGGCCCGGACGGTCCTCGTCGTCGTAGTACTCGTCGTCGTAGTCGTCCATAGGCGCCATCCCGAAGTACGCCTTGACCTTGTGCAGTGTGCTCATCGCTGGACCCTTCTTGCGTGATGCCTGTGATGAAGATGTGACTGGAGTGACTACTCATGGTGACGTTAGAGGACGTTGCCCCAATAGCGCGGTACCGACACGCACACACGTCGAACCGTGTTTGACGGCCGCCTCGAGGTCGCTGGACATTCCGGCCGACAGCTCGAGACGCTGCTGGTAGGAACCCTGTACCCGCTGATGCTCGGCCTGCAAACGCGCGAAGGCGTCGTCGGCATCTGACCCGAGCGGCGGGATGCCCATCAGCCCGACGAACGCCAACCCGTCCGCCGATGCCACCTGCGCGCACAGTTCGTCGACGAGGTCGGGGCGCGCGATGTCGACTCCCCCACGATCGACATCGCCGTCGAGGCTGAGCTGGATGTAGATCCGAAGCGGATCCGAGCGCGCGCCCTCGGCCAGCGCGCCCGCCGACGCCTTGTCCAGTGCGGCGATCAGCTTCGCGCTGTCGACCGAGTGCGCGGCATACGCCCAGCTGGCGATCGACCGCGCCTTGTTGCGCTGAATGCGGCCGACCATGTGCCAGCGAATCGGTGAAGCGGGTTCGGCGGAATTGCATTCGGCCGATTTCGCGACCGCTTCTTGTTCGCGCGATTCACCAAATGCATCGCAACCCAAATGCGACAAAATAAGTACATCGGTTGCTGGAAAGTATTTCGTAATCGGGAGCAATTCAATTTCGTCGCTTTTACGATCCGCGGCCGCCGCGGCATCGGAGAGCCGTTCGCGCACCGCCCTCAGCGCGTCGGCGAGTTCAACCTCCCGCGTGGTTGCCATGGCGTTACTCAATCCACACCACGGACGCGAGACGGCCGGTCGGCGCATCGCGCCGGTGACTGAACAGATTGCGGTCGTCAACCGTGCACCGCGGGTCGGCATCGATAGCCGTTACACCCAAATCCTTTAATTGCCGGGCGATTCCGGCTCGCAGGTCCAGGCCTGGCGTCCCTTTCGACGTGATGGTCCTGCTGCCGGGCAGGGCCGCCTCGACCTCATCGGCCATCGCGGCGGGCACCTCGTAGTTGCGGCCGCTGACCGAAGGACCGAACAGCACGGAGATGTCCCCTGCGCGAGCGCCTGCATCACACATCGCCTCGACGGCGCGCGCCACGACACCAATCTGTGCGCCGACTCGGCCCGCATGAACCGCCGCCACCACCCCGGCGCGGGCATCGGCCAATAAAACGGGAACGCAATCGGCCGTTACGACCGCCAATGCCAATCGCGGCGTGGTCGTCACCAATGCGTCGGTCTGATCGACTGCTCCCGCTCCCCCTTCACGGGGGCCGTCGACCCGCACGACGTTGTCGCCGTGCACCTGGTTCATCCAGACCACCGCGTCGGCGCCCAATCCGATCGCCGACGCCAGCCGCTTCCGGTTGGTCGCCACGGCTGCCGGGTCGTCGCCGACGTGGTCACCGAGATTGAACGTGTCATACGGCGGCGCGGATACACCGCCTGCGCGGGTGGTGGTCACGCGCCGAACCCGAACACTCACAGCCCCAGTATCCGGGCGCGCGTGTTAGTGCCGCATGAACGGCGGCACGTCGACGTCGTCATCGTCGTCCCCGCCACCGATACTGACCGTGGCGCCGTTGGTGTGCACAGGAACGCTGGCGGCATCGACCGGCTCGAAGAGCGACGAGGTGACTTGGCCCGCTTTACCGGGGGCGATCGCCTGTCCCGCGCCGACCACGGGTTTGCGGCTCGGTCCCGATGCGTCGAAGCCCGCCGCGATCACGGTCACGCGCACCTCGTCGCCGAGCGAATCGTCGATCACGGTGCCGAAGATGATGTTGGCCTCGATGTGCGCCGCGTCCTGAACCAGCGATGCGGCCTCGTTGATCTCGAACAGGCCGAGGTCGCTGCCGCCCGCGATCGACATCAGCACGCCCTGCGCACCTTCCATGGATGCCTCGAGCAGCGGTGAGTTGATGGCGATTTCGGCCGCCTTGAGCGCGCGTCCGTCGCCCCGCGCCGAGCCGATGCCCATCAGCGCGGTGCCCGCGCCGGACATGATGCCCTTGACGTCGGCGAAGTCGACGTTGATCAGGCCGGGGGTGGTGATCAGATCGGTGATGCCCTGCACACCGTTGAGAAGTACCTCGTCGGCACTGCGGAACGCATCCATCAGCGACACCGCCGCATCGCCCATCTGCAGCAGCCGGTCGTTGGGGATCACGATCAACGTGTCGCAGCTCTCCCGCAGGGAGGCGATGCCGGTCTCGGCCTGGTTGCTTCGCCGCTTGCCCTCGAATGAGAACGGCCTAGTCACCACACCGACCGTGAGTGCACCGAGCTTGCGCGCGATGGTGGCGACGACGGGGGCCCCGCCGGTACCGGTTCCACCGCCCTCGCCCGCGGTCACGAACACCATGTCGGCGCCGCGCAGCAGCTCCTCGATGTCGTCCTTGGCGTCGTCGGCTGCCTTGCGGCCGACCTCGGGATCGGCGCCTGCGCCGAGCCCTCGGGTGGAGTCGCGGCCGACGTCGAGCTTGACGTCGGCATCGCTCATCAACAGCGCTTGCGCGTCGGTGTTGATCGCGATGAACTCGACGCCCTTGAGCCCGTGCTCGATCATCCGGTTGACGGCGTTGACGCCGCCGCCGCCGATGCCGACCACTTTGATGACGGCGAGGTAATTGTGCGGGGGGGTCATCGCGGTCGCCTTTCCTCCCTGGTTGCCTTCGGTGCGCCTCGAGCAAACTCTCAACCTCAACAAGAGGTTTATAGTTATGTCAAGTTACTTCGCGCAAACAGAACGGTAGGGCGAGGTCAAGCACTATCCATGCAGGCGCGCCGACACGAATGTCGGTAATTTCCGGCGATTTCCCGGCGACCGGATCACTTGACCGTCGGCAGATCCGGGCTCGACACGTCATAGGTGTGGCCCGGCTGGGTCAGCAGCGCCGCGAGTTTCTGCGCCTTCTCCTCCGTGCGATCCGTCGTACCCCACACCACTTCCCTGCCGTCGACCAGCGTCAGCGTGACCGACGCGACCGACGGCGCCGAAACCCTGGCGACCTGGCCGGCCACTTCGGGCCGCAGTGCTGTCATCACCTCGAGCGCGGCCATCGTCGACGGATCGTTCGGCCCTGGGTTGTCCGCCTCGAGGTACGGCAGGTTGGGCGGCGGTGGCGCGGTCGCGAAGTCCACCCCGTCGCGGTCGAAAAGGTGCGAACCATCGGGAAAGTCCTTGACCACCACGGGCACTCGCTCGACGACGGTGATGCGAAGGGTCGACGGATATTCGCGCTGCACGCGCGCGGTGGCTACCCGGCGGATGGTGGCAACCCGCTCGGCCACGTCGTCGGTGTTCACCTGAAGAAGCGGGGTGCCCTGCTTGACGGCGGCAGCCGCGATGACCTCTTCCTGGCTCACCGCACCGACGCCGGTGATGACGACGTTGCGCGCCGCCATGATCGGGGTGAAGTACAGAAGCAGGCCGAGCCCGACGAACAACACGACGAGAAGGACCGTCCACACCATCAGCCTCAGGCCCCGGACCGCGCCTCGCCCAACAGGTTTGGCGTCTTCGGTGGACTTTCCCTGTGCGCGCCGCTTGGCTTCCCGTCTGGCCTGTTCGATCGCGACGGCGCGGGTCTGGGCCTCACGGCGCGCTTCGCGTTCGCGCCTGGCTCGGCGGCGCGGGCCCTCGAAGTCCTCGGCGGCGTCGGCGTCCTCCGCGGGCAGCGGTCTCTTCCTCGGCGGGTTCGACCTCTGGCTCAGCCGTCGCCTCGGCGCCGTCCTCGGGCTCGGTCATGGCGCGTCGGGTTTCGGCTCACGCTGCGGCATCGACCGGTTGGCCCGCGCCGCGATCGCCTCGACGATCTCGGGGCCGAGCATCGTGACGTCGCCCGCCCCCATCGTGACGACGACATCGCCCTTGCGCACCGCGTCGGCCACCTGCTCGGCGACGGCGGAGAAGTCCGGCAGGTAGGTCACCTCGGCGGTCGACGTGGTCGACGATTATGGCCCCGCTGACGCCCGCGATCGGTTGTTCACGTGCGCCGTAGACGTCCAGCACGAAGACCAGGTCGGCATCGCTGAGGGCCTCCCCGAACTCCCGCGCGAAAGTTTGCGTACGCGAATACAAGTGGGGTTGGAAGACGACGACGGCTCGACCCGCCCCCGCGTGGGTCGTCTCGCCCTGGCGGGCCAGCGTGCGCAGCGCCGAAAGAGCGGCACGGACCTTCGTGGGGTGGTGAGCGTAGTCGTCGAACACCCGCACGCCGTTGACCGTGCCCACCAACTCGAATCGCCTTCGCACACCGTCGAATCCGGCCAAGCCATCGAGGACGTCGTCGACGGGAGCGCCGGCCTCGATCGCCGCCAGCAGCGCCGCCAAGGCGTTCAGGGCCATATGCCTGCCCGGCACCGCGAGGCGCATCACCCGCGGATGTGGTTCGCCCGCCAGCGCGATGTGCGCAACTGCGTTGGTTCCCTGCTGCTCCCAACTGAGAAGGGTCGCCGCAAGCCCTTCTACCGGCTCGCCGTCTTTCGAGCTGCCGTAACGCAGCACCCTGATGCCCTGTTCCTCCGACCGATCGGCGAGTGCCGCGGCGCCGTCGTCGTCGGCGCACGCGATCAGCACACCGCCGGGCGCCAGTCGTTCGACGAACTGGTCGAAGACCGCGCGGTAGGCATCTGGGGTGCCGAAGAAATCCAGGTGGTCGGCCTCGATGTTGGTCACCACCGCGACGTCCGGCGTGTACTCGAGCAACGAGCCGTCGCTCTCGTCGGCCTCGGCGACGAAACACGTGCCGCTGCCGTGATGGGCGTTGGTGCCCGCCTCGCCGAGGTCGCCGCCGACCGCGAACGACGGGTCGAACCCGGTGTGCTGCAACGCCACGATGAGCATCGACGTCGTGGTGGTCTTGCCTGCCGTGCCCGTCACCATCAGCGTGGTGTAGCCATCCATCAGCCTGGCCAGCACCACGGGTCGCAGATATCACCGGGATACCGCGGCGCCGCGCCTCGACGAGCTCGGGGTTGGTCTTGGGGATCGCGGCGTACGTGGTCACGACGGCTGTCGGTCCGCCGGGCAGCAGGTCAAGCGACGACTCGTCGTGGCCGATGTTGATGACCGCACCACGCGCCCGCAGCGCCGCGACGCCTCGCGACTCCTTGGCGTCGGAGCCCGAAACCAGCCCACCGCGGTCGAGCAGGATGCGGGCGATGCCCGACATGCCCGCTCCGCCGATGCCGACCATGTGCACCCGCTTCAGCTGATCGGGCAGCGGGATCGCGCTCACCGGCCGGCCTTTCGGCTACGGGCCACCTCGAGGGCGACCTCGGCGACCTTCTGTGCGGCGTCGCGGTGACCTGCCATCGCCGCGGCTGCGGTCATCGCGGTCAGCCGCGCAGCGTCGCTGAGCAATCCGGCGACGGTGCCCGCGACGAACTCGGGCGTGAGGTCGGCGTCGTCGACAAGAAGCCCACCACCCGCGTTGACGACGGGCAGCGCGTTGAGTCGCTGTTCGCCGTTGCCGATCGGCAGCGGAACGTACACCGCGGGCAGCCCGACGGCCGACACCTCGGCAACCGTCATCGCCCCGGACCGACAGATCGCCAAATCGGCTGCGGCGTAGGCGAGATCCATCCGGTCCAGGTACGGCACCGCGACGTAGGGAGGCCCGCCATCGGCCGGCGCAGGGAGATCGAGGGTGTTCTTGGGGCCGTGCGCGTGCAACACCGAGATCCCAGCCGCGGCAAGGTCCTTGGCCGCGGGTGCGACGGCGCGGTTGATCGACTGGGCGCCCTGCGAACCGCCGAACACCAGCAGCACCCGCGCATCGTCGGAGAACCCGAAGTGTGCCCTGGCCTTCGCCCGTTCCGCCATCCGGTCCAGCGAGGTGATCGCGGAGCGCACAGGGACGCCGACCACCTCGGCGCGCGGCAGCCCGCAGTCGGCGACCGCGGAGAGCACTCGGCTCGCCGACCGCGCGCCGAGCTTGTTGGCCCAGCCTGCGCTCGCGTTGGCTTCGTGGACGACCACGGGAACCCCGCGCCTGCGCGCAGCCAGATAGGCGGGCACCGCGACGTAGCCGCCGAACCCGACGACGACGTCGGCGTCGACGTCGTCGAGCACTCCGCGGGCCTCCTTGACGGCCCGGCGCACCCGCATCGGCAGCCGGAACAGATCGGCGCTCGGCTTACGGGGCAGCGGCACCGGCGTGATCAGCTCGAGGTGATACCCGCGCTCGGGCACCAACCGGGTCTCGAGACCGCGATGAGTGCCGAGCGCCGTGATCCGCACATCCGGTTGCAGCGCGCGCAGCGCATCGGCGACGGCCATGGCGGGTTCGATATGGCCTGCCGTCCCGCCGCCGGCGATAACTACCGAGATCGGCCCATTCACCCGTGACGTTGACCTTCCAATGTGCGAGCCCGTCGGCCCTGGTGGCGCTGCTGTCCAGCTGCGCTCCGGCCCGCACGCTCCTCGCGTGCGCGCGGTACGCGCTGGCCGCCTCCATGATGCACTGAGCTTCGCACCGGCCGGTCGGCCGTATGGGGTTTACGCCTGTTGTCCTTGGCGGGTTTGCGCTTCGGCTTGGCGGCCGACTTGTCCCCGCGGGACCTCATCCGGTCACGCAGCGCCTCGGTGCGGGTCGGTGAATACGGCTGCGGCAGCGGCAGCCGGAGCATCCGGTTCACCCGGTCTTCGCGGCCCGCCCGCAGCGCGGCCACCGCCTCGGGTTCGTGCCGCGCCGCGTTGGCGATCACACCGATGATCAGAAGTGTTGTCGCCGTTGAGGTTCCGCCCGCCGAGATCAGCGGCAGCTGCAGGCCGGTGACCGGCAGAAGACCGATGACGTAGCCGACATTGATGAAAACCTGGCCGAGCACCCACATGGTGGCCGTCGCGGTGAGCAGACGAAGGAACGGGTCGGCGGACCGGCGCGCAATCCGCATCCCGGTATAGGCGAACAGGCCGAACAGGCACAGCAGGCCCGCGGCGCCGATGAAGCCCAGCTCCTCGCCGATGATCGCGAAGATGAAGTCGTTGTGCGCATTGGGCAGGTAATTCCACTTCGCCGTGCCCTGACCAAGGCCGTCGCCGAAGACACCGCCGTTGGCCAGCGCGAACCTGGCCTGTTTGGCCTGATACCCGGAGCCCTGCGAGTCGGCGGTCGGGTTCAGCCAGGACATCACCCGGTCGGACCGGTAGCCCTCGGCCATGGCGAGCACAGCGGCCGAGACGACGACGGCGAACAGCGAGGACAGAAACACCCGCAGCGGTAGGCCCGCGTACCAGAGCAGGGCCAGCAGGATGATGCCGAGCGACACCGTCTGCCCGAGGTCGGGCTGGGCGACGATGAGCGCGAGCGCGATCACGGCGGCGGGCACCAGCGGGATGAGCATCTCCCGCAGCGAGGCCCGCTCCATGCGGCGGGCCGCGAGCAGGTGCGCACCCCAGATCGCGAACGCGATCTTCGCCAGCTCCGACGGCTGCATCGACAGCCCGGCGATGACGAACCAGCCACGGGAACCGTTGGCCTCCTTGCCGATTCCGGGTATCAACACCAGAACGAGCAGCACGATGCTGAACGCGAAGCCGGTGAACGCGAGGCTGCGCATGGTCTGCACCCGCATCCTCATGGCCGCATAGAACGCGAAGAGGCCGACGAGCGTCCAGATCAGCTGCTTACCGAAGATCACCCACGGCGAGCCGTCCTCGTCGTAGGAGTGCACACCGGATGCAGAGAGCACCATGATCAAACCGAGCGAGACGAGCAGCGCGGCGACGGCGATGATGAGGTGAAACGAGGTCATCGGTCGGCCGAGCCAGGCGCCGAAGCGGGTGCGCGGAGCGCGGGTGGCGGCAGCCGCTTCGGCGGTTGCCTGCGCGTCGCCGGTCCGGCGGAGCTTCAGCCGGCTGAGGATGGAACTCATGGCTACCGCGAAGCGCGCACGGCGGCCGCGAAGGCGTCCCCACGCTCGGCGTAGCCGCTGAATTGGTCGAAGGAAGCGCCTGCGGGAGCCAGCAGCACGGTGTCGCCGGGTCGCGCCAGCCGACGGGCGGCGGCGACCACGTCGGTCATCAGAGCGAGTCACAGAGGTCACATCTGACTCATTTGCATCAGGCACCACAGAATCCTCCCCCGTCACAACCTCCACGACGGGTACATCCGGGGCGTGTCGCGATAACGCGTTGGCGACCAGCGCCCGGTCCCGGCCGATCAACACGACGCCGACCAGGCGATTCGATACTTCGGCGACGAGTTCGTCGACCGACGCACCCTTCAGAAGGCCGCCTGCGATCCACACCACCCGCGGGTACGCCGCGATGGACGCGTGCGCCGCGTGCGGGTTGGTGGCCTTTGAGTCGTCGATGAAGGTCACGCCGTCGACTTCGGCGACCTTTTCGGCACGGTGCGGGCCGAGGTGAAATGACGACAGCGCGTCGGCGATGGCTTCTGCGGGCACGTCGACCGCGCGTGCCAGCGCCGCGGCGGCCAACGCGTTGAGCACCCCGACCGGACCCGGCACAGGGATCGACGAGGTGTCGGCGAGCACCAGACCGTCGGCGAAGGCCCTGTCGATCAGCGCGCCGCCCGCGACCCCAAGCTCCCCCGCCGCCGGTTCGCCGAGCCTGAACCCGACCCGAACCTGCGCGGCGGAGTGGTCGAGGAGTCTCGCCGCGACGGGGTCGTCGAGCCCCGCGACGGCCACCAGGCCCTCGAGCGCCCGCGCCTTGTCGGCCGCGTACGCGTCCATCGAACCGTGCCAGTCGAGGTGATCCTCGGCGACGTTGAGCACGACTCCCGCGTCCGGTCGCAGCGACGGCGCCCAATGCAGCTGAAAACTCGACAGTTCCACCGCGAGCACCTCGGCGGGCTCGGCGAGCATGTCGATCACCGGGTTGCCGATGTTGCCGCAGAGCACCGAGCGCCGCCCCGCGGCGAGCAGCATGGCGTGCAGCATCGACGTCGTGGTCGTCTTGCCGTTGGTCCCTGTCACCACCAGCCAGCGCTTCGGCGGGCCGAACCAGCCCGCCTGATCCAGCCGCCACGCCAGCTCGACATCGCCCCAGATGGGCACATTCGCGGCGGCCGCGGCCGCCAAAACCGGTGCGGTGGGCGGGAATCCAGGACTGGTGACGACGAGCGCGTAGTCGGCGATGTGGTCGACGGCGTCCGCGGTGGTGACGACACTCGCAGGTGTGACGAGGCGCTGAAGGGCCAGCGGATCGTCGTCGCAGATGGTCAGCCGCACACCCGTCGGCTCGAGGGCGGCGCCCACCGAACGGCCCGTGATGCCCGCCCCTGTCACCAGCACACGGGTGCCGGGCAACAGCGGCGCGACGGCGCGACGGTTCACGTCAGGCCCCGACGGTGGTGAGCCACTCGCTGTAGAAGAGCGCAACACCGAGGCCGCACGCGATCGCCGTCAACAGCCAGAAACGAATGATCACCGTGGTTTCGGCCCATCCGACGAGTTCGAAGTGATGGTGGAACGGCGCCATCCGGAACACCCGTCGCCCCGTGGTGCGGAACGCCAGGATCTGCACGACGACCGATGTCACCTCGGCGACGAACAGGGCACCGAGCACCACGGCGAGCATCTCGGTGCGGCTCAGCACCGACAGTGCGGCGATGACGCCGCCGAGCGCGAGCGAGCCGGTGTCGCCCATGAAGATCTTCGCGGGCGCGGCGTTCCACCACAGGAACCCGATGCAGGCCCCTGCCGTTGCGGCGGCGATCAGTGCGAGGTCGAGCGGATCGCGCACGTTGTAGCAGCCGACGCCTGGCGCCGTCGCGCACGCATTGCGGAACTGCCAGAACGTGATGATCACGTAGGCCGCGCACACCATCGCCATCGCACCCGCGGCAAGCCCGTCGAGACCGTCGGTGAAGTTCACCGCGTTCGACCACGCGTAGATGATCAGCACGCAGAAGAACACGAAGATGGCGGGAGCCAGCGTGACTGTCGCGATTTCACGGACATAGGACAGCTCGGCGCTGCCAGGGGTGAGTCCGTCGGTATTGCGGAACTGCAATGCCAGCACGCCGAAGATCACCGCGGCCGCCAGCATGCCGATGGTCTTCGCGGTTTTGTTCAGCCCGAGGTTGCGCGACCGGCGGATCTTGATCAGGTCGTCGACGAACCCGACGATGCCGAGCGCGGTCGCGAGCCCGAGAGCGAGCAGGCCGGATGCCGACGGGCCCCGGCCGTCGAGTGCCAGCCCGACGAGGTGGGTGCCGAGGTAGCCCGCCCAGATGCCCGCAAGGATCGCGACGCCGCCCATCGACGGCGTGCCGCGCTTCTTGGCGTGGCTCGGCGGACCGTCCTCGCGGATCTCGTGGCCGAAGCCCTGCCTGGTGAACAGCCCGAT
This sequence comes from uncultured Actinomycetota bacterium, assembly GCA_963829405.1. Classification (GTDB taxonomy): domain Bacteria; phylum Actinomycetota; class Actinomycetes; order Mycobacteriales; family Mycobacteriaceae; genus Mycobacterium. The sequence goes on from CAWHIZ010000012.1 coordinate 186,596, forward strand.
CAGGACGGGCGTCAGCAGGATGGAGACCGTCAGCGCGATACCGACGGCGATGAGGATCTGCCTCATGAGGCGACCAACGCCTCTGCGAGCTTCCCCAGCCCGGCGGCATTGGACGCCTTGACGAGCACCACATCTCCCTGGCGCAGTTCGGCTCGCAGCAAGTCGAGCGCTGCGTCAGCGTCGGCGACCATGGTGGCCTCTCCTCCCCATGAACCCTCCATGACCGCCCCGTGGTGCATGGCGCTCATCGATCTCCCGGTTCCCACGACGATGAGTCGACTGACATCTAATCGCACTGCCAGTCTGCCGATGCGGTCATGTTCGGTTATCGCGTCATCGCCGAGCTCGGCCATCTCGCCGAGCACCGCCCAGCTGCGCCTGGATTCACCGGCTTGGCGGGCGATGGCAGGCCAGCGATTTGAGGCCTGCCAGCATGGAGTCCGGGTTGGCGTTGTAGGCGTCGTCGATGACGGTGACGCCGTCGTCGCGGGTGGTCACGTGCATGCGGTGCTGCGACACCGGGCCCGCGCCCGCGAGCGCGGCCGCCACCTGGTCGCCGGTCGCACCGCACTCGATCCCCACCGCGGCGGCGCACAGCGCGTTGGACACCTGGTGGTCGCCGTGCACCGCGAGCGATATCTCGGTCTCGGTGCCCGCCGCGTGCATCGTGAAGCGGGGACGCGCTACCTCGTCGAGGGTGACCGGCCCGGCCCACACATCGGCGCCCGGTGACCGGGAGACCCGCACCACGCGGGCGGCGTGTCTGGTCCGCCATTGCGGCGACGGCGTCGTCATCGGCGTTCAGGATGACCACCCCCGATGACGGAACAGCCTGTGGCAGTTCGGCCTTGGTGCGTGCGATCGCCTCGCGGGAGCCGAACTCACCGAGATGGGCGGTGCCGACGTTGAGCACGACGGCGATCGACGGCGGGGCGATCGACGCCAGCGCAGCGATGTTGCCCGGATGGCGCGCCGACATCTCGAGGATCAGGAAGTCGGTGTCCTGCCCCGCCCGCAGCACCGTCCACGGCGTGCCGAGCTCGTTGTTGAAGGAGCCCGGTGGTGCCACCACCTCGCCAAGCGGTGCGAGCACGGCGGCGACGAGGTCCTTGGTCGACGTCTTCCCCGACGAGCCGGTGATGCCGACGATCGTCAGGCCGCCCGCGACCAGCTCACCGGCCACCGCGGCGGCCAGCCGGGCCAGCGCCGCGAGCACGGCCGCGCCCGAGCCGTCGGTGTCGTGCTCGAGAACGCTGGCCGCCGTGTCGGTTCCGGCTTCTGTGCGGGGTTCGACGACGATCGCGGGCACTCCGACCGGCCGTGCGGCCAACACGCCGGCCGCACCCGCGGCCACCGCACCCGCGGCGAAGTCGTGTCCGTCCGACCGCGCGCCGGGCAGCGCGAGGAAGAGACCGCCGGAAGTCACGGCGCGAGAGTCGAATTCGACCGAGCCCGTGACCCTGGTCGCCGCGGCGTCGGCGGCCGAGATGTCGGCGAGCTCACCGCCGACGATCTCGGCGATCTGGGCCAGTGTCAGATCGATCATGCCCGCGATCCCAACGCCTCGAGAGCTCCGGCCAATTCGTCGCGGTCGTCGAACGGACGGGTCTGCCCGTGGCTGGTCTGGCCCGCCTCGTGGCCCTTGCCTGCGATCAGCACGACGTCTCCGGCGCGCGCCCATGCGACGGCGTGGTCGATGGCCTCGCGCCGGTCGCCGATCTCGACGACGTCTGCGGCGCCCCGCCGCGCCCGCGACGATCGCCGAGCGGATCACCGCGGGATCCTCGTCGCGAGGGTTGTCGTCGGTGACGATGACGAGGTCGGCGAGTTCGGCGGCCACCTGCCCCATCGGTCCGCGCTTGCCGGGGTCGCGGTTGCCGCCCGCACCGAACACCACCGCGACGCGTCCGGTCGCCTGCGCCCGCAGCGTCTCGAGGACGGCGCGCAGCGCGCCAGGCTTGTGCGCGTAGTCGACCAGCGCCAGGAAGTCCTGGCCACGGTCGATGGGTTCCAGCCTGCCCGGCACCCGCGCGTCGCGCAGCCCAGGCGCGGCCTGTTCGGGTGACACCCCGACCTCGTCGAGCAGCGCCGCCGCCAGCAGCGCGTTCGCGACGTTGTAGCGGCCAGGCAGCCCGATGCTCAGCGCGTGGTGGACGCCCGCCGGGTCGACGGCGGCGAACTCCTGCGCGCCGCGTTCGCCCGCGCGGACGCCCTCGACCCGCCAGTCGGCGACGCCGCCGATTGCGCTGACGGTCACCGGGTTCGGCGCGATGGCGGCCATCGCCAGCCCGGCGTCGTCGTCGACGCACACCACCGAAGACGCCGCGGCGGTCGACGACGCGGGGTCGAACAGCCGTGCCTTGGTGTCGAAGTAGTCCTGCATCGTCGGGTGGAAGTCGAGGTGGTCGCGGGACAGGTTGGTGAAGCCGCCGACGGCGAATTCGACCCCGTCGACGCGTCCGAGGCTCAGTGCGTGGCTCGACACCTCCATCACGACGGTGTCGACGCCCTGCTCGAGCATCAGCGCAAGCAGGGCCTGAAGATCGGGCGCTTCCGGTGTCGTCAGCGTGCTCGGCAGGTCCTCACCGGCGATCCGGATGCCGACGGTTCCGATCAGCCCGGCGACCCGGTCGGCGGCTCGCAGCCCCGCCTCGACGAGGTAGGTGGTGGTGGTCTTGCCCGATGTTCCTGTCACGCCGATCACCCGAAGGTGGCGCGACGGGTCGCCGTAGACGGTGGCGGCCAGCCCGCCGAGCACCGACCGCGGGTCGGGACGGACGAGCACGGGCACCGTCGCATCGGCACCCATGTGGGCCAGGCCGTCGGAATCGGTGAGCACGGCCACCGCGCCGCGCGCGATGGCGTCAGCCGCGTAGCGCCCGCCGTGCGATGTCGCGCCGGGAAGCGCGGCGAACAGATCGCCCGGTTGCGCATCCTGACTGCGCAGGGTGACACCGGTGACGACGGTCTGTGCTCCCGTCGTCCGGGGATGAAATGAGCGCGCCTACCTGATCGGCCAATGGCCCGAGCGCCTGGCCGGCGGGATGCGAGGGACGCAGCTTCATGGCCTTGACACAGTACCGGCCTTCGGCGGGCGACTTCCGTGGCGAGGTCCGTCAGGTGGCCTGCAACGTCAGCGGCGGGCCGGGGTCGGGCGACAGCGGGATGTTCTCGCGCTGCAGCAACCAGCTGGCGATGTTGTGGAACAGCGGCGCCATCGTCGTACCCGGCTGCCCCTCGGCCGTGCGGTGCGGGTTGTCGGCCATGATGCCGATCACGTAGCGCGGGTCGTCGGTGGTGACCATGCCCGCGAAGGTGATCCAGTAGACGTCGCTGTAGTAGCAGCCGCAGGCCGGGTTGATCTTCTGCGCGGTGCCCGTCTTGCCCGAGATCTGGTAGCCCTCGACGGCGGCCTGCGACCCGGTGCCCTGCTGGGTGCCCATCGGGTCGCGCTGCACGACCGCGCGCAGCATGTTGCGCACGGTCTGGGCGGTCTGCGGGGATACCACCCGCACACCGTCGGGTTCCGGCTCCTCGGTGCGGCTGCCGTCGGGGGCGATGGTGGCCTTGACGATGCGCGGCGGGATGCGCACGCCGTCGTTGGCGATCGCCTGGTACATGCCCGTCATCTGCAGCAGCGTCATCGAAAGGCCCTGTCCGATAGGCAGGTTGGAGAAGGTGCTGCCCGACCACTGGTCGATCGGCGGCACGAGGCCCGCGCTCTCGCCGGGCAGCCCGACGCCGCTGCGCTGGCCGAGGCCGAACTTGTCGAGCATTTCGGCGTAGCGCTCTGGCCCTACCCGCTGTGCCAGCATCAGCGTGCCGACGTTGGAGGACTTACCGAAGACACCTGTGGTGGTGTACGGCGTCACGCCGTGTTCCCAAGCGTCGCCGACGGTTACGCCGCCCATGTCGATCGAGCCGGGCACCTGCAGCACCTCGTCCGGGTTGGACAGCCCGAACTCGATGACCGACGCGGCGGTGACGATCTTGTTCACCGAGCCCGGCTCGAACGGCGACGACACCGCAAGGTTGCCGAGTTCGCGATCGTCCTGCCTGCCGATGTCCTGGCTCGGGTCGAACGTGTCGTCGTTCGACATCGCAAGCACTTCACCGGTTTTCGCGTCGAGCACCACCGCGGACAGATTCTCCGCACCGGAGGCGTTACGCGCCTGCTGGACCTGCTGCTGGACGTAGAACTGGATGTCGTCGTCGAGGGTCAGCTGGATGGTAGAGCCGTTGACGGCGGTGTGCCGGTTGCGGTAGCTGCCGGGAATCACCACACCGTCGGAGCCGCGGTCGTAGGTGACCGACCCGTCGGTGCCTGCGAGGGTGGCGTCCATCGAGTCCTCGAGGCCGAGCAGGCCGTGTCCGTCCCAGTCGATACCGCCGACGATGTTGGCGGCCAGCGATCCGCCCGGATACTGGCGCAGGTCCTGGCGTTCGGAGCCGACCTCGGGGAACTTCTTCGAAATCGCCTCGGCGACAGCCGGATCGACGGCGCGAGCGAGATAGACGAACGACTCGTTGCTCTTCAGCTTCTTGAGCACCGTCTTGGCGTCGGGCTTGTTGTTCAGCCGCGTCGCCACCTCCGCGGCGATATCGCGCAGCCTCGCCGCAGGGTCGGGCGCTTTGGGTGTCGTCGCACTCGCGTCGGCAAGCTGCTTGCGGATCTTGACCGGCTGGAACGTCAGCGCCCGCGCCTCGATGGTGAATGCCAGCTTGTCGTCGTTACGGTCGACGATGCTGCCGCGCACGGCCTTGTCGACGTCGGTGACCTTGAGCTGACTCGCGGCCTCGGCGCGCAGCCCCGCGGCCCGCGGCACCTGGAGGTTGAACAGCTGTGACGCCGCGAGGATGAGTACGAGGAAGATGACGGCGTTGCCCGCCCGGTGCCGGAACACGAAAGATTGGCTGCCCAAACCGGTGTCGGTCATCGGCGCCCTTGTGCGACGCGCGCGGGCCGACCGGCCCTGGCCCTGCCGCGCCTGCGGGGTCTTTCGGCCGCGTTGACCGGTGCCGCGGCTCACGTCGTGGCGCCGGGGACGGTCACGCCGACGGGAGGAGCAGGGGCATCACCGGCGACCGGGCCGAACTGCTCCGCGGGCGCGGCGGGTGCCACGGGCTGCGGCCCGGGTAACGGTGCGGCCAGCGGAAGGACAGGCGCTTCGGCAGGCGGGGCGAGCGGTCCGAGCGCGGGCGGCTGGCCACTGGTTCCGTGCGGGCTGTCGGGCATCGGCACCGCGAGCGGGACAGCTCGCGGAATTCGGTGCGGGCAGAGGCGCCGTGGCGCCCCTGCGCTGTCGGTTGGCCGCGTTCCGGCATCCGAACGACCAACTCGCGAGGATCGACGACCTGCGGGGCCGGGCGGCTCGCGGCGGCCTGCGCGGGCGGTGCGGGGGTCTCGTCGGGAAGCGGCGAGTTCAGCGGCGGCGGCGGAACCCCTTCTGCCGGCTTGGGAGTGCCGACCACGATCCAGTTACCCGCGGGATCCTGTACCAGATGGGCGGTGTCGCGGGACGGGATCATGCCGAGCTCGCGGGCGGATTCGGCAAGCGCGGGTGCGGCCTGCGCCTCGAGCACATCGCGCTCGAGGGCCTCCTTCTGCTGCAGCAGCGCCTGATTCGTCTCCCTGGCGCTTCCCAGCTGGTAGGACCGCTCGGCGGCGTCCGTCGACAGCCACAGCGTGACGCCGAGACCCAGGCCGAGAGATCCGATGACCAGCACCACGAACGGGACCCGCGCGGCCAGCGTGCGTGGGTTGAGGTCGATCTCCGAGATCCGCGCCAGCAGCCGCTCGCTTCAGCGGCGGCCGGACGACCTTGGGCGCCTTGGCCTTCCGTGCCTTCGCGCGGGCCTTGGCCTGGCTGGCGTTCTTCGGCCGAACAGGTTTGATCTGGGGCCGCGTGACGGGCGCGGTATCGGTCGGGCGCGCGGGCGTCCTCGCCTCGGCGGAGCGTCAGGGCCGAGTTTCTTCGCCCTCGTTGCGCGGGACCCGCGCTTGTGCGGGCTGGCGCGGTGTGCGCCTGCGCTCATCGGTGCCGCGCGCGGCGGCGGGTCGCTTGGCCTTCATCTGACACGTCCCTTCTGGGCCTTCATGCAACCTTTTCCAATGCCCGAAGCCGCACGGACGCGCTTCGCGGGTTGAGTTCGATCTCGCGGAGCCCGCACGTTCGGCGCCGCGGGTCAGGCTCTCGAATTCCGGTTCGTGCCCTGGCAGTTCGACGGGCAGGCCCTGCGGTGTCCGCGACGCCGTCGCCGCCGCGAAGGTGGTCTTGACGATCCGGTCCTCCAGTGACTGATACGACATCACCGCGATGCGTCCGCCCGGCCCGAGCGCCCCCATCGCGGCGGGAAGCGCATCGCGCAGCGCGTCCAGCTCGCCGTTGACCGCGACGCGCAGCGCCTGGAAGGTGCGCTTGGCCGGATGTCCGCCGGTGCGGCGGGCGGGTGCCGGTATCGCCTCGTAGAGAAGCTCGACGAGTTCACCTGTGCGGGTGAACGGCCGACTGGTGCGGCGGCGGACGATCTGCCTGGCGATCCGGCTCGCGAAGCGCTCCTCGCCGAACTCGCGCAGGATGCGCGACAACGACTTCTCGTCATAGGAATTGAGGATCTCGGCCGCGGTCAGCTCGGCGTCCGGATCCATCCGCATGTCCAGTGGAGCGTCGGCCGAGTACGAGAACCCCCGCTCGGCGCGGTCGAGCTGCATCGAAGAGACGCCGAGGTCGAACAGCACCCCGTCGATCGTCGGTTGACCGGATTCGCTTGCCCAATAACCCGATTCGGCGAGCACATCGTTGATTCCGTCGAATCTGGTCCTGGCCAGCAGGACGCGCTCAGAGAACGGGGCCAGCCGCTCGCCGGCGATCCGCAGGGCGTCGGGGTCGCGATCGAGCCCGATCAGGCGCAGGCCGGGCAGTTCGGTGAGGAACCGCTCGGCGTGTCCGCCCGCGCCCAAGGTGGCGTCCACAAGCACCGCTCCCGAGCCGTCGGAGCTGCGCCGCGTCAGCGCGGGCGTGAGGAGTTCGACGCAGCGGTCGAGCAGGACCGGCATGTGTCCGTGTTCGCCAGCAGCCATCACAAGGCCTCCGAAGAATGGGGCCGATGCACCATGGTCTCTGTCCGAGCGCGCGGACCTGGCGTCGGGGAAGTACGCCAGGGCCGGCTCGGACAGAGGCCGCGGTACACGGGCCTCCAAGTCCCAATCAGATGATGTCGCGCAGAGTTTCATCGCTCGCCGCGGAGAAGTTCTCTTCGTGTGTCTCTTGGTAGGTCCGCCACGCCTGGGCGTCCCAGATCTCCAGGTAGTCGACCGAGCCGATCACCACGCAGTCCTTCGACAGGTTGGCGTAGCGGCGGTGGTCGGCCGACAACGTGATGCGGCCCTGTGAATCGGGGTGTTGCTCGTCGGTCGCGGCAGCGAGGTTGCGCAGGAACGCGCGGGCATCAGGGTTGCTTCGAGATGCGCCCGACGCCCGCCTTGCGAGTGCCTCGAATTCGGTGCGCGGGTAGACGGCCAGGCTGTGGTCTTGGCTTTTCGTCACCATCAGCCCCCCTGCCAGCGCGTCGCGAAATTTGGCGGGCAGCGTGAGCCGCCCCTTGTCGTCGAGCTTTGGCGTGTAGGTGCCGAGAAACATCTCGCCACCTCCCGCCGGTGAGGGAGCCCCGGTCGCTCCATCGCACGCCACTTTACCCCACAATCCCCCACATTGCGCCAATTGCCAGCAAATGTTCGGCCCGTTTCCCCACGATTAGGGCAACACGGCGTCGGCGGACCCTCCGGAGCCAGCCGATGGGGACATAAAGGCCCAGCTCATCGGGCCGTGGGGCGAAGTGGGGAGACCTCGCGCACAAAAAATGGGGTAGCCGATTTGGCTACCCCACCGTGATAGGTGCGTTATTCGTCGAAGCGGCGGCGGAACCGGTCTTCCATCCGGCTGGTGAACGACCCGCCTGAGCCCTTCGCCTTCTTCTGCCGTGGCGCGCCCGGCTCAGCGCCGGTGCCATCGCGGCGACCGCCCACCGCGGTTCCCGGTGATGGCGAAGACGACTCCGCCGAACATCACCAGGAAGCCGAAAACGGAAAGGATCGGGAAACTTCCGATCATGGTGGCCTTGAACGCCACACCGCACACCAGCATCGCGAGACCGATCACGAACAGTGCCGCACCCTGCAGTCGGCGGCGCGCAGAAGGGGCCCGCAGACCCCCACCCCGCACGCTCGACGCGAACTTTGGGTCCTCGGCATAGAGCGCGCTCTCGATCTGATCGAGCATGCGCTGCTCATGATCGGAGAGTGGCATGCGTCCCTCCTTGCCGCCCGTCACTTGGTCTTCAACGACATTTACGCCCGCGTTCGCGGACACCTAACAGTAATGATACGAGGTGAATCTGAGCCGTACCACCTAGTTCGCACCCTGATTGTATGACGTGCACCGCCCGGGCCGACCCACCGGCTTCCCCTGGCGATAATGGCACTGGCTCCCCGGACAACCTCACCATGGCGCAGGAAAGGCGGAGAGAGAAGTTGGCGACGTTTCTCATCGACCTGTCGCCGGCAGATATGGAGCGCAGACTCACCGACGCTCTCGGCGTCTACGTCGACGCGATGCGCTATCCGCGCGGCACCGAAAACCAGCGGTCGTCGATGTGGCTCGAACACACCCGCAGGGCCGGCTGGAAGGCCGTGGCCGCGGTGGAGGTGCCCGATTCGGCGGACCCGACGACGGCGACCGCCGAGCTGGCCGCCGCGCCGATCGTCGGTGTCGCATACGGCTACTGCGGGGCGCCCGACCAATGGTGGCAGCAGCAGGTCGTCGCCGGGCTGCACCGGGTCGGCGCCGAACCGGTCCCGTATCTCCGAGCTGATGACCAGCTACTTCGAGCTGACCGAGCTGCACATTGACCCACCCGCGCAGGGCCGTGGCCTCGGCGAGGCCCTGGCCAGAAGGCTGCTCGCAGGCCGCGGCGAGGCCCACGTGCTGTTGTCGACACCGGAGATCAACGGCGAGGCCAACCGGGCCTGGCGGCTCTACCGGAGGTTGGGCTTCGGCGACATCATCCGCGGCTACCACTTCGCGGGCGACCCACGCCCGTTCGCGATTCTCGGGCGGTCACTGCCGCTCTGACGGTTCGGATCTGGCACGATGACCTCGTGTCGAACCGCCGCAGAATGCGCCTGCTGGCGATCGTGGGCCTGTTGGTGATCCTGCCGTCGGTCGTCGGCTGCGTGCGGGTCAGGGCGAGCATCACCGTCTCCCCCGACGACCGGGTGTCGGGGCAGATCGTCGCGGCCGCGAAACCCCGCGGCGCCGACGACAAGGGCCCGCAGCTGCTCAACAACCTGCCGTTCAGCAACAAGCTGGCGATCTCGGACTACGAAAGAGACGACTACGTCGGCTCCCAGGCCGTGTTCTCCGACCTGACCTTCGCCGAGCTGCCGCAGCTGGCCAATATGAACCAGGACGCCGCAGGCGTCGATTTATCGCTGCGCCGCGCAGGCGATCTGGTGATTCTCGACGGTCGCGCCGACCTGACGTCGCTGACCGATCCGGACGCCGACGTGTCGTTGTCCGTGTCGTTCCCCGGTGAGGTGACGTCGACCAACGGCGATCAGGTGGCGGCCGAGGTCGTCGAATGGAAGCTCAAACCCGGCGTGGTGAGCACGATGTCCGCGCAGGCGCGCTACACCGATCCGAGCGCCCGCTCCTTCACCGGTGCGGCGATCTGGTTGGGTCTTGCGGCGTTCCTCGTGGCGGGCATCCTCGCCGCGCTGGCGTGGGTGAACCGCGACCAGTCCCCCCGGTTCGCCGATCCCTCGGCGTCCTCGCGCAACTAGCAGCGCCCTGACTTGCTACAAAGCCCCGGTCACGCTCTACTCTGAAGGCACTCGCGGGCCGAACTTCGATGAGAAAGGGGCGGGGCGCTGAGCGTGGATACAGCGACACCGTCAGCCGTCGAACTGGCAGGCGCGGTCACCGACCAACTCCGCGAATATCTGGCGGAGCGCCGCGCGGACGCCGCCTACATCGGCACCGACTACGCGGATCTGACCGCCGGGCTCGAGGAGTTCGTGCTTCGCGGCGGCAAGCGACTTCGGCCGGCATTCGCCTATTGGGGTTGGCGTGCGGTCGCCGAACACCGCGAGCGTCGACTCGTCGGTGTGGCGGCTGTTCGCGGCGCTGGAACTGTTGCAGGCGTGCGCCTTGGTGCACGACGACGTCATCGACGATTCGGCCACCCGCAGGGGCCTGCCGACGGTGCACCGGATCTTCGCGCAGAAGCACCTCGACCGAGGCTGGAGCGGATCCGCCGACCAGTTCGGGCTTTCGGCCGCGGTCCTGCTCGGCGATCTCGCGCTGGTGTGGGCCGACGACATCGTCGCAACGGCCGATCTGCCGTCCGACGCAAGGCGACGGGTGCAGCGGGTCTGGGCCGACATCCGCACCGAGGTGCTCGGCGGCCAGTACCTCGACATCGTGGCCGAATCCAGCGGCGCGACGACGGTGGCGTCGGCGATGAACGTCAACACATACAAGACCGCGTCCTACACCGTCACGCGGCCGCTGCAGCTCGGCGTGGCCGCGGCCGCCGACCGGCCCGACGTGCAGTCGATCTTCTTCGAGGTGGGCAATGATCTCGGCGTGGCGTTCCAGCTACGCGACGACGTGCTCGGCGTGTTCGGCGATCCGGCGGTGACCGGCAAACCATCCGGCGACGACCTTCGCTCGGGTAAGCGCACGGTGCTGCTCGCCGAGGCCATCGAACTGGCCGACAAATCGAATCCGGAAGCAGCGGAGCTGCTTCGCTCGTCGGTCGGCACCGAGCTCTCCGACGAGCAGGTGCGCGAGCTGTGCGGGGTCATCGAGTCGGTGGGCGCGCTGGCCGCAGTCGAGCAGCACATCGACATGCTCACCGTCCGGTCGCTCGATGCGATCGGCGCCGCACCCATCGACGAGCAGGCGAAGGCGGGTCTGTCCAAGTTCGCCAGGTTGGCCGCCAACCGGTCCGCCTGAGCACGTGACGACCCTGTCGCGGCTGGCCGCGTTCGCCAAGACGCCCGAGGCCCGGCCCGCGCTGCTGGGCTTCATCGGCGCGGTGATGATCACGGCGGGCGGTGTCGGTGCGGGCAGCACCCGTCTACACGATCCGCTGCTGGAGTCGCTTCATCTGTCGTGGCTGCGCTTCGGGCACGGGCTTGTGCTGTCGTCGATACTGCTGTGGGGCGGTGTCGCGGTGATGCTGATCGCATGGTTGCGGCTGGGCCGCAGCGTGATCGACGGCTCGGCGCGCGAGTACACGATGGTGGCGACGACGGGCTTCTGGCTTGCCCCGCTGCTGCTGTCGGTACCGGTGTTCAGCCGCGACACGTATTCCTACCTGGCCCAGGGCGCGCTGCTGCGGGACGGCTTCGACCCGTACGCCGTCGGACCCGTCGACAACCCGAACTCGTTGCTGGACAACGTCAGCCCGATCTGGACGACGACGACCGCTCCGTATGGACCCGCCTTCCTCGTGGTTGCGAAGTTTGTCACCATGCTGGTCGGTGACCACGTGATCGCGGGCACGATGGTGCTGCGACTGTGCATGCTGCCGGGGCTGATCCTGCTGCTCTGGGCCGCACCCCGACTGGCCCGTCACGTCGGCGCCAACGGCGCCACCGCGCTGTGGATCTGCGCGCTCAACCCGTTGGTGATCATCCATCTGATGGGCGGCGTGCACAACGAGATGCTGATGGTCGGCCTGATGGCCGCGGGCATAGCGCTGATATTCCAACGCCATCCGATCGCGGGCAACGCCCTCATCGTCGTCGCTGTCGCCGTGAAAGCCACAGCGGGCCTTGCGCTTCCATTCATGGTGTGGGTATGGGCCCGCCAGCTTCGGGACAGCAGGGGCCTTTCTCCGCTGCGGGCGTTCGCCGCCGCGACCGCCGGGGCGATCGCGATCTTCGTCGCGGTGTTCGCCGTTCTTTCGGCGCTTGCCGGGGTCGGCCTCGGCTGGCTCACCGCACTGGCAGGCTCGGTGAAGATCATCAACTGGCTCACGGTGCCGACCGCGGTCTCCAACCTCGTCAACGCGGTCGGCGGACTGTTCTTCGGCGTGAACTTCTACGCCGTCCTCGAGGTCGCCCGCATCGTCGGAATCGCGATCATCGCGATCTCACTTCCCATGCTGTGGTGGCGGTTTCGGCACACCGACCGCCAGGTGCTCACCGGCATCGCGTTGGCGATGGTGATCGTGGTGCTGTTCGTACCCGCAGCGCTGCCCTGGTACTACACCTGGCCGCTGGCGATCGTGGCGGCGCTGGCCCAGAGCAGACAGAGCATCGCGCTCATCGCAGGCTTCTCCACCTGGATCATGGTGATCTTCAAACCCGATGGAAGTCACGGCATGTACTCATGGATACACGTGCTGCTGGCCACCGCTTGCGCTGCGGCGGCGTGGTATTCGCTCTACAAGGACCCGGATCAGTACGCCATCGCCTGGGCGCGGCGCAGCACTTCGCGGGCCTGATGGCTGTGCAGCGCGTCGACCGGCCGTGCGTTGTCCTGGCCAGAAGGCGATCCGTCGCGTCTGATCGTCAGTGACGGGTCGGGGGTGAAGAGCCAGCGCACGATCTCGGTGTTCTTGTATCCGCCGTCGTGCAGGACGACGAGCAGCCCCTGCAGACACTTGGCCACGTGACCGGCGTCGTCGAAGAACACCTTCGGCACCACCACCGTGCCTTCCCGGCGCACCCCGACCAGGTGGCCGTCCCGCAGGTGTTGATGGACCTTCGTGACGGGGACGCCGAGCAATTGCGCGACATTGGGCAGGTCTAAAACGTCCTCGGCAGGGTCGAGCACGTCCTCAGCGGCTGGAATACTGCTCACGCGCCCGAGTCTAGGACGCACGACGCGTCGGTGTAGGCGCTCTGCAACCACAGTTGCGGAGAATTCTCTCCGTAACATGTCTGCAGTGGAGACCCACCAGCAATCCGACCCGCTCGTCGGGGCCGTGCTGGACGGGCGGTATCGCGTCGACACCCTGATCGCCACCGGAGGGATGTCCGGCGTGTACCGCGGACTCGACATCCGGCTGGATCGTCCGGTGGCGCTGAAGATCATGGATTCCCGCTACGCGGGCGACAATCAGTTCCTGACGCGGTTCCAGCGCGAGGCCCGCGCCGTCGCGAAGCTGAAGGATCCAGGCCTGGTCGCCGTATACGACCAGGGCATCGACGGAGCGCACCCGTTCCTTGTGATGGAACTCGTCGAGGGCGGCACCCTGCGCGAACTGCTCGTCGAGCGCGGGCCGATGCCGCCGCACGCCGTCGCCGCGGTGCTCGCGCCCCGTGCTCAGCGGACTCGCCGTGGCCCACCACGCGGGGCTCGTGCACCGCGACGTGAAACCGGAGAACGTGCTGATCTCCGATGACGGCGAAGTCAAGATCGCCGACTTCGGGCTCGTCCGCGCCATGGCGGAGGCCAAGATCACCTCGACCAGCGTGATTTTGGGCACGGCGGCCTACCTGTCACCGGAACAGGTCAGCACCGGCGACGCAGGCCCGGCCAGCGACGTCTACGCCGTCGGCATCCTCACCTACGAGCTGCTGACCGGAACGACGCCGTTCACGGGCGACTCCGCGCTGACGGTCGCATACCAGCGAATGGACAACGACGTCGCCGCGCCGAGCACCGTGATCGGCGGCGTGCCAAAGCAATTCGACGAACTTGTGCTGCGAGCGACTGCACGGAACCCGGCAGACCGGTATGCCGACGCCGAGGACATGGGATCCGAGCTCGACGCGATCGTCGACGAGCTGGGGCTGCCCGACTTCCACGTACCCGCGCCTCGCAACTCGGCGCAACATCTGTCGGCGCAATTACACCGCAGCCGCGTCGGCGAGCAAGCCACCACCGAGACTGTCGCGCCCCCACCGCCGCGCCAGCACACCCGCGAGCTCACCCGCGGCCCAGACGATTGGCGTGACGACGAGCCGACAGCCGAGACATACGGTGTCGCAGGACAATTCGCCGGCATCGGCATGGACGAGTTCTACCTGGCCCGTCAACGAGCCAAGCGCGTGCTGTTCTTCTGGGTGGTCGCGGTGCTCGTTCTGACCGGTGCGCTGGCCGCGGGCGCGTGGACGATCGGCAGCAATCTCTCCGGGTTGTTCTAGTCGCGAAGCATCTCCGCGACGAGGAACGCCAGCTCGAGGCTCTGCTGGGTGTTCAGTCGCGGATCACACGCGGTCTCGTAACGGCCCGCGAGGTCCGAGTCGGAGATGTCCTGTGCGCCGCCGAGGCACTCGGTGACGTTCTCGCCGGTGATCTCGACGTGCATGCCGCCGGGATGCGTGCCGAGCGCGCGGTGCACCTCGAAGAAGCCCTGCACCTCGTCGACGATGCGGTCGAAGTGGCGCGTCTTGTAGCCGGTGGACGACTCGTGGGTGTTGCCGTGCATCGGGTCGCACTGCCAGATGACCTGATGACCCGTCGCCTGCACCTTCTCGATGATCGGCGGCAACAGGTCGCGCACCTTGTTGTTGCCGAGCCTGCTGACCAGCGTCAGGCGGCCGGGCTCGTTGTTCGGGTCGAGCCGCTCCACGTACTCCACCGCCAGCTCGGGCGTCATGTTCGGGCCGATCTTCACGCCGATCGGGTTGGCGATCACCTCGGCGAAGGCGATGTGCGCGCCGTCGAGTTGGCGGGTGCGCTCGCCGACCCACACATAGTGCGCAGACAGGTCGTAAAGCTTGGCGTTGCCTTCGTCGTCGGTCGAAAGCCGAAGCATCGCGCGCTCGTAGTCGAGCACCAGAGCCTCATGGCTGGCGTAGATCTCCGCGGTCTGCAGGTTGCGGTCGTCGACACCGCAGGCGCTCATGAACGTCAGCCCGCGGTCGATCTCACCTGCCAGCGCCTCGTAGCGCGCACCCGCGGGCGACGTCCGGACGAACTCCCGGTTCCAGTCGTGCACCTTCTGCAACGACGCCAGCCCCGACGACGTCAGCGCACGCACCAGGTTCATCGCGGCGCTTGCGTTCGCATAGGCGCGGACAAGACGGGACGGATCGTGTTCGCGCACCGCCGCATCCGCCGCGAACCCGTTGATCATGTCTCCGCGGTATGACCTCAGGCCGAGCGCGTCGATGTCCGCCGATCGCGGCTTGGCGTACTGACCGGCGATGCGGGCGACCTTGACCACCGGCATGCTTGCGCCATAGGTGAGCACGACCGCCATCTGCAGCAGCGTGCGGATGTTGGCGCGAATATGCGGCTCGGTGTTGTCGACGAACGTCTCGGCGCAGTCCCCGCCCTGCAGCAGGAAGGCCTTGCCGAGGGCGACATCGGCCAGCTGGCGCTTGAGCTTCTCGACCTCCGACGGCACGGTCACCGGCGGCACACTCTCCAGCACGGTCCGCATCGCCTTGGCCTGACCAGCGTCCCAGCTGGGCTGCTGTGCGGCCGGCTTGGCCAGCGCGGCGTCCAGGCGCTGGCGCAGGTCATCCGGCAGCGGCGGCAGATCCGGCAGCTGCTCGATGGGTACGTCGACGGTCCAGTTCACCCATACATGGTAACTGGGCCGGACCAGCCGATTTACCTGCGGGCAAGGCTGGCAAAGGTGGCGAAACAACCGCTTTTTCGCAGGCGTCCCACAGCTAACGTCAGGTGAACTCGGCGGCGGCGGGGGCAGGCGTCGTGCCGTTCTGATCGATCAGGGAGCGGTCATCAGCTGATATCGCAGCAGGTTGTGCTTCGCGTCGACGAGGGCGTCGTGCGCGTCGCGCGGTCGCGGCGGCATCCTCGGGCAACCGCGCTCCTCCCAGAACTGGCGCAGCTCGCGGGTGAACCGAGGGATCGCAGGAGGTAGCGCGGTCATCGGCCCCCACAGCTGGCACAGCACCACATGGTCGTAGGCGCCGACCCAGGCCCACAACTCGATCGGCTCGTCGCCGTCGATGCCGAAGAAATCCTCGAGGTCCGACCGGATCTGCTTTCGCGACCGGTACAGCTGCGACGACGGCGATGGCAGCTTGGGCAGCACGTTGGTGCGCACCCAGCGTCCCGCTCGCTCGGGGTTGAATTCGCTCGATATGCCGTAGTACTCGCGGCCGTCCTCGGCGGCGACGCCTATCGAGATGAGCTCGATGGTGTATCCGTCGTCGATGAACTCGGTGTCGTAGAAGTACTTCACGCCGGGCCTACGCGCTGGCTTTCTCGGTGACGGCGCCCGGATCCGCCGGCGGTGCGGGAGCGGCGTGGATCTCGAGGTCGAGCTGCTGGTCGACCTCGGCGTCGTCGGGGAAACGCGGTTCGCCCGCGATGATGTGCTGCAGCCAGAGCTTGGCCTGCACCACCGGCCTTCGCAGCACGCGTTCCCGCACGAGCGCCCTGTGCATCTTGCGTGGCTTGTCGGTGTAACGCCACCGCGCCCATGGCGCATGCGGGCGGGACAGCCGCAACGCCCCGACGAACAGCAGCGGGGTGATGAACATCCCGATGAGACCCGTCCAGACCTTGCCCTTGAGCAGCACGATCACCGCGAGGGCCAGCGTGACGACCGCCAGCGCGACGACGGCGGCCCGCGCCGCGAGGCTGTGGTCTTCCCGCCATATCCCGATGTCGAAGAACGAAAGCGGGTTGAAGCCGAGGATCAACAGCCCGGCAACGGCGATCGCTGTGAACACCGCGTCGACCGATGTGCGCCCGTCCTCGGCCCAGTAAACGTCCTGCAGATGCAGGATCAACGCGAACTCGTCGAGTACCAGAGCGGCGCCGATCCCGAAAATGGTTGCTGCGACCGTGAATTCGGGTACTCCCCCGTTTACGGCCAGAGTCACCATCGCGATGCCGGAAACCATGACCAGGATCACACCGATCACCACGTGGTGGATGTGGAGGCCGCCCCCCGCCGAGATGTTGCGCGGCTGCCACCATTTGCGGGGTTTGTCGCTGTCGGCGTGGCTGCGGATGTACCGGACGATGGTGCGGGTGACGAAGAAGGTGAGGATGAACGCGACGAGGCAGAAGACCAGCGGCATCCTGCCGTCCGGTATGTCCAGGCCCCAATCCAAGGTCACGTGCACGCAGAAAACTTACGCTGCCCGGGCGGCGACGTGCCGGGGATATGGTCCGGCGCGCCGCGCTCGGCCGATACTCTGGCGTGCGATATGAGTAGGTTGGGGCCGCGCACGCGTGGGGGTACCTCCCACCCGGAGGGTAGGGGGAAAGCGGAGAAGGCACGGCCCGGCGGGGCTGGTCGGTGGTCAACCATCGCGTGGCGGCTGTTCCAGCTGCTCACGCTGGCTGCGGTCGTCTGGGCCGGCTGGCGACTGCTCGGCCACGTCACCTACCGCATCGACATCGACGTCTACCGCATGGGCGGACGGGCCTGGCTGGACGGCGAACCGCTGTATGCCGACGGAGCGATGTTCGAGACCCAGGTGGGGCTCGAGCTGCCCTTCACGTATCCGCCGCTCGCGGCGATCGCCTTCGCCCCGTTCGCCCTGCTGTCGCTCTCGGTGGCGGGCGCCGCCATCACGGTGACCACCTTCGTGCTGCTGATCGCGTCGACGGCGATCGTGCTGACCCGCCTCGACGTCTGGCCGACGTCGTCGATCACGACCGAACCCGCGTGGCTGCGGCGGTGCTGGGTGGCTGCCGCTCTCGTAGCCCCCGCGGTGGTCTACCTCGAGCCGATCCGGGCGAACTTCGATTTCGGCCAGATCAACGTCGTGCTGATGACGCTCGTCATCGCCGACTGCGTGCCGCGCAAGACGCCGTGGCCGCGCGGCATCCTGCTCGGCATCGCGATCGCCCTGAAACTCACGCCCGCGGTGTTCCTGCTGTATTTCCTGTTGCGCCGCGACACCCGTGCTCTGCTCGTGACCGGGGCATCGGCGGTCGTCGCGACCCTGGTCGGTTTCGTGTTCGCCTGGCGCGACTCGTGGGAGTACTGGACCGACACCGTGCGCAACACCGACCGGATCGGCACCGCGACGCTGAACACCAACCAGAACATCGCGGGCGCGCTGGCTCGGCTCGGCCTCGGCGAGGGCGAACGGTTCGTGCTGTGGACGGTGGCCTGCTTCGCGGTGCTCGGCTTGACCGTCTGGGCGGCGCGGCGCGTGTTGCGGTCGGGCGAACCCGTACTGGCGCTCATCTGTGTGGCGATGTTCGGCCTGGTGGTTTCACCGGTGTCGTGGTCGCATCACTGGGTGTGGGCGTTGCCGACGGTGATCGTGTGCGGTGTGCTGGCCTGGCGGCGTCGGCACGTGCTTCTCGGCGTCGTCACCGCGGCCGGGGTTGCGCTGATGGTGTGGACGCCGATCACGCTGATGCCCGAACACCACGAGACGACGGCGTCACTGTGGCGCCAGCTGGTGGGTGGTTCCTACGTGTGGTGGGCGCTGGCCGTCATCGTGGTCGCGGGCACGGTGGGAGCCCGCGAAACAGACGCCGAGCCCCCGCACATCAGCACGGATCGGGTGCCCGCGACGAATCAGCCGGCTAGGAGCTAGGCAGCGAGCTCTGCGGCGGGTTGTTTACCCTCCTTGATGTCGGAGGCGTACAGATCTACGTACTCCTGACCCGACAAGCGCATGAGCTCGTACATGACCTCGTCGACAACCGCCCGCTCGATGAACCGGTTGCCCTCGAGGCCCTCGAACCGGCTGAAGTCCATCGGCTTGCCGAACTTGACCGTCACCCGCCCGAACCGCCACATCTTGCTGCCGGGCGGGTTGACCCCGTCGGTGCCGATCATCGCGACCGGGATGACCTTCACTCCGGTGTTCAGCGCGACCCGTGCCATCCCGGTCTTGCCCTTGTACAGCCGCCCGTCGGGTGACCGGGTGCCCTCCGGATACATTCCGAGCAGCTTGCCCCCGTTCAGCACCCGCGCCGCGGTCTCAAGGGCGGCCTGCGCGGAGTCGGCGTCGGTGCGGTCGATCGGGACCTGGCCTGCCGCGGTGTAGAACCAGCGCTGGAACCAACCCTTGATGCCGGTGCCCGTGAAGTACTCGGATTTGGCCAGATACGTGATCCGGCGCCGAACCACCAGGCACAGGTAGAAGCTGTCCGCGACGGCAAGGTGATTACTCGCGAGGATGACCGGACCGGAGTCCGGAACATATTCCAGCCCTTCGATTTTGGGCCGTCCCAGCAAAGTCAGCAGCGGGCCCATGAAGATGTACTTGAACAGCCAATACCACATGGACCCTCCCGGATTGTGCGCACCGGACCGCAGTGCTCGGGTTTACTCTACCGTCACTCTTCGACGGTCACCGGGATGTGCTGATACCGGCTCGGACCTGATGGCGGTGGTTCATCGGGCGGCGGCGCGGCGGGGCCCTGCGTCGACTCGATGTCGGCGACCATCGCGCGCACGACGCTCAGCAGCGCCACACTGTGCTCGGCGATCACGGTCAGCAAAGGGTGTTGCTCGCCGCTCACAAGGGCTGCCAGCGCGCACACCGGACACCACACCTGCTGGCACTTGCCCGGCCCGTCGGCACCGGTCGCCGCAGCGGCCGCGGCCCGCACCGCGGGGTCGATTCGGTCAAGGATGGACTGCGCCAATGCGCGCAACTCCGGACCGAGGTCGGAGTGAGCATCGCTCATGACGGCCACACCTCCGGATTCGGTCGAAATCGCACTGTCAGTTCGCTGCCCTTGAGCTGCGCGTCCGTCACAATGCATCGCCGCAGGACAGACGCAAGCCGGACCCGGCGCCTCATCCCGCCGACGCCGATGATCAAGTCGTCGTCGACCCGACCGAGCGCCAGCGCGGTCGAGTCGATTTGGGGCAACTCTAGCCGCAACCGATACACCGCATCCAACCCAGAGCCGGACTCGCGATCGACGATCGGGCGCAACGGGCCAGGCGGCGGCGAACCGTCGCGCCTCCGGGCGCTTTCCAACAGTTCGCCGAGCGCCTTGGCGCCGATCGGTTCGCCCGCGAGGTGAGGAACGAGCACCAGCTGGACATCGCCGATGGTGGCGTCGAGTTCGTCGAGCACGGTCTGCTGTTCGGAGATCCGTTCGGAGTACCAGTCGAACGCCGGATGTTCCGGCAGGTTTCGGTACTCGTACGAATCATCCTGCACCAAAATCTGATTGACGATCAGCTCACCGACGCGCACTCCCATCAACGCCAACGAGCCGAGCGTGCGCGCGGCCTCGGCGGCCACCACCCGCTCCGCGGTGAGCACGAGATGCGCGCTCACCCAGTCGCCGTCGGTGAGCAGTCCCGTCAGCGCGGCGTTGCCCGCGTCGATGCGCTCCATCAGCTCGACGATCGCCGCGGTGCCCGCATCGTCTGTCGCCGAGCTGAGCCTGCGGTGGCGCGGCCACGCCCGCTCCAGGTACAGGCCGAAGGCCGATGGCAGCGTCAGCATGCGCAGGGCATCGGCCGTCGACGCGCAGTCCACGACGACGTGGTCCCAGTCCCCCGATCTGGCCAGCTCGCCGACCTCGTGAAGACCGAGAACCTCCTGAATTCCAGGAAGTGCCGAAAGTTCCTCCGGGGCAATATGTCCCAGGTCGGACTCGTCGAATCGCGCGGTCAGCACGCCCGCGATGTCGCGCCATCGCGCCTCGAGCAGCGCCAGTGTGTCGAGCGCGAGCGCGTCGAGGAATCCGCCCCCGGCATCCGCGTCATCGGCGAGCACCCTCGTCGGCTCACGAAGCCCGGTGGGTACCACGGATGTGCCGAGAACATCGCCGAGCGAGTGCGCCTGGTCGGTGGACACCACGAGGACCCGCAGACCGCTTTGCGCGTCGCGCACCGCGGTCGCGGTCGCCAGCGTCGACTTGCCTACGCCGCCCTTGCCAACGAAAAGACTGATCCGGGCGTGAGTAGGCGCGGGGGTTTCACTCAGCCTCGACTCGTTTCTTGAGGTCCTTCAGTGCGGTGTCGGTGAGCCTGCGCTCGGCCTTGCGCTTGAGCAGGCCGATCATCGGGATGACAAGGTCGACCGAGAGCTCGTAGGTGACGTCGGTGCCAGATCCCTTCGGCGACAACCGGTATGCGCCGTCGAGAGACTTGAGCAGCGAGCTGGACACCAGCGTCCAGGTGACCGAGCCATGATCGGCGGGCCAGCTGTATTCCAGCACCATCGTGTCCTTGAGCACCGCGGCGTCCAACAGCAGCCGGGCCGTCTTCGGGTAGCCCTCGTCGTCGGTCTCGAGAACCTCGGTCTCCTTGTACTCGGCGACCCAGTCGGGATAGGAGCCGATGTCGGCGATGACGTCCATCACCGTCGAAGGATCCGCGTCTATGTAGATGGTCTGTGCCGTCTTGTCCGCCACTCGGCCGCTTTCTGTCGTTCTTCTCGCCCGCATGGGCTCGATGGAAAGGAAATCTACCCGGCGCCGCTGGCTCTGACCCAGGATCAGGCGGGCGGGGGCATCCCGACCGGCCGCGATGCCTCCAGCTTCTGCTTCAGCTCGAAGGACATCCGCTTACCCGCCACCCGGCGCTGGTGGTTGAGCTTGGCGAGGTTCATCTTGGCCAGCTGCCAAGCGGCCGCGCCCGCGGGCTCGGCGTGCAGGAAGTAGTTCAGGATCACCCCGTCCAGCGACGGCTCGAGCCAGACCTCCATGGTTCCGGTCAGCGCGCCGTTGACCGTCCAACGGTGCCCGACCGGGCCGCGGTCCTCGATCACCGTCAGCCGCAGATCCGGCCACCAGCGTCGCCAGCTCGCCGGGTCGGCGACGGCCTTGCCGACCTCCGCCGGGTCAGCCGCCACGAACGTCTGGTCGGCGACTTGGATGCTGTTCATCGCCCACTAGCTTCACATATGGCACCGCAGGGGCGGCCGGAAGCCGACTAGGCTGGGCCAGGCAATGCCGCTACCAGCATCGGAGGCGAAGATCGTGCGTGAGTTCAGTGTTCCCGCACCGTTTGAAGTCGGCGAGCACGACAACATCGTCAGCTCCGTCTACTCCCATGAACGCGACGACCCCGACCACGTGATCCTGCAGCGCCTCGTCGACGGCGCGTGGGCGGATGTGACGGCCGCAGAGGTCGCCGGAGCAGATCCGTTCGGTTGCACTCGGATTGATCGCCGACGGGGTGAAAGCCGGGCGACCGGGTGGCGGTGCTTTCCGCGACCCGGTACGAGTGGCCCATCATCGATTTCGCGATCCTGTCGGTCGGTGCGCTGACCGTGCCGATCTACGAGACCAGCTCCGCCGAGCAGATCAAGTGGGTGTTGGGCGATTCCGGTGCGGTGCTGGTGTTCGCCGAGACCGACGCACACGCCGACACGATCGAGCAGCTCAAGGGCGATCTGCCCGATCTGCGCAAGGTGTTCCGCATCGAGGGTTCGGAGACCGCCGCGCTGGACGAGCTGACCGAGACGGGGCAAGGCGACCGACCGCGCCGAGCTGGACGCCCGGCTCTCGGCCATCAAGTCCGCCGATCCGGCCACGCTGATCTATACGTCGGGAACCACCGGCAGGCCAAAGGGCTGCCAGCTGACGCACGCCAACCTGGTCTACGAGATCCGCGGCGCCAAGGCCTCCTTCCCCACGCTGCTGGACAAGGGCGAGCGCCTGCTGGTCTTCCTGCCGCTGGCCCACGTGCTCGCGCGGGCCATCACCATCGCGGCATTCGTGAACAAGGTGACGCTCGGGTTCACCAGCGACATCAAGAACCTCGTGCCGATGTTCGGGGTGTTCAAGCCGACACTGGTGGTCTCGGTGCCGCGAGTCTTCGAGAAGGTCTACAACACCGCCGAGCAGAACGCCCGCAACGACGGCAAGGGCCGGATCTTCGAGATCGCGGCGAACACCGCGATCGAGTGGAGCCAGGCCAAGGACAGCGGCGGTGCGGGTCTGCTGCTGCGCGCCAAGCACGCGCTGTTCGATCGGCTGGTCTACGGCAAGCTGCGCGCCGCTCTCGGCGGCGACTGCCATGCGGCGATCTCCGGCGGCGCACCGCTTGGCGCCCGGCTCGGCCACTTCTACCGCGGGGTCGGCCTCACCATCTACGAGGGCTACGGGCTCACCGAGACCAGCGCCGCGATCACGGTGAACCAGGTCGGCGCGCTGAAGATCGGCTCGGTCGGAAAACCGGTGCCGGGCAACGAGTTGCGGCTGGGTGACGACGAAGAGCTTCTCGTCCGCGGCGGCGTGGTCTTCGCCGGCTACTGGCACAACGAGGAGGAGACCCAAAAGGTTTTCTCCGACGGCTGGTTCCACACCGGCGACCTCGGTGCCATCGACGACGACGGGTTCTTGACCATCATCGGCCGCAAGAAGGAGATCATCGTCACCGCGGGCGGCAAGAACGTCGCCCCCGCGATCCTCGAGGACCGGTTGCGGGCCCATCCGCTGATCAGCCAGGCGATGTGCGTCGGCGACGCCAAACCGTTCATCGCCGCGCTCATCACCATCGATCCGGAGGCGTTCCCCGGTTGGAAGGAGCGCAACGGCAAGAGCGCCGACGCGTCGGTGGCGGACCTCGCCGAGGACCCCGACCTTGTCGCCGAGGTCGAGCTGGCCGTCAAGGACGCCAACCAGGCGGTGTCCAAGGCCGAGGCGATCCGCAAGTTCCGGGTGCTGCCGGTCGATTTCACCGAGGACACCGGCGAGCTGACGCCGACGATGAAGGTCAAGCGCAAGGTGGTCGCCGAGAAGTTCGCAGGCGACATCGAGGCGCTCTACGACAAGGGCTGAAAAGCGTAGGGAAACACCCGATTTCTCCGGGGCTGCCCGCCTCATAGGTTTGACTTCATGAAACTCGCAATGGCGG
Source organism: uncultured Actinomycetota bacterium (assembly GCA_963829405.1). Taxonomy (GTDB): domain Bacteria; phylum Actinomycetota; class Actinomycetes; order Mycobacteriales; family Mycobacteriaceae; genus Mycobacterium. The sequence goes on from CAWHIZ010000012.1 coordinate 210,341, forward strand.
CTGCGGTCGCGATGGTGTCCACGGCGGTTGTGGCGACAGCTCCGGCAGCGGCGACCCCGATGGTCCCCCTCGCGCCTCCCGCGTGTCAGCAGTACAAGATTGACGGCTTCGCGTACGTGGTCGAGGGCGACGAACTGATCGACACCGCGCTGGTCCCCCGACGGCAATGGCGGCAGAGCCAACTACGGCGGATTCGGTGGCGACGGGTCGTTGGGCGAACTCGTGGGCGGCATTGAACGGCAGCCACGCCGACTTCACCATCGTGTGGACGCAGGGACCCTTGACCGGGGGCCGGGACGACTTCGTCGGCGACGTCCGAGACGACCTCGGCCTCGACGGCACATACGTCAGTAACGATGGTCCGAGCAAGCCGTGGCATTTGGCAGGCCAAAGTCCAATGCGTCGGAGCCGCGGCCACCGCCAACAAACCGTCGGGCACTGCCACGGTGGTGGCCGAGACGGATATCTACGACAAGCCCGACGGTAACGGCAAGAAGATCGGGACGTTGTTCGTCGGCGAGGAGCATCCACTGATGGAGCCGTGCCGGGACGACTGGTGTCGCGTCGGCGCAATCGAACTCGGCGGCTACGAGGGACTGCCGAACGGCACCGCGTGGGTCTACAGCAAGGGCTTTCTCACGTGTTCGAGCAGGCCCGCCAGCCGCTGCGCCTGACTGCGCCACTGCCAGTTGTCGACGGCCCAGCGCCGCCCTGCCGCGCCCATCCGGGCGGCCCGATCGGGGTCGACGAGTATTTCGCTTATCGCCGTTGCGATCTGGCCGACGTCGGTGCCGTCGACGATCCGGCCCGTTTCGTCGTCCCGCACGGTCTCGGGTGCACCGCCGGAGTCTCCCGCCACGACCGGCACGCCGGTCGACGACGCTTCGAGGAAGACGATGCCGAGGCCCTCGACGTCCAGGCCGGCTCCGCGGGTCCGGCACGGCATCGCGAACACATCGGCCATCGCATGATGTGCCGGTAACTCGGCTCCGGGCACGCCCCCGGTGAAGACGACATGCTCGGTCATATCGGTCTCGCCGGCGAGCCGGCGCAGCGTCTCCATGTACGGGCCGCCGCCGACGATGACCAACGCGGCGCCGTCGACGCGGTCGCGAATCGGCGGGCAAGGCGCGGATGAGCATGTCCTGGCCCTTGCGCGGAACCAGCCGGGACAGGCAGACGATCACCGGGCGGTCGCCGAGCCCGTACCGCGACCGCATCTCCGCGCGGGCGGCCGGATCGGGCGAGAACCGGTCGGTGTCCACCCCGGGCGGCACGTACTCCAGTGAGGCGTTCGGGCCGAACGCCGATGCGAACCGGCCCCTGGTGTAACGGCTGACGTAGGTCACCACGTCGGTGCCGTCGCCGATGCGGCGCAACGCGTTGCGGGCAACCGGCAGCATCGACCAGCCGACCTCGTGGCCGTGCGTGCTGGCGATGACGCGGCGGGCACCAGCACCGCGTGCGCGCGGCGCCAGCAGCGCAAGCGGCGCCGCTGCGCCGAACCAGACCGTCTCGATGTCGTTGTCGGCGATCAGCCGCCGCATCCTGTCGTCGACGCCGGGCCCGGGCAGCATCAGCGAGGTCGGATGACGCACGACCTCATACCCGGTCGCCCGTGCAGCCTCGTCGAACTCGTCGCAGCCCTTCCATTTCGGCGCGTACACGGTCATGGCGTAGTCGCCGTCCGATTGCAGCAGTTGGCCGACGAGCTCGTGAAGGTACGACTGAATTCCGCCGCGGCGGGGCGGAAAATCGTTGGTAACCAGCAGAAGCCGGGTCATCGCGGTCAGGCTATCTGAGAGAGCCATCGCCGCCACTCGGCCAGCACCTCGCCGAGGTCTGCGCCGAGGGTTTCGGAGACGGCCGTCGGAAGGTCTGCGTGGCCATGGCCGCAGGCCCGTTCGTACAGGTTGCGCAGGCGCAACGTCCCGTACCGGTCGGCGACGAAACGGGTGAACCACCACGCGCGGTCGTAGGCGAGGGCGCGGGTCGCGCCCTCGGTGTCCAGGTCGGCGTCCGACGGCAATTGCGCCATTTCCGCCGCCCGCTGTCGGCCTGGCCGCGGCGTCTCCGGCCTGCCGACGAAGTCCGCCACCCCCTCGGTCAGCCAGCGGGGAGCGTCCGCTGCGGTCCTAGCACGGGCGGCGTAGTGGAAAAGCTCGTGCCGCAACACGATTCGTAGTGCCGAGTCGCTCATCTCCGCGGCTCCCGGCGCGAACACGATGCGCTGGCCGACGGTCGCGGCGGCGATGTCGGACCCACCGCCCGCCAGCGCGCGGAACTGCTCGTCGGATGCGGTGGCGACGACGACGATGTCACGGGGCCAGTCGGTGCCCCAGAAGGCGGTGACGGCACGGGAGGCGTCGTCCATGGCGCCAGAGACCCGAGCGAGCAGCGGTTGTGTCGCCGGACCGCCAAGGCTGACGAGTTCGACCGTGCGGCCGTCCGCGACGGTCGTCGTGCTCGAAGGCACCGCCGATGTGGTGGGCGTGGCGACAGGAACAGGGACGGGCACCGAGGGGTCGGACCTGCCGACAAGCGTCACCGCCACGATCAGCTCGAGGATCAGCAGCAGGCCCAGCAGTGGTCGTTTAGTACCGGCGGATGTTGTAGATCGGGGCATTGTTCACCGGCGCCACTCTCACCGGCGTGCCGTAGGTGGACGCGTGCACCATCATTCCGTCGCCGATGTAGATCGCCGAATGCGACGCGTCGGAGTAGTAGTTGACGACGTCCCCCGGCTGGATCGACGACATGTCGACCGGCTGACCGCCCCGTGCCAGCGCCTGGCTTGAGTGCGGCAGCGAGACACCTGCCTGCTGGAAGGCCCACATCACCAGGCCGGAGCAGTCGAACGCGTTGGGTCCGGATCCACCCCACGAGTAGGGCGAGCCGATCCTGGTGAGCGCGGCCTGAACGGCCATGGTGCCTTCACCACCTGCGATGGCCGCCTCGGGCGGGGCGACGTCGCCCGGCGGGATCGCCTCGGGCGGGGCGGCCACGATGGCCGGGTCATCGGGGGCGGGCGGCGCGGGCGGCAGCGGGCGGCGGCGGGCGGCACGGCCGCAAGCGCTTCCCGCTGACCGGGCGTCAGCGCCTCGAACTGTGACTTGACGACAGCCATCTGCACCTGCAGCTGACTTTGCTTGGATTGCAGGTCGGCGCGCACCGCGGCGGCCTGCTCGGCGGCGGTCTTGGCCTCGGCGGCCGACTTGGCGGAGGCCTCCTGCGCCTTGGCGGCCTGAGCGTTGACTGTTCGGTAGCTGTTCATCTGCGCCGACATCTCGGATGCCATCACCCGCTGAACGGAAAGCTGGTCGATGAGACGCTGCGGCGAGTCGGCGGTCAGCATGGCGTCCATGCCGCTGGTCCTGCCACCCATGTACTGGGCCGCGGCAAACTTGTCCACCGCCCCCTGGAAGATTGCCAGTTGCGACTTCGCCGTGTCGACCGCGGCCTGATCGGCGGCCTGCTTCGCCTCGGCCTCCTGCTGGCTGGCCAGCTTGTTGTTCAGGTCGAGCTGGGCCGAATGCATCGCCTCGGTGGTGCGCTCTGCCTGGCGCGACAATTCATTGAGCTTTGCCAGCGCATCATCGGCAGGGTCGGCCTGCACATTTCCGGCGAGAATCCCGCCGAACAGCGCCAATCCCGCTATCGCACATGATGATGGGTCGCTTAACTCCGCGCGTGGTCCGCTGCGTACGGTCGAGCGTCAAGATTTTTTGTCCTCAAACTGCCGTTGGCAAGTCGCCCCGAACTGTCCTAGGTCTCAGACAGGTTACGAAACGGCATCAGCCTTGTCCAAACAAGAGACGCAAATTTAACAGCCTCTCAGAGTTTTTCGGACGCGATCCGTTGCCAGGCGTGTCGTTAGGCGACGACTCCCGAATCGCCGTGCCGGTGAATCGGCACCAGCCTCAGCCGCGGAGCCATGCCGGCCTCCGCGAGCACCTCGAGCGCCGCGCGCTCGTCCTGCAGCAGCGTGTCCGGGACACCCAGCAACACGCTCACGACGCAGTCCTTGCAACCGGGACCCCGGACCGCGCAGTCGTCGCAGTCGATGGTCACCGCACCGGTATCCCTGGTCTCGTCCATCGGACCGTCCTCTCGATCGGGTTATTCGCACGGTAACGGCCACCACCGACAATCCCCCGCGTGGCAACCGAGCGCTGTCGGTGCCACTGCCTACCTTCAGCTCATGGGCCAGCTCAGCTTCGCCGACGTGGATCCGCTGGCCGACGTCTCCTTGAAGGACACGACGTTCGTCGTCGTCGACCTCGAGACGACGGGCGGGCGCGCCAGCGGTGACGGCGACAACGTCGACGCCATCACCGAGATCGGCGCCGTCAAGGTTCGCGGCGGTGAGGTGCTCGGCGAGCTGGCCACCCTTGTCGACCCCGGCAGGAGCATTCCGCCGCAGATCGTCCAACTCACCGGCATCACCTCGGCGATGGTCCACGACGCTCCGAAGATCGAATCGGTACTACCCGCATTTCTCGAATTCTCCCGCGGCGCAGTGCTCGTCGCGCACAACGCCGGATTCGACATCGGCTTCCTTCGCGCCGCAGCCGAGCGCTGCCAGATCGCGTGGCCGCGCCCCCCGGTGCTGTGCACCGTCAGATTGGCCCGGCGCGTGCTCACCCGCGACGAGGCGCCGAGCGTGAAGCTCTCGGCGCTGGCCCGATTGTTCGGCGCCGCGACCACGCCGACGCACCGGGCGCTCGACGACGCGCGGGCCACCGTCGACGTGCTGCACGCCCTCATCGAGCGAGTCGGCAACCGGGGCGTTCACACGTACACCGACCTGCGCGCCTACCTGCCCGACGTGTCACCGCAACAGCGCCGCAAGCGGGTGCTGGCCGCCAACCTCCCACACCGGCCCGGCGTCTACCTGTTCCGCGGCCCCGCCAACGAGGTGCTCTATGTCGGCACGGCGGTGGATCTGCGCAGACGTGCTGGCCAGTACTTCAACGGCTCCGATTCGCGACCGCGCATCAAGGAGATGGTCGCCCTTGCCACCGCCGTCGACCACGTCGAATGCGCACACGACCTGGAGGCGGGCGTGCGTGAACTGCGGCTACTCGCCGCGCACGCCCCGCCGTACAACCGCCGGTCGAAGTTCCCCGCGCGGTGGTGGTGGATCGTGCTGACCGATGAGGCGTTTCCGCGGTTGTCGATCGTGCGAAACCCCAAGGGCGACAGTTCCGTCGGCCCGTTCCGGGTCCGCGCCGACGCTCTCGAGACCGCCGATCTGCTCGCCCGGTTCACCGGGCTGCGCACCTGCACGGGCAGGATCGCGCGCTCCGCGCGACACGGGCCCGCCTGTCCAGAACGCGAGCTGTCGCCATGCCCTGCGGAGCGCGATGTGGCCGCCGCCGGGTACGCGGAGGCCCCGCGGCGCGCGACCGCGCTGATCGACGGCGTCGAGGACGCGGCGTTGTCGGCGGTGCAGGCCCGCATCGGCGAGCTCGCCGCCTGCAACCGCTACGAGTCCGCCGCCCGGCTGCGTGACCACGCCGCGGCCGCGATCGACGTGCTGTGGCGCGGTCAGCGGCTGCGCGCGCTGGCCGCTGTCACCGAACTCGTCGCGGCGCGCCCCGACGGCAGCGGCGGATGGCATCTCGCTGTCGTCCGCTGCGGGCAGCTCGCCTCTGCGGGTGTCGCACCGCGGGGCGTACCCCCGATGCCGGTGGTCGATGCGATAAGCGCTGCGGCACAGGCGATTCTGCCCGTCGCGGCCCCGCTGGGCGGCGCGCTGGTGGAAGAGGTGGGCCTTGTCATGCGCTGGCTCGGCCAGCCGGGTGTGCGCATTGTGGCGGCCGAGCCAGGATGGGCGTCCCCGCTCGGGTGCGCGGGCCGGTGGGTGTCGTGGGCCGCATCGGCGCGCTCGGCCAGGCTGGCCGCCGCACAGACCCTCGACTCGTCAAACCTGCTGAGTGAACCGCACCCAACGCGCGAGCAACTGTTCGGCCGCCCCGGAGTCGATCGCATCAATCGCCCGGCTCAGCCCGGACTCCCACGCCGACAGCCATTCGGCGCCGCTGGTTAGGCCCGCATGGGCCACCATCGCGCCCGCGGCGTTGAGGATCACCGCGTCGCGGATGGGCCCACTTGAGCCTGCGAACACCTCGCGTGCCTCCGCCGCGTTCTTCTCGGCGTCGCCGCCGACCAAGGCCGATATGTCGGCCCGGGCGAAGCCGAATCCCGCCGGGTCGAACGTCAGCTTCTCGACGGTGCCGGACTGCACCCGCCAGATGGTGCTCGTCGTGGTTGTGGTGAGCTCGTCGAGCCCGTCGTCACCGTGCACGACGAGCACGCTGGACCGGCGGGTGGCGAAAACTCCGGCCATCACCTCGGCCAGGTCGGCCCATGCGCAGCCGATCAGCCCGGCGCGTGGCGAGCCCGGATTCGTCAGCGGCCCAAGCAGATTGAACACCGTTGGCACGCCGATCTCACGCCGGGCGGCGCCCGCGTATTTATAGGACGGGTGGAAGGTCTGCGCGAAGCAGAAGCCGATCCCGACCTCGGCGACGCTGCGGGCGACCTGCTCGGGACCGAGGTCGATGCGCACCCCGAGCGCCTCGAGCGTGTCGGCGCCGCCGCTGCGCGACGACGCGGCCCGGTTGCCGTGCTTGACCACCGGCACCCCTGCCGCGGCAACCACGATGGAGGCCATCGTCGACAGGTTGACGGTGTTCGCTCCGTCGCCCCCTGTGCCGACCACGTCGACGGTGTCGGTGCCGATCTCATCGGTCGGCACTCGCAGGGCGTAGGACAGCATGGTGTCGGCCAGTTCCGTCACCTCGGCGGCTGTCGGTTTCTTCATCTTCATCGACACGCCGAAGGCGGCGATCTGCGCCGGCGTGGCGGCACCGGTCATGATCTGGTCCATCGCCCAGGCCGCTTCGCCCGTCCTTGAGCGGCTGATGCGTCGTCAGCCTGCCCAGAATCGACGGCCAGGACGTCGCGGATCTCGGGGAAGTCACACAAAGATTATGACGAATTGCTCCACCCGGGTGGAGATGAACAACTACAAAGCGTCATACTTGCGGAGTGACGAGCGCTGTAGGGACGTCGGGAACCGCGATCACGTCGCGCGTGCATTCGCTGAACCGGCCAAATATGGTCAGTGTTGGCACCATCGTATGGCTTTCCAGCGAGCTGATGTTCTTTGCTGGACTGTTCGCGATGTACTTCACCGCGCGCGCGCAGGCCGGCGGCAACTGGCCGCCGCCGCCGACCGAACTGAACCTGTCCAGGCAGTACCGGTCACGCTGGTGCTCATCGCGTCGTCTTTCACCTGCCAGATGGGTGTTTTCGCCGCCGAACGCGGCGATGTTTTCGGTTTGCGCCGCTGGTACGTGATCACGTTCCTGATGGGTCTGTTCTTCGTCGCTCGGTCAGGGCTACGAGTACATCCATCTCGTCGAGCACGGCACGACCATTCCAGGCAGCGCCTACGGCTCGGTGTTCTACCTGCCACCGGATTCCACGGCCTGCACGTCATCGGCGGCCTCATCGCGTTCATCTTCCTGCTGGCGCGCACGTCGATGACCAAGTTCACCCCCGCGCAGGCCACCGCCGCGATCGTCGTCTCGTACTACTGGCATTTCGTCGACATCGTGTGGATCGCCCTGTTCGCCACGATCTACTTCGTTCGATTAGCAGCCTGCCGATGAGAAGGGGTTCGATGACCAGCAAGGCCCGCGGAGCCGGCCGGAGCCGGGCCGCCGCGACATTGGGCAAGGCCGGCGACATGAACCGCCGCCGGCTGCGTCGGAGACTGTCAGCGGCGGTGCTGCTGCTGATCGGACTCGGTGTCGCGGGTGGCCTTGCGGCCACGCTGACACCGGCACCGCAGGTGGCCGTCGCCGACGAGTCGGCCTCGGCGATGCTGCGCACGGGCAAGGAGTTGTTCGACACCTCCTGTGTCACATGCCACGGCGTCAACCTGCAGGGTGTGACCGATCGCGGGCCCAGCCTGGTCGGAGTCGGCGAGTCCGCCGTGTACTTCCAGGTGTCGACCGGCCGGATGCCCGCGATGCGCGGCGAGGCGCAGGCGCCGCAGAAGCCCGCCCAGTTCGACGAGTCCCAGATCGACGCGATCGGCGCCTACGTGCAGGCCAACGGCGGCGGCCCGGAGGTGCCGCGCGACGAGAACGGCCAGATCGCCGAGGGCTCGCTGATCGGCGACAACGTGGCCCGCGGCGGCGACCTCTTCCGGCTGAATTGCGCGTCCTGCCACAACTTCACCGGCAAGGGCGGTGCGCTGTCGTCGGGCAAGTACGCACCCGACCTCAGCGAAGCCGAGCCGGCGGAGATCTTCACCGCGATGCAGACCGGCCCGCAGAACATGCCGAAGTTCTCGGATCGCCAGCTCTCCCCCGAGGAGAAGCGCGACCTCGTGGCCTACGTGCGCGAGTCGGCAGAGGCGCCGAACCCCGGTGGCTACGGCCTCGGCGGCTTGGGCCCGGCCCCCGAGGGCATGGCGACGTGGATCATCGGAATGGTGGCCATCGTCGGTGCGGCCCTGTGGATCGGAGCGCGGAACATGAGCGACGACGTGGGGGCACCGACACGCCCGGCCAAGAAGGCGTTCCCGGCGAGCCGACCGATGCCGAACTGGCCGCGATGTCCCGCGAAGAGCTGGTCGAGCTCGGCGGAAAGATCGACGGCGTCGAACGTCTTCCTGGAGCCTCGCTGGCCGGTCGCGGGCACAAAGGCCGAGAAGCGCGCCGAGCGCTCGGTAGTCGTATTGGCTGCTGTTCGGCGGCTTCGCCGGTCTCGCACTGATGGTGATCTTCCTGTTCTGGCCGTGGGAGTACAAGCCCTACGGGTCCGAAGGCGAGTTCTTCTACTCCTGGCCACCCCGATGTACGGCCTGACCTTCGGCCGGTCGGTCCTGGCGATCGGCGTCGGCGCGGTGCTGTTCCAGAAGAGGTTCATCCCCGAAGAGATCTCGATCCAGGATCGCCACGACGGCAACTCCCCCGAGCTCCAGCGCAAGACGGTCGCCGCCAACCTCACCGATGCGCTCGAGGGCTCGACGATCAAGCGCCGCAAGATGATCGGGCTGTCGCTCGGCATCGGGCTCGGCGCGTTCGGGGCGGGCACGCTGGTCGCGTTCATCGGCGGTCTGATCAAGAACCCGTGGAAGCCGGTGGTTCCGACCGCCGAGGGCAAGAAGGCCGTGCTGTGGACGTCGGGTTGGACGCCGCGGTTCAACGGCGAGACGATCTACCTCGCCCGCGCCACCGGCGTCCCCGGCGAGTCGCCGTTCGTCAAGATGCGCCCCGAGGACCTCGACGCCGGCGGCATGGAGACCGTGTTCCCGTGGCGGGAGTCCGACGGCGACGGCACCACCGTCGAGTCGCACCACGTGCTCGGCGAGATCGCGATGGGTGTCCGCAACCCCGTGATGCTCATCCGGATCAAGACCGGGCGACATGTCGCAGGGTGGTCAAGCGAAAAGGCCAGGAGAGCTTCAACTTCGGCGACCTGTTCGCCTTCACCAAGGTCTGCTCGCATCTGGGCTGCCCGTCCTCGCTCTACGAGCAGCAGACCTACCGCATCCTGTGCCCGTGCCACCAGTCGCAGTTCGACGCGTTGCACTTCGCCAAACCCATCTTCGGCCCGGCTGCGCGAGCATTGGCGCAGTTGCCCATCACGATTGACCAGGACGGTTACCTGGTCGCCAACGGAGATTTCATCGAGCCCGTTGGACCGGCATTCTGGGAGCGCAAATCATGAGCCAAGCTGACCATTCCAAGTGCGAATAGCCGCAGACAGGGCAACGCGATCGACTCGCGTTACCACCCGTCGGCGGCGGTCCGACGACAGCTGAACAAGGTGTTCCCCACCCACTGGTCGTTCCTGCTGGGTGAGATCGCCATGTACAGCTTCATCATCCTGCTGCTCACCGGCGTGTGGCTGACGTTGTTCTTCGACCCGTCGATGGCCGAGGTCACCTACGACGGCGTGTACGGGCCGCTGCGTGGTATCGAGATGTCGCGGGCGTACGAGACGTCGCTGGACATCAGCTTCGAGATCCGCGGCGGGCTGTTCGTGCGTCAGGTCCACCATTGGGCCGCACTGCTTTTCGCCGCGTCGATCATGGTGCACCTGGCTCGCATCTTCTTCACCGGCGCGTTCCGCCGGCCCCGCGAGGCCAACTGGGTGATCGGCTCGCTGCTGCTGATCCTGGCGATGTTCGAGGGCTTCTTCGGTTACTCGCTGCCCGACGACCTGCTCTCCGGCACCGGCATCCGCGCCGCCCTGTCCGGTATCACGATGGGCATGCCGGTCATCGGAACCTGGTTGCACTGGGCGTTGTTCGGCGGTGACTTCCCCGGGGACATCCTGATCCCGCGGCTGTACGCCATTCACATTCTGTTGTTCCCCGGCCTGATCCTGGCGCTGATCGGCGTCCACCTGGCGATGGTCTGGTTCCAGAAGCACACCCAGTTCCCCGGCCCGGGCCGCACCGAGACCAACGTCGTCGGCGTCCGAGTGATGCCGGTGTTCGCGGTCAAGTCCGGTGCCTTCTTCGCGGTGACGGTCGGCATCCTCGGGTTGATGGGCGGTCTGCTGCAGATCAACCCGATCTGGCAGTCGGCCCGTACAAACCGTCGCAGGTCGGCGCGGGCAGCCAGCCCGACTTCTACATGATGTGGACCGACGGCCTGATCCGTATCTGGCCGCCGTGGGAGTTCTACATCGGCAATTACACGATCCCGCAGCCGGTGTGGATCGCCTTGCTGATGGGTCTGATTTTCGTCCTGCTGATCATCTATCCGTTCCTGGAGAAGAAGTTCAGCGGCGACAGGGCGCACCACAACCTGTTGCAGCGGCCGCGTGACGCTCCGGTCCGCACCGCGGTGGGCGCGATGGCGATCTCGTTCTACATCCTGCTGACGTTCGCCTGCATGAACGACATCATCGCGCTGAAGTTCCACATCTCGCTGAACGCGACGACGTGGATCGGCCGCATCGGCATGGTCGTGCTGCCCGCGATCGTCTACTACATCGCGTACCGCTGGGCCGTCGGGTTGCAGCGCAGCGACCGTGCGGTGCTCGAGCACGGTATCGAGACGGGCATCCTCAAGCGGCTGCCCCACGGTGCCTACATCGAGCTGCATCAGCCGCTCGGACCGGTCGACGATCACGGTCACCCGATTCCGCTGGAGTACCAGGGCGCGGCATTGCCCAAGCGGATGAACAAGCTGGGCTCCGGTGGCGCACCGGGTACCGGCAGCTTCCTGCGGGCCGATCCGGCAGGCGAGCACGAGGCGCTCACCGAGGCGGCGCACGCCTCGGAGCCAAGGCGCTGACCGCGCTTCGTGAGCGCAGGAAGACACCAACAAACGGCAACGGCAACGGTTCGTCCAACGGGCACGGTTCTTCGAACGGGCACGGTTCGTCGAACTGGGCACTGACCCGCTGTTTTTTTTTTTTTTTTTTTTTTTTTTTTTTTTTTTTTTTTTTTTTTTTTTTTTTTTTTTTTTTTTTTTTTTTTTTTTTTTTTTTTTTTTTTTTTTTTTTTTTTTTTTTTTTTTTTTTTTTTTTTTTTTTTTTTTTTTTTTTTTTTTTTTTTTTTTTTTTTTTTTTTTTTTTTTTTTTTTTTTTTTTTTTTTTTTTTTTTTTTTTTTTTTTTTTTTTTTTTTTTTTTTTTTTTTTTTTTTTTTTTTTTTTTTTTTTTTTTTTTTTTTTTTTTTTTTTTTTTTTTTTTTTTTTTTTTTTTTTTTTTTTTTTTTTTTTTTTTTTTTTTTTTTTTTTTTTTTTTTTTTTTTTTTTTTTTTTTTTTTTTTTTTTTTTTTTTTTTTTTTTTTTTTTTTTTTTTTTTTTTTTTTTTTTTTTTTTTTTTTTTTTTTTTTTTTTTTTTTTTTTTTTTTTTTTTTTTTTTTTTTTTTTTTTTTTTTTTTTTTTTTTTTTTTTTTTTTTTTTTTTTTTTTTTTTTTTTTTTTTTTTTTTTTTTTTTTTTTTTTTTTTTTTTTTTTTTTTTTTTTTTTTTTTTTTTTTTTTTTTTTTTTTTTTTTTTTTTTTTTTTTTTTTTTTTTTTTTTTTTTTTTTTTTTTTTTTTTTTTTTTTTTTTTTTTTTTTTTTTTTTTTTTTTTTTTTTTTTTTTTTTTTTTTTTTTTTTTTTTTTTTTTTTTTTTTTTTTTTTTTTTTTTTTTTTTTTTTTTTTTTTTTTTTTTTTTTTTTTTTTTTTTTTTTTTTTTTTTTTTTTTTTTTTTTTTTTTTTTTTTTTTTTTTTTTTTTTTTTTTTTTTTTTTTTTTTTTTTTTTTTTTTTTTTTTTTTTTTTTTTTTTTTTTTTTTTTTTTTTTTTTTTTTTTTTTTTTTTTTTTTTTTTTTTTTTTTTTTTTTTTTTTTTTTTTTTTTTTTTTTTTTTTTTTTTTTTTTTTTTTTTTTTTTTTTTTTTTTTTTTTTTTTTTTTTTTTTTTTTTTTTTTTTTTTTTTTTTTTTTTTTTTTTTTTTTTTTTTTTTTTTTTTTTTTTTTTTTTTTTTTTTTTTTTTTTTTTTTTTTTTTTTTTTTTTTTTTTTTTTTTTTTTTTTTTTTTTTTTTTTTTTTTTTTTTTTTTTTTTTTTTTTTTTTTTTTTTTTTTTTTTTTTTTTTTTTTTTTTTTTTTTTTTTTTTTTTTTTTTTTTTTTTTTTTTTTTTTTTTTTTTTTTTTTTTTTTTTTTTTTTTTTTTTTTTTTTTTTTTTTTTTTTTTTTTTTTTTTTTTTTTTTTTTTTTTTTTTTTTTTTTTTTTTTTTTTTTTTTTTTTTTTTTTTTTTTTTTTTTTTTTTTTTTTTTTTTTTTTTTTTTTTTTTTTTTTTTTTTTTTTTTTTTTTTTTTTTTTTTTTTTTTTTTTTTTTTTTTTTTTTTTTTTTTTTTTTTTTTTTTTTTTTTTTTTTTTTTTTTTTTTTTTTTTTTTTTTTTTTTTTTTTTTTTTTTTTTTTTTTTTTTTTTTTTTTTTTTTTTTTTTTTTTTTTTTTTTTTTTTTTTTTTTTTTTTTTTTTTTTTTTTTTTTTTTTTTTTTTTTTTTTTTTTTTTTTTTTTTTTTTTTTTTTTTTTTTTTTTTTTTTTTTTTTTTTTTTTTTTTTTTTTTTTTTTTTTTTTTTTTTTTTTTTTTTTTTTTTTTTTTTTTTTTTTTTTTTTTTTTTTTTTTTTTTTTTTTTTTTTTTTTTTTTTTTTTTTTTTTTTTTTTTTTTTTTTTTTTTTTTTTTTTTTTTTTTTTTTTTTTTTTTTTTTTTTTTTTTTTTTTTTTTTTTTTTTTTTTTTTTTTTTTTTTTTTTTTTTTTTTTTTTTTTTTTTTTTTTTTTTTTTTTTTTTTTTTTTTTTTTTTTTTTTTTTTTTTTTTTTTTTTTTTTTTTTTTTTTTTTTTTTTTTTTTTTTTTTTTTTTTTTTTTTTTTTTTTTTTTTTTTTTTTTTTTTTTTTTTTTTTTTTTTTTTTTTTTTTTTTTTTTTTTTTTTTTTTTTTTTTTTTTTTTTTTTTTTTTTTTTTTTTTTTTTTTTTTTTTTTTTTTTTTTTTTTTTTTTTTTTTTTTTTTTTTTTTTTTTTTTTTTTTTTTTTTTTTTTTTTTTTTTTTTTTTTTTTTTTTTTTTTTTTTTTTTTTTTTTTTTTTTTTTTTTTTTTTTTTTTTTTTTTTTTTTTTTTTTTTTTTTTTTTTTTTTTTTTTTTTTTTTTTTTTTTTTTTTTTTTTTTTTTTTTTTTTTTTTTTTTTTTTTTTTTTTTTTTTTTTTTTTTTTTTTTTTTTTTTTTTTTTTTTTTTTTTTTTTTTTTTTTTTTTTTTTTTTTTTTTTTTTTTTTTTTTTTTTTTTTTTTTTTTTTTTTTTTTTTTTTTTTTTTTTTTTTTTTTTTTTTTTTTTTTTTTTTTTTTTTTTTTTTTTTTTTTTTTTTTTTTTTTTTTTTTTTTTTTTTTTTTTTTTTTTTTTTTTTTTTTTTTTTTTTTTTTTTTTTTTTTTTTTTTTTTTTTTTTTTTTTTTTTTTTTTTTTTTTTTTTTTTTTTTTTTTTTTTTTTTTTTTTTTTTTTTTTTTTTTTTTTTTTTTTTTTTTTTTTTTTTTTTTTTTTTTTTTTTTTTTTTTTTTTTTTTTTTTTTTTTTTTTTTTTTTTTTTTTTTTTTTTTTTTTTTTTTTTTTTTTTTTTTTTTTTTTTTTTTTTTTTTTTTTTTTTTTTTTTTTTTTTTTTTTTTTTTTTTTTTTTTTTTTTTTTTTTTTTTTTTTTTTTTTTTTTTTTTTTTTTTTTTTTTTTTTTTTTTTTTTTTTTTTTTTTTTTTTTTTTTTTTTTTTTTTTTTTTTTTTTTTTTTTTTTTTTTTTTTTTTTTTTTTTTTTTTTTTTTTTTTTTTTTTTTTTTTTTTTTTTTTTTTTTTTTTTTTTTTTTTTTTTTTTTTTTTTTTTTTTTTTTTTTTTTTTTTTTTTTTTTTTTTTTTTTTTTTTTTTTTTTTTTTTTTTTTTTTTTTTTTTTTTTTTTTTTTTTTTTTTTTTTTTTTTTTTTTTTTTTTTTTTTTTTTTTTTTTTTTTTTTTTTTTTTTTTTTTTTTTTTTTTTTTTTTTTTTTTTTTTTTTTTTTTTTTTTTTTTTTTTTTTTTTTTTTTTTTTTTTTTTTTTTTTTTTTTTTTTTTTTTTTTTTTTTTTTTTTTTTTTTTTTTTTTTTTTTTTTTTTTTTTTTTTTTTTTTTTTTTTTTTTTTTTTTTTTTTTTTTTTTTTTTTTTTTTTTTTTTTTTTTTTTTTTTTTTTTTTTTTTTTTTTTTTTTTTTTTTTTTTTTTTTTTTTTTTTTTTTTTTTTTTTTTTTTTTTTTTTTTTTTTTTTTTTTTGGGGGGGATGCGCGGTCACCACCATCGTCTGCTACCTGGCCGCGCTGGGTCTCTTCGCCCTGCTCTGGTGCGGCGCTCTTGGCAATCAGCTCCAGTGGTGGACACCACATGTGGCATTCGTCGTTGCGGCGGCGGTGATCGCGTTCGACGCATTGGGCATCGCAGGACGCTTCGCGGCACCGCGCCGCGCGACACCGCAGGCGGGCGGTCGCGTCGCGTTCCTGGCCGCAGGCGTGGTGTGGGTCGGCGCGACGGCTGCAGCCTCTGCCGGCAGGCGGCCACCTGAACGAGGCGTCCTGCCTGGCTGCGCTGGCGATCCTCATCGGCTACGTCGTGCTGCGCACGGGTGCCATCGCCGCTGCCGCCCTCGCACTGCGCGCACACGGCCCGACCGATACGTGCCGCGTCACGGGCGTGACCTCCATGCCCGCCAAGAGTAGTGACGCGCAGCTACGCGCACGCATCGCGACTCTCTACGCCACGGATGCGCAATTCGCCTCCGCAAGGCCCGATCCCGCGATCACCGAGGAGATCGAGCGGGCGGGCACCCGGCTGGCCGACATGGTGGCGATCGCCCTCACCGGGTACGCCGACCGGCCCGCGCTCGGGCAGCGGCGAACGCGGCTGGTGACCGACCCGGCAACCGGGCGGGCGACGCTGGAACTGTTGCCGGTCTTCGACACGATCACCTACCGCGAACTCTGGGCCAGGACGACGGCGCTGACCGCCGCGCTGACCGCCGCTCGCGTCGGGCCGGGCGACCGTGTCTGCGTCCTCGGCTTCACAAGCATCGACTATGCGACGGTCTCTCTGGCGTTGCTGAGGCTCGGCGTGGTCACGGTGCCACTGCAGACCAGTGCGCCGGCGGCGGAACTGGGGCCGATCGTCGAAGAGACCGATCCGCGCGTCATCGCGACCGCCGTGGAGAACCTAGAGCCAGGCGGTGCACCTTGCGGCGGGCTCCAGTCATCCAGTTCTGTTGGTGGTGTTCGACTATCGCGCCGACGTCGACGACCAACGGGAGATCGTGGAGGCTGCCCAGCGGATCGCGCGCGAATCGAGCATCGTCGTCCTCGAGACGCTGTCGGACCTGCTCACCCGCGGCGCGGGGCTGCCCGACCCACCGCCGATCGCAGGCACCGACAGCGACCCACTCACCTTGCTGACCTACACGTCCGGCGGCTCACGACTACCAGAAGGGGGTGATGTACACCGAGCGAATAGTCGCCAACGATTGGCGCAGATCCGGTCGGGCGGCCTGGGGGCAGGACAATGCCGAGCCGTCGATCGTGCTGTGCTTCCTTCCCATGAGCCACGTTTTGGGCGCGGCTCGCTGTACTGGGCGCTGTTTTGGCCGGAAGCGCGTATTTCACTGCGAGAAGCGATACTTCGATGTTCATCGAGGATCTCGCGTTGGTACGGCCGACGCAGCTGGGCTTCGTGCCGCGAGTATGGGGAATCCTTCGCCAACAGTTCGACGGCGACACCGACGCGTTCCGCACACACGTACCCTGGTGGTCGATTCGTATCGGCGATGGTCAGTTCGGCGCCGATGACGTCGGAGTTGCGTGACTGGGTCGAAACGCATCTCGAGCTCACCGTGTGCGACGGCTACGGTTCCACCGAATGTGGGGCGGTCACAGTGAACGGTCGCGTGAAGCGGCCACCGGTCATCGACTATTCGTTGGTCGACGTCGCAGAACTCGGCTACTTCGTCACCGACTCACCCCCGCGAGGCGAACTACTCATCAAGTCGCACAACATGTTCACCGGCTACTACCGCCGGCCCGACATCACCGCGGAGGTGCTCGACGATGATGGCTGGTATCACACCGGGGACGTCGTGGCCGAGGTCGAACCCGACCACCTTGTCTATGTGGACCGTCGAACCAATGTCTTGAAGCTCGCCCAGGGCGAGTTCGTCACGGTGTCCAAGCTCGAGGCGATCTTCGGCGACAGTCCCCTGATTCGACAGATCTACCTCTACGGGGCGAGCACCGAGGCGTTCCTGCTCGCAGTCGTCGTCCCCACCGACCCGGGCGGCGATCAGTCGGCGCTGCGGGCCGCACTCAGGGCATCCATGCGAGAGATCGCGCGGGACGCGGGGCTGCAACCCTATGAGATACCGCGCGACTTCATCGTCGAAGCCCAGCCGTTCACACTCGGAGACGGCCTGCTGACGGGTGTGCGGAAGCTGGCAAGGCCAAAACTGAGGCGCCGATACGCCGAGCGCATCGACCGTCTCTACGCCGACCTTGCGCAGCGCACAGACGGCGTCGACACAGGAGTCGCCGACGTGGCGCGACCAGTGCTCGACGTCGTGCGCGACACCGCCAAGGCGGTACTCGGTGTCGAAGAGTCCATCCCGGGCGATACACAGGTTTGTCGACCTTGGCGGAGATTCGCTGTCCACCTTGACGTTCGCCCGCAGACTCGAGCAATCCCTCGGTATCGGGATCCCGGTCGGCCTCATCGTCAGCCCGACGACCACGCTGGCTTCCCTCGCCGACTTCATCGTGAGTGCGCGCGAATCTGGCCCCGCCCCTTCACATTCGTCGAGGTGCACAGGTAAGCCCCGCACGGCGTACGCCAAGCAGATCACCCCTGACCGGTTCATCGACGGTGCCGTTCTCGAGAACGCCGCGACGTTGCCAAACGGCCCGCGGCGTCGGCACAGTCCTCCTCACCGGGGCGACCGGCTTTCTCGGCCGGTACCTGGCCCTCGAAATCGCCGACCGCCTGCCAGTTGACGGTCGATTGATCTGCCTTGTGCGCGAGGGCGATGCGGGCGCGGCCCGCGCCAGGCTCGAAGCGGTTTTCGCCGGTGACGCGCGATTACACGACAAGTTCGAGCGCGCGGCGCACCACCTCGAGGTAGTCGCGGGCGATCGCAGCCTGCGGCAGTTCGGCCTCGACGACGACACCGTGGCCGGGCTCGCCGCCGACGTCGACCTGATCGTGGATGCCGGAGCCCTTGTCAACCATGTGCTGCCGTACGAGGAGATGTTCGCCGCCAACGTCGTGGGCACCGCCGAGGTGATCGCGCTCGCGCTGACCACCAAACGCAAACAGTATGCGTACGTATCCACGACGGGCATCGGCGAAGGCGTGGCACACGCCGACTTCACAGAAGACGCGGACATCCGCGACATCTGCCCCAGCCGACCGGTCGACGACAGCTACGCCAACGGATATACCAACGCCAAGTGGGCCGACGAAGTGCTTCTGCGCGGCGTCAACGAACTCTGCGGACTACCGACGGTCGTCTTCCGATGCGGGATGATCCTGGCGGACACGACATACTCCGGCCAGCTGAACCTGCCCGATGTCTTCACCCGGCTGATTCACAGCGTCGTCGCGACCGGACTGGCACCCGAGTCATTCTGCGAACTCGACGCAGGCGGGCAACGCCGTCGTGACCACTACGACGGGCTACCGGTCGAATTCGTCGCGGAGTCGATCGCCGCGCTGTGCGCGGGAGCCGGTACTGGGTTGCAGACCTACCACGTCGTCAACCACCACGATGACGGTGTCGGATTGGACACATACATCGACTGGTTGGTCGAAGCCGGCTGCGATATCACCCGAATCACGCCGTACCGCAGCTGGTTCGACCGCTTCGAGACCGCCCTGCACGCGATGCCCGAGCAACGTCGCCGGATGTCGGTGCTGCCTCTGCTACACAACTACCGCACCGCCACGCCGGTGAAGAAGCCTGCGCACAGCGAACGATTCCGTGCTGCCGTCGGAGAGGTCCCTGCGGTGACGCCCGAGCTCATCGCCAACTACGTCAGGGAACTCGCATCCGCTGGGATGCTCTGAACATCGAAGGCGCCGCTCGCTTCGCGCAGCCGGAACCGTTGCACCTTTCCGGTCGAGGTGCGCGGGATTGACTCGACCAACTCGATCTGGTGCGGAATCTTGTAGGACGCCAGCAATTCCTTGCAGTGGGCCATCAGATGCGCGCTGTCCTCGGCGTCGCGGCTGTCTGGGCCAAGGACGACGAAGGCCTTGATGAGCATCGTCCGCACCGGGATCCGGGACACCGACGACACCGCATTCGACGACGTCGCGGTGTTGCAGCAGCGCCATCTCGACTTCGGTTGGCGCAACCGAGTATCCGGCCGTGATGATCATGTCGTCGCTGCGGTACCAGATGAAGCCCTCGTCGTCGCGCATGCACAGGTCGCCGGTGACGTTTTAGGCCGTTTCGGACATACGAGGTCTGTCGGGGATCGGAGAGGTACCGGCATCCGGTTGGACCGCG
The DNA here is from genome assembly GCA_963829405.1 of uncultured Actinomycetota bacterium. Lineage (GTDB taxonomy): Bacteria > Actinomycetota > Actinomycetes > Mycobacteriales > Mycobacteriaceae > Mycobacterium. The sequence goes on from CAWHIZ010000012.1 coordinate 229,408, forward strand.
AACCGCCAACTGACCTGTCGCGCCCCGGGGGCGACCGGCCGCAGTTCCTCGTCGAGCACGGCTACCTGGTCACCAGCCATCACCTTCCCGATCGCGCCGGAAGGCGTCGGATGACCCGCGGAGGAGACGAAGATGTGCAGCATCTCGGTGGTTCCGATGCCGTCGACGATGCCGGCCCCTGTCAGCTCCCGCCAGGCGTCTGCGGTGTGCTTCGTCATCGGCTCACCGGCGGAGACACAGCTTCTCAGCCACGGCATGTGCCCCGCGTCGGCGAGCATCTCTCTGTACGCCGTTGGCGCGGTGAACAACCTGGTGACGCCGTACTCGACGGACGCGGGAAGTAGCACGTCAGGCGTGCCGCGCTCGAGGAGGAGCGATGCCGCACCGACCCGCATCGGAAACACTTCGTGCGCCGAGCCCGAATGTGAAGCCAAGCGGCGGGCTGCCTGCGAAGACGTCGTGCGCTTCGGGTGCCGGCGCATGCGCGGAGAACGTGTCGGCGATCGCCAGCACGTCGCGATGGAAGTGCATGGTGCCCTTAGGCTTTCCGGTTGTCCCGGAGGTGAAGGCGAGCAGCGCCACATCGTCGGAGGCGGTCAGCCACGTCGCGGAAGTCACGACTGCGTCCCGCGGCGCGTTGGGCCAGCTCGCCGAACGCCATATGGTCGCTGACCGCCGCGGATGCGACCGTCGCCGCCAGCTCATCGGTGGTCAGAGCGAAGTCGACGCGGGCGGTCTGACCGATGACGCGCAGCTCAACATCGGTCAGTTGCGGCGCAGTGGTCACCGCGACGAGTCCGGCCCGCAGCACCGCCAGCCAGGAGGCGACCAGCAGTGCGGCATTGGGGCCGTGCAGGAGAACCCGGTTGCCTGGAACGAGGCGTTGATCGTCGACAAGCACGTGAAGCGATCTGCGCCGAGAGGTCCCTGACATCGTCGTAGGTGTAGGTCTTCGTCGGGGTGATGAGGCAGGGCCTGCGGCCGTCGTGGCCGTTGAGCAACGCAGTGGCGCAGTTGATTCAGATTCCGTAGATACGCCAGTGTGGCCAGGTCGAATCGCCAGATCGGGCCATTGATCCGCAGGCGGCAGGTTGTCGCGGGTGAAGGTGTCGACGTGCGCCGACGGTGACAGGTTGCACATCGACATCGTCACGCCAGCCGGGACGACTCGATCAAATGGCAGTCAGAAGCCCGTCCTGCCCTGCTCCTCGACCGTTCGGCGAATTCCGAAAGGTGGGCAGTCCAAATGCTCGTCGATGGACTCGAACCAGCGACTGCTGGCCGCAGCGGCATCCTGCAGTGCCGCTACCGCAGGCCTGCGGCCCGCCTCGTAGGCCGCCAACGCCTGCTCGACAGGTTCACGCACCAGACACTCGGCGAGCGCGCGGCCGTCCTCGATCGCCATCTTCGTTCCCGATCCGATGGAGAAGTGGGTGGCGTGGGCGGCATCACCGATCATCACGACGTTGCCGGAATGCCAGCGTTGCAGAGAGACCGCCGAGAACTGCTGCCAATAGCGGCTGTTGGAATCCCAACGGGGCGCCGAGAACGCTCTGCACGAGGTCGATCAACTCTGGATTGGCGACCGATGCCAGCGACCCCGACGACACCTCGACGATGACGACGGAGCGATCCGACCGGTAGGGGTACGCGTGAAGGATGATCGTGCCGAATCGGGATTCGATGATGTAGAACGTGAAGGCATCGAGCCGAATCGGCGCACTGGTCCACAGGAATCTGTTGCGACCAACCGTTGTCTGCGGCGAGAGACCGTCGGCCCACTGGCCACGGATCGGGGAATGCACCCCGTCTGCACCCACCAACACGTCGACGCCTGCGGCCAGCTCGGCCATCGCGGGCGGTGCCTCCCAGCGCAGGTCGACGCCGAGGTCGCCACACCGGGTCCGCATGGCGGTCAGCAGTTCCCGGCGTCCGATGGATACGTAGTCGTGACCCTTGGACGTCACGACCGACCCCCGGTACCGCACGTCGATGCGGGACCAGCCGACACCCTTGTCGGCGACAGAAGCGCCGACGGCCGGATCCCAGTTCGCGATGCTGTCCACGGTTCGCTTGGGCAGCACAAGGCCAAAGCCGTTGTCAGCGTGGGGCGGGCGACCCCACAGCTGCACTTCGCAGCCGGGCGCCGACGATTTCACGGATGCGGCGAACGACAATCCTGCGGGCCCGTCCCCCACCACTGCGATGCGCATGTCCGTCAGCCCCCCGTCCTGAGCTTCTCAGTTACCAACCGTACATAGCCCGAGAGGGTGTTCAGTGCACCAATTTCGACGTCGCGCAGCGTGACCCCCAGCCGCTCCTCGATGCGCGCTGCCAGCTCCATCTTCTGCAGCGAGTGTCCGTCGAGGTCGTCGTAGAAATGCGCGTCGGGGGTGACTTCGGATGGATCGACGTCGAGGACGCATGCCATCTCGTGGCCGACGGCACGTTCGATCTCGTTGACGGCGATGTGGTCGTCCGCACTCATTCGGGGCCTCCGTTCACGCTGGAATCCACTAGCAATGCCTGCTCACGCAATACCTTTCGGGCAACCTTCCCGGTCGAGGTCTTGGGTAGCTCGCCGACCACCTCGACGGTCTGCGGACGTCGCTGCGCAATCACGTGTTCGCGCAGGTGCCTGCGGAGCACCCTCGATGTCGCCTCGGCGTCGTCGGCGGTCGACAAGGCCGGCACCACATAGGCGACCAGCCGGTGAAGTCCGTCGGCATCGGGAACACCGACCACCGCGCATTCGGCAACCCCGGGATGCACGCGAAGAACGTCCTCGATCTCCGCAGGCGCCACCCGCGCCCCGCCGACCTTCAGCACATCGTCGTTGCGGCCCAGATATGTCAACCGGTCGTCGTCACGACGCCTGACCACGTCTCCGGTGCGCACCCAGCCGTTGTGGAACACCTCCGCTGTCTTCTCAGCCCGGTTCAGGTAGCCGGCCGCCACCCCTGGTCCTCGGACCAGCAACGGGCCGACACCGTCGTCGGCGCTCTCGACGCGAAACTCGTACCCCCGCAACGGGTCACCTATCGAGTCGGGTGACCATTGCCCTGGCTTGTTTCCTGCGAAGGAGTACAGCGTCTCGGTGCAGCCGAACAGGCTCGTCAGCGCGTGGCCGAACGCCGATGTGCAGCGGTTACCGAGCGCCTCACCGAGGTGTTCACCGGAGCTGACGTAGGCACGCAGGCGGCGAAGCGGAAAACGGTCGGCGCCGCCGGGGCACTCAGAAGTGCGGAGTACATCGTCGGCACCGAGAACAACACCGACGGCCTGTGCCGCGCGAGTTCGGCTCCCAGCAGTGGTGGATCGACGGGCTCTTCGACGAGAACGCTGCTCGCGCCGACCAACATCGGTGTCAGCACCGAGTTTCCGAACCCGTACCCGAAGGCCAGCTTCGACGCGGAGAACAGCACATCGTCAGGCTGCAGATCGAGAAGTTCGCTGACTCCGATCTGGGCCGACGTCAGCGCCGGGTGACGGTGACACACACCGTGCGGGGTCCCCGTGCTGCCGGAGGTGTATTGGATGAGTGCAACGTCATCGGCCCCGACCGGGACGGCGTCGGCGGGCTCGGCGGCGCTGCACGCGGTGTCGAGGTCGTCGGTCGTCGCCACCCAGCACTGGGCGTCGAGTTCGTCGGCGAGCCACGCCAGGTTGGCCGAAAGCACGGCCGCTTCCGGTCGGCAGTCCGCAGCGATGCGGCGATAGTCGGCGGGCTTGAGGCGGTGGCTCAGCAGCACCGCCGTCGCGCCGACACGGATGGCACCGAGTGTGGCGGACACCGAAAGGAGTCCGTCGGGAACCGCGATCAGGACCGGTGCGCCGCGCCCGATTCCGGCGCAGGCAAGCAGCCCGGCGAACGCGGCGACATGTTCGAGAACTTCTTCGTAGGAATGGGTTTGGTCGCCTTGATGCAGACACGGCGCGGCGCCGTCACCGTCGTCGACGTGGCGATCCAGCAGCACGCTGGTCGCGTTGGGCACTGTCGTCATGCCGCTCGCACCACGACACTCGTGAGGCGGCCCTTCGCGTCTCCGCTGACGCACAGCGCGGAGTCGGGCCGACGGGTTCGGACCCATTCGGTGGCGGCGATGACCGCCGCAACACCGCCAGCCGACCCGACGACGCCGGTGGCCTTCTCGGTGACCAGCATCGGTGTGTCGCGCCTGGCGTCGTGCAGTTCGGTCAGCACCAGTTCACCGATGTCGCTGTCGGTCACCACGATCAGCCCGGCCTCCTCGATGGCGGTCAGCCGGTCGGCGCCGAATTCCAGCTGTGCCAAGCCACCTCTCGCCGAGTCGCCCATGGTCAGCGCGAGCACCGCGGCGGCTTCGCCCTGCAGCCGCCTCCCAGGAGAACCGGCAAGCGCCAGCCCGTCGACTCCCCCGCAGAGGACCGTTTCGACGCGGTTTGCGGACAGCATTGCGGCTGCCTGCTTGATCGCTGAGAGGCCGGCGCTGCTGTCACCGACGAGGGTCATACATCCGCCCTGGGTGCCGAGATGCAGCGACAGGTGGCTCGCGGGCGAGTTGAAGCTCGACTGTGGTCCACGAACGAGGTTGGCGGCCCGGTCGGTCCCGGCCCGCGCGGATCGGTACATCTGCACGTACTCGGCCAGGCCCGCGGTCACAGTCGAGCACACAATGCCGACCGACTCGGGGTCGTCCGCGATGTCCAGGTCGGCCTGTCGGGCCGCGTAAGCGCCGCCGCGACGAACATCTCGGCTTCCTGGCCCATGTACCGACGCCACTTGAGCCGGCCAAGGTCGTCGATGGCCGATTTCGCCCGCGCCAGCACGGCCTGGGTCGGCGTGCCGTCGCTGACTGCGGGCCGCGTGACGGCCGAGCCTTCTGCGCCTGCCCCGTCGAGCGCCTCGAGCAGGTCCGCGGCGGAGGTTCCGACGGCGCATGCGAGCCCGGTGCCGATCACCGTGAGTTGCCTCATGCGGCACCCACCAGCAACGCCGAGGTACTTCCACCGAACCCGAACGCCACGCTCATCGCCGTCTCGGTCGTCTGCCTGCGGCTGTCTCGCACCAGGTCGACCACCGCGCACTCCGGATCGGGCTCGCGCAGCGTCGGCATGCCGGGAAGCTCGCCGCGCTGCAGTGCGAGCACGCAGGCCGCCGCCTCGAGCGCGCTCGCCGCACCCTGGAGGTGGCCGAGCGCTCCCTTGATCGACGACACCGGCGGCGTGGCGCCGCCGAATGCGGTTGCCAGCGCCCGCGCTTCGACGCCGTCTCCGGCCGGTGTGCCCGTCCCGTGAGCGTTGACGTAGCCGACGTCGGATGCGCTCCTGTCCGATTCCGCGAGCGCGGCCCGGACTGCGCTGACGAGCGCGCGGCCCGACGGTTCGGGTGCGGTCAGGTGATAGGAGTCGGCGGCGCAGCCGTACCCGAGTACTTCCGCGTACGGACGCGCACCTCGTGCACGCGCCGATTCGGCCGATTCCAGGACCAGCGCCGCTGCGCCCTCCGCGGGCAGAATTCCGGCCCGGCCGACGTCGAAGGGCCTTGCGGCGTCCGGCGCCAACGCGCGCAGGCTGGTGAACAGAGCGAAGACGGCTTCGGACAATTCCTCGGCTCCGCCTGCGATCATCCGCTCGCTGAGGCCGGTGGCGACCATATCGTAGGCAAACCCGATCGCGTCGTTGCCCGCCGAGCATCCGGTGGCGACGACGTGCGTGCTGCCGGTCAGGCCGAGTTGGTCCGCCGGGACCTCGGCAAGGCACGCCGAGGACATCCACGACGGATCTCCCGCCAAATCATGACCCCCGTCGAGCAACCGTTCGAAGTGCGGTCGAGTGCCCATCACCGTACCCATGCAGACGCCGATATCCTCGACGTTGGCTAATCCTGCGTCGCGCAGCGCCGACTGCCCAACCGCGGTCGCGTACTGAACGGCGCGGGGCGCCTGGCGCAGTGCGGGAGTCAGACCGTAGGCGTCAGGGTCGAACCCTGATACCTCCCCGCCGAAGGCGGTTCGATACGCCCCAGTGTCGAAACGGGTGACCGGTAACGTGCCAATGGCACCGTCTACCAATCGACTCCAGAATTCGTCGACGGTGCAGCCAAGCGGCGAGACCACACCGATTCCGGTGACGAAGACCCGACGCCGTGCGTCATGTTTGACATCGGCCATCGGTGTTCGCCGACCTCCCTTGACGATAGAGGCCGGGCTCGCGCCCGACCTCGTGTGCTGTTACAGCTAACATACCCGGGAATGTGTGATGCTCGCCACCGATCTTGATCCTCGCCGTGCGTCGCAAACGTCGGCGGGCTCGGCATCGGCGTCGACGCGCGATGTCGCACATCCCCGACCGTCGTGAAAAGCCTACGACAGCGCAGACCCACCCCCGTGCACCAATTTCGCGCGGAATCGGTGCGAGGGACCCCTCCGAATTGCCGCTATGTTGGAGAAGTGCTCGAACAAGCAAACATGGCTGGGGTGGGACTCGACGACGGGCCGTTCTCTGCTCGGATAGCCGACAGACTCGCAGGCGTCGAGAGCCTGATCGAGGGTGAGCTCGGTTCGGGCACCGATCTGATGTCGGATGCGCTCGCGGCGCTCGTGCTCGCCGACGAGCAACGCTTTCGGCCGATGTTCACCATCCTTGCGGCGGCATGCGGACCCAGGCCAGACGCGCACGAGGTGACGACGGCGGCAGCCGTCATCGAGATGGTTCACCTGGCCGCGCTCCATCATGAGGAAGTCCTCGACGAGGACGAGGTTCGCGAGAGCGGTAACAGCCCAACCGCACGGTGGAACAACAACCTGGCGATCCTCGCAGGCGATTATCTGTTTGCCACGGCATCGCGACTGGTATCCCGTCTTGGACCCGACGCGGTGCTGGTCATCTCGGAGACGTTCGCGCGCTTGGTGAACGGTCAATTGCGGGAAACCTGCGGCGTCGCGGCGGGCGGCGATCCGATCGACCACTACCTCGTCGTCACCCAGGAGCGAACCGGCTGTCTTCTCGCGGCGGCTGGTCGCTTCGGGGCGACGTATTCGGGAGCGGATCGGCAGCTTGTCGAGCGGTTGGCCCATCTCGGCGGCACGCTCGGCATGGTGCTGCGGATCTCCGATCACATCACCGCATTCGGCGACGCACGAAACGAGCGACGCGCGATCAGGGCACTGCGCGACCCCGCACACACACTGCCTGCGATCTACGCATCGAGTGAAACCGGCTGTGAGGCAGACCGATTGCGCATCCTGCTCGACCGGACCGAGCGGGACGGCGAGCAACTCGACGAAGTCGTCGCGTTGGTGCGGTCGTCGTCGGGGCTGTCGCGGGCCGGACAAACGCTGCGCACGTACACCGATCGCGCGACGGCGGAGCTAGCTGCTTTACCCGACTGCGACAGCCGAGATGCGTTGGCGGCCTGGGTGTCAGAGCGGGCGAGCGTCATCGCGTGCACCGATCTCCAGCTGCGGACGGATCGGTAGAACATGGATCTGCTTCGGACTGCGGTACGGACGACGACGGTGACAGTGCGGCAAACCGCCGCGATTGCCGTCGGGCTCGCCCGCGCGGCACGTGAGATTTTCACCGACGACGGCGCGGCCTCAGTGCGTGTCGGCGACTTCGCGCAGCTGGCGGAGGTAGATCAGCGGTATGACGGGCAGCGCGAGGGTGACGATTCCCGCGATGACGTAACAGACCCACGAGAATGTGTCATGGCCGGCCGCCATCAGATAGGTGGCGATGCCGATGGCCAGCAGCGCCACCCCCATGGCGGACGCGATGACCACGGCGCACCGCAGCCACACCCGGTCCACCGCGGGCGGTAGCCCGGCGTCGAACGTGCCGACTCCCGAGGACGACGGGTGCGCACCGCGCTGACGGCCGCCTGACGCCGACGACTGCGCAACAGTGCGGATGTTCTGGGTGCGCGGTTCGGGCGCACGGCCGGCCGTCTGGGTCCGTGCCGTTGCCGGCCGCGCACCGCCGCCATGACCGCCCCGAGGGTCGTCGATCGCACTGCGCCTGGCGCGAATGAGCAGCGGAATGGCGCCGACGATGATGAGCGCCGACACCCCGATCACGCCGTACAGCAGCCACGGCGTGCCCGACTCGGTCGACGGACTCCTGATGCTTGCTGCCCAGGTCGACCAGCGCAACCGCGGCCGCAACCGCCGATCCGAGCACGGCGAGCCAGATCGCCGCGCATACCGCGAGCAGTATCCGGTCCACGTTCTCGGCGTCGCTTGACGTCGGGTCGAACCGCGAGCGGGCCGCGGCCCCAGTTTTGTATGTCATCAGCAGCTTGTCTGTGCGGAGTTGCCGGTATTGGAGGACAATACGGTGCCGTCGCTCGTGGTGATCGAACAGTTGAGCCTGCTGACCAGAAACAGGCTGGACGCCTGCACCGAGCCCACCTCGGATTGCGAGATCGGCGTAACCGTGAGGGACCACGGGATGTAGACGTTGCGCTGTGTGCGGCTGCGTCCGGACGCGTCGATGTAGGTGACGGTGATGATGTCACCCGGCGCCTTGGTACCCGTCACCGAATAGGTCACCTGACGTGGACCCGCGCGCGTCGTGGTCGGCGGCGGCGCAGCCGAACTGGGCGGTTCCTCCGGCGGCGGCGGTGGCGCCTCCTCAGGGGGTGGCGCGGGGGCGGGCGGCGGCTCGGTCACCGTCACGGTCTCCGGAGGCGGCGGCGGAGGCGGCTCCTCGGACGGCGGCGGGGGCGGCGGAGGAGGCGGAGTCGTCGTGGTGATCTCGTCCTGCACGGGCGGCGTCGTGGTCGTACTCGAGGTCGGCCCGCCCGTCGCGAGGTTGTCCGAGTCCGTTCCCATCACCAGAAGCGATACGGACACCACAAGCGAGATGGCGGCGATGATCGCGACGACACCGACGACCCAGGGCCAGCGGGGCGGCCTGCCCGTGTCGACGAGGTCCGTCTTGTCGTACTCGTCGTAGTCGTAGAGGTCGGGATCGGCGGCGACGTAGGGGCCGGCGGTGAACTGCTCGGACTCCGGCGCCGAATAGGCGCGCGAGTGGATCTCCGTCTCGCCGGTCGCGTCCTTGACGCTGTCTTCCTCGGAGGTCGGCTCGCCCGGTTCCTGATCCGGACTGTCCGACCCTTCGGAATCCGGTCCTGGGGGATTCGGCCCGCTCATTTACGCCTGTCCTTCTCCATCACTCATCGGCGCGACTTACACGGCCTCGGCAACCCTACCGAAAGCGACGAGCGGATCGAATTCGCCAAGCACGGTAGGAGACCAAATGACGCCCAGATGTGACCTTGGCCCAGGACTGTCAGTGCTTCTCGGCTCCGGTGTAGTACTCGAAGACCAGGCCCGCGACGGTGGCGAGCACGAAGACCACGCCTGCCACGATCAGCCACGGCAACCACAGCGCGGTTCCGACGGCGGTGACGGACGCGGACAGCGCGATCATGATCGGCCACCAGCTGTGCGGGCTGTAAAAGCCCAGCTCGCCGGCGCCGTCGCTGATTTCGGCGTCCTCGTAGTCCTCGGGCCTGGTGTCGAGTCGGCGTGCGACGAACCGGAAGAACGTGCCGGTGATCAGGGTCAACCCCGCCGTCATGACCAGCGCGGTGACGCCGGCCCACTCGATGCCGCCGTACTGGAACATCTGGGTCAGCACGCCGTAGACGACGGCCGCAAGGACGAAGAACGCGGTCAGGAACTCGAACAGCCTGGCTTCGATATGCATGAGGTCCCTACTTGCTCGCCTGAGCGGGCGCGCCCGCCTGTTCGCCGCGGCGGGTGTCGAACGGATGGGTGGTGACCGCAGTCGCCGGCTGGTCGATGGCGACAAGCGCTTCGGCGTTCGTCTTACCCGCGATCCGCTGCTGCAGGTAGGCCTTGAAGTCGTTCGGCTCGACCACCCGCAGCTCGAAGTTCATCATCGAGTGGTACGTGCCGCACATCTCCGTGCACCGGCCCACGAACGCCCCGGTCTTCTGGATCTCGCTGATCTGGAAGATGTTGTCGGAGTTGTTGGGTATCGGATCGGGCATCACGTCGCGCTTGAACAGGAACTCCGGCACCCAGAAGCCGTGAATCACGTCGGCGGAGGCGATCTGGAACTCGATGCGCTTACCGGACGGCACCACGAGAACGGGGATCTCGTTGCTTGTGCCGAGGGTCTCGACCTTGTCGAAGTTCAGATAGGTCCGGTCTTCGGGGTTCTTGCCCGCGATCACGCCGATCGCACGCCGTGTTCGCCTGCCTCACCGCCGCCCTCGCCCTCGAGACCCTCAGGACCCGATGCGACCGCAGCCTTGCGCGCGGGGTCGGCGCCGTCGAAGTCGAATGTGCCGTCGGTGAACGCGACCTTCTGATAGCCGAACTTCCAGTTCCACTGGAAGGCGGTCACGTCGATGACGACCTCGGGGTTGGGCTCCTTGTGCAGCATCTTCTCCTGCACGACGACCGTGAAGTAGAAGAGCACCGAGATGATCAGGAACGGCACAACGGTGAGCACGAGCTCGAGCGGCATGTTGTAGCCGAACTGCCGTGGAAGCTCGGTGTCGCCCTTCTTGTGCCGGTGGAACGCCGAGGTCCAGAAGATCAGGCCCCACACGATCACACCGACGACCAGCGAGGCGATCACCGACCCGATCCACAGCTCGCGGTTGAGGTGGCCCTCGGGGGTGATCCCCTTCGGCCAGCCGAGGCCGAGCGCCTCCGACCAACTACACCCGCTGAGCAGCAGCGCAGTCGCACCAAGGACGACCGCCAACGCCGCTCTCCGTGCCACCACCCAGCGTCCGCGAGGTGTCACGTTGGAGCCTCCTACAAGTCGGTGGATCAAGCCGAATACTACGCAGCGTAGACCACCCGTGGGCGCAGGTCTCGACACACCTCGCCTACTTCGCTGATCATGTGCGCGGGCCGATTCGGCATACTGGCGCCGTGTGCGGACTCCTGGCCCTTCTGACCGACCCGTCCGCTGACGTCTCCGCAGGTCTGGTCGAGGCGGTGTCCGGCGCCTCCCATCTGATGCGGCACCGCGGTCCCGACGAGCCGGGCACCTGGCACGACGACGACGTGGTGCTCGGCTTCAACCGGCTGTCGATCATCGACATCGCGCACAGCCATCAGCCGCTGCGGTGGGGCCCCGCCGAGACGCCGGACCGCTACGTGCTGGTCTTCAACGGCGAGATCTACAACTATCTGGAGCTGCGCGAGGAGCTGGCGGCCACCAACGGCGCTCAGTTCCACACCGACGGCGACGGCGAGGCGATCATCGCCGCCTACCACTACTGGGGCACCGATTCGCTGGCCCGGCTGCGCGGCATGTTCGCCTTCGCGCTCTGGGACACCGTCGAACGCGAATTGTTCTGCGCGCGCGACCCGTTCGGCATCAAGCCGCTCTTCATGGCCACCGGAACGGCAGGCACCGCGGTGGGCAGCGAGAAGAAGTGCCTTCTCGATCTCGCCGGCGAGTTGGGCATCGACCTCGGTATCGACGAACGCGCGGTCCAGCACTACACGGTGCTGCAGTACGTGCCCGAACCCGAGACGCTCCACCGCGGCGTGCGGCGGTTGGAGTCGGGCAGCTATGCCAGGGTGCGGCCCGGTGGCACACCGGAGGTGACCCGGTACTTCACTCCCCGGTTCGCCGCGAAGCCGTTCACCGCGGGCGACGAGCAGCGCCGCTACGACGAGATCACCGCGGTGCTCGAGGACTCGGTGGCCAAGCACATGCGCGCCGACGTCACCGTCGGCGCATTCCTGTCGGGCGGCATCGACTCGACGGCGATCGCCGCGCTGGCGATGCGGCACAACCCGCGCCTGATCACCTTCACAACCGGCTTCGAGCGGGAGGGTTTCTCGGAGGTCGACGTCGCGGTCGCCTCGGCCGAGGCGATCGGGGCACGGCATGTGACCAAGGTCGTCGACCAGGCCGAGTTCGTCTCCGCGCTGCCCGAAATCGTCTGGTATCTCGACGAGCCCGTCGCCGACCCGGCATTGGTGCCGCTGTTCTTCATCGCCCGCGAGGCGCGTAAGCACGTCAAGGTGGTGCTGTCAGGCGAAGGCGCCGACGAGCTGTTCGGCGGCTACACGATCTACCGGGAACCGTTGTCGCTCAAGCCTTTCGACTACCTGCCCCGACCGCTGCGACGTTCGATGGCCAAGGTGTCGGCCCCGCTGCCCGAGGGTATGCGCGGAAAGAGCCTGCTGCACAGGGGCAGTCAGACGCTCGAGGAGCGGTACTACGGCAATGCCCGCAGCTTCTCCGACGCGCAGCTGCAGGCCGTATTGCCGGGATTCCGCGCCGACTGGACCCATACCGATGTCACTGCGCGCGTCTACGCCGAGTCCGAGGGCTGGGATCCGGTCGCGCGTATGCAACACATCGACCTGTTCACCTGGCTGCGGGGCGACATCCTGGTCAAGGCGGACAAGATGACGATGGCCAACTCACTCGAATTGCGGGTCCCGTTCCTCGATCCCGAGGTTTTCGCGGTGGCGTCCCGGCTGCCGCTGGACCAGAAGATCACCAGGTCGACGACCAAGTACGCGCTGCGCCGCGCGCTGGAACCGGTCATCCCCCCGCATGTGCTGAACCGGCCGAAGCTCGGCTTCCCCGTGCCGATCCGGCACTGGCTGCGGGCGGGTGAGCTGTTGGACTGGGCGTACGGACTCGCTGCGACGTCAGGCGCGGGCGAGCTCATCGACATCGCCGCGGTCCGCACCATGCTCGACGAACACCGCAGCGGCGCAAGCGATCACAGCAGGCGACTGTGGACGGTGCTGATCTTCATGCTGTGGCACGCGATCTTCGTCGAGGGCAGCGTGACGCCACAGATCAGTGAACCGACCTACCCGGTGCAGCTCTAAGCGCAAGCGCGCCGAGCGCCTTGATTTCCGCGCCCGCCTCGTCTCCGTAGGCGTCGGTCAGCCGCGTGATGCCCGCGGCCTTGTCCCAGCTCCACTCCTGCGGCCCGGGCGCCTCCAGCACCAGCGTCGCGACCAGCGATGCCAGCTGTGCCGCCCGCTCGATGGACAATCCCTTGTCGCGCCCTGTCAGGAAGCCGGCACGGAACGCGTCGCCGATACCGGTGGGATCGTCCTTGTGCGTCTCGGGCACCACATCGACGTGGACGAAGGTGCCGTCGCGGCCGACGATGTCGACGCCCTTCTCCCCCAGCGTGGTGACGCGCATGTTGATCTGGCTCATCACCTCGGCCTCCGACCAGCCGGACTTCTGCAGCAGCAGGTCCCATTCGTAGTCGTTGGTGAAAAGGTAGGTGGCGCCGTCGATCAGCTTGCGGATCTGCTCGCCGGTCAGCCGGGCCAGCTGCTGCGACGGGTCGGCGGCGAACGACAGTCCCAGCGCGCGGCATTCCTCGGTGTGCAGGAACATCGCATCGGGGTCGTTGGCGCCGACGATCACCAGATCCGGTGTGCCCCTTCGTGACACGACGTCAGCCAGTTTGATGTCGCGGGCCTGCGACATCGCGCCCGGATAGAACGACGCGATCTGCGCCATATCCTGATCCGTGGTGCAGACGAACCGGGCGGTGTAGGCGGAGTCGGACACCAGCACGCTGTCGCAGTCGACGCCGTGGCTGGTGAGCCACCCGCGGTAGTCGTCGAAATCCGTGCCGACCGCGCCGATCAGCGTTGGATCTCCGCCGAGGATGCCGATGGCGTAGGCCATGTTTCCCGCGACGCCGCCGCGGTGAATGACCAGATCGTCCACCAGGAAGCTCAGCGAGACCTTCTGCAGGTGTTCGGGCAGCAGCTGTTCGGAGAATCGGCCCGGAAACCGCATGAGATGGTCGGTTGCGATCGATCCGGTTACCGCGATGGTCACGAAGTGTCACCCTTCAATTCATTAACTCGTCTAGATAATCGTACCGAGCCTGTCGGCGCCTTCTGTGCCCGGTCGGTTGCGCTAACCTGCCTATCATGGCTGGTCCCTATCCGCCCCACTACGGCGCCGGACCGGTCGGCCCACCCCCACATCTGGGTCCACCGCCCAATCCGGTCGGCCCGCCCCCGGTGCCCTATCCCGAGAATCCCGTTGCGCCGCCGATGTATCCGGGCATGCTTCCGCCGCCGATCCCGTATCCGAAGCGCAGCCCGTGGCGCGCCATACTCGCCGGGCTCGCGGTCCTCGCACTGATGGCAGCCGCTGTGGGCGCAACGATTCTCGTGATGCGCTCGGACGGCGATTCAGCAGCCCCAGAAGCTGACGAGCGCCTCGGCGCAGAGCGCGATCCAGAACTATCTGGACGCACTGCAGCGCGGCGACACCGAGGAGATCGCCCGCCACACGCTGTGCGGGTTGTTCGACGCGGTGAAGGAGAAGCGGTCGGACCTGGCGCTTGCGGATTTGAGCAGCGATGCGTTCCGCAAGCAGTTCGGCAAGGCCGAGGTCACCGCGGTCGACAAGATGGTGTTCTCGTCGCCCTACCAGGCGCAGGTCCTGTTCAGCATGAACGTCACACCCGCAGGCAGCCGCACCCGCCCTGCACCGGAGATGGCGGAACAGGGGGTTGCTCAGGTACTCGTCCAGGACGACCAGGTCCTGGTGTGCTCGTATCTGCTGCGCGCGGCAGGCCAGTACTAGATCAGTTGAAGGAGTCCCCGCACGCGCACGAACCCGTGGCGTTGGGGTTGTCGATGGTGAAGCCCTGCTTCTCGATGGTGTCGACGAAGTCGATCGTGGCGCCCTGGATGTAAGGGGCGCTCATCCGGTCGACGATCAGGTTCACGCCGCCGAACTCGGTGGTCAGATCGCCGTCGAGGGCGCGGTCATCGAAGAAGAGGTTGTAGCGCAGGCCGGCGCATCCGCCCGGCTGAACGGCGATTCGCAGAGCCAGGTCGTCACGGCCCTCCTGGTCCAGCAGGGCCTTGGCCTTGCTGGCCGCGGCTTCGGTCAGGACCGCGCCGTGGGTGGCGGTGCTGGTCGCCGACTCGTCCTGAACAGTCATTGCGTCTCCCTGAATGGCTTGTGTTGCGGACCTCTAACAGCCCACTTGGTCAACGGTACCTGGTTATGCCGCTATTCCCGAGTTGGTCGGCCGTGACCTGCGCCAAACCTGTGAGCTGGTTCGCCGCGTCGTCGATGGCCAGCTGGACCGATCCGGCGTGGTCGGCGATGGCGTAGGCGGCGGCGATTCCCGCGTCCCGCAGGGTGGCCTCGTCAAGGGTCACCTGGCCTGCGAGTACCAGCACAGGTGTGCCGCGTGCCGCCCCCGCCAGCGCGCTGACGACTTTGCCGTGCAGTGACTGGTCGTCGAAGCGGCCCTCGCCGGTGATGACCAGCTCAGCGTCGGCGACGTCGTCTGCCAGGCGGGTGTGCTCGGCGATGACGGTGGCTCCCGATTCTCGGCGGCCACCCAGCGCCAACAGGCCTGCTCCGAGGCCGCCCGCCGCGCCTGCGCCCGGCTCCGCGGTGACGGCCCTGCCCGCGGCCGCGTCGAGTTCGGCGCCCCAATCGGTCAACCGCCGCTCAAGCACTGCCACGGTGTCGGGATCGGCGCCCTTCTGCGGTCCGAACACCTGCGCTGCGCCCATCGGCCCGAGCAGCGGATGTTCGACGTCGGTGGCGGCGATCAGTTCGACGCCTGCAAGCAGGTCGCGGGCCTCGTGGATCCCGCCGAGCGCCTCGATCATCCCCCTGCCGCCGTCGGTGCAGGAACTGCCGCCGAGGCCGACGACGATCCGGCCCGCACCGGCGGCCACCGCGGCCGCGATCAGTTGACCGACCCCCGCGCTGTGCGCGGCCAGCGCGGTGTCGACGGTCGGCGGGCCGCCGAGCAGCGCCAACCCGCAGGCCTGCGCGCACTCGATGTAGGCGGTGCGCGGCGCAGGCTGGTCGAACACCCAGTCGGCGTCGACTTCGGCTTCCAGCGGGCCGCTGACGCGCAGGGTGCGCCTCTCCCCGAGCCTTCCTGCGAGCACGTCGACGAATCCCGGTCCGCCGTCGGACTGCGGTGCCAGCGTCAGCGCGTCGGCCGGGCGACCGCGCCGCCAGCCGTCGGCGATTGCCTCCGCGGCTTCTACTGCGGTCAGGCTGTCGCCGTAGCAGTCCGGTGCGATGAGCACGCGGAGGCCATCCGAGCCGGTCATTGATGAAGATTATGCTGGCGGGCGTGAAGCTGCTTGGCCGCAACAAGGACAACCCGCCACCCGACGACGGCGACGGCTTCGAGGTGACCGCGGACAGCGAGGCCGAAGCCAAGGCAGCCCGCACCACGGCGCCCAAGGGCAGGCCGACGCCCAAGCGTGATTCGTCGCGCCGACGCGGGCCCATCGCACCTGCTCCGATGACCTCCGCCGAGGCAAGGAAGAGGCGCAAGGAACTGCGCGGGCCGAAGCTGTCGCGTGAGGAACGCCGCGAGGAGAAGGCCACCCGTCGAGTCGCGACGTCCGAACGCCGCGAACGGATGATGGCGGGCGACGACGACTATCTGCTGCCGCGCGACAAGGGCCCGGTCCGCCGGTACGCCCGCGACATCGTCGATTCGCGCCGCATCAGCGTGCTCGGCCTCTTCATGCCCGCGGCGCTGGGCCTGATCTTCATCATGCTCGCGGTGCCGCAGGTCCAGTACTACATCTCACCGGCGATGCTGATCCTGATGGCGATCATGATCGTCGACGGACTCTTCTTGGGCCGCAAGGTGAATCGGCTCGTCGACGAGAAGTACCCCGACCACACCGAAAGTGGTTGGAAGCTCGGCTTCTACGCCGCGAGCCGCGCATCGCAGCTCCGTCGGATGCGCGCGCCCCGGCCGCAGGTCAACCGCGGCGACAAGGTCTCCTGAGTCACCGGTGCGCGTTCTGGTGCTCGGCGGTATCCGGTCGGGCAAATCCGAGTGGGCCGAGTCCGTCATCACCGGATCCGGAGACGCGGTGCGCTACCTCGCCACCGGCCCCGTCGCCGATGACGAATCGTGGGCGGAGCGGGTTTCCGCTCACCGCGCGCGTCGGCCGCAGAACTGGTCGACCGTCGAAACCTCCGATGTGGCAAAGCAATTGCGCTCCGATGATGCCGCACCGACGCTCGTCGACGACATCGGCGGCTGGCTCACCGCGGCGATGGACCGCGCGCAGGCGTGGACAGGCGGTTCGGCACGCGCCGACGTCGACGATCTCGTCGATGCCGTCGGCGAGTACGGGCCCGACCTGGTGCTCGTCAGCCCGGAAGTGGGTCTGACCGTCGTGCCCGAGACCGCCGCGGGCCGCCTCTTCGCCGACGAACTCGGCGCGCTGAACCAGCGGCTTGCCGGGGTGTGCGACCGCGTCGTGCTCGTGGTCGCCGGGCAGCCGATCACGGTGAAGGAGCCGACGTGACCGACAATCCGCCGATCGAGGCACCCGACGAGAACGCCGCGGCGCAGGCACGGGCCCGTCAGGACACCTTGACCAAACCGGCGGGCTCGCTGGGGCGGCTCGAGGAGCTGTCGGTCTGGGTGGCGGCCTGCCAGGGCGTGTGCCCGCCGAACCAGTTCCAGCGCGCGCGGGTCGTGGTTTTCGCCGGTGACCACGGTGTCACGGCTGCGGGTGTCTCGGCCTTCCCCGCAGAGGTCACCGCGCAGATGGTCGCCAACTTCGACGCGGGCGGCGCCGCGATCAACGTCCTCGCCGAGGCGGCGGGCGCCACCGTTCGCGTCGCGGATATCGCGGTGGACGTCGACGAACCGCATTCCGCGTCGATCGGCGCGCACAAGGTTCGAAGGAGCAGCGGCAACATCGCCGTCGAGGACGCACTGACCGCCGACGAGACGCAGGCCGCGGTCGAAGCGGGCCGCCGGATCGCCGACGAGGAAGTCGACGCGGGAGCCGACCTGCTGATCGCAGGCGATATGGGAATCGGAAATACCACGGCCGCAACGGCTCTGATCGCCGCACTGACGGGAGCCGAGCCGGTCGTGGTCGTCGGCCGCGGCACAGGGATCGACGACGCGGGCTGGTCGCGAAAGGTCGCTGCGGTCCGTGACGCGTTGTACCGCGCACGCGGTCTGACAGCGGACCCGCTCGGACTACTTGCGGGTGTGCGGCGGAGCCGATCTGGCCGCCATGGCGGGTTTCTGCGCACAGGCGGCCGCACGCAGGACGCCGGTGCTGCTCGACGGCGTCGTGGTGACGGCCGCCGCGATGGTCGCCGATCTGCTTGCGCCGGGCGCGCGGCAGTGGTGGCGCGCGGGCCATCGGTCCACCGAACCGGCCCACACGCTGGCACTGGAGAAGCTGGAACTCGAACCGATCGTCGACCTGTCCATGCGCCTCGGAGAGGGCACGGGCGCGGCGGTCGCACTGCCGGTGGTACGGGCCGCCGTCGCCGCGCTGCGGTCGATGTCAACCTTCGACGAGGCCAGCGTATCGTCGTGATCCGTTCGGTCACAGGGGCTTTCGCATTCGGCACAGTGCTACCGCTGCGTGCAGGGTCCGGAATCGGCCGTGGTGTCATGACCGCTCTGCCGGTGGTCGGCGTCGCACTCGGCGCATTGGCTGCCGGGGTGGTGTGGGTGGGGTCGCTGGCCTTCGGCCATGGCCACCCGCTGACCGGCGTACTCGCTGTCGCGGTGCTGCTACTCGCGACGAGGGGCCTGCACATCGACGGCCTGGCCGACACCGTCGACGGTCTCGGCTGCTACGGCCCGCCGGAGCGGGCACTGCAGGTGATGCGCGACGGCACTGCGGGCCCGTTCGGTGTGGCTGCCGTGGTGGTGGTGATTCTGGTGCAGGGGTTGGCCTTCGCCGAACTGAGCGCGGTCGCAGTGATCGTCGCCGTCACCGCGGGCCGGGTCGCCGCGGTCGCCGCCTGCCGACGGTCGGTGCCGTCGGCGCAGGGCAGCACGCTCGGCGCGATGGTGGCGGGCAGCCAGCCGGCGGCGGTGGTCGCGGCCTGGGTCGCCGCGGTCGTCGCACTGGCCCTGCTCGCAGGTCCGCGCATGTGGCAGGGACCGGTCGCGGTTCTTGTCGCGATCGGCGTGCAGCGCGGTGCTGGTGGCGCATTGCGTGCGCCGCTTCGGCGGCATCACCGGCGACGTGCTCGGCGCCGCGATCGAGGTGACGACGACGGTGGCAGCGCTCGGCCTCGCGGTCGCCTAGCCGACGGGTGCGGGCGGAGGGCCGAGCACCTGGATGTTGTGCTGCGCGCAGACCTCTGCGACGTGCGCGGGATCGATCGGTCCTGGTTCGGGCATCACGGGTTCGTCGGTCGGCTCGCCGAGCGCGGCGAGGAACCGCTCGAATCCCGACGGCGTCGAGACCGTGAGCACACGGGCCGTCTCCGAACGCACCTGAAACGTGTGTGGCAGACCCCTCGGCAACCACGCCATCGCACCTTTACCGTGGACAGCCTCGACATCGCCGCACGAGAGCCACAGTTCGCCGTCGAGGATGTAGAACAACTCGTCCTCGGCGTCGTGAAGGTGCAGCGGCGGCCCGAAGTTCTTGGGGGCGTAGAACTCCACCGCCGTCAGCGCGCCGTTGGTCTGCTCGCTGTTGAGCTTCGCGGTCTGCAGCGTGTTCAGGAAATGGAAGTGATCGCCGCCGTCGCGCGCAACAAGTACCGGACTCATCGTCATGAGTCAGAAACTAACTCAGCCGCGCCATCCAGCCGTGGGTATCGGCGAACAGGCCGCGCTGAATACCGGTCAGCGTGTCGCGCAGGGCCATGGTGATCTCGCCCGGTTCGCCGTCGGCGATGGTGAATTCGCCGTCGCCGTGCTTCACGTGCGACACGGGGGTGATCACCGCGGCGGTCCCGCACGCGAAGACCTCGGTGATCTCGCCCGCCGCCGCCTTCTTCTGCCACTCGTCGACGTCGATCTTGCGCTCCTCGACGGCGAATCCCGCGTCATTCGCCAACTGCAGCAACGAATCCCGCGTGATACCGGGCAGCAACGAGCCGCTGAGCTCCGGTGTGACGAGGCGCGCCGAGCCGCCGCTGCCGAACACGAAGAACAGGTTCATGCCGCCCATCTCTTCGACATAGCGGCGTTCGATGGCGTCGAGCCACACGACCTGATCGCATCCGTTGTCGGCGGCTTCGGCCTGCGCGAGCAGCGATGCCGCGTAGTTGCCGCCGAACTTCGCGGCGCCGGTGCCACCGGGTGAGGCCCGGACGTACTCGTGCGACAGCCACACGCTGACGGGTTTGATCCCGCGTGGGAAGTAAGCGCCTGCGGGCGAGCCGATCACCATGTAGCGGTATTCGGATGCGGGGCGCACACCGAGACCCGGCTCGGAGGCGAAGATGTAGGGCCGCAGGTAGAGCGACTCCTCGCCGCCTGCGGGCGGCACCCATTCCCCGTCGACCGCGATGAGCTGGCGAAGCGACTCGATGAAGACCTCTTCTGGTAGCTCCGGGATGGCCAGCCGACGCGCTGAGGACCGCAGCCGCGCGGCGTTCGCCTCCGCCCGGAACGACACGATGGAGCCGTCCGCCCAGCGGTAGGCCTTCAGCCCCTCGAACACCTCCTGCGCGTAGTGCAGAACGATCGCCGACGGGTCGAGCTCGATGGGGCCGTACGGCATGACCCGCGCGTTGTGCCAGCCCTTGCCGTCGATGTAGTCGATGGAGACCATGTGGTCGGTGTGATAGCGGCCGAATCCCGGATTCGCCAGGATCCCGGCGCGTACCTCGTCACTCGTCGGATTCGCGTTGCGATCGACGGTGAACTCGAGGCGGTCAGTCATGGGCCGATTGTATATCTGCCCGCTACCGGGTTTTTGCCTCGATGAACGGCGGTTTGACGACCTCGCATTCGACGGGCCTGCCGCGCACATCGACGGCGACCTGCTGCCCGTCGGCGATGTCGCGGTCGGTGTCGAGCAGGGCGAGCGCGATGCCGACTTTCAAACTCGGAGAGAAGGTTCCCGATGTCGTCACCCCGATCGGGGTCGACCCGTCGAGCACGGTCAGGTCCGGCCGCAGCACTCCCCTGCCGACGGCGCGAAGACCGCGCAGCAGTCGCTTCGGGCCTGCCTCCTTCTCGGCCACAAGTGCGTCGCGACCCCAGAATGAATCCTTTTTCCAGCCGATCGCCCAGCCGCAGCGGGCCTGCAGCGGCGAGATGTCCAGCGACAGCTCGTGGCCGTGCAGCGGGTAACCCATCTCGGTGCGCAGCGTGTCGCGGGCGCCGAGCCCGGCGAGCTGGCCGCCTGCCGCCGAAACGGCGTCGACGAGCGCGTCGAACACCACCGGCGAGTCGTCCCAGGCGGGCAGCAGTTCGTAGCCGTGCTCGCCGGTGTATCCGGTGCGGCACACGCGCACCTCGACACCGCTGAAGTCCGCGTCCGCGTAGCCCATGTAGTCCATATCGGTCGGCAGCCCGAGCGAGCCGACGACCTCGGCGGACTTCGGCCCCTGCACCGCGAGCACCGCCCGCGACCGGTGCTCGTCGGTGATGGTCAGCCCGTCCGGAGCGCTGCGCTGCAGCGCTGCGACGACGTCAGCGGTGTTGGCCGCGTTGGGCACGAGGAAGATGTCGTCGTCGGAGACGTAGTAGGCGATCAGGTCGTCGATGACGCCGCCGGATTCGGTGCAGCACAACGTGTATTGGGCCTTACCCGGCCCGATCCTTGACAGGTCGTTCGTCAGCGCGGAGTTGACGTACTCGGCGGCTCCAGGACCGCGAACCGACGCCTTGCCGAGGTGGCTGACGTCGAAAAGGCCCACGGCTTCACGCGTCGCGGTGTGCTCGCCCACGGTGCCCCCATAGCTGACGGGCATCAGCCAGCCGGAGAATTCGGCGAAGCTGGCGCCGAGCTGACGGTGCCGCTCTTCGAGGGGGCCATGCAGAATTTCGCTCACGGCGATCCAACCCTAATCGCGGCGTCGACGCTGGCAGACTCCGGTGGGTGGTCGATTTCGATGCGCTCGAAGCCGCCGGAATCGCCAATGCCCGGGAACGCGCTGCGCTGATCGAATACCTCGACGGCCTCGGCTTCACCGCAGAGGAGATGGTCGAGGCCGAGCGTCAGGGCCGCCTGTTCGGGCTGTCCGGCGATGCCCTGCAGCGATCGGGCAGGCCGATCTACACCCTCCGCGAGGCCGCCGACCGGCTTGGAGTGTCCGCCGAGGAACTCGCAGCCGCCTGGCATGCGCTCGGGCTGAGCGTCGCCGATACCGATCAGCCGGAGTTCAGCCAGGTCGACGTCGACGGCCTCGCGGCCTGGGTCGCCTTGAAGACGTCCGTCGGCGAGGACTCGACGCAGACACTGCTGCGGGTACTGGGTGCCTCGATGGCCCGGCTCGCCGAAGCCGGATCGACCGCGATCCGGCTCGGGATGCCCGACATCCAGATGGAGCACAGCGAGGACGAGCTCACCACCGCACGGGCGTATCGCGCGGTCGGGGAATTCATTCCGCGCCTCGCGGTGCTCGTCGATGCGGTCTTCCGTCACCACACGGTCAGCGCCCGCACGTATTTCGAGGGCGTCGTCCGCGACACCACAGCGAGCGTGATCTGCGGCGTCGGGTTCGCGGACCTGACGGGTTTCACGTCGCTGACGCAGCGGCTCACCCCCATCGAGCTGTCGGAGCTTCTCGTCGAGTTCGCGGGCGCGGTCAACGACGTGGTGCTCGCCGACGGGGGCCGCATCGTCAAGTTCATCGGCGACGAGGTGATGTGGGTCAGCTCGACCCCCGAACAGCTCGTCAAGGTGGCGTTCGACCTGGTGGAACATCCCGGCGCGCGGGAGGCCGGGCTGCAGGTCCGCGCCGGTCTCGCATACGGCCAGGTGCTGGCCATCGCGGGCGACTACTTCGGCAATCCGGTCAACCTCGCCGCCCGCCTCGCGGCGGCCGCGTCACCCGGCCAGGTCCTGGTCTCCACCGATGTCCGCGACGAGCTGGCCGGACTGGCCTGCGATTCCGCAGGAACCGTTGGTGCTCAAGGGTTTCGATACCCCCGTGACGGCCTACGATCTGCACGTGGCTCGTTGACCGATAGGCTCGACGCTCGTGAGCCCCGCAAATCCCGGATATCAGGCCCCCGCCGTCACCGTCAGCTCGTCGCTTCCCAAGCGCAAGGCCGACAAGACCGTGCTGATCGTGCCCGTGGTCAGCGGAGGTGACGACGACGCGAAAGCGACCGTCGTCGCCAACCCGTTCCTCGACGCCGAGGGCGTCGGCGAGATCGAGGTCGCCCTCGAGGCGCTCGGGGCCAAGGGCGGCGCCGAGCAGGTGACCAGGGTGGTCGCGCCGTCTCTTCCGGTGGGCAGCGTGCTCGCGGTCGGCCTCGGCAAGAATCGCGACGACTGGCCGCCCGACGTGATCCGCCGCGCCGCCGGGGTGGCCGCCCGGTCGCTGAACGGCACCGAGGCGGTGATCACCACGCTGTCGGACATCGATCTGGAGGCGGCGATCGAAGGCTTGATCCTCGGCGCCTACCGGTTCAGCGACTTCCGCAGCGACAAGACCGCCCCGAAGGACAAGGGCCTGCGCGAGATCACCGCGCTGACGGAGGACAAGAAGGCCAAGCCCGCGGCGGAGCGGGCGGCCGATATCGCGACGGCCGTCGCCACCGCGCGCGACTTCGTCAACACTCCCCCGTCGCACCTGTATCCCGACGAATTCGCCAAGCGTGCAAAGGCTTTGGGCGAGGCGGCCGGCCTCGACGTCGAAGTCCTCGACGACAAGGCGTTGGCCAAGGCGGGCTACGGCGGCGTGATCGGCGTCGGCAAGGGATCGTCGCGTCCGCCGCGGCTGGTCCGACTCGCGCACAAGGGTGCGAAGAACAAAAAGGCCAAGAAGGTCGCGCTCGTCGGCAAGGGCATCACCTTCGACACGGGCGGCATCTCGATCAAGCCTGCGGCGAACATGCACCACATGACGTCGGACATGGGTGGTGCGGCCGCCGTGATCGCGACGGTGGTGCTTGCGGCCAAGCAGAAGTTGCCGATCGACGTGATCGCCACCGTGCCGATGGCCGAGAACATGCCGTCGTCGACGGCGCAGCGGCCAGGCGATGTGCTGACCCAGTACGGCGGGATCACCGTCGAGGTGCTCAACACCGACGCCGAGGGCCGCCTGATCCTCGCCGACGCGATCGTGCGGGCGTGCGAAGACGAACCCGACTACCTGATCGAGACGTCGACGCTGACCGGAGCGCAGACCGTCGCACTCGGCGCCCGCACGCCAGGGGTGATGGGTTCCGACGAGTTCCGCGACCGGGTCGCGAAGCTCTCCCAGGAGGTCGGCGAGAACGGTTGGGCCATGCCGCTTCCCGAGGAACTGAAGGACGACCTGAAGTCGACGGTGGCAGACCTCGCCAATGTCAGCGGTTCGCGCTACGCAGGCATGCTCGTCGCGGGCACCTATCTTCGCGAGTTCGTCGCCGACGGGGTTTCCTGGGCGCACATCGACATCGCGGCGCCCGCCTACAACACCGGCGGCCCATGGGGTTACAACGGCAAGGGCGGCACGGGGGTGCCCACCCGCACGATGTTCGCGGTGCTCGAGGACATCGCCAGTGGCTGAAGCGGCTCCGCGGCGAGTAGACGAGTTCCTTGCGCGCCGTGCTCCGCAAGACCTGCGGCGCAAACCGGGACGTGCCGTAGAGCAGGTACGCCTCCGGGGTGATGGGCCGGATCGGCTTGTTCTTCTTGACCGCGGAGACGATCGCCTTCGCGGCTTTGTCCGGTCCGTGGCGCCGCAGCCGAAACGATCTCTGCAACTGCTCGCGTCGCTTCTCGACGCTCTCGTCGGAACGGCCGGGCACGTCGAAGCGGGTGTTCTCGCAGGATATTGGTGTCGGTGGTACCCGGACAGATCGTGGTGAGCCCGACGCCCGCGTCGTCGAGTTCCGCGCGTAGACAATCGGAGAACATGTACACAGCGGCCTTGGACGTGCAGTAGGCGTTCAGCGTCTTCGACGGCGAATAGGCCGCCATCGAGGCGACGTTGACGATGTGGCCGCCCGTGCCCCGCTCGACGAGCCGCTTCCCAAATGCCCTGCAGCCGTTGATGACACCGCCGAGGTTGATGTCGAGCACCCGCTCCCACTGATCGGCGGGGGTGTCGAGGAACTCGCCTGCCTGGCCCACGCCCGCGTTGTTCACCACGATGTCGGGCACGCCGTGCTCGGCGCACACCTGCTCGGCGAACCGTTCGACGGCTTCGGCGTCGGACACGTCGAGCACGTACGGGTGCGCAGTCCCGCCGCGCTCGACGATCACCGCGGCGGTGTCCTTGACGGTGGCCTCGTCGATATCGCTGACGATGAGCTCGGCGCCCTCGCGCGCGAATGCCAGCGCGGTCTCCCTGCCGATGCCGCTGCCCGCACCGGTGACCGACACCAGCGTGTCGCCGAAGGCCTCGCGCTTGCGGCCGACCTCCGCCCGCAACAACGACCGGCTCGCGGGCTTGCCCTCGAGGTGGTCGATCAGTTCCTCGACGGCGGCGGCCAGCACCTGCGGATGCGACATCGGCGACCAGTGGCCCGCGTTGATGTCACGACGCCACAGCCGCGGCACCCATCGCGACAGGTCGTCGAATCCGTGCGGCCGCACCACAGGATCCTTCGCGCCGACGACCAGCTGCACCGGCACGCTGACGTAGCGGTCTGCGGGGAACGTGGTCGGCGGTGCGACAGCGAGCGAGCGGTAGATCTTCAGTGAGTTGACCAGGTCGACGGCGGCGTCGTCGCTGCGGTACCGCTGCTCGGCCGGAACGCGGTCGGTGAGCAGCTTGTTGTCGCTTGCGCGCATCATGCGCTTGAACACCGCGGGAGCGACCACCGGCGCCGCGAACGGGTACCAGTAGGCAAGCCGGAGGAGCCGGTCGATCGCGCGGCCGAACTGCACCGGCCGGTACGGCCGCTTGAGGCTGTCGAATATGTAGCCGCCGTAGTGGGCGATGCCGGGACCCGATGCCGACGTGAACGATGCCACCCGGTCGCCGGCCCCCGGCCGGCTCAGGTACTCCCAGGTGGCCACCGAACCCCAGTCGTGGCCGAGCATGTGGACGGGCTGCGCCGGGGCTGACGGCGGCGATCACCGCGCCGAGATCGTCGGCGAGCTTGGAGATCGTGTATGCCGAAATCGGCTTGGGCACAGACGATTTACCGACACCGCGGTTGTCGTATCGGACGATGCGGAACCGGTCCGCCAGCCGCGAAACGACGCCGTCCCAGAGCACGTGGGAATCGGGCCAACCGTGCGCCATGACCAGCGTCGGCCCGTCCGGGTTGCCCTGCTCGTAGACGGCGATGCGAACACCGTCGGCGCTGTCGATGAACCGCTCGGCGATCGTGTCCCCCACGATCCGTACCCTAGCTGTCTTCCAGCTCCCGCCGAGCAGCGCGTTCGCGTTCGATGCGGCGGCGGGCGTCGTGGTCGCGCATCCGCTGCGGATAGCCGACTTTCTGCACGTCGTAGACGGGGATGTTCAGCCGGTCGCTCAGCCGCCTAGCGCCCGCGTCACCGCCCGCTCGCCGCCGCGTCCACTCGCCGTCGCCCGCCACCAGCACGACGGTGACCTCGGTGACCGTGGTCTTGGGCTCGATGAATGCCTCGACGCCCGCGTGCTCGGCGACCCACTGCCGCATATAGGCAAGGTCGGCCGCGGGGTCATTGCCGCGGCGCCCACGCTTCGAGCCGCCGCGTCGAAACCTGCCGAACAGTCCCAACTGGGCCGTACTCCTTCCGGAGCTCCCGCGTGCTCCACCTCTATCGATAGTGCCAGAGCAAAAGCTCGACCGGTCTGGGGCGAGCCGGCGGGCTCGACATGACAGGATGGGAACCGGCATTTCGATCCGTGACGACCAACCGTTCGAGGGAGTCAACAGACATGGCAACTTCCGTCCAGATGCCGGCACTCGGTGAGAGCGTCACCGAGGGGACGGTCACCCGCTGGCTCAAGCAAGAGGGTGACACGGTGGAGATGGATGAGCCGCTGCTCGAGGTTTCCACCGACAAGGTCGACACCGAGATCCCGTCCCCCGCCGCAGGCGTGCTGAAGAAGATCGTCGCCCAAGAGGACGACACCGTCGAGGTCGGCGGCGAGCTGGCCGTGATCGGCGATGCAGGCGAGGACGACGGAGGCGGCGAGGAGCCCAAGTCCGAGGAACCCGCCGAGGAGCAGAAGTCCGAGGAGCCCGCCGAAGAGGAGAAGCCTGCCGAGGAGCCGGCCGAGGAATCCGAGCCTGCCGCCGAGGAACAAGAGGAACCCGAGGCCGAGGAAGAGCCCGAAGCCCGAGAAGAAGCCTGCGGCGTCGTCGGGCGGCGGCGATGCCACCCCGGTGCTGATGCCCGAGCTGGGCGAGTCGGTCACCGAGGGCACGGTCACCCGCTGGCTGAAGAAGGTCGGCGACAGCGTCGAGGTGGACGAGCCGCTTGTGGAGGTGTCCACCGACAAGGTCGACACCGAGATCCCGTCGCCGGTGGCGGGCACGCTGGTCAGCATCACCGCCGAGGAGGACGACACCGTCGCCGTCGGCGGCGAGCTGGCCAAGGTCGGTTCGAGCCGATGCGGCGCCCGCTGAAAAGCCCGAACCCAAGCCGGAACCCAAAGAGGAACCGAAAGAGGAGCCCAAGGAAGAGGCGAAGAAGGAGCCGGAACCCGAGCCTGAACCGGAACCGGAGCCCGAACCGAAGGAAGAGGCCAAGCCGGAACCGAAGGAAGAGGCCAAGCCGGAGCCGAAGCCCGAACCGAAAGAGGAGCCGAAGAAAGAGACCAAGGCGGCACCGCAGACCGATTCGGAGCCGTCGGGTGACGGTGCGCCGTACGTGACCCCGCTGGTGCGAAAGCTTGCCAGCGAGAACAACATCGACCTCGGCTCGGTGAAGGGCAGCGGTGTCGGCGGACGCATCCGCAAGCAGGACGTGCTCGCCGCTGCCGACGCCAAGAAGGCGCCTGCACAGGAAGAGGCTCCTGCCGCGGCGAAGGCACCCGCACCCGCGGCCAAGGGAGCGGAACCCGCATCTGCGCTTGCCCATCTGCGCGGTACCAAGCAGAAGGCCAACCGAATCCGGCAGATCACCGCGAAGAAGACGCGCGAATCCTTGCAGGAGACAGCGCAGTTGACGCAGACCCACGAGGTCGACATGACCAAGATCGTGGCGCTGCGCGCACGCGCCAAGGCCAGCTTCGCCGAGACCGAGGGCGTCAACCTGACGTACCTGCCGTTCATTGCGGTCGCCGTCGTCGACGCGTTGAAGGCCCACCCGAACGTCAACGCCAGCTACAACGAGGAAACCAAGGAGATCACCTACTACGACGCCGAGCATCTGGGCTTCGCGGTGGACACCGAACAGGGTCTGCTGTCACCGGTGATCCACAACGCGGGCGACCTTTCGCTGGCCGGACTGGCGAGGGCGATCGCCGACATCGCGGAGCGGGCACGGTCGGGCAATCTCAAACCGGACGAATTGTCCGGCGGGACATTCACGATCACCAACATCGGCAGCCAGGGCGCGCTGTTCGACACCCCGATCCTGGTGCCGCCGCAGGCGGCGATGCTGGGCACGGGCGCGATCGTCAAGCGCCCCCGCGTAGTGCGCGACGACGCGGGCAACGAGTCGATCGGTGTGCGCTCGGTCTGCTACCTGCCGCTGACCTATGACCACCGATTGGTCGACGGCGCAGACGCGGGCCGGTTCGTGACCACGATCAAGCGACGCCTCGAAGAGGGCGCGTTCGAGGCAGATTTGGGACTGTAGACACCAGTGGCCACCGTTGCGATTGCGGGGTCCTCGGGACTGATCGGCTCAGCGCTGGTCTACGCGCTGAGGGCGACCGACCACAGGGTGGTGCGCATCGTGCGACGCGCGCCGTCGAATTCCGATGAGCTGTTCTGGAATCCGGACACCGGCGAGTTCGACGCGGACGCGTTGCGTGGTGTCGACGCGGCGGTCAACATGTGCGGCGTCAGCGTCGGCGCCAAGCGGTGGTCGGGCGCATTCAAACAGAGCCTGCGCGACAGTCGGATAGACCCCACCGAGGTGTTGTCCGAAGCGGTCGCGCAGGCGGGTGTCGGCGCGCTGATCAACGCCAGTGCCGTCGGCTATTACGGCGACACCGGCAACCGGATCGCCGACGAGACCGCTCCGCAGGGCCGCGGGTTCCTCGCGCAGTTGTGCCGGGACTGGGAGGCGGCGACGGCGCCTGCCCAGCAAGCCGGTGTCCGCGTCGTGCTGACGCGCACCGGTCTCGTGCTTTCGCCACGCGGCGGGATGCTGAGCCGGTTGCGGCCGCTGTTCTCGTTGGGTCTGGGCGCCCGCCTCGGCAGCGGCCGCCAGTACATGCCGTGGATCAGCCTCGAGGACCAGGTCCGCGCGCTGCTGTTCGCGATCTTTCACGACGACGTATCGGGTCCGGTGAATTTCACCGGTCCTGCGCCGGTGACGAACTCCGAGTTCACGACGGCGATGGGCCGCACGCTGAACCGGCCGACACCGCTGATGGTGCCGGGCTTCGCGCTGAAGACCCTGCTGGGCGAGTTCGCGGAGGAAGGCCTTCTCGGCGGGCAGCGGGCCATCCCGGCGGCGCTCGAACGCGCGGGCTTCGAGTTCCGCCACAACACCGTCGGCGAAGCGCTGGCCTACGTCACGAGTACCGTCGAATCGTGAGCTCAATCCGGTCGGCGACCACACCGATCGACGTCTCGCGCCTCGGCTCCGTCGACTACGAACAGGCATGGGCCCTGCAGCGCGAACTCGCCGATGCGCGCGTCGCGGGCGGGCCGGACACGCTGCTGCTGCTGGAGCATCCGTCGGTCTACACGGCGGGAAGGCGCACGCTGCCCGGAGGAGCGTCCGCTCGACGGGACGCCGGTCATCGACACCGACCGCGGCGGCAAGATCACCTGGCACGGCCCCGGCCAGCTGGTCGGCTATCCGATCATCGGGCTGGCCGAACCGCTCGACGTGGTGAATTTCGTTCGGCGCCTTGAAGAGTCGCTGATCCACGTCTGCGCCGAGCTCGGGCTGGAGACCGGGCGGATCGATGGCCGGTCCGGCGTGTGGGTGCCTGCAGACGCCAGGGGTCCGGCCCGGAAAGTCGGCGCGATCGGCGTGCGGGTTTCGCGGGCGACGACCCTGCACGGGTTCGCCCTGAACTGCGACTGCGATCTGAACGCGTTCAGCTCGATCGTGCCGTGCGGAATCTCGGATGCCGGCGTCACTTCGCTGACGGCCGAACTCGGCCGTCACGTGGGGATTGACGACGTCATCGACCGTGTGACGACGGCCGTGTGCGACGCCCTCGACGGCCGCCTGCGGGTAGCGTTGAAGTCGTGACTGTCGTTCAGATCATCCAGAAGGCCGCAAGCTGCTCCGGCTGGAAGTCCGCAACGCGCAGACTCCGATCGAGCGCAAGCCGCCGTGGATCAAGACCCGGATGAAGACGGGCCCGGAGTACACACAGCTGAAGAACCTGGTCCGCCGCGAGGGTCTGCACACCGTCTGCGAGGAAGCCGGTTGTCCCAACATCTACGAATGCTGGGAGGACCGGGAGGCGACGTTCCTGATCGGCGGCGAACAGTGCACGCGACGGTGCGACTTCTGCCAGATCGACACCGGTAAGCCCGCCGAACTGGACCGCGACGAGCCGCGCCGGGTCGCCGAGAGCGTGGCGACGATGGGGCTGCGGTACGCCACCGTCACCGGTGTGGCGCGCGACGACCTGCCCGACGGTGGTGCGTGGCTGTACGCCGAGACGGTGCGATACATCAAGAAGCTCAACGCCGACACCGGCGTCGAACTGCTGATTCCCGACTTCAACGGCGAGCCCGCCTTGCTCGAGCAGGTATTCGAATCACGCCCAGAAGTGTTGGCGCACAACGTCGAAACGGTGCCGCGGATCTTCAAGCGGATTCGGCCCGCGTTCCGCTATGACCGCAGCCTCGCGGTGCTGACCGCGGCGCGCGACTACGGGCTTGTGACGAAGAGCAACCT
The DNA here is from genome assembly GCA_963829405.1 of uncultured Actinomycetota bacterium. Taxonomy (GTDB): domain Bacteria; phylum Actinomycetota; class Actinomycetes; order Mycobacteriales; family Mycobacteriaceae; genus Mycobacterium. The sequence goes on from CAWHIZ010000012.1 coordinate 260,268, forward strand.
GATCCTCGGGATGGGCGAGACGACCGACGAGGTGCGCACGGCGCTGAAGGATCTGCTCGACGCAGGCTGCGACATCGTCACGATCACGCAGTACCTGCGGCCGTCGGCCCGCCATCACCCGGTGGAGCGGTGGGTTCACCCTGACGAGTTCGTCGAACATGCGGCGTTCGCCGAGGAGCTCGGCTTCGCGGGCGTGCTCGCCGGACCGCTGGTTCGGTCGTCGTACCGGGCCGGTCGCCTCTATTCGCAGGCAGCGCAGTCGAGGGCCTAGCAGCCACCCGTATCCTGAACAAATGGCGAAGACGACCCGCAACAAGGCCGAGCTGAAGGCCGCGAAGGCCGAGGCGAAGGCCACTCGCAAAGAGGCCTCCAAGCAGCGCCGTAGTCAGCTGTGGCAGGCGTTCAAGATCCAGCGCAAGGAGGACAAGCGCCTTCTTCCGTACATGATCGGCGCGTTCGTGCTGATCGTGGCCGCCTCTGTGGTCGCGGGGGTTTTCGCGGGCGGGTTCACGATGTACACGCTGATCCCGCTCGGCGTGGTGCTGGGCGCGCTGGTGGCGTTCATCATCTTCGCGCGCAGAGCGCAGAAGTCGGTCTATCGCAAAGCCGAGGGTCAGGCCGGTGCGGCGGCGTGGGCGCTGGAGAACCTGCGCGGCAAGTGGCGGGTGACGCCGGGGATCGCGGCGACCGGTCATCTCGACGCCGTGCACCGGGTCATCGGCAGGCCGGGCGTGATCTTCGTCGGCGAAGGTTCAGCTGCGCGGGTGAAACCGCTTCTGGCGCAGGAGAAGAAGCGCACGGCGCGGCTCGTCGGCGAGATCCCGATCTATGACGTCGTGATCGGCAACGGCGACGGCGAGGTCCCGCTGGGCAAGCTGGAACGTCACCTGTCGAAACTGCCTGCGAACATCACCGTCAAGCAGATGGACGCGCTGGAGTCGCGGCTGGCCGCGCTTGGCTCGAAGGTCGGCCCGGCGGCGATGCCGAAGGGGCCGATGCCGAACGCGGCCAAGATGCGGGGTATGCAGCGGACGGTGCGCAGGCGCTAACGCCGCACCACCGCGGTATTCGTCAATCGGTCGTGTAGTCCGCGTAGGTCGCTGTCGGTGAACAGCGGCGGTACCACCAGGGCGATCAGCAGGCCGCGGACCAGCGCTCGGCCGAGGCCGACGTGCTGCCGATTGTCGACGGGGATCACGATCAGGCCGAGTGCGTACTGACCTGGGGTGAAGCCGAAGAGCCGAACCGAAGCCACGCCGATCACGAACCAGATGACCATCACCGCCGTGGACAAGACCTGCAGGCTGATCAACCCCAGCGACATGATCAAACCGGCAAGCCCGTAGGCGATCAGCCAGTCGATGAGGAGCGCCCCGATGCGCCTGCCCATCCGAGCCAGAGATTTGGGTCCGTCCTGGGGTAGACCTAGCCGCTGACCTGGATAATCATTAGGTCGCTGGTCCGTTGGTCCGGGGCCCACGGGCGGCGGACCGGATAGCCAGGAACCGAAGCTGGATGGCATGGTTCCAGCATAGGTCTGGTGGAATTGCGTAACTTCGGCGCAACATGCGGTTGACTGCCGTGCAACATCGTGTCCATAGCGTCATTCCGCGGGTTAACAAGAAATAAGGAGAGTCTTCAGTGGCAGAAAAGACCGCCGACGATGTCATGAAGCAGATCAAGGACGAGGAAGTCGACTACGTCGACATCCGGTTCTGTGATCTGCCCGGTGTCGTCCAACACTTCTCGATCCCTGCCTCGGCGTTCGACGAGAGCGTTTTCGAGGACGGTTTGGCGTTCGACGGCTCGTCGGTTCGCGGCTTCCAGTCCATCCACGAGTCCGACATGATGCTGCTGCCCGATCCTGAGACGGCGCGCATCGACCCGTTCCGCCAGGCGAAGACGCTGAACCTCAACTTCTTCGTGCACGACCCGTTCACCCGCGAGGCGTACTCGCGCGATCCGCGCAACGTCGCCCGCAAGGCGGAGAACTATCTGGCCAGCACCGGCATCGCCGACACCTGCTTCTTCGGCGCCGAGGCCGAGTTCTACATCTTCGACTCGGTGACCTTCGACTCGCAGATGAACGGCACGTTCTACGAGATCGACTCCGAGGCCGGCTGGTGGAACACCGGCGAGCCGTTCGAGGCCGACGGCAGCCCGAACCGCGGCTACAAGGTTCGGCCGAAGGGCGGCTACTTCCCCGTCGCGCCGTACGACCACTACGTCGACCTGCGCGACCAGATGTGCACCAACCTGCAGAACGCGGGCTTCACGCTGGAGCGCGGCCACCACGAGGTGGGTACCGCGGGCCAGGCGGAGATCAACTACAAGTTCAACACGCTGCTGCACGCGGCCGACGACTTGGTGCTGTTCAAGTACATCATCAAGAACACGGCGTGGCAGGCGGGCAAGACCGTCACGTTCATGCCGAAGCCACTGTTCGGCGACAACGGGTCGGGCATGCACGCTCACCAGTCGCTGTGGAAGGACGGCAACCCGTTGTTCCACGACGAGTCGGGTTACGCCGGCTTGTCGGATACGGCGCGCCACTACATCGGCGGCATCCTGCACCACGCACCGTCGCTGCTGGCGTTCACCAACCCGACGGTGAACTCCTACAAGCGCCTGGTGCCGGGCTACGAGGCGCCGATCAACCTGGTCTACAGCCAGCGCAACCGCTCGGCGTGTGTGCGTATCCCGATCACGGGCAACAACCCGAAGGCCAAGCGCCTCGAGTTCCGCTGCCCCGACAGCTCGGGCAACCCGTACCTGGCGTTCGCGGCGATGATGATGGCGGGCCTGGACGGCATCAAGAAGAAGATGGAGCCGCAGGCGCCGGTCGACAAGGACCTGTACGAGCTGCCGCCGGACGAGGCAGCGGGCATTCCGCAGGCGCCGACGTCGCTCTCGGCGGTGATCGACAAGCTCGAAGAGGATCACGAATACCTCACTGAGGGTGGCGTTTTCACCGAGGACCTGATCGAGACGTGGATCTCGTTCAAGCGTGAGAACGAGATTCTGCCGATCCAGATCCGGCCTCACCCGTACGAGATCGCGCTGTACTACGACGTTTAGTCAGTTCTGCATCTGGGCCGGGCGAGTCATGTCGCCCGGCCCTTTTGCATGTCGTGGGTCAGCGCTTGAACTGCTGCGTTGAGATTGCGCTGGCGGCGGACCCCACTCGCACTTCTTCGCCGCTATTGCAGTCTCAACAGATGGTGCGATTACGACTCAAGTGCAGAATGCAAAACAGACGGGTAACGGTGCCGCCGCAGCTGTGAGTTGCCTGCACATTCGGGCGTATCGTCAGCACATGAGCACCTTGGACACCCGCCTCGCGGGCTACCACTCCCCTGTCTTGAGCGCGTTCCGCATCATCTTTGGTCTCCTCTATACGCTCCACGGCTCGCAGAAGCTGTTCGGGTGGCCGGTGGCCGCGCCGGGCGGTACGGCCGAAGTGGGCTCGTTCCCGTTCTGGTGGGCAGGCCTGATCGAGTTGGTTCTCGGCATCCTGATCACCGTCGGGTTCTTCACGCGGATCGCGGCGTTCATCGCGTCGGGCGAGATGGCGTTCGCGTACTTCTATCAGCACTGGCCGCCGCTGAAGGGCGGCGAGCCGGCGAGCTTCTGGCCGATCGCCAATGGCGGCGAGCTGGCGATCATGTTCTGCTTCGCGTTTCTGTTGATCGCGACGGCGGGCGCGGGCACTTTGTCAGCCGACGCACGGCGGCGACCGGGCGTCGGGCGTCGCGCCGGCGTCGGAGCACCGGCGCGGCGTGTCGCGGCCGATGACCGTTACCGCGACGACGAGCCACGCCGACGGGGTGGACTGTTGAGCCGCTTCCGGCGGTAGCGGCCACATAGCGTCTCAGTAAACAATCGGGCGCTGACCAGCGCCGATACCGTAAGTTGAGTGATGGAATGCATTCATCGCCCGCGGCACATTGACGAGCTATCGCGGCGATGTCGACTCGCGTTGCCAGCCTGAGGCGTGCTTAGAAGGACCTGTGAACGCGCCCGAATGTGAGGCAATGTTTGGCAATGTCTCGCAATCTGCCACTGGAGGGTGTCAGCAACAGCTGGAAAACGTGAGTGTGGCGTTCGAGAGCTATGTAGACCGTCAGTCTTGCTGGGCTGCCGCCGTCGCCGTCGGAGCAATCGGTGCGCAAATCCCACGCTGGTGATATTTGTATGCAATGAGCTGGGGATTCATGCTCGCCGACGGCGAGGACTACTCGACCGCTTCCGGCGGTAGGGTTCAGCGCCTACACGCTCACGGTGCTGTCGGCCGCGTCGGCGAACGAAATCTCCGACACATATCCCGACTCGGTTACGACGTAGGCGTGTCCACCGTCAGGTGAGATCACGACTCGCATCGGCTTGGTGGACGCGAAGGGGTTAGATCCGAGGCCAATGGCCTGCAGTTGTGCACCTGTATCGGCGTCGAGGACGGAGATCGAGCCACTACCAAGCGCCAATGGATCGCCCATGTTCGTTACGTAGACGCGGTCGCCGCGAACCGCGATATCGGAGTAAGACGCATACTGGCCCGAGTTGGCGGGAGTGGTATACACGTCGCCGAGATCCACGGTCGATCCGTCACTCTTGATCTCGACCAGCGTGAGCGTTGCCGCCGAGTCCGGAGCCGGCCGGCTGACGATCGCATACACTCGGCCGTCGTCTGAGTTGACTGCCAATCCCACCGGAGTGCCACCCACGTCAATCGGTGTGGGTTCGCCGAGCACCACGACGGTTTGATCGTCTGGGCTGGTCACGTAGATGCGGCCATCAGTGCCCACCGCGGCATCCGTAAGATCCTCCGCGCCAGTGGACGGCTTGATGTAGGCCTCACCAAGGGATGCGCCGTTCGTGACGTCGTATACCGACACCACCCTCTGCACAGACCCCCCGCGGTCTTCGTATACGGCAACGACTGCGTAGACATCACCGTTAGCGCCATTGAACAACGCGATCGGAGTTCCACCGACTTGCCGCTCTTGGACGAGGTTGTCACCATCGTAGATGGCCACTGCACCAAAGGGTTTGGTCACGGAAGTATCCGGATTGATCACGTACGCCCGGCCGTTTCCGTCAACCGCCAAGTTATTCGCGACGCCATTGGCACCATCCGAGTTGGAGTTGATGTCCACTGGGTGTGAGTCGTTGACAGTGACAAGCGACATGATGTAGCTGGATGGGTTCGCCGGGTCATTTGGTCGCGCAACCGTGAAGAACAGGTTGCCGTTCTCATCGATCGCAATCGAACGCGGGTAAACAAACGCCGTGTCGCTTATCGGATAGGTGTTCGTTACCGCGGCTTCGGCGCCGACGATCGGCACTTCGATTTGCTTGGACACGCTCTGCTGGCCATCGTTAACTGTGATGATGAATTCGTCAGTCGAATCCCCGCCGTTGTAGGCGTCCAGACGAGCTTGCCCATTGGGCGTGTAGGTAACGACATAATCGCCGCCAGTCCCCGGAGCGATCATAACCGTGCCCTTATCGGGCGGATCACTAACGGTGACACTCAGTGCGTCGCCATTCTCGTCGGTTGCATGCACCACCACAGACACCGCTCCCGATGCCGGATTAGCTTGACTTGCAGTGGGATTGGTGATCGGATCCACCACCGGTGGATCCTCGTCGGCGCCGACGTAGAACGAGATCACTGAGACTTTGTCGTTGAGATCGATGCCCGTCGTGATGGGACTGTTCAGCAGATCGCTGACGTAAATGTGCGCGTTGTCGGGGCTCGCCGCAATCCAGTTGGGTGCGCCCTCCGGGCTGCGGTCGGCGACAGTGGTCAAGACGAGCTGATTGGTGGCGGTGTCGATGACCGAAACGGTGTCGACGCCGCCGACGTAAAGCAGAGTGCCGTCCGGACTGAAGGCCAGGCTCTGGCTCGGTCCAAGGGGGATCGTCTTGACTACTTGATTAGTGCTGGGATCGATTACTGCCATGGACTGGCCCAAGGTGCTGACGTACACGAACGAGGTGTCCGCGTCAGCCGGGCTGACAGCAACCCCAACCGGTGTGCCGCCGACCAGTATCGGCGAACCAACCTGTTTGCCGTAGTTTTGCCCAGGCGTCAGATCAACGACGCGTATGGCGTTGCCGCTGTAGTCGGCGGCATACAGACGATCGCCATTGACTGCGATGGCATAGACACTCTGGGCGTCAACCGTGATCGGCTCACTTGCCAATGCGTACGTGTCGTGTCCGTCGATGTCTTTGCCAAGGGTGACAACCGAGATCGTGTTGCCTGAATTCACCACATATAACTTGTCGCCGTCGACCGCCATCGTGCCCGTACTGAATGGGAGCGAACCGTCGACAAGTATCGGATCGACCTCATCCTCTGTCGAACGATCCATGTCGATGACTTCGTTGCTTGTTGCGTCGATCACGTACACGCCGTCGGCAGCGTGTACGTAAACACGATCACCAGTGGAGTAAATGTCTGTGGCGAAGCCTGGCAGCTCAATTGGGTCGCCTACGGCGGTGTTCGTCCTGGTATCGATGACCGACACCGTGGCGCTGCCACCAGTAAAGGCCCCACCCTCATTGAGTACGTAAAGGTTATCTCCGCTTACGGCCATCGGGCCCGGACCGTCCCCAACTGTCAGGTCATCGGGGTTCAACCTCAAACGCGCGGGCGTTATCGGCACTTCGAAACTGAAAGTTTGTTCGTTGGGGGGTTCACCCACGGTGACCGTCACAGTGTCGTACTGCGGAGGCCCCACTGCGGCAGCGGCGAACGTTTCAGCGGCAGCGCGTCTAGCGCTGAAAAGACCGATGGCACTCACCGGCTGAGGATTTGGCGCGGCAGCGTAATTTGCGAGGCGAAGATTCGCGTCAGGGGTGAAGGTGATTGTGTACTGCCGCGTTTCCTCGTTGTAACCGGTGATCTCGGCTACTCCGTACTGGCTTGGATACTTCGTACCAATGAGAGTTCTCGGGTCATCAACGACTCCCTCTCGGAGAGTGACTTCCTTCGTCGCTTTGCCGGTGTTCGGATCGACCTGGACCGGGCTCTGGTCCTCGCGGCTTACCAGAACAGTGACCGGAATAGTGGTGGTGTGTCCAGCAGAGCCGAACAATCCGCCTAGTCCGTGCAGGTGGAATCCGCTTCCTTCATCGCTCACAGTGACGTAGAAGGTGTCGGTTCCCTCGTAGGTATCGTTGGGGTCATATGTGACAGTTCCGTCATCATTAATGGTGGTCGTTCCGTGTGCCCCATTTGTGGCGCTGACTGTGTGCACGTCGTCTCCGTCGGGATCCGTCGCGTTCACGTCGACTACCTGATGATCGGTCCCAGTCACAGGATCGATGTCTTGGTCGCCTGACACAGGCGCTCTGTTCAAGACGATCTTTCCGAACGGAGTGTCCTGGAATTGCCGTCGCACAAACGCCAAAACCGCCCACAGGATGGGGTTTTGGGGTGCCGGCTGGCCCGGCGTCGGGTTGAGGAACGGCGCCAAGGCAGCGTTCAGTACGTTCGTGATGATAGCGACCGGCGCAACGAAGCTCGGTCGAACCTGTTGCTGCTCTTCGGTTTCAGTGGTATCCAGTGTGGAGAACGCGTTGCGTTGAACCTCTAGCGAGCCCGTGCCCGGGTGATTGCCCGTGGCCGAATTGATCGTCTGCTCGAGTACGTCCTTGCCGTCATCGATCGCTTTGGCTAGCGGCTTCAGGGCGGTATTCGAATTTATCTGCGCCTGCGGTGCGCGCCAGCGTGGAGCGGTGAAGCTGCGCACTGGATTCACCGCGGCGTTGTTGTCAGCGACAAAGGTAGTGGGCTTCTGCTCGTCCTTTGGTTCGGGATTATTGACCGGCTCGCCTTCGCCTTCAACGACGACCGGCGGAACATTGCCGTTGTTCGTATTGGAGCCGTTCCGGTGCGTGGAAGTGATCGCACCACCCGAGCTTCGAACCACGCCGGAGATCGCCGACCGGATGCCATTGCGAAGGTCATCGGCTGCACGCTCGATGTTGCGCCTGATGACCTCGCCGGGGTCCTGATGCTCGGTCGAGGGCGTCGTCGTACCTGCGGCGCCCTCACCACTCGGGGGTTCGGGATTGCTCGGCGCCTCGACGTTGGTCTCCGTCTCGCCGTCCGCCCATGCCACACCTGGCGTGGTCGCGACGGCCGCTCCGATGCCGAGTGCAACCGCCAGCGCCCCAACTCGACCAACGTGCTTGGCGTACCCCATGATCAATCCCCTTCGATTCGCCGCGCGCGACGGTGTACTGACTTATGTCTTGACGGAGCGAGCGTAGGAACGAAGACAGCTTTGCGACGTGAGTAATCGACTACTCCTGTTTGTTCGCGCAAGCCAGCCGCGCAATCGCGACCACTCATTACGCGGATTTGCTGCCTCCACGGCCCCTCCTGCCCCAGTGGTCCGAGCCTAGGTCCACACATGTGGATACAGCGAGATATATTCAAACTTTCTCTCAGGAATGTTTCAGAATCAACTACTTTGCCAAGATCACTTTTGCCTGCCTAACCAAATATGCTGCTCAAGCGGTTCTGGGTGCCCGACTACCAGCGGTTAGTCAGGAGCAATTGGTTTAGCATCCGGCGAGGACAAGATCCTTAAAACGGGCCATATATGCTTGCTGACTGCTTCCGTGGAGCGCCCTGTGAGGACACGGAGCTGTGAAATAGCTAATGCGAACCTGAGTGTGGTTCCTAGGGCGTTGTAAACCCAGTTATCTTTGCGATCAATTGACGCTCGCGTAGATTCAACACGTCGGCTAATTTGCCGGCCCGATGGCACTGCTATCGGTCTAGCGCGAGGTCCTTGCGGAAGCGCTTCATCCCGTCGATCTTCTCCGCCAGAGAAGCGTCGGGACCCGCGTAGAACATCCACGGCATCGTGATGATGCCGTGGATGCCGCCGGCTTCCGCGCGCTCGTAGTGCTCCGGCATGAAGGCGTCCGTCAACGGCGTCAGGACGGTGAAATCGTCCATCGACAACCCGGCATCGGCCCGCAGCTCGCGTATCCGCGAAACACGCACGAGCGCCTCGTCCGTCGAGATCAGATCGCCGATCCATCCGTCGTTCCGCGCCGCCCGCTTCAACGCCACATCGGAAAGCCCGCCCACATAGATCGGAATCCTCGGCGGCGTCGGCTCCATCTCCAGCCGCGGCGCCTCATAGAACTCGCCGGAGAACTCGACCCACCCCGGCTCCCACAGCGCGCGGAACAGCTTCAGCATTTCGTCCGTCCGCTTGCCCCGCCGCTCGAACTGCTGGCCCATCAACTCGAACTCTTCTCGACACCAGCCAACGCCGATACCGAGCTCGACCCGCCCGTCCGATAGGTACGCCGCCGAACCGATCGCCTTCGCCGCCGCATACGGGTCCCGCATCGCCGGGATGTACACCGTCGTCACGAATTTCAGCCGCGTCGTCACCTGCGCCATCGCCCCCACCAGCACCCACGGATCCGGCCAGTCCGTGAACGCCTCCCAGCGGCGCTTCCCGTCGCGGGTGTACGGATACGGCGTCGCCAGCGTCTCCAGATTGATCACATGGTCCGGAATGCCAATCCCGTCATAGCCCAGATCATCTGCGGCCTTGGCGATCTCGATTGCCTCTTTGGGCTCCCGAAAGGCGATGCTGACGTAGAACTTCATCCCGCGTCTCGCGCCCACGCCGGCTTGATGAAGATGCCCTCCGCCTCGACCGTCTTGCCCTCGGCATCGCACATGTGCCCGCTCACGAACGTCTTGAAGCCGTCCGTCCGCTCAATGGCCGCCTCTGCCCGCAGCCGACCCAACGGCGTCCCCCGCAGATACCGCAGCGTGATCGTCCCCGTGAACAGCGGTTTGGTCAGCCCGTCGCTCGCCGCCTCGCCCAGCAGCTGATCGAGCACCATCGCCAACACACCGCCGTGCACCCAGCCCGGCGGACCCTGGTACTGCTCCCCCAGCTCGAACTCGCTCCACCACATGCCATCCGGCTCCTCGTGCATCACGAGCGGCGGTGCGATCGCATTTCGGAATCCCGTCACCGGGTTGCCCCACACCACCGGCCGCCCACTCACCGCAAGGCGCACCTGCTCGCCGTCGCCTGAGCCGCCGAGCTTCTCGACCGCCGCATCGATCAACGACTGCGCCTCGCGGAGCGTCGCCTCGTCGGCGTGGCTGCGAATGCCCGCCTCGAGCAGCCGTCGCACCGACTGAGTCAATGGCGAATACATCGTCTGTAGCCGTTCGTGCTCGGCTTCACTGATCTCCTTGAAGGAGAAGTCGATCGGTTCAGCCACCGAACACCTTTCGTACCACCGTCTTCGCCCGACGGGTCACCCGCAGATAATTGTCCAGGAACTCGCCGCCGTCATCGGTGTCCCAACCCGCGGCCAACGCGACCGCATTGAGCTGCTTACCCGGTCCCGGCAGTTGGTCAGTTGGCTTGCCGCGCACCAATACCAGCGCGTTGCGCGCCCGCGTCGCCGTCAGCCACGCCTCCCGCAACAGGTCGACATCGCCCTCGGCGATCAGCTCCGCCGCGCCGATCGCGTCCAGTGCCTGCAGCGTCGACGTGTTGTGCAGCGCAGGAATCTTGTGTGCATACCGAAGCTGCAGCAGCTGAACGGTCCACTCGATGTCCGCCAGCCCGCCCCGGCCAAGTTTGGTGTGCGTGTTGGGATCTGCGCCGCGGGGCAGCCGCTCGGAGTCAACTCGTGCCTTGATCCGTCGGATCTCCTGAACCGCTTCCGCCGACACCCCGCCAGACGGATACCGCGTCTTGTCGGCGAGCAACAGGAACCGCTCGCCGAGATCCTCGTCGCCGGCGACCCAGTGCGCCCGCAGCAGCGCCTGGATCTCCCACGGCTGCGCCCATTGCTCGTAGTACTGGGCGTACGACGACAACGTCCGCACCAACGAGCCGTTGCGTCCCTCCGGCCGCAGCCCCGCGTCAACCTCGAGGGGCGGATCCGCAGACGGCGTCCCCAGCAGTGACCGGACCTGCTCGGCGACCGTGATCGACCACCGCACCGCCGCGGATTCGTCTGTGCCCGATACAGGTTCGCAGACGAACATCACGTCGGCGTCGGAGCCGTAACCCAACTCGCCACCGCCAAGCCGACCCATTCCGATCACCGCGATCGTCGCAGGCGCTTCGCCGCCCTCGGGTGTGTTCGCTCGGATAACCGCATCCAGCGCAGCCTGCAGCACCGCCGCCCAGACCGACGTCAACGCCTTGCAGACATCGACGACTTCGAGCATTCCCAGTAGATCCGCCGACGCGATACGCGCCAGTTCGCGTCGGCGCAGTGTGCGGGCCGCCGCGATCGCGCGCACCGGGTCGGCATGCCGACCCGCCGACGCGACCAACGCCCGAGCCAGCCCGTCGGGTTCGACCTCGAGCAGCTTCGGCCCAGTGGGTCCGTCCGCATACTGCTGGATCACCTCAGGCGCCCGCATCAACAGATCCGGCACATATGCCGACGTTCCCAGCACGTGCATCAGCCGCTTCGCGACCGCGCCCTCGTCACGCAGAGTCGACAGATACCACCGATGGTCGGACAGCTCGTCGCTGATCCGGCGGTACGACAACAGGCCCGCGTCCGGATCGGGCGTATCCGACAGCCAGTCCAGCAGTGTCGGCAGCAGCACCTGCTGCACGCGACCGCGCCGACCGCTCGCCCCCGTCAGCGCCGCCAGATGCGTCAAAGCGCTGTGCGGACCTTCGTATCCCAGTGCGGCGAGCTGACGTTCGGCCGCATCCGGTGTCAGCATCGCCGGCTGACCGACACCCTCGAGCAGAGGCTGATAGAAGAGCTTGACGTGCAGTCGCGACACGCGGTGGCTCTGACGTTTGAGCTCTTCGCGCAAGACCCCGAGGGAGTCGTGCTGGCCGTCCGGCCGCATATGCGCGGCGCGTGCCAACCAGCGCATCGACTCGTCGTCGTCCTCGTCGGGAAGCATGTGTGTGCGCTTGAGCCTCTGCAGCTGCAACCGGTGCTCGAGCAGGCGAAGGAACTCGTATGACGCGGTGAGGTTGGCGGCATCGTCGCGGCCGATGTATCCGCCCGCGCCCAACGCCGCCAGCGCATCGAGCGTCGACGCCACATGCAGCGCATCGTCGTTGCGGCCGTGCACCAGCTGCAGCAGCTGGACGGCGAACTCGACGTCGCGTAGCCCACCGGTGCCGAGCTTCAGCTCGCGGTTCCTCTCTCCTGCGGGCACCAGCGATTCGACGCGGCGGCGCATCGCCTGCACCTCGGGCACGAAGTCCTCGCGCTCGCACGCAGTCCACACCATCGGCATCAGTGCCGCGATGTACTCCTCGCCCAGCGCCGCGTCGCCTGCGGCGGGTCGCGCCTTCATCAGCGCCTGGAACTCCCAGGTCTTGGCCCAGCGCTGGTAGTAGGCGACGTGCGACTCGAGGGTCCGGACCAACTGCCCGTGCTTGCCTTCGGGCCGCAGCGCCGCATCGACCTCGAAGAAGGCCTCCGACGCGAACCGCATCAATCTCGCCGGCCACCCTGTGTGGCCACGGAGTCGGCCTGCTCGGCGACGAAGATGACGTCGACATCGCTGACATAGTTCAGCTCGCGGGCGCCACACTTGCCCATCGCGATGATCGCAAGCCTCGGCGCCTCGCCGTCCTCGCCGCACACCGACCGCGTCGCAACCTTCAGCGCGGCGGCCAACGCGGCGTCGGCCAGATCGGACAGATGCTCGCCGACTTCGGCGAACGGCAACACCGGCTCGTTCTCCACGACCGACGCCAGGTCCAATCCGGCGAGCACCAGCAGCCGGTCGCGGTACAGCGTCCGCAGCACCGGCAGCGCATCGTTTGTGCCACTTACTGATTCGGCGGCCTCGGTGAACGTCGCCCGCAGTTCGTCCACGGACGGCAGTGTCACGTCACCGGCCAACACATGCCACGATCGTCGGATTCGCGACGAGATGGTCGCCCAGGGCCAGCGACGACCCCAGCACCCCGAACAGCCGGCCGCGAAGAGCCTTGTCCTTGACGATCGCCTGGTTGAGCTCGTCCCAGTCCTTGCCCGCGGCCTCGGCCAGCCGCACCATCGTCTGACAGCGCGGCATCGGCATCGGGGGCCCGCGACAGCGACCACAACAGTTCGACGTGCGCGTCGGTGTTCCAGCCGAGTCGTTCCAGATCAGCAGGTGCCGACGGGTCGACGAGCCCTAGCCGGCCAACGCTGGGCAGCTTGGGTCGCTGCGTCGCAGGTTTGGCCATGTTTGCGACGGTATCTCAGCCCGCATCGCGGGCTCCTATCGCCGCCCGCTACAGCGACAGATAGGTCTTCAGCTCGAAGGGCGTGACGTGGCTGCGGTAGTTCTCCCACTCGGTGCGCTTGTTGCGCAGGAAGAAGTCGAACACGTGCTCCCCCAACGCCTCCGCGACGAGCTCGGAGCCTTCCATCTGCTCGAGAGCGACACCGAGGCTGCCTGGCAGCTCCCGGTAGCCCATCGCGCGGCGCTCCTCGGGCGTGAGGCTCCAGACGTCGTCCTCCGCCTGCGGTCCGAGCACGTAGCCCTTCTCGACACCGCGCAGGCCCGCCGCGAGCAGCACGGCGAACGTCAGGTACGGATTGCACGCCGAATCGGGGCTGCGCACCTCGATGCGACGCGACGACGCCTTGCGCGGCGTGTACATCGGGACCCGGACCAACGCCGACCGGTTCGCGAATCCCCACGACGCGGCCGTCGGGGCCTCGCCCCCGTGAACCAGCCGCTTGTAGGAGTTCACCCACTGGTTGGTGACCGCGCTGATCTCGGTGGCGTGCTCCAAAATGCCTGCGATGAAAGACTTTGCGGTGTCCGACAGCTGAAGCGGATCGTCTGCGCTGTAGAACGCGTTCGTCTCGCCCTCGAACAGGCTCATGTGGGTGTGCATCGCGGAGCCGGGATATTCGGAGAACGGCTTCGGCATGAACGACGCCTTGACGCCGTCGCTGAGCGCGACCTCCTTGATCACGTACCGGAACGTCATCACGTTGTCGGCCATCGACAGCGCATCGGCGTACCGCAGGTCGATCTCCTGCTGGCCCGGCGCGCCCTCGTGGTGGCTGAACTCCACCGAGATGCCCATCGACTCGAGCGCGTCGATGGCATGCCGACGGAAGTTCGGCGCCGAATCGTGCACGGCCTGGTCGAAGTACCCGCCGTTGTCGGCGGGGACCGGCACCGAGCCGTCGTCAGCCCCCGGTTGCAGCAGGAAGAACTCGATCTCGGGGTGCACGTAGCAGGAGAAGCCCAGGTCGCTGGCCTTGGCCAGCTGGCGGCGCAGCACATGGCGTGAGTCCGCCCATGACGGCGATCCGTCGGGCATGGTGATATCGCAGAACATCCGCGCCGAGTGGTGCTGGCCCGCACTCGAGGTCCACGGCAGCACCTGGAAGGTCGACGGATCAGGCCTGGCGACGGTGTCGGATTCCGACACGCGGGCGAAGCCTTCGATCGAGGAGCCGTCGAAGCCGATGCCCTCTTCGAAGGCTCCCTCGAGCTCCGCGGGCGCGATCGCGACCGACTTCAGGAATCCGAGCACGTCGGTGAACCACAATCGGACGAATCGGATGTCCCGTTCCTCCAGCGTGCGCAGCACAAATTCCTTTTGCCGATCCATAACCGCAGCGTAGGTACCGGCTGTTAAATCTGTGTTACAGAGACGCATGCGACCTGGCACCAGCTAGCAGCGCAGCCCGGCCGGCGGCTGCACGCCGTTGACGAGGAAGGCCACCACGGCGGAGTCGACGCAGGCATCGCCGTTGAACACGACGGTGTGCTGGGTGCCGTCGAAGGTGATCAGGCTGGCGTCCATCTGCCTGGCCAGGTCGACACCGGCCTGATACGGCGTGGCCGGGTCATGGGTGGTGGACACGACGACGACCTTGCCCGGGCCCGGCGATACGGCGGAGTGGGGCGTCGTCGTCGCCCGCACGGGCCACATCGCGCACACATCACGGGGAGCAAAACCCGTGAACGACCCGTAGCTGAGGAACGGCGCGGCCTGTCTGCTTCGTTGGTCGGCGGCGACCCACACGGCCGGATCGGTCGGGAACTGCGAGTTGACGCAGCGAATGCCGTAGAAGGCGTCCTGCGAGTTCTGGTAGTGACCGGACGGGCTCCGGTTCAGGTAGTCGTCGGCGAGCAGCAGCAGGTCGCCAGGATCGGTTCTGCGTTGCAGCCCGAGCAGCCCGCTGGTGAGGAACTTCCAATACTGCCGCGAGTAGAGGGCGTTGACGCTGCCGGTGATGGCGTCCTGGTAGCTCAGGCCGCGCGGATCCGACGTTGCCGAGGGCTCGTCGGACAAGCGGGTCGACCAACTGGTGATAGCGGTTGACGAACTGTGTCGGGTCCGTGCCGAGTGGACATCCGGTCGACTGCGCGCAGTCGGCGGCGTAGTCCTCGAATGCCGTTTGGAACCCGGCCATTTGGCGCAGGTTCTCCTCGATCGGGTCCAGGCTCGGATCGATCGCGCCGTCGAGGACCATGGCGCGGATCCGGTCGGGATATGCCTCGGCGTAGGCCGATCCGATTTCGCTGCCGTACGAGAACCCCAGGTAGTTGATCTGGTTCTCGCCGAGTGCGGCGCGCACCACGTCCATGTCATGCGCGGTCGGCACCGTGCCGACATTGGCCAGAAACTCCGCACCCACCCGGTCGAGACACTTCTGCGCGAAACCGCGGTAGATGTCCTCGATGTGCGCGACGCCGGCCTGGCTGTAGTCGGCGTTGGGTTCCCTTCGGTAGGCGTCGAATTCGGCGTCGGTGCGGCAACGCAATTCGGGTGTGGAGTGCCCGACCCCGCGTGGGTCGAAGCCGACCAGGTCGAACCTGCGACCGATCTCTGTGCCTGCGAGCGCCACGCCCATGCCTGCGACGGTGTCGACAGCAGAGGCTCCTGGACCGCCCGGGTTCACCATCAACACCCCGAGACGGTCACCGCTGGCGGGTATCCGGATCACCGCCAATTGCGCCTGTGCGCCTTCGGGATTGGCGTAGTCGACGGGAACCGAAACCTGGCCGCACTGCGCTGTCGGGATGGTGCTGGCGTCGCCGACGAACTGGTCACAGCCGGCCCAGACCGGCGCCTGACCGTAGGTCTGTGTCGCCGCGCCCTCCGGAGTCGCCGATGCGGCCGGACACACGACGCCCACGGCCAGCACGCATGCCAGCAGCGTCGCGCCGCCCCGCCCCACCCGCCACATGGGAGTCATCGTCGCACGCCGGTCATGGGCGCAGAGAAGACGCAATCGGACGGTGACCGTTCGGAGACCTTGGCGTGCTGAGAAGTCGAAATTCGTTGATCAGCAACGACGGTTGTCCGGCGGAGGAACCTTCACGTCGATGAGGTAGGTGGCGACGATGTCGTCGATGCACGTGTTGCCCTGGAACGCGACGGTGTGCTGCGTTCCGTCGAATGTGACCAGGGTGCCGCCGAGTTGCTCGGCCAGATCGACGCCGGCCTTGTACGGCGTCGCCGGGTCATTGGTCGTGGAGATCACCAACGTCGGCGGCAGACCCTTGACCGAGATCTCGTGCGGCTCCGTCGTCGGCGGCACCTGCCAGAACGAGCAGGTGTCCTTCGGCGCCAACCCGGTGAACTCGCCGTAGTTCATGAACGGCGCCAACTCGCGGGCCCTGCGATCCTTGTCGACCAGCTTGGCCTGGTCGGTGATCGCAGGCGAGTCGACGCAGTTGACGGCGACGCGCACATCGGTCGCGTTGTCGTAGTGCCCAGTGCTGAGGTCGCGGTGCATGTACAGGTCCGCCAGCCGCAGCAGCAGTCGCCGCGGCCCTCCTTGAGTTCGTTGAGACCCTCGGTGAGACGGGGCCAGATGCTCGGCGAGTACAGCGGCAGGATGGTGCCGATGAGCGCGTCGCTGTAGGAAAGCCCACGCCGGTCCTGGGTCTCGGCAGGCTTATCCACCAGAGGCTCGACCATGCTCTTGTAAACGTCGGTCGCCTTGGCCGGGTCGGTGCCGAGCGGACAGTTCGGGTCTTTCGCGCAGTCGGCGGCGTAGTCGTCGAACGCCTTCTGGAAGGCCGCCGTCTGACGCAGGTCCTCCTCGATCGGATCGGCATTGGGGTCGATGGCGCCGTCGAGCACCAGTGCACGCACGTTCTGCGGGAACTCCTCGGCGTAAGCGCTACCGATCCGGGTGCCGTACGAGAACCCGAGGAAAGTCAGTTTGTCGTCACCGAGCGCGGCCCGGATCTGGTCGAGATCCTTGACGACGCTGGCGGTGCCGACGTTGGCGAGGAACTCCTTGCTCGACTTGTCGAAGCAGCGCTGCACGAACGCCTCGGTCTCGCTGTCGATGTGCGCGATGCCCTCTGCGGTGTAGTCGACCATCGGGTCTTCCCGCAGCCGGTCGTTGTCATCGTCGGAGTTGCACCACACGGCGGGAGTCGAACCAGCGACTCCGCGCGGGTCGAACCCGACGAGGTCGAAACGCTCACGCACGGATGGCGGCATCGTCGCGACGAGGCTGACGGCCGATTCGACACCGGATTCGCCGGGACCGCCGGGGTTGATCACCAGCGAGCCGATCTTGTCGCCGGTCGCCTTGAACCGGATCAACTTCAGCTGAGCGATTTCGCCGTCGGGCTTGCTGTAGTCGACCGGCACAGAGAGCTTGCCGCATTGGGCTTCCGGCGGAATGGGCAACATCGGATCGGTTTGTTCGCACGGGCCCCACGAGATGGGCGTCCCCGGCGGCGGCACCGCCATGATGGCGCGACCGTCGACCAGCTTGCTGCAACCCGCCACCAGCAACACAACCAGCGACGCCGCAAGGATCGCCCTTTTCAAGCCCATGGCACCACATGCTGCCATGACATGGCATCAGTCCTGGCAGACCGCTACTCCGGCGGGTCTAGCCTGCGCTTTCGACCAACTCGGCCAGCGCGACCTCGAAGTCGTCGGCGAGGTCCCACAGATCGGGCAAGAGTTCCGGACACGACACGATGCCGACATCCAGCTTCCCGCTCAGCGACATCACCGTGATGTTCAGGCCCGAGCCGTGGAAGATCGGCCCGAGCGGGTACATCGCCTTGACCTCGGAGCCCAGGAAGTACAGCGGAACCTGCGGGCCTGGCACGTTGGAGACGACCAGGTTGTGCACGGGGCGCGCTCCGCTGAGCCCGGTCCTGGCATACAGCCGCATCGCCACACCGAAGACCGCAGGGGCGGCGAACTGCGACCAGTCCTGCAGCAGCGTCGCACCGATCGCCGAACTGTGTTGCTTGGCAACGGAATTCGCCTCGGCAATGGATTTCAGTCGTTCGGCGGGCGAATCGATGTGGGTCTCCAGGCTGGAGAACATTCCCGGACACCTGGTTGCGGCCCGGCCGGTCGGACTTGTCGTGCACCGACACCGGAACCATCGCGACCAGCGTCGACTCCGGCAGCTCGCCGCGGTCTTCGAGGAACTTCCGCAGCGTGCTGGACACCAGCGCCATCACCACGTCGTTGACCTTCACACCGAAGTGGTTCTTCACCTTCTTGATGTCCTCGAGGTCCAACTGGGCGTAGGCGATGTTTCGGTGGCCGGTCACATTGGCGTTGAACGCCGTCTTGGGCGCCGCGAACGGCGCCTTCATCGCCTGGCCGCCGCGCGCCCGTTTCACGGTGTCGACGACCGTGGTGAGCGTGTTCGGCACGACGTTGATCAGCTTCAGCGGACGCGTGGCGAACTTCATCGCGCCACTGACCGCGATCTCCAATTCACTCGCACCACCGACGCCCTCAACCGGTTCGGGAGCGGGCGCGTCGGGTTCGGTGCTGCACAGCTGCGACATCAGGTTGGCGCCGGTGACACCGTCGACACCCGCGTGGTGCACCTTCGTCATCACCGCGACGCGACCGCCTGCGTGCGCGTCGGTGCCCGCGATGTTCTCGATGGCCCACATCTCCCACAACGGCCTGGTGCGGTCCAACGGCAGAGAGGCGATATGTCCGCAGATCTCCGCCAGCTCCTGGCGCCCACCCGGCGAAGGAAGGCCGATCCGATGGAGGTGACGGTCGACGTCGAAGTCGTCGTCTTCGACCCATACGGGGTGGTCGGGATTGAATCGGCTGTCGGCGAGCTTCTCGCGGAACTGCGGCATCGCCTTGATGCGCAGTCCCAGTTCGTCGCGCATCCGGTCGAATGTGTAGCCACCGGGCATGGTGGACGTGTCCAGCTCGAGAATCGAGCACACATGTAACGGTTGTGCTGCGGTTTCGAGGTAAAGGAAGCTGGCGTCGAGTCCACTGAGCCGTTGCATGGGCCGATCGTAATGTGAGGAAATCCACTTAACCGCGAGTTCATCTTCTTGCCAGGTGGTGGCACACTTAGGGGGTCAGAAGAACCCGGGGACCCGGATGGGCCTCGAGGATCGACCGAACAGACACGAGGGACAATGATGTCTGAGCAGACTGTTTACGGTGCTGCCGAAACGAAGTCGCGGACCAAGGTCCGCACCCATCATCTCCACAAGTGGAAGTCAGAAGGCCACAAGTGGGCCATGCTGACCGCCTACGACTACTCCACCGCCCGCGTTTTCGATGACGCGTGCATTCCGGTGCTTCTGGTCGGCGACTCGGCCGCCAACGTGGTGTACGGCTACGACACCACGGTGCCGGTGACCATCGACGAGCTGATCCCGCTGGTTCGCGGCGTGGTGCGCGGTGCGCCCCATGCGCTGGTGGTCGCCGACCTGCCGTTCGGCAGCTACGAGGCCGGGCCGCAGCAGGCGCTGGAGACCGCGACCCGCTTCCTCAAGGAGACCGGTGCACACGCGGTCAAGTTGGAGGGCGGCGAGCGGGTGGCCGATCAGGTCGCGACGCTGACGCAGGCGGGCATCCCGGTGATCGCCCATATCGGCTTCACGCCGCAGAGCGTGAACGGCCTCGGTGGCTTCCGGGTGCAGGGTCGCGGGGACGCGGCCGAGCAGACCGTGCATGACGCGATCGCCGTCCAGGAAGCAGGCGCCGTCGCCGTCGTACTGGAGATGGTGCCCGCGGAACTGGCCACCCAGATCACCGGCAAGCTGACCATCCCGACCATCGGCATCGGCGCGGGGCCGAACTGCGATGCGCAGGTGCTGGTTTGGCAGGACATGGCCGGAATGACGAACGGCAAGACCGCCAAGTTCGTCAAGCGCTTCGGCGACGTCGGCTCAGAATTACGCGCCGCCGCAACGCAATACGCCGACGAGGTGGCCAGCGGGTCGTTCCCCGCCGAGGAGCACAGCTTCTAGTCAGTCGAACTCGGGTTTGCGCTTCGCCATGAAGGCGTCGACGCCTTCGCGCCCCTGCGCGGATTCGGCGCGCCCGGCGATGACGCGACTCTCGAACTCCATCTGCTCTTCCAGACCACTGGAGAAGGTCGACAGCATCAACGCCTTCACCGCTCCATTGGAACCGCTTGCGGTGGAGGCCATTTGGTTGGCCAGCTGATCGACCCTCGCGGCGAGTTCGGCGTCGGGCACCACCTCGGTGACCAGCCCCCACTGTGACGCCTCCTCGGCGGACAGGGTCCGGTTGGTCAGCATCAACTCCTTGGTCTTGGTGATCCCGATGAGCCGCGGCAGGAAGTACGACGAGCTGCCGTCGGGGCTGAGCCCGACCTTGGTGTAGGCCATCGTGAACGACGCCGACTCGGCCGCGACGACGAGGTCCCCGGTGACCGCGATGGAGAAGCCCGCGCCCGCCGCGGTGCCGTTGACGGCGGTGATCAGCACCGCGTCCATGCGGGCGAACGTGGATATCGCCCGGTGCAGGCTGTCGGCGACGCCCTTGATGTGTTTTCCACGGGTTGGCGACGTCGCGAACGACTTGAGATCGCCTCCCGCACTGAAGAACCGGCCAGACCCCGTCAGCACCACGACCTTCGTCGCGGGGTTGTCACAGAGGGCAGCGGCATCGGCCAGCTCGCGAGTCATCGTGTCGTTCATCCCGTTTGCGGCATCGGGCCGGTTCAGGGTGATACGGGCGATCGCGCCGGACTGCTCGAGCGTGATGGTCTGGAATTCGGTCACCCATGGACTGTAGCGGGGCCGTTTACCTGCGTATGGCACGCTGAGCAGTCCGAGCACCCACAACGAAGGTGGAGATGGCCGCCAGCACGCCGAAGACGTCCCGGCACACCGAGGTCGAGCGAAAGTTCGACGTCGTCGAGTCGACGGTTTCGCCGTCGTTCGAGGGGCTTTCGACGGTGGCGCGGGTAGAGCGGTCGCCGTCGCAGCACCTCGAGGCGGTGTACTTCGACACCCCCGATCACGACCTGGCGGCCCACCGCATCACGCTGCGCAGGCGTACCGGCGGATCCGACGCAGGCTGGCACCTCAAGCTGCCTGCCGGACCGGACACCAGGACCGAGGTCCGAGCCCCGCTGGACGACGGCGTAGACGGTGGGGTGCCGGAAGACCTGAAGGACGTGGTGCTGGCCATCGTCCGCGACCGCCCGCTGGGACCGGTGGCGCGGATCTCGACCGACCGCACCGTCGACGTCCTCTATGACCCCGCGGGCACCCCGATCGCCGAGTTCAGCGACGACAAGGTGGTCGCGTCGGCCGGTGAGGGCGAGCGGCAGCAGTGGCGCGAGTGGGAGCTGGAACTGGCCGAGGGCGCATCCGCGTCGCGCGATCTCCTGGACCGGCTGGCCAACCGCCTGCTTGATGCGGGCGCGACGCCTGCGGGCCACGGCTCGAAACTCGCGCGGGTGCTCGCAGACGGCGCCACGGACGACGAGAAGGCGCCGAAATCAGCAGCCGATCCGATACACAAGGCGGTCGCCGAGCAGGTCTGCCAAATGGTGGAGTGGGACCGCGCGGTGCGGGCGGACGTCTACGACTCGGTGCACCAGATGCGGGTGACGACGCGCAAGATTCGCAGCCTGCTGCAGTCCGCGGAAGGCGCGTTCGGGATCTCGAACGACGCCTGGATCCTCGATGAGCTGCGCCAGCTTGCCGCGGTGCTCGGTGTCGCGCGCGATGCCGAGGTGCTTGCGGAGCGATACGAGAAGGCGCTCGACGAGTTGCCCCAGGACCTGGTGCGCGGCCCCATCAGGAAGCGACTGGTTGACGGCGCCAAACGGCGCTACCAGTCGGGTCTGCGGCGGTCGTTGATCGCGATGCGGTCGGAGCGTTATTTCCGTCTGCTCGACGCGCTCGACGGACTCGTCGCGGCCGAGCCGCCGCCCACCGCCGCGGGTGATGAACCGGTGACGGTCTCCATCGACTCGGCCTACAAGCGCGTGCGCAAGGCCGCGAAGAACGCGTCCCATGCCGTCAGCGAGGATCGTGACGAGGCACTGCACCGAATCCGCAAGGGCGCCAAGCGCCTTCGTTACACCGCGGCCGCGACCGGTGAAGACAAGGTGTCCGATCGCGCCAAGACCATCCAGAGCCTGCTTGGCGACCACCAGGACAGCGTGGTGAGCCGCACACACCTGAGCCAGCAGGCCGACGTCGCTCACGGCGCGGGCGAGGACACGTTCACCTACGGGCTGCTGTACGCGCAGGAGGACGATTTGGCGATCGATGCGCGCCGTCAGCTCGACAGTGCGCTCAAGAAACTGGACAAGTCGGTGCGCAAAGCCCACTAGAGGGGGCGAACGAGTTGGCCTGTAAGCCGGATTCTGTCCCTCACCGCCGCGGATAACCACGGCGACGAGGCGGCGACCATCCATCTGGGCACACCGTCACCGGGTGCCTCGAGCGGCCTACCCGCAGGCTCGGGCGAGCAGCCCTCGAGCGCCTGCGCAGCCGCACCAGGTGCGGCCTTTTGGCCTTGCTTCGGGTGGGGTTTGCCTAGCCATCCCGGTCACCCGGGATGCTGGTGCGCTCTTACCGCACCGTTTCACCCTTACCACCGATGGTGGCGGTCTGTTCTCTGTGGCACTTTCCCGCGAGTCACCTCGGATTGCCGTTAGCAATCACCCTGCTCTGTGAAGTCCGGACTTTCCTCGAACGGCCGTGGAGCCGTCCGCGGCCACCCGGCCAACTCGTTCGCCCGTACATAATATTCCGATGACGCAGGTGCCTCCCGCCCGCTACCTGCAACGGGCGAAAGATCTGGTCGATTCGCGCTATGCCGAGCCGATCACGGTCGACGATCTGGCGTCCGCGGCGGGCCTGTCGCGGGCCCATTTCAGCCGAATGTTCACCCGCACCTTCGGCGAGTCGCCGAGGACATACCTGCAGACCCGCCGGTTGGAGCGGGCCGCCTCCCTGCTGCGATACACCGACCGCTCGGTGGCCGACATCTGCGTGATGGTCGGGTTGCAGAGCATCGGGTCGTTCACGACGAGCTTCACCCGCGTCTACGGCCTGCCGCCCGCGGCGTATCGCGAGAGCATGCCGCCCGCGGTGACCCACGCGCGGGTGCCGAGCTGCATCCTGGCCCGCGATACCCGGCCGCTGCCCGACAGCCGGGTCAAGACAGCACATGGGGAGAAGACGAGGCTCGGCGACCGACCGTAGCGTCGGACCCATGATGAAAATCGGCAGCGCCCACCTGTGGGTCCACGATCAAGAAGTCGCGCTGAAGTTCTGGACCGAGAAGGTCGGCATGGAGGTGCGTGAGGATGTGTCCTTCCCCGAGGAGATGGGCCCCTTCCGCTGGCTCACGGTCGGTCCGCCAGGGCAGGACGAGATCAGCCTCGTCCTGATGGCCGTGCCGGGCCAGCCGGTGATGGACGAGGCCACCCGCACGCAGGTTCTCGAGCTGACCGCGAAGGGTTTCGCGGGCACGGTGTTCCTCACCACCGACGACATCGAGAAGTCGTACAAGGAGATGACCGAACGCGGCGTCGAGTTCAACGAACCGCCGAACCAGATGCCCTACGGAATCGACTCCGGATTCCGCGACCCGTCGGGCAATAGCGTGCGGCTCACCCAACTCGCGCAGGGCTGACCCGATAATCGGGAGGTGCGAACCTCCACCGCCGCGCTCGGGTCAGCGGCTTTCTTCGTCGTCGCGCCGGGAACCTTTGCCGGACTGGGCCCGTGGCTGATCACCCATTGGGAGATCCCCGGGTCCAGCCCGCCCCTTCGAGTGGTGCTGGGTGTCGTCTTCATCGTGCTCGGCCTCATCCCACCGGTGCACGCGTTCATTCAGTTCGCGAAGGCAGGCGGAACGCCGATGCCCGTCGCGCCGACCGAGCGGCTTGTCGTCACCGGCTTCAACCGCTTCGTCCGCAACCCGATGTACGCCGGCCTGCTGACCGTAATTCTGGGCCAGGCACTACTTTTCGACAGCATCTGGCTTCTCGTCTACGCGCTGATCGGATGGATCGTCACGGCATCGTTCGTGCGGTGGTACGAAGAACCGACGCTCGTCCGCACGTACGGCGAACAGTATGAGGAATACCGCCGCAACGTGCCCGCGTGGACCCCGCGGCTCACACCGTGGAGACCGCCTTCTTAGAAGGGTGGGGTGTCGCGTTCGTTGAGGGCGCGTTCGGCTTGGATGGCTGCGGCGATGTCGGCGGCGCGGGTGCGTTTTCGGCGCGGCATCATCAGCCCGCGGTATTGCGCGTCGGGTGGGGGTTGGGTTTGGGGTGGGGGTAGTTCGGCGGTGGTGACATTCCAGGTGGGGAAGAACAGCCGGCTGCCGGGGTGGGTGGTGAAGGTCGTGCCGCTGGGTGCGGTCCAGATCAGGGTGCCGTCGGGAAGTTGTTGGTCGGCCCAGCCGCCGACGCCGGTCCAAAACGTCTTCATCAGGTGGTGGTGTCGGCATTTGCAGTTCAGGTTCGACGCGTGGGTGGGGCCGTAGGGCCAGGGGCGGGCGTGGTCGAGGTCGCAGCGATCGGCGGGGACGTCGCAGCCGGGGAAGCGGCAGAACAGATCGCGCATCCGGACGAACTCGGCCAACTCGTCGCTGGGCCGATACCGCGGCTCGGGTTCGGCGCCCGGGGTGCGGATCGCCTTGATGGTCGCGCCGTTGCGGATCGCCTCGGCCAACAGCGCGGTGGGCAGCACGCCGTGTCCCAGCAGCAGCGCCGGCGCGGCCGGGCGCACCTGGCCTCGCGGTGGCGCGGGTTCTCGGCGGCGGCGGCGTTTCGCGGCGACGGTGGCGGCGGTGGCGTTGGTGATGGCGGTCTGCTCGGCGATCACCCGGATCACCACATTCGACTGTGGGTGTCACCCCGGCGGTGGGGCAGTCCGGTGATCCGCACCGACAGGCCAGGATGTCGTTGCCGTCGGCGATCGCGCCGGCGGCATCGGAGCGGCGCTCCCCGGCGCTGCGCGGATCATCGGCGCACAACCCGTTGACCATCGCGGCGACGCGTTGTTTCAGCACCGCGGCGGCCGGGGCCAGCAGCTGCCCGAACACCGACACGGTGTCGGTGTCGTCATCACAGGCCCCGATGATGAAGTCGCGGCCCCGCACGGCGGTCTCGGTGCGCCGCTGCGCATCAGGGTCATAACGGGTGACCTGCGCATCCACGGCCACGCGCAGCTTGTCCTCGGAGAGGCGTTCCCAGTTCACGGCCCGCTCGGCGATCGCGGCGTCGATGTCGGCCCACGCCTCCTGGCCCTGCACCAGCCGGGTGGCCCAGGTGATCGTCGAGACCAGCCGGGTGCTCACCGCGCCCTTGCCGAACAGCGCCGCGACCTGGGGCAGGTGCTCGCGCAGCGCCTCGGCGATCCGCATCTGCCCCGAGGCGCGCCGCGACCCGATCGCCATCGCCGCACCCACCTCAGCAGCGGTGCAGGCCCACGGATCGAACACCCACAACGCCCGCTCGTCATCGTCATCGGTGCGGCGGCGGGTCAACTCCGCGATCGCGGCCAACCGGCGCGCACCAGCGATCGCCTCCTGGCGCACCCCGTCCTCGATCGCCGCCACCAACTCCACATCACTGACCGCCGCGAACTCCGAATCGAACATACGTTCGATGCTATACGACGGCCACCGACAAAATCTCACGCTGCGGCCCGGCTCCGTCGTCTACGAGGTATGAACACAAGACATGCGGTAATCGACGGCCCACTGGGCGAGCTGACGCTGGTCGCCGACGGCGATGCGCTGATCGGCGTGTACTTCCGCCATCACTGGTACCGCCCGTCCATCGACACGTTCGGACCACGCGTCGACGCGGGAGACTGACGCCGTGCTGGCCGAGACACGGACGCAGCTCGACGAGTTCCTCGCAGGCGACCGCGCTCGGTTCGATCTGCCGACCAGGGCGCACGGCGATGATCTGCAGCGCCGAATCTGGGACCGGCTGACCGCCATCCCCTACGGCGAAACGGTCACCTACGGCGATCTGGCCGCCGAGTTGGCCGACGGGACGACCGCCCAACAGGTCGGCACCGCGGTCGGGCGCAACCCGCTCTCGATCGTCGTGCCCTGCCACCGGGTGGTCGGCAAGGACGGCAAGCTGACCGGCTATGCGGGCGGACTCGAGCGCAAGAAGTTCCTGCTCGATCTCGAGGAGCCGGCCGACGTCCGGGCGGCGAGGCTGTTCTGATGGTCGCGACGACATGGCAGAAGCGCGTCGACTCCGCGGACTGGGACGCGGTCACCGCCGAAATCAACGATTTCGGCGGTGCGCTTCTCCCCCAACTGATCACCAAGGCCGAGGCGGCACGGCTTCGCGGGCTGTATCCCGAAGACCATCTGTTCCGCGCCACGATCGAGATGGGCCGCTACCGATTCGGCGAAGGCGAGTACCGCTACTTCGAACGGCCCTATCCGGAGCCCATCGACGAACTCAAGCGCGCGCTCTACCCACGGCTGCTGCCGATCGCGCGGGACTGGTGGCACAAGCTGGGTCGCGACGCGCCATGGCCCGACGACCTCGACGAATGGCTCGACATGTGCCACGCCGCGGGCCAGACGAGGTCGACGGCGATCCTGCTGAAGTACGGGCAGGGCGACTGGAATGCGTTGCACCGAGACCTGTACGGCGACTTGGTGTTTCCGCTTCAAGTGGTGATCAACCTGTCCGAGCCCGGCGTCGACCACACCGGCGGCGAGTTCCTGCTGCTCGAGCAGCGCCCACGGGCACAGTCGCGCGGCACCGCCACACTGCTCCCCCACGGCCACGGTTACCTCTTCACCACCCGCGAGCGACCGGTGCAGTCGGCAAGGGGATGGTCGGCGGCGCCTGTCCGGCACGGCGTCTCGGCTGTCCGCTCCGGCGAGCGCTTCACCCTCGGCCTCGTATTCCACGACGCCGCATGACGATTCGCGGCACCATCGGCGGCCACCGGGGAACCCGGATCTACGGACGACTGGACTGCCCATCGGCCCTGCGCGCGATCGCCAACGGCGGCTACGTCAGGTACCGCGTGTTCTTCGCCGACGAGGCCGCTGCGATCGCGGCGGGCTACCGCCCGTGCGCGCGATGCATGCCGGAGCGGTACCGCGACTGGAAGGCTACGACGGGCGTCGACGCAGCACGATGACGTTGTCCATCCACGGGCGCTGTTCCCCTTCCGGACCGACGGCCTGCCGCTCGACGGCGTCGACACGGACCTGCTCGAATTCGTCGGCGCTCAGCTTCAGGCCGGCGACCACCTCTTCGGCGCTGGGGAATTCGTGGTGATCCAGCTTCGACGTCCACGGCGGCGGCGCGCCGTGGTCGACGATCACCAGCACGCCGCCCGGTCGCAGAGTTGCCGCGGCGCTGGCGAGGATCGTCTCCCTGTCGAGCGGAACCTTGGAATGCAGGAACTGCGACGAGATCAAGTCGAACGAGCCCTCTGGGAGGCCTTCGGACAAGTCGCGTTGGACGAACTCGATGCGATCGGCGACACCACGGGCGCTCGCCGCCGCCCTGGCACGACCCAATGCGGTATCGGAGATGTCGACCGCGACGACGGTCCAACCCCGTTCGGCGAGCCATACCGAATCGGCTCCTTCGCCGCAGCCCAGATCGAGTGCCCGCCCCGGCGTCAGATCGCCCACCACGTCGGCGAATTGGACGTTGACACGTCCGCTCCAGATGCGCTCGCGTTCGCCGTAGTGCTGTTCCCAGTGCTCTTTGGTCTCATGCGTTGACATGTGATCTCCATTCCGGGCCGATAAGCCCATAGTCGTCGGTCAACAGGCTCTGCACCACAGCCGTGGCGGCAAGGGATCCGGCCGCGATCGCCGCGGCGACCTGCGGCATGGGCGCACTCAGATCGCCTGCGGCGAAGACTCCGGCCGACGTGGTCCGCATCAGCGCATCGACGTCGACGGGGTCTGCCGCGATCGGCGTCGCGTCGCCCTGATCCGCTCCGAGGTCGTCCGCCAGCGACGACCGCTGGTGCAGTGTGGTGGCCACGAGCAGACCGCGCCGCTGGAGCCGCTCGCCGTCACCGAACGCGACCGCCGCCAATTCACCGTTCTCCGAGATCAATTCGACGACGGCCCGCTCATCGATGGCAACGCCGGCCGCCGCCAGGCGAGCTCGGTCATCGTCGGAGAATTCGGCGGGTCCGTCCGTCAGCACCACGATGTCGTCGCTCCAGCCGCGCAGCATCAACGCCTGATGGACGGCGCGGTCACCACGACCGAGCACCGCCAGCGGCTGGTCGCGGACCTCCCAGCCGTGGCAGAACGGACAGTGAAACACCGACCGGCCCCACAGTGCCGCCAGGCCCGGGATCTCCGGCGGCCGGTACTGCATGCCCGTCGCCAACAGAACGCGTCGCGCCCGTTCACGACGCCCGTCACCGAGATCGAGGACGAACCCGTCGTCGTCGCGCACTCCACCGGCGACGGTGCCGGTGCGCACGTCGACACTCGGATATTGCGGCGAGCTCTTGGCGCCCCATCTCGTAGAGCTCGGCGGGCGGGCGTCCATCGTGGCCGAGCAGACCGCCGATCCCCGAAGCCGCAAGGTTGCTCTGGTTCCCGTCGTCCACGACCAGTGTTCGACGCCTGGCGCGACCGAGCACCAAGGCGGCGCTCAACCCCGCCGCGCCGCCGCCGACGACAACGCAATCCCATGATTCAGCCATGCCGCCAGCTTGCCGCGAGGAGCCCGATCTGCCAATGTTATTTGCCATGCAGGCAAACGAGACTTCCGAGAACGACGTCGACCTGCGGGTTCGTCGCCGCTTGCGAGATCTGCGACTCCAGCGCGGCCTGACGCTCGAGGACGTCGCCCGCGGCGCACGCATCGACGTGTCCACGCTCAGCCGACTCGAGTCCGGTAAGCGCCGGCTGGCACTCGACCATCTCCCCCGCCTCGCCGAAGCGCTTTCGGTCAGCACCGACGAACTGCTTCGCGCACCCGAGGCACCCGATCCGCGGGTGCGCGGCACGTCGCATACCCACAACGACATCACCTACTGGCCGCTCACCCGCCAAGCGGCCGCGGGCGGCTTGCAGGCGTTCAAGATCAGGATCGCCGCCAAGCGCCGAAAACCACCCGCGGAGTTACCTGTTCACGAAGGGCAGGACTGGACCTATGTGCTGTCCGGGCGAATGCGCCTCATCCTCGGTGAGCGCGACTTCGTCATCGAACCGGGCGAAGCCGTCGAATTCAGCACGTGGACTCCGCACTGGTTCGGTGCCGCCGACGGTCCGGTTGAAGCGATCATGATCTTCGGCGTGCACGGCGAACGTCTGCATCTGCACGCCTGACTACAGATACGACGTCTCGTTCACCAGGCGCACCGACGACGCTCCGTCGGGATAGAACTCGGCGATCGACAGCGACGCGAGATCAAGGTGCAACCGGTACAGAATCCCCGGTCCGGCGTCCAAGGCCAGCCGAAGCAGCGTCTTGATCGGTGTCACGTGCGAGACCACCAGCACGGTCTCACCCGCGTGCTCGGAGATGATCCGGCCGCGGACCCGCTGCACCCGGTCCGCGACACTGTCGAAGCTCTCACCGTCGGGCGGCGTTACGCTGGTGTCTCGCAACCATTTCCGGTGTAACTCTGGATCCTTTTCGGCGGCTTCGGTGAAGGTGAGACCTTCCCACGCGCCGAAATCCGTCTCGATCAGGTCGTCGTCGACGGTGACGTCGAGTCCCAGCGCCTTGGCCGCCTTCGCCGCTGTGTCGTACGCGCGCTGCAGCGGTGACGCGATGACTGCACTGACGCCGCCCCGTTTCCCCAGGTACTGCGCAGCGGCTTCCGCCTGCCCCTGACCGACATCGGTCAGCGCCGGATTGCCGCGGCCCGAATACCGTCGCTGCGTGGACAATTGAGTCTGCCCGTGCCGCAACAGCAGAAACCGGGTCGGTTCGCCGCGGGCACCTGTCCAGCCCGGTGACGAGGTCGCGGCCTTCTCCGCCTCGCCGGATGCAGGCTTCGCCAGTTCGGCTGCCGCGTCCATCGCCTCGTTGGCCAGTCGGTCTGCGTGTGAGTTCTCCGCCCTCGGGATCCACGCGTAATCGATGCTGTCGAACTTCTTCGCCACCGCCGTCGCCTGCTCGATCAGCACCCTCAGATCGGGGTGTTTGACCTTCCAGCGGCCGGACATCTGCTCCACCACCAGCTTCGAGTCCATCCGCACATCGACGTCGGTGGCGCCCACCTTGACGGCTTCCTCCAGGCCCGCGATCAACCCGCGGTACTCGGCGACGTTGTTGGTGGCGATCCCGATCGCCTGCTTGCTCTCGGCCAGCACGGTTTCCCGGTCGGCCGTCCACACCACCGAGCCGTAGCCGGCGGGTCCCGGGTTGCCGCGGGATCCGCCGTCAGCTTCGACGATGACCTTCATTAGCCACTGTCCTTGACGCGCAACAGGATCGCACCGCATTCGGGGCAGCGCAGTACCTCGTCGTCGGCGGCAGCAGCGATTCTGGCGATCTCCCCGCGGTCGATCTCGATCCGGCACGCTCCGCAGCGACGGCCCTGCAGGCGCGCGGCGCCAGGGCCACCGCGGGACCGCTGACGCTCATACATGGACACCAGGTCGGGATCAAGACCTGCGGTCAATTCGTCGCGCCGCGAGGCATATTGGTGGCGGCTCTGGTCGATGCCCGACAGCGCGTCATCGCGTGCCCGTTGCGCTTCGGACAGTTCGCTTTGCAGCGTGTCGATCTTGCCGAGTTCGTCGGACTGCTGAGCCTGCAACTCCTCGCGACGCTCCATCACCTCCAGCAGCGAATCCTCCAGGCTGGCTTGACGACGTTCCAGCGTCTCGAGTTCGTGTTGGAGGTCGCCGAGCTGTTTGGCGTTGATTGCGCCACCCTCGAGCATCTTGCGGTCCCTGTCCTCACGGTCCCGCACCCCTTCTATCTCCGACTCGAACTTCGCGATATGGGCATCCAGATCGTCGAGCGCGAGCCGCAGCGACGCCAGCCGGTCGTTGGCATCGCGGTGCTCGGCCTGGGCCTGCTCGAGGCGCTGCTGTTCGGCGAGATGGCTGGATCGGTGTTCGATGCGGCTCAACTCGGCGTCGAGGTCTGCGAGCTCGAGAAGTGAACGCTGTTGAATGACTTCGGCTTTCATAGACCATTTCTCTCGATGTTCCACGGATCCGTGCGGATGGCGGATACCCGCACGGGCAAAGAGTCCCCGAAGTGGTCGCGAAGCAGCCCGGCCGCCTGATTGCACCACGGAAATTCGCTCGCCCAGTGCGCGACGTCGATCAGCGCGACGTCGGAGCGCCGCCGATGTTCGTCTGCGGGGTGGTGCCGCAGGTCGGCCGTCACGTAAGCATCCACGCCCGCGCCCGCGACGACGTCCAGAAGCGAGTCGCCTGCGCCGCCGCACACCGCCACCCGCGACACCTCGGCGTCGTCCTCGCCCGACGCCCGAATCCCCCACGACGTGCCGGGAAGCGCGTCGTGCACGCGAGAGACGAACGCCGCCAACGTCTGCGGCGTCGGTAACACACCGATTCGGCCGAGGCCGACGTCCGGTGGAACGGATGCCAGCTCGAGGATGTCGAAAGCCGGCTCCTCGTAGGGGTGCGCGGTGCGCAGCGCCGCGAGCACATGACCGCGCAGCCGAGCGGGTGCGATCATCTCGACGCGATCCTCGGCGACCTGTTCGACCGATCCGACGCTGCCGATCGTCGGGGATGCGCCCTCGTGCGGGAGGAACTGGCCGGTGCCCGTGACGCCCCAACTGCAGTGCGAGTAGTCGCCGATATGCCCGGCGCCCGCGGCGAACATCGCCTCGCGGACCGCACCGGCATTCTCCACGGGCACGTAGACGACCCACTTGTCGTTGTCCGGCCCGCAGGCGGCAGGCGCCAGCACCTCCTCGACCGTCAGTCCCAGCGCCTCGGCAAGCGCATCGGAGACGCCGGGTGAAGCCGAGTCGGCATTGGTATGGGCGGTGAACAACGCCCGCCCGCTTCGGATCATCCTGTGCAGCAGTGCGCCCTTGGCCGTGCTGGCGGCGACGGTGTCGACACCCCGCAACAGCAAGGGGTGATGCGCGAGCAGCAACCCGCGGTCGGGTACCTCGTCGACGACGGCGGCTGTCGCGTCGACCGCGATCGTGACCGAGTCGACGTTCTCGTCGGGGTCGCCGCACACCAGACCGACCGAATCCCAGTCCTGTGCCAGCGCAGGTGGGTAGGCGGCCTCGAGCACGTCGATGACGTCGGCGACTCTTGCGCTCACGAAAGCATCGCCGCGCGGGTTCGAACTGCCACATCACGACACTAATGCGCCGTCAGAGACAATGGATGCGTGACGACCCTGGATGACACCGCCGAGGCGATCCAGCCGCAGCTGGTGATCTTCGACCTCGACGGCACCCTGACCGACTCGGCGCAGGGCATCGTGTCCAGCTTCCGTCACGCACTGCGCGAGATCGGGGCCGAGATTCCGGACGGCGACCTGGCCGGCCGCATCGTCGGGCCACCGATGCACCACACGCTGCAGGAGATGGGGCTCGCTGACCCGGACACCGCTATCGCCGCCTACCGCGCCGACTACTCGACCCGCGGCTGGGCGATGAACAGCCTGTTCGACGGCATTCCGCAACTGTTGTCCGATCTCCGAGCGGCCGGGGTCCGGCTGGCGGTGGCCACCTCCAAGGCCGAGCCGACGGCGCGAAGGATCCTCGAGCACTTCGGGCTCGACGAGCACTTCGAGGTGATCGCGGGCGCGAGCCTGGACGGTGCGCGCTCGACAAAGGCCGAGGTGGTGGCGCACGCACTCGCCCAACTCGGCCCACTGCCCGAACGCGTGGTGATGGTCGGCGACCGTGCCCACGATGTGGAGGGTGCCGCCGCTCACGGCATCGGCACCGTCGTCGTCGACTGGGGCTACGGGCGGTCCGACTTCGCCGAACCGGCGGCCGTTGTCCCCGCTGCGCACGTGGCGACGGTCGACGATCTGCGCGAGGTGCTCGGTGTCTGATTCCGCAGCCGGCGCTGCTCTGGTGTCTGAACCGCTGCACGTCACCTTCATCTGTTCCGGCAACATCTGCCGCTCGCCGATGGCGGAGAAGATGTTCGCCCATCAGATCAGCGAGCGCGGCCTCGCCGAGAACGTCCGGGTCACCAGCGCGGGAACCGGCGACTGGCATTCCGGGGAGGGTGCCGACAATCGCGCGAACCGGGTGCTGCGCGAGCACGGATACCCGACGGAGCATCGCGCGAGGCGGATCAACGAAGACCATCTGTCGGCCGACCTCGTGGTGGCGCTTGGCCGAAATCACGAGCGGATCCTGCGCGATATGGGCATCCCGCCGGAACGGCTGCGGATGCTGCGGTCGTTCGACCCGAAGTCGGGTGCACATGCGCTCGATGTCGAGGACCCCTACTACGGAACCCACGACGACTTCGAGGACGTCTTCACCGTCATCAAGGCCGCACTGCCGGGCCTCCACGTTTGGGTGGACGAGCAACTCGCAGGCCGGGAAGTCGCCAGCTGATGAAACGGTGGGCGTTCCTGCTGCGGCCGAGCTGGCTCGCACTGTTCGTCGTTGTGATCGCGTTCGCCTACCTGTGCTTCACCGTCCTCGCCCCGTGGCAGCTTGGCAAGAACACCAAGACGAACCGCGAGAACTCCCAGATCTCCCGGTCGCTGACCGCCGAGCCTGTTGCGCTGACGAGTGTTCTGCCGCAGCAGGATTCGTCGGCACCCGACGAGCAGTGGCAGCGGGTGACCGCGACCGGGCACTACCTGCCCGACCACCAGGTGCTGGCGCGACTCCGGGTGATCGAGGGCGATGCCGCATACGAGGTGCTTGTGCCGTTCGTCGTCGACGGCGGTCCGACGGTCCTCGTGGACCGCGGTTACCTCAAACCCGAGCAGGGTTCGGGCGTGCCTAGGTTCGCGAACGCTCCGGATGGCACCGTGACGATCACGGCACGGCTTCGCGACTCCGAACGGGCGCCGCCAGACAAGGCGCCGTTCCGGCAGGACGGGACGCAGCAGGTGTACGCGATCGACACCGCACAGATCTCCACCCTGTTCGGCGTTCCGCTGACCGGGTCGTATCTGCAGTTGGTCGACGACCAGCCCGGCGGACTCGGCGTGATCAACCTGCCCCACCTTGATGCGGGGCCGTTCCTCTCCTACGGGATTCAATGGATCGCCTTCGGCATCCTTGCGCCGATCGGGTTGGGCTACTTCATCGTTTCGGAGATCAAGGCACGCCGACGCGAGAAGGCCGCTGCCGACAGTCGGCCCGAGGCAGCCCCGATCACCACCGAGGAGAAGCTCGCCGACCGCTACGGCAAGCGGCGCTGACCATCGCCGTCGCCAACACCGCGCTCGCCAGCTGAACGGCCCGCGACAGCCGCACCGACCGGCGGAGGTCGTCGATCCGTGGAGCCGGACCGTCGCCCAGCGTCGGCCGTATCTCGAGCTGATGCGCGTATTGCGTTGGGCCACCGAGCCGTACGCCCAGCGCACCGGCGAACGATGCCTCGACGACACCCGCATTCGGGCTGGGATGACGGACGGCGTCGCGACGCCACGCCCGCAACGCTTCGGCAGGTGACCCGCCGACCACGGGTGCGCAGACCGCAACCAGAACACCCGTCAGACGGGCGGCGACGAAGTTCAGCAGGTCATCGAATTTCGCTGCGGCCCAGCCGAATCGCTCGTAGCGGGGCGAGCGATGACCGATCATCGCATCGAGGGTGTTGGCGCCGCGGTAGACCAGCAGCGCGGGCACACCGCCGAGAGCGGCCCACAGTAACGGTGCCACCTGCGCGTCTGAGGTGTTCTCGGCGACCGACTCGACCGACGCACGGACAAGCCCGTCGACGTCGAGAGCGGCCGGGTCGCGTCCGCACAAGGACGGCAACAGACGCCGCGCGCCGTCGACATCGTCGCGGGTCAACAGATCGGCCATCCGGGCACCGGTACGGGACAGCGACGTGCCACCCAGCGCGACAAAGGTCGTCGCGGCCGTGATCGCGGCGACCCAGCCCTGCCCCCGCCTGCAGGCTGCACGCTCCAGCGCGACTCCCGCGGCTGCCAGCGCGCCGAGCAGCACACCTGTGTGGAGCGCGCCTGCGATCCGGTCGTCGGAGTAGGTGAATCGTTCGAGGCCTGCGGCGCAGGCACCGAACAGTGCCACCGGGTGCGCGCGCCTCGGGTCGCCGAGCGCCACGTCGGCCAGGTAGCCGGCAGCGATGCCGGCCGCCCTGCCCTGACACATCGGTGCAAACACGCTGCGAGCGTCTCACAAGGTGGTGTACTCCAGTGATGAGGCTTGGCCCACCGCGGCGGCCGACCAGGGTTGTCGATCTGATCAACCCTGCGGCGGTGCTTGCCCCTGCAGCCAACGTGATCATGCAGTTGTCACTGCCCGGAGTCGGCTACGGCGTGCTGGAGAGCCCGGTGGACAGCGGCAACGTCTACAAGCACCCGTTCAAGCGGGCCCGCACCACGGGCACCTATCTCGCCGCGGCCACGCTCGGCACCGACGCCGATCGCGCGTTGATCCGCAGCGAGGTCGACAGGGTGCATGCGCTGGTGCGATCGAAGAAGTCAAGCCCGTTGTCCTACAACGCGTTCGATCCGCGGCTGCAGCTGTGGGTGGCGGCCTGCCTCTATCGCTACTACATCGACCAGCACGAGTATCTGTACGGGCCACTGGACGACGAGTCGCGCCGACGCGATCTACACCGACGCCAGGAAGCTGGGCACCACACTGCAAGTCCGCGAGGACATGTGGCCGGCAGACCGCATCGCCTTCGACGAGTTCTGGAAGCGAACACTCGACGAGCTCGACATCGCCCCGCCGGTGCGAGAGCACCTGCACGGTGTTGCGGCGATGGCGTTCCTGCCCGCACCGCTGCGGTTGTTGGCGGGCCGCTTCAACCTCTTCGCCACCAAGGGCTTTCTCCCAACGGAATTCCGCACGCTGATGAACATGTCGTGGTCGGCGACGCAACAACGCCAATTCGACTGGCTATTGGGGGCGCTGCGGGTCGCCGACCGCGTCATCCCCCGTGAGGTCTGGATCCTGGGCTATCGAATGTATCTGTGGGACATGCGTGCTCGCGCACGTAAAGGAAGGCGTGTGGTCTAGCGCACACCCGTGAACTTGCCGCGAGCGGAGCTCGTACAAGGAGCAATCGATCGATTCGAGAGAGTGAGCAACCAATGGCGGTACTCAACCACGTCGCGGTCACCGTCCGTGACGTCGACGCAAGCGCCCCGTGGTATCAGGCGCTGTTCGGCGTCGATCCCGTGCTCGACGAGCACACCGACGCCGGGTTCCGGCACGTGGTGTGGGCTTTCGAGGACGGCACTATTTTCGGCATCCACCAGCACGACAAGCCGCTGGAGGGCGGGCGATTCACCGAGTTCCAGGCGGGCCTCGACCATGTCGGTTTCGGCTGTGCGGACCGCTCGGAGCTGGAAACCTGGGTCACGCGCCTGGGTGAGCTCGGCGTCGAGCACGGCGGCATCGTGGACGCCCACTACGGCTCGGGGCTGAGTTTCCGAGACCCCGACGGCATCGCGCTGGAGTTCTTCGCCCCACCCGCGGGATAGCCGGGCGGGGTGCGGACACTCTCGACTAATCGCCGGAAGCGGAGCAGCATGGTCGATGGCCGCTACAGCGATGAAGAACGTGACACGTCCGCTCCGCCGCATTTGGAGCCGTGGCCCTCGTTTCGAAGGCCGACCCGGGCTTCTTCGCGATGTTCAAGGAATCGATGGCAGGCTCCCAGGCCTTCACCAAGGCCTCACCCGAGCTTCAGGAGCTGCTGAAGTCCGGTGGGATGCCCAACCTGCCGAAGGGCAATTCGGACGAGATCGACACGTCCATCCTGTCGTCCGTCGAGCGGGCCGTGGCGATCCTGCAGGCAAAGGGGCCCGCTGAGGCCGAAGGGTTCAGGGCGGTCGTCGTCGACGCCTGCAACAAGGTCGCCGAGGCCTCGAAGGGTGTCGCACCCGCCGAGACCGAGGCGATCGGCAAGGTGAAGAGCGCGCTCGGCGTCAGTTGACCCGCTGTACGAAATCGGTGGGCGCGGACGGTATCGAACCGCCGACCGCTGGTGTGTAAAACCAGAGCTCTACCACTGAGCTACGCGCCCGTCGGTGGGAAAACTACACGCCGACAGCGTGCGACAGGAAATCCTCAACCCGCCTTCAGCGCCGCCAGCGCGTCGGTCCAGACCGCTTGATCGCGCGCCTCGCCGGGCTGTTTCATCTCGGCGAACCGGATGATTCCCGAGCGGTCGACGACGAACGTGCCGCGGTTGGCGATGCCCGCATCGGAGTTGAACACGCCGTAGGCCTGAGCTACCGCGCCGTGCGGCCAGAAATCCGCGAGCACCGGAAACGTGAAACCGCTCTTGGTGGCCCAAACCTTGTGCGTCGGTGGCGGTCCCACCGAGATCGCCACAGTGACGGTGTCGTCGTTCTCGTAGCGAGGCAGGTTGTCGCGGATCTCGTCCAACTCGCCCTGGCAGATCCCGGTGAACGCAAGCGGAAAGAACACCAGCAAGACGTTCTTTGCGTCGCGGAAGTCGTGCAGGCTGACGGGCTGCCCGTTCTGGTCCTTCAGCGTGAAGTCGGGGGCCTCGGTGCCGGGTTCCAGCACTAGCGGCGTTGCCCCCTCTTCGCGCAAACCCTCATCGCCGCCCCGCCGCCTTCGACTTCGGCTGCACCAGCCGGCTGGCACTCCAGTCACCGAGGTTTGCCGACGAGGTCTGCATCAACCCGGCCGTCGGCGCCGACTCGGCGATTTCGGCGGGCATCACATGGCCCGGCTTACCCGTCTTAGGTGTCAGTACCCAAATGACGCCGTCATCGGCCAGTGGAGTGATGGCGTCCATCAGACGGTCGACCAGGTCACCGTCGTCGTCGCGCCACCACAGCAGCACCACGTCGACGACCTCGTCGCTGTCCTCGTCCACGAGCTCGCCGCCGCACGCGTCTTCGATATCGGCCCGGATGTCGTCGTCGACGTCGTCGTCCCAGCCCAGTTCCTGCACAACCTGATCTTTTTGGATGCCCAGCCGTAGGGCGTAGTTCGGGGCGTCCTCCGCCGCGACCACTGTCGGTCCTCCTTCACGCTGCTCGTTAATTCGTCCTATCGTCGCACGACCCGCACATTCAGCGATGGCTGGCGCTCCAGGTTCATCGATATGCGGCGTCGCACATGTCTATGGCGGTCGTCTTGACGTCGTTCAATGTGCTCACCGCGGCGTTGAACTCGTCGGGTCCATAGTTCCCCGCAATGGCGTTTGCTACGCCTCGGGCTGCGTCGACCCAGGCGTTGAGTGCGTCGCGCAGCTCGGGTGACAGCGGGTCGCTCATGCTCGCGGCGACCGTATCGGCGCTCTGGTTGAGCGAGTCGATGGCAGGCTCCGCCTTCGACGGCGTATCGGGAGCGCTCGAGTTGAACGCCTGCACGTAGTCGTTGACCGCGGTGATCGAGTCCACGCTGCTTGACGCCAACGCCTCGCACGATGCGTGGACCGCCTCGGTGGTCATCGACTCCTGGCGCTCTGCCTCCTTCGAGCTGGACGACGCTGCCGACTCCTCCGCGGAGGCCGACACCGACGCCTTGTAGAGGGGGGCGTCGGTGGCGTTCACCTTCGGCGAGCCGTCGGTGACGGAGGTGCATCCGACGATGATCATGGCGAGACCGGCCAGGCTCCCGACCACCAGCGCGACGATCCGCGGCCGCGGTGACCTGGTCAGCCCTCCCATCCGCACGGTCTGCAGACGTTACCGGTTTGGAAGGTCGGTGGGCGGTTCATTCCACTAGCCACCACCGCCGGTGCATGTGGGGCACGATGGGAGGACGATAGAGGTTGTCTCAAGGCCTGTACCTCCGACCGAGGAGTGGAAGTTGACCACCGAGTTCGCGCGCCAAGACCTGGCCCAAAACTCTGGCACCGCAGCCGAACCCGACCGGGTACGCGTGATCCGCGATGGCGTTGCCTCCTATCTGCCCGATATCGATCCCGACGAGACCACCGAGTGGATGGAGTCCTTCGATCAGTTGCTGGAACGCCAGGGTCCAGCGCGTGCCCGGTACCTGATGCTGCGCCTGCTCGAGCGCGCCGGCGAACAACGAGTGGCCATTCCATCGCTCACCTCGACCGACTACGTCAACACCATCCCAACCGAACTCGAGCCGTGGTTCCCCGGCGACGAGGAGATCGAGCGCCGCTACCGCGCCTGGATCCGGTGGAATGCCGCGATCATGGTGCACCGCGCTCAGCGCCCGGGAGTCGGTGTGGGCGGCCATATTTCGACGTACGCCTCGTCGGCCGCGCTCTACGAGGTCGGCTTCAACCACTTCTTCCGCGGCAAAGCCCATCCCGGCGGCGGCGATCAGATCTACATCCAGGGCCATGCGTCGCCCGGCATCTACGCCCGCGCATTCCTCGAGGGCCGGCTGACCGCCGACCAGCTCGACGGGTTCCGCCAGGAACACAGCCACCCCGGCGGCGGCCTTCCTTCGTATCCGCATCCGCGGTTGATGCCGGACTTCTGGGAGTTCCCGACGGTGTCGATGGGCCTCGGGCCGATGAACGCGATCTTCCAGGCCAGGTTCAACCACTACATGCACGACCGCGGCCTCAAGGACACCTCCGACCAGCACGTGTGGGCGTTCCTCGGTGACGGCGAGATGGACGAGCCGGAGAGCCGCGGCCTGATCCAGGTGGCCGCCAACGAGGCGTTGGACAACCTGACGTTCGTGATCAACTGCAACCTGCAGCGCCTCGACGGGCCGGTACGCGGCAACGGCAAGATCATCCAGGAGCTGGAGTCGTTCTTCCGCGGAGCGGGCTGGAACGTCATCAAGGTGGTCTGGGGCCGCGAGTGGGACACGCTGCTGCACGCCGACCGCGACGGCGCGCTGGTCAATCTGATGAACACCACCCCGGACGGCGACTACCAGACCTACAAGGCCAACGACGGCGCATACGTCCGCGACCACTTCTTCGGTCGCGACCCGCGCACCAAGGCGCTGGTGGACAAGATGAGCGACACCGAGATCTGGAACCTCAAGCGCGGCGGCCACGACTACCGCAAGGTGTATGCCGCCTACCGCGCCGCCACCGAGCACAAGGGCCAGCCGACGGTGATCCTGGCCAAGACCATCAAGGGCTACTCGCTGGGTTCGCACTTCGAGGGCCGAAACGCCACACACCAGATGAAAAAGCTTGCGGCGGAAGACCTCAAGCAGTTCCGCGACGCCATTCGCATCCCGATCAGCGACGAGGAGCTGGACAAGAACCCCTACCTGCCGCCGTACTACCACCCCGGGCCCGACGCACCGGAGATTCGCTACCTGCTCGACCGCCGCCGCACACTGGGCGGCTTCGTGCCTGAGCGACGGACGAAGAGCAAGGTTCTGAATCTGCCGAGCCGCGACGTCTACAAGGCGCTGAAGAAGGGCTCGGGCAACCAAGAGGTGGCCACCACCATGGCCATGGTGCGCACCTTCAAGGAACTGTTGCGGGACAAGGAGATCGGCCCGCGGATCGTGCCGATCATTCCCGACGAGGCCCGCACGTTCGGCATGGACTCGTGGTTCCCGAGCCTGA
This sequence comes from uncultured Actinomycetota bacterium, assembly GCA_963829405.1. Taxonomy (GTDB): domain Bacteria; phylum Actinomycetota; class Actinomycetes; order Mycobacteriales; family Mycobacteriaceae; genus Mycobacterium. The sequence continues at coordinate 301,151 of CAWHIZ010000012.1, forward strand.
AGATCTACAACCGTAACGGGCAGCTGTACACGGCCGTGGACGCCGAGTTGATGTTGGCGTACAAGGAAAGTGAAATCGGCCAGATTCTGCACGAGGGAATCAACGAGGCCGGTTCGACGGCGACATTCACCGCCGCGGGCACCTCGTATGCCACCCACAACGAACCGATGATCCCGCTCTACATCTTCTATTCGATGTTCGGCTTCCAGCGCACCGGTGACGGACTGTGGGCGGCAGCCGATCAGATGGCCCGCGGATTCGTCCTCGGCGCCACTGCCGGCCGCACCACGCTGGTCGGTGAGGGCCTTCAGCACGCGGACGGCCATTCGCTGCTGTTGGCGGCGACCAATCCCGCCGTCGTCGCCTACGACCCGGCGTTCGCCTACGAGATCGCCTACATCGTCGAGAGCGGGCTGGCCCGCATGTACGGCGAGGACCCGGAGAACGTCTACTTCTACATCACCATCTACAACGAGCCCTACAAGCACCCCGCAGAGCCGGAGGGACTCGACGTCGAGGGCCTGCTGCGCGGTATCTACCGCTACCGGCCTGCCCCGGAGCAGAAGTCCAAGCAGGCGCACATCCTGGTGTCGGGGGTGGCGATGCCGGAGGCGTTGCGGGCATCCGATCTGCTGGCCGAGGAGTGGGATGTGTCGGCCGACGTGTGGTCGGTGACCAGCTGGGGCGAGCTGAACCGCGACGGCGTCGCGATCGAGAAGGAGAAACTGCGCCATCCCGACCGGCCCGCGCGGGTGCCCTACATCACCCAGGTGCTCGCCGACACCCGCGGCCCGGCCGTGGCCGTCTCGGACTGGATGCGCGCGGTCCCCGAGCAGATCCGGCCGTGGGTGCCCAACACCTACCTGACGCTGGGCACCGACGGGTTCGGATTCTCCGACACCCGGCCCGCGGCGCGGCGCTACTACAACACCGACGCCGAGTCGGTCGTGGTGGCGGTGCTGGAGGCGCTGGCCGCCGACGGCGAAATCGACCAGTCGGTCGCCGTCGACGCCGCGAACAAATACGAAATCGACAACGTGCTCGCGGCGCCGGAGCAGACCTCCGACCCCGGCGTGGCCTGATCTCCGGCGGTTCTTGGAGGAATCTGCCATAAATGTGGCGTAGCTTTTAGGGATGGCCGACAACCGCCACGTTCCGCCCGCCTCCACCCTGGAGGTGCTCGACTCCGTGCCCGAATCGGTGCTGCGCAGGTTGAACCAGTACTCGGGGCGGCTGGCGACGCAGGCGGTGCACGCCCTCGAGGAGCGGCTGCCGTTCTTCGCCGGCCTCGAGGCGTCGCAGCGAGCCAGCGTGCAGTTGGTGGTGCAGACCGCGGTCGTCAACTTCGTGGAGTGGATGCGCAACCCCGACGGCGACGTCGGCTACACCGCGCAGGCCTTCGAGGTGGTGCCCCAAGACCTCCGCAGACGCATCGCGCTGCGGCAGTCGGTGGAGATGGTGCGGGTCACCATGGAGTTCTTCGAGGAAGTGGTGCCGCTGCTGGCGCGCTCCGAGGAGCAGCTCACCGCGCTGACGGCCGGAATCCTGCGATACAGCCGCGATCTGGCGTTCGCGGCGGCGACCGCCTACGCCGACCAGGCCGAGGCCCGCGGCGCGTGGGACACCCGGATGGAGGCCAACATCGTCGACGCCGTGGTGCGCGGCGACACGGGACCGGAACTGCAGTCCCAGGCGGCCGCACTGAATTGGGACGCCACCGCGCCCGCCACCGTCATCGTGGGGATTCCACAATCCGACCGCATCGACCTGGCCAGCGATGACGTGCATGACGTCGTCAGCCAGCCACGGCCGCGCCGCGCTCTCGGACGTGCACGGCACCTGGTTGGTGACGATCGTGTCGGGCCCGCTGAGCCTGACCGACCGGTTCCTGGCCGACCTGTTGAACGTCTTCGCCGATGCGCCCGTGATCATCGGGCCGACCGCGCAGACACTGTCGGCCGCGCATTGGAGCGCCACAGAAGCGATCGCCGGGATGAACGCGGTCGCGGGCTGGACCGGTGCGCCGCGGCCCGTCGCCGCCCGCGAGCTTCTGCCCGAGCGCGCGCTGCTCGGCGATGTGTCGGCGATCGCCGCACTGGAAACCGAGGTGATGCGTCCACTCGGGGATGCCGGACCAGCGTTGACGGAGACGTTGGACGCGTATTTGGACTCCGGAGGAGCCATCGAGGCCTGCGCTCGCAAACTGTTCGTTCATCCAAACACCGTGCGCTACCGCCTCAAGCGCATCGCCGATTTCACCGGTCGCGACCCGACCACCCCCCGCGACGCTTACGTCCTCCGGGTGGCCTCGACCGTCGGACGTCTGACACGGCAAGCACAGCATTCGAGCACGTCGAACATGTCCCAAGGGCGGTTGGCCAAGTCCTCGGAGCCCGATCCGCCTGCGGACCGGGCCGGGTAACAGATTGCGGGTCTGTCTCGATGGAGTCGCATCACATGCCTTTTTGTGGGGTCTCCACAAAAAGATAAGACGAGGTTCATAATCTCTTACACCGCGCAGAACCGTTCCCTCAGTGTTTCCTTAAATACGTGCTCGCAATGCTTGCTCCCGGACAGGGATCGCAGACCCCCGGCATGCTCGCCTCATGGCTTGAGCTGCCTGGCGCGGCTGACCGTATCTCCACGTGGTCGCAGTCCAGCGGCCTCGACCTGGCCCGTCTCGGCACCACCGCGACGGCAGAGGAGATCACCGATACCTCGGTGACGCAGCCGCTTGTCGTCGCGGCGACGCTGCTGGCATGGGAAGAACTGACCAAGCGCGGCCTTCTCGCCGGGCGGGATTTCGTCGCAGCCGGCCACTCCGTCGGTGAGATCGCCGCATACGCGATCGCAGGCGTGATCTCCAGCGACGACGCCGTAGCGCTGGCCGCGACCCGCGGCGCCGAGATGGCGAAGGCCTGTGCGACCGAGCCCACCGGCATGTCCGCGGTGCTCGGCGGCGACGAGGCCGAGGTGCTCAGCCGCCTTGAAGCACTCGACCTGGTGCCCGCAAACCGCAATGCCGCAGGCCAGATCGTCGCGGCAGGAAGCCTGGCCGCACTCAGCAAGCTGGCCGAGGACCCGCCCGAGAAGGCGCGCGTCCGCGCTCTCGCCACCGCGGGTGCGTTCCACACGCACTACATGGCGGCGGCAACCGATGGCTACTCCGCCGCCGCCGAGGGCGTCGCGACAAGCGAGCCGACCGCGACCTTGCTCTCCAACGCCGACGGCCAGCCGGTCGCCTCGGCCGCGGACGCCATGAGCAAGCTGGTCGCCCAACTGACCCGGCCGGTGCGCTGGGATCTGTGCACGGAGACTCTCCGGCAATCGAACGTGACCGCGATCGTCGAGTTCCCGCCCGCCGGGACACTCGCCGGGATCGCCAAACGAGAACTGAAAGGGGTGCCGACGAAGGCCGTCAAAACCCCCGCCGACCTGGACGGGCTATCCGAGCTCTAGAGGTGTGATTCCCGGCGCCGCCGGGGACAGAACAACTGCATAACCAACGTAAGTCGCAGTAACACAACAAATTAGAAGGAGCCATTGTGGCCGCCACTCAGGCAGAAATCATCTCCGGTCTCGCCGAGATCATCGAAGAAGTCACCGGCATCGAGCCGTCGGAAGTCACCCCGGAGAAGTCGTTCGTCGACGATCTGGACATCGACTCGCTGTCGATGGTGGAGATCGCCGTGCAGACCGAGGACAAGTACGGCGTGAAGATCCCCGACGAGGACCTCGCAGGTCTGCGCACCGTGGGTGACGTCGTCTCCTACATCCAGAAGCTCGAGGAAGAGAACCCCGAGGCCGCCGCCGCGCTGCGCGAGAAGATCGAAGCGGATCGCCCGTGACCAGGCCTTCCACTGCTAATGGCGGTTTCCCCAGCGTTGTGGTGACCGCCGTCACGGCGACGACTTCGATCGCGGGCGACATCGAGAGCACGTGGAAGGGTTTGTTGGCGGGCGAGAGCGGCATCCGTGTCCTCGAGGACGAGTTCGTCACCAAATGGGACCTGCCCGTGCACATCGGCGGCCACCTGAAGGAGAACGTCGACGACCACATGGGGCGGCTGGACCTGCGACGCATGTCGTATGTCCAGCGGATGGCCAAACTGCTCGGTGGCCAGATCTGGGAGACCGCGGGGACACCCGAGATCGACGGGGATCGCTTCGCGGTCGTCGTCGGCACCGGTCTTGGTGGCGGCGAGAAGATCGTCGAGACGTATGACCTGATGAACGAGGGCGGCCCCCGCAAGGTGTCGCCGCTCGCCGTTCAGATGATCATGCCGAACGGCGCCGCTGCCGTCATCGGCCTGCAACTGGGCGCCCGCGCCGGCGTCATGACGCCGGTGTCGGCGTGTTCGTCGGGTTCGGAGGCCATCGCGCACGCGTGGCGGCAGATCGTCATGGGCGACGCCGACATCGCCGTCTGCGGTGGTGTCGAGGGTGGCATCGAAGCGCTGCCCATCGCGGCGTTCTCGATGATGCGTGCCATGTCGACCCGCAACGACGACCCCGAGGGCGCCTCTCGTCCGTTCGACAAGGATCGCGACGGCTTCGTGTTCGGCGAGGCAGGTGCGCTCATGGTCATCGAGACCGAGGAGCACGCCAAGGCTCGCGGCGCTCAACCACTGGCCCGGCTCATGGGTGCAGGCATCACGTCGGACGCCTTCCACATGGTTGCGCCGGCAGCCGACGGCTTGCGCGCTGGTCAGGCGATAAAGCGTTCGATGGAACTGGCGGGTCTTGACGCCAAGGACATCCAACACGTCAATGCACACGCGACGGCAACGCCGATCGGTGACACGGCGGAGGCCAACGCCATCCGCGTCGCCGGTGTGGAACACGCCGCTGTGTACGCGCCGAAGTCGGCGCTCGGCCACTCCATCGGTGCAGTGGGCGCACTCGAGTCGGTGCTGACGGTGCTGTCGCTGCGCGATGGCGTCATACCGCCGACACTGAACTACGAAACTCCGGACCCGGAGATTGATTTGGACGTCGTTGCGGGGGAACCCCGGTATGGCGACTTCAAGTACGCGATCAACAACTCCTTCGGGTTCGGCGGACACAACGTGGCACTTGCCTTCGGCAAGTACTGAGTGTCGGGGGGAAAGGAACGATCTCGGCAACATGACAGGGTCATTGGCTACGGGGAACGGACTCCCCAACGTTGTCGTCACCGGCGTTGCCATGACGACTGCCCTGGCAACCGATGCGACCACCACGTGGCAGCGACTGCTTGACGGGCACAGCGGTATCCGCAAACTCGAGGATTCGTTCGTCGAGGAGTACGACCTTCCCGTCCGCATCGGCGGTCACCTGCTGGAGGATTTCGAGAGTGAGCTGACGCGTATCGAGCTGCGTCGGCTTTCGTACCTGCAGCGCATGTCGACGGTGTTGAGCCGGCGGGTGTGGCAGGACGCCGGTGAGCCCGAAGTCGATCCCAAGCGGCTGATGGTCTCGATCGGCACGGGTATGGGTTCCAGCGAGGAACTTCTCTTCGCCTATGAGGCACTGAGGCAAAAGGGCCTCCGCGGCGTTTCACCGCTGGCGGTCCAGATGTACATGCCCAACTCGGCCGCGGCCGCCGTCGGTCTGGAGCGCAAGGCCAGGGCAGGGGTCATCACCCCTATCTCGGCCTGCGCCTCCGGATCCGAAGGCATCGCTCATGCTTGGCGCAACATCGTGCTCGGCGAAGCCGACATGGCGATCTGCGGCGGCGTCGAGACACGGATCGAGGCGGTACCCATCGCAGGATTCGCACAGATGCGAATCGTGTTGTCCACCACCAACGATGACCCCGCCGGTGCCTGTCGGCCGTTCGACAAGGACCGCAACGGTTTTGTCTTCGGCGAAGCGGGCGCGCTGGTGGTCATCGAGACCGAGGAGCACGCCAAGGCGCGCGGTGCCACCATCTACGCACGGCTGATGGGCGCCAGCATCACCTCGGACGGCTTCCACATCGTGGCGCCAGATCCCAACGGCGAGCAGGCCGGTCACGCAATGACGCGGGCGATCCAGCTCGCAGGCCTGCAACCGACCGACATCGACCACATCAACGCGCATGCCACCGGCACCAGCGTCGGTGACGTGGCAGAAGGTCAGGCGATCAACAACGCGATGCGCGGGCACAAGCCCGCGGTGTACGCGCCGAAGTCCGCACTCGGCCACTCGGTCGGCGCCGTCGGTGCCGTCGAATCGATTTTGACCGTGTTGGCACTGAAGGACGGTGTGGTTCCGCCAACGCTCAACCTGAAGAACCTGGATCCGGAGATCGACCTCGACGTCGTCTCCGGTTCGCCGCGACCCGGCAACTACAACTACGCGATCAACAACTCGTTCGGATTCGGTGGGCACAACGTGGCGCTCGCCTTCGGGAAGTACTAGAAGGTACTGCGCGCCCGATAATTCGGCCCTACAGGAGGTTTCGATGACAATCACGGCCCCCGAGACAGTCGGTGAATCAACCGATCCCCGCGATCCGCTTTTGCGCCTCAAGACGTTCTTCGACGACGACTGCACCCTCGAGTTCCTGCATGAGCGGGACCGCTCCGGCGTGCTCGCCGCCGCAGGCACCGTCAACGGTATGCGCACCGTCGCGTTCTGCACCGACGGCACCGTCATGGGCGGCGCGATGGGTGTCGAAGGCTGCGCCCATATCGTCAACGCCTACGACACCGCCATCGAGGAGCAGAGCCCGATCATCGGCATCTGGCACTCCGGTGGTGCCCGGCTCGCGGAGGGCGTCAAGGCCCTGCACGCGGTCGGTTTGGTGTTCGAGGCGATGATCCGCGCGTCGGGTTATGTCCCGCAGATCTCGATCGTCGTCGGATTCGCCGCGGGCGGCGCGGCCTACGGCCCCGCGCTCACCGACGTCGTCATCATGGCTCCCGAGGGCCGGGTTTTCGTCACCGGACCCGACATCGTGCGCAGTGTCACCGGCGAGGATGTCGACATGGCCTCGCTCGGCGGGCCAAACACCCACCACAAGAAGTCCGGCGTGTGCCACATCGTCGCCGACGACGAACTCGACGCCTACGCGCGCGGCCGTCGTCTGGTCGGATTGTTCTGCCAGCAGGGTCATTTCGACCGCACGAAGGCCGAAGCCGGTGACACCGACCTGCACGCGCTGCTGCCCGATTCGCCCCGCCGCGCCTACGACGTGCACCCGCTCGTCGAAGCGCTGCTCGACGCCGACGCCCCCTTCGAGGAGTTCCAGGCCAAGTGGGCGCCGTCGATGGTGATCGGCCTCGGCAGGCTGTCCGGTCGCACCGTCGGTCTGCTCGCCAACAACCCGCTGCGGCTGGGTGGCTGCCTGAACTCCGAAAGCGCGGAGAAGGCGGCACGTTTCGTGCGGCTGTGCGACGCGTTCGGTATCCCGCTGATCGTCGTGGTCGACGTGCCCGGCTACCTGCCCGGTGTGGACCAGGAGTGGGGCGGCGTGGTTCGCCGCGGCGCCAAGCTGCTGCACGCATTCGGCGAGGCCACCGTTCCGCGCGTCACCCTGGTGACCCGAAAGATCTACGGCGGCGCCTACATCGCGATGAACTCGCGCTCGCTGAACGCGACGAAGGTGTTCGCGTGGCCCGACGCAGAGGTCGCCGTGATGGGCGCCAAGGCTGCGGTCGGCATCCTGCACAAGAGGAAGCTGGCCGCCGCTCCCGACGATGAGCGCGAGGCGCTGCACGAGGAGCTGGCCGCCGAACACGAGCGGATCGCAGGCGGGGTGGACTCGGCCATCGAGATCGGCGTGGTCGACGAGAAGATCGACCCGTCGCACACCCGCAGCAAGCTGACCCAGGCACTCGCCGAGGCGCCCGCGCGCCGTGGCAGGCACAAGAACATCCCGCTGTAATTCGCCAGACCTCGGCAAATCCTCGCTTCCGTACTGTGGGTAGCGGCCCATTGAGTTGGGGGAAACCTAAGGGCCCCGACAGAGGAGTTGAGGTATGCGAGTTTCTGGAATGACGATGCGCCGCGGGTTCGTCGGCGTCGTTGCCGCCGGAGCGCTGGCGGGACTGACCGGCGCGGTCGCAATGCCGACGGCATCCGCCGACGCCGATTGCACCGTGTCCGGGCTGAGCAACGCCATCGGCACGGTCGGTGCGCAAACGGGTCAGTGGTTCGCCGGCCATCCGGACGCGAACAAGGCCGTCACCGAGGCAGGCCAGGGTGGTGACGCCGAGGGCGCCATTCGGAACTACTTCGTCGCGCCACCCGTCGGAATGGGCTGAGTTGCAGCGCATTGCGCAGCCGCTGCGGTCATTGCGCCAGGCGTGCGGATCGAACGTCGCGCCCGCGGACATCGCGCGGTTGTACGACGCGATGGCCTCATAGCCGACTAGAGCCGTGGTTCCAAGACGTCGCCCGTCCTCATGCGGGCGGCGTCTTGGCCTGGCGGGGACCCGAACAGGCGCCGGTACTCGCGGTTGAATTGCGACGGGCTGTCGTAGCCGACGAGATGACCGACGCCTGCGATGTCTCCCGGCCGTGCCGCCAACAGCAAGCGGGCTTCCTGCAGCCGTATCCGCTTCTGAAACTGCAACGGGCTCATGGCCGTTACGGCGCGGAAGTGCCGGTGAAATCCCGACTGACTCATCCCCGACAGCCGCGCGAGGTCGTCGATCCTCATCGGTTCGGCGTAGTTGTCGCGAATCCAGCCGATCGCCCGGTTGACGAGCGACAGGTCGCTGTCGGCAAGGCCGATCTGACGGATCGTGTCGCTTTGTGGTCCGGTGAGCAGGCGCCAGATGATCTCCCGCTCGAGCATCGGCGCGAGCACGGGCGCGTCGGCGGGCTCATCGAGCAGCCGCAGTAGACGGGCCACCGCGTCGAGCAGTTCCCGGCTCGCCTCCCCCGTCGAGATCGCAGAGTTTCCCGACCGCGACGATCGCGCCGCCGGAGCCAGCCAACACCAGTTCGGCGACGACGGCCGGGCGCAGCACCAGCGCCATGGCCAGCGAAGGCGCATCCGGGGTGATGTCGATGTAGTGGCCGGTGACCGGCAGATTGGCCGTGACGACAAGGCTCTGGCCCGCCCTGTACTCGTGCACCTCGTCGCCGAGCAACAGCCGCTTGCCGCCCTGGGCCATCACGACGACGAGCGGCTCGGTCAGCGAGTACTCCGGCGCCGCAGAGGCGGTGGACACCTTCGACATCAGCAGGCCGTCGACCCGCGTCGACAGGTCGGGCCGCGCGTGTTTCGCGATTCTGTGCCGGATCTCGTCGAGCAGATCCCCGCGTTCGCGCATTCTCCGATCACAGCAATATTGATCGGAATATGCAAGAGGTTGCGCGCATCAATCTACCGTTGAACTGGGACTGCCGGTTAGCTGATGATGACCATCCACTTCAGCAAGGAGCAGTTTCATGCCACTCGATCAATACCTCACCCTCGGCCGTTCTGGACTGCGGGTCAGCCCGTTCGCACTCGGCGCGATGACCTTCGGCGAAGATGCGGGCGGCGCAGGGTCCAGCGTTGAGGAATCCGAGAAGATCCTCGCGACCTACCTTGACCGCGGCGGCAACTTCGTCGACACCGCGAACTTCTACACCAACGGCCACTCCGAGAAGATCCTCGGCGACTGGTTCGCCGCCAACCCAGCATCAGCGCGACCGCGTTGTGCTGGCGTCGAAATTCTTCGCCAACATGTATCCCGGCGACCCGAACGGCGGCGGCGCCGGGCGGTCGTCGATCAGGCGCCAGCTGCACGAGACGTTGCGCCGCCTGCAGACCGACCACCTGGACTTGTACTGGCTGCACAATTGGGACCGCCACACACCGATCGAGGAAACCCTGCGCGCGCTGGACGATCTCGTCACCGACGGCACGATTCGCTACATCGGATTCTCGAACACCCCCGGCTGGGTCACCGCGCAGGCACAGACGACGGCCGTGCTGCGCGGGTGGACTCCGCTGATCGCATTGCAGGTGGAGTACTCGCTTCTGGCGCGCACCGTGGAAGGCGAACTCGCGCCGCTGGCGCTCGACCAGGACATGGCGCTCGTGCCGTGGAGTCCGCTGCGCAACGGCTTCCTTTCCGGCAAGTACCGCCGCGGCGCCGAGTCGACGATTCCGCTCGGGCGGCGTATGTCGGCGGACCCAGCGACGCGGAGTTCGACGTGATCGAGGCCGTCGCCGCCATCGCCGATGAGCTCGAAACAAGCTCTGCGGCAGTGGCACTGGCATGGTTGCGCGCCCGCGAAGGAACGATCGTGCCGATCGTGGGCGCCCGCAGGCTCGCTCATCTCGAGGACAATCTCGCTGCGGTCGATGTCACGCTGACAACCGAGCACCTACGCACGCTCGATGCCGTGTCGACGCCGACGCTCAACTACCCCGCCGACGTGAACGGCGCGACACGCTCGATGCTCCAGTTCGCGGGCAGCACCGTCGACGGTGAACCGTCGACCGTGTATCCGCCTCTGCTGCAGAGCGACGTCCGGTACTGAGTCAGGCTCGCGTGATCCCGGTCATGACGGGTGCGAGCAGATCGGCGAGCGCTGCCCAGGCCACGGTCTTGGTCTCGGGCAGCGCGATGCCGAATTGATAAGGGGCGAAATGGATCTCCAGACCCTCGGCGGTGGGGATCCAGTTCGCGAAGTTCTCGGCTCGCGGCTCCGCCCCGGTCAACTCGGACAGCCGGTTCAGCCCGGCCTGCTCATCGGCGAAGAGGTCGGTGAGCATGATCGGGTCGGCGCTTCTGCTGTCGATCACCACGGTGCTGATGTACGAGGTGGGGTGGGCGCCGTAATAGTGGGTGCCGAGGATCAGCTGGCCGATAGCGATACTCCGGAAGGCCACCTGCCCGTGCGACTCGAAATTCCACTGTTCGCCGGGGTTGCTCTCGAACTTGGCCCGGTCGATCTGCTCCTGCGCCGATGTGCGGCTGGCGTGGTTGAACGCCTCGACCACTGCGGGGTCACCCTCGGAGAGCTCGGCGAACCTCGCGTCCCAGGTGCCCATCCGGTCCGTGGTGGCGCCGTCGATCGGCGTGATCGCGACGGAGTAGGTCATGTCGTTGGACGCGCCGGTTTCGGCGGCGGCGGGCGCCGACAGCCCGATGGCGGCGGCAACAAGCGCCGCGCTCAAGCGCCGCGATGCGTCTCATTTGACGCGCACCGCGGCCGGCGACGCGGCAAGACTCATCGCATACCTCCAGCGAGCAGTTCCCCCGCCACAGTCAACACTGTGTCCCGGTCGGAGTCGACCAGACCGATGCGGGTACGACGGTCGACGATGTCGTCGACGGTCAGCGCTCCCTCGTGCGTCACCGCGTACTCGAACTCGGCGCGAATCACGTCGACGCCGTCGGCAACCGGATCGGTGGGCCGGTCACAGGTGGCCTTGGCGATGACGTTGGGCGCCTCGGCCCCGAACCGGGCGACAAGGGATGACGGCAGGTCGGTGGGGACGCGCAGCGTCGCAACCGGATTCGAGGGTGCGCCGACGAGCGGCAGATTTCGGGTCCTGCATTGGCCTGCCGACAGGCGCCGCCACTCGACGGCCTTGTCGAGGACATCCTCGGCCATATACCGGTACTCGGTGAGCTTGCCGCCGATCACGCTGATCAGTCCCGACGGCGACTCGACGACCGCGTGGTCGCGCGACACATCCGCCGTCCGGCCTTCTGACCCGCGTCGATCAACGGCCGCAGCCCCGCGTAGGCGCCGATGACGTCGTCGCGGCCGAGTTTGGTGTCCAGCGCCGTGTTGACGGTGTCCAGAAGGAAGCCGATCTCCTCCGACGTCGGCTCGGGAACGTCGGGTATCGGGCCGGGCGCATCCTCGTCGGTCAGGCCGAGGTACACCCTGCCCAACTGCTCCGGCATCGCGAATACGAACCGGTTGAGCTCTCCGGGAATCGGAATCGTCAGCGCGGCAGTCGGATTGCCGAACGCCTTGGCGTCGAACACCAGATGCGTTCCGCGGCTGGGGCGCAATTTGATCGAGGAGTCGACCTCCCCCGCCCACACCCCGCTGGCGTTGATCACCGCGCGCGCGGCCACGTCGAACGACTCGCCGGTCAGCTGGTCGGTCAGGCGCACCGAGGTGCCGGTCGCCTCCGAGGCCGCCACCCGGGTCAGGATCTGCGCGCCGTGCTGGGCGGCGGTCCTTGCGACGGCGGCGACCAGGCGGGCGTCGTCGATCAACTGCCCGTCGTAGGCCAGCAGCCCGCCGGACAGACCGTCGCGTCGCACCGTTGGCGCCATGTCGACGGCACGCTCTGCGGATATGCGACGCGACCGCGGCAGCGTCGACGATCGGGTGCGGGCGAGAGCGCGCAGCGCATCGCCTGCGAGGAATCCCGTGCGCACCAGCGCCCGTTCCGGGGTGCCCATCGCGGGTAGCAGGGGAACCAGTTGGGGCATGGCGCTGACGAGATGGGGTGCGTTGCGCGTCATCAGGATTCCGCGCTCGGCGGCGCTGCGCCGTGCGATCCCGATGTTGCCCGTCGCCAGATAGCGCAGACCGCCGTGCACGAGCTTGGAGCTCCATCGGCTCGTCCCGAAGGCGAGGTCGTGCTTTTCCACCAGCGCCACCGTCAGCCCACGCGATGCGGCGTCCAATGCGATGCCTGTTCCGGTGATCCCGCCGCCGATGACGACGACGTCGAGCGTCTGGCCGTCGGCCAGCGCCGTCAGCTCGCTGATGCGGCGTGATGCGTTGAGTGCGGCCGAATTCGTCAAGGCTTGAGGTATCCGTTCAATGAGTGGGCGAGTTCGACGGCGAGGGCGTCGGCGTCGAGGATCGGTTCGACGATCTGTCCGGACTGGATGGTCGACTGTGTGATCAGCAGGCACATCGCGGCGAGTTGCCGCGGATCTCCCGCGCGAACGCTGCCTGCGCGCTGGGCGGCCTTCAGCTCGGCTGCCACCGCCTCGATGAGGATCTGCTGGCTGGTGCCGAGGCGTTCGGCGATGTAGACCATCGCCAGTTCCGGCGCGGAGTGGAAGACCGACATGACAACCTCGTCGTGACGCAGTCTCTCGGCGACGCCGACGATCCGCTCGACGAGTGCTTCGCGCCCCCCGCCGCGCGTGGGCAGGTCGCGCAGCACGCCCACGATCCGGGAGGTCAGCAGGGCCGCCAGCAGTGCGCGGGTGTCCGGCCAGCGGCGGTAGATGGTCGGCCTGCTCACCCCGGCCCGACGGGCGATCTCGGCCAACGTCACCCGGTCGACGCCGTAGGCGAGTACGCAGCTCGCCGCGGCGTCGAGGATCCGGTCCCCGAGGTCCGGCGATGTGTCGTTACTGATTGACAACATATGTAATACTGTAACGCATGATGAAGTGGGATGCATGGGGTGACCCGGATCAAGCCAAGCCGCTGTCCGACGGAATTCGGAATCTGCTTTCCCAAGCGCTCGGCGTCGGGGCTTCATCGCTTCCCGAACTGCAGCCAGGAGAGGTCAAGCTGCGACCGTCGGCACTGTCGCCCGCCGACGCGGATGCGCTGGCCGACATCGTCGGCGCGGAGAACTGCGGAGTCGACGACAACGACAGGTTGCTGCGCGCGGGCGGCAAATCGACGCTCGACCTGCTGCGACGCCGGGACCCCGGAGTGCAGGACGCGCCCGACGCCGTGCTGCTGCCGGGCTCGGAGGACGACATCGCCGCGATCCTGCGGGTATGCGCGCAGCGCAGCATCGCCGTCGTCCCGTTCGGCGGCGGCACCAGCGTCGTCGGCGGACTCGATCCGCTGCGCGGTCAGTTCAAGGCCGTCATCTCGCTGGATCTGCGACGCCTGAACGAACTGCATTCTCTCGACGAGATATCCGGCGAGGCCGAACTCGGCGCGGGCGTCACGGGTCCGGACGCCGAACGACTGCTCGGCGAACGTGGCTTCTCGCTCGGGCACTTCCCGCAGAGCTTCCAGTTCGCCACGATCGGCGGATTCGCCGCCACCCGATCGTCAGGGCAGGACTCGGCGGGCTACGGGCGATTCAACGATATGGTCCGCGGTCTGCGCGCGGTCACCCCTGCCGGCGTGCTCGACCTCGGCCGCGCACCGGAATCCGCCGCGGGCCCGGACCTGCGCCAACTGCTGATCGGCTCCGAGGGCGTCTTCGGCGTCATCACCCGCGTGCGCGTCAAGGTTCACCCGACGCCGGCGGCCACCCGCTACGAAGCGTGGTCGTTCCCCGACTTCGGCACGGGCGCCGACGCCCTTCGCGCCGTCGTCCAAACCGGGACCGGCCCGACGGTGCTGCGACTGTCCGACGAAGCAGAAACCGGCGTGAACCTGGCCACCGCCGACAACATCGGCGAGGACACCATCACCGGCGGTTGCCTGGCGATCACCGTGTTCGAGGGCACCGAGGACCACGTCGAGAGCAGGCATGCAGAGACGCGGCGTCTGATGGAGGCCAAGGGCGCAACCTCGCTGGGCGAGGGACCTGCGAAGGCATGGGAGCACGGCCGCTTCAACGCGCCGTACCTGCGCGACTCGCTGCTGTCAGCGGGCGCGCTGTGCGAGACGCTCGAAACAGCAACCAACTGGTCCAACGTCCCAACACTGAAGGCCGCGGTGACCGAGGCGCTGACGACCTCGCTGGCCGAATCCGGCACGCCTGCCCTTGTGCTGTGCCACATTTCGCATGTGTATCCGACAGGCGCGTCGCTGTACTTCACCGTCGTCGCGGGGCAACGCGGCAATCCGATCGAGCAGTGGCGCAAGGCGAAGACCGCCGCGTCGGACGCGATGGTGCGCACCGGCGCCACCATCACCCACCACCATGCCGTCGGCGCCGATCACCGGCCGTGGATGCGCGATGAGGTCGGCGACGTCGGCGTCGCGGTGCTGCAGGCCGTCAAGGCGGCACTCGATCCGGCCGGAATCCTCAACCCCGGCAAGCTGATTCCGTGACGATGCAGGGGCGAGTCACGATGCTGACCAACCCCGCATCGGGGCACGGCAGCGCGCCGCATGCGGCCGAACGGGCGGTCGCCCAGTTGCACAAGCGAGGGGTCGACGTCGTCGCGATCGCGGGAACCGACGCCGAGCATGCGCGACGCCTCGTCGACGGCGCACTCGAACGCGGGATGGACGCGCTCGTCGTCGTCGGCGGTGACGGCATCATCTCGCTCGCACTGCAGGTGCTCGCGCAGTCAGGCATCCCGCTGGCCATCATCCCCGCCGGAACCGGCAACGACCATGCCCGCGAATTCCGTATTCCCACAAAGGATCCCGAAGCCGCGGCCGACGTCGTCGTCGACGGGGTCGCCGAAACCGTCGACCTCGGCCACATCAAGGGCGCCGACGGCACGAAACGGTGGTTCGGCACCGTGATGGCGGCGGGCTTCGACTCGCTGGTCACCGACCGCACCAATCGGATGCAATGGCCGCACGGCCGGATGCGGTACAACCTGGCCATGGTCGCCGAACTGTCCAAGCTGCGGTTGTTGCCGTTCCGGCTGACGTTCGACGGCGAGGAACTCGAAACGACAGCTCACCCTCGCCGCCTTCGGCAACACGAAGAGCTACGGCGGCGGCATGAGGATCTGCCCGAACGCGGACCCGACCGACGGGCTGCTCGACGCGACCATGGTGGCGTCGGCGTCGCGGACCAAGTTGATTCGGTTGTTCCCCACCGTGTTCAAGGGCACCCACGTCGACCTCGACGAGGTGCGCACCGCGCGGGCTCAAACGATCACCGTCGACTCCCCCGGCATCAACGCATACGCCGACGGCGAGTTCGTCTGCCCGCTACCGGTCGAGGTGTCGGCGGTCAGCGGAGCGCTGAAGATCCTGCGTGCCCAAAGCGCTTACCCCGTAGACCGACTGGCTAGCCGACTCCGCGGTTGAGCCAGGCGACCTCGCCTGTGTCGCCGCCGCTGCGATATGGCTCGAGGGCTTCGTCCCACGCGGTGCCGAGCACCGAATCCAATTCGGCCGCAAGCATGTCGGCGCCGGACGACATCAGCGACCGCAACCGCATCTCGCCGACCATCACATCGCCGTTGGCGCTCATCGCACCGTGCCACAGCCCGAGTTGTGGGGTGTGGCAGAAGCGCTGACCGTCGACGCCCGCGCTGGGATCCTCGGTGACCTCGAATCGCAGCACCGACCACGACCGCAGCGCGTTCGCGAGCTGTGCGCCCGCACCGACGGGGCCGACCCAGTTGGTGACGGCACGCAGCTGGCCGGGCATCGCCGGCTGAGGCGTCCAGGTGAGATTCGCCCTCGACCTCAGGGACGACGACAAGGCCCACTCGACATGCGGGCACACGGCCGCGGGTGAGGCGTGGATATAGACCACGCCTGACGTCGAGTCGGCAAACTGGTTCGACGCGCGCATCTGCTGCTCCTTCGGCTCCACGAGGGACGTCTTCCCCAACGACCTGGCGGATGAAATGAGCTGCAGTTGTGTCGTACGTGTCTATTGTGCCTTGTGAGGCCCCTGTTGCGCTAGTCCCAGTCCTTTAGCTGTCGAATTCCGCGATGACGGCATCGGAGAGCGCCGGCCAGCGCTCGTAGGCCCAGTCGCCGAAATCGCGGTCCGTCAGCGCGACGAGCGCCAGGTCCCGGTCCGGATCGACCCAGATAAACGTCCCTGACTGGCCAAAATGCCCGTAGGTGCGGCCGGAGTTGGCCGAGCCGGTCCAGTGCGGCGACTTGTCGTCGCGGATCTCGAAACCCAGTCCCCAGTCGTTGGGTCTCTGCACGCCGAAACCCGGCAGCACGCCGTCGAGGCCGGGAAACTGCACCTCGGTGGCCAGATCGTGCATCTCGGTCGACACCAGCGCCGGTCGTAGCAGGTCAGCGGCGAAATTCACCAGATCTGCCACCGTCGACGTGGCACCGTAGCCCGCCGCCTCGGCGCCGCCCTCGAGGTCGCTGGCCGCCATGGCGAGCGGTTCGAAGACCGCCTCGGTCAGGTACCGGCCGAAGTCGATATCCGCTTGCTTCGCCACCGCGTCGGCGGCCACCCCGAATCCGTAGTTGGAGTAGATCCGCCTCTTCCCCGGCGGCGACATCACCTCGTCGTTGTGCATCGCGTACCCGGAGGTGTGCGCCAACAGGTGGCGGACCGTCGATTCGGGCGGACCCGCGGGGGTGTCGAGTTCGAGCACACCCTCCTCGACCGCGATCTGCACGGCGCGGGCGACCAACGGCTTGGTCACCGACGCCAGCGCGAAGCGGTGCGCGGTGTCCCCGCGCTCGGCGAGGACACCGGACGGATTGACCACCGCCGCGGCGGCATTGCGGACCGGCCAGTCGGCGATCAGGTCGAGTGCAGACACCGGCAGGAGCCTAGTTCGCCGTCCAGGCCGAGACGATCGCGGCCACGTGGCGGGCGTCGGTGCCGCAGCACCCGCCGAGCACCCGAACTTCGGGCAACCGGCCACGCAGCGCGGCGTGCTGGGCGCCGAGCTCGGTCGGGTTGCCCTCGTCGAGTTCTGTCGCCTCGTCCAACTCCGCATGGCTTCTGACCGATGAGTTGGCCCGCAACCCGCCGAGCCGCTGCCGCCACGGCCCTTCGTGCTCCAGCGCCGACGAGAAATGGTTCGGGTGTGCGCAGTTGACCATGAAATAGGCTGCGTACGTATCGGTTTCGGAATCCACCTGTTGGATCGCCTCGTGTAACGGCTGGCCCGTGGGCAGCCTGCCGTCGGTTTCGACGGTGAACGACATGGCGACCGGAACACTTGCGGCACGCGGCCGCGGCCACGATGCCGATCGCCTCATCGGCATTGGTGATCGTCATCGCGGTGACCTGGTCGGCTGCGGTTTCGGCGAAGGTGGCGATCTGCTCCGAGTGATAGCGCTGCGATTCCTCTGACGTCATCGCGTCCGCGGGGTCGTATCCGTCGCCGCGTGGACCGATACAGCCACTCACCACGGCGGTGACGCCGTCGGCGGTCGCAGCGGCGCGGACCTCCTCGGCGAGGGCCACGGCCGCCCGGTTGACCTCGTCGAGTCGCGCCGACGAGTAACCGAGCTCGCGCGCCCAGTCGGGGCTGGCGCGCCATGTCGGTGTCTCCACCACGAAGCCCGCGTCGTGCTTGCGGGCGATGTCCAGGTAGCCGTCGTAATACCGGCGCAGCCGCTCCGGACCGCCCTGGCGGTCGAGCAACGGGAACGCCGCGAAGCACGGCAGGTCGAGGCCGTCGTGGAAAACCAGCTCGGTCTCCAGTCCGCCGTCGGCCACGAAAATCCGGTCGCCGACCGTTTGAGGCAGCGGTTGTCGATGTCGCGTCACGATTTCCGCGCGATGTATGAGTTAGTGGACGGACCGACCGCGCCGACGATCTGTTCGGCGACGTCCTGGATGGTGGTCATAGTGCAGAACCGTAGGCCGCCTCGTCCATCGCCACCCCGGTAACGGCAACCCAGCGCCGCATGGATTCCACCCAGGCCCGACGATGCGCCACATCCACGCGACTGTCCCGGCGCAGCACAAGCCGATATACGTCGCCGGCCCATTCCAACGAGAGACGCTCGTCGAGCACCGGCACCAAAGTCTCGTCGAGAAGCCGAAACGCCTCGGCGACGCGTGATTGCATGAGGGCGGTCATGCCGTCGACCACACGCGCGAGCACCGTCAACGTGGCGTCTTCGGTCGTCGATGCGGCATCGCGCAAAACCGCCGAGACGCGCACAGCGGTGGCGGTGTCACCCGCCTCGAGTGCGATCGTGGCGTCCAGGTAGGCGAGGTAGCCGTGCGTTCCGCCGGAGGGCGAGCCCGCGAGCAATCCGCGCGCGCGATCGGCCCACAGCCGTGACACCGAATCGTGTCGGCGCGCGTGCCACTGCAACGCCAACACGGCGGCTTTCATCGCCGCGGCGGCCTGGTCGGTGCGCACCAGCCTGTCGAAGGCGCGTTCGGCCAGCCGGGTCGCCTCACTGCCATGGCCGGCCCGCCACGACGCGGCGCTGTAGGCCTCGAGGTCGTCGGTGGACATCGAGCCGAGCCCGTCGGCGCCCACGAACGCCGTATAGCTGGCCCGCCAGTCGTTGCGCAGGTGAGCGTTGCGGGCTTCGACGAGGTAGTCGATCAGGGCGTCCATGGCACCTCCATCACACCAGCTGAATCGACCGTTTCGCCAGGCCCATCCAGTAGCCGTCGACGACCTGTTCGGCCGCCTGCTCCGGATCTCCTGACGCGCCGAGCGCCACGAACAGCGGCGCGAAGTGTTCGATCGTGGGGTGGGCGTACGGCATCCCCGGCGCCTTGGTCCGGAAGTCGATGAGGCCGTCGACATCCCCGGCGGAAAAGCGCTCGGCTGCCCATTCGTCGAACTCGACAGACCACCCCGGCGGGGTGGCACCGGGTGACGGGTCGTCAAGGAACGGCAGGCCGTGGGTGGTGAACCCGGACCCGATCACCAGCACCCCGTCGTCGCGCAGCGGACGAAGCCGCTCCCCCAGGTGCAGCAGCCGCTGCGGGTCGAGGGTCGGAAGGGAGATCTGCAGCACGGGAATGTCGGCCGCGGGGTACATCACGGTCAGCGGCACATAGGCACCGTGATCGAGCCTGCGGTCGCGATCATGGGCGACGGGTTCGCCGTCGGGCATCAGCGCCTCGACCGCCGCGGCCAGTGCCGGTGCGCCGGGCGCGTCGTAGGTGACGTCGTAGTAGTGCTCCGGGAAACCCCAGAAGTCGTATGTCAGCGGTGTCTCGACGGTGGTCGAGCCGATCGTCAGCGGTGCGGCCTCCCAATGCGCGGACACGACGAGGATCGCTTTCGGCGGCGGGAGTTTGGCGGCCCACGCCGCGAGCTGCGACACCCACAGCTCGTCGTCGACGAGTGGCGGGGCGCCGTGACTCAGATACAAGACGGGCATCACCGTTACAGCATTACCCGCCAAAAGGTTTAGGGCGAGTGCGGGTTCAGTGGGTTCGTGCCGTTCGTGACCTCGTCTCCGTCGTTGACGCCGTCGAAGTCGGTGTCGGCGAGGAACGGATTGGTGTGGCTGTCGAAGAGCTCGTCGTGTTTGGACAGGCCGTCGTTGTCGTGATCATCGGGTACAGGCTGCGGTTCTGCAGGCGGCACCGGGTCAGCTGGCCCGGTGTCAGGCGACTGGGGTGGCGGATCAACCACGAGGTTGGTCGTGCATCCCGAAGCCCCGATGATGCCCCCGCCGTTGTTGGTCAAGGCCTGCTTGCGGGCCATCTCGAGGATGGAGTTCGTCGCGGTGGACCACTCCTGATGCAAGGTGGGGTCGGTACCGATTGCTAGTGCGGCGCAGCTGTTCTGGGCAATCACGTATGGAGTGCAGTGGTTACCGCCGTTGGCGACACAGTTATTGAGCGATTCGGTCTTCGCCGCATCCTCGGTGGCTGCTACCGCCATACCCGATTTCTTGCTCTCCAGTGAGTACGACAGCGCGACATACGCGTCGACGGCATGGGCAGGCGCGGCTGCGCCGAATGCGCCGATCACCATCGCTCCGGTGGCGAGCATCAGGGTGGCCGGTTGGTTGATTGTCATGGACTCTCCTTGATGTTGGCGCTGCCCTTTATGAGCAGTTCATAGGCAGGAGGGATCGCCAAAGCAATTCCCTCAACCTTTAGCCGAGCAAATTCGCGCGGTAACCATCACTGCGCCGAATACGTCCAGGGGATGAGCACCACCGGGCCGTACTGTCCCCCGCTCTCGGTCCGTCTGCCCGGACAAATATCGCCCGCGTCAATCCCGCATACGTGTGGCTGAACCGGCCATCACAGGCCAACAACGCCGCACACCAGCAACGCATTGGTCAGCTGATATGTCTTTGCTATCACGCCCTGGGCCCAATAATCGCGGAACCAACCGCAAAGTACGGGCAGAACCTGAACGCATCACACTGGTGCCGGTAGAACGCGCCCCGCTAAGGTTTGACTCATGGGTCAAACAGTGCGCGGAGTGATCTCGAGGAAGAAGGGTGAGCCGGTCGAGGTGGTGGATGTCGTCATCCCCGACCCCGGTCCTGGCGAGGTGGTGGTCGACATCCTTGCCTGCGGCGTGTGCCACACCGATCTGACCTACCGCGAGGGCGGCATCAACGACGAGTACCCGTTCCTGCTCGGCCACGAGGCCGCAGGCACCGTCGAATCGGTCGGGGCAGGCGTGACGAACGTGGAGCCCGGCGACTTCGTGATCCTGAACTGGCGCGCGGTGTGCGGGCAGTGCCGGGCCTGCAAGCGCGGCCGCCCGCACCTGTGCTTCGACACCTTCAACGCCGAGCAGAAGATGACGCTGACCGACGGAACCGAGCTGACGCCCGCGCTGGGTATCGGGGCGTTCGTCGACAAGACACTGGTGCACGAGGGCCAGTGCACGAAGGTCGATCCCGCAGCCGACCCCGCCGTGGCCGGGCTGCTGGGATGCGGTGTGATGGCGGGTATCGGCGCGGCGATCAACACCGGCGCGGTGAACCGCGACGACACCGTCGCGGTGATCGGCTGCGGCGGCGTGGGTGATGCCGCCATCGCCGGTGCGGCGCTCGTCGGAGCCAAACGGATCATCGCCGTCGACACCGACAACAAGAAGTTGGAGTGGGCCCGCGAATTCGGCGCCACCCACACCATCAACGCCAAGGAGCTCGATCCGGTGAAGACCATCCAGGATCTCACCGACGGCAACGGCGCCGACGTCGTGATCGACGCGGTCGGCCGACCCGAAACCTGGAAGCAGGCGTTCTACGCGCGCGACCTCGCCGGAACCGTTGTGCTGGTCGGGGTTCCGACGCCCGATATGAAGCTGGAGATGCCGCTGGTCGACTTCTTCTCCCGCGGCGGTGCGCTGAAGTCGTCGTGGTACGGCGACTGTCTACCCGAACGCGACTTCCCCACCCTGATCAGCCTGTACCTGCAGGGCCGGCTGCCGCTGGAGAAGTTCGTCTCCGAACGCATCGGTCTCGACGACATCGAAGACGCCTTCCATAAGATGCACGCCGGTGAGGTTCTGCGCTCAGTGGTGGTGATGAAGTGAACGGCGGACCGATACAGCGAATCGTCACCCACGGCACCTTCGAACTCGACGGCGGCAGTTGGGAAGTCGACAACAACATCTGGATCGTCGGCGACGAGAACGACGTGGTCGTCTTCGACGCCGCACACGACGCAGGCCCGATCGTCAACGCCGTCGGCGGCCGCAACGTGGTCGCCGTGGTGTGCACCCACGGCCACAACGACCATGTCACGGTGGCGCCGGAACTCGGCGATGCGCTCGATGCACCCGTGCTGCTGCATCCCGCCGACGACGTGCTGTGGCGGATGACCCACCCGGACAAGGATTTCCGCGCGGTCGGCGAGAATGAGACGTTGACCGTCGCCGGAACCGAGATTCGCGCCCTGCACACGCCGGGTCATTCGCCCGGGTCGGTCTGCTGGTATGCACCCGAACTCGGAGCGGTGTTCAGCGGCGACACCCTGTTCGAGGGCGGACCGGGTGCGACGGGAAGGTCGTACTCCGACTTCCCGACAATCCTCGAGTCGATCGCGGGCAGGCTGGGCAAGCTGCCCGGCGAAACCGTCGTCTACACCGGGCACGGAGACTCGACCACCATCGGCGACGAAATCGTGCACTACGACGAATGGGTGGCCCGCGGCAGCTGACCTGGCAGCTAGCCGTCGAGGATCCGGCGTTTCTCGGCCTCGAACTCCTGCTCGGTCAGCGCGCCCGAATCGCGCAGCGCTGCCAGGTTTTTGAGCGCTTCGATGCGGATGCCGTCGTCGGTCGGCGTGTAAGGATCCCTGACCGCGTGCAAGTCGCCGACGCTGAACGTGGCGCCGCTGGGTGCCGCGGGCGACGGGCGCTTGCCGCTGCGCACCGAGTAGATGATCGCCGCCGTCAACTCGAGCAGCCCGACGACGAACAGGCCGCCGAACACCCACGCCAGCGTGGCGTTGGACGAGTCCTTCCCGAAAGCCAGCTGCGGGTTGATATAGCCGCCGACCTGGCCGTCGGTGATGATGTCGTAGGTTCCATCAGCCGGGATCTGCACCGTCCACACCCTGATGTGGACGTCGTTGTTGATCGAGGTCGTCGTGCCCCAGTTCTCGTCGACCTTCGGCTGCGGGACACCTTCCGGCGGGTTGATGGTCAACCCGAGAGGCGGGACGGGCAGGCCGCCCCCGCTCGTGTTGCCGACGGTCTGGGTGTGGAAGCTGACCGTGGCCTCGCCTGCGGGAAGATGCAGGCTGCTCGAGCCGGGGATCGGCACCTCGCCGTAGGCGTCGTACTTGTCGAGGACGAATGCGTTCAGCACCAGCGTCACGATGAAACCGACGACTGCCACCACCAGTGTCAGAACCGCGGACAGAATGAAGATCCTCGGCGCCGTGCGCCCGCCAGCCATTCGCGCAGTCTGTCACGCGATGAGGACGAAGACTACTACCGTTGTCGCCATGCCCGATAAGCCGTCGGCGGTGCCCGAGTCGAGCGTGGTGGTTCGACCCGAGCCGATCGACAGCGAGACCTACACGGTCAGCTCGCGGCTGCAGGCCGCCGGATTGCGACCGGCGATAGAGCTTTTCGAGCAGGCCGCCGAATCCGTGCCGTTGCCCCGCCCGCCGCAGCCGATTGTCATCGCCGACTACGGCGCGTCGACGGGGCACAACTCACTGGCACCCATCTCTGCCGCACTTCCGCTGCTGCGCAACCGCACTCGCCCGGATCATTCGATTCTCGTCGCGCACACCGATGTGCCCGAGAACGATTTCACCGTGATGTTCCAGACGTTGTCCGACGATCCCGACACCTACCTGCGCAAGGATGCGGCGACGTTCGCCTCGGCGGTCGGGCGGTCGTTCTACAGCCAGATCATTCCCTCCAACAGCGTGCACCTCGGATGGTCGTCGTGGGCCGTCCAGTGGCTGAGCCGCATTCCCGCACCGATACCCGACCACGTGCAGGTCGACTACAGCGCCGACGAGGGCGTCCGAACCGCCTACGCCAAGCAGGCCGCGCAGCGACTGGCACGAGTTCGTCGCGTTCCGTGGTCGCGAGCTCGTGCCTGGCGGGCAACTCGTGGTGCTGACGATGGCCCTCGACGACGACGGCGAGTTCGGGTACCGGCCGTTGCTCGACGCCCTGGTCGACACATTGGTCGAACTGTCCGCCGACAACCTGGTCACCGAGGACGAGATGCGTCGCATGTGCCTGCCGACCGTGGGGCGAAGGGAAGCCGACTTCCTGGCCCCGTTCGCGCCCTCCGGCCGGTTCGAGCGCCTGTCCGTCGAGCATCTAGAGGTGTTCAACGCCGAGGATCGATTCTGGACGCAATACCAGGTCGACCATGATGCAGACGCGTACGCCGCGCTGTGGGCCGCCTTCGTGAGGGCCGCGATCTTTCCGACGTTGTGCACCGCGCTTGCGGAGGGCCGCAACGACTCCCGGTCGCCGGAATTCTTCGATCGGCTCGAGACCGGCATCGTCGGACGACTGGCCGCCGACCCGGAGCAGATGCAGATCCCGTTTGCCAAATTGGTGCTGACCAAACAGCGGAGGACCAAATGAACGGCGTCTACGGCCGCATCTCGTAGGCGCCGTTGTAGGCCTTGACGCGCTCCCACACCCGGTCGAAGCGATCGGCGTCGGAGACCGGTTTGCGGATCGCGCCGAGCGCCCAGTCCTGCTGAGCCTGCGTGGAGCTCGACTTACCATGCAGGGCAACCGCATACGTGCTGAAGTCGCGAACCTGGAAGTCGAAGATCTGGTCGACGATGTCGTTGTCGACGCCCGTCAGCGCCGCCTGTTCGAGAATGAGCTGGCCGTAGACGATCAACGAGAACAGATGGCCGACGTTGAGCAGGAAATCCAGATCCTTCTGCTGGTCGGCGTCGGGGGCGGCGGTGATGAGGAACTCCCTGAAGGCCTGCGCCTGTTCGTAGAACCGGGCGACGTTGGGGATCTCGCGGTGCTGTTCGTAGGCCGGCGTCCAGTCGGCGAACTGGACTTTGCCCGCGCCGCGCGTCGGCCCCTGCTTCCAGAAGAAGACATCGTCGGCAGGGTCGTTGCGCGTCGGAATCTGCGGGTATTCCCCGGGATTGAGCATGTAGTTCGGCATGAACTTCAGCACGAGGCCGACGTTCACGTGGACGGTGCCTTCCAGGCGGGGTAGCGCGCCGATGAGCTGAGCCACCTCGCGGAACATGGTGTTCTTCTCGTACCCCTTTGCGGCGACGACATCGTGCAGCGCCCGCATGATGTTCTCGCCCTCCATCGTGACCTTGGCCTTGGTCACCGGGTTGAACAGCAGATAGCGCCGATCCTCGAGGCTCGCGCTGCGCAGATAGTCGACGGAGCGCTGGCTGAACAGTTTCATCGCCACGATGCGCGCGTAGGAGTCGACGAAGTTGGCCCGCACATGGGCGAAGTCGGTCACCGGGTTGCCGTAGAGGATTCGGTTCTGCGCGTGGGTGATCGCCTCGTAGAACGCGTGCTCGACCATCCCGATGGAACACGTGCACAGGTTGAACTTGCCGATGTTGACGGTATTCAGCGCCGCCGCAAAGGCTTCCACGCCGGTGTGCAGGATGTCCTCGGCGCGCACCGGGTAGTTCTCCAGCCGGAATGTGCTCACGTAGATCTGCATGTGCACGACGTTGTCGACCAGATGGTAGTTCTCGTGGCGGCTGTCGGCGGCGAAAAAGACATAGGCGTCTTGGCCTTCGACGTCGCCGCGCCGGCCGAACACCGACACCATGCTCGCGACGTTGCCGTTGCCGATGTAGTACTTCTCCCCCGTCGCGCGGTAGAGGATGCCGTTGGCGACGTCCTCCTCGCTCGCGGGCGTGAGCACCATGTCGGTGTTGTAGACGTCGGCGCCGTGTTCGCGTTCGGACAGGCCGAAGGCCATCACCTCGCCCGCCGCGAGATCGTCGGCCGCCTTGAGCTTGGCGTCCTTGTTCTCGCTCTGCCAGATCGGCCCGAGGCCCAAGATGGTGACCTGCTCGGTGTACCAGTAGGTGAGCCCGTAGAACCCGAAGATCTCCGACAGTGCCGCGTTGCGCGCGGCGTCCCACCGCTTGTTCGGGTCACCGTCGGCGAACTCCGACAGGCGTCAGAAAGGTCGCGAAGAGCTTCTCGCGCTTCACGAAGTCGACGAAGTCGGCGGGCCAAACCACCTTCAGGTCGTCGTCGAGCAGTCGTTTCTTGCCCTGACCCTCGAAGAAGTCGATGGTCGCGCGCAGCAACCGGCGGGTCTCGGCGTCGAACTGCTCTGGATCGTAGGTGTTCGGGTTGAACAGCAGGCCGTCCGTCTGAGTCATGGACGAGAGCCTAAGGGGCGGGCTGTACCGGTGCCGGGACAAAGGGCAGACCAGGGATCGTCGGGTACGGCAGCGTGGGGATGAGCCGTGGCGGCGACGACGGCGACGACGGGGACTCCGGTGCAGGCGGCGGGGCCTCCGATGGGGACTCCGGTGCAGGCGGCGGGGCCTCGCTCGTCGGCGGTGGCGGCGCTTCCTGCGTGATGGTCTCCGGTGGCTGCGTGATCGTCTGGGTGACGGGCGGCTCCTCCGATGCCGGCGGTGCAGGCTCGTCCGATGCAGGCGGCGCAGGCGCGTCCGATGCGGGCGGCACGGACGGAGCGGTCGTGCTGACGGTGGTGGACGACGGCGACGGGGTGCTCTCGTTGTTGCGCAGCACGAACCACACGGCCAGTGCGATCGCGAGGAGGACGACGACCACGCCGGCGATCAACAGGGCGAACGGGGTCCGCTTGGCCGCCGCCTCGTGTTCGCCGGTCTCCGGTTCGAACTGCATCTGCGGGCGCGGGCCGCCCATCGCGTCGGTGGTGGCACCGCCGCCGTACGGGGCGTATTCGTACGGATCGGTCACGGCGACGACGTCGGCCACATCGTCGGCCTCCGACCAGGCCAATCCCGACGGTGAGCCCGAATCCATGTCGTCCGGGTGGACCTCCGGCGCCATCTGGGTGGCGCCCATTGCCGCGGCGGCCGCTGCGGTCGGCGGGCTGATGGCTTCCGCCATGGCCGTCGCGCCCTCTTCGGCCGTCCCGCGGGCGGCGTTGATACCGCCCCCGATCGCCGCGGTCAGCTCGGGATGCGGAGTGGTGATGACCGGTACCCCGAAGTGCTCGGACAGCGTCGTGGTGATGAGAGGTATGCGCGCGCCGCCCCCGGTGGACGCGACGGCGGCGAGACCGCGTGCGCCGTTGCGGTCGAGCGTCTCCTGCACCGCGCCCGCGAACTCGGCGAGCGGTGCCCGGATGGCGTCGTCGAGTTCGGTGCGGGTGAGGCGGATTTCCCCGCGATGCCCGGGCAGGTCCGCTGCCAGAGAGGTGGCGGCGGTGGTCGACAGCCGTTCCTTGGCCGCTCGGCTTTGGGTGCGCAGCCTGTTCAACGGACCGATCGCCGACGTGCCCGTCACATCGACGGCGCCCGCGTCGGACAGTCCGTCCAGGACCTGCGTCAGCACCGCCGTGTCGATCAGGTCGCCGGACAACTCGGCGTAGCGGACCGTATGGCCGATCACCTCGCCGTTGGCGGCGTCGACCAGCGTGATGCTCGTTCCGCTGCCGCCGAAGTCGCACAGCGCGATCACACCGCTGGTCGGAAGGCCGGGGTCATCGTGCAGGGCAGTGACGGCCGCTCTGGCGTCGGAGACCAACGCCGTGCCTGCGAACTCGCGCATCGGTGGCCAGCGCTTCGCGCAGAGCCTCAACCGTGGCAGGCCGCCAATGCGCCGGGTGCGTCACCACCACCGGGTCGACGGCGCCGCGCCCGTTGGTCACGTCGTAGAGCATTTCGCGCAGCGCCTCGGCGAGCAGTGCCTCGCCGCGGTGGCTGCTGCCGTCGGGTGCCACGATGCCGACCGGGTCGCCGACGCGATCGACGAAGTCGGTGATGATCACGCCGCGTTCGTCGCTGTTCAGCCGCGGATTCTCGCTCGGCACGCCGACCTCGAGCGGCTGGTTCGGAAAAAGGGTCACCACGGCGGACCGCGTCACCGCAGCCCGGCCTACCGCAACGGCCGTCAGGTTGGTGGCACCAACCGACAGCCCTACCCCATCAGCCATCACATTCCAATCTCACGGGCAACCCTATCGTCCATCTCGGAAGGAGCCGCAGGCGTTACTCAGCGAATCGTGCCGACCCCGGCGATCAGGGGCAGGTCCAGCGGTGTCACCCAGCCGGGCGACAACTCGTTGACAGCGGGCACCGCATTGAGCGCGCGCATTCCGGTCGCCAGGCAACCCGCGGCCGCGGCGTCTCTGCCCGAGCCGTCGGTGAACCGAAATGCCGTCTCCTGGAAGATGCTTGGCGTGCCCTCGATATCGACGCGGTACACGTCGTTCTGGTCACCGGTCGGCCAGTCGGGCGCCGCGTCGTCGCCGATGCGGTTGACGTGCTCCAGCTGAATTCGGGTTTCGCCCTGGTAGACACCGTTGACCGTGAACCGCACCGCGGCGACGTGGCCTGCAGGAATGACGCCCTTGGCCGACTTGCGCTCGGTGGGCGTCACCCACTTGTCGTATGAGGTGGTGATCTCGTCGAGCATGATTCCCGCCGCGTGCGCGATCATGGGAACCGTTCCGCCCCAGGCGAACACGAGGATATCGGGGGTCTCCAGCATCGCTTTCTTCTCCGGCGGCCTTCCGATACCCATCTCTCGCTCGTAGTCGCCGGTGTAGTTGGTGTAGTCCAGAAGCTCCGACGCCCGCACCTTCCGAACCTCCGAACACAGCCCCATGAGCGTCATCGGGAACAGGTCGTTGGCGAACCCGGGATCGATGCCGGTGGTGAAGCACGAGGCTTCGCCGAGTTCGCATGCCTCGGTGATGGGGACGATCCAGTTCGGCGGGTTCAGGTGCATCGTCGGCCATACCCACGGCGTCATCGACGTCGAGCAGACATCGATTCCCGCTCGCAGGAAGCGGGTGATCAGCGAGATGTTGTCGTCGGCGTGCGCCGCCGTCGGGCCGTAATGGACCAGCGCGTCGGGTTTGAGGTCGATCAGCGCGTCGACGTCGTCGGTGGCGGCGATGCCGACCGGTTCAGGCAGGCCGCAGATCTCGCCGACGTCACGACCGACCTTGTCGGGGCTGCTCACGCCGACGCCGACCAGCTCGAAGAACGGGTGCTTCACCATTTCGGCGATGACCATCTTGCCGACAAAACCGGTGCCCCACACCACAATTCGCTTGGTCATCAATCACCTTCCACTTGTTTCCCCGTTGTCCCCTCGTTTTGGGTAGCAACCGATTCCGTCAGCCGTCGGATGTCTTCGCGCAGCTCGTGGATCTGCGCCGTCGTCGCCGCCTGATTCGCGGTGTCCTCCTCGGCGACGCGCTGCACGATCCACGAGGCCAGCGTGGCGGTGACGATACCGACGAGGCTGATGCCTCCGATCATCAACGCGACCGCGACGATCCGGCCCTCGGCGGTCAGCGGGGCCAGGTCGTTGTAGCCGGTGGTGACGGTCGTGATCGACCACCACAGCGCGTCACCGAAGCCCTTGATGTTGGCGTTCGGGTTGTCGCTCTCCATGTCGATGATCGCCAGCGACGCGGCGTAGACGATCAGGACGGCTCCGCACACGGTGTATGCGACCACCTTGCCCCGGATCGTGTGGCCGAGGGCGCGCTGAAGCATGTTGACCACCACGACCAGACTGAGCAGACGCAGCGGTCGCAGGAACGGCAGCGCGACGATCGCCAGGTCGAAGAGGTGCCGGACGAACCACGGGCCGCGCGGGTCTGCGAGATAGAGCCGGCACAGGTAGTCCGCGACGAAGAGTGCGTACAGCCCCACCAGTGACGCACTCAGGATGGTCCCTCCACGCCCCTCGGGTGCGGCGAGGACCTGCACCGAGTACAGCGCCAGGAACAGGATCGCCACACCGGCGAGCGGCCACTCGGTGCGTTGCTCGTAGCGCTCAAGCCGGGATTGCGGGCTCATCAACCGCTGACCCTAACGCAGGCGGGAATTTCGGCCCGTCAGTTAGCTTTGAACGCATCATGACAAAACTGCAAGGTCGCCGGGCCCTGGTCACCGGAGCATCCCGCGGTATCGGCGCCGAGATCGTGCGACGCCTCGCCGCCGACGGCGCCGCTGTCGCCTTCACATACGGCAGGTCGGCCGAGGAGGCGGAAAAGCTTGTCGCCGAAGTGACCGCGG
Organism: uncultured Actinomycetota bacterium; assembly: GCA_963829405.1. Lineage (GTDB taxonomy): Bacteria > Actinomycetota > Actinomycetes > Mycobacteriales > Mycobacteriaceae > Mycobacterium. Next base: position 331,223 of record CAWHIZ010000012.1, read on the forward strand.
GAGGCGGAACGGCCGTCGCGATCCAGGCCGACAGTGCCGACGCCGAAGCGGTCGCCAAATCCGTCGACGATGCGGCGGCTCAGCTCGGCGGGCTGGACATCCTGGTCAACAACGCAGGCATTGCAGTCATCGGCGACGTCGAGTCGTTGTCCCTGGAAGACTTCGACCGACAGTTGGCGATCAACGTCCGCGCGGTCTTCGTCGCGAGTCAGCGCGCGATCCCGCATCTGGGTAGCGGCGGCCGCATCATCAACATCGGCAGCATCAACGCCGACCGGGTCCCCGGCCCCGGCCTGGCCAGCTATTCGATGACCAAAGCCGCGGTGGCCGGTCTGACGCGAGGATTGGCGCGCGACCTCGGGCCAAAGGGCATCACGGTCAACAATGTGCAGCCCGGACCCGTCAACACCGATATGAATCCCGACGAGGGTGAGTTCGCCGAGTTCGCGAAGACGATCATGGCGACCGGCAAGTACGGCCAGCCCAGCGACATCGCAGGCGTGGTGAGCTATCTGGCCGGACCCGACACCGGATACATCACCGGCGCGAACTGGAACGTCGACGGCGGGTTCACCGTCTAGCCGGACTCACCTGCAGAGGCGATTGCCTGCCGGCTCGCACACCAGCGGGTACTTGTCGACGGGAATCGGCAACGGCCTGGCGAACGTGAGCGTGAACGGCGATTTGGTCATGCCGGCCGGGACGCCGCACACCGCGCTGTGCAGAGATGTGTGTGTCCCGGTGAGCGTCACGTCGTCGAACTTGTAGGTGTCGACGGTGGGCACGGTGCTGCCGTCCGGACACTGGAAGCCGTCGGCCTTGTTCGTGGTGAGCGCCCATTGCCCGCCGGTGAGCCGTGCGTCGCCGCCCCAGTTCAGGTTGTTCAGATCGAAGCTCGCCTTGTTGTTGGTCGCGCTGACCACCTTCAACGTGCAGGCGACCGGCAACTCCAACGGCTCGCGCAGATCGCCGACAGTGGGCACGCAGATCGGGTAGATCGTCCACTCCGCGGTCGGCTTTCCCGGGGTGTTGAACGTGTAGATGCCCTCCATGGTCTGGTCGGCCGACGAGGGGCTCGCCGTTGCAAGTGCCGCGCCCGCAACAACGACGGCAATGCCAAGTACACGAGCGATCGTCCCCATGTCCCCTCCTCAGGCCATTGCAAGGAGTATCACAGGGCCGCCCATCGGCATCAAGGATCGGCCACCGTCTGGCAATCATCGCCGTTGGAAGCCGGGTTCTTCTAGACTCCCGCCATGGCCAGGCAGCTATCGGTGTTCGCGCTCTTGATGGCTGTCGCGTTCGGCGTCCTGACGACCGGCTGCACCAGCACGGTGCAGGGTGCCGCCGTCAAGCCGAACTCCTCGGTGCCGTCGGACGACGTGGCGCCGCTCGAGGAGTCCGCGCTGGACGGTCTGATGCTCACCAGCAGCGCACTCGACAAGATCTCGGGTGTCGAACTGGAGTCGCTCTACGACGCCGAGGAGATGAACGACAACTCCGACGTGGTCTCCGATGTCGACTGCCTCGGCGCGATATATCCCGGTGAGGACGCCGTCTACGACGGAAGCGACTGGACCGCGGTACGTGACGAGTTGCTTCTCGAGGCCGGCGCCGACGAGGACGGTCGCCTCGTCGAGCAGACACTCGTCCTATTCGACACTCCCGACGCAGCCGTCGAGTTCTTCGATGACGTCGGCGGAGAAGTGGCGAGAGTGCGCGCAGGCCAACGACATCGAGGTCGACAGCGGCGCGTGGAGCCCCGACGAGGTGGAGGACGTCGACGAACGATCCATCTCGCTGAAGGCGGAAGTCAGTGGCTCCCTCGAGGGGATATGCCAACACGCCATGGGTGTCGTCTCCAATTTGATCGTCGAGGGCTTTTCCTGTGACGTGAACGACCATGACGATGCCCAGAAGATCGCCGCGCAGCTTCTCGACGATGCGGCCGAGCAGTAGAACGGCGGCGCTGTGCGCGTCGCTGACCGTACTCGCGCTGCTGTCGTCGTGTGCCTCAAAGGATTCCGAGGAGTCACCTCGTGCGTCGTCGGGGACGCCGACGACTCAGATCACCCTCGCCCCGACGCCCGCGGGCCCGCAGACGAAGAACTGGTTCGATCTGAAGGCCGGTGACTGCCTGACCGAGATCCCTGCGGTCGACACCGGCGTCGTGGAAACCACGGTCGTCGACTGTGCGTCGCCGCATCAGGCGGAGGTCTTTCTGCTCGCCCCGCTTGCGGTCAACACGGCGATCAATCAGGTGGCAATGGAGAAGTGCTCGAAGGGATTCGTGGACTACACGGGGCAGCCGTTCGTCGGCGGTCCGTTCGCGGTCACATACCTGATCGACTCGAATCAGGATCGCACAGCCAACAATCCGACTCCGAGCACCGCCATCTGCTTCCTGCGCAACGCCAATGGCGAGCCGCTGACGGAGTCCGAACGCTTCTAGGTCGTCCGATGGTGGTCGACGTAGGCGGCGATGACATCGGTCAGGGCACGTAACTCTCGACTGACATCGACAGGGCCCGGCACGGCCATCTTCGCGACCATCGCCCCCATCAGCGTCGTCCAGATCACATTGCCGACCGCGTCGGCGCGTTCGGGTTCGAGCCCGTCGGCGACATACCGGCCGAGCCGGGTGAGCGTGGTGAACAGTTCGAGCAGATGCCTCTGGTCGGGGTCGGCTCGCACCGAACGGGTGGCGATCAGAATCTCGAGCGCGGCAATCGACGTCGGGCTGAGGAACGCATCCGCGACCGCGTTGACGACGAGTTCGGCCCTGGAGTGTCCGGTCGTCGAGCCCAGTTCCGGTTCCATCGCGCGCAGCGTTTCCGCCAGTTGGCCGAACCCCTTGTCCACCACCGCCATCAGCAGGCCGTCCCGGTCGCCGAAGTGATACTGGATCACCCCCCAGGTGACGCCTGCCCGTTCGGTGATGTGTTTGGCGCTCGCCGCGCCGAATCCCTCCTCGACGACGCACGCCACGGTCTCGTCGATGACCATCGCCCTCGTCCGGTCGGCACGCAGTTGCTTGCCGTTGACGGGCCTGCGCGGAGAAATGCCGGTGGCCATTGTTCAGACGTCCGATCTCGTCATGATGGGAACGCCGGAGAGATGAACCGCTTGACCATCCGATGCTCGACGTCGGCATCCCCGACCGGCCAGTACAACAGGGACAGCACGACGCGCACGATCCATTGCGCCGCCTCGGTGTCATCGTCGGTCAAGCCGTTGAGTTCGGCGGCGAACCTGGCAACGATCGGCGATTCGGTGAGCCACGCGCGTTCCTCTGCGCCCCGAATCGCGCTGAACATCAACTGGCCCAGCGGATCCGATCGGATCTCTTCGAGTGCCACGCCGATCGCGGAGACGATCCGGTCGGCGCCGCTGCGACCGTCGACGGCTCGGCGCACCGCATCGACGATCCGTGCCGCCGAGCGTTCCATGACGGCGTCGCGGATCTGGCGCTTACCGCCCGCGCACCGGTAGACCGTGGCGCGGGAGCAGTGCACCCGCGATGCGAGAGTGTCGATGTCGAATGCGTCCATACCGTCGCGCGCGATCAGATCGGTGGCTGCGGCGTATATGCGTTCGGCGGCCGCGGTCCTGCGGTCACCGCCGACAAGCCAGTCGCTGCGAGTCATTGGCTCAATTTTCTCATGGTGAGACGAAATTCTGCGGGATTTCTCACCGATGCCGCAGGTCGGGAGCTGCGGGATGAGACACCGGGTCAGACTGCGGGCGACCAGCGCTTTTCACGTTGTCCGAGGAGCATTGACGCCGACTGCCTGCCTCGACCAGCCTTGCTGGATGCGCGTACGTGACGGCCGCCTTGGCCTCGACCTGTTCGACGACAGCGTTCGTCCAGGACCCCTATCCGCTGTACGAGCGCATGCACGCGGAAGGACCGGTGCACGCCGTCGCAGATTCCGGGTTCTACGCCGTATGCGGTTGGGACGCGGTCGACGACGTCATCGCCCGGCCGCAGGACTTCTCCTCGAACCTGACCGCCACGATGACGTATCAGGGCGGCAAGGTCGGCACGTTCCCGATGGGTGAGCTCGGCGGAGACATTCAAGCGCTGGCGACGGCGGACGACCCCGCGCACGCGGTGCACCGAAAACTGTTGGTGCCGCGGTTGGCGGCCAAGCGAATCCGCTCCTTGGAGGCCTACGTCGGCGAGACCGAAAGCATGCTGTGGGACGAAGGAATCCGCGACGGGGCGATCGAGTGGATGTCGGCGATGGCCAACCGGCTGCCGATGAAGGTTGTCGGCCGGTTGATCGGTGTACCCGACGAAGACACCGACCAGCTCGGCCAGTGGGGCTATGAAGCCACCAAAGTCGTCGAGGGCCTTGTCGGTCCGGACGAACTCGCCGCGGCGGGAGCAGCCGTGATGGCACTCGCGGGCTACATCACCGACGGTTTCAAGGCGGCGGCCGCCGACCCGAGGGACGACCTTCTCAGCGATCTCGCAATGGTCTGCGCCGCAGGTGAATTGACCGATGTGACCGCACTGACGATGATGGTGACGCTGTTCAGTGCCGGCGGCGAATCGACCGCATCGTTGATCGGTTCTGCCGCCTACATCTTCGCGACGCGGCCGGACATTCAGCGGCAGGTGCGGGAAAGCCCTGACCTGCTGGTCACATTCCTCGAGGAAGTGCTGCGCTACGAGCCACCGTTCCGTGGCCACTATCGGCACGTGGTCGAGGACACCTCGCTGGCGGGCGTCGATCTGCCCGCTGGATCGCGCCTCCTCCTGCTGTGGGGTGCTGCGAATCGCGACCCGTCGCATTTCGTCAACGCAGGAGAGTTTCGGCTTGACCGCCCCGGCGGCAAGGCTCACATCAGTTTCGGTAAGGGCGCACACTTCTGCGTCGGAGCCGCCCTCGCCCGCCTCGAAGCCAGGATCGTGATCGGTCAGCTTCTGGAGCGCACGTCGCACATCGAGGCCGCCGATACCGGACGATGGCTGCCCAGCCTGCTCGTCCGTCGACTCGAGCATCTGGAACTCACCGTCGCTTGAGCCGACTCACAGTGTGAAGCGACCGGCGAACCCGCGCAGCGGAAGATCCGCACTCGTCACGAGTCCCGGCGGGGCGGCGACCACCGACCTGATCGCGGCGAGTGCGGGCATACCCGTGACCGTCATCCCGATCGACGCGAAGTTCTCCGGGTTGGACAGGTCCACACCGGGTTTCGGGAAGATCATGTGCTTGTTGTAGACGCACGGATCGCCCTTGATCTGGGTGATGTAGCAGCCCTTGATATCCCAGCTCGGATCGGTGTGCGGGGTCATCTGCCACTCGAGGTGTGTCTCGACTCTCGGCACACCGTCGACCATCCCTTGGTACTTGATGTAGTTGCCGCCGAGCGATCCCTTGGGCAGGGTGTACCAGCCGAGGTCGACGTCCTTGGTGCACGCACCCAACTCGTAGGAGAACTTCACCTCGTCGAGTTGCAGGTCGAAGCAGTCAGCCATCATCAGCACACTGTCGGCGAAGACACGCGTGTACTTCTCCAGCTTCCCCGGGATGCTCGGATCATCAACGGGCAGGCCGTAACCCACCTCGATCCAGGTGTCCTTGCTGTGGTGGCAGGACACATCGACGGACTCGATCGTCGTGACGTTCTCGATCTCGGCGACGTCTGCCGAACAGACCACACCGAGGATCTGGTTGAGACCGGGGTTCATGCCCGTGCCGTAGAACGTCGACCCACCCTTGTCGCACGCCTCTGCCAACAGCTGCGAGACCGATTTGCCCGACGGGTGCGGGTGGTTGGTGTCGCGATGCCAGCCGGTGATCCAGTCGGCCGTGGTGACGATGTCGATCCCGGCCTCGAGAACCTTCACGTACAGATCCTCGTCGGGGAACACGCCGTGAAACGTCAGCACATCGGGTTTGGCCGCGATGATCTCCTCGATGCTGCCGGTGGCCGTCACACCGTTGGGCGCCAGCCCCGCCAGTTCGCCTGCGTCCCTGCCGACCTTGTCGGGCGAGTAGCAGTGCACGCCGATGAGCTCGAGATCGGGTTGATCGGCGATGCGCTTGATCATCTCCGAGCCGACGTTTCCCGTCGCGACTTGAAATACCCGAATCGGCTTGTCGGTGAGGCTCATTCGGTACGACCTTTCTGTGCATACACTTCGGCGGCGCTACCGCCGATCCCGTCGGGATAGAACTGCTTGGCCCAGTTGCGGATTGCGGTGAAGCCCTGCTGCTCGGCACCGGCCAGCGCGGGCGGATCCGAATAGCGCTGGTGCTGCCAGATGTGGATGTCCTGGGTGAACTGGCGGATGATCTCGTCGCCGAAGTCGCGTGCCTTGGCTTCCGCCTTCGGCGAGTCGTCGCCGGCCCGGCGGCCGATGTAAACCATGAAGCGGACGTCGGAGGTGCGGTCGTCGACGGGAGTGATGGCCGAGATGGTGCGGTTGTCGACCATGCCCCAGCTCTTCGTCACCGCGATGCCCAGCCCGCCGTTGATCGCCTCGACGCCGCTTTTCACGTCATCGATCGTCTGGTTCTCGTCGCCTTCGAAGGTGATCGTGAAGTCGACGTAGGACACCGGTTCGTCGAAATCGTGGCGGGTGAACACCGGGACGATCGGGGTTTGGTGCACGTACTTGAAATGGGCGAAGTCGACGCCGTTTTCGAGGACGTACTGCGGGTGCATCTCCAGGCCCTCACGGAACAAGCGCTGCTGCGGGTAGTAGTCGGCCACACTGCTGCCGTCGGAGAATCCCGCGAAGATATCCGGTGGGTCGAAGTAGGGGTCGCGCCCGTCGACGTCATGCCAGATGTACACCGACTCATTGCGCTCGACGACGGGGAACGTCGTGATGCGTCGACCGCGGTTGGGCCGGTCCTGATACGGGATGCAGACGTTTCGGCCCTCGTGATTCCACTGCCATCCGTGAAACGGGCACTGCAGGACCTCCCCCACCACGTGTCCTCCGTACCCGAGGTGGGCGCCGAGGTGTTCGCAGTAGGCCTCCATCACGGTGAGCTGCCCCGACTCCGCCCGCCATGCGATGAGTTCGCGGCCGAAGTACGTCATCCGGTGGACGTCGCCGACCTTCACCTCGTCTGACCAGGCGACTTGGAACCACCCGGTGGGCGTCATCGACAACGGCGGCTTGGCCATGGGTCAAAATCATAGAGCATTCAATGTAAATGGTGAACCCCCGTCACCCTCCCGCCGAAACGACATTCCAGCACCAAAAGTGCGAGTAGGTGGGTGCTGGAATGTCGTTTCGCGGGAACGGTGCGCGTTTCGACCCCGGTGCAAGCCGGGTAGTTACCGCAAGGGCCGACGATTCGGGGTGATGGTGATGGCGAGAGCGGCGAGGTGGTGCGCCGCGGGCTTCATCGCTACGTTGATCGTCGCGCTCGTTGCCTGCTCAACCGGCGAAAAGGTCGACCTCGGTGACGACGCCTCCGGCCGCCTGATCGCCGCGATCGGCGGTGAGCCCGACCAACTCGACCCCAGCAAGACCAGCGCCTACTTCTCCTTCGAAGTCCTCGAGAACGTCTACGACACGCTCGTCGAACCCGATGCCGACCTCCAGATGCGGCCCGCGCTGGCGGAGTCGTGGGATGTCACCCCCGATCAGCTCACCTGGACCTTCCATCTGCGCCGCGGCGTCAAGTTCCACGACGGCAGCCCGCTGACCGCCGACGACGTCGTCTTCACCTATCGCCGCATCATCGACGAGGAACTGGCCAACGTCGACAAGCTCAGCGCCATCGCCGACATCCGCGCGGCGAACCCGTCGACGGTCGTCATCCGCCTCAAACAACCCTCGCCCAACCTGCTGACCAACTTGGGCGGCTTCAAGGGCATGGCGATCGTGCAGCGCAAGAACGTCGAGAGCGGTCAGATCGCGACCCACCCGATCGGGACAGGCCCGTTCTCGTTCGAAGGGCAGAAAAGCGGAGACTCGATCACGCTGAACGCCAACCCCGACTACTGGGGCGGAGCCCCGAAGGTCTCGGGGGTGGTCTTCCGATTCATACCCGAGAAATCCACCGCGCTCTCGGCGCTGCAGGCAGGCGAAATCGATTGGACCGATTCGATTCCCACTCAGCGCGTCAATCAACTCTCCGACGACGACTCCGTCAACCTTGCCGTGGTGCCGAGCAACGACTACTGGTACCTCGCACTCAACGAGGCCCGCAAACCGTGGAACGACGTGCGGGTGCGACAAGCCATCGCCTACGCGATCGATCGGGACGCGATCGTGACGGCCACCAGTTACGGCACCGCCGCCAACAATCAGCTCGCGATCCCCAAAGGCAACTTCTGGTACACCGACTACAGCAGGTACCACTACGACATCGATGCGGCCAAACGCCTGCTCGCCGAAGCCAATGCGGCCCCGCAGAAGCTCGACATGCTCGTCACCAACGAGTATCCGGAGACCGTGACAGCCGCCCAGATCATCGCCGACAACCTTGCCCCGCTTGGCATCACGGTGAACATCCGCACAGTCGACTTCGCGACCTGGCTGGACGAGCAGAACAGCGGACACTTCGACATGCTGATGATGGGCTGGCTCGGCAACATCGACCCCGACGACTTCTACTACGCGCAGCACCACACCGACGGCACGAGCAACGCGCAGAAGTTCTCCAACCCCGAGGTCGACCGACTGCTGGATGCCGGCCGCGTCGAGACGAACCAGGATGCGCGCGCGCAGATCTACCGGAAGGCGGCGACCATCATCGCCGACGAAGGCAGCTACATCTACCTGTACAACCCGTCGGTGATTCAGGCGTGGAACAAGGACATGTCCGGCTATGAAGCGCGCCGCGACAAGGCCGTTCGATTCCGAACCGCGAGCATCGGCGAAGGCGGGACGCAATGACGTCGGTTGCTCCTCGCGTCCGCGGTACCGGTTTCCTGTCCAGCCCGGTTCTGCGCTTCGTTGCGCGTCGACTGCTGTACTCGATCGTCGTGATGGTCGGCGTGCTCGTCGTGGTCTTCATGCTCGTACACCTGGTCCCCGGCGATCCGGTCCGAATCGCTCTCGGCACGCGCTACACGCCGCAGGCGTATGACGCACTGCGCGCCGCAAGCGGTTTGGACCGACCGATCGCCGAACAGTTCTTCGGCTATATCGGTTCGGCGCTCACCGGAGACCTCGGGGTGAGTTTCCGCAACGGCGACCCGGTCACGCAGACGCTGCTGGAGCGGCTGCCTGCGACCGTGTCACTCGGGATCGTCGGAATAGTCATCGCGTTGCTCATCGCACTGCCCGCCGGAATCTGGTCCGCGCTGCACGAGGGCCGGGTCAGCGATGCGATCGTCCGCGTCACAAGCCAATTCGGGGTCTCGATTCCCGATTTCTGGATGGGTATTCTGCTGATCGCGTTGTTCGCGTCAACGCTGCACTGGCTTCCGACATCGGGGTACCGACCTCTGTTCGACGACCCCGGCGGCTGGTTACGGCACATCATCCTGCCCGGCTTGACGGTGGGGCTGGTGGCGGCGGCGATCATGACCCGCTATATCCGGTCGGCGGTATTGGAGGTCGCCGCAATGGGTTACGTGCGCACCGCACGGTCCAAGGGCCTGTCGCCGCGGGTGGTCACCATGCGGCACACCGTCCGAAACGCCGCCATTCCGGTGTTGACCATCACGGGTATCCAGCTCGCGACGATTCTCGGTGGAGTCATCGTCGTCGAGGTGGTGTTCGCCTGGCCGGGGCTCGGCAGGTTGGTGTTCAACGCCGTGGCGGCGCGCGACTATCCGGTCATCCAGGGTGCGGTGCTGCTCATCGCGGCCTTGTTCCTGCTCATCAACCTCATCGTGGACCTGCTCTACGCGGTGGCAGATCCCAGGATTCGGCTGTCATGACGACCAACGCGCCCATCGATACCCCACCCGTCGAGGAGGAGACCCGGCTCTCGACCTGGCGACTGCTGGCAGGCAACCCGGTCACGGTGGTGAGCGCGGCCGTCCTCGCGGTCGTGGTGGTCGTCGCGGTGACGGCGCAATGGATCGTGCCGTTCGGGATCAACGACGTCGACGTGCCGAACGCGCTGCGACCCCCCAGCGGCGAAAACTGGTTCGGCACCGACGAACTCGGCCGCGACGTCTTCTCACGGGTCCTGGTGGCCGTGCAGGCGTCGATGCGGGTCGCGGTCGTCAGTGTCGCGTTCGCCGTCGTGGTCGGCGTGACGCTCGGCGTGATAGCGGGATATCGGGGCGGCTGGCTCGACGCGGTCGTGATGCGGGTCGTGGACGTGATGTTCGCCTTCCCGGTGCTCCTGCTCGCGCTGGCGGTGGTGGCGATCCTCGGTCCCGGTGTGACGACGACGATTCTGGCGATCGGCATCGTGTACACGCCGATATTCGCGCGCGTCGCGCGGGGCAGCACGTTGAGCGTACGAGTAGAACCGTTCGTTCAGGTGTCACGCACGATGGGCACCGGCCACCTGTACATGCTCGTGCGGCACATCCTGCCCAACATCGCCGGGCCGCTGATCGTGCAGACATCGCTCTCGTTGGCCTTCGCGATCCTGTCGGAAGCTGCGCTGTCGTTCCTCGGGCTGGGAATCCAACCGCCACAGCCTTCGTTGGGCCGGATGATCTTCGACTCGCAGGGGTTCGTCACGCTCGCGTGGTGGATGGCGGTCTTCCCCGGTGCGGCGATCGTCGTCACCGTGCTGGCGTTCAACCTTCTCGGAGACGGTATGCGCGATGTGCTTGACCCCAAGCAGCGCACCATGATCGAGGCCCGGAGGCGCGCTGGCGCCGACATCGGACAGCGGAGGAGAAGTGGCTGATCCCGTCCTGAGCGTCAGGGATCTACGCGTGCGCATCGGCCGACGCGAGATCGTCCGAGGCGTCTCGTTCGACGTCGACCGTGAGTCGACGCTGGGCATCGTCGGCGAATCCGGTTCCGGAAAGTCGATGACGGTACTGGCCGCGACGGGCCTGCTCGACGCGCCGGGAGCCGTCGTCAGCGGGACAAGCACATTGGCCGGTGCCGGTGATTCGGCGCCGACCCAGCTTGTCGGCGCATCGGCGCGGGTGCTGCGCGAAGTGCACGGCGGCCGCATCGGCTTCGTCTTCCAGGATCCAGGGACCTCGCTGAATCCCCTGCTGACGGTCGAGCGGCAGATCACGGAATCCCTTGAAGCTCATCGGAAGATGACCCGTCGACAGGCGAGCGCACGCGCACTCGAGCTGATCGAGGCCGTCGGGTTGCCTGAACCGCAGAACCGCCTGCGCTCCTATCCGCATCAACTCTCGGGCGGGCAGCGGCAGCGTGTGATGATCGCGATCGCGCTCGCATGCGACCCCGAACTGCTGATCGCCGACGAGCCGACCACGTCGTTGGACGTCACGACGCAGTCCCAGATCATCGACCTGGTGCGCGATCTGCAGCGGGATTTCGGTACGGCGGTGGTGTGGATCAGCCACGATCTCGGGGTCATCGGCCAGGTGGCCGACGACGTGACTGTTCTGCAGGACGGCGACGTCGTCGAGCAGGCGCCGATCCTCGACGTGTTCGACAATCCACAGCAGCCTTACACCAGGGAGCTGCTGGCATCCCGTCCGCTCATCGGTGTATCCGGCCCGCCGCAGGCCGACGCCGACGCACCCGTGTTGCTCACCGTCGAGGGCCTCGATGTGCGCTTCCCGGTGAGCACACCGGTCGGTCGCTCGACGGTTCATGCGGTGAAGGACTTGAGCTTTCGGATTCGACGCGGAACGACGCTCGGGTTGGTCGGCGAATCGGGGTCGGGTAAGTCGACCGTGGCGGCCGCGCTCACCGGCCTCGTCGAACCGGATTCCGGCGCTGCGTCATTGGACGGAACCGATGTATTCGACGTGCGCGGCGGTGAAGAGAAGGCACTGCGCCGACGGATCAGCCTCGTCTTCCAGGATCCGTTCTCATCGCTCAATCCCAGAACCCGCGCGGGAACGGCCATCGCCGAACCCCTTCGTGTGCACCGTCTTGCGAAGGGCAAGCAGGCGCGCCTGAAGCGGGTGGAGGAACTCCTCGAACTCGTCGGCCTGCCTGCATCGTTCGCCTCGCGCTACCCGCACGAGTTGTCGGGCGGCCAGCGTCAGCGCGTCAGCATCGCCCGTGCGCTCGCCACCGAACCGGACCTGCTGATCCTGGACGAGTCCACGGCATCCCTCGATGTGTCAGTTCAGTCGCGGGTGCTCGATCTGCTCGCCGAACTGCAGCGCGACCTGCACCTGACCTATTTGTTCATCGGTCACGATCTCGCGGTGATCCAACGGGTCAGCCACGATGTGCTGGTCATGCGGGAGGGCGCGGCTGTCGAGTACCGACCGGCGACCGAGCTCTTCGCCGACCCCGAACACGAGTACACCCGCGCGCTGCTGTCCGCGGTTCCACCCGCGCAGCCCCGCGCGTCGGTGTCCGGCTGATCGGCCGAGACCGTCCCAAGGATCCGCCAAGGGGTTCGATCGACCCTTACGTGAGCGGCCACAGACGCCGAACAGCGAAAGGACGATCATGAACACCAAGAAGACGTTGAAGACCTTGGTCACAACGGGCGCCGCGGTCGCAGCGCTTGCGCTGGCCGTTCCGGCGCACGCCGACGTTGCGCCGGTGAACCAGCCGGTGACCGATGGGGTCGCCGCGGAGTTGGTCGAGGCGGGTGCGGTACTCACCGGAAGGCCGGCTTCGGAGTTCGGCGGACTGCGCGACGGCTACACATATCTGGCCGTGCTGCCGCAGACCGGCGACCAGTACGCGGCGGCGAAGTTGTATGCCAAGGACAACCAGATGGATGCCGCGGTCATGCTGCAGGACCAGAACAGCTACATGTCGTTCTACAAGTCGGGCAAGCCGGGATCGACATGGATTCCCGAGGCGATCGGCTTCGGACCCATTCCGGCAGGCGAAGCACCATGCCCAGTGCCGCAGTCCGTGCGTGGCATCTGGGGTTGGCCCGAGGGAAAGTGCTACCCAGGGCACAACTAGCGTCGCGGCTACCAGCCCATCGATCCGGGGATGCCCTTGAACGGGCCGGTGACCCAGCTGGTCACCCAGCCGCCATAGAAACCGCCGGGCTGCGGTTGGACAGTTTCGCCGTTGACGGTGCAGCGGTCGACCGCGGCGGCCATCACCGCGACGGCGCCGGCGATCGGTGCGAAGCCGGCCGTCGGATTCGGGTAGGTCCAGGCGGCTGCCGGTGCGACTGACCCGTCCGCCAGCAGGTCGAAATAGCTGGCCTGCCCCTTCCATTCGCACCACGACGACCCCGACGCCGGGCGCAGCACCCCGTCGGAAAAGCATTCGCGAGGCAGGTAGTAGGTCGGCGGGTGGCTGGTCTCCAGGACGCGCCATCCCCGGTTCGTCGAGGCGATGGTGCTGCCCGCCCAGCTCGACTGTGATGGCCCCCGAAAATTCCTCCAACCGAGGCGGACGGGGATAGTCCCACACCGATTCCTGGCCCGGCCCAGGCTTTTCGGGTTCAGGCCACCGAGTCATCTTCGGCATCTTCTGCCTGTGCGGCTGTCATCACCCATCGGATCCCGCCGACGGCGATATTGCCCGCCATCTTGATGACGGTGGCCTCCACCGGAGGAACGTACGGCAGCCGCAACGGCGCGCGTGCCCATGCGGGCAGCATCGCGACCGAGGCCGCGGCGAGGACTCCGTACGGCGCTCGCATCACCAGCGGCAGCGGCGGCGTCAGTAGCAGGAACTTGGCGGCATCCCTGGCCGACGCCGTGCCGGTGAGCTCAGGTCGGTAGTCGGAGATCCGTTGCCGCAGTTGTCGTTCGGTGCGAGGAGGATCGACGACGCCAAGCGCCTCGGCAACAGCGGGCGACATCGGCCACGTAACCGTCGCGGCCGTCCTGGTCGAACGGCGCCGCGCCATAACGCTGGTATGCCTGCAGAAAGCTGTCCGCCTCGGCGATGTGCACCCACTCCAGCAGATGGGGATCCGACGCCGCATACGGCCTACCGTCCGGCGCCACACCGTGAACCCGCCGATGGATACCGCGCACCTTGTCGACCGCGCGTTGCGCGTCGTCCGCCATGCCGAATGTGGTGACCGCGAGGAAAGTGCTGGTGCGCTGCAGCCTGCCCCAGGGGTCGCCGCGGTAGTCGGAATGCTCGGCGACACCGGCCATGGCGAGCGGGTGCAACGACTGAAGCAGCAGTGCCCGCAGGCCGCCGACGTACATGGAGGCGTCGGCGTGCACCCGCCGGATCGGGCGGTCCTCGGCGAACCACCGCGGGCCCGGCGTGTCGTGGATGCGGGCTCTGTTGTCGGGGCCCTCGGGTCCTGCGATCAGGCCGAAGAGGGCACGGCCAAGGCCGGCAGGCACTCCGCCCAAGTCGTTCAACAGGCTCATACCTTTGACGGTACCGCCACGGCGTCCTGTGCTTGGATGACCGCGTGGCTGCCGACGACGTCTCGTCAGCAGATCTGGACCAGGCGACGGCCGAGTTCGTTGCGGTTCGCGGCCGTCTGTTCGGCATCGCCTACCGCATGCTCGGAAGCCGCACAGAAGCCGAGGACATCGTGCAGGACGTCTGGCTCCGCTGGCAGCGCTACGACCGGAGCACCGTCACCGACCCCGCGGCGTTCCTGGCCACCACGACGACACGGCTGTGTATCAATGCCCTGCAGTCGGCCCGGGCACGACGGGAAACCTACATCGGTCCTTGGCTCCCCGAACCCGTCGATACCAGCGCCGATCCCGTCCTTGGCGCGGAGCGCGGCGAAGCACTGGAGCTGGCGACGCTGATGCTTCTCGAAAGGCTCACTCCCACAGAACGCGCCGCCTATGTGCTGCGCGAGGCGTTCGGCTATCCCTACGCGCAGATCGGCGAGGTACTGCAGGTCCACGAGGACAACGCGCGTCAGCTGGTCACGCGCGCGCGCAAGCACATCGCCGCCGAGCGGCGGGCACCAGTCGATTCGGTGCAGCAGAAGAGGCTGCTGGAAGCGCTGGTCGCCGCGGCCCGGCAGGGGGATCTGCAGCGGTTGGAGAAGCTTCTCGCCGAGGATGTCGTCAGCTACACCGACGGCAACGGAATGCGCGGCGCATCGCGCGTTCCCGTCCACGGCAGGCAGACGGTGGCCAGGTTCCTGCGCGCCTTCGCGCCGAACTTCTGGCCGGGCACCGAGCTCACCTTGATCGAGGCGAACGGGTCGCCATCCGTTCGGATTTCGCGCAACGGCACCGTTGTCGGCGTTCTGGTGATCAGCGCGTCAGTGGCCGGGATCGACCAGTTGATGTGGGTGTTGAGTCCCGAAAAGCTCAAAGCGGTGACGTAGATCTCGTCGCGCGGGAGTCACGAACACGCGGGCCATCCGGTCATAGCTGATAACCGACGGCACCGACGCCTCGGACCAAACCGGAAGGCCCATAATGGAAATCCGCAGACGAGTCGGCTCGAGTGTCAGGGCGACAGCCCTGCTCGTCGTCTCCATTACGATCACCGCCGCAATTCTGGCGGCCGTGTTCATGGACACGCTCGCCCCCACTTCGCTGGCGGCGTCGGCTCCGTTGCACTGTACGAAGGCGGTCTACCCGGAACTGCTTGCGCTCACGTTCGTCGAGGACTGCCGAACCGGGTCGAGATCTCGGTAGTCAGACGACTTTCAGCACAGCGCCGATCGCAAGACCCAGCACCAGCAACGCCCCGGCCTGCCGCACATGCAGCCAAGCAAGCGCCGCGTACCACAACGGCCAGATCGGGTAATTCGGCGGCGGTTCGTCTGGCGGCGGGCGCAGGAACCGCGGCCAGACCTTCCAAAGCCGAGGCAGTGCAAGGAGAACGAGCAGCGCGGGCCACGGCATAGCGCCGAGCGCGACCGCGACCCCGACGAGCACGTAGAAGCCGACCATCATCGCCAGCGTCGCGATGCGGGCCCGCCGCTCGCCGAGAATCACCGGGAGCGTGTGGATTCCGAGGGGCTCGTCGAACGGGATCTTGTCGATGTGCTTGCCCATCAACACCGTCACACACAACAGCCCGTATGGAATCGACGCAACGACGATGTCCCAGCCGACGGCGCCGACCGCCGAATAGTAGGTCCCGCACACCATCAGCGGACCCCAGACGACGAAGACGTCGGGCTCACCGAGGCCGCGCTTCTTCAGCCGCAGCGGCGGCGCGGTGTAGGCGACGCTGAGCACGAATCCCGCGAGCGCGAAGGCCAGTACGGGCCACCCGCGGGCCAGCGTGAGCACTACGAGGATGGCGAGATCGGCGATGTTGACCAACAGAATCGAGATCATCAGCGTCTTGCGGTTCACCAGACCGGACAGCACGGGGTGCGGCGCGTACAGGGCACGCGGATAGCTCGCGCTGTCCGTGCCGACCTGGGTGTCGAACAGGTCGTTCATCAAGTTGTTGGCCACGTGCGCGAGGGTGATTCCGATCAGCGCCAGCACGAGCCAGCGCCAGTCCAGGCCCGGCTCCCCTACTGCCAGCAGTGCGGCGACCAGACCGGACACCAGCGTCATCGGCAGCACCGCCGCCCTGGTCACCACCAGCCAGCGGGTGACCACATCGACAGGAACGTCGGGCGGCGGATTGGTGGTGCGCAGGGCATAAGCCCAGGAAGAAAGCTTGGAGCGAGTCTTGACCTCGGTCATTCCCGAATCGTATGCCCGGCGAAGTACTCCGACCAGGACTTGACCTCGGGATTCTGTCTGACCAGTTTGCGACGTTGCCGCTCTGTCATACCGCCCCAGACTCCGAACTCGACCTGGTTGTCGAGGGCGTCGGCGAGGCATTGGGTGATGACATCGCATTGACGGCAGATGACGGCCGCGCGTTTCTGTGCCGCACCGGTCACGAAGAGTTCGTCGGGATCAGCGGTGCGACACCGCGCTTGCGCGACCCATGCGAGTCGCCGCTCGCCTACCAGAGGAGCCAACAGCGTCATGGGGACATCTTGGGAGAGTCCGGCAGCGCTGACGTAAGTAGTCGACTACTTCACTTGGGAAA
>CAWHIZ010000013.1:0-31693 GCA_963829405.1 uncultured Actinomycetota bacterium
CAGGGCGCCCTGCCAGTCGTCGCGAAGATCGACGGCGATCTCTCTGCGTTCGGCCGTCGGCGACTCACCGCTGCGGCGTAGGACGTCGCCCTTGAACTCCAGCACCTGCGGCTGGTCCAACTCGTAGACGACAGTGCCGGTCGGGCCACGCGAGCCGGTAGGCGCGCGAGTCCAGTCCCGCCGCGGGGATGACGATCTGACGCACGCCCGCGTCGGCGGCGCCATAGAAGTAGGTATCGAAGAACTTGGTGCGCGCCGCCTGATAGTTCACGAAGTGATGGCCGAACTCGGACACCAGCTTGTTCTCCGGCGCCTTGCCGTCGAGAACGTCGGCCAATTCGCCGCCGACCGCCCGGCAGAACATCTCCGCGTACGGATCGACGACTAGGGGGGCGGGCTTGTTGGCCTCCAACGCCCGCGATGCGGCGACGAACAGCGCGGTCGCGCCGACGCTCGTGGTGATATCCCATGTGTCGTTGTCAGAACGCATAAGGCCGGTTATACACGTGAATTCTGACAAGCCGCTGAGCTGCGGCGCACCCCCTAGACGAGCGGGCGTCCGGTCCTGATGCGCCAGTCGAGATCCTTCAGCATCCAGTTGAAGGGGAACTCCGCAAGCACCCGCGGCAGCAGGTTGTTCACCGTCCGAATCCGCTTGATCAACCGGTCGAAGCGGCGCTGCTTGTCGTCGTCCCAGTCCAGCTGCATCTCGTCGCGGAAGCGCTGCGGTAGGAAGCCCCCGGTGATCACCAGGTTGAAGTCGTCGAGCCTGCGCTGCACCGACACGGGCAGTTTCACCCCGCGCACCCGGCCCGCCGCGATGGGCCAGAGGAATTCGCGCACGGCGTCGTCGATGTGCACCTTCTCCACCGACGCCTCCCAGTAGCGATCGAACGCGGCCTGATCGGCTGGCCACTTCTCGCGAGGCACCTGCAGCATCGTGCCGAGCGCTATGCCCTCGTCGAACAACTGCGCCGACGCCGCGTCGTCGATCTCGCCGACGAAGAGCTTGTAGACGTCGACGACGCCCTTGTACATGCAGGCGCCCACCCACATCTGAAGGTCCGGGTCGAACGCGTTGTACGACACCGGGCTCTCGTCGGTCGAATACACCTGGGCGTGCGCGCCGTTGACCGCGCGGCGGTAGGCCGCCTGCTGCTCGGGAGTGCCTTGGGCGGCGACCGCGAGATAGGTGAAGGTGGTGCGGGCCCGTTTGATCGGATGACGATCGATCCGGCCGCTTTCGACCCGGCTCTCCAGCACGCCGTAGCCGACCCCTGGTCGTGCCAGCTGCATGATCACGTTCGCCGCGCCACCCAGCAGGCCGACGCCCAACATTCCGCCGACGGCGTCGGTGCGGGGCTTGGAGAGCCTGCGTCGACTCTGGAGGATCGCCATTGACCTGCCTTTCCGAAGAAAGTGATAACACGTGTTTCCTGATATTGCCGAGCGGTTGACGGCTGTCAACGACCCGCGGCTGTCAGGATGAATGCATGGCTCAAGTCCGCCCGTACCGCGGTGTCGAAGCGGCCGATCGGCTTGCCGACCGACGCTCGCGGCTGCTGGAAGCGGGCCTGACCATCCTGGGCTCGGACGCGGATCCGTCGGAGCTGACGGTCCGCGGTGTCTGCAGGCAGGCCGGGATCACCGCGCGCTACTTCTACGAGAGCTTCAACGACAAAGACGACCTCGTCGGCGCGGTGTACGACTGGGTGATCGCCGACATCGCCGCCAGCACAGGGGCGGCGGTCGCCGCGGCACAACCAAGGGGTCGGGACCGCGCGGCCATGGCCAACATCGTCGCGGACGATCGCCGACGATCCGCGGATCGGCCGCCTGCTGTTCAACTCGCAGTTGGCCAACTCGGTGCTCGTCCGCAAGCGCAGAGAGGCGGGCGGCCTGCTGACGCGGTTGTACGGCCGCGACGTCGGCACCGCTCTCGGGGTTCAGGAGAGCGAACAGGGTAAGGCCATCGCGCATTTCGCCGTCGCTGGCGTCGCGCAGGCCTTCAGCGCGTGGCTGGACGGCGATGTCGCACTCGACGCCGACCAGCTGGTCGACCACCTGGCCGCCATCCTCGACTCGCTGACCGACCCCAAGCTGTACGGGGCTTAGCGGGCCGCGGTCACCGGCGGTCGACGGTCGGCTTCGGTCTTCGGCGCGGTCTGCGCGTCGGCCTCGGTGAATTCCTTCACCCAGCAGGCGAACTCCAGCGTGATCCCGTCCGGGTCGTGGAAGTAGAACGACCGCACATAGACGCCGGGATGCACAGTCGCCGAGACCTGCGCAGGGCTCTCGTCGTGGTTGAGCACGGGGCCGACCCGGACGCCTTTGTCCTTCAGACGCTGCCGGTATTCGTCGAACTTCTCGGCTGGGACGTGAAACGCGAGGTGGTTCATCGAGCTGACCGAACTGGTGATCTCGCCGATTCCGGGGATTGCGGCGGGCGATGAGATGCCGGGGACGCGGTCGGCGGCCTCGGCGAACCAGAAGAAGGCCACACAATCGCCGTTGCCTGCATCGAAGAAGAAGTGCTGGCCCATCCCGCCGGGCAGGTCGAGCGACTTGATCAACGGCATCCCGAGGACGCCCGAATAGAAGTCGACGGTCTTGGCCATGTCCGCGCACACCAGCGCCACATGGTTGATGCCGCCGAGCTGGAACTCGGTGTTGGGATTGTCGGGCTTGATCATGTCGGGAAACTCCTGCCAAGTTCTGATTCTGAATCTAACATCAGGTTCAGGTGCGTTCAACGATCGCGGAACCCTGGGCGGAGGAGAACCGTGACGGTAAGTCCGCGCGAGCAATTGCCGACTGTGCGGGGCAGGCAGACACAGGCGGCGATCGATGCCGCGGCGCGAACGGTTATCGCGCGCAAAGGATTTCTCGCGACCACGGTGTCCGACATCGCAGCAGAGGCGGGCAGGTCGGCGGCGTCCTTCTACAACTATTACGACTCGAAAGAGTCGATGGTGCGCGAGTGGGTGCAGCGATTCCTCGCCGACGCCAAGGCCAGTGTGCGCGCGGCCGAAAAGCCGGACATGACCAACCGCGAGCGGTCGTACCAGGCGGCCGCCACATATTGGCACACCTACCGAAGCAGGCTCGCGGAGATCGTCAGCGTCACGCAACTGGCGATGGTGAACGACGACTTCGCCGCGTACTGGACCGATCTGTCCGCACTCCCCATCGCCTTGATCGTCGCGATGATCGAGCAGGCCCAAGACGATGGCTACTGCGATGACGGCGATCCGAAACTCACTGCTATCGCACTGATCTCGATGCTCAACGGGTTCTGCTACTACCAGTTTTCCGGAGACGGCAGGGCGGACGCCGTCGACGACGAGGCCTGCATCACGACGCTGGCCAACGTCTTCTACCGGACGATCTATCACAAGGAGACGTGACGGACATGACAAGGACACCGTCATCGGGCACGCCGGGAGTGACGCGCGAGTTCATCGGGTTGGACTCCCCCACCGCGAGACGGGCGGGCTCGGGCGGCCACCCTTGCCAGGGGTTGTATCACCGCGGGGTGGGACGCAAGCCGAAGGTGGCGATGATCGCCGTCCACTACCAGATCGACTTCTCAGAGCATTACCTCGCCGACTACATGGCCACCCGCGGCGTCGGCTTCCTCGGCTGGAACACCCGGTTCCGGGGATACGAGAGCAGCTTCATGCTCGACCACGCCCTTGTGGACATCGGGGTCGGGGTCCGTTGGCTACGTGAAGTTCAGGGCGTGGAAACCATTGTGCTGTTGGGGAATTCCGGTGGCGGATCGCTGATGGCCGCCTATCAGGCGCAGGCGATCGACCCACACGTGACGCCGATGGAGGGGATGCGTCCCGCGGCAGGTCTCGGCGAGTTGCCCGCCGCCGACGGATACATCGCCAGCGCGGCGCACCCGGGCAGGCCCGATGTCCTCACCGCATGGATGGATGCCTCGGTCGTCGACGAAAATGACTCCCTTGCAACAGATTCCGATCTCGACCTGTTCGACGCGAAGAACGGTCCGCCCTACAGCGATGACTTCGTCACCCGCTACCGGTCGGCACAGGTGGCCCGCAACCACGCGATCACCGACTGGGCGGAACGCGAGCTCAAGCGCGTCCGAGCAGCCGGTTTCTCCGACCGCCCGTTCACGGTTTTGCGCACATGGGCCGACCCGAGGATGGTCGATCCCACGATCGAGCCCTCCAAGCGGCCCGCCAACATGTGCTACGTCGGCGAACCGGTCAAGGCCAACCGGTCGGCGCACGGAATCGCGGCGGCCTCCACCCTGCGCAGCTGGCTCGGTATGTGGAGCCTGCGTTACGCGCAGACACGCGCAGAGCCGCATCTGGCGCGCATCGACTGCCCGGCCCTTGTGATCAACGCCGAACAGGACACCGGCGTCTACCCGTCCGACGCCCAGCGCATCTTCGACGCGCTTGCGAGCAAGGACAAGACGCAGCGCGCCATCGACACCGACCACTACTTCACCACGCCTGGTGCCCGCAGCGAGAAGGCCGACACCATCGCGAAATGGATCGCCAAGCGCTGGCGATAGCCCTCGAACGGCCCTTCGAATCGTCGTCAGCTCGCGCGGGTAATGTCGTTCCCAACCCACCGGTTATTAGGGAAGGCAACTCGGCATGCCCATCGCAGTAAATCCTGAGCACAACGACCTGGCCGATTCCGTTCGCTCCCTCGTGGCGCGGGTGGCACCGTCGGACGTTCTGCACGAGGCCCTCGAGACGCCGATCCCGAACCCGCCGCCGTACTGGAAGGCCGCCGCCGAGCAGGGCCTGCTGGGTGTTCACCTCTCCGAAGCCGTTGGCGGACAGGGCTTCGGCATTCTCGAACTGGCGATCGTGCTCGCCGAGTTCGGCTACGGCGCAGTGCCGGGCCCGTTCGTCCCGTCCGCGATCGCCAGCGCGCTGATCGCCGCGCACGACCCCGAGGCCAAGCTGCTGAACGACCTCGCTTCCGGCGAGGTGATCGCCGCGTACGCGATCGACTCCGGGCTGACCGCCACCCGCCAGGGTGACGGCCTTGTCATCCGCGGCGAGGTGCGGGCCGTTCCCGCTGCCGCGCAGGCCTCGGTGCTGGTGCTTCCGGTGTCGATCGACAGCGGCGAGGAGTGGGTGGTGCTCGACTCCGCCGCACTGGAGATCGAGCCGGTGCGCAGCGTCGACCCGCTGCGACCGCTCGCGCACGTCCGCGCGAACGCCGTCGAGGTCGGCGACGACCGGGTGCTGAGCAATCTGAGCCGCACGCTTGCCCGTGCGCTGATGTCGACGCTGCTGTCCGCCGAGGCGGTCGGGGTGTCGCGGTGGGCGACCGACACCGCATCGGCCTACGCCAAGATCCGCGAGCAGTTCGGCAGGCCGATCGGGCAGTTCCAGGCCATCAAGCACAAGTGCGCGGAGATGATCGCGGACACCGAGCGGGCGACCGCCGCGGTGTGGGACGCCGCCCGTGCCATCGACGAGGCGCGCGAAGGCGATTCGGCAGGACAGCGCATTCGAGTTCGCCGCCGCGGTGGCCGCGACGCTCGCCCCTGCCGCGGCGCAACGCTGCACCCAGGACTGCATCCAGGTGCACGGCGGCATCGGGTTCACCTGGGAGCACGACGCCAATGTCTATTACCGCCGCGCACTTGTGCTTGCGGCATCATTCGGTCGCGCCGCCGACTATGCGCAGCAGGTGGTCGACATCGCCACCGAAACCGGAATGCGCAAGCTGGACATCGACCTCGATCCCGACACCGAGAAGCTGCGCTCCGAGATCCGCGAGGAGGTCGCTGGGCTGAAGAAACTCGGGAAGGGCACCGAACGCAACACCGCCATCGCCGAGGGCGGCTGGGTGCAGCCGCACCTGCCCAAGCCGTGGGGTCGGGCGTCGGACCCGATCGAGCAGATCATCATCGCCCAGGAGTTCTCCAGCGGGCAGGTCAAGCGCCCGCAGATGGGCATCGCGGCGTGGATCATTCCGTCGATCGTCGCGTTCGGCACCGATGAGCAGCAACAGAAGTTCCTGCCACCGACCTTCCGTGGCGAAATGATCTGGTGCCAGCTGTTTTCCGAGCCGGGCGCCGGATCCGACCTGGCCAGCCTGTCCACAAAGGCCACAAAGGTCGACGGCGGCTGGCGCATCACCGGCCAGAAGATCTGGACCACCGCCGCGCAGTTCTCGCAATGGGGTGCGCTGCTGGCCAGGACGGACCCGAGCGCGCCCAAGCACAACGGCATCACCTATTTCCTCCTCGATATGGCGAGCGAGGGTGTTGAGGTCAGGCCGCTTCGCGAACTCACCGGCAACGCGATGTTCAACACCGTCTTCATCGATGACGTGTTCGTTCCCGACGAGTACGTGCTCGGCGAGGTGGACCGCGGCTGGGAGGTGAGCCGCAACACGCTGACCGCCGAGCGCGTGTCCATCGGCAGCAGCGAGCCGCTCGGCATGGCCAGCCTGGAGGGTTTCGTCGAGTTCATCAGGGACGGCCAGTTCGACCAGATCGGTCAGAACCAGGCGGGCAGGCTGATCGCCGAGGGCCATGCGGCCAAGGTGCTCAACATGCGCTCGACGCTGCTGACGCTGGCCGGTGGCGACCCGATGCCCGCGGCGGCGATCTCCAAGCTGCTGTCGATGCGTACCGGACAAGGCTATTCAGAGTTCGCGGTCTCGTCGTTCGGCACCGACGCAGCGATCGGCGATCCCGATCAGCTGCCAGGTAAATGGGCCGAGTACCTGCTGTACAGCCGGGCCACCACGATTTACGGTGGCACGACGGAAGTGCAGCTCAACATCATCGCCGAGCGCTTGTTGGGGCTGCCCCGCGACCCATAAGCGAGGAGTAGGCCGACGACCGGAGACGTCACGCTTCGACAGTTGCGTTACTTCGCCGTGCTCGGCGAGGAGCTCAACTATCGGCGCTCCGCCGAGCTGTTGTTCATCACCCAGCCCGCCCTTTCGACGGCGATCAAAGCACTCGAGCATCAGCTCGGCGTCATGCTCTTCACCCGTAACACCCGTGCAGTCGCCCTGACCGAGCTCGGAGCGGCCTGGTTGCCGAAGGTGCGCGACGCGCTGGCCGGGATCGACTCGGCCGTCGACGACCTCATCGCGATCTCGGCGCACTACCGCCGAATCCGGCTGGGCTATCTGATCGGAACCGGCGCGGACCTGTTGTTCCGCCTCGTCCGTCATTTCGAGGTGGTTCACCCCGAAATCACCGTTGAGCCAAGGGAGTTCGACTTCTCCGATCCGACGGCCGGTCTCGCCGACGGGACCACGGAGGTGGCCATCATCCGGCCACCGGTCGATCTGCCGGAGCACAGGATGTTCATCCTCGACGCCGAGAACTGGGTGGCTTGTCTGCCAAGGGATCACCGGCTGGCGCAGCGATCGGAGTTGGCGATCGCCGAACTGCTCGACGAGCCGATCGTGGTGGCACCCGACACCGCAGGGTCCTGGCGCGACTACTGGATGGCGATGGACGTCCGCGACGGCAAGCCGCCCACCATCGCCGCCGTCGCCGCCACCTACGAGGAGGAGACGACGACCATCGCGCGCGGTCTCGGAATCAGCTTCACCAGCGAGGCGAGCGCGCGCCTCTACAACAGGCAGGGCATCGCCTATGTGCCGATCACGGATCGGCCGCGCAACTACACCGCTCTGGCGTGGCATCCGGCAGGCCTCAGCCGCGAGGCGGCCGAACTGGTGGCGCACGTCCGCGAGGAATGGAGCTTCGGTGAGGGTAAGCCGGTCGAACGGCCTGCGACTTATTACTGACGCCACTGATAAACGTTGGTTATCAGTCGATCAGTTATTGGAACTTCCGCCGAGCAGGTCAAGGGGGTTTTCTGTGAACACCGTTCGACCCCTCTGCCTGGAGAAGCCATGACCGATATCGCACCTGCCGAAGCGAAGGCTCCGGAACCCGTCAACAGCGAGGACGCCAAGCTCGAGCAGTTCGGCTACACGCAGAAGCTCGACCGATCGGTCGGCCGACTCGCGTCGTTCGCCATCGGCTTCGCCACGATCAGCGCCACGACGGCGGTGTTCACCGGCTTCGGTGCCGGCTACTTCACCGCGGGCGGACCGTTCGTGTGGACCCTGCTGCTCGCCGCCGCGGTATTCATCATCTGGACGCTGATCGCGGCCGACCTGACCGCCAAGATCCCGCTGGCCGGCTATTCGTACCAGTGGACCAGTCGCCTCGTCGGCTCGACGATGGCGCTGTTCACCGGCGTGCTTGCCCTCGCGGGATGGATCTGCGGCATGACCGGCGTCGGCTTCATCCTGTCCGGCTACCTCGGCAGCCTGTTCGGCTGGAACATGAGCCAGACCGCGCAGATCCTCGTCGCCATCGGCGTGATGGCCGTCTGCATGCTCATCAACCTGTACGGCGTGCGGTTCGCGACGATGGTCAACAACATCGGCGTGAGCCTCGAGTTCGTCATCACCGTCGGCGCAACGATTCTCGTCGCGATCGTCGCCTTCTCCTCGCCGGACAACCACCAATCCGTCTCGGTGCTCTTCACCGGCGGCACGTCTGACGGCAGTACTCCGTATGTGCTGGCCTGGCTGGCCGCCTCGCTCGGCCCCTTCTTCGGGCTCATCGGAGTGGAGGCCAGCGCCGACATCGCCGAGGAAACCGTCAACGCCCGCCGCGTCATTCCGCGCACGATGTTCTACGCGTTGACCGCCTCGATCGTCATCGAGTTCGGCATGTACGTCGTCTACGTGCTGGCGATCAAGAATGCCGACGCCGTTCAGGCCGCATCCGCCGCTCCGATCGAGGAGATCATCACCCAGCAGGTCGGCCCGGTCATCAGCAGGATCGTCGTCGCCGTGGCCCTGACCAACGTTTTGGCGTGCATCCTGGCCAACATCCTGGTCGCCACCCGGCTGACCTACTCGATGGCCCGCGACAACATGCTGCCGTTCTCGCACATCTGGCGGCACGTGTCCCCGTCGAACCGCACGCCAACCTACGCCGTGCTCGGAATCTTCGGGTTCTCGACGATCCTGCTGCTATCGGCACTGATCAGCGAGAAGGCGTTCTTCCTCATCCTCGGACTCTCCTCGCTGGCGGTCTGCTCGATGTACCTCCTGCAGACCATCGCCGTGATGATCGCCACCCGTCGCGGCACCATCCCGGCGCCGGAACCCGGCACGTTCGACCTCGGCAAGGCGCGCGTGCCCGTGGCCGTGGTCGCGGCCATCGCCTTCACGCTGGTGTGCGCCGCGCTGATCTTCCTCCCGCAGTTCGTGGGCAACGGCTAGGTGTTCGCAGGCCTGCTCGTGCTCACCACGCTCTGGGCCCTCACCGGGTTGCGCAAGCGGCTGGCCACCGGCGAGGCCGGACCGAACTACGCCAAGACCCACATCTCCTGAAAACTCGCCAGCTAGGAAAAGGAATCAACTGACATGACGCTCACTACCAGCCTCTCGAGCAATCTCGTCGCCGTCGAGCCGGGCGCCATCCGGGAGGACACCCCGCCCGGCTCGGTGATCCAGTACAGCGACTACGAACTGGACACCTCCAGCCCCTACGCGGGTGGCGTCGCCTGGATCGAAGGCGAGTTCGTCCCCGCCGAGGACGCCAGGATCTCGATCTTCGACACCGGCTTCGGACACTCCGACGTGACCTACACCGTCGCACATGTGTGGCACGGCAACATCTTCCGGCTCGGCGATCACCTTGACCGGCTTCTGGACGGGGCGCGCAAGCTGCGACTGGACGCGGGCATGAGCAAGGACGAGCTGGCCGACATCACCAAGCGCTGCGTGTCAGCATGTCGCAGCTGCGCGAGTCGTTCGTGAACCTGACCGTCACGCGCGGATACGGAAAGAAGAAGGGCGAGAAGGATTTATCGAAACTCACCCACCAGGTCTACATCTACGCGATCCCGTACCTGTGGGCCTTCCCGCCTGCCGAACAGATCTTCGGCACCACCGCGATCGTGCCGCGCCATGTGCGGCGGGCAGGCCGCAACACCGTCGACCCGACCGTCAAGAACTACCAGTGGGGCGATCTCACCGCGGCCAGCTTCGAGGCCAAGGACCGCGGTGCGCGCACGGCGATCCTGCTGGACTCCGACAACTGTGTCGCCGAGGGGCCCGGCTTCAACGTCTGCGTCGTGAAGGACGGCAAGTTGGCCTCGCCGTCCCGAAATGCGTTGCCCGGCATAACCCGCAAGACCGTCTTCGAGCTCGCCGACCAGATGGGCATCGAGGCCACGCTGCGCGACGTCACCAGCCACGAGCTCTACGAAGCCGACGAGTTGATGGCCGTCACCACGGCGGGCGGTGTCACACCGATCAACTCGCTCGACGGTGAGCCGATCGGCAACGGGGAGCCCGGTCCGATGACGGTGAAGATCCGCGACCGGTTCTGGGCGCTGATGGACGAGCCGTCCCCGCTGATCGAGGCGATCCAGTACTGACGCACCGCCCGCACAGTTACGCTCCCGCCATGATGCGTACTGTGCGGGCGGCTGCGTTGGCGACGGCACTGCTTCTGGTTCCCGGCGTGATTCCGGCGACGGCGCTCGCCGCCGACGTCTGTTCGGACTTCGGCGGCACGGTCGAGCAGGACGGGCTGTGCCGGCTGCGCGAGGAGAAGCCGAACTACACGCTGGCGATGTCGTTTCCCGTCGACTTCCCCGATCAGGGCGCGGTCGACGACTTCGTCACCCAGACCAGGACCGGCTTCCTCAACGAGACGAAGACACCCAACTTCGCGAACGTGCCCTACGCATTGGAGATGCAGGGCATGCCGTGGGCTTCCGACTCGACCCGATCGGTGTCGTTCGAGATCTACGAGAACCTCGGCGGCGCGCATCCGAACACGTGGTACAAGACCTTCAACTACGACACAGCCGGCGGGCGCGCGATCACCTTCGACAATCTGTTCGCCTCAGGCGCCGAACCCGTTGAACGCGATCTTCCCGATCGTCCAGAAAAAGCTGGAGGCCGAGATGGGGATGCCCACACCGGTTTCCGACGGTGACGGGATGGACCCGTCGCACTACCGGAACTTCGCGATCACACCCGTCGATGTGGTGTTCTTCTTCGACAGGGGCGAGTTGATGGCAGGCGCGGCGGGCGCGCACACCGTGTACGTACCGCGCAACGCGATTCCGCCGTTGGCCGTGTAGCGACTCCGGTCGAAATTTCGGGTCTACCATCGAGATAGGTACAAGGCCCGAAGTGGTTGGCGGTAGTGATGACAGATATTGCAGCGACGCATCCTGCGCCTCGTAGTCACGGGTTCGGCGGCGGCGACGTTCCTGATCGCCACGCCCATGCTGGTCGGTGATTCGGACACCACGGATACCGCCAGGCCGTGCGTCGACGGCGTGATCCCGTGGAACCCGTACGTGGTCAACTGCAACCTTCCGCCGCGCGCGCCAAGGGTCCGCGGCGCGGCACCCGACGCGGGAGCCATCATCGCCTGCCGGGACCATCCCGGATGCCTGTCCTGGTACGTCAACGGGCCCTGGTAGTTTCCGCCCGGCCGGTGCGGGAACCCGTTGGCGATGAGCGACGCGAGAGATGTCGAAAAGCGCTGGCGCGACCCGGACGCGTTGCGCCACGCCGTGCGATACGGCGTCGGCGTCATCGTCGTGGCAGGCATCGCATTCGCCGTCTTCGCACTCGTCGACAAGGGTTCGGTCGTGCTGGCGTCCACAGTGCCCGCGATCCTGTTCCTCGGCGGCGTCGGCGCACTGGTGAAGGCATACCGGGTCTGGCGCGTCGGCGGCACGTGGCCGATCTGGCAGGGCGCGGGATGGTTCCTGCTGACCCTCATGCTGGTGTGCCTGTCGATCCCCTGGTCAGCGGCGATGTTCGCCAATTCGTCCAGCTAAAAATGTTTGCTGACTACCGCGCCAGTCATTTGCTGCCAGAGTGAAAAGCCTTTCCTGGTAGCGATACACCGAGACTAGCTGTTTGCCGGTCACGTTGCCCATTGCTCGAAGTAGTTGTCGATGCAACAAAATGAATCCAAACCGGGCAAACCGAATTGTCTTGATCTTGGTGGGCTGTCAATGTTGGCAGCAATCGCCCAGTGAGGGCGACTCTTTTTATGCCCGAAGGATTCATCGCATGCCGACAAGCACCAACCCAGTCAAGGCTCTCTTCGTCGGAGTCGCTGCCGCGGGCGCCATCCTGGCCGTCGCACCGATCGCGAGCGCCGACGACCCGCCGCCCTGCAATCCGGGCGATACGCAGTGCCAACAACAGCAGCCGCAGGTCAATCCCGCGCAATTCATCGACCCCGCACTCAGCGCGATGCAGCAGCTGCCGACCGGCGGAAACTCGATGGGCGGTCTCGGCGGTGGCGTTCCCGGTGTCTACACCCCCAGTGGTGTCGGCACCGGCGGTGAAGTTCTCATCAACGGCGTTCCGACCTACATTCCGCCCCAAGGACTGACCCTGCCGCCCGGCGCCCAGGTCGGCCCTCCGACGGCATGGATCGAAAGCGTCAAGGAAACGGGATGCGCCCCCGACTGCGTGCCCGAGATGTACCGCTACCTGTTCGAGAAGGCCGGTGACACCGCACAGGATGTGGTGGGCGCCGCTACCCCGTCGCAGCAGGACGACAAGCAGCAGCAGTCAACCGCCGCCGGCCAATAGACGAAGGATCAAGATCATGCCGAAGCACACCACCGCTCTCACAACCGTTCTGCTCGGAGCCGCCGCGGGCGCCATCCTGACCTTGGCGCCGATCGCGAGCGCCGATGACCCGCCGCCCTGCAATCCCGACGACCAACAGTGCCAGCAGCAGCAGCCGCCGGTGGATCCCGCGGGGATCGTCGGGTCGGTCGCCGACCAGGTCAACCAAGGCCAGTCCCAGGGTCCGGCCGCCAGCCCCTATCCGACGTCCGGTCCGCCTGGAGGCGTGTGCTCTCGCATGAACGGATGGCCGATCTACATCCCACCCGGCGGCTACCAGCCACTGCCGACCGAAGTGCCCTCCGGTCCCGTCCATGCGGGCAACTGCACAAGCAAGGACACTTTCGTTGGAGTCGATGCCGCGCAACAGGGGTCGGACGCTGCGCAACAGATCGTCGGCGCCGCAACGCCACCACAGGACCAGCAACAGCAGCAGCCGCCTCCCGGCCAATAAACGCGAAAAGCGTTACTCCACTTCGATTTCGCGGAGCTCGCGCTTGAGGATCTTGCCCGTCGGGTTGCGCGGCAGTTCGTCGAGGAAGACGACTTCGCGCGGCACCTTGTACCGGGCAAGGTTCTCCTTGACGTAGTTCTTGATGGTGTCCTCGTCGATGCTGGCGCCGTCGGTCTTCACCACGAACGCCCGCAACCGGTGGCCCCAATCCTTGTCCTCGACACCCAGTGCGGTGGCCTCGACGACGTCCGGGTGACCGCTGATGAGGTCTTCCACCTCCGCGGGGAACACGTTCTCACCGCCGGACACGATCATCTCGTCGTCGCGGCCGCTGACGTAGAGCAGCTTGTGCTCGTCGAAGTAACCGACGTCGCCCGACGACATCAGCCCGTCGATGATCTGCTTGTGGCCGCCGCCCGTGTAGCCCTCGAACGGGAAGGTGTTGCCGACGAAGATCCGGCCGACCTCGCCCTGGGGCAGGTCGTTGCCGTTGTCGTCGAGGATCCTGATCTTCACACCCTTGACGACCGGGCCGACGGTGGCCGGGTTGATCGACAGGTCCTTCGGCCGCGCGATGGTCGCGAACGCGATCTCCGTGGACCCGTAGAGGTTGTAGATCACCGGGCCGAGATCCTTGAGCGCCCGGGTGGCCAGCTCGGCGCCGAGCTGCGACCCCGACACGAACACGATCCGCAACGACGACAGGTCGGGCTTGGAGTCCATCTTGTCGAACTCGTCGAGGAGCCTCGACAGCATGACCGGGACGACGACCATCGCGGTCGCCTTGTTCTTCTCGATGTCGGCGAGCACGGTCGCCGGCTTGAAGCGTCGCCGAAGCACCAACGTCGAACCGAGGAACATCGCAATCGTGGCGTGCAGGAAACCGAGAGCGTGGAACATCGGCGCGGGCAGCGACGTCACCTCGTTGGCCTTGAACGGCACATGTGACAGCACCCCGCCGATCGGCGCCAGCGACGGCGGCGTGCTCCGGTTGGCGCCCTTGGGCGTACCGGTGGTGCCGCTCGTCAGGATGATGATCGAGCTGTGCTTGGTCACCTTCGGTGCGGGCTTGCTGCTGCTGCGCTCGATGAGATCGGCGAGCGTCTCGTCCGTACTTCCCGACGGCTCGTCCTTGTCGGGATTGGTGGCGAGTGCGCGCAACTTGCCCTGCGGCGGTTCGGCCTGCGAAACGGCCTTGGTGTACTCGTCGTCGTAGATGATGACCGTGGCGCCCTCGCGCTCGGACACCTCTTTGATCTGAGGCCCGGAGAACTCGCTGTTGAGCAGGATGATGCGGGCGCCGGTCCGGGCCGCGCCGTAGACGGAGATCAGGAACCAGCGGTGGTTGCGCGCGAGAATCGCCACTCCGTCCCCGCCCTTGACCCCCATCGCCAGCAGGCCATTGGCGACGGCATGCGCGGCGTCGTCCAGCTCTTTGAAGCTGAGCTCGCCGTCGTCGTCGACGACGGCCGCGCGATCAGGCGTCCTGCGCGCGTTCAGCGCGGGGATCATGCCGAACTCACCCCAGCGCCGGATATCGGCGACGAACGCGGCGATGTTCTGCGGTGGCTCGAGCTTCAGCGCGCCCGCTTCGAACATCTTGCGGGCGTAGTGCAGCTCGGCTGCGCCGCGTTCGGCGTACTGCTGGACTTTGGCCGCTGCCTGCAAGGGCAGATCGGTTAGCTTCGGCATGGCACCACCATAGTGACGACGGTCGCAGCGCGGTGTGGAAAGTGCTGCGTAACTACCATGGCCACATGGCCGCAGCCTCCTCGAAGGGTGAGTACCTGGAGGTCGGCGACGAGCAGGTGCTGATCACCCATCCCGACAAGGTGGTCTTCCCGGATATAGAGGTCACCAAGCTCGACCTGATCCGGTACTACCTTGCGGTCGCTCCAGGCGCGCTGCGCGGCGTCGCCGAGCGCCCGATGATCCTCAAACGCTTCGTCAAGGGCATCTCCGAAGAGGCGGTCTTCCAGAAACGGGCGCCCGAGAAGAACCGCCCCGACTACGTCGATGTCGCGGAGCTCAAGTACGCATCCGGCACGTCGGCGAAGGAGGCCGTGCTCCACGACGCCGCAGGACTGGTGTGGGCGGTCAACCTCGGATGCGTCGACCTCAATCCGCATCCGGTGCGCGCCGACGATCTCGCACACCCCGACGAGTTGCGCGTCGACCTCGACCCGATGCCAGGGGTCGACTGGCGCCAGATCATCCACGTCGCGCTCGTCGCGCGCGAGGTGCTCGAGGACCACGGGCTGACGGCATGGCCGAAGACGTCGGGGTCGCGCGGCTTCCACATCTATGCGCGCATCGAGCGGCGCTGGCCGTTCAAGTTCGTCAGGCTCGCCGCACAGGCGGTGGCCCGCGAAGTGGAGCGGCGCACACCGGAGAGTGCCACCGCCCGATGGTGGAAGGAGGAACGCGGCCAAAGCGTGTTCGTCGACTTCAACCAGAACGCCTTCGACCGCACGGTGGCCTCGGCCTACTCGGTGCGGGCCACGCCCGACGCCAGGGTGTCGACGCCGCTGCTGTGGGATGAGGTCGCCGACTGCAGGCCGGAGACGTTCACCATCGCGACGGTGCCGCAGCGGTTCGCCGACCGAGGCGATCCGTGGGAGGGCATCGACGACGCCGCGGGCAGCCTCGATGCAGTTACTCGATCTCGCCGACAGGCTCGGCCCGGCCGAGAAGGCGCCGAAGGGCGCGAAGAAGGGCACCGGCCGCAGAGAGTCCACGATGCCGCTGATCGAGATCGCGCGCACCAAGACCAAGGACGAGGCGATGGCTGCGCTGGACGTCTGGCGTGAGAAATATGAGGAAGCGGCTAAGAAACTTAAGCCCGCAGACGTGTTACTCGACGGTATGCGCGGCCCGAGTTCGATCTGGTACCGCATCCGGATCAACCTTCAGCACGTGCCAAAAGACCTGCATCCACCACAAGAACCGCTGCTGGCGGACTACAACCCGTGGGAGAACTACTCCGGCGCACAGGTCCGCCGACCAACCAGTTGAGATCGCGCAAAACAGGTTCTTAGCAAAGTATTACCGGACGCTCCCCAATGCCTTAGATCAGCGGCATAGCTTTATGTCATGTACGGAAACCAAGCAGTCGATTGCAACGGTGCGCAGATGCGCGCGCTGTGTCGTCAGCTGGCGACCGTGGTGACGGTGACCGGTGACATCGAGGAGTGCAACCTCGATCGCATCGGCGCCTATACACGGCGCTTCGTCCTGACGGAGAAGCCTTTCGTGTTGGATCTGACCGGCGTGAATTCGTTTTCGCCGGAATGCATTTCGCTGCTCCACACCATCGACGAGAACTGTGAGCTCGCCGATGTCGAATGGGCAGTCGTTGCCAGCCAGCCAGTCATTCGCACACTGCGGCTGTTCGGCGAAGGCGAGACGTTCCCCATCGTGGGCTCGGTCGCCGAAGCACTCCATGAATTCGCCACAAGCATGGGCGAACGCCGCCGCCTGCTTCCTCTACTCACCAAGACCGCCTAAAAGAAAGGGCGATCACGTGCTCATCGATCTCCGCTGGCTCTCCTACCTGCTGCATGGCAGGCAGACACGCCGCTCACACTCCTGCGCGCTAGCCCGCCAGGTCGTTGCTCGGCGAGCTAGTACCGCTCGCACTCGTTGTCGCACTGTCTCCGGTATCGATAATTCCTGCGGTGCTGCTCGTGCTGCACACCGACCATCCGAGGCCCACCGGGCTGGCCTTCATGGCCGGCTGGCTGATCGGGCTCGCCGCGTTGACGGTGGTCTTCGTTGCGGTACCCCATCTGGTCGATGGGCTCGGTGAGTCCCCGCCGTGGATGCCGTTGGTGCGAATCGCGATCGGCGCGCTGCTCATCGTCGCGGCCATCGGGCGATGGGTGACACGAAGCCGCACGACGCGGCCACCGGCATTCCTCGATCGACTCGGCAAGATCACGCCCGCAGGCGCGGCGATCATCGGGTTCGGGCTGGTGGTGGCCAATCCCAAGGTGCTCGTCATGAACGCGGCGGCGGGTCTGATCATCGGCACGGCCGCAGCGGGCGCCACGGCGTGGATCGCCGTTGCGTTCTACACCGTTCTCGCCGGTTCGACGGTGATCGCGCCGATCCTTGCATACGTGGTCGCGGGCGAGCGCGTCGATCCTGCGCTGACACGGGTGAGGGACTGGATGGCGCGCGAACACGCAACCGTGACCGCGGTCATTCTGCTTGTCGTCGGTGTTCTGTTGACCTACACCGGGATTCGTGCGCTCTAGCGGTCGGGTGACCAGTAGGCCAGCATCTCCGAGAACGTCTCGAATGCCGCACCGGACACACCGTAGGTCGCCTCGAAGTGGACGCTCAGCGGGAACCCGAGGTCGACGACGCCGTCGATGACT
The DNA here is from genome assembly GCA_963829405.1 of uncultured Actinomycetota bacterium. Taxonomy (GTDB): domain Bacteria; phylum Actinomycetota; class Actinomycetes; order Mycobacteriales; family Mycobacteriaceae; genus Mycobacterium. Next base: position 17,509 of record CAWHIZ010000013.1, read on the forward strand.
CGCTTGTAGAGGTCCACCATCAGCTGACGCTTGTCCGCGGGATCGCGGCTGGCCAGCGACCGGACGAACTCCTGCTCGTCGGCGACGGCCTTGTTGCCTGCGTCCTGAATCAACCAGTCGATCAAGCCGACCCTGGTCTCGACCTTGGGCACGAAGCCGAAGGACAGCAGGATCTCGGGCCTGTGGTCGGTGTTCTTCGCGAAGTCGGAGAGGAATCCGACGATGGCGTCGGAGTACAGCAGCTGTGTCAGACCGAAGTTGGCGCCCTGATTGCACTTGAAATCGAACCGGCCCGCCTCACCCTCGCGGGTCGGGATCAGGATCACGCCCCGGTTGTCCACGGTCTGGTTGTAGATCGACAGTGCGTCCGTCGGCGGGACACCGGAGCCCTCGCCGTCGCTCATCGTGCGGGGCACACCGACGAAGACGATGCCCTCGAAGCCGGCGTCGCCGAGCGTGTTCAGCCGCTGGCCGAGGGCCGCCTCGTCCATGAAGGGGGTGACCTGCGTGCACAGCCCGTGCAGTCCGGGCAGTTCGGGCTGGATGAGCGACCAGTAGTCGAGCACGTCGAGCTTGGGCAGCATCGGCACGGGGCGGTCGTCGTCCTCGGGAATCATTCCGGGGATCATCACGTGCTTGATCCGGCCCGCCAGGCCCGATTCCGCGGAGATCCGCGCCACCTTGCGCGCCTCTTCCACCGCATACTCCTGCCCGCGCTCCACATTGGGAGGCACGAGCTCGAGCGCAATAGTGTTGAGGGTCACAGCGTTGCTCCTGATCAAGGCGACCGACCCACGATACAGAGAGTGCCTGTGTGTTCCGAAATCGCGAGAGCGGCCTACAGCCCGCGGCGCGCGGAACGAACGGCGGCAACAGTGCCGTCGTCGCCGGTCAACGTGACCTCCTCGGCGTCCCGGCCGGACAGGAAGAGCAGCAGCTCAGACGGTGCGCCGGTGATCACGCATTGCGGCCCGTCACCGATCGATGCCAGCTTCGCGCCGTCGGGGTCCCGCAGCGTCACCGCGGCGGGAGCTCGACCCAGTGACATCCGGATGGCGAAGCGCACCTGTCGACGCAGTGCGGTCGCCAGGTCGTCGTCGAGCTGCCGAGGTTGCCAGCCGGACGCCGCGCGGCGGACGTCTTCGTGGTGGATGAACATCTCCGTCGTGTTGACGAGTGGGTCGAGCAGTTTGAGCGGCGAGTACAGCGGTATAGTAATGATATTTTTTTTATATGATATTTTTAAAAAATAAAGATAGCGGTCGCCAGGTCGTCGTCGAGCTTCCGAGGTTGCCAGCCGGACGCCGCGCGGCGGACGTCTTCGTGGTGGATGAACATCTCCGTCGTGTTGACGAGCGGGTCGAGCAGTTTGAGCGGCGAATACAGCGGCGGCCCCGACGCCACCAGCTCGAGCAGGTCGGGCCATTCGGTGCGCTCGGTGAGCTCCTTCTGCTTACGCGCGGTGTAGCCGGCCAGCTGCGAGATCAGGATCCCCGCGGCCGCATCCGGGCGACGTTCACGCAGGACGAGATGCGCCGCGAGATCGCGGGTGGTCCAGTCGCCGCACAAGGTCGGGGCATCGGGTCCGGCGGCTCGCATCGTGTCGACGAGTGCGGCGCGTTCGCGTTGGGCTGCAGTCACACCTCAAACATGCCAGACGTCAGCGCGCGGCCCCCACCATCTGGGCCTTCACCTGCGCTTCGACCGTCTTGACCGTGGCGGCCAGTCGTTCGACCAACTCCTCGAGGTCGCGGTCGGTTGCGACGAACGCGGGCGCCAGAAGTGTCTGGTCTCCGGCGAAGCCGTCGTTGGTCGGCTGGGTCGAGTAGACCAGCAGCAGCCGGCGTAATGCTTCATTGTCGATACGCCGCGCTACCTGCAGGGCCGGGTCGAGCAGCGATGTCCCGTCGGCGGGGTCCACGTAGCTGACACCGAGCAGGAACCCTCGGCCACGAACTTCCCGGACGAGCTCACAGCCGTCGAGAGCTGCGCGCAGATCCTCGAGCAGGCGCGGCCCTCGCTCACGGACGGCATCGACGAGTCCTGTTTTCTTCAGATGGGCCATCACCGCCGAACCGACAGCGCATGACAGCGGCGCCCCATCCCACGTATGCCCGGGTTCGAAGGACCGCGATCCTTCTGCGACTGCCTGATACACATGCCGGCGCACGAGCATCGCACCGACAGGGAAGTAACCTGCGCCCAAACCTTTTGCCGTGGTGATGATGTCGGGCGTCAATGGCATCTGGTCGGCGGCGAACCACGTTCCGGTCCTGCCGAGCCCGGTCACGACTTCGTCGAACCACACCAGGAACCCGTGCTCGCGCCTTCGCTCCTCGAGTCCGCGCCAAAACGCTTCCGGCGGTGAATAACCCGGCAGCGACGCCGCGCTGACCGGCTCGATCAGAAACGCCGCGACCTGACCGCTCGCCTTGGCCAGGATCTCATCGAGCGCACGCAGCGCCGCCTCGCCCGAAGGATCGAACAACCATGTCGACGGCGGGATGTGCGGCTGCTGCTGGATATAGGGCTGATAAGGGGCCTGCAGTCCGGCCCTGCCTGTCAGACCGAATGTCGCGATGCTCGCACCGTGGTAGGCCTGGGCGGGCGACACGACGAGGTGGCGTGCCTCATGCCCGCGCTCGACGTGGTAGCTGCGGACCATGCGCAACGCCAGTTCGTTCGCCTCGGTTCCACCGGACACGAAATGCGCGTGCGTGAACCCGTCCGGCGCCACATCGATCAGCTCGCGCGCCAACGTCTCCTGCGCGGGCGTGGTCGCGTGCACGTTGTACAGGAACGAAATCTGTTCGGTCTGTTCGACGACGGCCTTCAGGATCTCGGGAACGGCGCCGTGCCCGAGGCTGGTCACCATGGCACCACCGGAGACACCGTCCAGGTAGGCGTTGCCGCCCTTGTCGTAGAGCCACACGCCTTCCCCGCGCGAAATCAGGGGATAACGACGATCCAGCTCACGGACGAATACGCTCGTGTCGTCGGCTGTCACAAATGTTCTATCTGACATGGCGCGCTTTCGTTTTCAACAATGGACCTGTCTTAGGTCTTTTTTACTCGCGCAGGCTGCCTCCGTCAAGTATTTTGGACCTGGAACGAGTCCAAAAGGGAGCTGCGATGTCATTTTGTACCGACGGGGCCGAGCTGATCGGATACACGGACAGGTGGTCTGCACAACCGGGCGACGCTCTGTCGCTTCATGTCTCGTCCTCGCACGGAAGCGTCGACGTCGATATCGTCAGGTTGCGCCACGGCGACCCCAACCCTGACGGCCCAGGTTTTCAGACCGAACCGGTCGAGTCCGCGGTCACCGGCACATACCCGGCCTTCGAACAATCGATCGGGGCCGGGTCGTATGCCGTTCTCACCGAAGCGGGCGCACCAGCCATGAGGCTGTCGTTGTGGGTGTGGACGCTGCTGCCCGCCGCCGGACACGATCAGACCCTGCTCTCTCGCGGCGATCTGAGGCTCTATCTCGACGGCGATGGTGTGCCCATGATCGCGGTCGGCGACGAGGTTCGCGCTGTCTGCGCTCACCCACTGCCCCGTGAGCGGTGGCAGCATCTCGAGGTCACACTCGACGAGGAGTCGCCTGCAGGACCGGTCATCCTTGCCGCGAGCGCGTGCGGACGACGGCATGCACACACGATCACTTCAACGGGCGCATCGAAGAACTCCGACTCGACGACCGCACCTACGACGTGCGCCGACTCGAGCTCGTCAATGGCCCAACGCTTGCCGTCGCGGGTCGGCATTGGGAAGACGACACAACTGACTTCCGGGGTTCACCGGAGCAGTATGCGGCAGTGCATTTCCATGAAGACGACCTCGAAGACGCTCGCTGGCCGGCGACTGCGACATGGGTTGTCCCGGAACGATTCTCAACCGGTATCTATGCCTTCCGGGTCAGGTCCGGAAAACTCGTCGACCACGTGCCGTTCGTCGTCACACCCCCGCACGGCACCGCCACCGCCGAGATCGCGTTTCTGCTGCCGACTCTCACATACCTCGCCTACTCGAACGAGCGGTTGATCGCCGCAGGGGCCGGGATGGTGCCGACCGTCGCCGACACCGAACCCGCCGAGGCGGACCGCTGGCTGCAACGACATCCGGAGGCCGGGTCGTCGGTATACGACCGGCACCCGGACGGCACGGGCGTCTGCCTGGTCTCGATGCGTCGGCCTGTCCCGAACCTGCGACCGGACTTCGTTTGGTGGAACACCGACTCGCCCGAGCGATTCGGCGCAGACCTGTACATCGCCGACTTCCTGGACCGGCGCGGCGACGCATGGGATGCATTGACTGATCACGATCTGCACGCGCAAGGCGTCGATCTGCTCAGTCGCTACCGCGTCGTAGTGACCGGCACGCATCCCGAATACTGTTCGCGGCCAATGCTCGTCGCACTCGAGGCCTATCTGAAGGGCGGCGGACGCCTGCTGTACCTGGGCGGCAACGGCTTCTACTGGGTGACATCGATCGATCCCGATCGGCCCTACCTGGCGGAGGTGCGCAGAGGTATCAACGGAACGCGGGCATGGTCTTCGCGTCCTGGTGAGTTGCGGCATCAGACGACGGGAGAGCAGGGCGGCCTGTGGCGATACCGAGGCCGCTCACCCAACGAGCTGGTTGGCGTCGGGTTCGCCGCACAGGCCGACTCGACCGAGAAGGCTCCCGGCTACCGGCGTACCGCGGAAAGCCTTCGACCCGAGCACTCGTGGATCTTCGACGGCGTCTCCGACGCGGACGTGATCGGCGACTACGGGCTCTGCCTCGGCGGCGCCGCCGGCTACGAGATCGACAGGCACGACACGTCGCTCGGATCGCCCGACGATTCCGTCGTGCTGATGACGTCGGCAGGCATGCATCCCGATGTCTACCTTCGCGTGGTCGAGGACGCCGAGGTGACGATCGCGGACGTCACCGGCTCGAAGAGTCCGGACGTGCGCTCCGATGTCGTGCTGCGGACCTACCCCGGCGGCGGCGCGGTGTTCAGCGTCGGCTCGTGTTCGTGGGCAGGCAGCCTGTCGCACAACGGATACGACAACGACATCTACCGGCTCACCGACAATGTGCTGTCGGCGTTCGTGTCCTGATCGGAGAGCTCCGGCGGCGGCCTGCGGAATCCGCGGGTCAACACCGCCAGGTAGACCACGCCGAGCGCCAGCCAGATGCAGCCCATCATCTGGGCGGTGCTGTCCAACGCGAACAACAGACAAGATGTCGATGATCGCGCCGAGAGCCGGCGAGATGACGAAGACCAGCGGGTTGAGCTTCTTCTCGTGCCGGTTCCGGATGAAGTAGGCGATCACGGACAGGTTCACCATCGTGAAGCCGAGGAACGCGCCGAAGTTGATGAACGATGTCGACACCGCGAGCGTCAGCCAGATCGCACCGAGGCCGACCACACCGCACACCAGGATGCCGTTCACGGGTGTCAGGAAACGATCGGAGAGCTTGGCGAAGAACGTGCGCGGGAACACTCCATCGCGACCCATCGCATACATCAGGCGGGCCGAGCTGGCCTGCGCCGCGATGCCGGCGGTGAACTGCTGACAGACCAGCGCGGCGAGGAAGATCGCACCGAAGACGTTACCGCCGATGGTCTTTGCGATATCGGATGCAACAGAGTCTGAAAGGTCGCCCCCCGGTGCGAGTATCGACAGCAGGTACAGCGTGACGATGAAGACCACGCCGCCGATCACGGCGACGAGGATGAGTCCCAGTGGAATGTTCTTCCTCGCATCCTTGGTCTCCTCGCTCAGCGTGGTGACGGCGTCGAAGCCGAGGAACAGGTATGCGGCCACCGCCGCACCCGTGGCGATCGGACCGAGTGAGTTCGCGACGCCGGTGAACGGCTCGAGCGTGAAGAGTGCCTGCGGGCCGTCGTTGCCCCAGATGTGGCCGATCGACAGCACGATGAAGAACAGCAGGACGAGCACCTCGAACATGACGAACAGAAAGTTCGCTCGGTCGGCGACCTTGATGCCGAGAACGTTGATGACCGTGGTGAGCGCAACGAGGGCGATCACCCACACCGCCTTCGGCACGGCAGGGAATTCCGCCTCCAGATACGCGACGCCGACGAGCCAGATCACCAGCGGGATGAACAGGTAGTCCAACAGGATCGCCCAGCCGACGAGGAATCCGGTGCGGGGGCCGATCGATTTTCGCGCATAGGTGTAGGCGCTCCCGGATGCCGGGTGCAGTCGCGCCATCGTTCCGTAACTCAAGGCCGTGAACAGGATGGCGATCGTGGCGAGGACCATCGCCGCGGCGCTGGCGCCCTGGCTCTGGGTCGCGATGACACCGAAGATCCCGATGCCGATCAGCGGCCCCATGTAGGCAAGGCCGAAGAGGACTATCGACCGCAGCCCGATCGTCGGCTGCAGATGCGGAGTTTCCATGCAGGCTATTGGACCTCGCATAGGTCCACAAGTCAATAGCGGCCGGTCTCAGCGCCTGGCGAGGCTCTTCATCAACGAGCGAATGCTCTGCTCCGCGTGCGCGATATGGCTCGCCATCAGCTGCCGGGCGCTGTCACTGTCCTTCGCGGCCAAGGCATCGAATATCGCCCGGTGTTCCTGCACGGACAGCTCGTGCCACACCCGGGTGTCCGGCAAGAGCTGCAGCGCGGGATTCAATTCCAGGCGGACCCGCTCGAGCGCCTCGAGCACGAACTGATTGCCGGTTGCTTCCGCGATCGCGAGGTGAAAGGCAGTGTCCCACCGCATGAATTCGGCATCGTCGCCTGCTTGCGCCGTGCGCTCGATGATGGCGTCGATCTGGTTCAGCTGCGCCCGCCGCAGCTTCGTGGCCGCTAACGCGGTCGCCTCCGGCTCCAGCAGCCTGCGGTACTCGACCGCCGCAAGAACACTGTCGGCGTCGCGGCGCAGTTCCACGACACGCAGGTCGAGGGCGCGCGAGTCGTCCTCGATCGACTTGACGAAGCTGCCCCCGGACCGACCGCGACGGGTCTCGATGATGTGCTCGGCCTCCAACTGCCCGATGGCGAGCTGCACGGTCACCCGGCCGACACCGAAGATCTTCATCAGGTCTCGTTCGGTGGGCAGCGCAGACCCGGGAGGGATGATCCCCAAAGCGATCTGACGGCGGATCTGTTCGACGACGAAGTCGTGTGCCCGCGGTTGTGTGATCGCGGTGAAGCTCGCCGCAGAACCCAGCCCGCGGTCCACGGCCTTATTGGTCTTTTGCGCCGTCATAAGGTCCATTGAAGCAGGCCCGGCTGTGTCAGGACAGCGCGCCGACGGCGCCTTCCGCGGCGCGAACCAGCGCCCCCGTTTGCGCGAGTTCGACGACGGCGCCGATCTCCGGGGACAGATAGCGGTCCGCGCCGGGGCCCTCGGTGCGCTCCCTGACCGCCGCGATGACAGCCGCGGTGCCCGGGCCCGGCGTCAGAGGTGCCCGCATCTCGATGCCGCGCGCCGCGTTGAGGACCTCGATCGCCAGCACCCGCGTCAGACCGTCGATGCCGCGGCGCAACTTGCGGGCGGCCGACCAACCCATCGAGACGTGGTCTTCCTGCATCGCCGACGACGGGATGGAGTCGACGCTGGCGGGGACGGCCAGCCGCTTGAGTTCGGACACGATCGCGGCCTGGGTGTACTGGGTGATCATGTGGCCGCTGTCGACGCCGGGATCGTCGGCGAGGAACGGGTTGAGCCCGTGGTTGCGGGAGACGTCGAGGAACCGGTCGGTTCGGCGTTCGCTGATGCTGGCCATATCGGCCGACCACGATCGCAAGGAAGTCGAGCACGTAGGCCACCGGCGCGCCATGGAAGTTGCCGTTCGACTCGACACGCCCGTCGAGCGTGATCACGGGATTGTCGATGACGCTTGCCAATTCACGTTCTGCCACCAAGCGCGCGTGTTCGGCGGTGTCTCGGGCGGCACCGGCGACCTGAGGTGAGCACCGCAGCGAGTAGGCGTCCTGCACCCGCGTGCAGTCGTCCCCGCGGTGGCTTGCCACGATCGGCGACCCCGCAAGCATGCGGGTGATGTTCGCGGCCGAGACCGCCTGCCCCACTTGCGGCCGCAGCCGTTGCAGATCGTCGGCGAAGACTCGGTCGGTGCCGAGCTGACCCTCGACGCTCATCGCCGCCGCGATGTCGGCGAGCCGGAAAAGGTTGTCCAGGTCGGTGAGCGCGAGCACGAGCTGGCCGAGCATTCCGTCGGTGCCGTTGATCAGCGCGAGGCCCTCCTTCTCGGCGAAGGTCACCGGCGCGAGCCCGCGCTCGGCGAGCGCCTCGCCGGACGGCTTCAGCGTGCCGTCGGGCGTGCGGACCTGGCCCTCACCCATGACGGCCAGCGCGACGTGGGCAAGCGGCGCGAGGTCGCCGGAACACCCGAGGCTGCCGTACTCGTAGACGACAGGCGTCAGCCCGGCCGACAGCAGATCGGCATAGGCCTGCGCTGTCTCGGTGCGGACGCCGGTGCGGCCGGTGGTGAGCGTCGACAGCCGTAACAGCATCATCGCGCGAATCACCTCGCGCTCGACCTCGGCCCCGGTACCCGCGGCATGTGAGCGAATGAGGCTGCGCTGCAGCTGTGTCCGCATCTCGGGGGGAATGTGGCGGGTGGCGAGTGCGCCGAACCCGGTGGACACCCCGTACACGGGCGTCGGCGCTTCGGCGAGCGCCTCGATGTGCACCCGGCTCGCCGCGACGGCGTCGAGCGCCTCGGTGGCGACGACCACCTTGGCATCCTGACGCGCGACGGCGACGACGTCGTCGAAGCTGACCGGGCCAACGCCGACAACCACTGTGGACTCATTCATGAGGGCTCGCGCTGCTTTCCTTCGTAGGGGTGCCACCGACCACGACGCGCTCGACGATCGGTACTCCGGGCCGGTAGGCAAGATGGATGTAGGAGGGCGCGTCCAGCGTGACGAAGTCCGCTCGCATCCCCGGCGCGAGGACGCCGATGTCGTCGCGCCGCAGGGCCGCCGCTCCGCCCGCGGTGGCCGCCGTCAACGCCTCTGCGGGCGTCAGATGCATATCGCGTACCGCGAGTGCGATGCAGAACGGCATGCTGGTCGTGTACGACGTACCGGGATTGCAGTCGGTCGCAAGGGCGATCGTCGCGCCCGCCGCCACGAACCGCCTTCCGTCGGGCCACGGTGCGCGGGTGGAGAATTCGGCGCCGGGAAGCAGGGTGGCGACGGTGGTGCTCGACGCAAGCGCCTCCAGGTCGCTGTCGTCGGCGAACGTGCAGTGGTCGACCGACGCCGCACCCAACTCGACGGCGAGCTTGATTCCGTGGCCTGGGCCGAGTTGGGAGGCGTGCAGGCGCAGGCCGAGGCCGGCATTCGCGCCCGCTTCCAGGATCGTCCTCGCCTCGTCCACGTCGAACGCGCCGCGGTCGCAGAACACATCGATCCACCTGGCCTTGGGCGCGCAGGCCGCGAGCATCTCACCCGCCACCAGCCTGACGTAGTCATCGCGGCGGTCCCGGTACTCGGCGGGGACGACGTGCGCGCCGAGAAATGTCGTCTCGTCGGTGACGCGGCCCGCGATCTCCAGCGCTCGTCGTTCGTCGGTGACGGTCAGGCCGTAGCCGCTCTTGGTCTCGAACGTCGTGACACCGCTTCGCGACAGCTCGGCCGCCAACCTGGCGAGGTTGTCCGACAGTTCGCCGTCGCCCGCCGCGCGGGTCGCCGACACCGTCGTCGCGATTCCGCCGCCGTCGTACGGCGTTCCGCTCATCCGCGCGGCGAACTCGGCGGATCGGTCGCCCGCGAAGACCAGGTGGGCGTGGCTGTCCACGAATCCCGGTATCACGCTTGCCTTTCGGCAGTCCACCCGGTTCTCGGCGGCGGGGGCACGGCCGTTGCGGCCGATCCAGGCGATGCGATCGCCGTCGACGACCATCGCCGCGTCGTCGATGATGCCGAGGGGTGACCCGTCACCGTGAGACGCGTCGTTGGTCACCAGCTCGCCGATGTTGTCGTACAGAACGGTCATCGGCAGCGCCTCGATGGCCTGTGCGAGGGCTGCCCCGATATCGGGCACGGAAACATGTCGCCGCTGCGTCACCACTCGCCTTCCGCCGATGATCACATCTGTCACGTCGGCCGCCGACGCCGCGAACACCACGTTCTCCACCGTTGCACCACCTCCTGCCGTACGCATCGACCTGGTGTCGACGGCCACCAGGTCCGCGGGAGCGCCGACGCGCAGCGCGCCCGCCTCGGTCCAGCCGAGGGCACGCTGCCCGGCGCCGGTCGCCGCATCGAGCAAGGTTGTCGCAGAGATGATCCCGCGCTCACGCCGGGCCAGCCGCTCGTCGAGTTCGACGGCGCGGGCCTCCTCGAACAGGTCGATCACCGCGTGGCTGTCGGAACCGAGGCTGAAGAGTCCCCGACCGGCGAGCAGCGCGGTCGCCGGGCCGATTCCGTCGCCGAGATCGCGCTCCGTGGTCGGACAGAAGCAGGTGCCCGTCGCCGTCCGGTCCATATCGGCGATGTCCTGATCGGACAGGTGGGTGGCGTGCACCGCCGTCGTGCGCGGGCCGAGAACCCCGTTGTCGCGCATGAGCGCGGTCGGGGTGCGGCCGTGCACCGCGAGGCATTCGTCGACCTCCGCCGTCTGTTCGGAGGAGTGCACGTGCAGGGGTGCTTCGTGTGCGTCGGCCCAGTCGACGACCGCGGCCATCTCCGACGGCGGCACAGCGCGTACGGAATGTATTGCCGCACCGACGATCACGCCCGCGTCGGACCTGGACGTCGGAGCTCAGCTGGTCGACCCGCTGCGCCCACTGCGCTGCCGTGCCGTCGCCGAACCGCTGCTGCGGGCCCTTCGCCAGTGGCGCGCCGTCGATGCCGGACCGCAGATAGCAGGTGTCCAGCAGGGTCAGGCGTAGCCCGGCGTCCGATGCCGCGGCGATCAGCGCCTTGCCCATCTCGTTGGGATCCGCGTAGGGGCGGCCGCCCGCGTCGTGGTGCAGATAGTGGAATTCACCGACAGCCGTGATTCCGGCAAGCACCATCTCGGTGTACACCGCCGTCGCGAGCGCGCGGTAGGAATCTGGAGTCAGTCGTCCTGCGGCCTCGTACATCAGCTTTCGCCACGTCCAGAAGCTGCCGCGGTCACGCTGCGTCGTGGCCCGCAGTGCGCGGTGGAAGGCATGCGAATGCGCGTTCGCCATTCCCGGGATGACCAGGCCGCGAAGCACTTCCGACGAGTCAGCAGGCCGAACGCCGGTCTCGATCGCGGTGATCTGTCCGTCGCCGACGCTGATGCGAACCGAGTCCGTGACGTCGCCGTCCAGCCACGCGTGTTCGCACCAGAAGGACTCGCCGCTCACGGTGATACCCAGTCGGCCATGACATCTGCCAGCGCCTCGGCGCCGGTGCGGCAATCGGAGATCTCCGCGTACTCGTCGGGTGAATGGGAGATCCCGGTGGGGTTGCGCACGAACAGCATCGCCGTCGGCACCTTGGCCGAAAGGATCCCGGCGTCGTGGCCCGCGGCGGTCGGCAGCACCGGCACGTCGCCGAACCGCGACAGTGCCGCCTGCAGTCTCCGGCGTGGGGCATCGGGGAACGCGACGATGGGCGTGATCGACTCGGCCTCGAAGTCCAACGAGACGTGGCCGTCCCTCGCGTATTGCGCGGCCGCGTTCCGGATCGCGTCGACGACGCCTGCCAAGGTCGCCTCGTCGGCCGCGCGCGCGTCCAGCCATGCATCGACACGGGACGGAATGGCGTTCGCGCCGTTCGGGGTGACCCTGACCTTGCCGAACGTCGCGACGCTGTCGTGACGCGCTGCTTCGACACGCGCCGCGTGCACGGCAGAAGCGAACGGCAACATGGGATCCCGGCGATCGATCAGCCTGGTCGTTCCGGCATGGTTGGCTTCTCCGCCGAAGGTGAGGTGCCATCTGCCGTGCGGCCAGATCGACGACGCGACGGCCACCGGCTGACCCAGATCGACCAGCGCCCTGCCCTGTTCGACATGGAGCTCGACATAGACGCCGACACGATCGACGAGCGTGTCGTCGGCGCCGAGGTGTTCGGGCCGACGCCCGGCGTCCCGCAGCGCATCGGCGAGCGTGGTGCCGTCGTTGTCCCGCAACCGCAGCGCGCGGTCGGGCGTCAGGGCACCGGTGCTCAGCTGCGAGCCGACGCAGGCGACGCCGAACCGCGCCCCCTCCTCGTCGGCGAAGGCGACGACGGCGATCGGGACGACGGGGTCGACACCACGCGCGCGTAGAAGATCCACCGCGTGGAATGCCGAGACCACGCCGAGGGGGCCGTCGAAGGCTCCGCCGTCGGGGACGGAGTCCAGATGCGACCCGGTGACGAACGCACCCTTCGGGTCTCCGCTCCAGCCGGCGGGCATCCACCATGCCCATGTGTTGCCGTTGCGGTCCTCTTCTACGGTCATGCCGCGGCGCTCGGCTTCGCCGGTGAACCATTCCCGCAGCGTCAGATCGGCTGCGTTCCAGGCGAATCGGCGGTATCCGCCGGTGGCCGGTTCGCGACCGACGTCGAGAATCGACTCCCACAGGGAGTCGAATCCAGCATCAGATTCCATTTCACTGCTCTTGCATGGGGATACGGACGCCGCGCTCGGCGGCCACGGCGATGGCGTGCTCGTAGCCGGCGTCGGCGTGGCGGATGACGCCCATGCCGGGGTCGTTGGTCAGCACCCGTTCGAGCTTCTGCGCCGCGAGCTCCGACCCGTCTGCCACACACACCTGGCCCGCGTGGATCGAGCGGCCCATTCCGACGCCGCCGCCATGGTGGATCGACACCCACGATGCCCCCGACGCCGTGTTCACCAAGGCGTTCAGCAGCGGCCAGTCCGCGATGGCGTCCGAGCCGTCGGCCATCGCCTCGGTCTCCCGATAGGGCGACGCGACCGAGCCCGAATCAAGGTGGTCGCGGCCGATGACGATCGGGGCCGACAGCTCACCGGATGCCACCATCTCGTTGAATTTCAGCCCGGCCCTGTGCCGTTCGCCGTAGCCGAGCCAGCAGATCCGGGCAGGCAGGCCCTGGTATGCGACTCGTTCTTCGGCCATCGTGATCCAGCGCCGAAGATGATCGTTGTCAGGGAACAGCTCGAGGATTGCGCGGTCGGTCGCCTCGATGTCCTTCGGGTCACCGGAGAGCGCCGCCCACCGAAACGGCCCCAGCCCCTCCTCGAACTGAGGTCGGATGTAGGCCGGAACGAAGCCGGGGAAGTCGAAGGCCCTGTCATAACCGGCCTTTCGCGCCTCGTCACGAATCGAGTTGCCGTAGTCGAACACCTCGGCGCCCTTGTCCATGAAGCCGACCATCGCCTCCACGTGCTTGGCCATCGATTCGCGGGACTGCTCGGTGAAGTACACCGGGTCCTTCTCCGCCATCTTCTTCATGTCCTCGAACAGCACACCGGTCGGCAGATAGGCCAACGGGTCGTGCGCCGATGTCTGGTCGGTGACGATGTCCATCGGCGCGTCGCGCTCGAGCAACTCGGGAAAGACCTCCGCCGCGTTGCCGACGAGGCCGATGGACAGCGGGCGTCTTGCGTCTCTCGCCTCGATCGCCAGCGCGAGGGCTTCGTCGACGCTGCCCGCCTTGGTGTCGAGGTAGCGGTGCTCGATCCGCCGGTCGATGCGGCTCTCGTCGCAGTCAACGCAGATCGCCACGCCGTCGTTCATGGTCACCGCGAGCGGCTGCGCACCGCCCATTCCACCGACGCCTGCGGTGAGTGTGATTGTCCCGGCGAGGGTTCCGTCGAACCTCTTCTTTGCGACGGCGCCGAACGTCTCGTATGTCCCCTGCAGGATTCCCTGGGTGCCGATGTAGATCCACGAGCCCGCGGTCATCTGGCCGTACATCATCAGGCCCGCCGCCTCCAGCTCGCGGAACTTCTCCCAGTTCGCCCAGTCGCCGACGAGGTTGGAGTTGGCGATCAACACGCGGGGCGACCAGACATGCGTCCGGAACACGCCGACCGGCTTGCCGGACTGGACCAGCAGCGTCTCGTCGTCCTCGAGCCCCCGCAACGTCGCGACGATCGCGTCGAAGGCAGGCCAGCTGCGCGCGGCACGACCGGTGCCGCCGTAGACGACGAGATCCTCCGGGTGCTCGGCGACCTCTGGATCGAGGTTGTTCATCAGCATGCGCAGCGCCGCTTCCTGCTGCCAGCCCTTGCAAGAG